>CAYVHO010000038.1:0-2307 GCA_964451325.1 uncultured Nitrospira sp. | reverse complement strand
TTAAAAAACGCTATCTTAGAGACGCTTCACACAACTTTAACGGGACAGTAGTGATTCTGGGTCTTTGATTGGAGTAGGATTGACGGGGACATAATGTCCCGTGAAGACTTGTCGTGGCGCGTGGTCGGCACCGTTTTCTGTCGCGTCAGGGTCACGGTTGAGCGTGTCCATGAGGGAATAGTTTGCCAACTTCGCAAGATCGTCGAGCGTCGATATAATCGAGGAGGTTTTCTGAGGCAGTCGGTTTGTCATAGTTGTTTATATCAAGGTTCGTAAATATAAATTTTAATACTTTGTATCCCACTGTGTCACCCTTGGGGTCCACCTCTGTAGCAGAGGAAATGGGGTCAGGTCTTTAAAGTTGCTGTTTTGTTTTTCTTATTAAGCAGTCGACTTATTGTTGGAAAATGAAGATTGAGATGATCGGGCTCCCCTGCCGAGCAAGCACTGACCAGCCAGTCCCATATCGCTTTACCGTATTCTATTTTCAAAAGTCTCGCCACATGAATAAAAGTATCTGAAGAGATTACCCATGTCAACTTTAAAGACCTGACCCCATTCTCTGCCATTCTTTTTCTGTCTATTTTTTGACTGGCACTTTCGAAGGTGACTTCTCCGGTTGGTAATGTAAAGGGTTTCACATCCGCCTTTTCCAAAGCGGCCTTATAAGGCCAAAGGCTCAAACTCGCCTAAAATACGAGGAAAAACGTGTTTTGCTCCTCCGGGCTTTGTATGGACTCTGAAAGAACGCCTTCTTCATGGCCGCTCGGCTTCTCAGAGACCATCCTAACAAGCGCTGAGCCTTAAGATATTTTCTTATTCTCAACCATCACTTTACCAACCAGGCTTGTACAACAAGCCGTTCAGGTTTTGGCTCGCTTTGCTCTCACAATCTCTCAAGAAACACCTTTATAACTGATTGATATCTAAAGCGTGTTTCTTTCGGGCAATTTTAGGCTGTTTTGGCTCTATTACGACACTGATCTAAGCTTATTCGTTAGCCATGTGTCAATGATGACTTGTCATATATTCTGTAACCGCTTGTGACAATAAACCTGACCGTGATTCTCCATGCTTTTTAGCATATCTATCAACCGCGTTAAGCAGCATTTCAGGGATAGTAATATTTACTCGTTTCGATTTTACTGAGAGCTTGCTTAAATCTAAATCAACAACTGCCCAGATCCCGTCTCTATAATCAGGATTTTTCTGATGTTCCTCTATAGGAGAAATGGTTGGAATCGAATCTCCGTCCAGTATTAAACCTTCAAGATGGCATTCAGCAGATTCTTGGGCCATAGTAATCACCTCTTCTAATGTAGAACCTGCCGAAAAACAACCAGGAAGATCAGGAACTGTGACACTAAAATCCGACTCTGGGTCTTTGTGAATGACAATTGGAAACTTCATTATGATTACCTCCATTTCCACCCTGCCTGTCGATAAATATTCCGAAGGGTTCCCTTTGCAATTTCTTTATTCGGGTGAGGGACGGTAACCTTTCCAGGCTTTTTAGGATGTTTGAACTGATGGTGATCCCCCTTTGTATGATGAAGAATCCAACCATCTGCCTTTAATTTTTTGATAACCTCTCTACTGCTCACAATGTGTATTATACACACTAAAGTAGAGAAACTAAAACCAGCATCTATTTCTTCGGCTAAGGAGGCTGTACGCGAAACAGGGTCACGAAACAGGGTCAGGTCTTTAAAGTTGCTGTTTTTTTCTTATTAAGCAGTCGACTTATTGTTGGAAAATGAAGATTGAGATGATCGGGCTCCCCTGCCGAGCAAGCACTGACCAGTCAGTCCGTCCCATATCGCTCTACCATATTCTATTTTCAAAAGTCTCGCCACATGAATAAAAGTATCTGAAGAGATTATTTATGTCAATTTTAAAGACCTGACCCCATTTTTCACTTAAGCGACCGTTCCTACTATCACTATTCGGGATCTTTGACGACCCCACCTTGCAGCGAAGGGGTGAAATGGATGCTTTTGAAAGATCCTGTGCAAATTTCAAAAAAACAGCTTGCTGCATTCAGAGCTATTATTGATGGCAATGTCCGTCCGCTACAAGCATTGAACAGTCGAATCATCGAAGCAAAAAAATGAGGGTTTAGATTTCAAGAAGGTTTAAAAAGCCCTTGATCTTTAAAAAGATTAAGGGCTTTTTTTGTAGAGAAACCAGGTTGACCTATTGGAAGAAAATAGCTTGTTGTTTTGATTTCTGCCATTTTTATCCGGTTTAGGTAGGGTTTGCTGAAAAAGTCAGGCTGGCAATCTCACCCAAAGAGGTTCAGCAATT
>CAYVHO010000037.1:0-2486 GCA_964451325.1 uncultured Nitrospira sp. | reverse complement strand
AATAAACCTTTTTAAAATCATTAACTTATGACTCTTTCAGCAAGCCCTAATTAACGCGCACAAAGACAGACAAGATGGATGCCAATTTAATTGCGCGTTTCTGCATCGCAATGCATCCAGGCCTTTGGCAACCCCAACCCATTGAATCAGGTACTTACGAGACTTAGTCAGGCGTTTAGAAGTATTAAATGCCATGCACCAGTAAAGCCCTCGAAATTAGTACCAATCATAAGTAGAGGGTTTTGGTCATTGATAGGCCCTCAAAAATTCATAAGGGGTTTTATTTCCTAAAGATTCATGAGGCCTCTCTGCGTTATATTCATACATCCAGTGGGTTGTTCTGTCTCTGACTTCATCCAGATCTGAAAACAAATATAGATCAAGAATATCTTCTCGATAGGTGCGATTAAACCGTTCAATGTAAGCGTTCTGCGCAGGTTTGCCGGGCTTGATAAAGTCTAAGTCCACTTTGTGGTCACTTGCCCATTCGCGCAGCGTCCCTGAAATAAATTCCGGGCCATTGTCCACCCAAATGGCTCTGGGGTAGCCCCGCCATTCAGCGATGCAGTCAAGCTTTCTTGTGACCCGATCTGCGGGTAAAGAGCGATCTATCTCTATCCCCAGAATTTCTCGATTGAAGTCGTCTATGATATTCAATGTCCTGAAGATGCCCCCGGATTCTAGGCTATCACGCATGAAATCCATTGACCAACAGATGTTCGAATAAAGCGGTTGAAGCAAGGCTTGGGGGTTCCGACTGGGAAAACGTCTTTTGGGTTTTTTCCGCAAGTTAAGCAATAGCTCACAATACACACGATACACCCGTTTATGATTCCAGCGATGCCCTTGTGTTTTCAAATATTGAAACATCTTTTTAAATCCCCATCGGAGGTGATCTTTTGCCAACTCAGACAAATGCGCTTGAATCATATCGTCCTCTTTTGGTTTCGCCAGATAACGATAGGCTGTGCGAGTGATCCCAAAAAGCCTACAACTTCTTCTCTCGGAGACGGGGTAAGTTTCCAGGACATGCCGCACGAGCGCTTTTCTGTCAGCTGGCGTTACAACTTTTTTCCTATGACGTCCTTTAAAATCTGATGATCCAGACTGAGCTCCGAGTACATGCGCTTCAGTCGAAGATTCTCATCCTCAAGAGCCTTCAAGCGTTTTAAATCGGAGGCCTCAAGTCCACCATATTTCGACCGCCATTTGTACCCCAAGGGCAGGCTTCGCGCTAGAACGTCGCGTCGATCATGCTGTGTTTACGGCACAGATCAACGACGCTCACGCCGCTTTCTGCCTCTTTCAATATCGATACAATTTGGATCTCACTAAACCTTGATCGCTTCATTTCTAAAGCCTCCTCTTCTGCTCATTCTAAAATAAAACTCTACTTTTAATTGGTTCTATTTTACGGGAGGGCTACCGGCCGTTCAAAACTCAGAAAGGCCTTTTTCATGCCAGCCTTAGTTGCGCTTCGCTTCAATCCACTCATTGTGAAACTCAAAGAAAGACTCACTGAATCAGGCAAGTCCAAAATGGCGATCGTCGGGGCTGCGATGCGAAAGCTCGTCCACCTCATTTATGGTGTTTTGAAGAACCGCGTCCCTTTTGATCCAAATTTCGCTTGATTTTTAAGACGGTATCTGACCCCATTCTTTTTTGGTTTATTTTCCCAAGAATTCGTTTGATAATGATTCGATACTCAAACCTTCTTATGCTGCCGACTCTTGAGAAATATCCCAACCAGGAAATACAAGAACCGCTGGATGACATTCCAAGGCCCGAGCAAAAATTTTTGACCTTTCCACACCCAATCGAATCCGACCATTTTCAATGGCAGATATCGTTGACTGAGGAATACCAGTCAGTGCTGAAAGCTCATTTTGGCTTAGCTCCTGTAGTTCTCGAAGAATTTTAACTGATTCTCCCATCGAGACTTCCACCATTTTTTTTGCTTTACGATAGTTTTTCATCTTGCCTACCTCCTATAGTCATGCAGAGTTATGTTAACAACTTCTACAAACACCCTATCCCTCTCTACTCTATAGATTACGCGATATTGAATGCTGAGACGTGATGAACGATGCCCTATCCATTTACCCTGAAGGCTTTCGTCTCTAAAGCCCTTAATTTTCCTCAGTCCGTCTGGACCACTAATTGATGCAATATCTTTCCATTTTTCGTATCTTTTGAGAACATCTACTGACAGTAATTTCAGTTGTTTGACAGCCTTCCTATGTTCATAAATTTCCCACACAACTCAAAGAGTCACATACTCTTTATGATATGTCAACCTTCTAAAATTTTGAGCACTAACTTGGTGTTATACGGAAAAAATTCCCTATAATTCCTTACCATATACAGCATTTAGAACACCTGCTCTAAATGCTATCGTTCTTAACTTTTCGGAAGGGTTTTTATATGGCAGATCACTACTGTCCCGTTAAAGTTGTGTGAAGCGTCTCTAAGATAGCGTTTTTTAA
>CAYVHO010000036.1:0-3135 GCA_964451325.1 uncultured Nitrospira sp. | reverse complement strand
TGAACAAAAAAGGAACACGAGGGGTGTAGATGGGGTTTTTCTACAGCCTCGTTAGCGTAAATATAATATGTCTCATGAAATCCAAGATCATTTCCTTGTTTTTGGCCAGTTTTTTGGTATAGCAGTCTGTTGTTACCCTGCTGGTCAGATAGATAAAGAAGATTATTTTTATTTAATTATTTCTGCATTAGGAATTATTATCGGTATCACGACTATATTTTTTAATAAAATTGGAAATTTCAACATTTATCCACAAATCAAACCTAAAGCAAAGTTCATTACATCTGGCCCTTATTCCTTGGTTCGACATCCTATGTATCTATCTCTTACGTTAATGATGCTCGGAATTACGCTTTTTAATTTTCATTATCAAACGCTTGCGGGACTCACACTTATTGTGATCGTTATTTCCAAAAAGGCACTAAAAGAAGAAAAACTTCTCATTGAAAAATTCCCAGAATATCGCGCATACATATCCCGTACAAAACGCGTTATCCCATGGACTTGGTAGCATTGATGAATAAAATTCAAATACTCAATGGATATAAGTTTTATAATGAAGCAGAGCCTTCCTTGAAACAACAACTAGAGCAAGCTGGAAATATAGTGAACTTGCCAGCAGGAAGGTTTTTTTTTCATGAAGGGGATGCCTGTACTCAGGTCGTCTTGATTGGAAAAGGGGATATTCGAGTTTTCAAAACAGGAGAATCCGGCAGAGAAATTACCTTGTATCATGTGAAACCGGGTGGAATCTGCCTTTTAACCTCGTTAGGTATGATGACTGATCATGATTACCCTGCGTCTGCACAGGTGGTGTCATCCGCTGAGGTACTACTCTTTCCTGCCTCCAAATTTCGCAAGTGGGTGACTCTACACAAAGAAATTCGAGAACTCGCTTTTGAAACAATCACAGACCGCATTGTTCAGATGATGGTTCTTATTGATAAGATCATGTTCCAAAAAATAGACCTCCGTTTGGCGGAATTTTTAATAAACCGTTTTACCAACAACAAACACTGTGTTCCTGAACTTCGTCTCACTCATGGAGAAATTGCAAGTGAATTGAATTCAGCCCGTGAAGTGATTAGCCGTGCCTTGAAAAAACTTGAACAGCAACATGCCATTGCACTTTCAAGAGGATGTATTCGCTTATTAGATAAGACATTTTTAAAAAAATTGGCCCAAATACAATGACTCAAAAAAACATCAATTTGTGTGCCTAAGTCACTGATGTCTCCCCGCAAAAGCTCTATCCTAACCCTGTCACTTAATGGATATGTGACAGGGGATGTTGGAGTTTAACTTTAAATTAGAAGGAGAATGAAATGAAATGTAACTTAGGAAAGACAGATAGAGTCATCAGGGGTATTTTGGGCTTAGGTGTCATTGCAGCTGGAATCTATTTTCAAAATTGGTTCGGCGCTATTGGGGCGGTCCTGGTTTTCACGTCGACCATAGGCTGGTGCCCTGCTTATGTCCCTTTTGGCTTACGTAGTTGTAAAAAATGATTTTTCCAAAAAACATTCTCAACCCGACCGCATAACACCTTACAACCTCCGAGCAGGGTCGTTGGGCGCGAGGACACAGGTTAGGAGGATACATTCATGACACATACGGTAGCCCGAAAAATGGAGACCATCGGTTCCCTGAAAGTTGTGCCCTTCGCACATCCCCAGGGATGTCGCGGATACCTTTTGGCTGATCAATCGAGCAAGGAAGCCTTGGCCTTGGACGTACACCTTGATCTCGTCCACGATATGGCCGCACGGGTGAAAGCCGAAGGTTGGAAACTTCGTTATGTAGTGGATACGCATACCCACGCCGATCACCCTTCGGGTGCAGCCGACATCACCTCTCAGTTCGACTGCACCCGGATGGTACACGAGAAGGCCAAGCATGTCGGGGTCACCCACCACCCCAAAGACGGTGAACGGATTAAGCTCGGTACATCCGTTATCACGGTTCGTTACACGCCCGGTCATACACCTGACCACATGGGCCTGGTCGTCGACGGGGCGTTTTTCTCTGGCGACTCCCTGTTCATTGGTGGCGTTGCGCGCACGGACTTCCTTGCAGGAGATGCGGGCCAGCTCTTCGATTCAATCCACGCATTCCTGGCCGATTTCCCAGAAAAAATGATTCTCTTTCCAGGACATAATTATCGAGACCAAATTAAAAGCACGCTGGGGGAAGAGAAAAGGGAAAACCCATGGCTGCAAATCAGTAATCGTGAGACCTTCGTGGAGAATCTCACCGCCAATCCTCCTCCCAAACCGGCCAATATGGACCGTCTTCTGCGCTTGAACCGCCAGGGAGTGAACATCCCGGGAACCATATCTGCGGATGAGGCTTTACGCCTTGTGGTCACTGGTGGTGCTGCCAGCGTGATTGACGTACGCACCGGAGCCGAGTTTGACGGAGAACATATCTCGGGCTCGCGCCTGATTCCCCTCGACAAAGTCGAGGTACGCGCCGATGAGGTGAGGGCCATGCCCGCTCCGCGCTTGCTGCTTTGTCGCAGCGGGAAGCGGGCGACCACGGCGAGGAAGGTCTTGGAAAAACTTCACGTGGAAGGGCTGTCCGTGATCGAAGGAGGTCTGGACGCATACCTTGAGTCAGGAGGGAATACCGTCAAAGGCATGGCTCGTATGTCTTTGGAGAGGCAAGTTCGGATTGCGGCTGGTAGTCTAGTCCTGCTTGGAGTGCTCACGGGGTTTTTTCTCCATCCAGCATTTTTGATTCTTTCCGGGTTCGTTGGCACGGGTTTGATCTTCGCCGGGGTCACCGACTGGTGCGGCATGGGCATCCTGCTAGGCAAGATGCCATGGAACCGGTCCAATGCACCAGAGGGGGCATTTCCCACCGGCGGGACCTGTGCAGCCGAACTGCCCGGAACCTGTGTGGCTGCTCCTCCTCCCATCGAGAAGGAAGATGGATAGGAGCTTCTAAGTAACTAGAAAATAAAATAAAGTAAAATTAATGTGTTGTATTTTCAGTTGCTTTTAAGAATGAGGTCGGAATCTTGGGTGGGACGCTAATAAGCGACTGTGATAAAAAGTCAATGTTAATCAGGCTGTTTTCAGAAGTGGACCCCAAAAAAGAGACAGTGGCTTAAGTGATCTCTCTGATGTATTT
>CAYVHO010000035.1:0-3912 GCA_964451325.1 uncultured Nitrospira sp. | reverse complement strand
CTGAACCTCTTTGGGTGAGATTGCCAGCCTGACTTTTTCAGCAAACCCTAATTAATAAGAAAAACAAAACAGCAATTTTAAAGACCTGACCCCACCCCACCTCTGTTAGAAAATATATTAAAGATGGGAGCTTGCTACGATGGCTTCTGAGAAGCCGGGCGGCGAAAATAGGGGGTTCTTTCAGAGTCGATCCAAATTTCTAAGTCGTAAAACATGATTTATTAAGCTTGTCCTCGTATTTTAGGCGCATTTCGGCCTTTAGTCTCATAAAGCCGTTTTTGGGGAAGCCGTATGTTGATATCGTCTACATCATCAAGATGCTCTCCCTTTGCTCAAGTGGATCAAGTATTTATGTTCAGGCCGAATCCTTGTTTTGATAATTTTCATCGCAGCGCCACAGCATTTTCAGATAAACGATGGACGACTGATTAACGACAATTATTTTTCCCGATCATCGACAACTATAAATCCCAATGCTCTTCCCCTGTGTCACCCTTGGGGTCCACCTCTGTCGTCGAACAGAGTCTGTTCATAAAAAAACGAATAAAAAAAGGAATACGAGGGCTGTAGTCAGGTTTTTTCTACAGCCTCGTTATGTTTCAAAAATTCACCTACCCTATCTTATAAAAGTCTCCAGCCGTAAATAGCCGTCAGTCCAATTGTGTAGGCGGCGAGAATAAAAACATTGACTGGATTTCCAGAAAGCTTAGGTGTTTTTATGGTTGACACATTTAGGGCTGCGAGTCCCAGTCCAGTCGCATAGAGAATGACAGAAAAAAGACTGTGGCTAAAAATACCCTCGAATAAAAATATGAACACAATGGATATATTGTTGTTGTCAAGAGCCAAGCCCTTGTAGTTTGTTCCCCCAGCCAGACCAAAGGTAGAAAAATAACTGAGTCGTAGTGCACTGGCTGCAAGCATTAGAAATGCGCCGGGCAGATAGATCATCTCGAAATGACCATAACTTAAAAGCAGAATAGCAGGTGTGACCCCGTAGCTAACAATGTCTATCAATAGATCAAGTTGGCCTCCAAAAACGCGGTCATTACCGGTACGGCCTTTCATTCTGCGCGCAATAAGACCATCGGCCCAATCAAAAGCAACTGCCCAGATCATGCCAATCATTACTGCGGCGTAAAACCCTGTAATACTGAAGTAAATGGCAAAAAGGCTACAAGCCAATCCAGACAGAGAACAAATATTGGGCAGGTCTTTCGCATAGGAGAGAATAGAGTTAGGTTGTAACTTTTGAGATTCAGCATTTTCGACTGTCATTCGGTGGCCTTTTTTCAGGAGAATTTAAGAATGATTTTAAATCTGTAAAAAACATCAGTCTGTGGAAAAACATGCTATAGTACCACGTTTAATTTAATCTGAGGTAAGGACAAAATAATGCTGATATACACAGTGGGAACTTGGGATTTATTACATGTGGGTCACTTGGCACTCCTGCAACATTGCAAAATTCTGGGTGACACCGTTGCAGTTGGTGTTGCTTCAGATGACGTCGTAGCAAGTTATAAAATAAATGCCCCTGTTGTTCCTCTTGAACAAAGAATGGCAATGCTAAGCGCTTTGCGATGTGTTGATATTGTACGTCCCTACTATAATCTGGAATACACATCTGCCTGTAAAGAATTGGATGTCGATATTTTCGTTGTTGGAGAAGATTGGGGAAATGCAGTTCATAATCTTGAAGTGGAATCTTTTTTAAAAATAGCTGGTAGGAGAATTATTCAAGTTAGCTATAACCCTCAAACCTCATCTACAAAAATAAAAGAAAAAATTTTAGCCCAACTTCAGGTCGTCCCGTGATCTTGGTCACTTGTCATATGAAATATGCAGGGCGTACCTAACGAATAAGGTTAGATTGTGAGAGCGGAGCGAGCCATAATCTGAACCGCTTGTTGTACAAGCCCCGTTGTGGAATTAGCCGATAGAGTATAAGAAAATATATTAAAGATGGGAGCTTAGCTAGGATGGCTTCTGAGAAGCCGAGCGGCGAAAACAGGGGGTTCTTTCAGAGTCGATCCAAATTTATAAGTCATAAAATATAATTTATTAAGCGTTTCCTCGTATTTTAGACGCATTTCGGCCTTTGGCCTCATAAAGCCGTTTTTTTGGAAAGTCTATTTGATATCGTCTACATCATCAAGATGCTTTCCCTTTGCCCAAGTGGATCTAGCAAGACCCGAAATTTATGTTCAGGCCGTATCCTCGTTTTGATAATCTTCATCGCCGCCCCACAGCATTTGCAGATAATAAACTTTGGAGAAAACCGTCTTTGTTGCCCTTGCTGTCACGCACATGGACCTGCAAACGCCTTGCATCGATATCGGCGACCGCCAGACGCAGTCCCTCGCCAGGTTGAAGTCCTTTCATGCGAAGGTGTTTCAGAAGCGTTTCGTCGTTCTCCTTGAAATCTGATTGAGATAATGTCAGCATACGCCTATAACCTCATGTCTGTAATTGAATGAACCCTCTTCTTTCAAGGCCTGAGATGACATACTAGGAGAATCCGGAGGGCTTTTGTCTTTTCTCCGCCTGAGCGGCTTCGTTCAAGCACTCGGACCACTCGCTTGAGCAAGCTCTCGCCTAAACTTCAGATGAAAAACCGCATCTGAAATGAGTCAACACCGTGATCAGTTTCAAGGCGTTATATTTCCTTGACACCTTGAATGGTATGATCTTTAATCATACTAGAGGAGGTGCCAGATGAGTCGTAGCAAAATTGCAATCACATTAGAATCTGGACTGTTGGCCGAAGTCGATGCCTTGGTAAAGAAACGCTTATTCCCAAACCGAAGTCGTGCAATTCAAGAGGCTGTAAAGGAAAAATTGAGCCGCCTGAATCACAGTCTTTTAGCGCGAGAGTGCGCAAAGTTGGAGCCGGAGCATGAAAAAACACTGGCAGAAGAAGGATATCATGAGGATATGTCTGAATGGCCAGAATATTAAGAGGGGAGGTTCGTTGGGCAGAGCTCAACCCAACTCGAGGTCACGAACAGGAAGGACGTAGGCCTGTGCTTATCCTTAGCCAAGATATTTTCAACAAACGTTCTGGTACCGTTATTGCGATGGCCCTAACTAGCCAGCCACAAAAAGCTGGTTTTCCGTTAACTTATGCTCTTGAGGCCAAACAATTACAAAAAGCATCGTGGGTAAAAATCAGCCAGATACGCACTTTGTCAGTGGAACGAATTGGAAAGAAGTTGGGTGTTGTTGAGCCTGAGCAGCTATCAGAAATTATCGATGGTCTTAATCAAATAATCGGAATATAACTAATAAGGTTAGATTGTCAGAGCGGAGCGAGCCACAATCTAACCCGCTTGTTCGGATGGTCTCTGAGAAGCCGAGCGGCAACAAGAAGACGTTCTTTCAGAGTCCATACAACGCCCGGAGGAGAAAAACAGGTTTTTTGGGGTTTTTCCTCGTATTTTAGGCGAGTTTGGGCCTTTGGCCTGATAAGACCGCTTTGGGAAAGACGGATGTGAAACCCTTTACATCACCACCGGAGAAATAAGCTCCGAAAGTGCCAGTCAAAAAATGATCAAAAAAATAGACAGTGAAAAAATAGGGTCAAGTTTTTAAACTTGCCATTTTTCTCTTCTCAATTAAGCAGTCGACTTATTGTTGAATAATGAAGGTTGAGATGATCGGCCACCTCCTTCTGCTCGTAGCCATGTGAATAAAAGTACCTGAAGAGATTACCATGTCAATTTTAAAGACCTGACCCTATTTGTCGCGCTATTGGTCGCGGACCCTATTTGTCGCGAAAATTGGCTTTTTAAAATTGACAAAGATACGGCGATGCCGTATTTTTTAGGCATGCAGACAGTAATTGAAACCGCTAGATAGGGCTTGCTGAAAGAGTCATAAGTTAATGATTTTAAAAAGGTTTATTCTGTA
>CAYVHO010000034.1:0-4329 GCA_964451325.1 uncultured Nitrospira sp. | reverse complement strand
AACACGCGTTTTGGTTTTATTCTGAGTCGTGGGGCGGCGGGTTAGCTTATCGTTGCGACACGAAGTCGCTTTAGTGATTGTTTTCATTGACTTATTAGTTGATAGAGAACCCCGTGTTTCACCACGGGTATCCTAGGAAGGCATGCTGCCATTGCGTTGATGATGGGGTGTGAAGCCCTTCTGACAAAGTACCGAAGGCTTGCATTGAGCCGGGGAAGAAGCCGTGAGGCCGAAGCCCTCCAGGGAGCCTGAATCCGGGTGAGGGCCAGGATTGGATAATAGGATCAACACATGTGAAGATCTGTAAGCGTCGTGAAGAGCAACAAGCCAAACAGGCTGTCAGGCTTGGACTAAAAAGTGAGTGGTCAGGACAGGATGCTTTAACGTCATCCTGCGTGAATGTCGCGCCACCGGCGTACAGGGTCGATCTAAGTTATCCGTAAGTCACAAAAGTGGAACGTGGTAAGCCCTTATTCCCGCCGTATTTTCGGCTATCTGCAACCGCAAGGCACAGGGAAGGGAATGCGGGTATGAGAATTTGGAAAAAGCCTTAACCATTCTGTAATGGGATGGATACGGGTTGAGACATCACCCGGCGCGAAAGCGAGCAGACTTCCAATACGGTGCCTGATTGCAAGAAAGTTTGGAGAACCTTTATAAACGGAGAAAGCAAATGACGAGGGCTGAAAGGTTCACTGGTGCTGCTCCGAATACATACTGAGGCTTCAAGTGAGTATCGGAAAGATAACCCTTATCGGATGAGTAGAACCCTGTTTAGCAATATGGGTCATTGTAACTATTAGACAGTGGTTCATGCTAAACAAAATAGGGATCTGTTGATCTGGGCTATCGAGTTTTGGTGACACAAAACTTTACAGGGGCTTGAGCCGTATGACGGGAAACTGTCACGTACGGTTCTTAGGGGGGAAGGGGGCAGCAATGCCCCTGACCTACCCGGTGCCCAGGAAAAGTGAGGGGGCATGAGTAACGATTACTTATTAGAAGATGTTGAGTTGAGCTTTAAATTGTTTGAGTTTTCAATTAGAACAATGTGCTATGCAGAGCTAGAGGGAATTGACTCTGAAGTTTTCGGGCGGGAACTGCAAATTAATCTCGACGAAGAAAACATATGCTTTTCTGATGACTCGTTTAAAGACAAAAATGAAATTATTAGGGTTTCTCAAATGAATGTCGGGGCTGCCTTTGCTGCCACAGCGATTTCTTTAAATTGTCTCCTCGAAGGAAAAAATGATATTCCCACGAACATCGTATCAGCGGGGAAAATAGTATCTGCGGTTAGAAATGCATTCTCTCATGGGGTCGCATCACCCACTTGGTTTATTAAGCCTCACCGAGTAGAAAGTATTGATCTAGGTTTTTTAAACGGTCCCGTAATTGATCTCGGTGCATTGAATGGCAAAGGTTTTGATTACAGTCATGTTGGTGGTGTGGCTATTTGGTATAACCTAAAAGATGAAATAGTTTCATATATAAAAAACACATAACAATTGCATCAAGCGAACAGTCCTCCGCAGTGTTTGGAGCAGGTATGAAATTTGAGCGATTTATTGTCTTGACCATATGCGCTATGAACCTAAGCGTAGCATACGCAAATGGTGAGCTCTCTCCTCAGGAACTTATGATTGGGTAGAACTTTGAGATTGGTGCGGCGAATGATCCTGATGGTCGTGAATATATGTTGAGATTTTCAGATCCAAAGTTCTTCTCACACACCCAAAAACTTAGAAAAGTCTGGGGGACGGCAAAAGTACTTGACGGCCAAACGCTAGTCATAAATGGAGAAAGAATCCAACTAAATGGGATTAGAGCACCAGAAATCTCACAAGTCTGTAATGATAAGACTCTCAATCTTCAGTTCGATGCCGGAGGGTTTTCTTTGTCGAGGTTAAAAGCAAAAGCTCAGGCGGACAAAGCAGTCGTGTGTTACGTAAAGCTGGGTCCTGAAAAATTAGGCACATGCTTCGTGTGGGGGTTTCCGGGGCCGATGAATTTAGCGCGTCTTCTTGTTCGGGAGGGTGCGGCATGGGCGTTTCCAGTGAATTCTAGTCCATATATTCGAGATGAAGGTTGGGCTGAGGGGGTGGCTTCGAGAGATAATAATCCCTTGATAAAAAATATTTGGCATACTGACTGCCAAAGACCCAACTAATAAAGATTATAGTCAAGTTTGATAAATACACACGTTAAAATTAGAGGCTGGGTCGTGGGGCATGGCCTAACCAGTCGCTCAACCCGACCGCATAACACTTCGCGGCCTTCGGGCTTGGTCTGTGGGCGGCGGGTTAGCTCAACGTTCACTGTGAGTCCTATTCTTTGGGTACCTTGATTTAGATTAACAAATGCGTTAATGTTGATGTATGGAATGGGAAATAACCTACTACGATGAAAAGGTTCAGATATCAATCAGTAAGTGGCCGGTTGGCATCAGAGCATTTTATGCTCGAACAACAGAGAGAATGATTGATTTTGGGCCAAATCTTGGTATGCCATTTACCCGTTCAATGGGCGAGGGGCTATTTGAAATTCGTGCTCGAAGCAAAGAAGGAATTGGACGTGCATTTTTCTGTACTGCTGTTGAGCACAAGATTGTCATTCTTCATGCCTTCATCAAAAAAACGAATAAAACGCCTCGCAAAGAATTAAATATTGCACGGAAAAGGTTATCAGAGGTACAAAATGAAAAATCATAATCAGATGGTCTCCGAGTGGAAAATAGATCCATCCTTTAAGGAAGAATATGATGCGCTTGAGCCAGAATTTGCTCTATTCGACGAATTATTAAAGGCACGCTCTCGTGCTGGCTTAACCCAAACAGACGTTGCTGAGCGGATGGGGACTAAAACTCCTGCTGTTGCGCGTCTAGAATCTGGTGGCGGTAGCAAAAAACACTCCCCCTCTATCAGCACATTACGAAAATATGCAAAAGCAGTTGGCTGTAACTTAGAGGTAAAGCTGATCCCTGCTAAAAATCAGTGAACAAGCGGCCTCAACAAAGGCATGTTCATACCTGCCAGTGGCCTCCAAAACCACCCTTGCAATCCGGTAAGGCCTGAGACGCGCAAGCGCGCGGCGAATGCCTGTTGGATTATTTTCGACAGAAAAATACAACTTCGTTTCATGAATGAAAAGGTCAAGTTGACTTTTTCCAACATCAATGCCGACATTGACTTCCTGTATTTTGTTCATTTCATTTTTTTTAATTTTTTTCGTTGTCATTTTGACTCATCCTTGCTAAATTCGGGCTCTATGGCCCCTTCGACTGTCCGAGTTTAAAATTCAAGAGTAGGTGTGCCGCCACGCGCTTGTTAACGGTCTCAGCAGAAGCCGGATCCTTCGCTCAATCGGGCTGACACACCGGGTACGAATATCTGTAATTCATGGGGTTTTATCTTACAATGTTCCATAAAGACAATCATACAATTCGCTCAACCCGACCGCGTAACACTTTGCGGCCTTCGGGTTGTGTCTGTGGGCGGCGGGTTAGCTCAACGTTCGTTTTCAGCAGTCTGTGCTTGTAGTAAGTTCACGTTAATGTTAACCTTGATTCATGAGAGAAATTCGGTTTTATCGGACAGAAGCAGGATATTGTCCTGTAGAAAAATTTCTCGATTCTCTCTCAGGGAAACAAGCACAGAAGGTTGCGTGGGTACTTCAGCTTATTGAAGAACTGGATTTTCCACCCGCTCAATACTTTTAAGAAGCTTGTAAACACAGTCGGTATTTGGGAGGTCAGGATTCAGGTCGGGAATAATATCTTTCGACTTTTGGGTTTTATTGACGGTGAGAGGGTTATTATTCTGAATCATGCTTTTAAAAAAAAATCACAGAAAATACCAATGAAGGAAATCAAAATATCCGAGGCTAGGAAAAAAGATTACCTTCGTGGGAGGTTGTCATAATGAGTGATCTAAAAAAATATATTGGTCAGCGAAAATCATCAGATAGTGAATTCCGTGATGGTTACGAAGAAGGCTTTAAGGCTTTTAAAATCGGTGTTCTTCTTCGTCAGGCAAGAGAAGCCTCTGGGCTAACGCAGGAACAAATTGCAGAAAAACTGCACACCAAAAAATCAGCAATTTCCAGAATAGAAAATCATGCAGAAGATATTCGGCTTTCAACATTAGAAAAGTTTGTTGCAGTCCTCGGCAAAAAACTTGAAGTCGTTATTCGATAGCAGCGAACAATCGCTCAAGACCGACTGCATAAAGCGTTTCGATTTTATTTTGAGTCTGTGCGCAGCGGCTTAGCTTTTACGTTGAGCCTGTAGGAAAACTCCGAAAACGGGTATAAATTTTCTTTTAAATTTGT
>CAYVHO010000033.1:0-4618 GCA_964451325.1 uncultured Nitrospira sp. | reverse complement strand
TCAGGATTTCACTTATAGATGCTCTTCCTCTGTGTCACGCTTGGGGTCCACCTCTTGGTGAGACTTTTGAAAATAGAATATGGTAGAGCGATATGGGACGGACTGGCTGGTCAGTGCTTGCTCGGCAGGGGAGGCCGGTCATCTCAATCTTCATTTTCCAACAATAAGTCGACTGCTTAATAAGAAAAACAAAACAGCAATTTTAAAGACCTGACCTCATTTCTACGCATTTCTACGGTTGTCGAATTGTCCGATAGAGTATAAGAAAACATATTAAAGGTGAGATCTGGCTACGATGGCTTCTGAGAAGCCGAGCGGCGAAAACAGGGGGTTCTTTTAGAGTTGATCCAAATTTCTAAGTCATAAAACATGATTTATTGAGCTTTTCCTCGTATTTTAGGCGAGTTTTAGCCTTTGGCCTTACAAGGCCGTTTTTGGGGAAGCCGTATGTTGATATCGTCTACATCACCGAGATGTTCTCCCTTTGCCCAAGTGGATCTGGCAAAACCCTATTAGTGTGCAGTGCGGAAAAAGGAAATAAAATGAACCTTATAAAAGCACAACGAATAAAAATAGAAAAAAAGAATAAGGGGCAAGTCAACTCTTGGCTTAATTTTTTTTAAACCTTTGAAAAATAAAGCTAATATTGAATATTTTCTTCCTAACAAAAGTCTGTACTTGACGTTGGGGCCTTGAATCGTTTGGTCATTAGAGGTAGGATCATACCATGTTAGATTGGTCTTCTTGTTCAGCAGTAGAGCGTGACCCAGAGCGTGTAAGTGGTGGCTGGGTATTTTGCGGTACCCGCATCCCCGTTTCAGCTCTTTTTGAGAACCTCGAAGATGGGGTTCAGATTTCTGAGTTTGTGGAGTGGTTCCCGGGTGTTACCATTGAGCAGGCACGTGCGGTTCTCGACCATGCAACGAAAAGCTTGATCGTATCCCAGGTTGCATGAGTGCGCATTCTCTTCGATCAAGGAACTCCAGTGCCCCTCCGAAAGCTCTTGGACTCTCACCAAGTGGAAACAAGCTTTTGAACGAGGTTGGAGTACTTTGACGAATGGTAAGTTGCTGGCAGCAGCAGAGCAGGAGGGCTTCCAAATTTTTATTACTGCAGATAAGAACCTCCAAAATCAGCAAAATCTCAGTGGGCTTAAAATTGCCATAATCGTACTGTCATCAACCAGTTGGCCACGTATTCGGAAGTTTGTGGACGCAGTTCAAAAAGCCATTGATACCACTTTCCCAGGAAGTTTCAAGGAAGTGGGTATCCCATAAGGTCGGCGATACTTCCCTTGGGCAAGTCTTTGCACTCAAAGCTCAGTGAGCCTTTGGTGGGTTACGTGCCATTCAGAAAAATGAACGGATTCGGGCAAATGAGTTTAGCCTGCTTCACCTCATTTGTGGGAAAATCAAGAATCGTGTCCATTCGTTTTTGGTAGCGTTCTTGGTGGGTTGCCCCAACGAATAAGGTTAGATTGTGTGAGGGACGAGCCACAATCTAACCCGGTTGTTGTACAAGCCCGGTTGTCGAATTGTCCGATAGAGTAAAGAAAATATATTAAAGGTGAGATCTGGCTACGATGGCTTCTGAGAAGCCGAGCGGCGAAAACAGGGGGTTCTTTCAGAGTCGATCCAAATTTCTAAGTCATAAAACATGATTTGTTGAGTTTTTCCTCGTATTTTAGGCGAGTCTTAGCCTTTGGCCTCATAAAGCCGTTTTTGGGGCAGCCGTATGTTGAGATTGTCTACATCACCGGGATGCTCCCCCCTTGAACAAGTACGTCAACGCAGACAATTTTCAGCGTTGTTTAACTGCGCATGCCGGAGAGAATCTAGTTTCATGCCTGAACCCGATCCAGCGAGAATCATGACCTTTGCAACGCCGAAAGATCTCGGCGGGTGGCTCAAGGTGAATCATGCCACCAAAAGTGAGCTGTGGGTGAAGGTATTCAAGAAAAAGACGGGCATTCCGAGCGTGACTTGGGACGATGTCGTGATTGAGTCACTGTGCTGGGGCTGGATCGACGGCGTCAAGAAGTCAATCGATGACCAAGCCTATTTCCAGCGAATTACTCCCCGGAAAGCGCGAAGCAACTGGTCAAAAAGGAACAGAGAGCATGCGGAGCGTTTGATAAGCGAGGGCCGGATGACGGAGTCAGGGCTTGTGCATATTCGTGCTGCCAAAGCGGACGGCCGGTGGGAGAAGGCCTATGTGGCAAGTGAAATGAAAGTGCCAGCGGATTTCCTAGCAGGACTGGAGAGCAAGCCGAAGGCGAAACAGTTTTTTGAAACGCTCAACAAATCGAGTCGTTATGTCATCACGTACGGATTGACAAGTGCAAAGAAACCCGAAACCAGACAGAGGCGATTTTCAAAATTCATGGACATGCTTGTCCGCGAAGAAAAGCCGGACTTTGGCTTCAAAAAACGGAAAAGGCATAACAATGTAATGCCCCAGAGCCGCGAGGCCGGGCGTTTACAAATGGACAATCACCCGTCGCAGCCCGGTGATTGCGGGCCTTATGTCTGAGTTTTTTGGTTGATATTAAGTATCTCTATTGATATCATTAAAACGTGAGTGGCATAGCAAAAATCCTTAAAGAAATGAAGGCGAATCCCAAAGGTGTTCGCTTCAGCGAGATTCAAAAGGTCTGTGAACACTATTTCGGCTTACCTAGGCAAAGCGGTAGTAGCCATTGTATCTACAAAACGCCTTGGCCTGATGATCCTCGCGTAAACATACAGAACCGCAAAGGAAAAGCTAAGCCTTATCAGGTCAAGCAAGTATTGCTTGCGATTGAAAAACTTGAGGTAAGTCATGGCTATTGAAAGTGATAAATATACTTATCGGGTGATGTGGTCTGAGGATGATGAAGAATTTGTAGGGTTATGTGCTGAATTTCCTAGCCTCAGTTGGCTGGCATCTTCTCCCGAAAAAGCTTTAAAAGGCATTCGCTCTGTTGCCCAAGAATCTATAGAGGACATGTCTCAAAATAAAGAGGAAGTCCCCCCACCAATATCTGCTAGGAGCTATAGTGGGAAATTTATGGTTCGAGTTCCACCAGAGGTACATCGCCATCTTGTAATTGAGGCGGCAGAATCGGGAGTAAGTTTAAATCGAATAGCAAGTGCAAAACTTGCGCGTTAAATTTACATAACAAGCGCTCAACCCGGCCGCAAAACCACGTATTTTGGTTTTATTCTGAGTCGTAGGGCGGCGGGTTAGCTTTACCTTAGCTTCAAAACAAATGAGACATAGTTGAATGAAATCTGTGTATATAGAATCATCGGTCATAAGCTATATTACTGCTCGCCCAAGTAGAGATATTGTTGTCTCTGCACGCCAAGCTATAACTATAGAGTGGTGGGAAGAATATAAAAATCAATTTGAGGTGTTCATTTCTGAATTAGTTATTGAAGAAATTGGTTCGGGTGATTTGCTCGCAGCCAAAAGAAGGTTGGCTGTAGTTGAAAAAATACCGGTATTAGAAAACACAGAAAATGCAACAAAGTTAGCAAAATCACTAATTTTAGAAAGCGCAGTTCCTGAATCAAGCACAGAAGATGCGCTGCATATTAGTATAGCTGCTGTCCAAAAGATTGATTTTTTGCTTACTTGGAACTTTAAACATATCAATAATGCTAATACACGAGATAAAATATCTAAAGTAGTTGCGTATTGGAACTATACATGTCCAGTGTTATGTTCACCAGAGGAGCTTATTAATGATTGATGACCCTATCGTTGAAGAAATGCGTGCTTTCAGAGCGGCACACGCAAAAAAATACGATAACGACTTAGACCGTATAGTTATTGCCTTAAAAGAGAGCGAAAAAAAACATGGGCATAAATTGGTGAATCGTGAAGAAAAACGTGTAGTGCAAGTACAAAAAAACTAACGAATAAAGTTAGATTGTGAGAGCGGAGCGAGCCACAATCTAAACCGGTTGTTGTACAAGCCCGGTTGGTGACGTGGCAGTCGGAGCATAAGAAAACATCTTAAGGCTGAGCGCTTCTTAGGATGGTCTCTGAGAAGCCAAGCGGCCAGAAGAAGACCTTCTTTTGGAGTCCATACAAAGCCCGGAGGAGCAAAACAGGGTTTTTTTGTTTTTCCTCGTATTTTAGGCAAGTTTGGGCCTTTGGCTTTATGAGGAGCCATCAGAAGGCTTTGACGACAACTTCAAAATAAATGAGATTGAAGTCGCCAAACAGAACATATTTTCAATAAAAATGAACAAAACAAAGAATACGAGGGCTCTAGATGGGGTTTTCCTATAGCCTCGTTATATTTCAGAAGCAAGCCCGGGTGGCGCATTCAGAAAACTACCCGGAAGCGGTTCAGTTTCGGCCAGCGATTACACCACCATCAACATCCCAAATAGCTCCCGTTACCCAGCTCGATTCATCGCTGAGCAGGAAGTTTATTGCATTGGCTACATCTTTTGATGTGCCAATTCGGCCAATTGGATGAAATTCATCAAACGTAGCAAGCGTTTCATCAATTTCGTTTGGTTTAATGAATGACTCATAAATTGGCGTCTTTACAACAGCGGGAGAAACAGAGGTGGACCCCAAGCGTGACACAGAGGAAGAGCATCTATAAGTGAAATCCTGA
>CAYVHO010000032.1:0-8322 GCA_964451325.1 uncultured Nitrospira sp. | reverse complement strand
AGAATAAACCTTTTTAAAATCATTAACTTATGACTCTTTCAGCAAGCCCTAAATACAGGGCAAGCACAGGGGCTTGCCCCTACGGGTCCATGCCAGACAATACCCTTACATCTTTTTCGGGGCGCTGATGCCTAAAAGTTTGAGTCCGTTTTGCAGTACGATGCGCACTGCTGTCACCAGAACCAGACGGGCGGCTGTCTGCTTTTTATCGTCCGTCACCACGCGGCAGGCAAAATAATAGCTGTGAAGCAAGCCTGCGAGGGTTTGCAGGTAGAATGTAAGACGGTGCGCCTCCATGGTTTCTGCTGCTGCTTTTATTAAGGCTGGATAGTGCGAAAGTTCGCGCATGAGTGCCAACTCACTGGGCAATGTTAATACGCGTAGTGCCTCTAAATTTGTATTTTGAATGACCTCATCCAGATCCCAGCCATTTTCTTTTGCCACGCGTACAATACTGCATAAACGCGCGTGGGCATATTGCACATAAAAAACGGGGTTTTCATTTGTGGCTTTTTTCGCCAATTCTAAATCAAAATCCAGCGAAGAATCCGAGCGACGCATGAGGAAAAAGAAACGTGTGGCATCCACGCCGACTTCGTCCATGACTTCACGCAGTCTTACAAAAGCCCCTTTACGTTTTGACATCTTGATCGGTTTGCCGTCTCGAAGCAGATTGACGAGTTGGTGGATGAGAATGTCCACTTGTTTGGCTTCGTAGCCCAGGGCTTGAACCGCCGCTTTGACGCGCATGACATAGCCGTGATGATCTGCGCCCCAAATATCAATGAGGCGATCATAGCCGCGATCAAACTTGTTTTTATGATAAGCAATGTCCGAGGCAAAGTAGGTTGTTTGTCCATTGCTGCGCACAACCACCCGGTCTTTGTCATCTCCAAATGTGGTGGTTGTAACCCAGCGTGCGCCTTCTTTTTCGAGGAGCATTTTTTTGTCGCCCAGGGCTTTAAGGGCAGAATCCACTTCATTGTGATCATGCAGGGTTTTTTCAGAAAACCAGCGATCAAAATCAATACCAAAATGCTGCATATCTGCTTTGATCCAGGCAATAATTGTTTGCAAACTGTATTGGGTAAAAAAAGTCAGGTGTTCAGATTGAGGGCCTTCGAGATAGACATCCCCATCACGTTTTTTTAGGGCTTCGGCGATTTCGATAATGTAGTCGCCCTGATAGCCGTTTTCCGGTAAAATCACGGTTTCGCCAAATAAAGCACGGTAGCGCAGATAAGTCGAGCGCCCCAGCAAGCCGACTTGCACACCGATGTCATTTAAATAATATTCTCGGTCAACCGTATGCCCGGTGGCTTCGAGCAGGTTCGCCAAGGCATCGCCTAATGCTGCCGCACGACCAGAAGCCACATGTAGTGGGCCCGTCGGATTTGCGCTCACAAACTCGATGAGGATCTTTTCTTTTTTTTGTGCTTGAGAACGCCCAAAATTGCTGCCCTCTTTATGAATCGTAGGCAGGATTTTGAGCCAATAGTCTGCACTTAGAAAAAAATTGATATACCCAGGTCCCGCAATTTCGATTTTTTCAATCCAGGACGTTTGATTTTCAAGCTTAGATACCAAAATTTCTGCAATTGCCCGCGGCGCTTTTTTTTCGATTTTTGCGAGCATGAGTGCGACCGTGGTGGCAAAATCACCCTGGCCTTCGTGTTTAGGGCTTTCGAGCAGAATTTTAGGGGCTGTTGTTCCGGAGAGCAGGCCATCAGCACGAGACGCTGCAAGGGCTTCTGAGATGAGACTGATTAAGGCTGATTTCCCGAATTGCGTTTGATCGCTCAAAATACCCCCCATCCCTTGCAAAAAAACGGTTATTATAGTTTGTTCCTTTTGATTGTCAAATGTTTGTGCTGTAAATACAGGGATTTTCAATTGTAAATTGATTGTGTTTGAAATGGAAATATGGCAATGAATGTTGAAACACGTAGTGGAGGTTGGAGTGAATTGGCAGAGGCTGCGGTCTGTGTTCGTGATGCTGTTTTTGTTGTCGAACAGGGCATTTCTAAAACCCTTGAGCATGATGGTTGCGATGCAACATTCTTTCATGTCGTGCTTTTTGTGGCGGCTGCCCCGGTCGCCACGGGCCGAATGAGTCCTACCGGAAAAATCGGGCGTGTCGCCGTTTTATCGCCATATCGCCGCAGGGGTTTAGGAAAAAAAGTGATGGCGGTTCTGGAAGGGCTTGCAATAGAAAAGGGTTTATCCTCTGTTTTTATTCATGCACAATCGCATGTAATTCCGTTTTACAGAAAGCTGTCTTATGTAAGTTATGGGGACCCTTTTTGGGAAGCAGGTATCCCGCATCACGGCATGCGAAAATTCTTGTTCCAAGACTGATTTTTGAAAAATGGACGTGTCCAAATTTTCAGGTATACTTTTGAATCAAAGCCGCATTGAATCCGTTTTATTCTAAACACCCGTGACTCAATTTCAAAGCTTTTGTAGTCCATTGTGACCTGGAGAACATTATTTTAATCTTTTATTAGGGAGCGTAGTTTTATGTCGACTCAAAAAAAATACCTGAAATCCAAAGCCGTTTGCAAAGCCAAGTTTCTGATGCCAAAAAAGGCGATTGGAGATGCAAAATCCGTCAATATTGTGGGTGATTTTAATCACTGGGATGTCAATGCCTCACCCATGAAAAAATTAAAAAATGGTACATTTACGATTGGTTTGGAATTGTCTTCCGGCAAAGAATATCAATTTAGGTATTTGATTGACGGCACAAAATGGGAAAATGACTGGGCGGCCGACAAATACGTGCCTTCTCCCTTTGGCGGGACGGATAATTCCGTGATTGTAGTTTAGTCCTTCATCTATAAATGACTTCAAAATGTTCACAAACAATGGGCATCTCTACGCTGGGATGACGGCCATATTGGGCCAATTCTTTCTTAAAGAAGTGCCAGTGCGCGTCACACCAAAATTTCAAAGAAAGGTTACCTTCTCCTTCCAAAGCGGCAAAGGCTTCTGTGACTTTGTTGAAAGGTATTATTTCAACGAGGTTTGTTAAAATAATACAATGGGCTTCGCCCGCCCAGTTTGTAATGACGCTAAAATCACCCGGTTTTGGGACTGTCTCTCCCTCCGGTTCATAAACCCACAAGGCACTCGCAGTTGCTCGTTTCTTTCCTGACAAAACCAAGGCAAGGAGTTCGTTCGCAAGGCTTTCATTGTCTCCGAAGTGCCAGGAAGTAAAGCCTTTTTTGGGGATACTGATATTGTCTAAGGTGAGGATATAGTCATGCCAAAATTTTTCTGGAGAGGACATTTTTTAGATCCTCCATAAATGGCCGATGTGCATCAAATTTATTCAGTTCAGTACTGACAGTAGCGTCTTCGTTCAATATTTTTTTAAGGTCGGATTTCTTCATCGTTTGTGCGCTGCTTTGAATGGTAATCCCCCCGAGGAAATTGACCTAAACTCAGTCGAAATTGGAAGATGACCTCCAAGGCTTAAGAAGCGCTATCGTAATTGTTCAGTCTCTAGAAAAGATGATCAAACAGCTTATTGATACCCTTGTCTACGAGTTTGTTCACCTCTTTATTGAGCTTGCCCGAAACGTTATCCATTATAATGTCGCCGATAACTGAGCCGGGCCCATTGTGCTGATCGGATACCGATACCGATGCACTATCACCAGCAAGCATTTTTAGTTCAATCGCATCAAGCTGCGCTTTCTGTTCTGCGGCCATTTTTGAGATTTTTTCGTCCATGATGCGTTGCTGTTCGAGCATGGCAATACGTTGCTTGTAAATCACATCGACACGTTTGCCTTTGTAATACTTACACTCTTCGGGCTCACCCTGATGGAAGCAAATGCCCATACCGTCTGGCCTGCCTCCTGAAACGGGACCGTCATACATCGGGGTACCACCATGACTGAGCAACCCTGAGATACGGATGCCTTTTTTGAAAACCCCTTCAAATTTGAGTTGACCATTCTGATGGATTGCAAGTCCTTTTCCATGAGCTAAACCCTTTTCACAGGTACTGGAGTGATAAAACCACTTCTGTTCTTTTAACTGGCATTTCTGATTTTTTTTCAAGTTTGCGAATTTTTGCTCTTCCCTCCGGGTCGCCGCTTTTTTTTGATCGATCTTCTCCTTTACCAGACTGATGCCAAGAACATCCTGTGAAAGGTCTGCATATTTTTTACAGGCCACGATATCATCGTTCTGTAGACAATGTTTCTCAAGCATCTTGAGTGATTTTTGTTCGGCAATTTCAGCCTCTTTCCGTGATTTTTGTTTAGCGATTTGAGTCTTTTTTTCAAGTTTTTCTTCGGCAATCAATGTTCGTATTTCTGGAGGTATGGCGCTCCCTAGCGCCTGATAGAGTGGTTCCCCCAGTGTTTTATAGATTGGCACACCCATATAATTATTCGGATCCCTGAGGTCTGCACCCATAGAAAGTGCGATTTTTATAATCGCTAGATTTTCTTTTATGTGGGGTCCTAGAATGGGTTCTAGAATTGGAGAAAAGTTTGTCCTGTTCGCCGAGCCAATAGCATATGCAAGCGCCTCGTTTAATTCATTGCTCCCTTTTTTATTGAGGTCTGCAAGCATCCAGCGCGCTACCTCTCTTCGAAAAGCCATTGAGAAGTGCTTTGCAAGTGGGGTAAATCCCTTAGATTTCAAGTAATTATACATGGAAATGTTAGGGGCAGTCATTAGTAGCCCGCCGGAATAGTCAAATGAGAGGGGATCTTTACGTTGTTTGAAAATTTTCTCGACCCACTGACGCTGGTTGTTTTGAATGAGCGTAAATAGGATCAGATAGGAAGAGCCGGCATTGTCTTTCATGTTGGTCTCGTTAAAGTAGCCCTGAGCAATCCAAGATTCCAGGCGATCAAAATCACGAGCCATGACAGATTCTACAGGGGATCGCGCAGCACAGCCAGATAAAAGAAACAAAATAACCGCAGAAAATAACAAACGACGCATTACAAACCCTCGACAAATTAATAGGATATGAAAGATCAAATTCTATCAATAAGTCTAACTGGCAAAATGGAAGTGTCAATAAGAAAAAAATGATCATGGGGACATGTCTTGTTTTTTGCATATTGGATCACAGCGATATTATAAGTCCTAATAAAACAGAGTCAGGTCTAATACTTTTACTCAATTAGTAAGACCAAATAAAAAAATACGTTCATGATGTCTTGTTGACGGGTGCAGTGAAAGGCATGAGTGAGACATATCTGAATGGAAAAATCACGATTACTTCTCTCGCCTCACCGACAACGACCGATATGGAAAAGATATGTGGATTGTCGGACAGCGAGCGCAAGGCCCTTCTGTGTGCAAAATGGATCAGAAGGAGAACGCAAATACTTTACTTCGGCAATATTTCCCTAGGTCGATGAGGCTTTCCGATACTGCTTTCAAGCAGGTTCGTTAAAATGATACAATGGGCTTCGCCCGCCCAGTTTGTAATGACGCTAAAATTACCCGGTTTTGGGGCTGTCTCTCATGAACCCACAAGGCACTCGCAGTTGCTCGTTTCTTTCCTGACAAAGCCAAGGAGTTCGTTCGCAAGGTGTTCATTGTCTCCGAAATACCAGGAAGTAAAGCCTTTTTTGGGGATACTGATATTGTCTAAAGTGAGGATATTGTCATGCCCAAATTTTTCTGGAGAGGAGATTTTTTTAGATCCTTCATCAATGGCTGCTGTGCATCATAATTTTTTCAATCCAGGGATGCGATAGTCGGATACGTCTTAGAACGACAAAAATTTTTGATCGTAAACTGCCGGGAAAAACCGAGTTCACGATACAAGCCTTCAGCCATTTCTGAGGATTGCAGTGTCGCATATTCACAATGACGTTTCTGCATCAAATGAATGAGCTCGTTCATGATTTGGCGCGCGAGTCCTTGCCTGCGATATGTGGGGAGGATGCCGAGATAGTGAATGCCAGCGATCCCCGCGTCTTCGTACATCAATCCCGTGCCCGCAGCTTCCTCATTAAACCATGCGATGCGCAAATACACATGCCGGTTTTCCTGCATACGCTGGACGAGCGACAGGGGGATAGACTCGCCAAATTTGCCAAAAACCTGAGAGGCGACTTCGGCCCATATTTTCATCTCCTGGGCTGTTTTGACAGGACGAACCCAGGTTGTGCGGGCGAAGCTGGTCTTGATTTCCTTTAGTCGCAAGACCATTGCCGTTTGTTTAAATGCGATCCCAAATTTTTTTGAACCCAGTGTTTTTACCAGTGCATCACTCTGTTGCCCCCAAGTGGGAATGGTACAGAGGGCTTTATTTGCGAGCGCCTTGTTGATCAAAACATGGATGTCTTGGGGTTCTGGGACGCCGTTCCAATCAAACCAGAGTCGATTTGTCCCCGTGGTCGTGGCGTAGAGCCTCTGAGTGGTCTTCAGCTTGAAGGTATCCGCGCCCATGTGTTTCCATAAACCCGTTAGATTGTCGATATTGGCCCGGTCTAATGTTTGAGAATTCATCATTTATCCGCGATTAATTAAAATAATGCCCAGGATCATAGAACCTACACCGACCAGCTTCAGGGGTGAAACGGGGGTCATCGGCAACTGAAACCAAGCAAAGTGTCCTGCGATGATCGCGAGCAGGAGTTGTCCGGTCATGGCATAGGACATCATCGGCCCGATACCCATTTTGGGGATGAGCCAGTAAAAGCTCGCCACGGCAAAGGCACTGAGCAAGCCGCCTGAAAACCATAAATAATGTGGCACGGATTGAATGGCTTCGCGCTGCGGCCATTGTTTATTAAAAGCTGCGAGACCCAGCAATATAAAAAAGAGGCTGCTTGTAAATGCAATGGAAGTCGCGACGAGGGCATTTTTTAATAATTGTCCCAGTTGTGCATTCATGGTGGCCTGTACTGAAATCGCGGCACCTGCCACGAAAGCCAAAAAAGATAAGTAAGTCATAAACCCACTTTACAGGATGCACGGGATGTAGGCATTTACATAGGTTGATTTTTGAATACTTATTGTCTCGAATTTTTCATTTTTTTACGAATCCGGCTGAGCTGGGTGGGTGTAATACCAAGATGCGAGGCGATGTGGTATTGAGAAAGTCGTTGCTCAAGGTCGGGATGGTCATTCAAAAAATGCAGGTAACGTGCAGAAGCATTTTCTTGAACCAACATCACTTCACGGGCTTCCTGGGCGATCAACCAGTTTTTTTCTAAATAGCGAATATGAAATAGTTTGAGATCATCGCTGGCAATAAGAAGTTTGCGATAGGCTTTAAAATCGATTTGCAGAAGCTGTGAGTCTTCCAAGGTCTCAATGGCGAACTTTGAGGCACTTGATGTGAGCAGCGCCACCATGGAGCCGGGGAAGGTGTTTTCCGGGAAAAAAATGGTGTTATATTCATTCCCATTTTCATCGCTCACATAGGCGCGTAAAAGTCCGGAATATACAAAAGAAATAGATTGAGGTCGGTCTCCCGCACGACAGAAATAATCGCCTTTTTTTAAGCGGATGGGTGTGCAGATCCGTTTGAATATGGCCCATGTTTCTTCTGAAATGGGCGCATAAGCTGTGAGTGCATGTTTGAGTGCCGCAAAAAGATTTGTGTCCATATTTTCTTTCAATCTTGGTATTTCTCCTAGGGCTGTATTCTATCTTTATGGGCAATGTTTTGAATAGTGATAGACATCAAAATAGTGTCCGTCCTTGAGGACTTCCTCTTTTAAAACGCCCTCCAGGGTATAATCACATTTTTCAAGGACGCGCATGGATTTTTTGTTGGGCGCAAGCACGGGCGCAAAAAGTTTCCTGTATTTGAGTTCTGAAAAAGCGAAGTTGCCCATGATGTTTAATGCTTTAGGGGTGATGTTTTTCCCCCAGTAAGATTCTGCAATCCAATAGCCAATTTCGGCGATGTGTTTTTTCCAGCCCGTTTCAGGCGTGATGCCAACAATGCCTACAAATTGATCTCGATATTCAATCACTTTTGCGACGGAGCCATTGGCGGAAGATCCCGTTTCTAAAAACCAATCGGCATCTTTTTTTGTGTAGGGGAAGGGAAAGGTGTCGATCAGGTATCTGGAAATATTTTTGTTATTTGCAAGATGCACCAGTCGTTCGATATCGGTTTTTTTGAGTGTTCTAAGCGTAATCATTTTTAAGCTTCCTCATCATTTCTCTTGTCTCAGAAGTATTTTAATATCACTAAAGCTTTGTTTTCGCAAAGATAGTTATGCAGTCGAGTTGAGCAACTTGATACTCATCAAGCGCTATTCCCTAAGTGGGGCTTGCTGAAAGAGTCATAAGTTAATGATTTTAAAAAGGTTTATTCTGTAG
>CAYVHO010000031.1:0-9658 GCA_964451325.1 uncultured Nitrospira sp. | reverse complement strand
CAGAATAAACCTTTTTAAAATCATTAACTTATGACTCTTTCAGCAAGCCCTAATTGGGAACGCTTTCTAGCAATTCTTATTTTTCTTCTTGATATTAGTACTAGCACAGACTAACATAAATAAGTACGTGTTAGTACTAATTATTTTCAGGGAAATGTGAGTGAAGAAACAAACGATCCACATAATGAACTCTTTTCGAAGGTACTGCGGCCGCTGCTCGAAACCGAGCGTTTTATCTTTATGGAAGACACTTTGAGAAGTGGTGGACTTTGATTCGGGAATAAAATGATTTCTAAAAATGTACCCCCTTGAATCTAACACGTTCAATTTTTGTGATTGGTCATCGCCTTGGAAGGTTGTGCCAGTCAAGAATAGGAGTAATAAATGATCTCCTTAAATAAAAGAACAATCTCTCAAACACCTACAATCATGCCCGCAATATTTGTAGGCCACGGCAATCCGATACTGGCTATTTCCAAGAACCGCTACAGTCGTCAATGGGCGGCCCTGGGTGAAAACCTGCGCAAACCCAAGGCGGTTTTTCGATCTCAGCCCATTGGACGACATCGGGTTCAGTCGCAGTGACGGGCATGCCTTATCCACGGACCATCCATGATTTTGGCGGATTTCCAGAAACCCTTTATAAGCAGCACTACCCGGCTCCGGGTGACCCCGAACTTGCAAAAGAAATCTGTCAAACGATTCAATCCTTCAAAATCACAGAGGACAGTGACTGGGGTTTGGATCACGGAACCTGGACGGTACTGATGCATTTTTTTCCTAAAGCTGATGTCCCTGTGCTTCAATTGAGTCTGGATCTTAGTCCAGGCCCCCAATTTCATTTCGATCTAGGAAAAGAACTCTCTGTGCTTCGGAGAAAGGGCATTTTGATTTTGGGCAGCGGTAACATCACGCATAATCTTTCTAAACTTGAGCCCGATGCACCGCCTGCGAGCTGGGCCGTCTCCTTTGACGAAACAATCAGAGAGGCGATTGATAACAAGGATGATCAAAGTCTCATCAAAAACAAAGAAAACAATGATCTCTATCGAATGGCTCACCCCAGTGATGAACACTACTTGCCTCTACTTTACCTGATTGCACAACGCATGGACGGGGATGAGCTTCAGTATTTTAATGCGGATTTTGATTTATCGACCCTCTCAATGCGTTCGTTTATTTTGTCTTAAAACGCAGGCATTGAGATAACGCAGTGTCTTGTATTTTCTGTCTAAGTCAAGAGAGAGTGGGGAAGTAAAAAAAGGTAGGCGTCTGTATTATTTTGATTCTCCGCCAAAATATTTAAAACGCGTGACGGAAATATCTGAGACCAACTTGAGACAAGTGTAAAGTAGGGCTTCCCTAAGTAGGTTTTCCAGGCGGATTCTGGAATACTTAGGGTTAAGTGATCTAGGAGCAGATCTGCCCCAGGATCTCTGTTCTGCTTCCCGCTGCATTTTCGGATGAGTCTCGCTCAAGAGTGGCGGGCGGCCCTCGTAAAAAATGTTTGACGAGGCCTTGTGAGCTGATGTTTAATAACCCTCGAGAAAATCAAAGAATCTGAGTGCCGGACGGGTTAGCCTGCAGGTCTATCAACTTTTATGTGAATCTGAACATTTCCCTCAGCCGCTTGAAAGGTTACCGTGTATGAGGGAAGCGTTAGAGAGACCGTGATTTTTCTAAGCAAATTGCTTTACCCGTGATCCCTCGCTGTTTACGGTGGAGATCATATTAATTGGAGAATGAAATGGCTTCTGGTGGAAAAAAAATGAAAAAAGTTGAGATCGTAATTGAAGCGATCATGCTTGATCAGGTGATTTCAATTATAGACCAGGCCGGGGTTAGCGGCTACACCATCCTTCCCTCCGTGACCGGTCGAGGGCATCGGGGGCGTCGAACGGGATTTGGGTTTACCGATGTCTTTAATAACGCAATGGTTTTTACTCTGACTGATGAGGAGGCCGCCCTCAGGATCAGCCAGGAGGTGAAAAAGCTAATCCAAAACTATGCGGGAATGGTCATTATTTCAGATGTCAATGTGGTGTGGCCTGACTACCAGAAGGATGGAGAAAATCGATAAGGTATGGGCTCAATTCCCCCCCCTAATTTAATATTCCTCTTAGCAACCCCGCATTACATGACTTTTATGATGAAAACATCATTCAAATAACATGAATATATGAAATGAGGTATTGAAACCCCTATGGACTTTCTCAATATTATCGTCTCTCAGATTGCATCCCCCCATATTCTATTTTTTGCCGTGGGCATACTTGCCGTTCTCATCAAGTCCGACCTAAAGATCCCCGAAGACATGGGGATGGCGATGATGATTTTTTTGCTGGTTGCCATCGGCCTAAAGGGAGGTATTGGTATTGCGAAGGCTGGATTTTCTGCGGTATTGGTTCCGGCATTCGGAGCCATCTTTATGGGTATTGTCATTGTCTTGATGGGCTTCAAGGTTTTGAAGACGCTTAAATTCAACACCGCAGATGCCGGTGCCATCGCAGGGCATTATGGGGCGGTCAGCGCAGGCACTATGGTTGTCGGATTCTCATTTTTAGACGAACGCAACGTACCCTATGAACACTTCGTTGCCGCATTGTACCCGTTCATGGACAGCACCGCAGTGATCACCGCAATTGTTCTCACACGTATTATGCTGGCCAGAAAAAAAGCAGGAGGGGCCAAGATGGATTGGTTTGGCATCATTAAAGACTGCCTCGTTGGAAAATCCGTTCTGCTTTTACTCGCCTCTATGGCGATTGGGTATATTTCTGGAGAAGAGAAGGCGGCTTCGATCATGCCCTTTTTCGATGGGCTGTTTAAGGGGGTTCTTGCCCTTTTCATGCTCGAAATGGGAACCATGGCAGCGGCCCGTTTAGAAGAATGGAAGGTCGTTGGTTATAAACTCTTGGCCTATGCGCTGCTCATGCCAATTATCCATGGATCTATAGGGGTCTTTGTTGGGTCGATTGCGGGCTTGAGCGTGGGTGGCGCGACGATGCTCGGTATTTTTTCGGCCAGTGCCTCCTATATCTCCGCACCACCAGCGATGAGGGCGGCGGTGCCTGAGGCAAACCCCTCGCTTTCGCTCACCGCTGCGGTTGCATTGACCTTCCCTTTTAATGTTTCAGTCGGTGTCCCCCTGTATTTTGTGATTGCCAATGCGATCATATCGTGATCTAGAGAATGGTGTGCGCGACACTCGCTCTTCTGGAGTGGATTGCAAGGATCCGAGACAATCAGTCCTGTGCGCTCTTCAAGAAAAATGATTTCGGAAACAAGCGAAATTACAGGGTCGGCGGGATTTTGCCTGCAAATCGTGGCGAAAGCGCTTCGGGATGTGCTTCCCCTGAACGGTTAATGGCCCACTTAAAAAGCGGCGGCCCGACAATTTGGTTTAAAATAATCACAGAGATCATAATATTCGCAAATTCCGGCCCCCAGGCCGGGAAGGCCCCTGCGACTTCTCTGGCCAGTGCCAGTCCGATTCCGGCCTGTGTGACATAAGACATCCAAGATATTTTGTTGTGCTGCATCTTATCTCCGGCGATAAGTCCTCCGCTGAAGGAGCCGATAAAGATGGCCAAGAGACGGATGCCGAAGAATGTCAGCGCAATCGGCCAGGTTTTTGCCAAAAGCCCCAGCATAAGTGATGCTCCGGTTAGGGTGAAAAAAGCTGTGTAAATGGGTGGCCCAGCTTTGTAGAGAATGGTTAAAAATTCGTGACGGTATTTGCTGTAATTTGCAGGGAGAAAACCGGCAATCATGCAAATGAGTAGTGGTTCAAGCAGAATTTCAAACGGAAGTAAGTCATGACTTGTGTGACGAATAAACGATGACAGAAGGAAGACCAGATAACCCAGGGCCAAAATGAGCCCTGTTTTAATGGATCGGTTCAATTGTCGTGCGATGACATATTGTAATAACTTTCCGAGGCCATAGCCAATGACCAGCGAGGCCAGCAATTCTCCTGCGATGAGGATGATAAAACCCAGATTAAACTTGAGATTAAGCAGGAGGGCATCTGCGATGGAGGCGTTAATCCCGAAGAGCACAATGACGACAATATCTGTCACGACGGTCACCCCCAGTACGGTTTGAGTAAAAGGCCCTTGTGCCCGGAGTTCGTTGACCACAGCGATGGCCGAAGAGGGTGAACGGGCAACGAGGATGGCCCCGACCAAGAGGGAAACAGCAAGGCGACTGCTTGTGGACATCGGCTGCATGAATGGAATGAAGTCGGCCAAGATGAAAGCGGTCAAGCTGCCCAGGGGAAAAATAAGCATTACCTGTGCGATAATGACCCAGGTAATGCTCTTAAATCGACTTTTTAGTTTTTTCATGTGGAGCTCGCTGCCTGCGGCAAAGGCGATGAAAGCCAGCGAGATTTCATCCACAAAACGCAGTGCCTCTGTGGCACCTTGTGGGATGAGGTTCATTGCGGAGGGGCCTGCGAGCATTCCTGTGAAGAGAAATCCGGTGACCAAGGGTAGCTTTATTTTTTTGAATAAGTGTCCGACTTGTTTTGAAACAAGGGCGACAAGGACAAAAGCCATAAAAATAATAAAAGTGCTGTGGGTGAATTCCAAAGAAAGATCCCTCAAGAAAAAAACATCACTGACTCGATCTTGAAATTTCTGATCATTAATAATGGTTAAGCAAAAATACACAAAATCTGATAGATTTCCAAAATATATACCGTATTTTTTCTCATTATCCAAGCAAGACCACTTCTGAAATTCACATTTTTTTGAATTGACAAGACTTTAAGCCCTCCCTTATGATTACGAAACTTTTTGTGACGTTTTTTCAAAACTATTTTTAGTACGGTATACTTGACATCTGTTGAGCATATTTAATTCAGAGGAGCTATGATGGGAAATAAAAAAAAGACCCAGTATCGGGTTGTAACTGGGCCAGAAGGGATTCTTCCTCCTGCTGCGACCCTGATGGGCATTTCTTTACCTGAAGAGGGTGAAGGGCTTGTCGAAGGGGAAATTGTTTCTGAGGCCGAAGCGCTCGAAAAGGCCGCAATCGCTTTGTTAACCCGAAAAAATCCAACCCTTTTCCCTGGCCCACTCGTGCTTTGGGGATGGAATGATCATACGGATGAAAAAGCAAAATATTTTTTCGATGTTGCAAATGAGCTTCCGGGAATTCGCATTATCCCCATGCCGGACTATCGCCCGATTTACCCGAAAATTGATCCCGAAGCCGTGATTAACCCTTGTCACCCGAATTTGACTGTTTTGCATAATAAGATTGAAGCCTGTGTTTTTATTGGTGTTCATTGCCACTACGCAAGTATCACGCTTAAAATTATTCGTGCAGGAACAAATTGTTATACGATTGCACTTTGCGCCGAAGCCGGTCACGAAGATGCCATGGCCTCTGTTCCAAATTTTGATATCGAGAAGCTTGTTCGTTTTCGAGAGACCATCGTGACCGTCAAAAAGAATGGCATCAAACCACTCTATGAAGGTGTGGGCATCGTCCCGACAGGTTGGTCTCAAATTGCTTCTTTGAAGGGTGAAGTTCCTGTGAAACCCGAAGAAGATTTGGTCGAAGCGGGTGTCTCAGGTGCCTTTTCAAACGAACTTGAAAGCGGCTTAGATGATAATGCAGAATAAGGATGGAGGTTAGATCATGTCCGAGGAAGTAAAAGAAGACAGCAAAACACAGGTTCGAAATGATGATCCGCGTGCACATGTGATTTCTGATCCACCGCCTTCAAAAGAGGAAACGGAGAAGAAAAAGACGGGTGCTGCTGCACAGCGTGTTGTTGATCCGGATTACCTTATTTTAGAGGCACCACGCGAAAGGGAATTTATTACCGGGAGTGAAGCGGCCAAGGAGTCGGTCCGCCGTGCGAATGTTGATATCGCGATTGCCTATCCAATTACGCCGCAGAGTGAAACAATGCAGCAAGTGGGTTATCTCTACGCGGAAGGTTACATCAAAGATTATTACCGTGGCGAAGAAGAGATTGGTGTGATGTCGGCCGTCGCCGGGGCCTCAAGGGCGGGGGTTCGTGTTTTAACGGCAACTGCGGGGCCGGGTTTGATGCGTGGTATTGAACAGATTGTCTCGTGGCCGGGTGGACGTCTGCCTTCCATGTTGCTTGTCATGTGTCGTGTCGTCAATGCGCCGCTTGCGATTCAGCCGGATAATATTGAAATTTCTTATCTCTTGAATTCGGGGGGCATTGTCCTGCATGGTGAAAACCAGCAGGACTTTTACGATTACCCCATTATTGGTTTTATGGTGAGCGAAAAGCCGGAAGTGACGCTTCCTGTTGCCGTGGCCGTGGATGGTTTTTTTGTAACCCATGCCAGAGGTTGGGTCAGTATACCTGCGGAAGATATTAAATTGCCGCCTCGGGACTGTTACCACGAAGCGGTGCCCATGATGGATAATGAAAATCCGCCGATTCGTATTTCTCGTGATTCACCGATTCAAAAATCAAACTTTATTTCATACCAAATGCATGCGGCCTGGCAGCAAGAAATTTGGGCAGCCCAGGAACGTGCAAAAAAATGGTTGAATCGATGGCTCGGTGGTTTGATTGAGGTGGTGAACCCCGGTGCAAAAACGGTGATTGTTGCATCAGGTGCGGCCGTTTCTCAGGGGCGTGAAGCAGTGCGTCAGGCGACGGAACAAGGCCTGGATGTGGGATTGATCAAAATAAAATCCATCCGTCCTTTCCCGACCGAGGAATTGATCGAGGCCCTTGAGCATGCTGAAAAAATTGTCATTCCTGAGTTTAACTATGTCGGATGGTTGGCAAAGGAGGTTAAAGCGGCGATTGATCGTACTGATCGCATTATTGCTGGTCCACGTGTTTTTGGTGGCATGACCATGCCGACAGAGTTAATCCTAGAAACGATTAAGGCTTCTAAATAAAAAAGGGGAATATAAGATGTCGTTAAAAACCATTCGTCCTGCAACAGGTTTTAAAGAGTATTTACCAAAAGAATATCAGGATCTTATTGATGACGGCCCGTTTCTGAGACAACGAAAAGTCTCAGAACTCGGCTCATTTAAAGAAGCCATTGAAGAACATCCCATGTGTGCGGGATGTGCCATGACGCTTTTTATTCGTCTCGTATTTGTTGCGCTGCCCGCGCTTGAGCATACCGTGATTTGTGGCACGGCAGGCTGTGGTCGGCTTGCCATTACACAAGGGGCTGTTCCCTTTGTTTATGGTAACTATGGAGACACCAATGCAGTTGCGACGGGTCTTAAACGCGGTTTAGATATTCGTTTTAAGGATCAGCCCAAAGATGTCGTGGTGATGGCAGGTGATGGTGGTCTTGCGGATATTGGTTTTCATGCTGTGATGCATTCCTGGTTCAGAAAAGAGAAGTTTACGACCATCATGCTGGATAATGAAGTTTATGGCAATACAGGTGGCCAGGACAGTGGCATGACGCAAAAAGGCATGGTCATGAAAATGGCTCCGACGGGGAAAAAATTTGAAAAAATGGATATGCTGGGTCTCGCAAAAACGGCAGGTGTGGCTTATACCGCTCGTATTTCAACAACCAATCCGACTCGGATTGCCAATACGATACGAAAAGCAGTCCTGATCGCACGTGAGGTTGGGCCGACCTTTATTCAAGCCTATACCTCTTGTAATATTGAGTATGCCATTCCAACACCCAAGGTCATCGACGACGCAAGAGATGTTGAAAAAGACCGTTATGGTTTTGCAGAATATTTTAGTGACGACGCGCAAAGCTATTGGGACGAAAGCGAAAAAGAAAGAAAACGCCTCCGTAAAGCGGCGAAAAAAATAAAATAGATCGACTGACTTTAAGGAGGAATAAAATGTCAGCAGCAGTTAAAAGACGTTACAGCGTACGCATGGCAGGTATTGGTGGACAGGGTGTTGTTACTGCCTCGCATGTCTTGAGTAATGGAGTGATTCTCGACAAAGGGGAAAGCACGATGGTGCCTTTTTTCGGTTCTGAAAAGAGAATGGCCCCGGTTGAAAGCTATGTTCGGATTTCAGAAGATGCCATTTATGAAATTGGTGAAATCATCTATCCAAACATTATTGTTATTTTCCACACTCAGGTGATTACCCACGGAAAATCCTACACCATGCCCTTTTACACAGGATTGAAAGAAAATGGCGTTGTGATTATCAACAGCGCAACAGAGCTCAAGCTGAGCAGGGATGAAGAACAAGAACTCAACGATATGAGTGCGAATGTCTTTCACGTCCCTGCTTCAAAAATAGCGGTCGATGTCGCGGGAACAGAGTTGGCCACAAACATGGCAATGGTTGGTGCAATTTCAGCCATTTTGGGGATGCCAAGCGCTTCTTCCATTGAACAATCTATTAAAGAGCGTTTTATTGGAAAAGGGATTGTGACTTCGGGCGGAACTGCTGCTTTGGACAGTGTCATTGAGCGGAAATTTGCCAAGAAAGCAGAACTCGTTCAGAAAAATATGGATGTTGCAAATGCCGCGCGTGAATACGCACTTGAACGCAAATGGGACAAGTGGGAAACTGCTCCAAAAGAGATGGTGGCCCATTAAAGCGTTGTATCTCGGAGGTAAAGTAAATGTATTCAGTAGCAGAAGTAGATCAGGAAATATGTGCTGCAACAAAATGTCGTCTTTGTACTCAGTTTTGTCCTGAAGGCAACACCATCCTTTATGATGAAGTCAAGGGCACGGCTTATGTTGCAGTAGACCGTTGCAAAGGTTGTGAGATTTGTGTCGGTATCTGTGATGATTTGGCGAAACATCATGCCATCAAGATGCTGCCCATTGATGAAGTCAAAAATGGGTTTGATATCAGTAAGGTCGGATTTAAAAAGACACTGGTTGAATCCGAATAGTGAGATGGGGGTTCATGTCCGTCAAAAAATAAGGCAGATAGATGAAATGTCTTAAATGTGGGCATGATAACCCCCCAAACCTTCCCTGGTGTGATCGCTGTATTACGCCTTTTCCATCCCATAAACATCTCGTTTTAGCTTGCCCCGAATGTCGGCATGAAAATGACCCCGACGCAACCTATTGTGAAATTTGTCACGAGCACCTCCGCCCCGGTCAATGCGAATAGGAGAGGCGCTGCCGAAGTCCTCTCTTCCTGATATTCTGGAAGGAGGACTTGATATTGTTTTTGTCGGGATCAATCCTGGTCGATATTCGGATAAACTGGGTCATTATTATGCCCAGCCTCGAAATCGATTTTGGCCCCTACTTTTTGAAAGTGGGATTCTCCCCACTCCACTAAAGCCTCAGGATGATTGGAAGTTGCCTCGGTTTCGTCTTGGTTTGACGGATGTGGTTCAGCGGGCTACGGCGGGTTCTTCTGATCTCTCTATGAAAGAATTGCAAATGGGGGGGGAGATACTCCGGCAAAAAATTTTATTTTATCGTCCACGTATTCTCTGTTTTAATGGTTTAACGGCCTATCGTGCCCTTTTTAGGAAAGAGGGTTCGCCTGGTTTGCAAACTTTCAAAATTGGAAACACCGTTCTTTTTGCAATACCCTCTACAAGTCCACGGAATGCCCGGTATTCTAAAACTCAACTGCTGACCTATTTTTCTGCCTTGCAAAATTTTAGAAAAATGTAGATAGGGTTTGCTGAAAAAGTCAGGCTGGCAATCTCACCCAAAGAGGTTCAGCAAT
>CAYVHO010000030.1:0-18790 GCA_964451325.1 uncultured Nitrospira sp. | reverse complement strand
GAGCACAAGGCTGGCAGTCTTGGGGTCAGGGGTTCGATCCCCCTCAGCTCCACCACTTTTTATAAAGATTGATACGATCCAAATTCTCGTTCTGCAAGACACTCCTTTCAAGTTGATTACAAACACGTGTGCGCTCAATTGACGCCACAACTGAAATTTCAGAATCGTCCCTTGTTCAGGATCGTCCTAAAAATAGGCTTCTGGGCCTTCATCCTCTTGCTGTTTTTTTATTTCAAGGGTACCGCACAGGCAGACACCTTAAAAACAAAAATACTCAAAAAAGAATATCAGGGTTTTACACTATGGCTCGACTGTCTTACCCATAATGGTGCAGTCGCCTTTTATTACAAGATTGGAAAAGATAAAGATAAAAATAACATACGAAAGAAAAATACCAGTTACGACTTTGATCGGAAGGTCTCCGTCTCCTGTCAGCCACAAACCTGGCGTTCCTATAAAACAAATACAGTCGATCCTTTGCAAGGAGAATGGCGAAGAGGCACATTCGTTCCGAGCAATCATATGGACAGCAGCCTCAAAAAACTCAAAGAAACCTATTACCTCACCAATACCCTGCCACAAAACGCCATCCTGTCTCGCGGCATCGGGGCCTGGTACTACAGCGAAATGATTACAGAATGTTATCGCGACATTAGCCCTTTAGAGGTTTGGGGCGGGGTCATTTGGGGCAATGATCCTGAAAACGATTTTTTTACCGTCACACACGGGATCAAAACACCCGATTTCTGGTGGAAACTTATTTATCGCCACGATAAACAGACCTACCTCGCCTGGATTTTTCCAAACCACTGGTCCGCCAAAGCCTCCAAGATGGATGAGTTCCTGGTTTCAATTGAAAAACTCAGTAACACTGTCGAATTTATGCCCGACATCGGGACACTAGGTACATCCCCCCAAGCCAAAATCACGCCAACAAATACCTGGCCCCTTGTTATCTCAAAGAAAACGCTGAAATGCGAAGGGAAAGAAACCTCCATTGACTGAAAATATCCCTGGGGCCTCAATCGAAGCAGGGGCGCGGAAAAATATACAAGACATCCTGCATCACGTCTTCACACACAATAAGCAACAAAAAGTTTTAATTGTCTACGACATGCAATCGGAACTCTCACGCCTACTCACAGCAGCCTATCGCACACAACTGCCCGAAGCCATCTGCCTCGATTTTGAAAAATGCAGCCCCGAAACTGTTTTGGAAGCACTGGCAAAGCTTGCCGTAAACGACCTTGCGATACTCGTGCAATCGACAAGCTTCCGTTTGAGTAAATTCCGCATCCGGATTGAATTGTTTCAACGAAAAATCAAGGTCATCGAACACCCTCATCTGGGCCGGATGCAATCCGATGAACTGCAAACCTATATCAATTCACTCGCCTACGACCCCGGCTATTATCGCCGCATTGGGCCAAAGCTCAAAAAACAAATCAGCACGGCCTCTGAGATTAAACTCATCGGGGACAACACACTGCTCCACTATGACAGTCCCTTTTTAAGCCCAAAACTCAATATCGGCGATTACAGCGAAATGAAAAACATCGGCGGACAATTTCCCATTGGCGAGGTCTTTACCGAAGTGGAAGACCTTGAGCAGGTCAAGGGCAGCGTCAGCATCTTTGCCTTTGGGGACACACAATTTGCCGTACATGTGCCCAAACACCCCTTTACCGCCATCATCGAAAAAGGGATCTTAGTCGATAGCCCGGATGCCCCTGAAAAATTTTTGCAGGTCTTAAATCAAATCAGGGAAAAAGAAGAAGTCGTTTGGGTGCGCGAACTGGGTTTTGGCCTCAACCCTGCCTTTTCAGAAAAACACCGTGTGAGTGACATCGGCACCTACGAACGTATGTGCGGGATCCATCTCTCCCTGGGCTGCAAACACCTGCAATACAAAAAAAACCGCTTTCGCAAAAAAGGGGGCTTCCACGTCGATGTCTTCATTAAAACAGACCGGGTTGAAATTGATGGACAGACCGTTTACCAAAACGGGGCCTACCTCTGAAACAAGCCCTGATCAGAAGATCACTTGACCATTCAAGGTCTCAGCGCCATAATAAGACATACAAACAAAGAGGATATTCCGATGATGCATCGCATAACAATTTGGCTTTGGATATTGGCTTTTTCCTTGTTTCCCCTTCAAACGGCTCAGGTCCTGGCCGATCAATACGGTCGCACAGGCAGCCTCGTGGCCTTCATCGAATCAGACAAACGCAAGTACGACATAGGCGAGCCGATTTACATCACCGTTTCACTCACAAATCATACGACCGTTCCATTGATCATCAACAAACGCCTCGATCCCCTGCTCGATTTGAAATGGGATCTTTTTTATGAAACCCTGGGCGGAAATCTGTCGATGAAAGAAACACCTCCGATCGACTTAAATCTCGATGATTTTATACGATTAGAGGTCAATGAGGAACTTGGAAAACGCTTTGTGGATCTGGGCACGATGGTCAATGGCCCTCTAAAAATAGGACGTTATGCCATCCGTCTGACCTACCAAAATAAAGAAAAACCCAAAGGGGATGAAACCTGGGCAGGCTTGACCGTCACCAATCTACTCTGGATTGAAATCAAGCCCAGCAAAAAAATATAAGCCCCGATTTAATGACCCTTCAAACACCCTGTTTTAAAACAGGAAGTGGGTTTTGATTTGTGTCTGGATTCAGGCTTTTGACCTGGCTTGCGGCATGATAAGAGCTTCTGACCAATGGGCCTGATTCCACGTGAGACAGACCCATTTTTTCTCCCTGTGTTTTTAAGGCCAGAAATTCTTCTGGCGGGACAAATCGTGCAATGGGCAGATGTTTCGCCGTAGGCTGGAGATATTGCCCCAGGGTAAGAATATCGCAGTCAATGACCACAAGATCCTGCATCACCGCCTCCACTTCCTCAATCGATTCACCCAGTCCCAACATCAGTCCGGTTTTTGTTTTCAGGCCCGCAGTTTTTGCACGTTTTAGGACCTCAAGAGAGCGGGCGTAGTGGGCCTGCGGACGCACAAGGCCATGCAAACGCGGTACAGTTTCAATATTGTGCGCGAGCAAGTCCGGCCCTTCAGAAAAAACCGTCTCAAGTGCCACCGCTTTGCCTTGAAAATCAGGAATCAGGACTTCGACACTGCAATTGCTCATTTCCCGGATTTTTTTTATGGTTGCGGCAAAATGTGCTGCCCCACCGTTTTTTAATTCATCCCGATTGACTGAGGTAATGACAACATGTTTCAAATCCAAGTGTGCAACTGCTTCGGCCACATGTTCAGGTTCTTTGGGATCAAGTGCACGGGGTTGTCCAAAATCAACATTGCAAAACCCGCAACTCCGTGTGCAGATATCTCCCAGAATCATGAAGGTCGCCGTGCCGGCATTCCAACATTCCCAGATATTGGGGCACTGTGCTTCTTCGCAAACGGTGTTTAAATCAAGGTTTTTGACCAGATTTCGGACTTTAAGGTAGTTTTCACCCGTCTGGAGCTTGACTTTAAACCAGGGTGGAAGCCGCATCGTACGTCGTTTGGGGGGGGTTTTAAAATGACGTTTTGGTTTTTTTTCACTGTTCAAAAGTGAATGGCCTCATCAAAAATGGCACCCCCCGCTTCCATCACGGCTTCGGAAAGCGTCGGGTGCGGATGGATGGCCTGATTCAATTCAGAAGCCGTGGCTTCCAGGGTTTTTGCCAGGACAAATTCACCGATCAATTCAGTCGCTTCCGCACCAATGATGTGGGCACCTAAAATTTCACCCTGTTTTTCATCGGCAATGATTTTGACAAAACCTTCGGTCTCTGCCAGGGCAATGGCCTTGCCATTTGCACTCAAAGGAAACTTGGCGACTTTGATTGCAAGACCTGCCTGACGTGCTGCGGCTTCTGTTAATCCGACCGATGCAACCTGGGGGTGACAATAGACCGCGCTGGGAATGTCCTCCGAAACAATCGGGGTACGGCTTATGCCTGCAATTGTCTCAGCCACAAAAACACCTTGCGCCATTGCACCGTGGGCCAAGGCCTGTCGTGTACTGACATCCCCAATCGCAAAAATGCCTTCGCAGTTGGTCTTCATCTTTTCATCAACCTGAATCAAACCGCTGCCGACTTCCTGGGAGATACCCAGGGTTTCGAGCCCAATTTTGTCCACATTGGCTGCACGTCCCACGGCGACCAAAATGACTTCGGTGGAGATGGTTTCGACTTCGCCTGCATCATCTTCAAGAGAAACCGTATAAAACCCGGCTTCGTCTTTGATCGCCCCCACACGCAAGCCGGTTTTGACCACAATTTTTCGCTTTTTAAAACTGCGCGCAAGCAGGGTCGAGACCTCGTGATCTTCCGTCGGCAGCAAGGCAGGACACATCTCCACAATTGTCACTTGAACCCCGTACAGCGAATAGATATAGGCAAATTCAACCCCGATTGCACCACCGCCCACAATGAGCACAGACTGCGGCAATTGACGTCGGAGCAGGGCCTCATCACTCGTAATAATACGCGTACCGTTGAGGGGCAAATTAGGAAGACTTCTGACGCGACTGCCTGTGGCAATGATGATATTTTTTCCCTGAATCACTTGTGTGTCTTCAGCACCCTTGATTTCGATCTGACCCGGCGCAATGATTTTGCCAAATCCTTCAAAAATCTCCACCTGATGTCTTTTCATTAAATGCAGCACCCCGCGATAGAGCTTTTGTAATACTTTTTGGCTGCGATCAACTGCCACACCAAAATCGGCAGAAACCTGCCCCACTGTAATGCCAAACTGGGCTGCATTTTGAATCAGAGAAAGGATTTCGGCACTGCGAATAATCGCTTTTGAGGGAATACAACCGTGATGTAAACAAGTCCCGCCAATGGCTTCTTTTTCGATGACGGCGACTTTTAAACCCAATTGCCCCGCACGAATCGCACTCACATAGCCCCCCGGCCCGCCACCGAGGATTAACAGGTCATACTTTTTCTGCATAATTCCTTCCTCATTACATTCAAGGACATCACCCAATAGAAGTCATCTTAATTCATAAAAAGAGCGTCCTTCAAACACGGCTTAAAGACCTGTGTATTCTTTAAAAAGTGTAACAGTGCTATGAAAAAATCGCAAAAAAGATGAGGTTTTTTTATAAAAGATTGAAGTACTTCATGAAATTTTTAGACATTAAAACGGAAATACATGCAATCACCATCTTGAACCAGATATTCTTTTCCTTCCAGACGCAAGAGCCCTTTTTCTCTGATGGCCTGAGCATCCCCCTGAGTCACAAGATCCTGATAATGAAAGACTTCAGCACGAATAAAACCGCGCGCGATATCGGAATGGATTTTACCGGCTGCCTCAACGGCAGGGGTATCTTTGTGTATCGTCCACCCTTTGACTTCGTCTTCTCCGACGGTGAAAAAAGTCATCAGCCCCAACAAGCGGTAAGACGCACGAATCAGACGGGCCAGACCCGTCTCGGTCAAACCCAGTTCTTCTAAAAACAGGGCCCCCTCTTCCGCATCTAAGGTGGCGATTTCGGATTCAATTTTTCCGCTGATAATAATACATTCGGCACCTTCTTCTTGCGCCAATGCCATGAGCACATCCGAGTCGCTGTTGCCCTTTACAATGTCATCTTCCGAGACGTTACCCACATAGAGCATGGGTTTTTGTGTTAAAAGACTGAGTTCTTTCATTAAAGGCACTTCTTTTTCGTTGACGGAAATCGTGCGTGCACATTGTCCATCGGAAAGTGTGTCTTTGAGACGCAGCATTAAATCCTGTTCAATTTTTGCGTCTTTGTCTCCCGAACGGGCTTTTTTCCCGGATTTAAAGAGACGTTTTTCCACGGTATCGAGGTCTTTTAAAATCAGTTCTGTGGTAATGAGTTCGGCATCCTGTTTGGGATTGATTTCCCCGTTGACATGGATAATTTCGGGATCATCAAAACAACGCACCACATGAATCAAGGCATCCACGGCCCGAATATGCCCCAAAAATTGATTGCCCAGGCCCTCACCCTTGCTGGCCCCTGCGACCAAGCCGGCAATGTCGACAAACTCCATGTGGCTTGCACTGGTCTTTTTGGGTTTGTAGAGGGATGTGAGAAAATCGATGCGTTCATCGGGGACAATGACGATACCTGTATTGGGATCGACGGTACAGAAAGGGTAGTTGGCCGTTTCCGCTTCGGCGCGGGTCAGCGCATTAAAAAGCGTCGATTTTCCGACATTGGGTAATCCAATGATGCCACACTGTGTTGCCATGCTTTCATCTTTCCTTATGCTGCGTTAAAACGATTCATGGCCTCAAGCACTTTGCCATCCAATAACAAGGGCAAAGCGACTAAGGCGTCTTCAAGTGCTTCGAGGACTTTCTTTTTGTCTTCTGAGCGAAACCGAGAAAGCACGTTATTAACAGTTTCTATTCCGGGGTCGCGCCCAACGCCAATTTTGAGACGCGGGAAATCTTTTGAACCAACATGCTCAATCACCGAGACAACCCCCCGATGCCCCCCGGCGCCGCCTTGTTTCTTGATGCGCAGGCGACCGGGCTCCAAATCAATATCGTCGTAGATGAGAATCAGATCGGAAAGCGGTATTTTGTAATAGTGCAGCAGGGCTGAAACAGCACGTCCCGAAAGATTCATAAAGGTCTGAGGCTTAAGCAGTAAAAAGTCGATACTGCCATCGGGGCCATCACAAATACCGCGACAAAGCTGCGCCTGTCTTTTGTCCACTGTAAAATTCAGTTGGTGTTGTTGGGCAAAAGCGTCCAGCACCCAAAATCCGACGTTGTGCTTTGTTTCCGCGTAGGCCGAACCAGGGTTGCCCAGACCGACAACGAGCTTCAAGTATATCCTCCGAAAAAGCGGAGCCCCTCAGACTTATTTGTCTTCGGCCGGTGGCTCTTCTTCCGAAGCGACTTCAGGCTCTGCGTCCGTAGCCGCAGGTGTCGTCAAGAGCGCATCAAGTTGCTCATCAGACATCGTGGAGGCCACGGAGACAACCGCCTGAGAAGCTTGACCCAGGGCTTCGATGCCTTCAGGCAGCGAAAGATCCCCAATGTGGATGGTTTCGCCAAGCCCCAGCTCCGATGCATCAACCTGAATATGATCTGGAATATTGGTTGGCAAAACCCGAATTTCAAGTTCACGCAAGTGGGACCGAAAAACCCCGCCATCTTGTTTCACGCCAATAGGGGTCTCACCGATCACCTCAATCGCAACTTTAACCTCAAGCGGCTCCGTCATGGAAAGTTCAAAAAGATCGGCATGCAATATGGCCCCATTTAAGGGATCTTTTTGGTAATCCCGTAAAATGGCCACATGTTGGCCCTTTTCATCACTCGCCATATTGAGGGTGATGAGGGTATTCATCCCCGAAACTGAGCGCAATACGTCAGAGACCTCTTTCGGGTCTAAAATCAGGGGTGTAGAAGTACCCTTACTGTACAAGACTGCTGGAATCTTTCCTTGCATTCTGAGCTGACGCGCAACACCCTTGCCTGCTGTTTTTCGGTATTCACCTTGAATTGTAATTTTTTGCATGGGATTTCTCCTCGAATGGTCTCAATACACACTTTGGGCTCAATTAAAAAGTGAGCTCACCGATAACTCTTCATTGATCCGTTTAATGGCTTCTCCTAAAAGCGGGGCCACAGATAAAACGGTAATTTTTTTACAGACCTCATCTTTTCCTTTTAGCGGGATCGTATTGGTCACGACGATTTCTTCAATGGGGGCTTCATTCAGTCGTTCAATGGCGGGTCCTGAAAAAACAGGATGGGCGCAAGCCGCAAAAATACGCCTTGCTCCCTTGGCTTTGATCGCAGCCGCAGCTTGTGCGACCGTCCCTGCCGTATCAATCATATCGTCTAGGATGAGCACATCATGATTTTCGACTTCACCAATAATATTCATAATTTTTGTTCGGTTCGGGCCTTCTCGGCGTTTATCGATGATGGCCAAACCCACATTCATTTTTTTTGCAAAGGCTCTGGCTCGCTCGACCCCCCCTGCATCAGGAGAAACAATAATCAAATCATCAAATTTCTTTTGTTTGAAATAATTCAGCAAAACAGGACTGGCGTAGAGGTGATCCACAGGGATATTGAAAAACCCTTGAATTTGCCCGGTGTGTAAGTCAATCGTCAGCACACGATGTGCACCGGCGGAGCCAATAAGGTCGGCAACCAGCTTTGCCGTAATCGGGACACGCGGCTGATCTTTTCGGTCTTGACGTGCATAGCCATAATACGGGATCACCGCGGTAATTTCACGTGCAGAAGCCCGCTTGAGTGCATCAATCAAGATGAGCAATTCCATGATATTGGTATTGACCGGATCAGAAGCAGACTGCACGATAAACACATCGTTGCCTCGCACGTTTTCTTCGATTTTGACGTAAATTTCGCCATCGCTAAAAGTTGACACCGTGGATTTTCCGAGAGGAAGCCCAAGGGAATCCGCAATTTCCTTCGCAAGTACGGGATTTGAATTCCCCGCAAAAAGCTTCAGTTTTTTCATCGATACGCTCTCCTTGCTTGAAACGGCGTCAAAAAATACTCAAGGTCAATCAGAGACGACGAGCACACGGTCAATACGGCCAAATCATGCCTTGTCTTTTTTATGTGATCATTGATCGGTTTTTGGGACTTAAGGTGGGAAATATCCTTCTCTTACGCTTCTGTATTTTCCGTATTTGCAACCACTTCAACCTTCACGGAAGCCGAGACATCATGATGAATTTTAACGGGAATCTGAAAGACACCCAGGGCCTTAATGGGTTTATCCAAGAGGATTTTACGTTTATCAATTTCCATCCCCGCGTCCCGCATGGCATCCGCAATATCTTTAGAAACAACCGAACCAAAGAGCTTGCCTTCTTCACCCACCTGAGCCGGGATCAAAATAGAAAGCGCCGCAACTTTTTGCGCCACATCTTCGGCAGAAAGCCGTTGTTTTTTTATCTTGGCGTCAATCATCCGTTTTTCATGGGCCAGCATTTTAACATTTTTATTTGTCGCGAGTGCGGCCAAGGACTGAGGCAGCAGAAAATTCCTTGCGTAACCCGGCTTAACCTCCACAAGATCTCCCATACGACCCAAGCGCTCTACATCTGATTTTAAGATGACTTTCATTGACTGCTTCTCCCCTGACCACAAATTTACATGCGTAATTTGAAAGCCGTTAGTCTATATGGAGGTGGAGTCGATTGTCAATCTTAATGTCCACCATTGCGAGGACTTCCTGATTAACATCATATAAAGTCCAGCCCGACTCAGAAAAAGTAAAGACCAATTGTCGATTACGCTGGCTTTGCTGAATGTCTACGGCAGAAGGCGGTTCATTCAGGCCATTGTGAAAATGGAAAATCCCCACAAAATCCTCATCAAAAGGAATTTTCCCCAAGCCTGCCTTGAACTGATAGGGCGATAAAATATAGCGTGACTCGGAAAGCGCCTCATACATCTCAAGAAAATTCTGCATCACGGTTCGACGCACAGGTGCTGAGATACGCTCATTTTGGATCAAGGTCGTTGTGCTTTCAATCCAGGGCTCTCTAATGCCCACACCATCCAAAATTTCCTGACTATAATCGGCTTCAAGCAAGGCAATTAAGGATTCTGGCGTTTCCAGACTTTCACGAAGACGCGCAAGATAGATTTCATTCAGCGAAGAAATGGGGTAAAGATTAAGATTCGGTTCTCCTGACGAAGAATAGGAAATAGAGAGCAAACCCCCAACTTCACTGTCATGATGATCCCGTGAAGCAACAAGACGCTGATAGAGGGTATTTTGCACCTCTGGTCGGGCCAAGGCCGCTTTAATGTCCTCATGCGGTACTTGAAAAAACCCCGATTGATAGGCCCCCCGAATACCCAATTCATAAAAATGTCCCAACAAAGTAAAAGGAAAATCGCGTGTGGCAATTTCATAGGCAATGGGAATCCCCTGTAAAAAAGCACGGTTCCCCTTTTCAAGACGTTGTAGAGGGGAATCTGTCGGGTAAATCACTTGAGTCGCTAATTGGAGATAACAAATGATAAGGGGAATGAGCCAATAGTTGTTTAAGAAGCGACGGAAACGATTGAACCCCGAGGCACTTCGTCGATCATCTTCTGAGAAAAAAGATAGGACTTCCTCGTTCATCGTTTGTTTCTCCTTAATCCGCCCTCTAAGGCCAGCTAAAATCGCGCTGTAATCACTCTAATTGATCCCTTCAGCCAGGGTCAATCCCCTCTTTCGAGGGGGATCAGGAAATGCGGCATCACATGTTTAGCGTTAAACCTTTGCTTTACATGGAGAATTTAGAGAGAATGCAAGACATGGTCAAGACAGCTATGCTGAAAAAATGGGCGTTTCTGGGCATACTTCTCTCACAATTCGTTCTACCCTCACCGGGAATTTCACAGACTTTTTCAGATGAAAACCCTGTCATCCAGATCGAAAAGCTCCGTTTTTTTGACTGGAAGTCCGATGCTTCCTCACAAAAAATCGCAAAAAAAGCCTGCCATATCCGATTGACAGGGTTCAGCCGTGACCGTGTTTTTATCTCAATGCAGCTTTCAATGCTGAAAGCCTCCGCAGCGGCAAGCGCTCGAAATGCCCTTACGATCCTAAAAATCTCGGCGACTCAAGTCTTTCAAGAAGACTTCTCGGATGCCATTCCCATCAGACTATCGGAGGCCTGGCTTGAAACCAGCACAATCACCACCCTGGGTCTCCTGGAAAAAGCCATCAATCAGGAAGCTCACTTTGTTGGAGGCCTGCCCGGAAACGGGCTATTTATCACCTTACTGCGGGGCATGAGAAAAGATGGCCTGATCTTAGGCTATCACCCAGAAGCTGCGCCTTTTGCCAGAGTATTTGACCTTGGAATACCACCGCCCCACCTTTTTGAAATATTAAAAATCTGTTTGGCTAAAGGTGCTGCAGTCTTTTGAGTCTTGCCTCATCCCCAGCAGGGAAGCGCGGGGTATTTCGCTCCTTTTACCGGAATAAAAAATATGTCAAGATCTCCAGTAAACGACTGACGAATCGCACCAACAAGACATCAATCCCTTGACACCTTTTTCGCTTCGCGGTAGATTTATCCTACGGTGCTATTTTAATAAGGAGGAAATGCAATGGCATTTGGGCGTGAAGAAAGTCCCGCAAGGGAATCAGACGAACTCATTATTTTTATGGGAAAAAGCGTTGAAATTAAAGGCGACATTCGCTTTCAAGGTTCAGGACGGCTGGACGGAAAAGTCACGGGAAAGATCAATGTCGATGGCACCCTCATTTTAGGAGAAGGGGCCATGATCTCATCTGAAATAGAAGGAGATTCTGTAATCGTCGGCGGCACGGTCAAGGGAAAGATATTGGGGCGTCAAAGCGTGCAGTTGCTGAAAACCTGCGTGGTAAATTGTGATATTATAACGCCTTCCCTTGTGATTGAAGAAGGAGCACAATTTAACGGGGGAGCAAAAATGGGCTCAAGCTCAAGCCCCGCTGAAGAAAAAACACCGACCGCTTTCCCGCTTGCGAATGAAGACAACAAACGGAAATCGGTCGTACAAGCAGTTAAATAATAAGGGCTTCAATCCCTTTGTTCTCATATCTTTAAGCCTGATCCAGTTTCAACTGGATCAGGCTTTTTTGATCTTCTCCTTCAATTGAAATCGTTCCGCCGCCGACGACCTCATCTCCCTGATAAAAGACGACAGACTGTCCCGGCGCCACACCCCGTTCCGGCTGATGAAAACGCACGTAAACCTCAAAAACATCAGGATCTCCAGTTTCAAGGGGCATAATATCAACAAACACAGGTTCAGCACGGTGACGGATACGGGCCTGCACAGACCGCTGCGTTTTCAGCGGACCCGATGCGCCCCAGACAAGGTCTTTTGTGATGAAGGCATCGCAGAGCAGGTCATCTTCACTCCCGAGCACGACCTGGTTTAAGCCGGGCCGAAGCTGCGTGACGTAACGACGCTCCCCCGTCGCGATGCCAAGTCCACGCCGTTGTCCCACTGTATAAAAAGCAAAACCCTCATGTTGCCCCAGGACTTCCCCTGAAGGGCTCACCACCTCACCAGGGCGTTTGGCCTCTGGGCGGTTTTCGCCTAAAAAAGCACGATAGTTTTTCTGTGTCACAAAACAAACTTCTTGGCTCTCCAGGATTTCTTCATAGGGCAGACCCATCTCAGCCGCTTTTTTATACACATCTTCTTTGCACATCTCCCCCAGTGGGAACAGAGTGGCGGACAACTGCGCCTGACTGAGACGATAGAGGAAATAACTCTGATCCTTATTGAGATCGAGGCCTTTGAGCAAAGCATGGCGTTTGTGTTCTGCATCGTATCGGATCCGGCTGTAATGCCCTGTGGCAAGATAATCGGCACCCAATTCACGCGCCGACGAAAGCAGCTGTGTAAACTTAACCCGCGCATTGCAACGCACACAAGGATTTGGCGTTTCGCCGATCAAGTAGGTATCGCAAAAATCATCAATGACTTCTTTTTGGAAGGTTTTTTGAATATCGACTTTATGATGCGGAATATTGAGTTCTTTCGCCACATGACGTGCTAAACCCACCTTACAACAGGAACGATCCTGCCAGGCTTTTTCGTCTTCATTTTCATCCTGCCAAAGTGTTAAGGTCAGGCCGATGACTTCATATCCCGCCTCTTTGAGTAATGCTGCCGTCACTGCCGAATCAACACCACCACTCATCCCCACAACCACCCGCTGGCCTGAGCCCGAAGAGATTCTTTTTATTCCATCCAACATTAACTTGGGTCAACTGTACTTGCAGATGAGGTCTTCATTTCACAGTGTCCATTAAAACTCACACCCTCGTCGATAATCAAACGCGGCGTATTGAGCGAACCACTGATCGTCGATTTTGAGAGCAGGTGTATTTTTTTTGAGGCCTGAAGGTCTCCGTTAATTCTGCCACCACACACAAGATTGCCCACAGAAATCTTTGCATCAATAACTGCAGACTCGCCAATCACCAAATCGCCCAGAGAAATGATCTCCCCTTCCATCTTGCCATCAATACGAATTGCACCTTCATAAGTAATAATGCCTTTAAAGGTTGTTCCCTTTCCTAAAAAAGCCACCATATCATCATTGCGTGCCATGTTTCCTCCTAAAATCGTGCCTTGTTTCTTGTCACACTTGAGCTTGTTTAAATGCGTCCCATTTCTTTTGTACCCATTCTTTTACGACCTAATTTATTCCATTACGTCAGTTTTTCCAAAATGCGATCTAAATCGCTCAAGGAATAAAAGCTAATGCGAATTTCACCCGTATTTCCCTGTTGAGACAATTTCACTTTCGTGCCTAAGCTGCGTCGCAGCCGATCTTCCAGCGCATTCAAATCAGCACGCTCGCCCTGACTCGAAGGTTTCACTGCCCTTTTAACCACAGGCTGTTTTTTGATCTGATGCACCGCAGCTTCGGCCTGACGAACCGAAAGACCACGTGTTTCGATTTCCTGCGCAAGCTTTAATTGCTCGGACTTGGATTCAAGCGACAAAAGCGCCTTCGCGTGTCCCATTGAAAGACGGCCTTCAGAAATCTCACGCCAAAGTTCCTCTGGAAGATGAAGTAGACGAAGAAAATTGGAGACAGAGGAGCGGTTAATCCCCATACGACTCGCGATGGCCTCTTGTGTCAGCGAAAATTCGGAAATAAGGTTTTCATAAGCCTTTGCCTTTTCAATGGGGTTCAGATCTTCGCGCTGTAAATTCTCAAGCAGCGCCCACTCCATCAATTCCTGATCCGCAACCTCCTTTAAGATCGCAGGGATTTTTAAAAGTCCGGCCCGTCTTGCAGCACGCCAACGCCGCTCCCCCGAAATCAGCTCGTATTCACCCGTCTCATCTTTGCGAACGGTAATGGGCTGAATCAGACCATGCTGTTTTAAAGAAGCAGCTAAGGATTCGAGTGCCGCCTCATCAAAGGTCTGCCTTGGCTGGTAACGATTTGCTTTTACCCGGTCGACATCAAGATCTAAGAGACCGGGTAAATCGGCCTCCATCGTCGGAACCAAGGCCCCCAAACCTTTCCCCTCAAATCCTTTGCCTAATGCCTTCCGTGCCATCTTAGTCTCCTCTCAGATAAGATGAGTTCCTGCCTCAAAAGCAGGGTATAGCGCCATTTTACGATTGTCAATACGTTCTGTACAGACAAGTGTCTCGATTTTGCGCTGGCCCATTCAGCACAAGGGCATCAAGGCAATTCTTCCTTCAGAATCTTAAGACGTTTTTTCGCTTGATCTGCAGAAGCCGACTCAGGGTACTTTTCCAAAATTTCTTCGTAAAGTTCTGTGGCGTGTTTTATGTTAAATTGTTCTTCCTCAAATTGCGCGGTTTCGTACAATTTGAGACTCTGAGCCTCTGGATTTGAACACGCCGAAAAAGAAAGCAGAAACAGCGCCCCCACCAATATGCGGTGTATTTTTTTGAGCTGGGACATCTCTCCCTCCTCCTAATGACCTGGGTCGATATTGCCCTAAAAAATTCAACCCAGAGTTAATCAGCGCTTCCTTTTTTAAGGAAGTCCTAAGTGTGTTTGCAGGTGCTCACGAATATGCACAATTTCTTCAGGGGCAATCTGATGCCCCATTTCATACTCCTGAAGTGCAACCGTGTATCCTTCTTCCATGAGTGTCTTTAGGGCCTCACGCGAACCATCAATAGAAACCACCTCATCCGCCTTCCCATGCGCGAGTAAGATCGGCACACTCCGGGATTTGAGAGATTTTTCCTTATTGAGTTTTTCCGGCGTGGCCAAAAACCCACTCATCGCAACCAATGCGCCGATTCTTTTGGAATATCGCAAGCCAACATCCAAAGCCATCACTGCCCCCTGAGAAAAACCAAGCAGGGCGATATTTTCAGGCGGCACTGCCTCCTCATCAATCAGATGATCCAATAAATCAAAAAGCAGCTTCCGACTGTTCAGTATCCCGTTAGAATTGCCCGTTCGAGAACCGTACCACATTAAACCACCGAGCAAATCGGGAAATGGAAAGGGCGCATTGGGAAAAATCCAACGCAAATTTGGCAAATCAATGTCATTCGCAAGTGGCATCAAATCTTCCCCACTCGTACCACGTCCATGCAGCGTAATCACACACCCTTTTTCAGCATCAGCAGGCGAGATTTCCTTCCAGTCGAGTTTATCCATCGTCATAACACAGCCCCCCAAATAAAAAGAGATGATACGATAGTTATACAATTTCTTTCAAGAACACAAGCACTGAATTCCAGCCAACTCAAGAATCAGATGATCCTCCGAGTTCAAACGCAGCAAATAAACAAAAAATAAACCAATGATTAACGATTTTTTTTAAACTTGACAAGCACTGATACGCTTGCTCTAATATTGATACTGATTCTCATTAATAAAAAAATACCCATTTCCAATTAAAGGAGTCTCCAGATGTTTGCCATGGCACGCCCCCATTTTTTTCAGCGCACCCTCTGCCTTCTGCTCACAATCGTCTCTCTTGCACTCGGCCCTGGCGTATTTGCGGCAGACGAATTGGTCGTCTATTCCGCGCGTAAAGAACATCTGATCAAACCCGTGCTGGATCGCTACACCCAAGAAACCGGGATAACCATAAAACTGCTCACCGATAAAGCGGCCTCTCTCTTAGTCAGACTAAAAGCGGAAGGGGCAAATACGCCAGCCGATATATTCATTACGGTTGATGCAGGCAATCTCTGGCAGGCTGTGGAACAAGGGGTTCTTTTACAGATCAATTCAGAAGTCCTGAAAGAAAACGTGCCGCATCATTTACGTGATCCGAAAGGGCACTGGTTTGGGCTTTCCATTCGCGCCCGCACAATCGTCTACAATACAGAAAAGGTACAAGCCTCCGATTTGTCCACCTATGAGGCCCTGGGTGATGCTGTCTGGAAAGACCGACTTTGCCTGCGAACGAGCAAAAAAGTCTACAATCAATCCTTAGTCGCGATGATGATCGCTGAACTGGGAACAGAAAAAACAGAACAAGTCATCAAATCATGGATCAATAATCTGGCTGCCCCCGTTTTTTCAAGTGACACCAAAGTCCTCGAAGCCATTGCTGCCGGCCAATGTGATCTTGGTATTATCAATACCTATTATTACGGACGACTCCTGCGGAAAAAACCAACACTCCCTTTGGCCCTGTTTTGGCCCAATCAACAAGGACGGGGGGTGCATGTGAATATTTCGGGCGCAGGCGTCACGAAAAACAGCAAGAAACAAAAAACCGCAAGCGCACTCTTAGAGTGGCTTTCCTCAAAAAAGGCACAAAACCTTTTTGCGGATGGCAACATGGAGTACCCCGTAAACCCCAAAGTCAAAACGGCTTCAAAAGTCGCAGCCTGGGGAGACTTCAAACAAGACGAAAGCAACCTCACCCAAGCCGGGGCGCTTCAAAAAGATGCGATTCGATTGATGGATCGTATGGGATATAAATAAGTTCAGATTTCCAAAACCACTTATAAATTCTGAATCGCTTTAAAATCGCACGGCCTTCCGAATCAATAAGGGCTCGTATCCAAAAACAGCACTTAAGTGATGAAAAAAGGCGTGTTGCCCCTCCTTATACCACATGGCATTAATGGTTTTTTCCGCCTTGTAAGTCTGTTCAAGCTTTTTATCAAAATCTTCCTCGTGAGGCGGGAGGTCTTTGAAGGCTTCATTGATGAGTCCAAGCCAGAGACGGCTCACCCCCATAATAAAAGCGGGCCAGTGTTTTTGCAAGGCAGGAGACCACTTGGCATCACTCATCGCTGAAATTTTTGGGCGGCGGGGCTGGCTTGCATCATCACAGATGGCGTGTTCGATAATCCGTTTTTTAAGGGCCTGATGGACTGTTGGATTTTGTTGGATTTGCGCGTTGATTTCTCTTAGGGCAGCAGCATCCGAATAAAAGAGAAAACTGAATTGATGCCCGGAGTCATCCGGGGCCGCTCTTCGGTGAAAGCGCCAAAACAAGAGGCGCTCTGTTGTTGTGTCTATAATGGGGCCCATGACCGCCTGGGCCAACAAGAGGTCGATGCCCATGTCGGGTTCGGATTTTTTGTCCCAGGTGACTTTGAAACGACAGGCCCACCAGGATTGCTCCGAATTTGTTGTAGACAGTGCATGGAGATCTGAGACGGGATTTGAGAGAGAGGAGGATGGCACAAGCCTGGGGGCGCAGGCCATCAAACCGAACAGCAAAAAACCAAGAAGACTTCGAGAGATGAATGTCATTCACACGCCAGGGTTGGTCTCTAGGTTATCGCTTATTCCTGCATTTCTCCAGGGCTAAGGGCTCTAATGACTAAGGCATGGATTTCTGCTTGCATCTCTTCTTTTAGGGCATCAAAGACCATTCGGTTTCGGTCAAGCAGAGAGACGCCTTCAAATTTCTCAGAAACCAAGTGCACAATAAAATGTCCACCGCCTCCGGCCCCTGCATGGCCTGCGTGTTTCCAGCTCTCATCAATGACATCAAGCTCTGTCGCAAGCAATACATCTTTCATCCTATTGAGGATTTTTTCTTTTGTTATCTCAGTCGACATCATTCAAGTCTCGGGTCAGGTCTAATTATCACGGGGCTATGGCAATTTTGTCAAGTGTCACAAAACCTCAAACTTGTCTTGTGCTGACATGCCTTCCCTTCATTGAGGTGGATGGCGTGCCCCGTGCGGCCTGCGGCTCAAAAATCAGTTGAATCCAGAGAAGGTCATGCACCGGGTGAACCCTGTTTATTCGCTTCGCCATCCTAGTGAATTTCTAGAGGGCAAAGAGGCTCTACTGATTTTTTAGGATAGAGGCGACGAAACCGGTAAATCAGTCAAATGCCGCAAATCTAGTTTCTCTTAAGGAATCACCACATGCCTATTAGGTAAAGGTTTTCGGGACTAATACCTGAAGAACTTGGGATTAATTGTGTTGCTCACAGAGGGAGTTGATTTTCAGCCCAAAATGTTTTGTTATTTTTTTCTGATGCATTCATTTGAGCCACGATTTCATCTACTGCAAAGCAACAACTTTTTGGACACAATATTTTGATGAATACGTATAGAAAGACACTATTTTCGATCAGAGTATTTTCACTCTGAATTTAAGGCCCTTTTTCACCCAGGGGATCCAGCATTGTTTTTGAAGTAGGCATCTAAACATTCCTTCCATTCCATCACCTTTTGCCTAAAGCGTACTCTCAATTCCGACAATCCTCTATCAACAAGGCATCTCATTAAATCCATTCAGGGGAGAAGAAATTTCATTGAACAGCATCGTATCACCCAAAGAAAACAGCACATTCAGCGGATCACGCCAAGGGCATTTTTTACGTGCATCAAAATGAAGAAGATTAAAGGCAATCCCCCCTGCACCCCTCTTGATAAAGGGGTAGATCTTAAGGGCATTTGAACCGAATCTTTCACCCCCCTTACTAAGGGGGTAGGGGGGATTATTCTGTCATTTTCACACCCTCACCACCATTGAAGAATGGATTTGAATCGGGGGAAAGTCATCATTTTTTCCAAGCCCGAGGCGGTTTTTTTTACTTCAGTCCTCTATCAACAAGACAATCCTTCTCGCCTTTTTGCAAATGCTCTGCTTCTAACTACCTGGGGTCATGCTTCTAACTATCTGGGGTCATGCTTCTAACTATCTGGGGTCATGCTTCTAACTATCTGGGGTCATGCTTCTAACTATCTGGGGTCAGGTCTTTAAAATTGCTGTTTTGTTTTTCTTATTAATTAGGGCTTGCTGAAAGAGTCATAAGTTAATGATTTTAAAAAGGTTTATTC
>CAYVHO010000029.1:0-19998 GCA_964451325.1 uncultured Nitrospira sp. | reverse complement strand
TTAAAACAATGGCCGCAGCCTGTGTTACTTTTTTCTGATTCTCTCCCAAGACATATGCAAAAAACAGGGTCAAGTCTTTAACCCAAGACATATGCAAAAAACAGGGTCAAGTCTTTAAACTTGTGCAAAAAACAGCAAAAAACAGGGTCAAGTCTTTAAACTTGTCATTTTACTTTTCTCATTTATCAGTCGACTTATTGTTGAATAATGAAGATTGAGATAATCGGCCACCTCCTTCTGCTCGTAGCCATGTGAATAAAAGTACCTGAAGAGATTACTATATCAATTTTAAAGACCTGACCCTACTTGTCGCTATGACCCTACTTGTCGCTACGAAAACATGACTCTCTGCGTTTGCTTATTCAAGGCAAATGAGATTAATGTCGTCAAACAGAGTATTTTCATAAAAAAACGAACAAAAAAGGAATACGAGGGGTGTGGATGGCGTTTTCCTACAGCCTCGTTATGTGTTTCGGGATTGAACTTTGAAGAAGGAGTAAATATGGGTACCTATGCGGTCAAAAGACAAAAAAATGTAAATAGGTCGGTTGCGAATTACTCTTTTCGAGGTCAGCGAGGGAGTAAGTCTATTTTTCGGTTTGCAGACAACCGGCCAGAAGCTATTTCACAAAGAAAACTGCAGGAGATGGTGGATAATAGTTCTCAAGTAAGGCAGTTACGAAAAAATAAGCACGTAGAATTAGCTGCTCGAAAGCATTATAACGATGGGTGGGGGGCTAAATATGGAATACAAACTGACGATACCTTGAAAGAGAAGGTGTCGGATGGCGTCAAGGGGGAAGGAGAGGTCAGTCTAGGAATTTACGAGTTTGGAAAAAGGTGGTTTTTTAAAGGAGACCAGTATAAAAAGGGGAAGGAATGTACCATACAATACAATGATGGTGAAGAAGGTTGGGGAAAGCATAAAACAAAATTCACATCAATATACCATTGTGGTCCTTCTGGCGAATCTCGTATCAAAAAGGTCTGAGAAGCCGAGAGTCCAGAAGAAGGGGTTCTTTCAGACAAAAGGGTTTCTTTTTGGCAGTTGTTTCAGGCAATTTTCGCGCTGAGATGGAATTATTGTAATAGATTTCTACCCGTATTCCTCAAAATATTCCATCCATAAAATCGCAGATTGGTAGATGAAAGTCTCTTATGTCTAAATTTTCGATTTTGCGACGAAAGAACCCGTCAAGTCATTCGAGAAGACAAGGCGCGAAACAATTTCCCGACCGAGCCGTACTCCCTGTACGGCGAGGGAGAGAAATCGTTTCGTAACGCAGGATTGCGGATGAATCGGCGGGTGAGCAATAGACTAAGGGTTGCGTCGGACCAGGGGCACCCGCACCGAAATGCGTGTGCCTTGTCCGGGATGCGAGTCGATGTAGAAGGTCCCGCCTGCAAGCTCCACACGTTCTTTCATGCCTAAAATACCGATTTCTTTTCGCATCATCTGTGGAGATGAAAAATAGCGTTTGACGTCGAAACCTTTGCCGTCATCTGTCACGTAGAGATGAATGTGTGGATCGCGTTTTTCAAGTGAAACAATCGCGGACTCTGCTTTGGCATGGCTTGAAATATTGGAGAGTGATTCCTGGATAATGCGAAACAAGAGAATTTCAATCCGGGCGGGCATTCGTTTGATGGTATTTGCAATTTGTAAATGTACTTTTGTCTTGGTCTGTGTTTCAAAATCTTTGACCACCCACTTCACCGTTGCGATTAAACCCGACTCATCTAAAATCGCAGGTCTTAATTCTGCCGAAAGTCCTTTTAGGGTCTCCAGTGTTTTGTTGGTTTCGGTCTCTGCACGCTCTAAGTGTCGTTTCATTTCGGGTTCAGGGTCGGAAATATGGGTCTTCAGCCAGGTCAGATCTTCCTGAACTTTTATCAGCGCGGCGCTTGAATCATTCCGCAGTTTTTTTGCGATGCGTCGTCGTTCTTCCTCCTGCACATTGACGATGGCGGAAGAAAGGGTTTGCAGGCGTTCGCGGTGTTGGCTCACGGAGTGGTGAATGATGGCATTTTCGATGCCGATTGCAATTTGTCCTGCCATTTCAGCGGTTCGTTGGACTTCTTCCGTGGTAAATTTTCTGAAATAACGGCATTCATCTAACAAGAGCACACCCACAACACGGTCTTTATGAATTAAGGGGACGGTAAAAAGTGAACGGGACTTGAGGGTTCTGAGCCATTTTTTGCCCACACGTGGATCCTGAGAAGCATTTTCAACAACAAAAGGGTGACGTTCCCGGGCGGCGAGCGGGACCAAGTGATTTTCGTTCATCTTAATTTCAAACTTACGGATGGTGTCGTTGCCCTGATCCGAGGCGCCTGCACCGTAATAAAGATGCCGTCGTCCGTCTTCTAAAAAGATGTAACAGTGACTGGCATCAATTAGGTTTTTCATCGTGTTTGCGACAGAACTCAGCAGTTGAGCGAGATGAAGGCTTTTTGTGACCGATCGTCCCGTCTCGTTTAAAATTTCAAGTGTGGCAATGCGTTTTTGCAAACGATGAAAGGCTTGGACTTGTTCGACTGCACGCCCCAGATCTTTGCCAAAAAGGCTTAGGGCTCGGGTGTTCGTTTCAGCAAAAAGTGTTTTTCGACTAAAAAGTACGAGTAGGCCCCAAGGGTGTGCGCCACATTCGATCGCGACGCCCATAAAGGAGACCAAGCCTTCTTCGCCAAAAAGACGTTTTTTGAGGTGCGATTTCTGCGTTTTGGCGGTCAGGAGTGTGACTCCTGCTTTTTCGATTGTTTTCCAGAGCAAGTGTTCTTTTGCCCCAATGCCGTGTTTTTTGATTTGGGTCAGCTGAGATTCTGAGAGTCCTTTTTCTGCGATCAGGACAAGTTTTTTCCCCCCAGGCTGTAGGCGCAATAAACAAGTGCCTTCAAAGCCGAGTTGCAGAAAGGCTTTTTTCAAGGCTTCTCCCAAGAGTTGATTTTCGTCCACATCGTGTTTGATGTTGTGAGACGAGGTGTTCTCTATCATTTTTTGTGTCAGTTCTTGTAATCCTGAGGAAAGGGTCGTCCAAATCGTTTGCATGCTATTTTTGTAGGCAAGCTCCGTTTCCAAGGGTTCTATTTTTGTAATGTCTCTGGCCTTAAATGTGATGCTTTTTGGGCCATCTTCTGGTTTGTTCAAGATGAGCTCAACGGAGAGCAGTCTTTTGGGTCCGCCTTTTTTGACGAGTTCCAATTTAATGGGGGCGATTCCTTCTTCGCTTGTTTTTAATTTTTTTACCGCAGCGGCGTAAACCGAATTTGCTTTTTTGGTTAGAAGCCTTGAAAATGCCCTGTTTTTTAAATCTTCTGAGCTGGAATTGAAGTGTCCTAAAAATGCGTCATTGCAATGCTGAATTCGCCCAGCGAGATCAAGCGTCAAGTGGAGTGTTGTCCCTTCTCGCGGGGGCTCAGTTATTTTTTGTGTGGGGCGAGGCTTTGTTGTTGGTGTTGCGGTGCGGCTCTTGGTTTTGCTGGGAGGGGCTGGACTTTCTGGCGCGACTGGTGTGACCGGTGTGACCGATGCGAGCAGAAAAGGCAAGAGCAGTTTGCTGATCAAGTCAAAAGCACTTTGATCGCTTTTTCTTAAAACATCTGCATCAAAAAAACCGATTGAAATTGAGCCTAAGAGTTGTGATGCTGAATGGAGTGAGTGACCCGAGAAGCTTTTTATCCCCATGCTGCGTGCCACTTGGCCGATGAAACGACGGTCCTTTGAAATATCATCGGAATAAACAGGAGAGGCTTCGTGTCGAATGATCGTGGGAAGGGACTGCCACGCACGGGAGAGTTTCCCCTTTTTGACAAAATGCTCTGGCAGGCCGTGCTGGAAAAATAGCGACCATTCCTGCTCCACTTCGCCCCATTTAAAAAAGAGCATCAGGTCGGGCTGCATGACGGTTTTGATCTTATTTAAGAGCTGTTCAAGGGTGGGATCAGGGTGAAGTGTGCGTTCCGGCAAGTCTGAAAAAAGTGCAAGTACCGGTTCTAGTTTGTCATAGAGTGTTGCAGAGGCTTCATCCAGTGTTTCTGTGTGGTTTTCTCCGGTGTCTGCGGCGGACACAGATTCCTGGGAGAGTGGCTCTTGCGGGTGTTCATCGGACATCTTAAATCCCTTACGCGTTGATACGCGTTAAATTCAGTGTGAAAGTACATCATGAGTCTGGGATGAGCGCGGGGATGATCCGACTTGTGTTTTTCCGGGGATGTTCTATGCATATTAAAAATGGAAAGAGTGGGCAAGGCCCACCACCTTCAAAATTTGGAACCTAGAAACTGGAACCCCTTGTTTTGAAAAAAACAATGCATGACTTGAGCCGCGCTTCCTGGAGTCACTTTAAATTGATCGTAGTCACCCAGTGTGAGTATTGGTCTCGTTGTTTAAGGAGTGACCTATAAAGAGAAGGAAAACGCCCACTCTTTCTGGTCGCGACACTAGCACACCTCTATTTTAAAGTCAAAATCAGTGCTGCGTTTTTGCAGGGAGGATCATGCATTACAAAGCAGGTTAAATCTGGAACAAAAATCAACAAACTTGAGATGAAAGTGGTGATGGCGGTATTCTGATGTCCATATCCTATTGAAGTACAGGCTTCGATACTTCATCCCATATACTTTAGAGTCTCCATTTGCCCTTGAATCTTTACGTATTACCAGTTTTAAGGTATAATTACCATGTATTTGTCACCTTTTGCATTGTGAGTGTAAACCCAGCTTGCCGTAATTCGAAAGCACATCCCAGATCTATAAAGGAGAGCCAGTAGAATGAAGCGTCTTTATCTTTCTTTTATTTCCCTTGTTTTTCTTATGCCCCTCTTGTCTGCTTGTGGGAGCGGGGGTGGCAGCAGTCCTGCCTCTCCTGCTGCCCTCTCTCCGAGTGTGTTCACCAAATCCGCATCAAGTGCAGTGGTTCGAGCTTTGACACTTGGCGTCGAGGGTGTGAATGTGCAGACGACGCTCCTGTTGCCCGTGACAGAAGGTTCTGAGTCGGTGGTCATTGAGTCTCGCGCGAAAGCGGGCTCGGAAAATCTGAGTGATATCGCCCGAATTTTCGAGAAGGTGCAAAAGTTTAAAGCTTCGTCGTCTCCCGTTCCGGAGAAAATTTTTCAGGTGGGGAAAGAAGGGGCGATTCCTTTCCAGCAAAGCTGTGGATCTGGAACGATCAACCATAATGGCACGCCCAATGACACCTCGGACGATTCCTTTTCGATTTCTTTAAATTGTAACGGTTTTGGTGCAGGGATGGGATCGACTGCAAGCGGGTTTTTTTCTGCAGGTCCGGTTAAGGTCAATAACGTCATTGTGCAATATCAATTGACGTATGGATCCTACTTTGTGCGGAATACCTTTGCGATTAATGATTTCCAAGGGGGAAATCGGATCGGAACCTCGACCGAGTCTTCTTCTCGAAATGGGACGATTTTGCTGGACATTGCTCCGGGGAATTGTTTTCGGGGCAGTGCTTTTGAGAACGTGGCGGGGACTTTTAATATTACAGGAACCGATCGACGAGATTCTGATGGTGACGGTTCATTTGAACTCGATGAAGCGTATGCCTTAACGAATCTTGTGATTTCGATTGCCGAAACACCAGCCTGCGCGAATGGCCCCGTGACCATTACCCTCAATGGGACGCAGAGTTTTACCAATGTGAACGATCCTTCGCTTAGTACTTCCTCCACATTTAATAATGTGCAGCTCATCATTACACCCACGACAAAATCAATTAATGGCCTCCCAACAAGAGGTTTTGAGAACAGCCTGAGCGGAACAATGACGGTGACCTCAGGGACTTTGTGTGTGAACTCAACCCACAGCATCATTACCGAAACACCCTTTTTTACGGCAAATGGTGTTTCTTGCGCGATACTCGGCAAGCAGTTATTGACCAATACCACATCAGGACAGGTGATTGCGGTGAGTGCAACGCCTGTTGGCGGTTTGGATATTGACGTCGGAAATGATGGCACGATCGAAGACAACTTTGTTGATTGTAAAAAAGCGGCCGTCTGTACAAGCCCTTAAGGTTTCATCAGGGGCTTTAGGTCAATTTCCCTGATGGGGTTCTTTGTTCCGCTTCATCTTGTTTCTCTGGTCTTTCCAGCGGCCCTCCTTTCAAAAAATAATCACAGCGGTTAGAATATAAAGAAGACGTGTATTTCAAAGGTTTTTCTGTGCCTTGAGGCGACTGTTTCCCCCTTATTTTAAGGATTTAACCCAATATGAATATTTCATTTGAGGTCGTACCCAGGGATATTGATTCTCTGAAATCCCAGCTCGATTTTGTCAAAGCACATCTGCCCTTTGTCGAAACCATTAACGTCCCTGATTTGCTTCGACTCCCCATCAGAAGCTGGGAAGCGGGAAAACACATCGCACGAGAGAAATATCGTTTTATCCCGCATTTGCGTGCAATTGATTTTGATCTCAAAGAAATGCGGCTTGAGCGGATGATTGGCGATTGTGAATTAGACACGGTTTTATTGGTTTCGGGAGACCCCCCGCCAAACAGATCACACCCCATTTACGATACGCACGTCCTGGAAATGATTGCCAAAGTCAGGGCGGCATTTCCAGAAATTAAAATCTTTGCCGCAGTAGATCCCTACCGAAGCAGTTTAAAAAGGGAAAAGGCCTATATGCTGAAAAAACTCGATGTGGGGGCGGATTATCTCATGTCTCAGCCTTTTTTCGACATGCGGCTGCTTGAGATTTTTAGTGAACTTATTCCAACAGAAAAAGCCTATTGGGGCATCAGTCCAATCGTGACGGATCAAAGTCGGGCCTATTGGGAAAAAATGAACCAGGTTGTTTTTCCGAGTGATTTTAAGGCGACTTACGACTGGAATATTGCCTTTGCAGAAAAAGTGCTCAATTTTTGTCGGTCAAAAGGCGGAAACGTCTATTTTATGCCCATCAACATTGACCTCAAAAAATATTTTTCCCCCATTGCGGATTTTTTCGCTTGTTAGGATACTGTTGGACTGAGGATGAATCTACTGCGAAAAATCCATTATGGCCCATTTCACCGATCCGATGAATCACATCTCCGGCAAGTCGTCCTGCTTTTTCAGTGGTAAGCCGGGGAGTGAAGGCAGCTGCGCGAGCGCGGGACGATGGGCCAAAGCGTCCATGGCCACATTTTGTTGCTGGAGTTTTTTTGAGAGTGGTGAGTGTAGGGTCGGCCAAAGCCCTTTGAGCACATTTGTTGGGGCCGTACCTTCAAATGCCAAATAGGAATACCGCCCGTAGTGGGGGAGTTTTCGCGCCAAACCCGAAACCGCTGCAGGATTATCCGTGGCAAGCCAAGTCAGTGCAAAATCCGGGTGATGCGGGTTCCGATTTGTGACTACAATCGAGTGTCCTTTTTTCTCCACTGTTTTACCGGCGATTAGGATCTCTTCTGATTGAAACGATACGTCATAGCCCTTCAAACTTGAGCTGAGTTTTTTTCTAAAACGGTTCTTCCAGCCTAAAAGCCAAACCGCGCGATCTGAGGGCAAGTGTTTTACTTCTGTATCCCTCTGAATCTCAATGTGTCCTGATTGTGAGGATTGCCATGCACGCGCAAGTTTATCGTAGGCAGTGCTTAGCTCTCCCGTCTCATCTGCAGGCAGCACCACCAAGACCTTGTTTGCCCCAAAAGCGAGAGAAAGTGCGGGTGGCGTTTCCTTAGGATCCAAACGGCGAAATAGGTCAAACTCAGGATCGATATCCAGTTTGATGGGCCGATGCGGAAAAATGAGCGAAAAAGTCATTTCTTTTTTGTCGATCGAGACGGTGATTTGTTCCGTCTTTTTTTGTCCTTTTAGCGTGACCGCAATGGGGACTGAAAGTGAATAGGGCGCGGCTTTTTGTGTTTGTGCCAATGTGACGATGAGACGAAATTCATCTCCCGTTTTTTGTACCTTTGTTTTTTTGATGACAAGTTTGGGAGCGCCGATTTTTTCAATCCATTGCTGAAAAAAATCAGAGAGATCTGTTTCAGCCGCTTTGGAAAAAGCGTGTTGTAGTTCCACAAAACCTACGCGTTTAAAACGCTGTGTCCTGTAAAAATTTCGGAGCGCATTTAAAAATATTTTGTCGCCCAATTCCAGACGCAGCATATGAAAGAACATCAATGTTTTGCCGTAACCCACCGCTTCTGTTGCGGCACTTTCACGTTGTCGAAACGCACTGAGCGGAAAGTCTTTTCCGCTCGAAACATAGTCGGTGTATTTTTGCAAAGTTGCGCGACGGGATCTTGTGCCCTGTTCACGCTGCTCTGCAATCAAGTGATCGGCCAAATAGGTCGTGAGTCCTTCCGCCCAATTGCCTTCTTCGTAATCCACATACACCCCATTGCCCCACCAGTTGTGAAGAATTTCGTGTGGATAGGAGCTATGAAGGATGAAGGGCATACGGATAATCTTAGGGCCGAGTAAAGTAAAAGAGGGCATGCCATAACCCGTCTCCCAAAAATTTTCAACGAGGGCAAACTTTTGATAGGGATAGGGGCCGAGCAGCTTTTGATAGAGTTCAAGATATTGAACCGTCGCTTCCAGATATTTGTTTGCGAGTCCTTCGTCGGCTTCTCTCAAAAAAGCCATTGCCGTGATTTTTCCTGCGGCACGCTGGTATTCCGTCCATTCTCCTGCGACCAAATAAATCTCTTCTTGTTTTTCGGGGGAATGCCAGCGGCTTGTGCTTGATGTGTCTGTAATTTCATGTAGAGTCCGCGCCCCCTGACTGACGGAAGACCAGCCTGTAGGCAAGCGGACTTCCAAGTCAAAGGTAATCAATGTTTCGTCAAAAACGGGATACCAATAGGTGCTTCCGGCTAAAAAAATACCTGTTTCAGAAATCGTACCCGGTGTTTCGCGAAAACTTCTGCCATAGTTTTCGCCTTCTTCTTTTAGGGGATGATGAATTTTTCCTTCGTAATGCAGGGTGAATGTTGTCAGGCCTTGCGCTAGTTTCACACGGTAATGTTCCAGTGGGATGTTGGTGGGGATTGAATCATCTCTTTTTATTGGTTCAATCGTAACGCCTGGGCTTGTAGAAAATGGATTTAATCCAGCGTGCAAAGAAAATTCCAGCGTTTTAGATTTGAGACCTTCTTCCGGCTCGAAGATGACGATAATATCTTCAACTTGGATCTGATGTGAAAGTGGATCAATGGTCGCTGTAATCTCATGATGAAGTGGACGGGCTTCAACAAGGCTCGGAGAGAGAAGGAAGAGAGATAGCAGTGAAAATAGAAACCGTGTAAACATGGTGGCACTCCAAACGAGAGGGGGCAAGGCGGTTGAAGCTCACGATACAAAGGCCTACACGGGATGTCAAGACAAGTCAAAAAGCCCGAATGCTACGGCTGTAAAATTCGGGCTTTTTGCTCAAGATATTTTTAAGAGGGTTTAGCGGTATTGCTGTCTTCGGTTTGCAGTGCGTGTATTGTTACGATTTGAATTTGCCCCCGGACGACTGTTGTCCCAGCGGTAATTCGTGTGTTTTGAGGAGCCTCCTTTTTTAGGGGCATTGCGTCCGTTTGGAATGACTTCCGCTCGAATCGTGGGATCGACCTCGTAGCCTGGGATGATGATTTGAGGCAGTGTTTTTTTGATCAATCGTTCAATGTTTCTGAGGTGTTGATGTTCATCAACACAAACCAGTGAAACCGCTTCTCCCTCATGTCCGGCACGACCCGTGCGTCCGATGCGATGCACATAATCTTCCGGCACGTTGGGTAATTCAAAATTGACCACGTGTGGCAATTGTTCGATATCCAGTCCGCGAGCGGCGATATCAGTCGCCACGAGCACTCTGACTTTGCCTTGTTTAAACTCAGCCAATGCCCGTGTGCGTGCGCCCTGGCTTTTATTGCCGTGAATGGCGGCCGCGTTAATGCCATCCTGGCTTAGTTGTTTTGAAAGACGATTGGCTGCATGTTTTGTGCGGGTAAAAACAAGCACCTGTTTCCAGTTGTTTGAGCCAATCATCCAGGAAAGCAATGCCCGTTTGCGTTCACGATCCACGGGATGCACCACTTGCGCCACTTGTTCCGAAGGGGTGTTATGACGGGCAATCTCAATCAGCTTCGGCGTACGAAGCAGGCCATTGGCAAGTGTTTTAATCTCGGCAGAAAAAGTCGCAGAAAAAAGCAAGGTCTGCCGTTCTTTGGGCATGAGTGCGATAATTTTTTTGATATCGTGGATGAAACCCATGTCGAGCATGCGATCTGCTTCATCCAGTACCAAAAATTCAACCTTGGAAAGATCCAGGGTTTTTTGTCCGACGTGATCCAAAAGGCGACCGGGTGTGGCGACCAGTATATCGACCCCCATACGCAATTTCGTAATTTGTGGATTGATTTTAACCCCACCAAAAATGACCGTCGATCTTAAAGGCAGGTGTTTGCCATAGGCCACAACGCTTTCTTCAACCTGTGCGGCCAACTCGCGGGTCGGGGTTAAAATAAGTGCACGTACAGGGCGACGACGTCCCGGTTTTTGAGGGTTTGCATTTAGTTTTTGTAATAAGGGCAAGGTGAACCCTGCGGTTTTTCCTGTCCCGGTTTGTGCGCGGGCCATGAGATCAAAACCTTCAAGAATGGCCGGAATGGCCTTTTCCTGAACGGGGGTAGGTTCTGTGTAACCTTGCTCTGAAATAGCACGTAAAAGTTCGGTCGATAGACCGAGTGAATCAAATGACATAAATTATTTTGCTCCTAAAGCGCCCATGCAAAACGGCGTTCTGCACCGGTCTGAGCGGTTTTTTAGTGAATGACGTTCGAGGTGAACCGATAGAAAAAGACTAGGGATTGACCGCGAGGATTAAGAGACGCAGACCAGAATGCGTCAAGATCGAAGGCAGTATAACAGAAATGAGGGGCCAATGCAGACAAAAATGAAAGGGGCTCACTGGCTTGATTCTTGAAGTCCTAACATTTTGATCAGCATCTCTGTTTCAGGTTTTGCTGAAACGATTTGTTCTTTCTTGCTTTTTTGTAATTTTTTAATGCGATATTCTGTCTTGAGTGCCAGCGCGCGCTTTCCGATTTTACTTTGATACACGAGTGTCAGTGGGCCTCTTGATCGGAGATATTTAGCGCCTTTGCCCTCGCGATGATCATCAAATCGTCGCAGAACATCTGTGCTAATGCCCGTATAGAGCGTCCCTTGCCGGGTTCGAATCAAATACAGATGCCATGCTTTCATGAGGATAATTTTTTTAGGAAGCCCTGATTCAATTCAGTTCATCGCTTTTTTGGATTCATCAAAAGTGAAATAGCCGATTTCAATACTGATATATCGCAATATGAATCGTTTGGCAATTTCCAGGCGCTCCGACAAATAGGATTTCAGGGCAAAGGCTAAAAAGTGCATGACCTTTGTTTCTTATGTTTTACCTGTTTTTATGTGTATAATATTCAAAATGATGTGTATGGAGGGTGGAATGCGTACAAATGTTGTGATTGACGATACCTTGATGCGATCGGCTTTGGAATTGAGTGGGTATAAAACAAAAAAAGAAACCATTGAAGCGGGTCTGAAGTTGCTCGTGGAACTCGGCCAACAGGCTAAAATTAGAAAATATCGTGGAAAGCTCAGATGGGTGGATGATTTAGATCAAGTCCGGCGAGACAAATGATCTGCGTTGATTCTTCTGTTTGGATTGATTATTTCAACGGAAAAGAAAGCAAACAGACAAACCTTCTGGATGCATTGCTTGAGACGGAACGCCTTGTGATGGGAGACCTGATTTTAAGCGAAGTGCTCCAGGGTTTTCGAGATGATCGAGACTTCAGAAAAGCGAAAGGGCTTTTTTCGAATCTTCCGGTTTTTGATATGCTCGGTCGTGAATTGGCGATTGAGAGCGCAAAAAACTATCGCTTGCTGAGGAAAAGGGGTTGGACTGTTCGAAAAACAATTGATGTCTGGATCGCGACCTTTTGTATCCACAATCGCTTCTCCCTCTTGCATGACGATAGAGATTTTGACCCCATTGAACAGTATTTAGGTTTAAAAACAATTCAGGTTTAAAACGAGTATGCTGATTTTAAGAACCCTCTGAATTTTTGTGAAAAATGATCTTTTTTTGAGCTTGCCTACAAATCCCTTTTGACTTCCAAACTGATGTGACCCTGATTCTTGCTGGTGAGCAGCAGGCGGGTTTTGAAGAGACGATGTTCCAGCGTGATTTGCAAACGATCTCCATCCCGATGATAAGTCTTGATTTCAAAATCCACCGGAAGGATTTTGAGGGTGGCGGCCATTTCTTTCTGCTCAGGCCATTGCCCCGTCTCGGCGTAGTGGGTCATGAGAAAAATCTTGAGATTGCCCGCATAGGCCAGGGATTGGGCTTCGATGCTGTTTTGAAGGGCGCGCTGTGAGATGCTCAATTCGTCGAGGTGGCGCTGCGCTTCTTGTATGCGTGTGATGTGGTCTGTATTTTCCGCAAGGATTTGCCGAAAGAGCTGGTTGGCGCGATCAATTTTGTCAAAGGCCTGCATTGGGTCAGATGAAAAACGACCGAACTCAGTCATCCGATATTTTGCTTCAAATAAGGGCAAAGCATAACGTAACTCGTCTATTGCCAATATCCGCCACTTGTCTTCATTTGGGTGATTGCGTACAAGGGCGGCAAACAACTGCGTGGCGTGATAAAAATCAGCCGCTGCTTTAAAACGCTGGGCATTTTCATAGAGTGTTTTTGCCGCAAGGTTTTCTGTTTTGTCAAAACCTGTTTCATCTGATTCGTCTAAGTTTAAGCGTAAGCGCTGGGCTGCCGTCGTGCCCACATGTTCAAATGCGCGGTAGATGCCCTGACGATCCATGCCCCGTAAGGAACTCGCAGCACTTGCGACATGCGAAACACCGGGCAGATTCAGAGTGATGCTGATTTTGACGACCTCGGCTGCCTCGAGCAAGGAAACTTCCAAGACTAACTTCCCCGTCTCCGGGTCTTTTTCATCCACAAAAACAAAAGCCCCATCCTGCGTCAGTTCGGAAAGCGCCGCGTCCACCGCTGCGGCTTTCATTTCGGTTTTTGAAAGTGGAAACCAGTTGTCATTTTGAAAGGTAGTCGAAAGGTGGACACGATTTGTTGCGCCGTAGCTGGGCGCCAGCGCATGAAGCAGTCCGGCAAAAATTCCAGCGGTAATGATTAAAAAGAAGCGGTATCGTTTATTGCGCGTGACTGTAGGCACTTGTTGTGCTCCAAGAAATTTTTTCAAGTATATTCGGATCGTTCAAAAACATATCCTCTATATCGGGATGTGTCTTGTAATCAATCAGGACGAGGTCAAGCTCAGGCTTGTTCTCATGATCAAAAAACTTTCCCCGGTTTCGCAGGGTTTGGGCATGGGATTAGGGTTGGGTGAGGAGTTTCAAGTTCAAGCCCTCTGCATCAAATTGGCGGAACCCCTTGTCGAATGTCACTATTTGGTGATGACCGCTGATCGCAAAGGCAGCAAGGTACGCATCCATCCAGAACTTTGGAGATGCCGTCGGTCGAGTGGAAAGCTTAAGCCAGAGTTTTTTTGTAGATGGGGGTTCCACGCCTGTGTCCACCATCGGGTTTTTCTGCATCTTGCTGAGGGCTTTGATCGCCTCCCCGTTGGTGAATGCTTCTAGATTTAAGCTGTGCAGGATTTTTTCCGAAGTCAGCAGACGTAGCACACTTTGTTCGGTGAATCGAGAGAAGAGGAGTGACTTAGGTGACTGCTTAAGGCGGATGAACCAGTCTTGAGCAGTCGGATGCCCGGGATGCTCAGTCAAGACCAGTGCCAGCCAGACATTAGGGTCTAAAACTCGCTTCATGGCGCTCCAGATCGGACTCCAATTCGGCTTCTTTCAAGAGATTGCCCAAGTCATCAATACTGACGGGGCTCTTTTGAAGACCTTTTCGCTTGCGCGTTTTCACGGTGGGGAAATGGCTCACTTTTGTCTTCTTCAACCCTGCTTTTTCAGGCAGCCCCTCCATAAGTCCTCTTAAAGCTGTTTCGAGCAATTGGGTCACGGTAGAACCTTCAAGCGCCGCCCTGACCTTGACCTCACGATAGAGCTGATCGTCAATGTTGAGTGTGGTTCTCATGAAAGAATATTAGCAGATATATGCTTATCTGTATTAGGGTTTTGATAATGGTGCCGGAAAGTTTATCGGTAGCGATACAGCTTTACAATTCGCAATGCAAGGGGATACGACTTTTCCTGAACTGGATTTTCTCCCTTCATTCCTAATTTCTAATTTTAACAATGTGGTTTTGTGTTCTCTGCCTTGGGCATAATCAAACAGTCCAAGCATGTATAACCTTAAAAACTCGATGTTCTAGGACATTCCAAATTTCAAAAAGTACGCGAACCAACACTAAGGCTTGAGAGGGCCAGTATCGCACGCAGAAGAAAGGCATGTGTCATTTTGAGTGCAGTTGCCTTTGAATTTACCGCCTCCTGATTGCGGCGGGTTGCAGACAATATTTCGACAACCAGTCCTCTTTTTAAATCGCTTTTATTTCCCCATACCTTGACCAAGTCACTTGAATATACTCGGTGATAGTTCCCGACTCCCAGAATTTTGAATGCCCATAAACTCGCTTTCACGAGATAAGCAACTGCCAAAGCAAGGACCATAAGAGTGATCCATGGCGGTACTGATTTTACATCTGCATTCAAAACAACTGCTTTCAAGTATGTAAGCAAAGGGACAAGCAAAGCGACAAACAGTAAAAGGTTTGTCGCTTTCGACGCTACCGTTTTGAGCCTATCCTCTTCCTCTGCGGAGATTCTATGCGCTTCTTGCAACGCAACATCGACTTCAGAAGACCAGTCTGTATTTTTAATTTGAACAAGCTCATCAGCTTCCTGACGATTAATTCCTTCGCGCTCGGATTCAGGTCGGGCTGCAAGCACTGGCCAAAAAAAGTCTCTTATTTTGATGAACATGCTGCGATTCTCTCCAACTCATTCACAATTGCATGGGTAAGAGGCAAACCGGTACGGTTTTCAATCCATGCCCATTGGCCGTTTGGGTTCACTTCCAAAAACCAATAATCACCCTCTTGATCTAGGACAAGGTCTATCGCGCCGAAACGAAGCCCCAAGTCGCGGACAAGCTGTACGCATTTATTGCTGATGTCATCAGGTAATTCGTGAGGGTTGTGTGGCAAATCTGGTCTGGAACCTCGTCTCCAATCTGTTTTTGTTTCATCGTGATCCTGAGAGGAGATTTCAACTGCATACACATGTTCCCCAACCACAGTAGCTCGGATGTCGGCGTGCTTCAAAATCTCCATTTGATATATAACAGGGGCTGCCATGACACTGGGCTTATCTCTTTCAGTGAGGTTTTCAATGTGGCTGGTAAAAATAACTCGTTCCTCCCCATCAGCTTCAAACAATGCTTCGCGGAGTGGTTTTGCAACGATTGACCCTGTTGACAAAAAATTTTGCACTTGATTGAAGTCATTAGTAATGAGCGTATCTGGAACTAAAAATCCGATTGCGTGTGCCATCGAAAGTTGGCGGGGTTTATTTTCTGCGGCCAAAATCATCAAAGGTGAATTTAACCAACGCTTCCCAAGCGAGTTGAGTGCGGATGTTAACGCGGCTCGCCATTCGACTTCACAATAACGTCTGGTTGCCCCATTGCCCACATGTGAATCAATTGCCGGGGTTCCCGGACGCCGGAAATACGCTGACCGGATTGACGAAAAATCTATTCTTTTATCGCCGACATCTACGCTCCAAGAGTTCTCTCCTCTCTTGGGATCAAAAACCACCTTTGTTGTGGAGAGTTGCTCGGAATTCAAACGATAAAACGGCACGCCTCTGCGGCGTAATTCAAGTACGACATAGTCGGACGTCAGATCCCGTTCGTTAGTTACTATCAATATCATGAATCATCGCGTTCATTCTGGGCTTGTGTCTTTGTAATCAATTCGGCGATATTTGCAGCCATTTCGATGATTGGTTTTAAGCCATTGCAGCCATCCACGACCCAAACGCCTTGCTCTGAGTCATAATGCCCCGGTAAGGTGTCTTCTCCAGTACGCGCAACTGAAAGACCTGCCAGCAAAGGCAATTTTTCTTCTGCATTAAACGTGCTCATATCGTCCTCCTGCTGTTCCCATTGTTCTGATGGATTTTTTTGTTTGGCTATTTTTATTCGTAATTCCTAATTCTCAATTTCTAATTCGAATTCGTGTACACGAATTGACGCGGTCATCAGTTCATGAAGCATGGTGCGGAAAAGGTCTTTGAGTTCATTCTGCTTTCGCATGGCCAGCCGTAGTTTTGCATGAGGGCCTTTTTCAGTTCGGTGGTGGTCTGAATGATCCGCTCCTGTGCAATACTTCCGCATCCATCTCCCAAACCCCATGCTTCAACCCTCACTAACTTTTCGACGAACTTTTCTGTATCAGCCTTATCCATTCACATCAAACTCCGGCATAGCACGTCGCATGAATTCATCAAATAATGGAACCGTAAAGGCCATGTCTCCGTGAGAGGGACTGTAGATCATGCCTTTTTTAATGAGATTTGCTCGAGTCGGCCCCAAACCGTTTATTTTTACTTTCATGATATCTGCGATATCGCTGGTGCGTTCGGGGCCTGGCCCCAGATACGCCATGACACGCAGGAATCGCTTTTCTCTGGGAGTGAGTCGATCAAAACGTACCCGAAAAAAGTTTTTATCAAGACGGTGGATGACCGTCTCGGAGGCATACTGAATAATCGTGAGACCAATCGGTGAGGATTCAGCGCGGTTCCAGGCCTGATAGCCCCATTCCTGTAGAAAGTATGGGTAGCCCTGAGTGAGGCGAAATATTTCCTGTAGAGCCGCATTTTCAAAGGCAACCTCATATTTCTTCACGGGGTCTTGCACGGCTTTGATCGCATCGGGTTCAGAAAGCGCCCCGATGTCTGGAAAGCTGAAGAGCCGTTCGGCATAGGATTTGGAGTCTCCTGCCAGACCCGGAAGGATGGGAAGACCTGCACCCAGCAGGACCAGGGGAAGTTGGCGTTGCTGCATTCTATGCATGGCCATGATAAGGGCACTGAGTTCTTTTTTTGTTAAATACTGAATCTCATCAATGAGAATGGCAACGCGACTTCCGCGCTCCGCAGCCGCCTCCGCCACGGCTGTAAAAAGGCTGGGCAAATCAATCTCGATATCGCCACTATCGGCAGCTCCCTTCTCTGGATCGATATCCAATCCGAATTCAACATCGTCTGTCTTTACCTTGATGGCCCCGACGAAGCTTTTTAGCACGCCCAGGCCTCGGCGCACTCTGTCCCCGATACCCGCCAAGCGATCCAGCTCATACAACAATCTGCGCAAGTGAGGTGCTAACAGAACACCCAGGGATTTATTTTCATGGACTTCAATCAGGATTGTGCGGTAACCATCTGCCAGAGCAATCCGCTCCATTTCATTCAGAAGGACGGTTTTGCCGACACCACGAAGCCCTGTCAGCAGGATGCTTTTCTCCGGCCGCTTCTGTTTGACCCGACCCAGCAAGATACGGGTTTGTTCGAGAACTTCATCTCTCCCTACAAGTTCGGGCGGCGGGGCCCCGGCACCTGGAGAAAACGGGTTTTTAATCGGATCCATCAGCGTAACACCACGTAATTCTAGCAATTTATACTATATTATAGCCATGTATAGCATGAATTAGCTATACATGGCTATAAATGACTAGAATTGCCTTCATTACATAATTCTGCTCAGAATCTCTTTCAAGGTCTTATCCGGCTTGCGTCAAGGAGGAAGACCATCTTATCGCCCTTGTTGTCCTGGATGGCGATGGCGGTGTTGATGCGGATGACGGACTCCCTCAAAACGAGGCAAAGCCCCCTGAACTTCTCCCTGTAACTGAGTGGAACCCTGCTCGGCTTTGCGTTGTGCCTCTTTGAGCTGAGTACCCAGCTGGGCGATGATCTTTTCTTTCTCGAATGCAGCTCGTTCATTATTTAAGGTGCCTAGCTGTGTTTGATACTTGTTCTTTTCCTTCGCCAGGTCATCGTTATATTTCTTCCTCAGTTCTTCATCCACCTGATGGTATAAGATGTCGTTCACATTGACCGCATGTCTACAGTGTTTCCTTGATCCATATAGAACTTTCTTTTAAACAACGTCCCGAGAAGATCCGGGTCATCAAGTTAATGTGCAGGTGGGGCGAATAATACCAGGAAATACGAAAAGATCACAATCGGGTTTGATTGGAAACGGATTCAAGAATTTTTTCCTTTAGTTCCCAATTTTTTTAGGCCTGCTTTCTGCTTGTTTGAAGATGTCGCTTCCATCTGTGTCGTCCGCCAGATCCTCTTTTATTGTTGTCTTGTATTGAAAGCCAAGATGAGAGGTGAATAGCACCGCGGTTGATTTTTGAACCCTCACCCTCTCCCAGTTTTGGGAGAGGGAACAATCGGACGTAAGGTCGAGCAACCCGGCTTTTAGCCGTAATCCAAGGCCACCGACTTTATCTGGTGGAGTACTTACATTTTTTTTAGCCCCGTTTTCACCCTTGAGTCTCGGCGCAGAAGGCGTTCATCCCACACAAACCTCCTTGACGCTTAAAACAAAAAATCATACACTGTAGATACATTTAAACTTGCTTTGGAGGATACAATGGTCAAACATCTGACAAAACACGGCAACAGCCTGGCCTTGATTATCGACAAGCCGGTGCTTGATCTTTTGAATATCAAGGCCGACACCCCACTTAAGATCACCACGGACGGTCAGTCTCTGGTCATTTCTCCTGCTGGGTTTGAAAAACGGCAGGAGGTATTTAAAGAAGCGCTGGAAAAAGTGAACCAACGCTATGCCCCTGCCTTGAAGGAACTTGCAGGGTAGGCGATGCATCCGAATTTCCTCACGCTGGACGACGTGACCGCAATTCACACCGACCAAATCGAACGATACGGCGGCAGTCACGGTATCCGGGACATGGCTCTGCTTCAATCGGCTGTTGCGATGCCGCAGGCCATGTTTGGCGATCAATATCTGCATCACGATCTTGTTGTGATGGCGGCGGCCTATCTCTTTCACATCGTTCAGAACCATGCTTTTATCGACGGGAATAAGCGGGCTGGTGTTGTGTCGGCCCTCGTTTTCCTCGAAATCAACGGCCTTGTGGTTCGGGTAACGCACAAGGCATTGGTAATGCTTGTGCGCGATGTGGCTCAGGGGAAGACGGGGAAGGAAGAGATCGCCGATTTTTTCAGAAAAAGCGTCGCAAAACCGCCATCAGTCTAGGAGCCTGTCGGGCTTAGGATGAATCTACTGCAAAAAGTCCATTCTGCCCCATTTTCCCGATCATTTTTGTCAAAAATGTTCGATATTCGTCTCAAATGATCAAAAAATATGAAGGGTGAGATGCGGATAAATGTTGTGATTAACGCCTCACGGCATCATAGATTGATTCACTGCAGATATTGTGACGCAAGGCATTACTGAAATGGATGCGTGCTCAACGCCTTACGGCATCATAGATTGATTCACCCGTCTAAAAAATCCCCTGACTTTAAATCCTCAGCGTGCTCAACGCCTTACGGCATCACAGATTGATTCACTCTGGCCGACTTGCTCGCACAAATAAACCTGAGAGCCAGTGCTCAACGCCTTACGGCATCACAGATTGATTCACTACTGTATTTTGCCCCTGTACTTGGAAGCGCTGGAGTGCTCAACGCCTTACGGCATCACAGATTGATTCACTTGGATGGACTGGGCCAAGGAACAACAAAAGTTGCGGTGCTCAACGCCTTACGGCATCACAGATTGATTCACGAGGATAACGCCACGTTCTACTTCTAGTCTAATCTGTGCTCAACGCCTTACGGCATCACAGATTGATTCACTATTGACGTTCTTTTTGTTGATAACGTTGTTGACCTGTGCTCAACGCCTTACGGCATCACAGATTGATTCACTATTGACGTTCTTTTTGTTGATAACGTTGTTGACCTGTGCTCAACGCCTTACGGCATCACAGATTGATTCACT
>CAYVHO010000028.1:0-20583 GCA_964451325.1 uncultured Nitrospira sp. | reverse complement strand
CTACAGAATAAACCTTTTTAAAATCATTAACTTATGACTCTTTCAGCAAGCCCTAGATAGAATAAATTTTTAAATCGCTTCAAAATGGACACAAAAAAGGCCCTTTCAAAAAATGAAAGGGCCTTTTTTTAGCTAATGATACGCTCAGAGGGGATGAATTATTCTTCCGCCCTGGGTTTCAGTACGATGAAGAAAGCCCGTCCTCCTCGTGTGATACGCATCAAAATGGTTTCTGTGGGTTTGGTTAGCTTCATAATGCTATTGAAGTCCGCCCTGTTTTTAATTTTCTGACGATTGACTTCCTTAATGAGATCGCCAATTTGTAAACCTTCTTTTTCGGCGACGCTTCCCTCTTCCACCGCTTTAATGAGTGCACCCTCATCACTTTCTTTAAGCTTGTATTTGAGGACAAGCTCATCTGTGATGTCTTCCACGCTGAGGCCTAGATATTTTTTCATGCCCCGAGGTGGTGCGGAGGCGACGGTTTCATCTTTGCGTTCGACCAAGGCGATCACCAAGGTCACATTTTCTCCATCACGCAAGACTCCAATATTGATTTTGTCTCCAGGGGTATAGCCTGCAATGACGCGGGCAAGGGTATTTGGGGTGTCAACGGCTTTGTCGTTAACGGAAAGAATAATATCGCCCGCTTGAATACCCCCGACTGAAGCAGGATCACCCTCGAAGACTTCATTGATCAAAACGCCTTCACCTTCTTTTACGCCAAATTTTTGAGCCAACTCTGTGGTCAGAGGTTGAATGCCAACACCCAACCAGCCTCGGCTGACCCGGCCCTTATCTCGGAGTTGAGCGACGACGGATTTTGCCATATTTGAGGGAATCGCAAATCCGATGCCCTGTGCAAAATTGATGATGGCCGTATTGATGCCCACGACCTCTCCTCGGATATTAAAAAGCGGGCCACCTGAGTTGCCCGGGTTAATGGAGGCGTCTGTCTGGATAAAATCTTCATAACGAGAAAGGTTTACATTTTCTCTCCCTAAAGCACTAATGACACCCACGGTGACGGTGCGATCTAAACCAAAGGGATTTCCCACTGCAATCGCCCATTGTCCAACCCTGACTTTTGATGAATCACCAAATACCGCAAAGGGTAGATCATGATCTGCCTCGATTTTTAAGAGGGCCAAATCAGTATCAGGGTCTTTTCCAATAACCTTGGCTTTAAACTTTGTTTTATCTGAAAGCCGAACTTCCACAAAAGCGGCATCTCCGACCACATGGTTGTTGGTGACGATATATCCCGTTTTGTCGATGATGACACCGGAGCCGGAACCGGGAGGTGTTTCACGTGGGCCACTACGCGGTTTTTTGGGTTTGGGGCCTGGTGGTGCGGAAGTGACAGGTGAGATATTGACCACCGCAGGTTTTACCCTTTCGGCAAGGTCAATAAATGTATTTTGAAATAATTCGGCGAGTTCATAGCCTTTTTCAGTATCACTCTCCGCTTTTGATTCTGTCCCCATAATGGGTAATAAAACCATGGCGACGACAAGCATTTTGGAAATAAACCCCTGGTTCCGCACAAACATAACCGCTCCCTTCGTGTAAAATAATAGCTATCCATGTCTCACGACAATACTGTTTCAAGTATAACCAACAAATAGATATTTTACAACAAAGCAAAGGCTTCTTTTATAAAGGAATAGACTATCCTTTCTGGTTATTTTTTCAGACATTTATGGTTTGACAGCTTCTCTTCCGATAGGATAAACTCCGGGCCAAAATTGCATAGGATTTTCCTCAAATGTCGATGAACCCCTCTCAGGCTTTTTTAATTGCATAAAAATTCTCCGATCAAAATTGCGGGTGCCGGACCTTCGGGTTTAACTGCTGCGATTTGTCTGGCAAAGGCAGGTCTTTCTGTCGAGGTCTTTGAAGCGAGACAAGCCGTGGGCGAACGTTTTATTGGCGATTTTCAAGTCATCGAAAATGCAAGTTTTACCGAAGATGCTTCCGACATGCTTGAGCGAATGGGTCTTAAAAAAAATTTCTTTTTTCAGCCGGGTCATCGGGCTGTTTTTTATGATCATCGCCTGAAAGCACAAGAGGTTTACAGCAAACGTCCCTTTTCTTACTTTATAAGACGGGGGCCGGGAGAAGATACTCTGGATTCGGGTCTCCTAACACAAGCCCTTGATTTGGGGGTAAACATTCACTACGACAAGCGGGTGAAAAAAGAAGCCGTAGATATTATTGCGACTGGCCCTGCTGTTGCAGATGGATTGGCAAAGGAAATGACCTTTAAAACCGATCTGTCTGATACCATTTCGGTTCTATTTGATATGAATGTTTCGCCCGGAGGATACAGTTATCTTTTTGTTTTAAATGGCCGCGCGACCTTTGGTTGTGCGATTACACGTGATTTTGATGGGATCAAAATCTATTTCGATCTCGCGCTTGCACGTTTTCAAAAAATTGCTCCTTTTTCAGTTGAGACGCCACAAATTGCCTTTTCTTATATGAATTTCTGCCTGAAAGGCTCTGCGACGATTCAAGGCAAAAGTGTTGTGGGTGAAGCGGGTGGCTTTCAAGACTACCTCTTTGGTTTGGGCATTCGATATGCGATGAAAACAGGGTATGCCGCTGCACAAAGCATTCTTAAGGGTGTCCCTTACGACGTGCTTTGGAAAGAAGAAATTGGTGAAAAGCAGGACGTCAGTTTAGTGAACCGTTTTCTTTACGAGCAGGGCGGAAACTTAGGTCTTGCCTCTTTTGTCAAACGTGCGGGGCGCTCTGATCTACAGCACTACCTTGAGAAATGGCACAGCCAAACATTCTGGAAACGACTGCTTTTACCGTGGATTAAAAAATCTTGGAAAAAAGAATCCACTTGTTTTCATCGGATTGCTGAGCATTGGTGTCGGGAAAAACCCGTGTCTTCTTCTGAAATTTCTTTAGGGGAAGTTAAGGCCCATACGGACTCAGATAACAAGGTCATTAAAAAATGACGATATCCCTTGATAAAGCTTACGATTACTGCAAAAAGTTGACGGAAAAAAGTGGGCCCCATTTTTCAGTGGGTTTTCGTTTTTTACCCCCTGCTAAACGTCGTGCGATTTATGCCGTTTATGCCTTCTGTCGTTATGCCGATGATATTGTGGATGAATATCAGGATCAGGCGCTTGAACCCCTGCTTCAAGCTTGGGAAGCAGAGCTTGAAGCATGTTATCGTCAAGAACCGCAACATCCTATCACGGTTGCCTTGGCCGATGCCGCGCAACATTTCCCTATCCCAAAAGAGGGTTTTTTAGGATTGATTGCAGGTTGCCGTATGGATCTTGAGGTCAGTCGTTATCGCACCTTTAATGATCTCATGGTTTATGCCGATTTGGTCGCGACGACCATTCGTGATCTTTCGCTCCCCATTTTTGGTTATTCTGATGTAAAAGGCATTCATCTTGGGCGATCCCTCTCGACGGCCTTGCAGCTCACAAATATTGTTCGTGATGTCGGAGAAGATCTTGATCGTGGCCGGATTTACTTGCCCCTAAATGAAATAAAGGCCGCAGGCTATTCAGAGGCCGAGCTAATTGCAAAAGTGAAAAATGAGGCTTTTTTAAAGATGATGGCTTTTCAATGCCAAAGAGTTCGAGGCTATTTTGACGAAGCGGCCTATCTCATCCCGATGGTTGAAGCAGATTCTCGTGTCGCGGTATCGTTGATGCGAAATGTCTACGTGGCTTTAATTGATCGTATTGAGAAAAAACCCTTTGATGTATTGGATACGCAAATTCGACTGTCATTGGCAGATCGTGCAAAAGTTGTGACCCAGACCCTCCTTGAAGGTAAAGGGTGATGTTGTGAAAGGCAAAAAGATTTGCGTTGTCAGTGCAATCTTGGTTTAGCCTCATGTTTTTATTCGTCGATGTAGGTTTCGACCATATGTCCGATGTGGCTGTTTATTTTGCGATAGGAGACCAGGAGGTCAGTGAAAGTGGTTCCACGAAGCGGGTCTCCGGGTTTTTTACTGAGGAATTCCCAATGTTCCCGGCGGAAGGTTTTTATTTCATCTATAATGCCATCGCGAATGATCATCGTCTTCTGGTAGAAGTCTTTTAAGTCCTTGATCTGATTCACTTCACTTGAATGTGCATAGAAGGCTTTAACTCTCTGATGAATTTTTTCCAGGGCTTTTTTTTGGTCTGTTGTAAATTCTAATTCGTGTTCTTCAAGTCTCAGATAGAGTTTGACGATTGCCATAATGTAATCACTAATGGATTCAAACTCATCCGCAAGCAAGAGATAACGTGTGCATTCCATGTTTAAGTCATGCCCTAGATTGTGTCCTTTGGCATGGGTCAGAAATTCTGTGATTTCCTTTTGGACCTCATCAATAATATTTTCTTGTTCAAAAATTTCGTCAGCCGCTTTTCGTCGATTTTTGCCACCCTCTAAAAATATTTCCAGTGTTTCAAACATTGATTGCGTTTGCAGAGAAAGTTTTTCAATTTCGAATCGACTTTGCTCCACTGCGGCGAAGGATGATTCGTACATCTGAAAATCCAGATTTGTGAGTAAGCGTTTTTTCTGTGGAATTTTTTCTTTTACGACACGATTCAAAAAGGTCGCAATTTTAGGCAGAAACGGAAAAAAGATAAGCGTATTTGCGAGGTTAAAAACCGTATGAACGGTTGCAATGCCAGTTGTAATATGGGGATAGGTTTCAATGCCATCTTCCATGACCATCAAGGAAATATCGGAGACCCCTGAGAAGGTGGCCAGGATCCAACGCACCATGGGAAGGTAAACGCTGAATAAAGCGGTAATGATGAATACACCCATCACATTAAAAAGCACATGGAAATAAGCCGCACGTTTTGCATTCGTACTGGCACCAATTGAGGACAAATACGCGGTGATGGTTGTGCCGATATTCTCGCCTAAGACGAGGGCTGCGGCAGTTTCAAAGCCAATCAGTCCTGTCTGTGCGAGACCAATCGTAATGCCAAGGGTTGCAGAGGAGGATTGTACGATCACGGTCAACAAACAACCGATGGCAGCCGTTTTTAATACCCCCAAATACGTATCCGCATTGAAAGCTAAGAACCAGTTTTTAAATTCCTCCATGCCACGCAGGGGTTTAAAACCATTTTTCATCAACTCCAAACCGAAAAAAATCATGCCAATGCCCAGTACCGTTAGGGCAATGTATTTGATTTTTTCGTTTTTACTGAAAAGATAGAAAAATACGCCAATTCCCAGTATGGGCAGACCATATTTCCCAACTTTTAGTACCAGAATCCAGCCCGTAATTGTTGTGCCGATATTGGCCCCAAGGATGACACCCATGGCTTGATTGAGCATCATAAAACCAGAATTCACAAACCCGACCGCCATGACGGTGGTAATGGAACTTGACTGGACCAAACAGGTGACGCCGATTCCGGCAATCACGGCCATGATGCGGTTATTCGTGACCATCGAAATCAGTCGCCGGAGTGTGCCCCCTGCGATGGCTTGCAAACCATCTGACATGCTTTTCATGCCGAATAAGAAGATCCCCAATCCTCCAATTAGGTGAAAGACCATGTCGAAGACCATTTTCGAGTTCATAACTTCCTTTTTTTCAAAATGCTGTTTTAGAAATCGGAACAAGATAGCTGTTAATACGACGAAGATCAATACGACATCCTAAATGATTCTTTTTTCAGTGGGTCCAAAAAATCTAAGCTGATCAGGACTTGAAGAGAAAGAAAGGCTTTCTTTAGAATAGAGGAGTACAAACAACTGGAATCCAAGACTTACAGCCATTGATTGGGAAAATAAATGAGTGCGTCAGAATTCAAATTACCCGAAGGTATTACATTACAGCGAAGTGACCTTGCGGATGGCGGATATGCTTATGCCGTCTCAGACAAAAATTTAGGCCAATTGGGGCGTATTCTTCTGCAAGGCATGGGGGATGGGAAAACCCATTTATCTGTGGAGGTTTTTGGGGATCAAAATGATCCGATGATTGCAAAACGAAAAAAGCTTCTTGAACCCATCGGCCAAAAAATCATGTCTTTGCTGCGTGAAAAGGTGAGTGAAGAGATGGGAGAGGGGTCGCAATTTGTCACGATTCCTTCCGTATCCTCAGAGAAAATGGAAACGGTTCAGCTTAAAATAGATGTTTGTGAACATTGTGCCATGCCATCCTCCCTCTTGGTCTTTGCCCCGGAGGCAAAAACCACAGCATCATTTGAAAACTACGCAGGGAAGCTCCGTCAGAAATATATGAGCGAAAACGTGCCGACATGGATCATCGGTGCCATGGCAAAGGAAGGCCCACCCGAAGGCCCTTCCTGTTATGTGCTCAAAGTGTGGCCAGAGAGGGGGGAGATTGAAACCTTGAAACCCGATGAAGTGAATCCCTTAATCGAAACCTTAGGCAGAACCCACTGTACAGAGATTGCATAAACAGTTGTTTGGGAGTCTTCCCTATTCTGTCGTAAGCACTTTCTGAATGATTGGCCACATGTGATCTACAATGATTTTGTATCCTTCAGCATTGGGGTGGATGCCATCGGCTTGATTTAAAGTGGGGCGCGTGGCAACGCCTTCAAGTAAAAAGGGAATAAGCCTTAGCTCAAAGCTTTTTGCTAATTTGGGATAGATGTTTTCAAAAGCACGGGTGTAGCGGATGCCGTAGTTGGGTGGAATTTTCATCCCTGCCAGTACGACTTTTATCTTTCGTTTTTGGAGTGCTGTAATAATTTTGGAAAGATTTTTTTCCATTTCAAGCAAACTCAAACCGCGAAGTCCGTCATTGGCCCCCAAACACAAAATAACGATGTCGGGTTGGTTTTTTAGGATCCAGCTGACCCGACGTAGTCCTCCTGCGGTGGTTTCACCACTGACCCCGGCATTGACGACTTTGGCGGGATAACCGTTTGCCGTGAGTTTTTTAGCCAGTTGTGCGGGATAGGCTTGATCGGCAGAAACCCCCAAGCCTGCGGTCAGGCTGTCTCCAAAAGCGACGATGACGGGATTCTTGTCGGCATATGCGGATGCTGCGCAGAAGAATAGGAAGAGCAGGCAGAGACTCAGTGTCGTCTTAAAGCCAATTTTTTTGTTGGAATGGATTATTTTGGGAATCATAGGTTTCTATTTAAGAGTGTACGCAATCAGAGCACTGACTTCAAATTAAGACAGGGACTTTGCTTGCCAAGGAAGGCTTTTTTCCGTTAGAATCCCAGCCCTGAACCCGGTACTTGGAGATGAAATTATGTCGAGCGATATGGCGAGCCTTTTTCCTGAATTAAAACGCGATCTTTTTGCTTTTCACAACAAGGGTGTACTGCCCGCCGAAAAAATCAAGGAACTCATCAATAGCGGCTATTTAAACACGCCCCAGCGTATTTTGGAAGATCAGGTACAGCCAGCAAGCATTGATTTAAGACTGGGGGCCAGGGCCTATCGTGTGCGTGCGAGTTTTTTACCGGGCCGTCATGCGACGGTGATGCGCAAAATTGAAACCTTAAAAATGCATGAGATTGATCTCTCAAGCTCGGCGGTATTGGAAAAAGGCTGTGTCTATATTATCCCTTTGATAGAGTCTCTTCGCCTGCCGCCGGAAATCTCAGCCCGTGCCAACCCCAAAAGCACAACAGGTCGTTTGGATATTTTTACCCGTTTGATTAGTGATTACGGCACGGAGTTTGAGCGGGTTCAGGCGGGTTATAAGGGCAATCTTTATGTCGAAGTCGTTCCTCGGACTTTTAGCGTCTTGGTCCGGGAAGGCACAAAGCTAAACCAATTGCGTTTTATTCGAGGCTTTGACCCACCACATTCTGATCAAAAATTAGACAAACTGGATCGTGCCGAAACCCTGGTGTATATGCCCAATGATGAACCCGTTGATGCCACCATTTCCGAGGGTTTACGGATTTCAATTGATCTTCAGGGGATCTCAGGGGACAAGGTCATTGGGTATCGTGCCAAACAACACGCGCCGCTCATTGATCTGGAAAAAATCAATTATTACGATCCCAAGGACTTTTGGGAGACCATTTACGCACCCAAGTCCGAAGGACTGTTGTTGAATCCCGATGATTTTTATATCTTGCTTTCAAAAGAAAAAGTGCGTATCCCACCCGATCACGCGGCTGAAATGGTGGCTTACGATCCTTCGGTGGGAGAGTTTCGTATCCACTATGCCGGTTTTTTTGATCCGGGTTTTGGTTATGGGAATAATGACATTAAAGGTACACATGCGGTGCTTGAAGTCCGCTCTCACGAAGTCCCTTTTTTACTCGAAGATGGTCAGTTTGTGGGGCGATTGATTTATGAAAAACTCCTGGGCCGCCCGAAAAAAACCTACGGCGTGGACATTGGTTCCTCCTATCAGAGCCAGGGGCTTTCTTTAAGCAAACAATTTAAACGGTTCTAAGGTATTTTTCGCTCTGGTTTAGGCTCAAGTCAGATCTCCTATGATTGAAATCTCAAATCTAAGCATGTCCCTTTCAAGCGCTGGTCGTTCGGTGGCGATTTTAGATGACATCAATCTCAGCGTGCCGCCAAAAGAGTTTGTCGCCATTGTCGGGCCTTCAGGCAGCGGAAAATCAACGCTTTTGGGTCTAATTGCCGGATTGGATCAACCCAGCAGTGGGGCCATTGTGATTGACGGTACTGCGCTCTCGGATTTAAACGAAGATGAACTCGCCACCTTACGTCGGGAAAAAATTGGCATGGTTTTTCAATCCTTCCATTTGATACCCACCATGAGTGCACTTGAAAATGTGCAAATTCCTTTGGAGTTACAAGGTGTGCGTGATGCCGGAGCAGAAGCACGTCTTTTAATGACTGCGGTCGGACTTGAAAACCGTTGTGATCACTATCCGGTGCAACTCTCTGGTGGAGAACAACAGCGTGTCGCAGTGGCCCGGGCTTATGCAGGTTCACCTGCGCTCCTGTTGGCCGATGAGCCCACGGGGAACCTGGATTCTAAAAATGGAAAACGCATCATTGACCTGCTTTTAGAACTTCATCAAAATCAAGGCAATACCCTGGTGTTGGTCACACATGACATGAACCTTGCTGCACGTGCTGACCGCATCATTACCTTAGGGGACGGGAAAATTGTCTCAGAAAGAGACCCACACTAAAAACAGCTCGTTTATTTTAAAGATGGTTTGGCGCGAGATACGCGGTGCCTTTCGCCATTTTGTCTTTTTTCTCCTATCCATCACAATTGGTGTCGGTGCGATTGTGGGCGTTGGAAATATTGCCGCAAATTTTGAGGCGATGACAGCGCACGAGGCAAAAAACCTTTTGGCTGCTGATCTGGAAGTGCGTCTGACCCGTCCTTTATCAGATGCGGGAGAGGCTGCTTTATCCGACTTGGCAGAAGCGGAAATTGAAGTGGTTCGCGTGGCAGAAATGGTGGCCATGGCTTCAAACCCCGAAACCACGCAGACCCAACTGGTGGAATTAAAGGCCGTAGAGACAGGCTATCCCTTTTATGGAAATCTTGTTATCGACCCTCCCATTGAATCGCCCTTTAAAAATAAAAATGTGGTTTTTGTCGAAGAAGGGCTTTTATTGCGTTTAAAGCTTGAGGTTGGGGATAAGCTGGGTCTTGGGGATTTGGATTTTACCGTGGCGGGTCTTGTAAAACGGGAGCCGGATAAAGTGGCGGGTCCCTTTAGTCTTGGCCCGCGTGTGCTCATTTCTCAGGATGTGCTGACGCAGACAGCCTTGGTCAAGGTCGGGAGCCGGATCCGAAGACGTCTGCTTTTAAAAACAACGGAACTCTGGCCGCTTGAAAAACTTAAATCACATTTGATTGAAATATGGAAGGATGAATCGGTTCAGGTCAAAACCTATCGCGAAGTGCGACCCCGTTTGCGTCGATTTTTGGATAATTTTACGACGTATTTGGGGGTTGTTGGTCTCATTACTTTATTGATTGGCGGCATGGGTGTCGGGGGAAATGTGCATGCCTTTCTCACTGAAAGAATTCAAAGCATTGCCATCCTCAAGTCGCTGGGGGCGTCTTCTGCAAGTATCTTAAAAATTTATCTGGGTTTGACGCTCTTGTTGGGCGGTGTGGGGGGGGTGTTAGGCGTGGCCTTGGGTGTGGGAATTTACCAGGTACTGGGACATTTACTGAGTGATTTTCTTCCCCCTGGATTTCATTTTCAGCTTTTTTGGATCCCGATTTTTCAGGGCCTGAGCATGGGACTTTTAACGGCGCTTCTTTTTTCGATATGGCCTTTGCGGGTGGTCGGAGAGGTTTCCCCGGCACGTGTTTTTCGTCATGCTATTGAAGGCGTTCAAGAACGGTCCAAAAAGGGCCGTTTGGCAGGACGATTGTTCTTGATTGCAGTGCTTGTCCTGGCTTGTTTCGGGCTTATTGTTTGGCAGGCGGGTTCCTGGAAATTGGGGTCTTCTGTTGCGGCAGGTTTGGCAGGAGCAGTGGTGCTGCTTTTTTTGAGTGGTCGAATGATGCTGTTTTGTATTAAACGTATGAAAACACCGCGTCATTTGTCTTTGCGCTATGGGATTTCCAATCTTTATCGGCCGGGACAGCAGGTGCAGGCCGTGTTGCTTTCTTTGGGCATTGCGGTGATGGTGCTTTTGACCTTGAAACAAGTTGAAAAAAATCTAATGGCACAGCTTGAAAATAATATCCCGGAAGCTGCGCCAGGGCTGTTTTTAATCGACATCCAATCCGATCAAAAACAAAATTTAATGGCGATTTTAGAAAAGTGGGATTTAAAACAGCCGACGACACTCACACCCTTGATTCGATCACGGCTTCATGCCATTGAGGGCAATAAGATTTCAGAGATGTCTTTGGAAGGACGGCGAGATCGGTGGTATTTTACCCGTGAATATGTCCTGACCTATCAAGAGGATCTGCCCCTACACAATGTACTGGCACGGGGACTTTGGTGGGGTGTTGAACCGGATGAAAGGACTGAGATGTTGTCCGTAGAGGCAGAAGCGGCGCGGAACCTGGGTTTAGATTTGGGATCGGAGGTGAGTTTTGACATTCAGGGCGTGCCGATTTCCGGAAAAATAAGCAGTGTTCGTGATGTGGATTGGGGCAGTATGACCACCAATTTTTATTTTATTTTCCCTCCGGAAGCCTTAGCAGGTGCCCCAGAGACTTTTGTGGCGACTGTTACCGCTGATGAGGCCGATGATCATGCGATTCAAAATGCGGTGATCGACGCCTTTCCCAATATTACCATTATTCCGATTCGAGAGATTATAGAGACCATCGGACGTATTTTACAGGAGGTTGCACGGACCGTCGAATTTATGGCAATGCTGGCCATGACCGTGGGTTTGGTGGTCGTTTCAGGGGCCATCGCAGCCACACGGGGTCGACGGGTTCACGAGTTGGTCCTCTTTAAAATCCTGGGCGCGACCCGGCCAAATCTCATGGCGATGATGGCGGTTGAATATGCCATTTTTGGTTTACTCGCGGCGCTGGTGGGTGGTGGTCTTTCAGTCGTCTGTTCTTGGGTGATTGTCCACCATTTTCTAAAAATTCCCTGGCAATTTGCGTGGGAGATCTTATTTTTGGGTGGATTGTCAACCGTGTTATTGACGGTGCTGACGGGCTTTTTTGTGAGTTATCGCACCTTGGGAGAGAAACCCCTGGTCGCACTTCGCACAGAGTAGGGTGGTTTGATGGCCTCCTAGGCTTTAAGCACGGTTACATCGTACTTGCTCAGGACCTGATCTCGGGTCACAATCTTGAGTTTCTCAATGATGGACTGGGCCACTAACATTCTATCGAAGGGGTCTTTATGAATGCAGGGGAGTTGTCCCGCAAGTTTTGCATGTTGAAGGTTGATTTCAAGCGGGGTAAAACGGTGAATCTTGATTTCTTCAATGAGGTTATCAGGAACATGCAGCTTTCCCCTGGCCTGCTTTACACTGATTTCCCAAACAGATACCGCACTGACGAAGACCAGGTTTTCGGCATCTATGATGGCCTTACGGGCATGATCTGAAAGGGTGGGGTTGTTTTCCAATGCCCAGATGAGGACATGTGTGTCTAAAAGCAAGTTCAAGGCGATTTTGTTTCTTTTGGCATGATCTCACTCTCATAGAAGGCATCAATCCACTCGGCTGAAGCACAATCAGCCCCCTCTTCGAAACGTACGCTGCCCTCCCAGCTCCCCCCCAGAATCCGGTCTGCATGACTGGCTTTAAAAGCAGACAAAACGGCAACAGGTTTCCCTGCTTTCTCAATGATAATGACATCATCCGTATTTTGTACCCGCTCTATCAAGCGTGATAAGCTGGATTTTGCTTCAGATATATTGGTGATCTGCATTGGCTTGCCCTACAAAAGGATATAGATTCTAAGTCTAACCTGGTCTGGTCTGGTCTGTCAATAAAGAGGACTTCGTATCGAGGGGCCTAGTGGGAAAGCGTCTCTCTGATCATCTTCCGGTGGTCTGTGTTGCTCTATTTTAAAAATTAAACCCTCAAATCGGGGTGATATTCACATGATGTTTCATCTCTTGCTTGCTGCGCGGTGATGTGAGAAAATACCCCCCCTGTGCCGAGAGGCGTCTTCCATTTTTTAAGTTTAAAGGTGATTAGCTGATGACTGCTTCAGAAGTGCGATCATTGTTTGTTCAGTATTTTGCAGCGCGAAATCACGAAATTGTACCCAGTGCAGCACTGATTCCTGAAGGAGATCCCACCCTGCTTTTTAATAATGCAGGCATGGTTCAGTTTAAAAACACCTTTTTAGGAGAGGAAACACGGCCTTATGTGCGGGCGGTTTCTGCTCAGAAGTGTGTCCGGGCAGGTGGAAAACACAACGACCTTGAAAATGTTGGTCGTACCGCGCGACACCATACCTTTTTTGAGATGCTGGGCAACTTTTCCTTTGGAGATTATTTCAAAGCAGATGCCATCCATTTTTCCTGGGAACTCTTGACCAAAACCTTCAAACTCTCACCTTCTAAACTCTGGATCACGATTTTTCGTGATGATGATGAAGCGGCAACACTCTGGAAAAAAATTGTCCCAGTCGAGCGTATTATTCGTTTGGGCGAAAAAGATAATTTTTGGCAAATGGGGGACGTTGGGCCTTGTGGCCCTTGTTCTGAGATCATGTTTGATCAGGGTGAGGCCGTTCACGCAGATTGTCCTGGTATTGGTATTTGCGAATGTGACCGCTATTTAGAGATCTGGAACTTGGTTTTTATGCAATACAACCGAGACCCCGAGGGAAATCTTACACCGCTGCCTAAACCCAGTATCGACACTGGCATGGGTCTTGAGCGTATGACGGCTGTTTGTCAGGGCGTGCTGAGTAATTATGAAATAGATCTTTTTAAACCGATTTTTGAGGCGATTGCAAAGCGTGCGGGACGTTCATTTGAAGAAGTGTCTGCTTCTGTTCCTGGAAAGGTGATTGCCGATCACCTCCGGGCCATTACCTTTATGGCGAGTGATGGGGTGATCCCCGCAAATGAAGGACGGGGTTATGTTTTTCGTCGTATTTTGAGACGCGCCGCGCGTTTTGGTCGTAAATTTGGATTTGAGGAGCCTTTTTTACACGGACTGATTACAGCAGTCATTTCAGAAATGTCTGAGGCTTATCCTGATTTAGTGGCACACGAGGTTCAAATTAAACAGATTGTATTGGGAGAAGAAGAACGTTTTATTCATACCTTAAATCACGGCATGCACTTACTCGAAGGTGTGATTGAAGCACTCAAACAAAAAAATCACTCCGTCATCCCGGGGGAATCACTTTTTACGCTTTATGATACCTATGGTTTTCCCGTGGATCTGACCGAAGAGGTTGCAGAAGAAGCCGGGATGACACTTGATCTTGTGGGCTACGAAGAAGCCATGTCGGCTCAAAAAGAGCGCGCACGTCGTTCGTGGGTCGGTGGGGAGCAATTTGCCTCAAAAAATCAGACCCTCCCTTTTTACAAAGATGTATTGACTCAGTTTGGAAAAACGGATTTCAAAGGATACGAGCACCTCCAGCAAGACGTCAAAATAGCCGCAATCATGAAAGGCACAGATTTACTCGAATCGGCGGATTCAGGAGATGACATTGTCCTGCTTTTTGATCGCACGCCTTTTTATGCGGAGTCTGGCGGACAAGTCGGGGATAAAGGTCGGCTTTTTTCTGATCTTGGCCGTGTCGAAATTACACAAACATCAAGTCCTTTGCCCGGTCTGGTGTTGCATCATGCCAAAGTGATTCAAGGGCAGATCAAAATAGGTGACAACTGTCGTGCAGAAGTGGACCTTAACTTACGACGAAATACAGCAAAAAATCACACTGGGACGCATTTGCTGCATGCCGCTTTAAGAGATGTCTTGGGCGATCATGTTAAACAGGCGGGTTCACTTGTTTCTCCTGCGCGTCTGCGTTTTGATTTTCAGCATTTTTCGCCTTTGACTGAGCGAGAAATCGACCGGATTGAAGCCGAGGTGAATACGCAAATCATGTCTGGTGAAAGTGTTCAGACACAAGTTATGGACATGAAAACAGCGGTCGATTCGGGTGCGATGGCCCTTTTTGGCGAAAAATATGGCGATGAAGTCCGTGTCGTTTCCGTTGGGGATTACAGTCGTGAATTGTGTGGGGGCACCCATTGCCAAAGTGCCGGAGAAATTGGGCTTTTTAAGATCATCAAGGAGGGCAGCGTGGCTTCGGGTGTGCGAAGGCTTGAAGCACTCACGGGCCCTTCTGCCTATGAGTATGTCAAAAATCAAGAGCGAATTATTAAAGACATTTCAAGGCTTTTGAGGGCAAATGCTGAAGATATACTTCATAAATCTGAAAAGCTCATGCAAATGTTAAAAGAGAAGGATCAGGAGATTACACGACTTCGCACACAAGGGCAGTCGGAGACAGATCCGCTCTCAAATATCCAGCAGATCGGAACAGTTAAAGTCTTACTTGAGAAGTTAGCCCCCTGCGAAATGAAGGAAATTCGCGCGCGTGCAGATCATTTACGGGATCTACTGAAATCTGGTATCATCATAGTCGGTGCCGAGAACCCGGATGGTAAAAAAGTATCACTGGTTGTGATGGTGACCTCTGATTGCACAGCGCACTACAAGGCGGGAATCATTGCCAAAAAACTTGCCGTGTTGATTGACGGGAGTGGCGGTGGAAAGGCTGAAATGGCGCAGGCGGGCGGAAAGGGTGTTGAAAACCTGGATCGTCTTTTTGCAGAAGCAATGTCATTAATCCCAAGGTCTTAGTTTCATTAACTTAAGCCCTTAAATGGAGGGAAGGAAGATGAAAAAGCGTAGCGCTTTTATATTTTTACTCCTGATCATGGGGGTCGGTCTCTTTCAAAGCTATCGCTACATTCAAAAAGCACCTTCTTCAGAAGAAGTCTATAAAACCATCGAAATTGAATCGGGTGCAACATTTACGGACGTTACAGCCTTGCTTGAGAAAGAGGGCTTGATCCTGAGTGCTTTCTCTTTTCGTTTGCTGGGAAAAGTGACGCAAAGTGAGTCAAAAATCAAGCCGGGGGAATACCTTTTACACACGGCCATGCGTCCTGCGGCGCTTCTCAATGCCTTGGTCAGAGGCGATATTCTGACCCATCGCATCGTGATTCCTGAGGGAACCGCTTCAAGAGAAATTGGTGCCATTCTTGCCAAATCAGATATCTTAGATGCAGAGACCTTCTATCAGGCGGCGCACGATCCAGTCATCATCCAAAAATTGGGTTTTAATGCAAAGAGCCTTGAAGGTTATCTTTTTCCTGATACCTATTATTTCGCAAAAAAAATCACAGTAGAGAAGATCCTCCAGCAGATGACTCAGCAGTTTCGAAATATCTATGATGATTCTTTTGTAAAAAAGGCGGAAACCTTGGGCATGACACAAGCCGAGGTGATTACCCTGGCCTCCATTATCGAAAAAGAGACCGGTGCCGCCGCAGAGCGTACAACCATTTCGGGGGTTTTTCACAATCGTCTCAAACGGAAGATGCGGCTTCAGAGTGATCCAACTGTGATTTTTTCCCTGCCTGATTTTGATGGAGATATTCGGCGTAAAGACCTGATGTATGATTCACCCTACAATACCTATCGGGTCAAAGGGCTTCCCCCTGGTCCGATTTCCAATCCGGGACGGGAATCCATTTATGCCGCACTGCATCCTAAGCAGGTGGACTACATCTTTTTCGTCGCAAAAAATAATGGAGAACATCAGTTTTCCGTGACACTGCGAGAACACAACCGAGCAGTTCGGAAATATCAACTCAAGAAAAAAGATGAAGCCATGTGTCATAATTGTTCTGAAAAGAAAAGTTAGTTGCCCGTCGCCTTTTTTATTCGTATTGAACAAATTGAAATAATCCTTTAAAGTCCTGAACACAACAAAATTGCACAGGTTTTTAAATGAATTTTGAACAAAAACTCCAAAATTTGGGTTTAACCCTGCCTGATCCGCCGAAACCTGTGGCCTCTTACGTGCCTTTTATACGACAGGGCAACCTGCTTTATTTATCAGGCATGCTTCCCTTTGAAAACGGAAAATTGCTTTTGAAGGGTAAGGTCGGGCAGAGTTTGAATGTCGATCAAGGGAAAGAAGCGGCAAAAATCGCGCTCTTAAATGCCTTGGCGGTCATTAAATCAGCCATCGGGTCTTTGGATTTCATTGAGCAAATCGTGCGGATGTCGCTTTATGTGGCTTGCACACCCGATTTTACCGCACAACCCACTGTCGCGAACGGGGCTTCTGATCTCCTTGTTGAAGTCTTGGGTGCACGTGGTCGTCATGCACGTTTGGCTTTGGCTGCGCCCGTGCTTCCTTTGGATGCCCCCGTGGAGCTTGAGTTGATCGTTGCGATTTCGACCATGGCGAGCATGAAAGACGACGCGCTGCCAGAAGTGGTTTGATTTTAAGGACGCTCTGATTAAGTCATGCCGCTCATCGCACCTTTTGTCCTGCAACCGACCTTCCTGAAATATCTTGATTTGATCGGAATTGTGGTTTTTGTGGGCCTCTTTGCTTTTAAAGTCCTTGTTTTTTTACCCACAGTAAAAACCATTTCAGATCCTGAAACATCCAAAGCCCTGAAAGCAGACGAGAGAAAATATTCACGAAAAATGCTGTCCCTCGTGATTCTCTATCTGATTGCACTCCAGGGTGTCATTTTGCTGTATCAAATCGAAAACATGACTGGAGAGCCCGTGGCGCAGGCCATGCCTTTTTTTGGTCATTGGTTTACGAGCACTTTTTCAGGTCTGCTGTGGATGACTAAGGTTTTTATTTTGATCTTGATAGGCCTTCTCTCCCGGTTTGAAATTCAGCGGAAAGATTTTTTGTTCCTGGGTTTGGGGGTTTTGTTGTGTTTGACCGCGAGTTTGAGTGGACATGCCATCACAGTAAAAATTTACGCCCTCGTCATAACGGATTGGCTACATTTGACCGCTGTGAGTGTCTGGGTGGGTGCTTTATTGCCATTAACACGTACTGTAAGACGGTATGGAGCGTGGGTGAAGGCGGATCAGCAAGTGTATTTTTTAAGAAGGTTAGTTGAAACATTTTCCCTTTGGGCGATCATTGCGGTCGCAATGATCATTATTTCAGGTGGATTCAATCTGGGCGTTTATTTGGGGGCGGATATATTCTCTTTTGAAACCCAATACGCAAAGGTTTTTCTCCTAAAATTCTGTTTTGTTTTGATTGTCTTTGCTTCGGGAGCACTGGCCCGTTTTTACATCTTGCCGCGTCTTCAAAAAAAAGAACTCATGGAAAGACCCTATTTTTTAAAATTGCAGCGAATTTTTCTGGGGATTCTCCGTTTTGAACTTTTTTTTGTGACCGGTGTTTTGATCTTGGCCGCACTGCTCACGCAGACGAAGATTTAAGGTTAAAGGCTCGCTGCTAAGGAGGAGACGACCTAATCGACGACTTCAATTGTAAACCTTTTAAGGTCAGTCTTTTTCGTGTGGATCGCGTAATGGTGACAAGGCAAAGTTTCCCGCACCGGATCAAATAGACGAGTCAATTTTGGGGTATCTTTCTCTTTGACTTTTTATCTTGTATCTGCCATATAAAAACCCTTCCGAAAAGTTAAGAACGACAGCATTTAGAGCAGGTGTTCTAAATTCTGTATATTGTAAAGAATTATACGGATTTTTTTCCGTATAACACAAATATCCGGGTCTTATACGGAAAAAATTCCGTATAAGACTAAGTTAGCCAACCAAACAAAGTAAAATCGAGGAAAATGTATGTCCATCTTAAACTTAGAAAGTGTGATTGCAGTGGTACCAGTGACAAATCAAGTCACAGCCGTTACTTGGTATAAGAAGTTGCTTGGTCGGGACGCTGATGTCGTTCCAATAGATGGCGTTGCAGAGTGGCAGCTTGCCGACAAAGCATGGCTTCAGGTGACAACCGACCCTGATAGTGCAGGCAACACAACAGTTATTATCAGCGTTAGCGATATTGATGTGCAGCGCACTGCTTGCGCAGAAGCCAATGTGTCGCTCGGCGAAATTGTCGAATACCCAGGCATCGTCAAAATGGTCGACGCAATTGACCCGGACGGAAACAAAATTACCTTTGTTCAAGAGCTTTCCAGCGGAGTAAATGCTGGGTAGTAACACATCCAACTAAAATGGTTCTATAAGAAATTTTGCATGGTCACAGAAATGGCTAACGAATAAGGTTAGATTGTGTGTTACTAAAGAATGGGGTCTGTTACTAAAGAATGAAAGAATGGGGTCAGTGAAAGAATGGTGAAAGAATGGGGTCAGGTCTTTAAAATTGACATGAATAATCTCTTCAGATACTTTTATTCATGTGTCGGGACTTTTGAAAATAGAATATGGCAGAGCGATATGGGACGGACTGGCTGGTCAGTGCTTCCTCGGCAGGGGAGGGCGATCATCTCAATCTTCATTATCCAACAATAAGTCGACTGCTTAATAAGAAAGACAAAACAGCAATTTTAAAGACCTGACCCCATTTCTCTTACACGTCGCGTTTTGTCGGTAAGGTCTTTGAGGAACATGGCATTCATTGTGTCTTTCAATCCGATATGCAGGGAAGAAATCTCGCCTTCGGAAAGGGTGATGATTTTTATGCTGGCAAACTCCATGCGCTTGAAGAGGCCTGCAATATCCTCTTGATCACGGGAGAGGTGATCAAGCGCCTCAGCCACAAGATATCAAACTCACCATTCATAGCCGCCTGCATGAGGCCTTGGATGCCGACCTAGATGGGAGTAGAAATTGTTGACAAATAAGATGGGCCTTGTTACTCATGAAACCGATGTGATATTTCAATAAATATTGTTCTGATTGAGGTGATTTAGTTGGCTGTAGAAGAAATACTGAGCTCCATAAAAGACAGCGCCAGAGAAAGAATCAAAAGCCCTCTTTTTGGGGCATATATTCTTTACTGGTGTGTGCATAACTGGGAAGTTCTTCTAATAATAAAGAATGGGGTCTAAAGAATGGGGTCTAAAGAATGGGGTCAGGTCTTTAAAATTGACATGAAAGAATGAAAGAATGGGGTCAGGTCTTTAAAATTGACATGGGTAATCTCTTCAGATACTTTTATTCATGTGGCGAGACTTTTGAAAATAGAATACGGTAAAGCGATATGGGACTGGCTGGTCAGTGCTTGCTCGGCAGGGGAGCCCGATCATCTCAATCTTCATTTTCCAACAATAAGTCGACTGCTTAATAAGAAAAACAAAACAGCAATTTTAAAGACCTGACCCCATTTCTAGACCCCATTTCTACTGTTTTTTAAAATTACAGCGGATTTCTCTGGGTATTCTCCGTTTTGAACTTTTTTTTTGTGACCGGTGTTTTGATCTTGGCCGCACTGCTCACGCAGACGAAGATTTAAGGCAAAAGGCTAGGTGCTAAGGGGGAGACGACCTCATCGACGACTTCAATTGTAAACCTTTTAAGGTCAGTCTTTTCCATGTGGATCGCGTAATGGTGATAAGGCAATGTTTTAGGTAAAAAAATGGGGTCATAAAAAAATGGGGTCAAGTCTTTAAAGTTGACATGGGTAATCTCTTCAGATACTTTTATTCATGTGGGGAGACTTTTGAAAATAGAATATGGTAGAGCAATATGGGAAGGACTGACTGACTGGTCAGTGCTTGCTCGGCAGGAGAGGGCGATCATCTCAATCTTCATTATCCAACAATAAGTCGACTGCTTAATAAGAAAAACAAAACAGCAATTTTAAAGACCTGACCCCATTTCTAGACCCCATTTCTAGACCCCATTTCTACTGTTTTTTAAAATTACAGCGGATTTCTCTGGGTATTCTCCGTTTTGAACTTTTTTTTTGTGACCGGTGTTTTGATCTTGGCCGCACTGCTCACGCAGACGAAGATTTAAGGCAAAAGGCTAGGTGCTAAGGGGGAGACGACCTCATCGACGACTTCAATTGTAAACCTTTTAAGGTCAGTCTTTTCCATGTGGATCGCGTAATGGTGATAAGGCAAAGTTTCCCGCACCGGATCAAATAGACGAGTCAGTTTTGGGATATCTTTCTCTTTGACTTTTTTCTTGTATCTGCCATCACTACTGTCCCGTTAAATTATCGAATAAATTCAATTGGTTAGGCATGTGGCA
>CAYVHO010000027.1:0-21936 GCA_964451325.1 uncultured Nitrospira sp. | reverse complement strand
TTAAAACAATGGCCGCAGCCTGTGTTACTTTTTTCTGATTCTCTCCCAAGACATAAAAGACGTCCACAACCTGATCCAAACGGGTCACAATTTTCGCAGCGTGAACGGAAAGCCCAAGCCCCACAATCACTTTGGAAATTGTGAACAGCAGGCCACGTTTATCCGGCGCAAAGATGTCAATCACAGTAAAGGTACGGGAACTCTGATTGTCAACTTGAATCCGGATATTTTTTGCGGTTTGAGACAAAGCCTCACGTTCTTTTTTTGTCGGGAAGCGTTTGCTTTTTTTGAGCAGGGTTTCGACCGATTCTTCTCCGCGCAGCACCGCCTCAATCGCAGCAACGATGCCTGCGATACGTTCATCGGTCGCCCCCTCGCGATGATCCGGATCGATGACTTTAAAGGTATCGATGACCATGCCGTTGGGATGCGTAAACACTTGCGCGCCGAGGATATGGAGTCCCTTGGATGCAAGCACACCGACCATGCTTGAAAAGATCCCGGAAGTCATCCAATCGTATGTGTAGAGATTGTACTCGGTGACCTCCTGGTCACTTAGGAAACGCGTCTCAATCTGTATGTTTTTTTTGGGCAATTGCGAGAGCGCATCAATGTCCAAGAGCACTTTATCAAAAGCAGTGATGAGGTAGTATCTTGGAATGAGGGTCAGCAAAAGTTCTTTCAGCCAGGGTTCAGGGTATTCTCCTGCAAGGGTTTTGAAAACTTTCTCTGTAATCTCAGCCACTTTTTTTGTTTCAGGGGTCGTGACTTTACCATTCAAGAGCAATGCCGATTCGTCGTATAGTTTGAGCAGCAGCTCTTTTTTCCAGGCGGACAACATACCTGGGGCAGTGGCACTCATATCCGCGCAAGTCAAAATAAAGAGTTTCCGCATGGGTTCAAATTTTCTGACCCGGTCGATAAATTGATGCAAAACAGGCTCATCCGTAAAATCACGATAGAGGGCAATTTCTGAAAACATGAGGTGCTGTTGGACTAAAAATACAACTTCAGCGACCTCTTTTTCGTTATAAGACAAACGCTCTGCCGCCATTTTGGCAATTTTACTGCCCAGTGTGCTGTGATCCTCCTGCCGGCCTTTTCCGATGTCGTGTAATAAAATGCCCAGATGAAGCAGATCTTTCCGAGGGGTCCCTACATAGATTTCCTGAAGCGGCCCTTCCACATTTAAAAATTGTTCGGCGGCTTCCAAGGCACGAAAACTATGTTCATCCACCGTAAAGGTATGAGAACGACTTTCCTGTACCATACAGTTCACGACTGAAAACTCAGGAATAATACGCCATAAAAGACGCACCTGATGCATCAGCCTCAAACTCTTTGCGATGCCTCCGGGCTCTGTGATCAATGTTTTAAATAAAGAAATAGAAGCCGCATTTAAGGGGATATCTCGTTTTTCTTCTGAGAGTTGATAGATGACCTCCAGCACGTCATCTGCAATACGCACCGCATGGGTTTTTGCGAGCAAAAAAAGCCTGAGCATGTTTGCATCGTCTTCAAAAAACTGAAAAGGTTTGTCCGATTGAATTGAAATTTCGCCCGAAAAAACCTGAAATCCCGGCGCCACTTGCCGTGTTTTCCACGACCGCCGCCATCGCCCCACACGACCAACAGAAGCGGTTTCTCGGGTAAAACGTTTTGAAATTTCTAAGATACGACCCGTTTGCAAATAATAATGGTGCATAAACCCGCGTCTATCCTGTAATTCAAAAAAAGGCGCGATTTCCTCTTGCAAATCAATGGTCAAATGATCGGAAGGTCTTCCGGCCAAAAAATGCAGATGATTTCTAACTTTCCACAAAAAATCTTGTCCCTCTGACAGACTCGTATATTCGATATTTGAAAGATGGCCCCACTGATGGACCTGTGGCAAATGATGGGTGTGGTAGCGTGCCGATGCCACCCATTTTAAATAATGAATATCCCGCAAACCCCCGGGACTTTGTTTGAGGTTGGGCTCCAACAAATAAGGCGTTGCGCCGTATTCAAGCCGCCCGGCCTCCCGACCCTCTTTGAGATAGGCCAAGACCTCTTTAATGTGTTTATCGATCACCTTTGAAAAAAAAGTGGTGTGAAAATCTTTAAAGAGCCCCCGATCACCCTGAAGAAATCGAGATTCCAATAACGAGGTTGCGATTAAGGCATCTTCTCTTGCCAAAACAATCGTCTGCTCAACCGTCCTCATGCTATGACCCACGGTATATCCTAAATCCCATAAAATACAGAGCAAATAAGAAGACACCGTTTCTGTCTCTTTCGCCTGGCCTTCAGGATAAAGAAACATGAGGTCGATATCTGAAGAAGGTGAGAGTTCCTGACGACCATAACCCCCAATGGCAATTAAAGTCCCTCCCCATCCTTGTGCGATGCCTGAATCAAGCGACTGAAAGCCTTTTAAAATAAGGCGATCAGCCAAATCTGAAAGTGCTTTGACCACATGTGCCCCGCTAGCCCCTTTTAAATGAAAGCGGTGAATTTCTTCATACTTTTCTTGAAAGAGGGGCCGTAAAGCGGCTGTTATTTTTTCGGAAGCATTCATTTCAGATTTTAGTCTGCCTTAAAAAAGTGGAGAAATTGTACCACAAGACACATTTACGAATCTTAGGGAACCCTCAATTAAGCACTGATTAACATTTTTTTGGGTGGAGGTGAAGTCAGGACAAAGAGGAATAGCTCGGATCAATCCTGATCTCGAATTTGATCGGCATTGGTTTTTTCTGTATAGCGTGCGCTAAGCGCATCAGTCACCGAACGGTCATGCAATTTAACCCCCCGTTGGTAGGCCGCTCTTGAGATCAGATGGGCACCCACAGGGGCAGTCAGGAAGACAAAAACAATCGCCAAAATGGCTTTAAGCCCCACGACACTAAAACCAAGGTGAACAAGAGAAGCCATTAAAATAAAAACAAGCCCTAAGGTGGTCGCTTTACTTGTTGCGTGCATCCGGCAAAAGACATCGGGCATGCGATACAGGCCCAGACAGCCTGTCAGAATAAAAAATAAACCCAAGACCAGAAAAATGATCGTTAGCACTTCACTGATCAAAGATCTTTCCTCCTCGCGCTAAAAATTTCGCCATAGACACCGTACCCACAAAACCCAAAATAGACAGCACCAAAATCGCATCATAAAAGATGGCACTGCCTTCTTTCATACAGTAAACTGCGATCATGGCAATGATGATCGTCGTAATGGTATCGATTGCCACAACCCGATCAGGCAAGGTCGGCCCAGCCAAGAGACGATACGAACAAAGCACAAATGAGATCACGAGGATCACAAACGCACTATTCACAAGGAGATCAATCATCCCAAAATTTCCTTTGTATGTTTTTCAAGTGAATCCCGAATCGATTGTTCTAATGCTGCCGCGTCTTCGATGTGGAGCGCGTGGATATACAAAGTCTTGCGGTCTTCCGAAATATCCATACTCAAAGTCCCTGGCGTCAGCGTAATCGAATTGGCCAAAAGTGTAATGCCTGCATCGGTTGTAACATCCATTTTATAAGCGATGATGCCGGGTGTCATCTTGAGTTTAGGAGACAAAACAATTTTAACCACATCAACATTTGCTTTAATCATCTCTTTAATAAAAACTAAAAAATACCAGAAAACACGTAAAAACAAGACAAAAGAGACCTTCTGCGAAGGAGAAGACGCTTCTTTTTCATCATCTAGGACACGCTTCAGCATAAAAATAACGCCATAGCCCAACACACTGCCGATGACAAACTCCGTCACATTGAGCTTTTCTTTCAGCGCGCACCAGATCAATGCGAGCACAATATTTAAGACGATGTGACGACGCATTATTGTTTTCCCATGACCGCGTTAATATAAAGCTCAGGTGAAAAAAGTTGCTCAGAGGCCGCATTGGCCAAATCAATCACAGGTGCAGAAGCAAAACCCAGGACAAGGGCCAGAAGCGCCAGTACCCCTACAGGGACAAGCAGATGAGGGTTCAGGGGGTTTTCTGGCGCCTTCTCCTGTGTATGCAGACACACCTTTTGCCAGGCCTGGACCAAATAAAACAAGGTAAACAAACTCACCACAAGGGCCACAGCCACCGGGAAATAAAAAGCCCCGTCAAGACCCGCTTTAATTAACTGAAACTTCATAAAAAACCCACTGGAAGGGGGAATACCGCCCAAAGAAAACACACCAATGAGAAAAAACAGGGTAAACAGTGGCGAGATTTTCATCATATTGCCCTGTTCAGACATCTCCATCGTGCCACGCATCTTTTTTAAGACGCCCGCAGCAAGAAAGAGAGAGGCTTTAATAATTCCGTGGCTGATCATGTAAAAAATGGCCGCCCCCATACCCGCCACGCTAAAAAAACCGACACCCATAAAAATGTAGCCGATTTGGCTTACACTGCTGTAAGCCAAGACACGTTTTAAGTCCGTTTGTGCCACGGCGCCCATCGCACCGACAAACATCGTGATACAGGCCAAAGTCAGGATAAAGGTTTGAAAATGTCCTTGCAAATCCACAAAAATCAAACAAAATATACGGATAATGGCATAGACACCCACCTTGATCAAAATCCCGGAAAGCATGGCGCTAATCGGCGTCGGTGCCGAAGAATGCACATCGGGCAACCAGAAATGCATGGGCATTAAAGCCGCCTTTAAACCAAAAACCCCGATAAATAACATTGCGACTGCACTCACCAAGGGATGATGCGCATGTGGCTTAATTTTGAGGGCTAAATCCGCCATATTCAGGGTCCCTGCAAAGGCGTAAATACCGCCCACGGCAACCAAAAAAAGTGCGGAAGAGAGCAGGCCCATGCTGATCAGCTTGATGCCCGCTTCGACCTGTTTTTTTTCCCCTAACATGGTAAGCAAGGCGTAGATCGACATCAGGACGATCTCGAACATCACAAAAAGGTTGAAGATATCTCCCGTCAAAAATGAACCGTTTGTTCCTGCCCAAAGAAAGAAAAAAAGGGCATGAAAAAGTGCCTTTTGCCCATCCGTTTTCAAGTAGGCAAATGAATAATAAACCGCACAAACGGCAATCACGCAACCTAAAACCAACAAAATCCCGCTGAATAAATCGCCCACTAAGGTAATGCCGTAAGGGGCCGCCCAACCCCCGGTGCGGTAACTTTGAATCCCCTCGGCATTGATTTTTAACAAGAGAGAGATATTCACAACGACAATCAAAAGACTTGAAATGCCAATTACAATGTGTCGCGCCATTGCCTGAAAACGCAACAAAAGCAATAAAATGGCAGTGCCCAAGGGAATCAGGATCGGCAATGCAAGTAGGTGGCTCATCCTTTTTGTCCCTTGATTTCTGCAATATCCGTCGTTTTTAAATCACGATAGACGCGCAAAGAAAGTACCAGCAAAAAAGCCAGGGCCGCAAACCCGATCACAATCGCTGTCAAAACAAGGGCTTGCGGAAGAGGGTCCACAAAGGGCATCGATTCATCTCTTCCTAAGATTGGCACTTGTCCTGCGCCAATCCACCCTGAGCTAATCAAAACAAGATTGGCTCCATGCCCGATCAGGCTCAAACCCAAGACCAATTTCAAGATGTTGCGTTGCAGCATCAAGTAGGTGCCGGAGGCAAAGAGCACCCCAATCACAAGCGGCAAGAGCAACTTCATTCCTCTTCTCCCAACAAAGTCATCAGAGAAACACAGACACCGCAGACGACTAAATAGACCCCGATATCAAAAACAGCCGCAGAGGCAAATTCCCAATCTTCGTTAATCAAAGGCATGACGACATGGGTCACACCGCTTTTTAAAAAATAGCCACCCACAAACAGTCCGGCCAAGCCCGTCAGAAAAGAAAGCGCCAGTCCACCCGAAAACATAAAATAAAAAACACGGCTACGACCTTTGAAATCAAATCGCTCACAACCATAAGCCAAATAAATCATCACAAAACCAGCAGAAGTCATTAGGCCTGCGATAAACCCGCCGCCAGGCAATTGGTGTCCACGTAACAAAAGATAGAGGGAAAAAATCATCAGAATCGGAGAGATGATCTTCGTGATCGTTTTGAAAATCAGAGAATTCATTTCGATCCCAAGACCTTAGGCATGTTTTTCGGCTTTTTTTTCAGCTTCAACATGCCATAAACCCCTAATGCTGCAATGGAAAACACGGCAATCTCAAGCATCGTATCCAGACCCCGAAAATCAACGATGACCACATTCACCACATTACGACCACCCGCAAGTTTTTCGCTCACTTCCAAATAATAACCCGAAATCGTTTCAGTGAGATGGCTGTCCATCACCATGAGCATGTAGTAGGTCATGACACTCCCCACCAGCACGGAAATGCTGATATCGCTTATTTTTGTGCGCTGCGGTGCCGCTTCCTTAAAATAAGGGGGCAGGAAGTAGAAAACGAGTAGGATCAAAATGACAGCAACCGATTCCACCAAAAACTGTGTCAGGGCTAAATCCGGCGCACCCATGAGCACATAAAAAAAGGCCACCAGAAAACCCGTCAGGCCTAAGGCAAGAATCGCCGAAATCCGGTTTTTAAAACAGGCTGTTGCCAGACTGGCCGCAATCAATAAAATAAAAGTTAAAAAATGCACCAATGTCAGCTCGGTTTGAAGCATGCGATCAAAGGTCAAAGGATTGCCCTGAGAAATAGAGAGTCCAAAAGTGGATATCATCACAAAAGTAATAATGACAGACAAATACTGCTTGAGGTTGCCACTTTGAAACCATTTCATACAACGCTGCGTTAAGGGAGGAATGCCTTCTAAAAACCCTTTATTGTAGACAAAGTTTGCACTCAACCAAGGCAGGCTTTCGGAGAGTTTCTCCTGAACGGGAACGACTTTTTTGAGCCTCATAAACAGAAAGACCCCCAGAACAACAGTGAAAAAAGTCATAATCAATGGCGTATTCACGCCGTGCCACAAAGCCAACTGCAAATCTGCTGGTTTTCCCGAGACAGCCGATGCGGCAGGCTCCAATAAACCCTGCGCAAAAAAACCTGGGGCGATGCCTAAAAGCACCACGATGATCGCCAAGAGTGCAGGAGAGAATAAACCCAAGGCCGGGGCTTCATGCGGATGATGCGGGGGGGACTTAGGCGCATCATAGAAAAAGCCCCAAATCAAAAATTTAAACGAATAGGCAAAGGTGAAGATACTGGCACTTATCGCGATAAAAGGAATCAGATACGGCAAACCCGGATACGGCATCTGCAGGGTCGATTCGTAAAACATTTCTTTACTGATAAATCCACCCAAAATAGGAAGTCCTGCCATGGAAAGACAGCCCACCAAAGCAATTTTAAAAGAATGCGGCATCTCTTTTTTGAGACCGCCCACATATTGCAAATCACGTGTGCCACAGCCATGATCAATAATGCCAACAATCATAAATAAAGCGGCTTTAAACCCTGCGTGATTGATAATATGTACGATGGCCGCTTCCGCGCTGTATTGCGTGCCAAAACCCAGCATGGCCATAATCATGCCCAACTGGCTGATGGTCGAATAGGCCAGCAAGCCTTTCAAGTCCGTCTGACGGATGGCCATATAACCCCCCACCACCATCGTGGTCAACCCCACGCCTGCCACAAGCCCTGTCCAAAAAGCTGTGCCTGAAAAAGCAGGAGAAAGCCGTGCCACAAGAAAAATGCCCGCTTTCACCATCGTCGCTGAGTGCAAATAGGCCGAAACCGGGGTGGGGGCTTCCATGGCATTGGGCAGCCAAACATGGAAAGGAAACTGTGCTGACTTTGTCGCACATCCCAAAAAGATCAAAATCAGAGTCGGCACATAAAGATCACTGGCGCGGATCACATCGCCCATCAGCAAAATTTCAGAAATATCAAAGGTTCCGGTAATGCTGTAGAGCAAAATAAAACCGGCCAACATCGCAATACCACCGACCCCTGTAATCACCAACGCCTTGGTCGCCCCATAACGCGAGGCATCCTTGTGATACCAGAATCCAATCAACATAAACGAACTGACGCTCGTGAGTTCCCAAAAGGTAAAAAGACCGAAGAGATTGTTTGAAAAAACAACACCCAGCATCGCACCCATGAACATCATGAGATAAAGGTAAAACTTCAGACGATCTTCTTTTTCGGAGAGATACCAAATGGAATAAACAACAACCAGAAAACCAATCCCGGAAATGAGAAGGCCAAAAAGGATACTCAAACCATCTACAAGAAAAGACAGCTCGATGCCATAACGGGGAACCCAGGGGATGTGAAAGGTGGACGCACCCCCCGCGTGAACACCGGGCAGCAATGAAAGAATCAGGGCGACACAGGTAAAAGGCACGGCAGAAATCGCCCAACCCAAGCGAGTGCCAAAGTCGATTTTTTGAAGCCAGGGAGAAAAAAGGAGCAGCAAAAGTGATGCTGCAAAGGGAAAAAAGACAATAATCAGAATGCTAGTCATTCACTATACCGCAAACACGACACATCAATCTCACAAAATAATATCAAAAAAGTATTCTTACTATACCATCACAAGCATACTTGTCAATGTGGTTTAAGTACTAAAAAGCCATATAAATTCTAAAGTTCGGAGTCATTTTTCTATGCCAAAACAGGGCTAAATTTTGTCTTAAAATTTGAATACACTCGAATATTACCGAGACATGACCTCCAAGAAGACGAGAATGATCTCTCAGCAGACCAAGTCAATGCAATCCCCGCGCTACACCGACGCCTGAGACGCATCCTCTTTGCCCGCAATCGCGGCTTGTGCGGCGGCCAGGCGTGCAATCGGGACACGATAGGGCGAACAACTCACATAATCCAAACCGAGTTTGTGACAAAAAGCGACGGAGCTTGGCTCGCCGCCGTGTTCGCCGCAGATCCCGATTTTGAGTCTTTTTTTGATAGAACGGCCTTTTTGTACCCCGATTTCCATTAACAAGCCTAAACCTTCCTGATCAATGGCCACGAAGGGATCTTCAGGTAAGATTTCTTTATCCACATAATCGGGCAAAAATTTTCCAGAATCATCACGAGAAAGCCCAAACACAGTTTGTGTTAAATCATTGGTCCCAAAGGAAAAAAAGTCGGCTTCTTTTGCGATTTGATCGGCGACGAGTGCGGCACGGGGTAATTCGATCATCGTGCCAATGCTGTAATCGATTGTCATTTTATGACGCGCCATAACCTCCCTCGCTTTGTTGATGCAAAGCCCTCTCAATGTGGACAACTCATTGACATGGGCCACAAGGGGAATCATGATTTCAGGCATGACGATGACGCGCTTTTTTGCCAGGGTGCAAGCCGCATCAATAATGGCTTCAACCTGCATTTCATAAATTTCGGGATAAGTAATCCCTAAACGGCATCCACGATGTCCCAACATGGGATTAAACTCATGCAGGCTATTTGTTTTAGCGCGAAGGGTCTCGACGGACACCTTCATTTCTTTCGAAAGCGTCTCCAAATCCTTGTCCGTTTGTGGCAAAAATTCATGCAGCGGTGGATCCAGTAAACGAATGGTAACAGGCAAACCCTTCATTTCTTTTAAGATCTCAATGAAATCGGATTTCTGCATGGGCAATAGTTTTTTGAGTGCCTTTGTCCGTCCTTCCAGATCTTCAGACAAAATCATTTCACGGACGGCGGTAATGCGATCTTCCTCAAAAAACATGTGTTCTGTCCGACAAAGACCGATGCCTTCGGCACCAAAACCACGGGCCACGGCGGCATCGCGTTTATTGTCGGCATTCGCACGGACTTTGAGTGTTCTGATTTTATCGGCCCAGGCCATGAGCGTTTTAAAGGACGCCCCCAACTTGGGCTGAATCAATCCCGCTTTTCCTAAGATAACTTCTCCCGTGGAACCGTTGAGCGTAATGTAATCACCTTCTTTGACGGTAACGCCGCGTGCAGTAAATGTTTGTGTGTTTTCGTCAATCACGATTTCACCACAACCAGCCACACAGCATTTGCCCATACCGCGTGCAACAACAGCGGCATGAGAGGTCATGCCACCGCGTGCGGTCACAATGCCTTCAGCGGCATGCATGCCGCCAATGTCATCGGGGGATGTTTCTGCACGGACCAAAATCACTTTTTCATGACGCTCGGCCATGTGCTCGGCTTCTTCCGCACTAAAAACAACTTTTCCGATGGCCGCACCCGGCGAGGCTGGCAGGCCTTGTGCGATGACATTTAAGTCTACCCTGGGATCAATCATGGGATGCAACAATTGGTCAAGCTGATGGGGATCAATACGAGAAACGGCGACTTTTTGTGTAATGAGTTTTTCAGCCACCATGTCGACAGCGATTTTGAGTGCGGCCGCGGTGGTGCGTTTTCCAACCCGGCTTTGCAGCATGTAGAGTTTGCCGTCTTGAATCGTAAACTCAATGTCGAGCATGTCTTTGTAATGTTTTTCAAGTTTTTGATAAATAGACATGAGGTCTTTGTAAGCGCCCGGCAATTTCTTTTTAAGCGCAGAAATGGGAAGCGGTGTGCGAATACCCGCCACCACGTCTTCACCCTGGGCGTTAAATAAAAACTCGCCAAAAAATTTCTTTTTGCCCGTCGATGGATCGCGGGTAAAAGCAACTCCGGTTCCAGACGTTTCTCCTAAATTTCCAAAAACCATGGCAACAACACTCACACCCGTGCCCCAGGTATCGGGAATATTATTCAAACGACGATAGGTTTTTGCGCGCTTGCCAAACCAGGAGTTGAAGACCGCATCAATGCCGAGCCGAAGTTGCTCAAGCGGGTCTTCCGGAAAGGCTTTTCCGGTGTCTTTGAGCACAATTTCTTTAAATGCCGTCACGAGCGATTTGAGTGATTCCACACTCAAATCGGTGTCTGAATAGGCACTCGTCACGATTTTCTGCTCTTCGAGTGTGCGTTCAAAACGCTCGCGATTTACGCCCAGCACCACGTTGCCAAACATGGCAACAAAACGCCGATAGGCATCATAGGCAAACCGTTCATTTTTTGATCGTGCGATTAAGCCTTCTACCGTTTCATCATTGAGTCCGAGATTCAGCACGGTATCCATCATGCCTGGCATGGAAGCACGTGCACCAGAGCGCACCGCAACAAGCAGGGGATTTTTATTGTCGCCAAATTTTGTCCCGATGGATTTTTCAACCTTTCTCAAGGCTTTCAGGGATTCTTCCCACATGCCTTTGGGATATTTTTTCTTGAGTTTGTAATATTCGAGACAGGCTTCGGTGGTAATCGTAAAACCCGAAGGCACGGCAATGCCCAGGTGAGACATTTCAGCCAAACCTGCACCTTTTCCGCCGAGCAGGTTTTTCATATCACCGCGTCCCTCGGCCTTGCCATCCCCAAAATAATAAACGTATTTTTTCTTAGCCATGCAATTTCTCCTGTGAATTCAAACCCAAACTCCGTCGATTCCTCATCTCATCTTTTCAAGAACAAAACGAGCTAGGCCGCACCGTGCTCAATTTGGTAAAAAGAAAGCTCGGAGATATTCGCTTGATCTTTTGCGTGTTCAATGGTCATTGAAACAAGATTCCCATCCTGATCCAGATCAATATAGATATTTTCGTTCACTTCTTTTGTTTCCTGGACGGGCCGATCCGAAAATTCAAGCAAAGCCGTGTCTGTTTCCTTAAAATATTTAACCTTCATTTTCGACCCCCTTGAAATTCCGGTCAAAAAAAGCATTGTGAATCGTCACTTTGTCCTGCAAAAGCACAACCCTCAAGAATTTATTTTCCTCCGGAATATAGCCCCATTTTTTAATTCGCCCGTCAAGCTGTATCTGGACTTGAAGTGGATGATCCACAACATCTTGTATCCATTCAAATTTAATTTCTGCGCGATCCGGCCGTTGCTTTGTATGTAAAAAATATTGAGTGAATTTCATCAAGATTTATACAGCAATAGACAGTCGCCTGCACCCGAAACGCTACCCATGAGCGTCTCCCTCCACAATTTTCGAAAAATCACCCAGTTCTCTAAATGGTCTGCTGACAGCCAACAAAAGGCTCAAACGATTCTGTCGTACCGCTTCGTCTTTGTCCATCACCATGACATCATCGAAAAATTGATTCAGCGGATCATTCAAGGTTGCAAGCTTTTCAAAAACCTCTAAATAAGGTTGCTTGTCCGACGCGGGTCTGATTACAGACTTCACCTCCATATATTTTGAATACAAGGCTTTTTCCGACGGATGAGTCAAAATGGTTTCATCGACTTCGCCAATAAAACCGGATGGTAAAATTCGAACCGCACGTTTGAAAATAGTCATGAGTGGTGCAAACAAGGGGTTTGAGGAGAATTCAAACAGCGCCTCCGCGCGTGCGATCAAGTCCGCAGGTTTGTCAATGACAACATCTTTATGAAGAATTGCTGCTCTGAGATCATGAGGGATGGTATCCGATAAATAGGTCTGGAGTCGGATTTTTAAGAATCCAGAGACCGACTTTCCAATATCGACTTGTTTGTATTCCACCCCTTGATTCTTATACTGAGAAATTGATTCTTCTATCAGTGCGGTCAATGAGAGTGCGTTTAATTTCTCCTCAGAAAGAAGAATGCGAATCAGGCCCAAGGTTTGACGACGAATCGCGTAAGGATCTTCTGATCCCGTTGGTTCAAACACTGCCACAAAACAACCCACAAGGGTATCTACCTTATCGGCGATGGACAAAATACGACCCAGCTTTGTTTCCGGCAGTGCGCTCCCTGACTGTTTCGGAAGATAATGCGCTTCAATCGCCTGATTGACCGCCTCATCTTCCCCATCAAGCGTGGCATAGACCCGTCCCATTGTGCCTTGAAGTGATGTAAATTCACGCACAACCCCTGTAACAAGGTCATTTTTGCAAAGAAGGGCTGCACGTTCAAGGTTGCATTTTTCCTCGTCTGTACATACGATTTCATCCGCAATAAAAGCCGAAAGGCTCTGGATTCGTTTCACTTTTTCGTAAACAGAGCCCAGTTTTTCCTGAAACATCACCTGCTTCAAATCTTCGAGTCGGTCTGATAACCGTCGTTTTCTATCCTGGTCATAATAAAACTGGGCATCGTGAAGCCTTGCGCGCAAGACCCGCTCATTGCCTTTTTGAATCAGAGAAAGGTCTTCTGTCTCAATATTTAAAATCGTAATGAAATGTGGAAGCAATTCCCCATTTTTTTTGTAAAGCGGGAAATAGCCCTGATGTTCGGCCATGGCGGTGACGATAATCTCTTTTGGGATTTTCAGAAAATCAGTTTCAAAATTGCCACAGATCGCTTTCGGATATTCAACCGTAGAGGCCGCTTTTTCAACTAAGGTTTTGTCGGATAAATCGAGCACACCTTGTTTTTCTTTTTCTAAAACTTCCATCTGATCTGTAATCACACAAACCCGCCCTTTCGGATCAATCATCACAAAACGATCTCGAAGCTCTGATTGATAGGTTTCAAAATCGCTGACCTTAAAAGCCTCTGGCGCCATAATATGATGGCCGTGCGTGAGATTGCCCGATATCACGCCTGCAAACGAAAACGGAATCACGTTATTGCCATAAAATGCTAAAATCGAACGGATGGGACGTATAAAAGCCACACCCGTATCATTCCATCGCATCGACCGTAGAAAATTTAATCCGGCAATCATTTGGGGCAGCATCGTCTCTAACAGAGTTGCTGTATGCTCACCCGTTTTTATTGTCCTCAAAACAAGATATTCGCCTTTTTTCCCTTTTGCCGCTGCACCGAGTATCGCCGCATCTTCAATTTTAAGATCGGAGAGCGCAATATTTTGCGACTTCGCAAAACCAAGGGCTGCTTTTGTGGGCGCACCTTCGGCATCAAAAGCCGCTCGTTTGGGCGGCCCCACAATGATTTCTTCTTTTGTTTCCTGAGAAGTCGCCAATTCAGGACAATAAAGAATCAGTCGACGCGGCGTGCCATAAGTTTGTAGCTCCGAAAAAGAAATACCTGCGGCCGTAAAATATTTTTCTGCAATTTGAGGCAATTGACTCAGTGCACCAGGCAGTACATTTGAAGGGATTTCTTCTACACCGATTTCGAGCAGGAGTGGCAGCACATCGGCCTCAGTTGTTTTAGTTTCTTGGGGAGATTGTTTCTTCATTTTTTAAGCAGTGGAAAACCCGCCGCTTCTCGTTGTTCGAGATAGCCTTTGGCGCAGGCCCGTGCCAGCTTGCGAACACGTGCAATATAGCCCGTGCGCTCGGTCACGGAAATCGCACCCCGCGCATCCAATAAATTAAATAAGTGAGAGATTTTCATGCAATGATCGTAAGCAGGCAGAGGCAGATTTTCTTTGATTAAAGCCAAGCCTTCTTTTTCTGAACGATTAAAACCCTCTTTCAAAAAATCAACATTGGCCACATTAAAATTGTGTTCAGAAAACTGTACCTCGGCCTCGTGATGTACATCGCGATATTGGACCTGATCTGTCCAGGCCAGATCATAAACACTGTCCACACCTTGTAAATACATCGCCACACGCTCTAAGCCGTAAGTAATTTCAACGGAGGTGGGTTGTAATGTGATGCCACCGACTTCCTGAAAATAGGTAAATTGTGTCACCTCCATGCCATCCAATTGCACCTCCCAGCCCAAACCCCAGGCCCCCAAAGTTGGGGATTCCCAATCATCCTGCACAAAACGGATGTCGTGATGTTTGAGCGAAAGCCCCAATGAATGAAGGCTCTGTAGATACAAATCCTGAATATTGTCCGGTGCAGGTTTTAGAATGACCTGATACTGGTAATAATGTTGTAATCGATTGGGGTTTTCACCATAGCGACCGTCCGTCGGACGACGCGAGGCCTGCACATAGGCCGCCTTCCAGGACTCCGGCCCCAAGGCCCTCAAAAAAGTAGCGGGATGAAACGTGCCTGCCCCGACCTCACTGTCATAGGATTGATGAATGATGCAGCCTTGCGCAGCCCAGAATTGATGCAGGGAGAGAAAGAGTTCTTGAAAGGTCAAACTTTTCTGCTGGCTTGCTAACACGAAGTGGTTTTTCCTTGATACCGGGTATGCAGATTTGAAATGAGTCCTCAAAATATCAAAACGCATGAATTATTGTCAATAAAATTAAGGGCGATGGATCTTAATCTTCAGTGTCGCACCGACCCGAGCATGGGCCCGGTATTTTTTGTAAAACGTCGGGTCGATTTTCCCGTGATGTACGATAATGTGTGTTTAAAAATTGCCTCACATTCTTGTTGGATCTGTAAAGAAGGACGCAATCTGTGGGAACGATCATAATCCATTTTTTGCGAAGCACTCAAAAAGGCCCGTGTACCTTGACTCATGGGGATCAGGGGTACAAGTGTTTTCCCACACTTGGCACAAAGTGCGCCACCTGCGCCCGGTGAAAAATAAAGGGTTTCAGGTTGCCCGGATTTAAAAGGCAAACGACATTTAAGACAGGATTCCCAGTGGGGTTGATACCCACTACAGGCAATCAATCGGCTCATAAACAACATGACCGAAAGTGGTGGATCTTTTTTGGTTTCCAAAAAGAGCAAACCCTGAAGCAAAAGATCAAACATTTCGTGGTTTGCCTGTCCATCTGGCGTCATCTGCGCCACAAGATCGACCATGCGTGAAGAGCGTTCGATTCCGCCCCAATCTTCACGCAGACTTTGAAAGGAGTGAATGATATCACATTGTTCGATTCGCGCCAGTTTTTCTGTACCTTTGTCAAAAACGACCAAGGTGCAGTGGGTAAAGGGTTCCAGCGTCGCGCCAAAACGACTTTTCATGCGACGTGCGCCTTTTGCCACGCCTTTCAATTTTCCACGTGCGTGGGTAAAAAAGGTCACGAGCTTGTCCGCTTCACCCAGGCGAATACCGCCCAATACAATTGCAGGGGTAGAAAAAAGTGCCATCTTCGTTATCATCACTCAATAGAAGTCAGGGTGAAAAAATAAAAATAGTTTAAGGACTCTCTTTTCTTTTTACAAGTTTCTATGCTTTTTAGCCTTTCTTCTGCGGCAGAACATTGTCAGTGCTCAGGATGATATGCTACAACACTTTTTTATTTCGGAATGATGAGGCATAATTAAAGGCAATGTTGACCTATAAATTGATCAAAAAACCAAAGGCACTCAAAAAAAATCCCATGCAAGGTTTTCCAGCCTTCGCGATTGTTTTGTCCGTCCTCCTTTTTTTTCCTGCTGTGGTACAAGCGGCACCGACTTCATTTATTGCGGAGGTCGTTGCGGTCTTAACGGGAGATACGCTCAAGGTCTTAAAATCTCGACAAGTCATGATTGTGCGTCTGCAAGGCATTGACGCTCCTGAAAAGACCCAACGCTACGGGAAACAAGCCAAAGATTTTACGGAAAGCGTTGTTTTTGGACAAAAGGTGGTCATTAACGTCAAAGGCATTGATCGCAATGAAAGCATCATCGCCGAAGTGGTTCTGGAAGACGGTCGCAGCTTGAACCGAGAAATCGTTAAAGCCGGTTTTGCCTGGTGGCACCGAGAACGTTCGGAAGATTTATCCTTATGGCTCTTGGAAGACAGAGCACGGGAGTCCAAACTGGGACTATGGTTGGGAGAAGACCCCGTTCCCCCTTGGGAATTTAGAGAAAAGATGAACTGAGGCGTTCAGAACCTGAGCCACGTTTTTTAATCCACCGGGATTTGAATCAAATCGAGCACAGGGCTTCCCTCTACCAGGTGTTCTTGCACGATGCGTTGAATACTTTTTTTTTCCAGGTCTCCATACCAAACACCCTCAGGATAGATCACCATGTTGGGTCCGTTTCCACATTGGCCTAAGCAGCGGGCGAGTGTGACCCGGGTCTTTTTGAGTAAACCGTTTTGTTTCAAAGCCGTTTGAAGATCTTGCAAGACCTCTTCAGCCTCCTGGTGTTCGCAGGTCGTACCTGTGCAGACAAATAAGTGAAAATAGGAAGGACTCAATCTAGTTCCTTTTGCTGTAATTTTGTGTCGCCCTGCCGGGTCTCATAACAAGCCGTCAAAAAAATCATGGCCTTTGTCATCAACAATGATAAAGGCGGGGAAGTTTTTCACGGTAATCAGAAAGATGGCTTCCATGCCCAATTCGGGATAGGCAATCGTCTCGACTTTTGTGATGCACTCTTTGCCTAAAATGCCGGCAGGCCCCCCGATGGACCCCAAGTAAAAACCGCCATGTTCTTTGCAGGATGTGGTGACTTGTGAGGAACGATTGCCTTTCGCCAGCATAATCATGGAGCCGCCACGTTTTTGAAACAGCGGCACATAAGAATCCATCCGTCCCGCCGTGGTGGGGCCAAAGGAGCCAGAGGCGTAACCCTTGGGGGTTTTGGCGGGGCCTGCATAATAAATGATGTGGTTTTTAAAAAAATCGGGTAAATCTTCACCCTGGTCGAGTTTTTCTTTGAGCTTGGCGTGGGCGATGTCACGGGCCACGACAATTTGCCCCGAAAGGGAGAGACGTGTGGCGACGGGATATTGGCTTAATTCTGCGAGGGTTTCGGTCATGCTTTTATTCAAATTAAGATCGACCACCTCAGAATCTGCCGCTGGATGTTCGGGCAGGTATTTTGCCGGATGATTTTCCAATTCCTCCAGGAAAACCCCGTCTTTTGTGATCTTTGCCTTGATATTTCTATCGGCACTGCAACTGACCCCCAGACCGATGGGACAGGAGGCCCCGTGGCGCGGCAGACGAATCACCCGTGCATCCAAACAAAAATATTTTCCGCCAAATTGCGCACCGATGCCCAGTTTTTCCGAGACCTTCATGAGTTCGGCTTCGACCTGTAAATCCCGAAAGGCCTGTCCTGATTCCGAGCCTTGCGTGGGTAGGTGATCCAGATAGCCAGCGGATGCGAGTTTCACGGTTTTTAAGGTCATTTCGGCAGAAGTCCCGCCGATAACAAAGGCCAGGTGGTAGGGCGGACAAGCGGCCGTACCCAGGGTCTTCATCTTTTCGGTCATGAACTTGATTAAGCTCTTTGGATTTAAAACGGCCTTGGTTTCCTGATATAAAAAGGTTTTGTTGGCGGAGCCACCCCCCTTTGCGATAAATAAAAAATGATAGGCATTGCCTGAAGTCGCATAAAGGTCGATCTGAGCGGGCAGGTTAGTTCCGGTATTTTTTTCTTCGTACATGGTCAAAGCTGTATTTTGGGAATAACGCAGATTGTCTGTGGTGTAAGCTTGCAATATGCCCTCTGAGAGTGCCGCTTCGTCGGATGTGTTTGTCCAGACCTGTTGTCCCTTTTTCCCCATTACAATTGCGGTACCGGTGTCCTGACACATCGGAAAAATACCCTGTGCGGCAATGACGGCATTTTTGAGCAGTTGCAAGGCGACATAACGATCATTTTCAGAGGCCTCAGGATCATCTAAAATGGCGGAAAGCAGTTTTAGATGTGAGGGTCTTAAAAGGTGGGAAATCTGGGTAAAGGCTTGTTCCGCAAGTAAAGTCAGGGCTTCAGGCGCAATGACGAGCACCTCATGTCCTTCAAAGGATTTGACTGAGATATGGTCTTTGGTGAGCAGACGGTACTGGGTTGTGTCTTTTTGAATGGGGAAAATACCTTCAGTTTTTGTATCCATACCGCTCCTTCTTATGGCTTTATTGAAGGGGAGATTCTAGCAGAAAATGAAGGGGAGCGCGATTAAGGAAGCTCTGATTAAGTCTGGGTTGAATTTTCAGGAGATAAAATTTCCTGATTCAAGGCGCAAATTGTAGAGAATAACCCGTTATTTTCATAACTTGGAACGCAGAAGCTGGGAATTTTTGCCCTGAAAATTCAACCCAGACTTAATCAGAGCTTCCTTAAGATAAACTCGGAGCCAAAAAAACGGGGCGAATCAATTTCGCCCCGTTTTTTTGAATCTATTTTGATGATTTGAGAAAGACACTCAGGATTTTGTGAGCGCACTGCCCCGATAAGGAGAGTCTTCAGGCCTGATGCCCTGGGCCGCATCTTTTTCCGCCCGAATCAACTCCAGACCCAGAATAAGCTCAAAGGGCGCCAGATAACGAAATTCGATGGGCGAAAGCCTGTGATCTTCTTTTAACAAACCCTTTAAATTCGTTTCGCTTGAAAGTTTTCCCAATACATACGGATTTTGTTCCGTCTTTCCCTCAGAGGTCCGAAAGGGATAGGTGCCTTCATGCACAGGGGTGACTTCTCCGGCAGGATCAACAAAGACTTTAAGCTTCGCCATGGATCCTGGGTCAAATTCACCCTGGGGTTGTTTGGCAAAGACATTGTTTTTTAATAAGGCTCCGCCAAATTCAATTTTGACTGAAAGAAAGTCTCCTCTTTTCTGCATTGTTTTTATTTTTTTGATTTGCTGGTCTATTGCAATATAGGCTTTGTCGTCAAAGTCATCACAATAATCGGTATTAAAATTAACGTAGTCCAATCCAATGTCCCGGCAGAGTGCGGCCATCAACCACATCTCATAGATATTGTCTTTGACAACGACATAGTTGATGCCAATACGGGTTTTTGATTCAATCCGCATCCTTTCGGCTACCAATTCTCTCAAGGTTGTCTCGATGTTGGCATAACTGATTTTTTTGCTTTTTGTTGTCCCTAAACGATAGATCTCCTGAAAATAATCGTCATTTAAGGCATTCAGACTGATCCTGAAATCATCGCAGGAAAGCACGATGGCTCGTTTGTCAGGGGTATTGGCCAGAATACCGTTTGAATAAATCCGAACGGGAAAGCCTCTTTTTTTTGCCGCCTCCAGAATGAAGGCAACCCGTTCCGGGTCGCTCAAAGGTTCTAAACCTCCGGATATTTTTACAGTGACGGGTCTGCCCGAATCTCGCATGTCCTCTAAGCCCTCTAAAACCTGTACGACCTCATTATATTTAAGCAGGTCGGGTTTTTTAAGCGAAAAACGGAGAGATCTTCCATCAATTTCTCCCTGGCCCAGGTAGCCTTCTTTTTTCTCCTGGGAGGCCATCGTCATCCTGCAAAAGGTGCATTTATAGGGACAGGACAGACCGACAAAAAAAGTCATCTCATAATGATTTTGTTCAAAAAATCGCTCAACGACCTTGAAATAGTCGTAATTGTTCCCTCTGCTGAACACTTTTTGCAAACCTGGCACCCTTTGGATGATCTGATAAATCGTCCGGAGTGCATCAAGCTTGAGATTCAAATGTCTGGCAAGCTCCTCTGCCGATGCATAGGGTTTCTTGGAAAGATAATTCACCACAGCCAGGGTTGTTTCGACGCCCTTGAGGGCTTGTGTTTCACTTTGGCTCAGGGTGTTTATCTCGCATGAAGTGTCTGTCCTTTCATTTTTTTCAAGCAAAAAAATGTTTTGGATTTGGGCAATGTTTCGCCGGGTCTCTCGGTCTTCATGCGTCCATTTTTCCCGCTTGACCTTCAATTTCGCTTGATAGGTCTTTTCGATTTGATCGGTCATTCTAATGAGATGAAGTGCAGTCTGCCCCCCGCTGATGGGTTCTTCATTTTGTGTGATACAGTCAAAAAAGTGCTCAAACTCACGTTGAACAGAAGAGGTGGTAAATGCCTGCTGAAATGCTCTGGGGTATCTCTCATCTCTGTCAGTGATGATAGCCGCATTGGCACTTTCTTTGACCGTAAAAACAGGCCTTGGCCCATCGAAGGCCATTTCAAGTGTTTTTTCTTTGCCGCGAATAATGGCCATTCTGTAATTTTGTGCATTGGGCAGATCAACGGCGGTCACCAAAGTAATCGCCACACCGCCATAACGCAGACGAATACGCACGGACTCCGATTCGGCTTCGAGAACCTCAAGGTTTTCGATCTCCCGCTCACCGAGCAAACATTGCAGAATGCTCAATAGATGGGTGCCATGGTGATTGACAATAGAGGTTCCGTATTTTTCGTTGTTTGAAAGCCCTTCTTTTTTCATGTTGAAGAGATAAAGTTCAACCTCCGTGATCTCGCCAAAAGCCAGGTCTTTAATCAAACGGCGGGTTTCTAAAAAACCATCGTCGTACATAAATTCGTAACCCACCATGAGCGTTAAGCCCTTTTTCCGGGCCAATGCAATGAGTTCTTCGGCATGTCTTTCTTCTAAAACAAAGGTCTTTTCGACAAAAACATGTTTTCCCGCGAGCAATGCCGCTTTTGCGAGCTCATAATGTGTGTCACAGGGTGTGCTGATAACGACCGCATAAACGGAGGTGTTTTTAAGCACGGCTTCGTATTCTGAAGCGCGATAAACTTGCATCTTGGATGAATGAGAAAATTGTGTGCATATACTTTCGTAGTTTTTCCCTGTAATCAGGTGAAACTGTTTTATAAATGGAAACGCAGTGTTGTCGAGTGAGCGAAGGATGACTTTCTGGCCCCAATCCCCCAATCCAACAATGGCAAGCTCTAAGACTTGCGTGACCGAAGGTATTTCCCGTCGTAATTTTTGTTCAAAATCTACCGCTGGTTTAATAAGCCCATTTGAAGATGACGTTTTCTCAAAAAAATCTGTTATGTTTTTCATTTGATTGACTCCCCCTATAACCCCAAATAAAAAAGCATATCAGAAAGAAAAAAAACTGCTGATAGGGCGTAAATTGCTCCGTTTCTTGATACAATCTCGGCGAATGCAACGTAAGCAGATGGCCGCTTATCGAATTCATGTAAGCGACACTTCATGCTTAGACTTGATACTAGATTCACCCTAAGTCCGACAGTCTCCTAGACACTCAAGTGAAACTTGTTATCATAAAGACTAACGGCCTCCTGCGTCCTGATGCGCTGGACGGCTGAAAAAACTCATTTGCATGGGGGAGGAATGAAGATCATGCGCTCAAAACCGAGAGAAGATGATATCGAAAAAAACCAACTCATCGCGGCACTGCTGACCAATGCGCTTTTTACCGCCAAACTGGTCCATATCCAAAAAGGAACAAATACAGATTCCAAAGGAATTTTTGAAGACGTTTTTGCGACCTGGACAGGCATTACCCAACATTTTCACAATGAAGTCACAGGGCA
>CAYVHO010000026.1:0-26659 GCA_964451325.1 uncultured Nitrospira sp. | reverse complement strand
ACACCCAAAAATCGCCTATGCAGCATGAACGCTCTTTTTAATCGCTGGGTTAATATTCACCCAATAAAAATATCAGGAGTATGATTTGAATAGATTGTTTGATCGAGAAAATAAATTGAAATCTCGACTCACTCCCGTTTTATACATTCCTCACGGAGCAGGGCCGCTTCCCTTGCTTGGAGACAAAAACCATGCGGAAATGGTGGATTTTCTGAAAGAAATGGCATCAATTTTACCGAAACCTTCAGTCATACTTCTCATTAGCGCACACTGGGAAGAAAAGAGGGTGACGATTACCAGTGGCGATTCACCCTCTTTAATTTATGATTATTCTGGTTTTCCTGATGCGGCATACCAGATTGAATATCCGGCCCCGGGTGCGCTGAGTCTCGCAGAAAAAATATATCACTTATTAGAAAACAATGGCATTGAAGCACATTTAGATCCTGAGCGTGGTTTTGACCATGGGTTATTTGTTCCTTTAAAGATAATGTATCCCGCTGCCGATATTCCTTGTGTCCAGTTGTCGCTCCTTCAGAGCTTGGATCCAAAAATACATATGCAACTGGGACAGGAACTATCTAGTTTAAGAGAGGAAGACATTCTCATTGTGGGTTCGGGTTTTTCATTCCATAATCTGAATGCTTTTTTTTCTCAGCCAAGCGAGGGGGGTGACAATAAAAATCAGGCCTTTGAAGCGTGGCTCATTGATACCTGCACAAATGCAAATTTTTCTGCTCAGGAGCGGGCGCTCAAATTAAGCGAATGGCATGCTGCGCCTTTTGCACGCTATTGTCATCCGAGGGAAGAACATCTATTGCCCTTGCATGTGTGTTACGGTATTGCGCAGACGACGGCCAAGCTGGTCTTTGATGGCAAAGTTCTTGGGAAAAAAACAAGTGCTTATTTGTGGTGAGTCAGGCTGTGGGTTTTATTTTTTCTTCAAAAACGTGATGATGGCGAAGAAGAGGATGAGCACCGAAATGGGGGCAAGCGAACTTGCGATGTTAACCAGATCGGGGATCTGTGAAATAATCATGCTGTGCCTCTAAAGAGCGTGTATCCTACAGACTGAATCAGAGTCGTCTTATTTTTACCAGATGATAACGCGCCCACATTCGGTGATCAAGCGGGCAATCCCGGCATAGTTAATGAGCAGGTGCGGGCTCTCGGCACCACGTGCGCTTAAATCTTCCTGACAGACATAGGTTTCTTCTGAAAACATTTCTCTTGTCAACACGCCATCCTGAATAAGCAGGAGGGCCGTCGGTCGTTTTTTGATCTCGTCTGCAATGGCTGCGATTGCAAAAGGATCGTTTATTTTTCTGAGAATATGAAGTGTCTTCATCGAAAAGGAATCACCACGTCTGCATCTCGAATCATTTGAAAAACCTCGGTCTTGGGAAGTGCCCGTGTCATTGCAGGGGCGCGTGTTATTTTTCGGGCCAGCATGTCGTCGGCATCGACGGAGAGTGTAATCCCGATGGCTTCAAATACCGAAATGAAATCATAGAGGGAGGGTTTGTTGATTCTGTTTCCTTGTAAGGGGTTTAAGTGATAGGCGCCGTTTTGAACCAGTAAAAATCGGGTTTGATTTTCTGCGAGTGTTAAACCGATGCCCATGCGAAAGGCCTCGCTTGCAGCCAAGGTATTAAATGGCCCATCTTGAATGACGACAAGGACTTTTTTCCCTGTAGATATCTTCATGGTTTAATCCGAAATTCTTTTACATTCCGAAAGTGAGGAAACGATCTGAGTCGGCCACGATCTTCGCCAGTGCATGCTGGGAAAACCAAGAGGCTCCACTGAGGGTTTCGGCTTCGGAAATCCCGCGTTTCTCCGCAGACTGAGTGCAAATGGAAATGGCCATCTGTTCTGAAAGCAGACCTTCCAGTTGTGTTGCGATGCCGATTTTATTTTTTTTTACAACATGGTAAACACCGTCATCCATTAAAAAAAGGTGGACTGGGTGGGATGCGGCAAGAAAGGCCTCACTCAGTGCAGAGACGGTATGCGCATTTTGGTGTTCAGGACCCGTGCTCATCAAGATACCAATCTTCAATGGAAGATCCCTTTATTACAGATCATCAAATGTTTAGCATAGGAGTTTTAGCTTGTCAATTGAGGAACCGTAAAGGGATAAGCCCAAAGGTCCCTGAGGCGCAAATGATGTATAATGACGCCGTGACTGTAGACGATGCTTGCGATATAATAGGCCGCGTGTTTACGCCATTTGCATGAAAGTAAGTGAATGAAGTTTAGGACGATTTTGAATCTATTTCAGAAAAAAAAATTTAGATTTTTGAATACGCTGTGTTTCTTGTTTGTTTTACTGGGCTTCCCCATTGTGACGCGAGCAGAAGGTGCGTTGCATCATGCCTTGCAGGTGCGTCTGTCTCCGGCGACAGGTGAATTACGGGTGCTTGATCACATCACCTTTCCCGAAAGCCTACAAGTCGATGAAGCAGGACGTTATCATTTTAGACTGCATGCGGATTTTGTATTGAAAGCGGTGACTGCGGGTGTACGGATTGAACGTCTCCCTGAAAGAGTGGAAGCGCCCCGGCCGGAAGTGCCTGTGTTGCCGGAAGGAAGTGAAGGCGAATTCCCACTTGCGGTGGCCCCGGTTGCGCCTTCAGCCCACTATGTCATGACACTTCCGATTGGGCTTAAGACCTTTGTTCTAAGTTATGAAGGCATTATCCAACACCCACTTGCGGGCGGAGACCCTGTTTCGGGAGCGGGAGCAGATACACCTGGGCTTATTTCTGATTCTGGGGTTTTTCTTTCGGGCGAAAGCCTGTGGTATCCCCAATTTGATCAAGACTTGATGACTTTTTCGCTGGAGATCACTTTGCCTGAAACATGGCATGCGGTGACACAAGGCGAACGCAGACGAAATGAAGTGGCCCGTGGCAGGCGACAGATCCGTTGGGATGCTCCAGAACCGCAGCAGGAAATTTTTCTGGTCGCCGGTGAGTGGACAGAGTACCGACGGCGTGACGGCCGCATTGAGATTTTTGCCTACCTCAGGACACCGGATAAGGCCTTGGCCAGTCGTTATTTAAAAGCCACCGAGCAGTATCTCGAAATGTATCAAAAGCTATTGGGTCCCTATCCCTATAAAAAATTTTCGGTGCTCGAAAATTTTTGGGAGACCCGCTACAGCATGCCCTCTTTTACAGTGATGGGTTCAAAGGCCTTGCGTCTCCCAGATGCATTAAACACCACATATCCACATGAGCTGTTACGTAACTGGTTGGGAAATGGGGTTTATGTCAATGAAGCCAAAGGCAATTGGGCGAAAGGTCTTAGGGCTTATCTTGTCGATTACCTCTTTGCGGAGCAAGAAGGTAAGGCTCAGCAAATGCGTTTATCTGCTTTGCAGGATTATGCAAAAACAATACGTGTTGTCCAGGATTCCCCCCTCGCCTTATCTCAGTCGAAGGATGATGTGCTTTCTCAGTCTATTGCCCAGACAAAGACCTTGTTTCTTTTTCACATGTTTCGACGAATCTTGGGGGATCGTGTTTTTATTGAAGCCTTGCGCACCTTTTTTGACGAAAACCGTTTTAAGCGGGCTTCTTTTGCAGATCTCAGTCAGTCTTTTGCGCGGGCCGCAGGACAAAATCTGGGGGCTGAATTTATGCAGTGGGTTGAACGGGCGGGTGCTCCGCGTCTTCGGCTTAGAAATGTTCGCTCCGAAAAAATAGAAGAAGGATATCTTTTAAGTGCAACTTTGCAGCAACGGCAAGCAGGTCCGGCCTATGACCTTCAAGTTCCAATTTCCATTAGCCTCCATGGGAAAAAAGAGGCTTTCCAGACCATGCTCGAAATGCGTGAAAAATCTTTGGAAGTTAGCCTTGTTCTGCCTGTGCGCCCCATTCGTTTGAAGATCGACCCGGAATATGATTTATTCCGTCGTCTGCATCCGGCTGAGATGCCCCCAACATTGGCAAAGGCTTTTGCGGCAGAATCGACCGTAATTTTGCTGCCTTCCAATGCACCGCTTCCCCAACGTCGTGCTTATGAAACGCTTGCCAAAACGCTGCAAGCCGCTCAGCCGGAGCAGATCGAAATCGGCTGGGACAATGAGTACAAAGGTTTGCCGGGAGACCGTTCTGTTTGGCTCTTTGGTTGGGAAAACCGTTTTCAACGGACCATTCTCAAACAACTGCGTGGTTTTGGGGTTTCGGCCAATAGTGCGATGACGCGCATCGGAGATATTCAAATTCCGCGTCGGGGCTTCAGTCTTGTTTTGACGGGACGGCATCCTAAAAAAGCAAAACATGTGCTCAGCTGGCTTGCCAGTGATCGCACAATTGCCATTCCAAAGCTGGCTCAAAAGCTCTCCGATTATTCTGATTATGGTTATCTTGGTTTTGCGGGAGATGCAGTCAAAAATATCGAGAAGGGGCGATGGCCTGCCGTCGGTTCCCCGATGTCCATCCGTATCAAGCAGGGAGATGGTCGTTGGATTAAAGAAGCCCCTGCGACACTCGTCGCACGAAAAGCGCTGACGAGTCCCTCGCCGCTTTTCTCAGAAGAGCGGATGCGGCAGGACATTGCGGTGCTCTCCGATGATCGTTTAAAAGGCCGAGGTTTTGGTACTGTGGAACTTGATCGTGCAGCAGAATACATTGCCTCGGCCTTTCGTAAGGCTGGGTTGAAGCCTGCCGAAGGCCAGGGACGCAGCTTTTTGCAGCAATGGCGAGAAGAAAATGGTGGTGTGAGCCTAAAAAATGTGGTTTCGATCTTGCCGGGGGCGGCACCGGGTTTAAGTCATGAGCTGATTGTCATTGGTGCACACTATGATCATCTGGGTTTCGGTTGGCCGCGTGTGCATCAAGGGGACGAAGGAATTTTTCATCCGGGTGCAAATGGCAACGCCAGCGGTGTGGCACTTTTATTGGAACTCGCCCGTTTGCTCAAAGAAGATGCGCCACTCAGACGGTCGATTCTTTTTGTTGCCTTTACGGCGAAGGAGGCAGGTTTTCTGGGCTCGGCGCATTTGGCCTCTCAGCAAGCAGGTTCATTTCGAGGCCGTATGCGTGCGATGATCAATCTGGACACGGTGGGTGCTTTGCGTGACAATCGTTTGTTTGTATTGGGCGCGGGTTCGTCACGAGAATGGCCCCCGATGTTACGCCGTATTGGGGTGAATACGGGGCTTGAAATCATTGCTTCTCCCTCGACATTTGGCAGCAGTGACCATATGAGTTTCATCAATGCGGGTGTTCCTGCCATTCAAGTTTTTACGGGGATGACCACTGATATCGATCGGCCCAGTGACACTGTAGATAAAATAGACCTAAGCGGCATGGTCACGGTGGGGCGGGTTGTCAAAGAGTTGATTCAAAACTTAGCGAATCGACCCACAGCACTTTCCCTGGTTCCACTGCAAAAAGAAAGCCCGACGCTGATTTGGGAGCGGCGCGATCGATAGTCGATCGTCGCAAACCCGCCGATTCGTCTTCCAATAATAGCATTTGACCGAGGGCTTTATGATGATTGATAATCAGAATCACTCATGGAATTTGATGCGAGGTGAATATGGATTTTTGTGATGAGCAGAACGAGGCGGGTGAGTTTGTGCGTCAAGAAGATGCGTTCCGATCCTGGGTCACCTGTGACGGAAGCTCAGCGTATCCGGCTGAAGCAGACCGTTATCACCTCTATGTTTCGCTGGCCTGTCCTTGGGCACACCGTACCGTCATTATTCGTAAATTGAAACAGCTTGAATCTGTGATCGGGGTGACGGTCCTTGACCCGATTCGCGATGAACGGGGCTGGGCTTTTCGCAGTGGTGAAGGCTGTACTGAAGACCCCATCAATCAGTTCACATATCTAAGCGAGGCTTATATTGCGAGTGAGCCGGGTTTTAAGGGGCGTGTGACCGTTCCCGTGCTTTGGGACAAAAAAACAGCATGTATTGTGAATAATTCTGAGGATGACATTACGCGTATGTTTAACAGCGCTTTTGACGCGTTTACCCAGAGTACACTGGATATTTACCCCGAAGCCTTGCGCTTTGAAATGGACCCCTTGATCCAGGTGGTCTATGAAAACATCAATAATGGGGTTTATAAAGCGGGTTTTGCGACCACTCAAGCTGTTTATGAAAAAGAGGTCACGCTGCTTTTTGAGGTCTTGGATCAACTTGAAAATCGTCTTTCAACACAACGTTACCTGCTCGGAGCCCAGTTGTGCGAAGCCGACTGGCGGTTGTTTCCCACCTTGATTCGTTTTGATGTGGTTTACCACGGTCACTTTAAATGTAATCTCCGCCGTATCGTGGATTATCCCAATCTTTATGGCTACATGAAGGATATTTACCAACAGGCCCATATTGCGGAAACGGTGAATTTTTCGCATATTAAACGCAGTTATTACGCCACACATACAGAGATCAACCCGACACAAATTGTTCCACTGGGGCCGATATTGGATTTGAATACGCCCCATGGTCGGGAGAAATTGGCTTAATCAGAGGAAAAGTTTACTGAGGGGGTGTTTTTTTCGGTAGAGATATTTTTTTATAGCCTTTTGGAATTTCAAAAAGAGCGGGATCCAGTTTTTGTACCTTGACATTGGTCAGCTGCAGCAAGAGGTGTTGGTTGTTGCTAAAAAACTCCTGACGGATGGGGGCATTGTCGAATTCGATGGCTTCCCAGACGAGTCCACTCCTTCTTGAGCCGTCACTTTCTTTCCAGGAGAGTTTAAACTTATTGGTCATGATGCCCGCAACAGGTTCTTTTGCGAGGAAAACTTTTTCATAGTTTTGTTTGGATTCAGTCCCAAGCCCTCCAGGATCGCCCAAGTGATAGGACTCTGTATACATCTTTTCATCAGGCATCAAGTCCCAGGAAATGGGCCGTTCTTTGTCTCCACGTGAAATGTTGATTGAGCGCCGCCCGGCAATGACAACTTCCATACGCAGTTTCTTTTTTTGAGAATAGATTTTTGCCGAAAAAATTCGGGGGTTTCCCCCGATTTCGCCTTGTGATATCGTCACAAATTGGTCTGCAATGTAGTCGGCTAAGGTTTGTTGTGGTGTAAAAATAAGGAGCAGTGCGGATAATAGTGTAAAGCGAATGCTATTTTTAGCCATAATTTCTTCCAAAATAAAAAGGGGAACTATAGCATTATTCGTTTCCGGTCGGCAATATGGACCGCATTAGGGGTTCTTTTCTAAAAGACTTAATATTGATGAACTGATATTTTTCTTTGATTTTGTCTGAGGTGAATCTGATGGTGTCTCGTAGCACAAAAATTGTCGCGACCTTTGGCCCTTCTCTTGCGTCACCCGAAGTCCTACTCCGTTTTTTGAAGACCGGGGTAAACGTGGTGCGTCTGAACTTTTCGCATGGAAGCCAAAAATCGCATGGAGAAAATATTGCGCTGATTCGAAAACTATCCAAAAAAATCGCTGAGCCCATCGCGATTCTTCAGGATCTACAAGGGCCAAAGGTCCGAATCGGGCGCTTAAAAGAGGCATCCTATCTGCTCAAACGAAATGCTTCTTTCAAACTCTTAAAAGATCCTACTCTAGGAACGGAATCCGCCGCTTCTGTAGACTATCCTGTGCTGTATAAAAAGGTCAAACCCGGAGATACGATCTTAATCGATGATGGAAATATTGTTTTAAGGGTTCAGGCGATTCAGCGTGGGGTGATTGACTGCCGCGTGATAGAAGGCGGTGTTTTGCAGGCCAACAAGGGGGTCAATGTCCCTGGACGTGTACTGGGCTTTCCCGTACTGACTCAGAAAGATCGTAGCGATCTTTCTTTTGGTTTAAAGCAGGGTGTGGATTATATCGCACTTTCGATGGTGCGTCAGGCAAAAGATGTATTGGAGGTCAAAAAAATCATTAAAAAGGCCGGATGTGCTACCCCAGTCATTGCGAAACTTGAGCAGGCGACGGCGATAGACCATCTTGCAGGCATTATGGCCGCATCCGATGGCGTTATGGTGGCGCGCGGTGACTTAGGGGTGGAAATCCCTTTGGAGCAAGTCCCCCTGCTTCAGAAAAAAATGATCAAAATGGCGAACAACGCGGGGATTCCGGTTATCACAGCGACGCAGATGTTGGAATCCATGATGGAAAAAACACGCCCGACACGGGCTGAGGCTTCTGATGTCGCGAATGCAATTTTTGATGGCACGGATGCCGTCATGCTTTCAGGAGAGACCGCATCCGGGAAGTACCCCTTGCGCGCGGTGCAAATCATGTCGCGTATCATTGTGGCGGCTGAAAAAGAATTACCCGCTGACAGACAAGGGCTTCAAAAAGGGCTTGGGATTCCAGAAGCGGTGAGTCAAGCGGTGTGTGCTTTGGCGGGGCAAACGGGTGCGAAGCACATCGTAACCTCGACACTTTCAGGGGGTTCGGCGCTCCGTCTCTCAAAGTTTCGTCCAAAAATTCCGATATTGGCCTTCACCCCTGAGTCAAAAATCGCTCGTCGTATGAGTCTTTATTGGGGAATCTTTCCCCACGAGATGCCTCTGTTGAAGGCAGAGGAAACCCTTTTTGATGCCATGATCCAGCAGGTTCGGGTAAAAAAACTGGCAAAAAAAGGGGATCTGCTTGTGATGGTTTCCCAATCTCCCAACCGTGTCTCTAAAATGCAGCCGATCCCCCCGACCGATTCCATTAAAATTCATCAAATGTAAAGCGGAGGCTTCAGCTTGGGAGGTGAACATAAAAAAAGCCCCGAGACAGATGTCTTGGGGCTTTTTTTGAAACGATAAAAAACTAGGCTTTTACGACATTAGCCGCCTGTGGTCCCTTTTCGCCAGAACTGACTTCAAATTCAACTTCTTCGCCTTCTTCAAGGGATTTGAAGCCTTCACCCTGAATTGCCGTAAAGTGAACGAAGATATCGTTGCCATCTTCCTGGGTGATAAATCCGAAACCTTTGCTGGCGTTGAACCACTTGACACGACCTTTGACCATTGCTGTATTCCTCCTGTTTGCGAGTATTACTTACAATTTTTTTGGGTTTTCCCAAGAAACGACGATGTGAACCGAGGGTGGAAATTTGCCCAGCACAAATACTTTTGGGCGAAAGCGATGTGACCCACGACGTAATTGCAAGCAAGAATATTTGAACGGCTGGATACTATAATATTGTCAGAAAGAGTGTCAAGCCATTTCAGATCGACATCGGATAAGGCCATTTTGGGATGCTTCACACCCATGTGAAAAGACTGATTGTCGGAAAACTGGTGTCAAGTCAAGTGTGAAGAGGTGGTTTCAGGGCGCTGAGAAGTGGTGAGCTGCAAGGCGCGTGAGAGCGGACTAGCCATAGCTAATCTAGGCGAACGCAACGCAGCAGATGGCCGCTTATCGCATTCATGTAAGCGACACTTCATGCTTGACTTGATACTAGGAGAGTGCGGGAACCTGCGTGAGCTGAGATAAGGCCTCAAGAAGTGTTTTGACGGATTTGAAGCGTCTCCCTTTTTCCTTTTCGAGACATTTCAGGATGATCTCATCCAGAGGGCCTGGAATATCGGATTTGAGCATTTTAGGTGGCGTGGGTGGGGTGTGGAGATGTTGGTAATAAATATCTCCTTTTGAAAAGGGTGGGCGGTTTGTCAGCATTCGATAGAAAGTACAACCCAATGAATAGATATCAGAGGCCGTATCGACTTTTTCTCCAACGATCTGTTCCGGAGACATGTAGAGCGGTGTACCTTTGATGGTTGTTTTTTCCTGCATGGTATCCGTCATCATTTTAGCCAAACCAAAATCCATGATTTTGACGGTACGGTCTTTTAACAACATGACGTTGGCGGGTTTTAAGTCGCGATGAATGACCTGGCGTTCGTGCGCATAAATAACGCCACGGCAGATCGATTTCATAATTTCGACCCGTTCACTTAGTGGGGATCTGTAGCGTTCTAAATAATGTTTCAGGCTGATCCCATTGATAAATTCCATGGTAATATAGATGTCATCTGCATTCTTTCCGGTATCAAAAATAGTGACGATATTGGGGTGATTCAGGGCGGCTGCGATGCGGGCTTCCTGCAAAAAATTTTGAAGGACGGCGGCATTTTCTCGAATGGATTGCGGCAAAATTTTGTAGGCCACCTGTCGTTTTAGAATGGCATCTTCCGCGAGATAAACAACACCCATTCCCCCTTGACCAATTTTACGAATCATCTTATAGCGCGTGGGTGTATTGGGAGCCGAAACCGCTATTTTAATTGAATCTTGTGATTCTATTTTATCTTGTTGTTCTTGCATTTCTTTCAAGGTTTTTTTGAGCAAAGCACTGCGTTGTTTGGCATCTTTATAGTTATAGTCTTTTTGTAGAATGGCCTCATAGAGTGTTTCTGCTTCCTTAAAGGATTTTTCTGATTCGTGTAGCGTGGCCAGACGATAATAAACTTCTATATTTTTATCCGAAACGGGATGTTTTGCGATGACTTTGTGCAAACAGTCTTTTGCCGCAGAAACCATGCCACGTTCAAGCAGGAGTTCACCTAAGAGGATAGAGGCGGAGAAAAAATCTTGCGAATCGGGATTGACTTTCTGCAAATAAGAGATACAGCGATCCAAATCGCCCTCTTGTTTGAGTAAGAGGGCGGCCGCATAATAATCTCCAATCAATTCCTGCATTTGTGCTGCGCGGTCAAACTTTTTTAGTTTGACATAGAGCTCAGCGGCTTCTTCAAGACGTCCCCCACGCTCGAGTGATTTTGCAGCCTCATCTAGGTTGTTGTTCGCAAGAAAGAGGTCTGCCGCTCGGTGATAATCTCCGGCGTGCTGATACATTTCAGCCGCGCTTGTTGTATCCCCTGCCTTGTCATACATCTCAGCCGCCTCGACCCAACTTTCACCCAGTTCAAAGGCCTTTGCCGCTCCCGGCAAATCGCCTTCTTCCTGGTGTTTTTTTGCCATAATCCAATGGCCCTGTTTTTCATCCCCCATGGCATCATAGATTTTAGCGGCCTTTTCAAAAAGGTGTGCTTCCAAGTAAAATTGTGCGGCTTTTTCAATTTCACCGGCATGAACAGCAGCTTCAGCGGCTTGCTCTGGAAAATCTGCATTAGAAAATATGTCCATTGCTTTTCGAAAACGCTTAATTTTCACATAGAGCGTTCCACTTTCAAATGCAGCTTGTTGGACTTGCTGTTGTTTTTCAATCGAGTGGTTGGATGAAACCACTTTTTGTTTTAAGAAATAAGCTTCGTATTTTTCGGCAGCACGTTCGTAGTCTTCGGATAATTTGTAGAGGTGAGCCGATTTTAATTGTTTTCCAAACTTCTCGTATTGTGTGGCGGCTTTTTTATATTCTCGTCCCTTTTCGTACATTTCCGCCGCCAGAATATTTTTATTGCAGGAGAGATAACACTCGGCGGCCTGTAGGTAGTTTCCGCCCCGCTGATACATGATGGCGGACTTTTCTGAATCGCCGGACAAACTGTAAAATTGTGCTGCATCGTCCCATTGTTTTAAATGTTCATAGACACGTCCAACCTGCTGAAAAGCCCTCACGGATTTATAGGCATCAATTGCTTGCTGGTAATCCTGCGCCTGCTCATAGAGTTCTCCCGCCATGAGGGGATCTCCTGAGCGCGCCGCTCGGATGATATTTCTAGAGGAGCTGAGCGAGTTTTCGGACTGCATGACACGATATTTTTTAAAGAGTGAATAACCCCAGAGCATTAAGGCAATCAAAAAAAGGTAGGCGATGATTGTCGTTGGAGATAGACTCTGTAGGTAGTTTCCTAGAAGCGGGAGGGCGGAAAGAAGGTCGTCCTGTAAGCGCTCAAGATTCATGATTCAGCAACAACTTTTAAGCGAACATCACCCAAACGAATGATGTCATGGAGGCGGAGGGTTCTTCTCTCGGTTTTTTCGTCGTTGATAAAAATACCGTTTGTACTGTGGTTATCACGAATGAAAAGTCTGTCTTTTTCCCAAGCCAATTCCGCGTGAAAACGAGAGACCTGCGGGTCATTCAAGCGAACAGAGACGTTTCCTCTTCCGAGAGAAACAGGCTCCTGGGAAAATCGAATCAAAAATCCTGCCCGGCTGCCGTCGAGAACTTTGACCCAAAGCGGGGATTCTTCGCTTTTTTGGGACGCGCTTGGCGCGGGACGATCCTGTGCCGGGACAGAAGGGCTGTGGTGTTTGAGCAGGGCCTGTTCTGCCGTGTCACAGTCATTTGCGGCTGAGATATCTGTTTTGTCAAAAAGCTCAATGCAGAGTGTCTTGTTCAGATTACTTGCCTCAAGCATTTCTTCTTTGAGCTTGCATAAAGGGTCTTTTTTCGCTTGTTTTTCATGATAGGCATCACGCAGATCGCCATTCAAAAAGTAAAAGAGTTGAATTGTTTCATCTTCTTTGAAGACGAGTAGGGCTTCCTGATTTTGTTTTTTGATTTGTTCCAGTACATATTCAAGGTCAACGACCTCAGGCTGAGCAACACCACTCGGAGAACATTGGGCGACAATGAGGAGGCATTTAAATAAGACGGGGCTGATTTGATAAAGTGTGACCTGCGCTTCATATTCGCGGATGTCTTTAAAAAGGTCTGAAAAAAGTAGGGGCGTGATGTTGTGAGCATCAAGGCAATACAATGCGTACAATTTGTTCTCAAGGATGAAAAGGGCCTTTGTGACGCCCTTTCCTTCAAGGAGTAAAATCGCTGTACTCAGGTCTTCTGTTTGTCTTATTTCGCTCAGTAATATTTCGATGTTTTCTGAACATTTGAGCGCTTTGCAGAAGACCTTGTTTTCTTTATAGATGAGATCTATAAACACAATAAAAAGTGTATTTTATAAGTGATTTCTTGTCAAACAAGACCCTACAGCCTGAACCAGGGAGCCCTGGGGCCTTTTATATGTGTGTTTTTGGAAGGAAAGGAAAGCGGGATGCCTTGAATCTTTTGTTCTTAAATCGGGAAGGTTTATTGTTTATTTTCGATTTGACTAAAACGTGCAGCGAGGTATCGACTGGCTTTTTCCAGAATAGAGCGTTCACTGTTGTGGGTGAGCATTTTTAAACCTTCTTCCAGGGGGACCCAGCGGGCCTCATCGACTTCGTCATCATGATCACAGACATTTCCACTCAGATATTCGAGTAGATAGAAATGAACGGTTTTGAAAATTTTCATTTCTTCCTGGCGTGAATAAAACCAGTACTGAATTTGACCAATTTTTTCTAAAATTTTTCCGTGGGTTCCCGTTTCTTCTCTAATTTCTCGCAGGGCTGTTTCGGGAAGGGTTTCCCCTTTTTCGATAGAACCCTTGGGAAGACACCAAATGAGTTTGCCTTTTAGATTATGATGGCAAATGAGGATGACGCGTGGGTCTTCGTCTGTGATTTTGTAAACAACACCACCGGACGACGTATGTTTCCTGGTTCTCATGAAAAGGTCGCCTGTTACTTTAAGGGAGCTCTGAATAAGTCTGGGTTGAATCAAAAGCGGAATCCTCCACTGAACAACCCCAATTGTCCAGAATACTATCATCTACATAAAAAAATAAACAGCCCTATTTGTCGACAGGCCCTAGGGCGTTCTCAATTAACTGGGAGAGTCCATTTTCTGGGAGTTTTCTGTTCTGGCAAGGCAGTTTTTGTGCGCAATGCCTGCATTGTAAGGAAAAACTAAGGCAGTCAGGGCTGGAAAGGACAGAAAAGGGAGCTTCCACGTTAATTGAGAATGCCCCCTAAGCGCAGTGTAAACTTTTTTGACTTTTAGAGGGAAGGTGTGGGCATCTGAGAGAGTTTGTTGCGAAGTAAAAAATCGGCCAAAACAAGGGCCATCATGGCCTCGGCAATCGGAACAGCGCGTACGCCGACACAGGGGTCGTGGCGTCCTTTTGTGGCAATTTTTGCGGGTTGCCCCTGCGTGTTGATGGTTTCTTGTTCAATTGAAATTGAGGAGGTGGGTTTTAAAGCCAAACGCAGAATGATGTCGTCGCCATTGGAAATGCCGCCCAGGATGCCTCCCGCGTGATTTGAGCGGAAGCCTTCAGGGCTGATCTCATCGCAATTCTCACTGCCCTTCATTCTGACCACTCGAAAGCCCGCACCGATTTCAACGCCTTTGACGGCATTGATGGACATCATCGTCCCGGCTAAAACCGCATCCAGTTTGTCAACAACAGGTTCTCCTAATCCTGCGGAGACACCTTGGGCCATGACTTCGACCAGGGCCCCGATGGAGTCATGTTCGGATTGGGCCTGGCGAATCTCGGCCTCCATTTTTCCAACAGCATCTGCGTCGGGACAAAAGAGCATGTTTTGATCAATTTGTGTGAAATCGACTTTTGAGATCTTCACCGCTCCAATCTGGCTCACATAGGCTGTGATTTTGATCCCATATGCGGTGAGTAGTTTGCGCGCGATGGCACCCGCCGCGACGCGTGCAACGGTTTCACGGGCCGACGCGCGTCCCCCACCACGATAGTCACGGTGCCCATATTTTTTGAAATAGGTGTAATCGGCGTGTCCCGGTCGGAAGAGATCTTTTATTGCCGCATAGTCTCTGGATTTTTGATCTTCATTGTGAATGACAAAACCAATGGGCGTGCCCGTGGTTTTTCCTTCGAAGACCCCAGAGAGAATTTGAACGGTATCGGACTCTTTTCTCTGAGTCTGATACCGATTCTGCCCAGGGCGTCGCCGATCCAGATCTTTTTGTATCTCGGATTCTGTAATGGCTAGCCCAGCAGGACAGCCATCCACGATGCCACCGAGTGCGACACCATGACTTTCTCCAAAGGTGGTCAATTTAAAGACTTGACCCAGTGTATTTCCTGCCATCTTAGACCATATCTTTGCTGTTTAAGCCGCTTTCTGCGTCACACATTCTTTGCAGCATTTTTTTCCAGAGGTCTCTGTCAACAGGGCTTCATCGGTGTGTTCTCCGCAAGCGTCGCAGGCCGCTGCCGGATATTTTCCGGATATTTTAGGCGCGGGCAGGACGATATGGGAGACTTGAAATAGCGCTGATTCTGGTGCGGAGAGAATTTTGTCGATGGCCTCTTTTGTGAGTCGTTCCAGCGTTGTTTTTTGTTCTGCTGTTGCGTCGGGTTTTTTGACCGCTTTTCTAAGTGCACGAAATTCCGTGTGGTCAAAAGAATCCCAGTAGCGGCAATAGGCCCGTACGCTATTGCCTGTCTTTGTATTTTGCAGGATATAGACCGGTTTTCCCACTTGAGTTAGAATGAGGTTCCGTTTTCCAAAGGTGCATCCTGTTATTTCCTGAATGGCGTCCAAGGCACAGGTTTGATTGCCCACGAGCGCAACCACTTCTTTCATATTTTTTAATTCATCGCCCATTTCGCGGACTAAGATTTCGGCAGCGCGATAGCCTACGGCAATGTCGAGGCAAAGATGGCGGTGAAAATCAACAGCGTCTTGAAATACTTTTTTCATCTGTGTGTCCTCCTGAATTAAGACAAGGAAATTTTTGATAAAAGTACCCATCTGTTCTTTAAGGCAACATTCATCAATCCTAAGTTTTGGAAGAAAATAAAGTCACTTTGTGGGCGATCATATCATAAGGCCTTGTTGGAATAAAATCTATTCCCTCACCTTAAAAGGGGTGGGCAGTGCTTTCTTAATCATGAAGGGAGATGATGTAACGTTGATTGACGTAAATGACATGTTTCGGCTGAAAAAAACGGAGGAAATTAAATGGAAGATTGGCATAATCTTTCACACGACCGAAGCGCCCATCCTGAAGGGAGATGAAGATATCGCCTTCGACAGGGGCTCCGATGCTCAGTTGCGCACAAATGGTGTAACTGCTGCCCATTTTCATGATTTCATCCAGTTCGCTCTCTACATCAATTCTGGCCTGGATGAGATGGTTCAAGTTGATGAGTTCTATGCCTTTTTCTGTTTTGACCGGAATAAATTGTTCGTCGCCATTGAGTAAATCGCCTAAATTCTGAGGGCCGGAATGTGTGACCTCGTGTAAACTCAGAAAAACATATCCCTCGATTTTACTTTGATCGGAAAGCAGAAAGGAAACACTTCGGATTGCTTTCTCGATTTTATGCTCATTCACTCGAAAGCCCTCCCTGACCTGGAATCGGGAAAAGTGCTTTGTTGACCGCAAACTTATGCGCCTCTTCGACGGTGACCCGTTTTTTGTTGACCAAATTTTGCAAAGCCTGATCCATGAGTTGCATGCCCTCTCTTTTTCCCGTTTGAATCACGGAGGGAATCTGAAAGGTTTTTCCTTCACGAATCAGGTTTGAAACGGCGTGCGTGACATAGAGGATTTCCAGTGCTGCCGCACGTTTGCCATCCACGGTTTTGAGCAGTTGCTGGGCGATAACTCCTCTGAGTGATTCGGAAAGCATGGCGCGGATTTGTTCTTGTTGATTTGTGGGAAAGACGTTGATAATGCGATCCACAGTCTTGGCGGCACTGCTGGTATGCAGCGTTCCAAAAACAAGATGCCCCGTTTCTGCGGCGGTAATGGCCAATTCGATGGTTTCCAAATCCCGCATTTCTCCAACCAAAATAATATCGGGATCTTCGCGCAAGGCCGCTTTTAAGGCCGAAGCAAAGGAGAGTGTGTGTCGTCCAACTTCTCGTTGGTTAATCAGGCTTTTCCGGCTTTGATGGACAAATTCAATCGGGTCTTCCACAGTGAGAATATGTTCTTTTTGTGTTCGATTGATGTGGTCGATCAACGCCGCAAGCGTTGTGGATTTTCCACTGCCTGTTGCCCCGGTCACCAAAACCAAGCCTTTTTTGAGTTGGGTAAAACGCAATACAGATTCGGGAAGCCCCAATTGTTCAATGCTTAAAATCGTCGTTGGGATAAGGCGGAAAACAGCACTGATGCCCAGTCGTCCGCAAAAAATGTTTGCACGAAAGCGTGACTCCAAAGCCGTCACTTCATAAGCAAAATCAAGATCTCTTGTTTTTTCAAACTGTTTATTTTGCGACTCCGACATCATCTCCTTTAACAAGGTCTGAATCTGGCTATGGGAAAGGGGGTTTTCCAGGACGGGAACCAGTTCTCCTGCGGCCCGCATGAGGGGTGGATTTTCAGGGGAAAGGTGAAGATCCGAACCGCCTTTTTCTTTGAGTGTTTTAAACAGGGTGTCAATTTGAGGCATCGCGTCGTCCTTGTATTATGAAAGATAATCAAGAAAAAGCTTACCAGAAATAAGGTGATGTGCAAGCGCAATTTTTTGGCTTAAAGCAAGAGTAGGGTGTATTTCAGGGAGATTCAAGGGAAACTAAAACAGGCATCTTCAGTCAGACGGAAGATGCCTGTTTTAGGGCACTTATTTTTAGCAGCAGGCTTCTGATTCACAGCAATCGCTGTCCGTCTCTTGAGTCGCATACAACATGGCCTCGTCTCCCTGCGTAATGACAAAGGAAGATTGATAGGGCGGTTTTTGCAGTTTTTCTGCGGTATCCGTGCAGACGGAAATCGCTTGATCTCGTGGGAAGAGATGCCCTTCTTCATCCATCACCGCCTGCATGGGGCCTAAATAGGTGGCTTCTTGACCGATGTAACGGCAGCGCTCCTGTTTTTCAAATTTATAGCCTCGGATGACCACTGAAAAGAAGCGGTAACCTTCGACCTCTTTCCACAGACTGCGTTTTAAGACAGAGAGTCCGTAAAATCCGGCCTGCTCCATCTTTGCAATGTATTCGGCTTCCGTCAGCGCGCCTGAAACACATTCCCCCCAAAGTCTTGGATTTGCACGCATGCCTTCAGGCACGGGTTTTTCGGAGACGGTATCGGAAACAACAACCCTGCCAAAGTTTTTTAAGATCCGCCATATTTCGATAAAAACCTGTTTTTTATCCGGGGAGAGGTTAATGACGCAGTTTGAAGTAACCAAATCTGCAAATTGATCTGGCAGCGGAATATCTTCGAGGTAGCCTTTTTTAAAACTGACATTGTCAAAGCCTAAGTTTTCCCCCACCTTTTTTTTGGCCCGTTTGGCCTCGCGCAGCATTTGATCGGTCATATCAATCCCCACGATTTTGCCGGATTGTCCCACTTTTTTTGCGGCGATAAAACAATCGATGCCACCGCCTGAACCCAAGTCCACCATCGTTTCTCCTTCTGAAACGGCCGCCAAGCCTATGGGGCTGCCGCAGCCATAAGAAATGTCCATGACTTCTTGAGGGATGTGTTCACTATCGGCAACAGGATAAACATCGGGGCAACAAAGGGCTGCTTGTGGCATATCTGCGGCATCGCCATAAAAATCGCTCACGACCTGGCGGGAGTGATCCAAGTCAACGGACAACACGCAGGCCGAACGTGAAAGAGAGACATCAAAACCGCCAATTGCAGGTGCGCCGGGCAGAATATCTTCAATAACAGCACCTTCGCCCATTGCCGCAAAAATCACAGGACGATCATAGCCTGAGGCTGTTTTTTGCAGGGCTTTTTTCTTTGAAAATGCAAAGAGTATCTCCAGAATCCAAAGCTCATAAAATTCCGAAAAAGGATTTTCTCCCATGAACTGATTGCTGTAGAGGTAGGTGTGTTCGATATCTCCGCCACCACATAAATACTTCAGGTAGCAGTCTTTGCACTTGGTTTTTTTTTGAACCGTGCATTGTCGTATTTCTTCGGCCAGGCCTGCATTTTTCCAAATTTCTTCGAGCGGTATTTCATCTGGATTACCCATGCGAAGTGCTGGAATCCCCGCAAGCGCCGCAGAGGGATAAACCTGTGCATCGGCATAAACACAGAGGGACTCGTAGGCCGCATTGGAAAGATCCAGCTTGACCCCGGAAGGCCCCAGCAATTGGCCCAAAAGTACGTCATAATTATCAAAGGTCATCTCGGCTTGATCACTTAAGTGTTTGATGGTTTTAAAGACTTGCAATAATTCGGAGGTGGAAGGCGATGCCAAACCTTCTGTGCCCAAGGCACGCCCACGATGATGGCTTAGTAGGAGGTGAATCTTTTTGATCCCCAATGACGACGCAAGTTTCACCATCTCCGGCAAGTGTGCGACATTTGCGCAATTAACGACTGTGGTTAAAGTCGGTGAAAACCCTAAGCTGATGACTTCTTTGATGCCGTGCACAATCGCATCAAAAGTGCCCTTTCCACGAATGGGGTTGTTGATTTCTGCGGTCGGGCCATCAAGGCTGATCTGAAGTTGAAAGGCATTGGCATCATAGGAGGCCAAGCGTTTGAGATGTTTCCCTCTAAAGAGCATGGCGTTGCTTAAAATCATCAGTTCTATTTTTGTGCCTTCTCTCGGCGCTAAAATATGGTCGATGATTTCAAAAATATCATCCCGTAAAAAAGGCTCTCCGCCCGTAATAAAAAAACGGGTGACACCAAGCGCCAAACCCTGGTCAATGGTGCGCCGCCAGAAGTCTGTATTTCCTCCGACTTCTCCGCTTGGAGAGGAATCCACAAGGCAATGTTCACAGGCCAGGTTGCAGGCATTGGTGACATGTAACCACAAGTCGGTCAAATGATCGAGTTTTAAGCTTTCCGCGCGGCCCGGATAGGGGGCTTTGAACATGGGCGTCTCAGAGATAAAATGTCTTCTTAAGGCTTCTTGTAAAAAACTATGGCAGTGCAGCCATGCGACGCTCCAATCGGTATGCTCGGTGTGGGTGTAGTTTTGCACAATTTCTGAAAAATCCCGTTTGCCGTCAATTAAACGGAGGATGCGTGCACCGCGTGCATCCGTTGAAATCCAGTTTGGTGCTTCCGGGTCAATTAAAAGCTTCAGTCCATCGCGTGAAATTTCCTGATAAACCGGGGCAAAAAAAAGGGTGTCTTTCTGTATTACATCAGTCATCTCGTTTACTCCGTAATCAATTACGTCTCTTACGCCTACTCATAGCGGAAATGGAAAAGAATCACTGTAGTCTGCCCTACATTTTTGAATCGACCTTCTTGAACAACAAAGAAGATCTGGATTAAAGCAATAGAATTATAGCAAAACGAGGTAAATCAGGGGAAGACGTGTTTTTCATGATGTAAGTGAGTCGGAGTCAGATTGATTTCTCCCAGGGCTTCAACTATCATGAGCGACATGGAAGAAAAAAGTAAGTTATGGTATTTAAAACGCATCAATCTTTTTACGGAAATGTCTCCTGAGGAAATGGGTGTGTTTGCCCAAAAAACCCGAATGGAGTCGGTGCGTAAAAAGACCCCCATTTTCTTTCCAGGCGATCCCAGTCAACAGGTTTATTTATTGAAAGAAGGTCGGGTCAAGATTTCCAGGCTTTCAAAAGAAGGCCGTGAGCTGACCATTGCCTTGCTTGAGCCAGGGGAGATTTTTGGGGAACTGGAGGTCTTGGATGATGCGCCTCGCGATACCTTGGCGGAGGCCCTTGATGACAGCCAGATTTGTGTTGTGAGCAAAGCGCTTTTTATCGAAATGATACAAAAGATGCCCGCTTTTTCCTTCCGGCTGACCAAGCTGATTGGTTTTCGCATGCGAAAGATCGAAAGCCGCGTTGAAGACCTTGTTTTTAAAGATGTCCCTGCACGCTTGGCGCATCTTCTGCTCGAGTTGGCCAAAGATTACGGGAAGAATGTGCCGGAAGGCACACTTCTACAGATTAAAATCACCCATCAAGAGATTGCAAATCTCATTGGTTCCATCCGTGAAACAGTCAGTGCCGTACTCGGAGATTTTAAGCGGGACGGTTGGCTTACCTTTGAGGGGCGCCGGATTGTTTTACTCAAACCCAAGCGCATTCTGCAACGCTCAGAAATGACCTCTTCCACTTCATAGAGAACGCCCCTTAACGCGTCTTCGTCTTTTTGTAGTCCGGCCCACATTTTTATCCTGCGACAGTCTTTATATTTGGATCTATGCTGACTTTGGAGGTTTTTCTTGTAGATCATTGTCTTTCTGCGGCGGCTGCAAAATCACTTGCTGAAAAAGCCGTCTTACGTGTTGGGCCAATGAATCTTATCTTTCGTGATGAATTCGCTGATGCGGCGCAGGCCAGGGCGATGGGTTTGATTGTTTTTCCCGCATTTGTGATCGGAAGAGAGGTCGTAAGCGTAGGGCTTCCCACCTTAGCGCAGCTGGTGAAAATTTTGGAAGCAAAAATCATTGAAACAAGAGGCACTTGATTTATTTAGATGACAAGATCAAGTCAAAAAAGGAGAGACACAGTGAAAACAAAAACATTTATTTTTGCAGCAGCACTCATTGCAAGCAGTCTGATGGGGCAAGGTTTAAGCCAGGCGGGCGACGGACACAAAGTTTCTGATCAAACTTTACATATTATTGGTGAAAAAGTGGGTCATGCTTTTAATTTTGAACCCTTTGATCCCCCATTGAAGAATCATCTTTGGATGAAAACGGATCCAGATAAAATGTCTTTTTTCCATTTTGCGAAACCGACCTCAGACGCTGGCAATAAAATTCTTTTCATGGGCGATGCAATCAAGGGCCGTTTTTGCGCAGAAGACCAGCCTGAAATGGGTAAATCCGGATATGTACATTTTCACAGTTCAATGAAAGCCGAGGGACATAAACATGGTCATGGTGGCGAAAAAGGCCAGGAAGGCTATTGGTTGCGCCACATTGCTTTGGGCGAGTTTGAGGTGATGGAAATAAAATTCACCCCGGGTGTCGCACATAATTTTAAAGCAACCCCGGCACCTTCCTGCAAGTAGCTTTTACTCCCATTTGTTTGTAAAAAAACCACATTGGCTTGATGAATCAGTCGATGTGGTTTTTTTCTGTCTTTCGTCCAGAGCTGGCCTTGTGTTTGGGAGAATATATGCCATAATATATCCCATATCAGTTCCCCGCGACCCTTATCTTTCTGGAGGCAGCCTGTGGAAATTTCCGATAAAACCTTGACGGTTATCCTGGCAGGCGGTGTTGGTTCCCGTCTGCATCCCCTTACTTCTCAACGTGCAAAACCTGCAGTGCCTTTTGGTGGTATTTACCGCATTATTGATTTTGCACTTTCAAATTGTCTGCACTCGGGTTTGCGTCAGATTATGGTCTTAACCCAATACAAATCACATTCTCTTAATAAACACCTTCGGGATGGCTGGTCTATTTTTAATCCCGAAATAGACGAATTTATTACGGCCATTCCAGCACAGAAACAAACAGGGGAAGATTGGTATGTCGGCACGGCAGACGCCATTTACCAAAACCGGTTCTTGATTGAAAGAAGCGAAGCCAAGCAGGTCATGATTTTGGCCGGGGATCATGTTTACCGGATGGATTATGCGGAAATGCTGAAAGACCATCTCAATAAAAAACGTGATGTGACCGTGGCCTGTATGCCTGTACCGCTTGAGGATGCAAAGGCCTTCGGTGTGGTTGAGATTGATGAACACCGTCTGATTCGCAAATTTCACGAAAAAAAGACCAATCCGCCCACGCTACCCGATAACCCGAAATATGCGCTGGCTTCAATGGGGATTTATGTTTTTAATACAAAATCCCTCTTGGAGGTGGTGCAAAAAGATCACGGCGTGAGTTCATCTGCCCATGATTTTGGCAAAAATATCTTTCCCAGCATGATGGGCTCGGATATCACCGTTGGGGCCTATTCTTTTGGAGGACAGGTCGGACGTGTGAGCCAGGATGCTTATTGGCGCGATGTCGGGACGATTGATGCCTATTATAAAGCCAATATGGATCTGCTTGAGCCGATACCCCCCATTGACCTCTATCAAAAAGACTGGCTGATCCGGACCTATCATGGGCAATTCCCTTCCGCCAGAATGGTGCCCTCAGAAACAGGAGAGGTGGGTTTTGTCGAAAATGCCTCTCTTGCGGGGGGGGATGTGGTGATTGGTGCGCGGGTGATTCGCTCCATTCTTTCTCATGATGTGCGTGTGGAGGAACATGCTTTGGTCGAAGAATCGATCCTTTTTGACGGGGTACGTGTTGGGGCGGGTGCACGTTTACGACGGTGTATTGTTGACAAACGCGTCACGATTCCACCCGGTGCCAACATTGGATGGAATCGTGAATTGGATGAAAAACGCTTTACCGTTTCCGAAGACGGAATTGTCGTTGTGACAAAAGGTTATCAATTCCCGTGTGAAACGTAGATTTTATTTAACCCGGAGAATCTCAAGTGTTTCAATGACCACGGGTGTATTGGGGCGATCTCGTCGGTCACGTGGCACACGGGCGATTTTTTGCACGATGTCCTGTCCTTCGTAAACCTGACCAAAAATGGTGTGTTTGTTGTTCAGATGCGTTGTTGCGCCCTCAGTGATAAAAAACTGACTGCCATTTGTATTTGGGCCGGAATTTGCCATGGCCAAACGTCCGGGTCGATCAAATTTCAAATCTGAAAATTCATCTTCAAACTGATAGCCGGGGCCGCCGATACCCGTTCCCTTGGGGTCGCCGCTCTGGACCATAAAACCCGGGATGACACGATGAAAAATGATGCCATTGTAAAAAGGTTTTTTTAGTTTTTCATTGGATTTGGGGTCGGTCCATTCCAAGGTGCCATCCGCCAGTCCGACAAAATTGGCCACGGTCTTGGGAGACTCTTTTTCAAAAAGCTGGATGGTGATCTTTCCCTGATTGGTGTTAAAAATGGCGTACAATCCTGGGCTCAGTTTTTTTTCTTCGGCGGAAGCTTCTGGAATGAGTGTCATCATAAAGATAGAGACGGCCAAAAATAAATTGAAATAAGTCATCTTGTTTGTTTCCTCCAACACATTAAAAATCGTCACACAAATATCCCAGAATACTACTATAAGACACAGAACGATGACAAGCCGTTAGGCCAGGATCCATCTTACAATTGAATTTTAAAGCCTCCTGTTTTAAAATGCACGTAATGAAGCGAGGACGATTGATTACATTTGAAGGTGGAGAAGGCAGCGGGAAGACAACGCAGTTGGCTTTGCTTACAAACAAGCTCCGAAAAAAGGGACTTTCGCTGATCTGTACCCGTGAGCCGGGGGGGACGATTTTAGGAGACAAAATCCGCCATTTGATTTTAGAGACCCCGGAGGATGGTGCCGAGGTCGATATGCGATGCGAGTTTTTTCTGTATCTCGCGAGCCGCGCACAACATGTGAAAGAAGTGCTGCTTCCCGCCCTGGCTGCGGGAAAAACCGTTTTTTGTGATCGTTTTAGTGATGCAACTCTTGCTTATCAGGGTTATGGTCGTCGGCTGCCCTTGGCAGAAATCACAAAAATGATGGTCTTTGCTTCATATGGACTGGTACCGGATCTAAGCTTTTTTTTAGACATCGCCCCGGAACAAGGTTTGTCCCGTTTGTCGGGGCGTAAAGAAATCAATCGCCTGGATCAAGAAGCCCTGTCTTTTCACGAACGGGTTTACAGGGGCTATCAAACACTGATTCAGAGCCATCCTGAACGCATGGTGGTCATTGATGCCACCGCGTCAATTGAAGCCGTCTCGTGTCAAATTAGAGAAAAAATTGATGCCTTCCTTTGATGACATCATCGGGCAAAACCGAAGTATTCGTATCCTACGTGCCTTTCTCGCAAAAGCAGATATTCCGCAATCACTGCTTTTTGAGGGAGAGCCAGGGCTTGGAAAACGAAAAACGGCTGAGATTTTTGCCGGGGCGATTTTATGTCAATCCGATGATCCTGGACGTATTGAGGCCTGCGGGCAGTGCATCGCCTGCCAGAAAATGAGCAGTCACAATCATCCCGATTTTACAGTGCTTGCACCCGATGGCAAGGCCATCAAAATCGATCAAATCCGAAAAATGCAGGAAGGCCTCATTTACAAACCTGTGGACGGGCGAAAGAAAATCGTCATTATCGATCCGGCTGAAAAAATGAATGCCGCCGCCGCAAATGCCCTGCTCAAAACCCTGGAAGAACCTCCGCCCTACGTCATGCTGATTTTGGTGAGTGGAAAGTCGGGCATGTTGCTGCCCACACTGCGTTCGCGTTGTCAGAAGCTTGGCTTTCATCCGCTCTCTTTTTCTCAAGTCGTTGCAACGCTCATCGCGGAGAAAAAATACTCAGATTCTGATGCCCATTTTCTTGCGGCGATGGCAAACGGACGGCTACAAGAAGCCATGGTCTTGGAGCTTGATGCCGCGCGTGAAATCGAATCCGCTCATCATGCCCTGGTTTCAGATGCAGACCTCTTTGAAACAGCGGCCATTTTTACTGTAAGTCCCGAGGTTTTTGAAGCGGCGCTGCTTTATCTCACAACCTGGCTTCGGGATGTCTTGGTCATCAAGTCCTGTGCGAGCGAAAGCCCTTGTCATCCTTCAATGCTGCGTTATGCCTGGCGGCAAGATGAACTGAAGGCTTGGGGCGCGTCTTTTGAGATCTCTGAAATCAGTGGACTCTTAGAAGATTTACAAAAAATTCATGTCGCACAAACCCGAAACGTCAACCGCCCCTTGTCGCTTGAAACTTTTTTGCTCCGCTTAAGAAAAAAACAAAAAATCGAATTGTAGCGGGCCAATTAAGATCTTGGATGCGGTTGACAATTTATTTCTTGAGCAATAAGACTCAAAGTATCGTACTGTCTACGCAAAAGCCCTGCGGTCAAATGTGTCGCCCCAAGCGCCTTGGGTTTCAACCGTTTTTCTGGAAAGATCGCATGACAAAACTGAAGAGCGTGAATGTCGAAATGCAGTGATTTGTACCTGACTTCTGCCTGTAGAATTTCAGTTGACAATCTTTGCCCCCCGGACTATAAACGGCCTGAGGAAGAGAGATCTTCCACCCTTTCAAAAACGGCTTGCTCGGTAGAATGTTACCTATTGCTTGTTAGATGATGTTCACATACTCATATGTCACCTGAAACCTAATATCTGTTAGGCGAATAATCTGAATTCATGCTCTTTAAATCACTCAAATGGTTATTTCTTGGTAAAATCCAAAACATTAAGATTGTAAAGTCGATGTATCTTTGGCTTCTGATAGTGCCGATTATTGCAAAGGCCCTGTCTAAACTAGAAGATGTAGTAAACATAACAGTATTTGGTCATAGCTTCGATTTAGAATTAGCTCTGCCATTCTCGTGGAAGATTTTTTATTTTAGTGCTTTATCTTTTGCCTTGGCCAACGTGGTTTTTATCTGGAAATCTTATTCATTAATAAAAGAACATAGGAGTTACACTGATTTTCGAGATCAGGGAAAATGGAATAAACAGATAGTCGATTATGCAAACGAAATTGATTTGAGCAAATCTCAAGTTGAAATCTTGGCTGAACAACAGATTAATGAAGAATCATCTATGGTTGGGGACCACGATGAAAGAATGCTTCGTGTTTCATTTTGGCTAGTTTTTGAGAAAACTGATTGTGAGAGACCTTACTGGCGTTTAACTTGCGGATTACTCTACGTTGGAGGTTTTACACTTCTAAGCATTATCATAGTCCAGAATCTTGGTGAAGTTATGAGGCTTTCTTTTTAGAAAGGGGAAATAGGGGAAGCAGGGTCGGGTCTTTAAACTTGACTATTTTTCTTTTCTCCGCACTAGCGGCTTCGCTCACTCGCCCGAGCAATGTGTTATGTTCAAAAGTTTGCTTAAAGTAGCAATTGAGGCCACATATTTAAGATGTTATACTTTATCCGAACAGATACAAAAGGTACTGGAATGGGTTTAAACACCGAAAAACTTAATAATATTGTACTCTATATCGCGTCCCACCCGGAAGTTAGTTCGTTGAGCCTGTAGGAAAACTCCGAAAACGGGTATAAATTTTCTTTTAAATTTGT
>CAYVHO010000025.1:0-33068 GCA_964451325.1 uncultured Nitrospira sp. | reverse complement strand
TCTGTTTGACTTTTATAGCCTTGTATGACATAAAAAATCCTTCCCACAAAAGAGAAATCGTCCAGGCTTAGAACGGTGACATCAGGATGCTGCATATGCTAAGGAGTTATACGGATTTTTTTCCGTATAAGACAAAAATCCGGGTCTTATGCAGAAAAAATCCGCATAAGACCAAGTTATGTTCAAGTTCAAGGTAATCTGGGTCTGAGTTATGAATAATAAAACCGCGTTTATCCTTATGCCATTTTTGGATGAACTCTCAGATGTTTATGAATATTTGATATCTGATGGACTAAAGAGCGCTGGCTATACAGTCAAACGTGCAGATGATATTAAAAGCCAAAGCAATATAATCGGTGATATCGTAAAAGGAATACTTTCCAGCGATTTAATCGTTGCGGATTTAACCGGGGCCAATCCAAATGTTTACTATGAACTGGGGATAGCCCACTCGTTTAACAAAAAAGTAATTTTGATCACACAAGAAATTGATGAACTTCCTTTTGATTTGCGGTCATATCGGGTTATCAGCTATAGCACTCATTTTTCGAAAATGAACCAAGCCAAAGAAGAATTATCTAAATTAGCGCTTGAAGCATTCAACGGTACTCTCCCTTTTGGAAATCCAGTCAAAGATTTCGGAAGGTTTGACATTCAATCAAATGAACCTATTCTAACAGTGAATATCGGAGAACAAGAGGAGACTGATGACGATTTGGGCCTACTTGATTATAGAGTCAAGCTCGAAGATGGGATTGAAGAGCTAGGCAAAATGGTTGTCGAAGTAAGCAATAAGCTAATAGACGAAGTTACGCCTGAAATTAATAAAGCAGGTGAAGACGTTAGCTCTGGAAAACTTTCTACAAAACAGCAAAGGAACATAGTAAAAGGTTTATCAAAACATTTGCAGGAATATGGAGCATTTGTTAAGCCACAAAATGAAAAGTTTCGAATGGTACTTAAGGATATTGAAAGTGGCTTAGAATACTTGCTGAACGGAAATATTGAAATTAAAACCGATGAGGACAAAAATGAGCTAACTGAATTTCTCACCGCCTTATTGGTTTTTGAAAAATCAGCCTTTGAAGGTCGTAATGGAATAGTGTCTTTAATTGAAGTAATGGATTCTCTTCCAAAAATAGAAAAAAATTTCAATCGTGCAAAGGTGTTTATGGCAAGCGAACTAAAGGCTTTTGCAGGGAATATTGATCAAATGGTCTCAGTCGCTTCAAGAGCGGGTAGGTTAGGCAAGAGTCTATTAGGGGAAAAACATAACGAATGTACGAAATAGGGTCTGTACGAAATAGTACGAAATAGGGTCATACGAAATAGAGTCAGGTCTTTAAAGTTGCTGTTTTTTTCTTATTAAGCAGTCGACTTATTGTTGGAAAATGAAGATTGAGATGATCGGCCTCCCCTGGCGAGCAAGCACTGACTAGCCAGTCCGTCCCATATCGCTCTACCATATTCTATTTTCAAAAGTCTCGCCACATGAATAAAAGTATCTGAAGAGATTATCTATGTCAATTTTAAAGACCTGACCCCATTCTTGGACCCCATTCTTGTAGAACGAGTCGAAAATTCTCCACGTTCAGCAGCCTCAATACGTGGTTTGAGAAAATCTTCTAATTGATCTAAAGCGGCAGCTTCTGTATCCGGCAACACCCGATCCAGAACATAGTCTTTGATCGTTTGACCGTTAAGGGCTGCGACGGCTTTTAGTTTATTGTGCTGCTCCGAAGTAACTTCAATAAAAAGGCGCATCGTTTTTCACCTCCATTATTTTCCTATATCCTTAATTTTAGCACAGGAACAACAAATGTTCATTGGTTGTAAGGAGCAGGATTAAGCTGGTGTTAGATCAAATCTGAAATACGACACATGAATTCTAGAGGTCTGGTTCTGGCCCACGATCATATTTTTGCTCTTGTTTTATCCTACGGCGTTGTTTGCGGGCTTCTTTAAATTCCTTAAGGATCGCCTCTTTATCTTGGGAAGCTCTACCCCTTAATCTGCTATCCTAAAGAAGACCTTTTGCAACACGATCTCTTTCAAAGGAAGAGGAAGTACATGGACCCAAAATCACTCTATGAACGACTGGGCAACTACGATGGGATTACGACTTTTGCAAATGATTTATTGCCCCGTTTGCAAAGCGACCCACAATTGGAACGTTTCTGGCAAAATCGTGGTGATGACGGAATTGTCAGGGAGAAACAACTGCTGATTGATTATTTATGTGCAAGTACCGGTGGGCCGATGTATTACAGGGGCCGGAAGATGAAAATAACACATCAAGGTATGAAAATTACTGAAAGCGACTGGGCTGTTTTTTTGCAGCATGCGGGGGCGACCATGGCCGCCTTACAAGTTCCAAAACAAGAATCTGATGAAATTGTCGCCTTTGTATTGAGCCTAAAAGATGACATTGTTGAAGCCTAAGATAAAACACCTGAATATTTCAAAAACAGCAATAGAGGATGACAGTCAATGAAATTTCTGCACACCCGTATTCGTGTTGGAGCCTTGCAGCGCTCCATCGACTTCTACTGCAAACACTTTGCTTTTCAGATCAAAAGTCGTTCAGAGCGCTCACCTTCTGGCAATCACGTCGTGCATTTGCAACTGCCCGGAAATGCCCACTTGCTGGAGCTCACGTGGTCAGCAGATTATGAGCTTAAGGTCCCCGAAGATCTTATGCATCTTGCTATTGGCGTCGACGATCTCATTGCCTTCTGTGATCAACTTGAAAAATCTGGGATTGAAATCTGGCCCGGTGATTGGCGAACAGAGTTTATCTCCGGTAAAAAAATGGCGTTTATTGATGACCCCGATGGGTATGAAATTGAGTTGCTTGAAGGCGAACCTTCGTCTTTTTTAGATGAACCCTCATGAACATGCAAATTGGGGCTCCACCCGCAGAAAGCCTGTTGGATGATCCTTTGGCCCTCTTCTATGCCTGTCATCGTCGTGTCGAATTTTTTTTGAACATTTTGTTGAATGTCACACAAGCGTCTCAGGGAAGAACGCTCACATTTGAACAGCAGAATGCCCTAAAACCCGCCCTTCGCTATTTTCGTGAAGCAGCTCCCTTACATACCCTAGATGAGGAGCAGTCGCTCTTTCCTCGATTACAAAAAATTCAATATCAGAACAAGAAGACCCTCTTGCATATACTTGAGACCCTGAAACAGGGGCACCATCAAGCCGAAGACGACCATAAAAAGGTCGAACAATGTTTTAAAACCTGGCTCGACTTAGGCCAATTATCGGCAAAAATGTATGCGGGTTTGTCTGAAACACTGAAAAGGCTCTCAGATTTTTACGAAGCACACATACAAGCAGAAGAACGAGAAGTTTTCCCCATCGCGCAAAAGGCGCTTTCACCCGCTGACATCATCGCGCTTGGACGCGAAATGGCCATACGCAGAGGTCTCGATCCCGACGCGCTTTACAAAGTCACCGCTCAACTGAAACAGGGCCATCGCCCAGCTTAGGGTCTGTAAGGCTCGCCTTATTTTGAAATTAAATCTTTTGAAGTACGGATAGCCCAAAACAAACCCAAGTGTGCGGGCAGCGCGAGTGCGATCAACTCGCCATTCACTTGAGAAAAGAAAGGAAGAATTTGTAGGACGAGACCCACAAAAGAAAGTCCAACCACGGTGTAAAGAAGTTTAAGCCCTAAGGAAGAAAAACGTCCACGGATCAAAAACATGATAAAACTCCCTGCCAATACGAGAGACAAAGGATTGAATTGCAGCACGTTTTCATTCCAATGCCCAAAACGGTGTTCGGTCAAAAACCACACAATGAGAATAATTGTACCCAGTAAACCGGAAACAAGAGACCATAGCAGACCCAATAAGGCGAGGAAGACACGCGCAAGCCTCGGTTTTACAATCATTAAATAACCCAAAAATGCCATAAAAACCCCAAAGGATGCACTGATGGGCAGATAAAAAGAAAGATAGGATTTGACCGCCTCCGGTTCTTTCGTTTTGGTCGAATTAAAGATAAATTTGTCTGATAACACAAGGGGCGCACCATTCGATAATGTTATTGTATTGAGATGACGTCTAAGCGACATTGGGGTAAACATATCCTCCCAAACCGATATTTCATCATCCGCCGGATGCCCCAGACCCAGGTGAATCCCTAAATAAGCCAGGGGAATATTTTGCAGGAGCCTTCGGGTATTCGAGCGAAAGGTTTTGCCACTGCCTTGATCCACACTGGCTTTTTTGATGACACCGCCCAGCACATCATCCAGGGCATCGCGTGCACGTGTAGAGCAATTATCCAAATAATAGTCGTAGCGATAAATCCGATGGCCTTCGCTGTCATTTTTTTCCAATAAGGCAAGAAGCGCGTTTTTTTGATTGGCATCCAGACTAATCTCCTGAAGCCAAATATCTCGATCACTTTTCATGTTGAATTGAAAAAAAGAGGGGGAGTCGACACGACCGATGGAATAGTCCATGTAACCTTGCAAAAACTTGGGCCAGAAATGCTCTGATTGAAAATCAAACAGGCCCCAGTGATAAACCTGATCAATGCCATTTTCAGGATCGCGGATCCAAAGCCCATTGTGTCCAAAACGCTCCCAAACCAGAGCCCCCGGGCCGATGGTCACCAGCAATACTTCAGCATTTGGCCCGAGACGTGAACCTTGCGACTGCGCAAAAGCCGTGCATGTCAGCGTAAAAATAAAAACAAGGGCGAGCGAAATAACAATACGCTTCATATTCGAGACAACCTCAAAGACCGTTTGCGGCGACACATGCCAAGCCGCAGGAAATAAATCGCTGCCTTTTTACCTTTCTATTGGAGCGCTGTCAAGAAAGGATTCCCTCCCAAGATCAAAATAAAATGCAGAACGGAGACGCAAATCATTTCCTTTTTCAACATTACTGGATCAAGTGGCTCTGCTTCAAAAAGAAATTGAAGCAGAATAAGCTGCGATCAATAAAGTCATTTTGACTTCTTCTAATCGCCTCAGTACAATCCGAATCGTTTTTATTATTGAAAAAAGCTCTGATTAAATCTGGGGAGTCAATGCCTTATTCCGCTTCACGTTTAGAAACCTATCGTCAATGTCCACAAAAATTTAAATTTACTTATATTGACGGGATCAAAACAGACTCCGAAGGCATTGAGGCTTTTATGGGCTCTCGTGTGCACGAAACCCTCGAAACCCTCTACACCGACCTTAAATTTTGCAAAACGGTCACACTCAAATCGCTGCTGGATTTTTATCACCGTGCCTGGGGCAAAGCCTGGCACGACGATGTGAAAATCGTCCGTGAAGACTTAAGTCCCGATCATTACGAAGCCCTGGGTGAAAAATGCGTCATGGATTATTACAACCACTACACCCCCTTTGATCAAAACCGCACCTTGGGGATAGAACATCGTATCGAATTTAGCCTCGACCCCGAAGGCAAGTACACCCTGCTCGGATTTATTGACCGCATCAGCCAAAACAAAGACAAGGTCATTTACATCCACGATTACAAAGCCAAATCCTACTTGCCCTCTCAGCAGGATCTGGATGAAGACCGGCAGCTGGCCTATTATCAAATGGCCATCAAACAACTCTGGCCGGAAACAAAAGAAATCGAACTGGTCTGGCACTATGTGATGTTCGATCAGGAAATTCATTCGCGACGCACAGAAGCACAATTAGAGGACTTACGACAAGAAACCATCACCCTGATTCAGGAAATCGAAGCTGCAAGCGAATTTCCCAGTATAAAAAGTGGTCTTTGTAACTGGTGCGAACACCAAAGTATTTGTCCACAATTCAAACACCTTTTTGAAACAAAAGACCTGCCACAAAATGAATACCTGGGAGAACCCGGTGTTCAATTGGGTGAACGCTTGGTTTATTTGCAGGCCGAAGAAGAAAAAATCAAACAAGAACTCAAACAGGTCAAAGCAGCCCTCACCGATTATACAAAAAAAAAGGGCGTCGAAACCGTCTTCACCAAAGACCACAAAATCCTGGTCAAGTTTTACAGCAATATCAAGTTCCCCGGACGTAAAGATCCTGGGCGCAAAAACCTGGAAGATCTTGTCAGAGCTGCGGGGAAGTGGGATGAGGTTTCTTCCCTGGATGTTTTTGCTTTGGCAAAAATGATCGATAAAAGCGGGTGGGATGTAGAACTGGTCGAAGAAATCAAAAAACGAGGAACCCCGGATCAAACACCTTGGATCAAAGCCTTTCCCAAAAACCAACGACGCGGCTGGTGATCTTGTTTAAGGTAAGCTCAAAATGGTGCAGGTTTTAAAGAAACCCCGATGACATAAGGAAACATCATGACTCAAGCCTTTTATCTTTTTTCAAAAAAAACGTCCTTCTTTTTTTATGTGGTATTGGGAATTTTTTTGACCACATGGACATCGGCAAACGCCGCACCTCCAATCAAGGATGCTGGACGTTATTTTCCGGACAAAATCGGCCTGACGTGGACTTACGAAGGAACCATTGAAGAAAAAATTCAGCAGATTGCGACTTACGAAAATATCACCATCGTCAAAGGGATGAGCAAAAAAGACGGAGTAGAGGTCACAATCTTTACTGAAAGCAACAAAGCCAATCAAGGATTTTCTGAAAGTTATCTTTCACGTAACGCAGACAGCATTGTTTATCACGGCGGTGAGCCCACCACCGCTTTTGAAGAAAAGTTGGTTCCTTATCTGGTCATGAAATTTCCCCTGCACGAAGGAGAATCTTTTACCCAGGTTGAAAAAAAGACCATTCCTTTTGGAACTGATTTGGATCAGGATGGCATCGAAGAACTGGCCGAAGTCAAAGCCGAGCTGAGCGTGGCGGGTTTTGAAACGGTTTCGGTGCCTGCCGGGGTCTTTAAAGATGCCTTAAAACTCACTGGACTCATGACCATCAAATTTACACTCTCCAAAGACAACAGCGTGGTTGAACTGACCGATAAAACGACGACCTGGTTTGCACAGGACATCGGGATGGTCAAAACAATCGAAACAGTCGAATTCCCCAAAATCGGCCCCATCCCAAAAACATCCACCGTCATCAAAGAAATGCTAAAAGAGATGCCAAAGAAATGAAAGAAGAACAATCCAGCTCATCTTTTAAATCCCCTTTAATCCCCCTTGAAAAGGGGGAAACGTATCTACGAGGGAAGCCATAAGGGTTTAAGCTTGCCCGAATTTGCCTTCGTGGCAAGGCGCGAGGCGCGCAGAAGTTCGAGCGTATGTCCATACGTGAGACTTCCGAGCACCACAGTAACGCAAGCACGGAGGCAAAGGCGGGCAAGATTAAACCCTTATCCCTCTCGGATGCGTCGGGCTTGTAATACCCCCTGCAAACCTTCAACTTTTTTGAGCACTTTTTCGAGGTGTTTGAGGTTGGAGATGTCTACCTTAATCAGAAAATTTCCTTTTTGATCTTCCGTGGTTTTAATCTCCGCATGACTGATATTTGCACCCGCCCCTGAAATAGCGGAGGTGACCGCAGCCAGCAAGCCTGGGCGATCCAGTGTCCGCACAGAAATGACTGTGGTGTGTATACGTTTATTTTTCTTATCCCAATCAACCGTCACGAGACGTTCTTTATCCGCATCCAGTTCATCAAGATTAGCGCAGTCCGCCGCGTGAATCGAAAGCCCGCGTCCACGCGTAATAAAACCGATAATTTCTTCGCCCGGCACAGGGCTACAACATTTTGAGAGATGGATCAAAATATCCCCCATGCCTTTGACTTTGACATCACTCTGACCCAATCCGGCCTTTCGGATGATTTTTTCAGTCAGGCCCTCTTTAATTTGGGCCTTGGGTAAAATTTGTCGAAGCACTTGTTGGGCTGATATTTTGCCATAACCAATCGCAATCAAGAGATCCCCAATCGTCGTAATACCCTGGTCTTTCACCCCAACCAACAGTTCTTTTGATTTTAGGGTTTCTGAAGGACTCAGCTTTTCTCTTCGGCATTCTCGCTCCAGCATTTTCCGACCAAATTCCAAGCTCTTCGCACGTTCTTCCAAACCAATAAAATGCTTGATCTTTGCCCTGGCCTTCGAGGTTTTGACAAACTTGAGCCAATCCTTATTAGGTCTTTGTGTGGGGGAGGTGAGAATTTCAAGCGTGTCCCCATTTCTCAGTGGCTGACGCAAGGGCGCGATCATGCCGTTTATTTTTGCACCCACACAATGTTCACCAATTTCGGTATGCACGGCATAAGCAAAATCGATGGGCGTTGCCCCTTTAACGAGCTCGGTTAAATCCCCTTTTGGACTAAAAACAAAAACAACATTGGTAAAAAGATCATTTTTGACCGAGGTCATAAATTGACGCGTATCGGGCAAATCACGCTGCAATTCAAGCAACTGGCGCAACCATGCAAAAATACGTTCATCCTTTGCATGAATTTTGCCACCCTCTTTGTAAACCCAGTGCGATGCAATGCCTTCTTCCGCAATCTGATGCATCTCCTTGCTGCGAATCTGAAACTCAACATGTTTGCCTTCAGGACCAATGACTGTCGTGTGCAGGGATTGATATAGATTTGATTTTGGAATGGCGATGTAATCTTTGAATCGTCCGGGCAAAGGACGCCAAAGCGAATGAATAAGCCCCAGTACGGCATAACAACTCATTTTTGAATCCGTAAGGATACGAACACCCATGAGATCGTAGACCTCCTCAAAAGGGATGCCCTGACGTTCCATTTTTCGATAAATACCAAAAAAATGTTTTGAGCGACCATAAAGATCGCATTTAAATTCATTTTCTTTTAGTGTTTTCTGAACAATAGAGAGAACCGATTTGATATAGCGTTTTCTGCCCCCACTGCCCGCTTTTAAATTTTTGACCAGATTATTATAAATCTCGGGTTTGAGCGCCTTCAGACAAAGATCTTCAAGCTCGCTTTTAACCCACCCGATGCCGAGACGGTTGGAGAGCGGGGCATAGATTTCAAGGGTTTCTTTGGCAATGCGTTCTTGTTTTTCTTCGCCAAGCGCACCAAGGGTCCGCATATTGTGCAGGCGGTCGGCCAACTTAATCAGCAGCACACGAATGTCGCTGGACATTGAAATGATCATTTTTCTAAAATTTTCGGCCTGTTGTTCCTGTGTGCTTTTAAAGACAATCTTCCCGATCTTGGTGACGCCTTCAACCAGAAAGGCGACCTCTTCCCCAAACTCTTTTCTCAGATGCTCCGTTGTAAAGTCCGTATCTTCCACAACATCATGTAATAAACCCGCAACAATGGAGTACAAGTCCAGTTTGAGATCGGTCAGAATCACTGCGACTTCAATGGGATGAAAAAGATAAGGCTCTCCAGATTTCCGCTGCTGTCCCTTGTGCGCCTTATCAGCAAAAGCATAAGCCTTTTTTAATAGCTCGGTGTCCACCTCCTTTGTATAGGCACGAAGTCGTTTGATCAACACATCGACTGAGATCTGCTTGGACACCCGCTTCTTTCCCTTTCTTATGAGGCCTGTGACCATAGCGTTTCTTATTTCCTTATCTTGAAAATGACCCATCTTTTGCACTTTTTGTTATCGTAGGGTCTGTACAATTCATTGTCAAGCGGAAGAAAATGAGAGACACAAAGCCTCAACGCGATCGCAGAATGTACTGTTCAAAAGACAAAAAAAGCCGCCAGAGAGTTCCATCTTCGTCTTGACAGCACACCCACAAAATGAGTAGTATTCCTCCCGACTGCTCACCGTGATAGATCAGTCGGACGATGGCGTCCTGTTCAGAAAGATCATTTTTCTTGAGTGGGGCGTTTTTTTTTGCCTTCTTTAATTATCTGATGTAAATCTTGATTTTATTAAGGAATTCCCTGATGTCAGCTCCTGTTTCCACAAATTCCCTCATCGGTGCAAGTCCGATCATGCGTGAAATTTACAATGACTTGGATCTTGTGAGTCAAAGCAAGGCCACGGTCTTGATTCGGGGAGAGAGTGGAACAGGCAAAGAATTGATCGCGCAACGTATCCATGCAAGCAGTCCACGCAAGGATAAACCTTTTATTAAGGTCAACTGCGCAGCCCTCTCTGAAACCCTCATTGAGAGCGAACTGTTTGGACACGAAAAAGGCGCTTTTACCGGCGCAATACAAAGCCGAAAAGGCCGTTTTGAACTGGCCCACGGGGGGACGATTTTTTTGGATGAAGTGGGCGATTTGCCCTTGTCCGTACAAGTCAAACTATTGCGTGTCATTCAGGAAATGGCCTTTGAACGTGTGGGAGGAACAGAGACCCTTTCGGTTGATGTGCGTGTCATCGCCGCAACCCATCGCAATCTCGAAAAAGCAATTATCGAAGGGAAATACCGACAAGACCTTTATTATCGACTCAGTGTGATCCCCATACTCATTCCACCGCTTCGCGAACGCATCGAAGACATCAGCCCCTTGATCCTGCATTTTCTTAAAAAATTCAATACGGAAAATAACAAGACAGTCCTTCTCTCTCAAGAGATGAACAACCTACTGCAAAGCTATCATTGGCCGGGGAATGTGCGTGAATTAGAAAACTGCATGGAACGTTTGGTCGTCCTGGTCCGCCATGAGCTTGTGACTTTGAAAAATATTCCGAATGGGATGTCTGCTTATTTTAATGATATCCAGCAAGTGAGTATTAAAGCCCGTCGGCACATAAAAAAAGATTCCTTATCGGACTCCATACAGCAGATCGAAAAAGAGGCCTTAAAAGAAGCCTTGGAGCGTTGTGCCTGGGTACAGGCCAAGGCGGGACGGCTCCTAGGATTTACCCCGCGTCAAGTCGCCTACAAAATAAAAAAATACAAACTTTTTCCCGATGTGCTGATTTGACCAAGCAAGATCATGGCTGACTTCAAAGAAATACTGAGATTTATAAAAAATCTTTTCAAAAATAAATCGGGATTTTTTTCTTGTGTTTTTTTTGGAGATCTTGGTATCATGCCGCCGTCTGTAGTCTGCTTAGTGTAAGGGGGTAAATACACACAGAAGACAGTGTACACATCAGGCAGATAAAAATTGTGAACGATTTCAACTTAATATAGAACAAGGAGAAAATCGCATGAAAAAAAGCATGTCTGTTTTTAGTTTGTTTGCCGCAGGGGCAATGGTACTTGGCGGAGCGGGATTAAGTCACGCCGATGGTTTGAAAGTGAGTGGTTTTGCAGAGACGCATGTGGCTTTATCTGATGAAGCTAAAGACGGGCTTTGCGCTAATCCCGCTGGCGTTGACAATACAACAAATTGTAGCGAACTTCAGTTTGATGCCTCCGCAGAAGTAGATTTTGAAAAAACAGCGGGTGCGGTGACCGTCCGAGTGGATTTAGATTTTGCTAATGGCAGAAAAAACAATATTGTTACAGAAAACGAACCGAATGGCATGCAGATTGAACAGGCGAAATTCGATTGGGCAATCCCCGCTGGATCGGAATTTGGTTTAACCTTTACAGCAGGTATATTTAACTCACCCATTGGTTTTGAAGCTCAGGATTCTCCCGATAAGCTTCAGTATTCTAATGGTCAGCTTTTCAACCTTGTACCTTCAAATTTGGCAGGTGTTCAAATTTCTGCTGGAAATGACATGGTGGGTGGTAGTTTGATTTTCGCTAATGATTGGAACAGCCCTGAACCTAATTCAACAGGGACGGCCACGCACGGAGAAGAAAATAGTTTTGGCGCGACTTTGGCGATCACCCCAATGCCTGAAGTTGGCTTGTCTATAGGCTACCTTGATTCGGCGGAACTTCCGACTGAAGCCCTTCTTGACATTGTGCTTTCTGGGACCGTTATGCCTTCACCAGATCTTTCCTTGCTCTATGCCTTAGAATACGTTGCGGATGAAGTCAACACGGGGATGGGCATCACCTTGAATGCAATGCATGGTAAACATGGTCTGACTGTGCGATACGACATGGTTGAAACAGACAATCAGGCCGCAGAACCGACAACCCTAACCGTTGCCTTTCTGTGTAGCTTGGAAGAAAATTTAAAAACAAAGCTGGAATGGAAACAAACAGATCTTGACACGGCTGCAAGTTCGACAGACGCCGTTGTTCTTCAGTTTGTCATGTTATTCTAACCAACACCTTTTGTAAGACCTGAGCATCCCCCGACGGGGGATGCTCTTATTCAAATCAAAGAGGAATTATTAAATTCCTCTTTGATTTGAATAAGATGAAAATTTTAAAGGGGACACCTCGGTGAATTCAGAAAGAACCACATACGTGAATGGAAGAATAAGCATTGACCTGGATCTATGCAATGGAAAACCCACGATTAGAGGGAAAAGAATCACCGTGCAAACGATTATTGAGTTTCTCGGTTCCGGCGAATCCAAGAAGGAACTCCTTAAACAATATCCATCCTTGGAGGAAGAAGACATTCATGCTTGTCTGGTTTTTGCCAGTGAATTGATGAATCATAAATATACACTTCGTAAAATCGCATAATTTCTGAAAAGGTACTTGATTGATGTCAACCTCCCACGTTACTTTTCCCTATGGTCCGGTACGGAGCGCACGATAAATTAAAACCCGAAAGTACAATAAAACCATCGCTCAAAGAAGAGCAGCAAATTAACTCAATGGGGAGTGTTCGTTACGATGTTTTACACGATTAAAGGAGCAATAAATGAAAAAGAATCTATTTTTCAGTGCCCTTGCCCTCCCCATGCTGTCAGTGTTTACACTCATGACACCGACAAGCGCATATGCAGCGGGAGTATCGCAGGGTCTTTTTACCGCAAATAATACCTGGATGCTGGTGGCGACCTTCCTGGTCTTCATCATGCACTTGGGTTTTGCCTCACTCGAATCCGGTCTCACACGCGCAAAAAATACCACCAACATCTTGTTTAAAAATACCGCTATCGTTGCGATTGGCCTCTTGACCTATGCACTTTGCGGTTTTAATCTGATGTATCCCGGTGATTTCAACGGCTGGATTGGTTTTGCAGGTGTGGGTTTAAGCCTACCTGCCGGAGATGCCGGACTCATCGCTTATGCCGATGGGGCCTATACCTATTACACTGATTTTATCTTTCAAGCCATGTTTGCTGCAACGGCTGCGACCATTGTTTCCGGTGCCGTCGCCGAACGCGTCAAGCTGAGTTCGTTTCTGATTTTCTCAGCGGTATTTGTCGCCATTATTTACCCGATTGTCGGCTCCTGGAAATGGGGCGGCGGTTGGTTGGACCAAATGGGTTTTTATGACTTTGCAGGCTCAACCCTGGTCCATGGTGTCGGCGGTTGGGGCGCTTTGGCCTGTGTCTTTATACTGGGGCCGCGTCTCGGAAAATATGTGAATGGCCAAGTCAAACCCATTTTTGGTCACAGTATGCCTTTGGCGACAGTGGGCATGTTTCTACTCTGGTTGGGCTGGTTTGGTTTTAATGGTGGCTCTGTGCTTTCGGCCGATCCCGCTTTGGTATCGCTTGTTTTTGTGACGACTTCTCTTGCGGCTGCTGCGGGCATCTTAAGTTCGATGATCACTTCCTGGATGGTGCAAAAGAAACCGGATCTTTCCATGATCTTAAATGGCAGCCTTGCAGGGCTTGTGGGCATTACTGCCGGAGCCGATACCGTCACCGTGATGGGTTCAATTATCATTGGTTTGGTTGCGGGCGTTGTCGTCGTTTTTTCGGTCATGTTTTTTGATCGCATGAAAATTGATGATCCTGTGGGTGCGCTTTCCGTTCACTTGGTTTGTGGCATTTGGGGAACCTTGGCCGTCGGTATTTTCAGCACCAATCCTGATCACAAACTCTGGATACAATTCGTCGGCGTTGTCGCTTACGGTGTGGTCACCTTTTCGGCCGCTTTTGGTCTTTTCTTTGCACTCAAAGGGATTATGGGTGTGCGTGTCACAGAGCAGGAAGAGATGGAAGGTCTGGATATGCATGAACATGGTGTCGCAGCGTATAATGGTTTTCAGATCAACAATCAATAAGACAGTCTAAGCCGTCTTTTGAAAGTCGATTGCTGTGAAAGGAGTATCTGATGAAAAAAGTAGAAGCAATTATCAAACCCTTTAAACTCGAAGAGGTCAAAAAAGCCCTTTCCGAAATTGGCATCGTGGGTATGACCATCAGCGAAGTCAAAGGTTTTGGTCGCCAAAAAGGTCACAAGGAACACTACAGAGGCGCAGAGTATGCCATTGAGTTTGTGCCCAAAATCAAACTGGACATCGCGGTAAACGACACAGAAGTCGAAAAGGTTGTTGAGGCGGTGATGAATTCTGCTCGGACGGGATCCATTGGAGACGGCAAGATTTTTGTCACCTCCCTCAGCGAAGTCGTTCGCATCCGAACCGGGGAAATGGGAGAAAGCGCCCTGTAACATTAAATCGCGCAATGCTTTCAATAAAAAAAGGCGGGTTGAATTATTTCAATCCGCCTTTTTTTTATGCTAGAAACCTTCATCCGAGGTTCTATTTATTTCGTTTTCAAATAATGCTGCCACAGGATGCGTGCGGCAACAGATCGATGGGGCTGCCACGCTTCTGCCATTTCAGAAAGTCTTTCCTGTGAAGGCCTCACGGACAAACCCTTGATTCGGCGCACCGCTTCAGCGAGCGCAATATCTCCCGAGGGCCAGATATCGGGACGCAATAAGGCCATGAGTAAATAAATCCTCGCCGTCCAGGGACCAATGCCTTTTATTTTCATAAGCACAGCACTGACCTCGACATCATGCATTTCATTCAAGCGATGTAAATAAAGCGCATCCGCACAAATGGCTTCGGCCACATGAAGACAATAGCCTGCTTTCTGCCGTGTGACGCCGAGGTTTTTCAATTGCGAAGCACCCTCTTTTATAAATTGTGCAGGCGTAAAGGGAGTCATTTCAGCATTCAAGCGGGAGAAGGTCGCTGCGGCCGATGCCAGCGAAACCTGCTGTTCGAGAATAATTTGAATCAGGGTACTAAACCCTTGCGGTCGATCCCAAAGCGGTGGCACACCATAAAGCGCTAAGCTCACACTAAGGTCTGGGTCCTGTGTGGCCAGTTGCTGCGAAGCCCTTCGCAGCCTTGCTGGCGTGAGGCGAGCAATCACCCCGGGGGCCACTGAAAAACCCGACCCCCCATCAGATGCACATGCAGGTGAAAAACAGTTTGCCCGGCATGTTCGCCTGAATTGATAACCGTTCTAAACCCACGCTCCAGTAGGCCTTTTTCTTTTGCTAATTTTTGCACAACAATAAAAAGATGTGCCATCAGCAATTCATCTCCTGCCTGTAAATCGGCAAACCGGGCAATGTGTTGTTTCGGAATAATCAAAAGATGGGTGGGGGCCTGCGGGGAGATATCGGCGAAAGCCAAAGCGTGATCATCCTCATAAACAATGGTGCTTGGAATCTTTTTTTGAATAATCTTACAAAAAAGACAATCGGCTTCAGACAGTGTTTCTGTCATCATTTCAACTCCTATGGGTGTTTTTCCGCATCTGCAGACTTGCTGCGCGCAGCTTTTTCTGCAAGACCTGAACGGGCCGTTCGACGTTTAAGTTCGTCCTCAATTTCCGAAAAAGGGATGTCAAAATATCCCAGAGAAACCAGGATATGGTATAAAAGGTCGGCACTTTCGTGAATAATCTCCTGCTTCTCCCCGTTTTTTGCGGCAATAAGCAACTCCCCCGACTCCTCCGCGACTTTTTTGAGAATACGGTCAATACCGCCCTGCATCAGTGAAGCAGTATAGGATTTATTGGCGGGTGCCTTTTTTCGCGCCATAATGGTTTCAGAGAGGGTCTGCAATATCGGTCGTCGTTCGTCCCCGGTTTCGACCTCAGAAACAAAGGATTCCAACTGACCTGTGGGCAACAAACGACGATAAAAACAATTGGCTGCACCCGTATGACAAGCCACACCGGTTTGAATCACTTGGATCAGCAGGGTATCTTCGTCACAATCGACAAAAATATTTTTAATTTTTTGAATATGTCCAGACGTTTCTCCTTTGTGCCAAAGGCAATTTCGGGAACGACTCCAAAAATGGGTTTCGCCTGTTTCAAGGCTGAGTCTCAAAGACGCCTCATTCATGTAAGCCAACATCAGCACGGCTTTGCTATCAACATCCTGGACCACCGCTGGAATAAGACCCGCTTTAAAGGGGAGATTTGAAAGATCAATTTGAGTCATTTTTGCAAGGCGCTCCAGATCAAAAACACAATCAAAAACTTAGAAAAAGAGGAGTCAGTTTAAAACAATCGCAGACACAGCGCAAGCCTGTCATACGGAAGCAAGGCACCACGGATTTGCGCTGAGACAAACACCTCCGATGTCCACCGTCCCAAGCCAGACAAACTTATTCTTGAATTCAAAACCAGAACTAGGGTATAAGTTTTGTTTGATTTTTATTCTCTTTAAACTAAGATTAAAGTAACGGTGTGTTTTATCTCGTTCTGAGCGCAGAGGGTCTCGGAGTCGGATAAAAATTAATGATAAGAAGGAGCTTGAATGAATAAGGAATTGGCAGCAAAATTGGATCCCAAAACAAAATCGGATGCCGAGCGACAACAGGCACTCGAACAACTCGTTTTTAACCGGAAAAAACCGGATCCAGAAACCTGGCAGACCGTCATTCCGCTCCTAGGGCAGGAGCCTGTTGCCTGGATTCAAGGTTTAGAGGTACGTCTTTTAAAACGCCTGGCCTTTCAGGTGGACTTTATTCGATCCGCCTTTTCTCTTTTGGATGCCCCCCAGGCCAGTCTACGCCTCGAAGGGGCCGGATTGATTCGGGAAGTGCTTGATCGTCTCAGCTCGGAAAAAGACCATGAAGCCCTGAGTGCCTTTGAATCAGAACTCCTGGACACTTTACTTGCCGCACTGGCTCGAGAAGGTATCCAGGCACAACAAAGTGTCTGGCTTGAGCTTTACCTTGCCCTCTCAAGCCTCAGTGCCTCACCCGCTGTCAGCGATGCAATGGTTAATTTATTGCCAAAAGACTGCGACAGATCCTTACACATCTTTGCACAATACGTGCAGGGGAAATATACGGAAAACTGCCTTGAAACCATCTTGGCGGGTTGCACACAAACCCCCTCGGAAGACACCTTGCAACATCTTGTGCGTGCCCTGGGTCTTAAAATTTCAAAAAAAGGGGCGATTACCGGTTACACCAGTACGGATTTGATTATCACAGGCTTGCTTGGTGCACTCAAAAGTAAGAGTGAAAATGTGCGACGGGAAGTCTGTTCTGTTTTGGCCTCCCGTGCAAAAGCCGCCACCTTGACCAAAACAACCCTCCCACTTGAAGACGAGGTTTGGAACGGTGTTTTCAATATCTACTCCCTGCGTCTTGCTTCTCCCGTGGCACGGGACAAAGATGAAGCCAATATGGCCATCGCCGCCCTGCCCATCACACAGGAGCGGCTCACACGTCTTTTTGAGGTGATGCATCGTGTGACGGATGGCATGGATAAACAAAATGTTGTGGGTTTGATTGGCAGCTTCAAGATGGAGAGTTCCCGCTCAGAATTACTGCGCCTACTGCGAGAAAATTTTGCGGGCCTTCGTTTAGAAGAACAAAAAATTACAGTCAATTCTGTCTCGAAATATCTGCCGGACGAAGAAATTGAAGTCGAGCTTGACAAGCTGATCTCAGGCAAAGGACTTCATGCCGATATTTTGTCCTCCCTGGGGGATAAACTTTTTGCGCCCATCCCCAGTTTGAAAACACGCCTCATGAAATGGCTAGGGCTGAACGAAAAAACAAAACGTCCGTTACTTGAGCAGTTTCAACTGCCCATGATGCATACAAAAATACTTCAATCGGCCCGCCGTCTGAGTGATGACGCAGAAATTCTCGAAAAATTGTTGATCCTTAAACCCTTACTCATGATGAACGATGCCAAAACCAAGATACATGAAACCCTAAAAGCCTTTCCGGGGGCTCCCAAATAATGAACGAGTTGGCACAAATACTGATCGACAAAATCGACCCCCTGTCACAGGCAAAAATTGTGTTTGTCGGTTTCACACTGCCAGAATCTTTTGGAGGTGGGACTGAACTGGAATTTGGCAATACAGAACAAACAGCAGAACTGGGCTTGAGTCCAGGGGCCTTGGACATGGCAAAAGATTTTGTCAAAAATGCAATTGAGGATCTTTTTTCAGACGATTCTGAGATCGAATCGAGCGAATTTAGTCTCTCAGAAGAGGGCACCACCATCACAGTCACCGCACTTGATTAAGCCCATTCGGATAAACACGATATAAAAAAAAGGCTCAGTTCTCTGGGCCTTTTTTTATATCGAATGTAAGGAGTCTCAATGAAAAGTTTGTGGTCCAATAAAGCGGCAAAAAACTTATCAAGTATTGATCTGGTTGTATACACCTCACGCCTCATTGGTGCAAATACAAACCTCGTGCTTTGGGGGGGTGGAAATTCATCGATCAAAACGATGGGCATTGATCATACCGGCAAAAAATGCGAGATCCTTTGGATAAAAGGTTCGGGCTCGGACATGCGTACAATCGCCCCGAAAAATTTCACCCCGCTTCGCCTGCAAGACCTGCTGCCCTTAAAGGAGCGTGATGCCATGACGGATGAAGCAATGGTGGATTATCAAATGAAGTCCATGCTCAATCCAAAAGCCCCCAAACCCTCGATTGAAACCCTCCTGCATGCTTTTTTGCCACCGGCCCATATTTATCACACCCACGCGGACGCGATCTGTGCTTTGACCGACACGCCCAAAAGTCAAAAAATCATCTCTGAAGTTTTTGGCGATACGGTCGCACTGGTGAGTTACACCCGGCCTGGATTTTTACTCTCAAAACGTGTCGCAGAAGCTTATGAAAAAAACCCCAATATCACGGCCATCATTCTGGATAAACATGGTCTGATCACCTTCGGGAAAACAGCAAAATCCGCTTATGATATGACGATCAAAATGGTCAATAAGGCGGAGGCTTACGCAGCAGAAAAACTAAAAGGGAAAAAAATAATGGGGGCACTTCAAGTCAAGGGACTTCCAGTCAAACAACGGCGAGCGCTTGCCGCTGCCATTGCGCCCATCCTGCGCGGAGAAGTCAGCCACAACAAACACGTCGTCTTGCGCTACGAAGATACACCCACCCTCCTTAAATTTATCGGATCAGAAAAAGCAAAAAAACTGACACAGATCGGCCCTTTTACCCCGGATCACCTCATGCACACCCGGCCCTGGCCGCTCTTTGTCGATGTAAAAAATCCGGCTGATTTGCAATCCGTCAAACAGGCACTGCACAAAAGCCTGGGCAACTATCGCAAACGTGCTGTAGATTATTTTAATCGCTACAAACCGGAAGGCGTGACCATGTTAGACCCCAATCCTCGTGTGATTTTAATCCCGGGTATTGGCATGTTCAGTACCGGGAAAAATATGGCGGCGGCCACGATTCCACATGATTTATACATGCACACCTATCCAGTCATCGAAGCCGCGACCGCCATAGACCGCTATCGCACCATTTCACTCAAAGAAACCTGCGATTTCGAATACTGGCCCATGGAGAATTTCAAGCTCACCTTACTGCCGCCCGAAAAAGCTTTTTCAAGAAAGATCGTATTGATTACAGGCGCCGCCGGTGCCATCGGCTCCGCCATCGCAAGCGCATTTATCGAAGCCGGGGCCTGTGTTGTTCTCACTGATATTGCCGAAGAGAAAACCTCGGCCTTAGCCGACAAGCTCAACAAAGCCGCGGGTGCCCGCCAAGCCATTGCAATTAAAATGGATGTCTGCAATGAAGGTGAAGTCAAACGGGGTTTTGAAGAAGCAATCCTGGCCTTTGGAGGTCTTGATATTTTTATTTCCAACGCAGGCATCGCACGACCTTCTTCTGTTGATAACTTGAGCTTGAGCGATTGGGAGGCCTCACTTTCTGTTAATGCCACCGGTCACTTGCTCACCTCTCAGGCGGCCTTAAAAATCATGAAAGCCCAAAAACTGGGCGGCTCGATTGTCGTGGTCACCACCAAGAATGTCCTGGCCCCCGGCAAAGATTTTGGGGCCTACTCCGCATCAAAAGCGGCTCAAACCCAGCTTGCTCGGATTATGGCCATTGAAAATGCTTCTGTTGGTATCCGCGTCAACATGGTGACTCCGGATGGCATCTTTGAAGGATCTGGCCTTTGGTCTCAGTCGGTTCGAGAAGAACGCGCAGAGGCCCACGGGATCTCCCTGGATGAAGTGGAGGGGTTTTATGCAAAACGCAACCTCTTGCAGACCCCCATCTATGCACGGGATGTAGCCGATGGCGTGCTTTTTCTGGCATCCGAACGGGCTGCAAAAACAACGGGGGCGATCCTGCCCATTGACGGCGGTTTGCGAGAAGCCTTTCCGCGCTAAAACCTCCTGGACACCTGGACACACTGATGCACTCTGGCGCTTCCAAAAAAATCTGTGGCGTGGTACTCGCCGGGGGGAAATCCCGGCGCATGGGTGAGAACAAATCCCTCATCTCTTTTCAGGGAAAAACCCTGATCGAACACGCAACAGACGTGCTTTCTCAAATTTTCCCCAAAGTGATCATCGTATGCGATGCCCAGTCTTATACTGAAAACCGCTTTGCGCGACTGCCCTTTCCTGTATTTTGCGACCAACGGGAAGACTTGGGGCCCATCGCGGGAATTGAAACCGCCTTGAAGTCTCTTCCGGGAGAAGGGATTTTTGTGGTCGCTGCAGACATGCCTTTTCTCAAAGACACGGTCATCAAAGCGATGCGCTTACATATCACAGGCTACGATCTTGTCCTTCCCAAACTTGAGGGAAGACTTCACCCACTGCACGCCTTCTACGCACCGCAATGCCTCAAACCCATCACAAGGGCCATTGACTCACAACAGCTGGCCTTGCATCCCTTGAGCAAAGAACTTCACACCCATTTTTTCTCGGAAGAATGTTTCCGGAAATACGACCCGACACTCAAATCCGTTTTTAATATCAATACACCTGAAACATTGGCCGAAGCCATCATCTTATCTGAACAACTTTAGACAAAAAACGCTCGACCGATAAAGAAGATTCCGATATCATCCGTGCCACATTTCCCCTCTAAATCTTGTTATTTTATCGAATATCGGCTATCATGCAGACACCTTAGACACTTCCTTCTCTATTATTTTTATGAGAAGAACCTGATTTTAACGGGTCAAAATCATGCATACCAATCACAAAGCAGAACCGGGCAGTTTTCACTCCGATATCCTTGATGGCATTACCGAGCCGCTCATGGTTGTCGATAAGAGTTTCAAAATTGATTATATAAACCAAGCCGCCTTAGCCGATTCTCAAATCAACGCTTTGGGCGAGAAGTGTTACAATGTCTTTCACGAAGGTGAAACCCCTTGTGAGCCCTGTCCCTGCATGGATGCCTTTGAACAAGAAATTGCGCTCGAATCTCTCTTGATCGAAGAAGAGGTGACTTCATTGGGTTACGCACCCTCGACCTCACTTTTTAGTGCCACTCAGGAAGTCATGAGCAAAGTGGAAAGAGAATGCATCCTCGAATCCCTGCAAGAATGTAAGGGGAACAAATCTAAAGCCGCACGTCTCTTAGGTATTTCGCGCGCAAGTTTCTACAACAAACTGAAACGCTACGAAATCCCGGTCTCGCTTTAATCTCTCATCCCCCCTGATTCAAGCAAGTATTAGCTGTGGTCTTTTATCCTGAGATCCACTAAAATGCGCATAATTTCAGCAACGCATTTTTTTCTGAAGATATTCTTTTTGTGACACAACAAATATTGCACATGATTCGAAATCCCTGGCAAATAAGAATGTGGTTTTTAAGGGCAAGCTTTGTTTTGATGGGACTTGTTATGGCGAGCAACCCTGTGTCCCTATTTGCTCAAGCCATCCAGGATTTCTCTCCTCGCCCAAAACAAAAGGTCGATCAAAGCAGACCTGACCCTTTTCAAACGACCGAGGGCTTCTCAGCGCCTCAGGGTTTGCACACATTAACACCCGAAGAAATCAAACAAGGAAGAGCACTCCTTCAGAAACGCCCCCAACAAAAAATAGAGGCGCCTCTTCCAAGTCTTGATTCCTCTGAAAGACCAAGACAAAAACCACAACGGGAGAATAGAAAGATATTAGAGCTTCAACTCCCTGAAACACGCGCCCTCGAACATCAATTGCAAAATGATGAACACGAGACGCAAGGTTTGAACAAAGAAGATCCGAATTTAGAACACGAAGAAACAGGCAATCTCAGAACAGAAGGCTCGCCCTTTGAAACCTACCTCATGAAGGAAATTCCCTCAACAAATCCAGCACTTAAAGCCTTTGGTTCTGATTTATTTCAAAATACGCCAGAACAGTTTGCTCCCCTGACACATCTTCCGGTGACGCCTGATTATTTATTGGGTCCGGGAGATGAGATTCGGATCACCGTTTGGGGGAAAATTGACGGTGATTTCGTAAAAACCCTAGACAGAGAAGGGAAGTTTTTTCTCCCTCAGCTTGGCGCGCTCCATCTTGCCGGACTCAGTTTTTCAGAAGCCAAAAGCTTTATACACAAAGCCTTTGCACGTTTTTACAAAACAAAGGAAGTCAAAATAAATGTCAGCATGGGACAACTTCGCAGTCTGCGTGTTTTTGTCGTCGGAAAAGCCGCACATCCAGGGAGTTACATGCTCTCTTCTTTTTCCACCCTTGTGAATGCCCTCTTTGCCGCAGGCGGACCCAGTGAGATCGGCAGTATGCGCGATATTCAAATCAAGCGGGCTGGAAAAACGCTCCATCATTTTGACCTCTATGATCTGCTCCTAAAAGGGGAAAAAACGGGAGATCTTCGTTTGCGCTCAGGAGATGTCATCTTCATCCCCACCATCGGGCCACGTGTGGGGATCTCAGGAAACGTGATTGCCCCGGCGCTTTACGAGATCAAAGGGCCAACCCATTTGAGGGACTTAATTACCATGGCAGGCGGCATTCGTGCAGACGGAGATTCGCAGCGCGTGCAAGTGGAGCGTAAATTTGAGGGAAATTCAAAAATTGTTCTGGATGTTTATCTGACCCGCCTGGGGGCTCAAGATCCCGTTTTGCTGCAAAACGGGGATCTTGTCCGGGTTTTTTCAATTGATGAACGCATTAAAAATGCCGTCACGCTTAAAGGCAATGTGGCACGCCCCGGTGTTTTTGAATGGTTTCCTGATATGCGGGTCAGAGATCTATTTCAAGGTACCGGGGACTTTTTACCTGAAACTTTTTTGGACTACGCCTTGATAGAACGTCTTATTCCACCCGATGACCATAAGACCTATCTTTCGGTTCCCCTCAAAAAAGCGCTTTTTGAAGACGACGCACAAGCCAATATTCTCTTACGTCCAAAAGACAAGCTGGTGGTCTTTCAACGTTGGGACTTGATGGAAAAACCAAGGGTTTCTTTAAGCGGCGCAGTCAATCGTCCCGGGGACTATGAATATCGACCCAGGATGCGTCTTTCAGATCTCTTTAAACTGGCTGGAGGACTCGAAAGACCCACCCATCCCGATTCCTACCTGGGCGAAGGCATCATCATTAGAAAAATGCCCCCTGACTTTCAGGAAAAAAAAGTTGCTTTTGATTTCAAAAAGGCCATTTTTGAAGAAAACAAAGACGCAGATTTAAACCTTTATGCTCATGATGAGGTCTATGTCTTTGACCAATGGGCGCTTTCACATGAAAAAACCGTTCGTATCGTCGGGGCAATAAATGCACCCGGTATTTACGCCTGGGCAAAAGGCATGCGGGTTCGTGATCTGATGCATCTTTCGGGTGGTGCCTTATATTATGCCTTTTTGGATAATGCCGAGCTCACACGCCTCTCTCCCAGCGCTGAAGGACCTAAAATCGAACGCATGTGGATCAACCTGCAAAAAGTAATCGCAGGAGACGAGACCGACAATATTGTCTTACAAGCAGATGACTATCTCTCAATCCGTGCCGTCCCCGAATGGGAACGCTATCGAACCGTAGAAATTAAAGGAGAAGTCCGCTTCCCGGGAACCTATACGACACAAAAAGGTGAGCGACTTTCATCCTTGCTTGAACGCGCCGGTGGACTCACACAAAATGCTTATGCCAAAGGCGCTATTTTCACACGAAAATCAGTTCAGATGCTCCAGCAACGACAATTAGACGACGCGATCAATCGTTTAGAGCAACAGATGCTTTCACACTCGGCCAGCACCATCGAAGCCGCACTCACCCCCGAGGCCGCCATGCAACATAAATCCTCAATGGCGCAACGAAACGCCTTAATCACAAAAATGCGGACAGCGAAAGCAAAAGGACGTATGGCGATTACGCTTGTATCAGTTCCTCAATTTAAGGGTTCCGCTTCAGATCTTGTGCTGGACGAAGGAGATGTGCTCATTATCCCGGAGCAGCCTCAGCAGGTTCAAGTCATCGGGGCAGTCTTTAATCAAACGGCCTTTATCTTTGATGAACAGACAACCGTTGCGAAATATCTCGACAAGGCCGGCGGATTGACGGAAGATGCCAATGAAGATGCGCTCTACATCCTCAAAGTAGATGGCACGGCCTATTCCAAACGTCAGAATACGGGGTTTTGGTTCTGGAAAAAGGCCCTTAAATCCTCTCTTCTTGACCCAGGAGATACGATTGTTGTGCCTGAACAGTTGGATAAGATATTTTGGCTGCGGGAAGTCAAGGATATGACACAAATTCTCTACCAAATGGCCGTCACCGCTGGGGTTGTAATCCTCGCATTTTGAAGACAGGGAGTTATCGATGCATGAAGAAGATGATATCGATCTACTGACACTCTGGCGGACCCTGGTCAAACGGAAACGTTTTTTGTTTCTCGTGGTTGCTACGGTCTTTATCTTCTCCCTGATCATCAGTTTCTCATTGCCCAATGTCTATCGGGCCACGACAAGCCTGCTCCCGTCCGAAGAAAGCAGCTCTGCTGCGAATCTCATCGCATCCCAAATCCCCAGTGGCCTCGTAGGACTCGCGGGAGGGGCGCTGGGAATGAAGTCACAAACCGACCGTTGGATGGGTATCTTGAACAGTCGAACCGTCTTTGATGGGATTATTACGCAGTTTGATCTAAAAAAAATCTACGAGGAAGAAACCGTCTCAGAAACACGACTCCGACTTAAACAAGCCGTGCATTTCCGGAAATCACGAGAGCGCATCCTCTCCATTTCTGTGGAAGACCAAGATCCAGAACGTGCGGCGGCCATGGCCAACGCCTTTGTCGAAGCCCTCGATAAAATCAACCGAGAAATCGTCATGACTTCTGGCAGAAGAACACGGGCCTTTATCGAGGGCCGTCTCGAAGAAGCCAAAACGGCCCTCGAACAATCAGAAGAAATGCTCAAAGTTTTTCAAGAAACAAATGGGGCCGTCAAACTGGAGGCCCAGTCAGAGGCAATGATCGATGCAATGGGCACCATCAAGGGGAGGTTGCTCTCCAAAGAAATTGCCCTCAAAACCCTGCTTTCTTATGCAACACTGCAAAACCCACAGGTCACACTCCTAAAAACCGAAATTGCAGAACTCAAACGTGCCTTGCTCACACTTGAAACAGGGAACGATAAAGCAGCCGATACATCAAGTGGGCTCTTTATTCCCACAAACCGTCTGCCGGATCTAGGGCTTCAATATCTTAGACTGTTGCGTGATGTAAAGATTGACGAAACCCTTTATGGTCTGCTCACCGAACAATACGAAATTGCCCGAATACAAGAAGCCAAGGACAGCTCTACCGTACAAGTCCTTGATGTCGCCTTGCTTCCCGAAAAACCTGAAAAACCAAAAAAGAAACTGATCGTCATCTCTGCGACCTTGCTGGCGGGTCTTATTGCTTTTGTTGGCATTTTCTTTTTGGAATATCTTGAAAATGCAAAAAGAAATGAAAATAATAGAGAGCGTGCTGAAAAACCCAAAATGGATCTCATTCGAAAAAAATGGAGGAGCTAACAACTGATGTCCAAACAAAATGAAACTGACGCCAAACTTGATCCAGAGAACGTGTTATTAGAGATTGTAAGCTTGGCCAAAAAAGCAGGGGAGGCCATCATGCAGATCTATCAGCAAGATGACTTTGGCACAACCTATAAAGATGACCACTCTCCACTCACTGCGGCCGATCTGGCTGCCCATCGGCTTATCGTGGATGCCTTGGAAAAACGTTCTCCAGAACACCCCGTTCTGACAGAAGAATCCACTGCAATCCCATACACGCTCCGCCAGAAATGGGAAAGCTATTGGCTCATTGATCCCTTGGATGGCACCAAGGAATTTATAAAACGCAGTGACGAATTTACCGTAAATATCGCATTGATCCGGAACCAACAACCGATCATGGGTGTGGTTTACGCTCCAGCACTGGATTTGACCTACTATGCAATGGAAGGCCTCGGAGCCTTCAAACAAAAAGGTGATGATGAAGCCACTGCCATCGCCGTCTCTGATTATCACAATCATCGGCTTCATATTGCCGTCAGCCGATTACATGGTGGTGCTGGACTGACCGCGTTCTTAGAACAAATTCCGGCGCACGACTTGGTCCGCATGGGCAGTTCTCTCAAGATCTGTCTTGTCGCCGAAGGCGCCGCAGACCTCTATCCACGATTGGGCAGGACGATGGAATGGGATACAGCCGCAGCCCATGCGGTTGTCAATGAAGCCGGAGGCAGCGTAACCGACGTAAATGGCATCCCGCTGTGTTATAACAAAGCTGATTTGGCCAATCCTGAGTTTTTTGTTCGAGGAAATCCGCCCCTTCCCTTGCCGGAAGACTGGGGCGAAAAAGCAAAACAAAGCTAATCAGAGTTTCCTACAAATATCACAAAACAAAAAACGAGTGCTTTTACGCGATAAGAATTTCAGGTTTGTTGATAATTTTGGTATTGACTGAACTTGCGATGAAACATTGTTTGTGCGCCCGTTCAACCAAGGACAAGGCCTTTTGTGCATCGCTTTCTTTTGTGATTAAAATTTTTGGACGCAGCACGACCTGTGTCAGCCAACGTTTTTTACGGTCATCGGCTTTCAAAATCCCTTCGGCGTCATCGGTATAAGCCAGCACCTCAACTTGTGAAAAGGCCGCCAGAGCCAGATACGTCAGCATCTGGCAGGATGAAATCGATGCCGTAAAGAGCTCTTCCGGGTTGTGAAGGCTTGCATCTCCCTTGTACTGGGGAGCAGCCGACATCACAATCTCTGTTTTTTCAGGACACTTCATCCGATGGCTCCGACTGTAGGCGCCATAATCAAGTGTCGTGCCTTTGTCACTTTCAAGCCATTCTATTCGTGCATGAAAATAGTCAACCTCATATCCCATTAAGCCCTCCCCCTTTTTTTACTTATGTTTAAGTCCTATCTTCCTGGCAATTTAACATTGTTTTCTAAACAAATCCAGTCTGTCATTTTTCTAAAAATGGGGTACTTAAGTGCTTAAAACGCGCGGCCAAAAATTGACAACTTTTTACACTGCGTGCTATTCTGCGCCGCAATGTTTCGAACACACACCTGCGGTAATATTTCAGAAAAAAATCTCGACACCGAAGTCACGCTCTCAGGCTGGGTGCATCGGCGGCGGGATCACGGCGGACTCACCTTTATTGATCTACGTGATCGAGAAGGCCTCGTCCAGATTGTTTTTAATCCTCAGCTTTCCGCATCGGTCCATCAACAAGCCCATGCTTTACGCTCAGAATATGTGATCCAAATAACCGGAAAGGTTGTGCGGAGACCGAAGGAAACTGAAAACCTGAATATTCCAACGGGCAAGGTCGAGGTTTTAGCCGAAGCCCTGAATATTCTCAATCGGGCAAAAACACCGCCTTTTCTCATCGAAGACGACGAGGAAATTTCTGAGGCCTTGAGACTTCAGTACCGTTATCTGGATTTGCGCCGGCCGGCCGTGCAAGCGATTTTTATCCGGCGGCACAAGCTCTCTCAGGCCATCCGACAATTTTTGAACAACCATCAATTTTTAGAACTCGAAACCCCCGCGCTCACAAAGAGCACCCCGGAAGGCGCACGTGATTTTCTCGTACCCAGTCGATTGAATCCTGGCAATTTTTACGCCTTACCACAATCGCCCCAGCTCTTTAAACAAATTTTGATGGTCTCGGGTTTTGACCGTTATTATCAGATCGTGCGGTGTTTTCGAGATGAAGATTTAAGGGCCGACCGCCAGCCTGAATTTACACAAATCGACCTTGAAATGTCCTTTATCGAAATTGAAGATATTCTTTCACTGATGGAAGAAATGATCTTGAATGTCTTTTCCGAAGTCTGTGAACTGCAACTTCCAAGCCCTTTTCCACGCATGACTTATGCCGAAGCCGTCTCACGTTTTGGCACAGATCGGCCCGACACCCGTTTTGGGCTTGAGTTGCTCGATCTCTCTGACTTGGCATCCCGTTGCGATTTCAAAGTGTTTCGAAGCGTCGTTTCAAAAGGCGGAATGGTGAATGGCCTCAACGCCAAAGGCCTTGCAGGTCTCTCCAGAAAAGAGATTGAAAACCTCACCACCGAGGCCATGCAACGCGGGGCAAAAGGCCTGGCCTGGATGAAGGTGAGGGAAAATTCACTCGAAGCCCCGATCACAAAGTTTTTCAGCGCAGCACAACTAGATGAAATCAGAACAACACTCAAAGGAGAGCCGGGTGATCTATTGCTCTTTGTTGCGGATAAGGCACAAGTGGTGCATGATGTCTTAGGCACACTTCGACTCAGCCTCGCTAAACGGCTGAACTTAATTGACGATAAGGTTTTTAATCCACTCTGGGTCACAGATTTCCCCTTACTTGAATACGATGCGGCTGCAAAACGCTATATTGCCATTCATCACCCTTTTACCAGCCCGATGGATGAAGATTTGCCTTTATTAAAGAGCGATCCCTTAAAAATACGTGCGAAGGCCTATGATTTGGTTGTAAATGGGGTTGAATTAGGCGGTGGCAGTATTCGGATTCATCAAGAAAAAATTCAGTCTCAAGTGTTTTCCCTGCTCGGTATCGAAAAAGAAGAGGCTGCTGAAAAATTTGGATTTCTACTGGAAGCATTGCAATACGGTGCACCACCCCACGGCGGTATGGCCTTTGGTTTTGATCGCATGGTGGCTTTACTCTCGGGTGTGGACTCTATCCGCGAAGTCATCCCCTTTCCCAAAACGCAAAAAGGCATCTGCCTGATGACCAATGCGCCCTCCGATGTAGATACACGTCAGTTAAAAGAGCTGCACATCAAGAAAGAGCGTATACTGTAGAGAAGGCGTTCTTCTGCGGCTGATTTTTTTTGTACATCTTCTCCCTCATTGCAATCAATTTATGATTTTTTAGGAGTAAAAAATGCGTCTGGTGTGTTGGAATGTCAATGGGATTCGAGCGGTCATGAAAAAGGAGTTTACGAGCTCTTTTTCGAAAATGAACTGCGATATCATCTGCTTTCAGGAAACCAAAGCGCAAGACCATCAGGTTGCCGAAGCCCTGGCTGAAATAAAAGACTACAACCTGTATTTTAATTCGGCCGTCAAAAAAGGCTATTCCGGTACAGCCATTCTCACAAAAGAAAAACCCCTTTCCGTTCACTACGACATGGACATCGAAATTCACGATCAGGAAGGTCGTGTCATCGCGCTTGAGTTTGAAACATTTATACTGGTCACCGTTTACACGCCTAATTCAGGTAGTGAGCTCAAACGTCTCTCCTATCGACAAGACTGGGATACGGCTTTTCTGGCCCACTTAAAAACATTGGAAAAAGAAAAACCCCTGATCGTCTGTGGCGATTTAAATGTCGCCCATCAGCCCATAGATCTGGCACGACCCAAAGCCAATTACAATAAAAGTGCGGGATACATGCAAGAAGAGATTGATGGCATGAACAAACTGATTGCCGCAGATTTCATCGATACCTTTCGTCACAAACACCCCGACACAATAAAGTACTCTTGGTGGAGTTTTCGTGCGCAGGCCCGCGCAAGAAATGTAGGGTGGCGGATTGACTATTTTTTATGTTCACCCTCTCTTGTCCCCCATATCAAAGATGCCGACATCCTCAACGAAGTCATGGGTTCGGATCATTGCCCCGTGACTTTGGATATAACATTTTAAGGAAGCGCAGATTAAGTCTTTGAAAAAATGCAGACCCCTTCATGAGTGACACAAGCTTTCACACCCATACCTTTCGCTGCAAACATGCCACAGGCGAGGTCATTGATTATGCACGCAATGCTTTTGAGGCGGGTAGCCAAATTTTAGGCATATCTGATCATGTTCCCCTTCCCGATGGCCGATGGCCCGAAGCCCGCATGGCCTTTAGCGAGCTGGACGACTATAACGACGCGATTGAATTCGCCCAAAAAGCCCTGCCCGACTTAAAGATTCTCAAAGGCATGGAATGTGAATACACGCCGGAGTATCACAGCTACTTCAAAGATGAACTTTTGGGAGAACGTGCCTACGACTACCTCATTGGTGCAGGACACTACACCCCGCTTGCGGGCACCTGGATCAACTCTTTTGAAAGCCTCAATACCGCAAGCGCACTCAAGGCTTACAGTACTTATTTAGCACAGACGATGGAAAGCGGCCTCTTTGCTTTTATCGCCCACCCCGACCTTTTCGGATGTAGCAACACACGCTGGAGTGCCGATTTAGCCGCCTGCTCCCGCGACATCCTTCAAGCGGCCGAAGCAACAAAAACGCCACTGGAAATCAATGGATACGGCTTTCGCAAGCCACCGATTCAAAGTGCGGAAGGCCTGCGACCGCGTTATCCCTGGCGACCTTTTTGGGAAATGGCAGCAAACTACGACATTCAAGTCATTTGCAATGCTGATGCTCATCGCCCCAAGGATGTACTCGCAAATATAAAAGATGCAGAGGACTTGGCAAACGCATTCAAATTAGAAATCATCGACCATCTCCCACCGCGCAAGCCAGACAAAAAGAAGACCTGATGTCTATCACGCATCGAATCGCCTCAAAGAGGGCCACTTGCGACAACAAAACCATCCGTTTTCAAACATCCATCTCTCGCATTTTTCTTTTTAAGTGTGTTATCGTGAGCGACCGAAGCAAGCAGGGTCGCTTAAAAAGCGCTTATCGTTTCCGGGTTCCGTCGAGAGGAAATCATCCAGAGCATTTTGAAAGTCACCAACGTTACACGCCATACACACACACAAGCACATTTTAAAAATACAAGGGAGGGCGCGTGACACCGGCCCTTTCCTGGGCGGGGATTTTTTTTTGTTTAGCGCAATCGGCCATTTTTTCCGGCTTGAATCTCGGTTTTTTTGGCGTGAGCCGACTCCGATTGGAAGTGCAAGCCGAAGCCGGAAACGCCGATGCACTCAGAATCCTTCAGCTTAGAAAAGATACTCATCTGCTTTTAAGCACCCTGCTCTGGGGTAATGTGAGCAGTAATGTGCTCCTAACCTTGCTCAGTGAATCTGTGCTCGCGGGTCTTGCGGGTTTTGCCTTTTCAACCATTGGCATTACCTTTTTTGGCGAAATATTCCCCCAAGCCTATCTCTCAAGACACGCACTAAAAACCAGCGCAATACTCGTTCCGGTGATTCGTTTTTACCAAATCCTGCTGTATCCCATTGCAAAACCCACGGCCCTACTACTCGACCGCTGGCTCGGAAAAGAAGCGGTCGGATATTTTAAAGAAGACGAAATTAAAGTCCTGCTACAACAACACGGACACGCAGAGGCCACAGACCTCGCACGCATCGAAAGCATCGGCGCGGTTAATTTTTTAACCTTGGATGACATTCACATTGAGGACGAAGGGGAGATTGTGAATCCAGACAGCATCATTTCCCTGCCTTCAACAGACAGAGGGCTACCTCTTTTTCCCCATTTTGATCGGGAGTTTGACGATCCTTTTTTGCAACGGGTGCATGCCTCCGGGGAGAAATGGGTCATGATTACCAATGAGAAAAACATCCCCGTATTGGTCCTCAACGCCAATCGATTTTTAAGAGAAGCCCTCTATTCAAAGGCCGTCAAAAGTGTTTATATGTACTGCCACCGCCCCATTGTCATCACCCATCCGGGCACAAAACTGGGCGATATTCTTTTACGCTTTAAAGTCCGTCCCGAACACGCGGAAGACGATGTGGTGGACAACGATCTTATTTTATATTGGCATAAAGAAAAACGCATCATCACGGGTGCAGACTTGCTGGGACGATTACTGAGAGGCATTGTAAAACGAGACGGAGCGCCTTTTAAATAATTTTTCAATAGAAAAAGTGATGCTGGATCTCAAAAAACAATTAAAACATAAGGGTGCTTTTCCGATCGACCCAATAAAATAAAACATGTGCGAGATCGGTGAGAACTTGATAATATTTAAGACATGAGTCGCACAAAAATAGAAAATCAGGTTTTAGAAGCAACAGGGCCGGGAATTCTTTTTTGTAGCCCCTCAAACCCGTGTGTCGCATAGTCTCGTCGCCATTCGGCCACTTGATTGCTATACAAGTTTTCACGGCGCAGCAGCGCCCCAAGCTCACCGTATTTACAAGCATCTGCTTCGCTGATAATCCGCAACTTATAATCCGCTCTGAATTTTCGCCGTGTGCGCTTTTCCAGAGATGGATCAGGCTTCACTTGCTTATTCGGACGTTCTGATGCAGGTTTTGGCATATCCTTTAATCCTGTTTCCATGACCCTGAAATATATGTTATCCCATGCAACGACTGTATGAAACCATGTTGACACACAGGGGTGTCGAGGGATTAAGTTATAAATTTTCATACATAAAAAACTCTTGTGTCTGTGCAACTAAAGTGGTACGGTACGAAAGAATATATAATCTATTCAGGCGAAAAATTTGTCGTTGAATGGTTCTACGATGAAGATGGAAATAGCGATTCTTTTACCTATTTTGAAGAGCTTGATAAAGTCCAGAAACAAAAATTTCTACATTTGGTGAAACGTATAGGAGATGCTGGCAAGATTAACGATAAAACAAAATTCAGGAACGAGGGCGATAAAATATACACATTTAAACCACAACCAGACCGCTTTTTATGTTTTTTCTTTAAGGGTGGAAAAATCATAATTAGGGCTTGCTGAAAGAGTCATAAGTTAATGATTTTAAAAAGGTTTATTC
>CAYVHO010000024.1:0-34965 GCA_964451325.1 uncultured Nitrospira sp. | reverse complement strand
TAAAAAACGCTATCTTAGAGACGCTTCACACAACTTTAACGGGACAGTAGTGAAATTGAATATTAAATTTAAGGTATAAACTGAATTCTATCTCTTGAAAAATAGTCTTCATCCAAAAAAGTGCTGCTAAATTTGCGAGACCGTCTCCGTGAGACCCGCATAGGTGATGTCCATTGTGGCGCAGTCATCCGAAAAAACCACATCAATGACCGTCGTTCCCGTACTGTCATTGATCGCGATATTTCCCGCGCCAATATTAAAGTTGTCGCAAATGATGATATCGCTGGCAACGAAAAGCACTGCCCCCTGGACCGAATCGGCTACGGTGCCTTCAATTCTGCGACCCGCAGTGTTATTACCGGAGACAGTGGTGTCGATAGATTTGTAGACGATATTGTTTTCACCCCTGAAGTCTTCGTTATATTCGCAGTCGACTAATGACCCAAGCGACCCGTTGCATCTGGCAAACATATTGAGGACAAAATTTGTTGTTGCAAAGTCCATCTTTAAATCGCCATAGGTGAATGTCATGCGATTGCCTGCATCCCCAAAAATATCTGCATTACCAGCAGATGCGAAGAGCACCGTGCCATTGACGATTACTCTTGTCTCGTCGGCACCCAGACAAAAGTTGTTATAGGTGAAGCTTCCTTCACTTTGACCGTCTAAAACAATGGCGTTCAAGGATCCGCCACAAGTGCTAGAAATGGAGCCACTTGATGAGAGCAGGTCTCTGGGCGCGACACTTTGTTTTGCCGCTCGTTTTGTGGCTTCTCCTGCCGCGATTACAAGTTCTGTCACATTCTCAGGACTTGCTGTCGCGGGATTCAGGTTCCCTGTAAAACTAGAACCACTGCCCCTGAATGGCCCACCCTCACCGCCACCTCCGCATCCAAGCAAGCTCATCGCAAAAAGAGATACAAGTGAAAATTGTTTTAAAAATGTCATAAAATAAGGCCTCCCGTCTTTAATGGGTGGAAGTAGAATTTTCTTGCAATTTCAAACCTTTGATTTTTATTTTACAGGATTTTTTTCTAATCAACACTAAGAATCTTACTATAACTTCAAGTCTTGGTTCAAGGGATGGGTGATGTCCAAGGACTCCTCAGCGTCTTTAAACACCTTCCCCAAACCTGGGATGTTTAGGTTTGAACATGATACCTTAAAGATCTTTGTATTTAAGGCGAGAGAGATTTAAATATTTCTCGCAGGTCATTTTTCTATTGGGTTCTGAGTGAAATATGAGCTGTGATACTCTTAAATGACATTCGTGGGGTTTGTTGTACATGATGAAAAAATCTGGATTCCCAATATTGAAATATCTCAAATATTTTTCCATCTTGTGGGTCTTTTTTTTTACCGTGCCCTTCGCGCGGGCTGAAAAAGGGGATTGGACCTTTAGTTTGACGACCGGTGTTTACAGGCCTGCTCTAAAGACGCTTAACAAAATCCTTGAGAACCCCAATAAAGCGATTCTCCAAGACCCGAATTTTCAGCTCACACCTAACAATGCATTTACGGCGAATATTCGAAACATAGAAGTTCCCTCATTCGGGGCAAATAATACCTACGGTTATGAATTGAGTAAAAAAACAGGTTCAGGCAATGCTTTTGTGATCACACTCGGTATTTGGGATGCTGTAGAAGAAGCCAATGATATCGCACCCCAGATTACCGGCGCCAATGTGAGCGACTTTGAATTTGTTCCCAGAAGTACACGATATGATGTTTCTCTAACCCAGTTGTGGTTGGGATGGCGTTATGCTTTTTTTGAACCGACCCCCCGCAACAATCTTTTTCTTGATTTTGGGTTGATTGGTGTCTCTTATGCCCAATTAACAATTGACACTCTATTGAAGGTACCGGAGCTTGCGGGAGACGGGTTTCCAATTGTCAGCTCGCTTGAAGCCACAGGGTGGGGGCACACGACACGATGGGGAATTGGCGGCAGTTATGCGATTAATAAATGGGTGGGTATCTCTGTCCGTGCGGCTTACATCATCGGAAGAATTAATAAGTTGAAGATCCAGCGTTTTTTTCCTTCTGGTTTTTCAACCCCGCCTCAACCCACAAATCCAAACCTCCCTCCCCCAGAAGTGCCAGACTTAGAGCCTCGCCCGGAGCCCGGAGATCGTCTTCAGTTTGCAGAGACGGAATCCCTTGATCCCAATCTTGAACGTAGAAGCAATCGTCAAAACTTTGAACTTGAGTTGGATGGTTTTGAAGCGCAGATTGCGCTTCAGTTCTTTTTTTAGCGGATCTGCTGCAAACGTCTTTTAGTACTGTTGATTAGAGTGCACACCATCTTCCTTAGTTTCGGGAAAATTACAAGCCCAGTGTCTACTTTGCTTGACATATTCTTACTTTTTTTGGTATAAAACTGGAGTGCTACTTGACGATTTCTCTTACCTGGTGTACGGAGGTATGTCTAATGGCTGTAAAGAGAGCTGCCCTATATTTACTTTTTTTGGTTGTGTGTTTCTTGTTTCCATCTCAAGCGGCGGCACAATCTACGATGACCCTTACCACCACTTCTACAGTAAATTCCCTCTCAAATAACGACGTCCTGGGTTGCCCGACTTGCAGTAGTGTTACCGGTGCGGCGGATCCTTTCCCCGATACCTCACGGCCGATGTTTCGAGGTGATCCGGGACAAGATCTCTTACCTCAGGCGATTGCAGACGGACTGCCACCCGATAACCAGTTTGGCGTTGGTGTTCCTGTAGGTAGCAGCAACTTCCCCCTCTCCATTTCCAGTCCATTTTCTGCCACATTTTCCGATGGTGTCTCCATCACAAATTCAAACACATTTTCCTCAACCCCGGCTGCAGGTGGCGGTAATAGCAACACCATCACCCAGAGTATTACTCAGTTCACACCGGGTGGCACCTTGGTTACCGGTGTCGATCAAGATTTTGAGATTCTGTTTACCATTACCTCTTTGACGGACCCCGATGGCAATTTGGTGGGCGCTGCGACAGGTACATTCACTCAAACCATTAACGGTGTCACCCTCAACGGAACCACGACCTTTGATAATACAAATGGCTTTAGTGGTACAAACATTAACCCTGGTTTCACGAGCGACGGCAATTTTTTTACCGTCGACCCTAACTAACGAAGTCTCACCGCATTTTCGGTGTTATTTTGTGACAAGTTTGTCTTCCGTGTCCTGAAATTGAAGGCATCGGAGGGCAATAAGGTCTATTTCGTAATACTGCGAAATAGACGGCTTCTATCACTATCAAGGAGGCTAAGATAAACAAGGAGGTATTCTATGAGAATACATAAGCTAGTCCTTCCTGTACTTTTGGGAAGTGTCTTCCTTAGTGCTACGGCGTATTCCCAGCAGATTCAGACAAACACCTCTGCAACAACGCAAGGCTCTACCCAGTTTGGTTATTTACCGGATGGGGCAGATTTAGGCGTATTTATGCAGACGACGGTTGCACCGACCTGTACAACCGTCTCAACCAATGTGCAAACCTGTACCAGTGATGGCGGTACAGCTGTTGGAGACAATGATAACTTTGTTCGGGTGGATCAAATGCCGGGTTCTTTTACCGACAGCCCCATTCCGGGTGAGGTTTCGGTCAGGCCCAATTTTGCTTGTGGGTCTGAAGCAACGACGGCTTCCAGTTGTATCTCGTTGTTAAATTCCATTTTCTCTGGTTCCCCCAATGTGGGTGGTAGTCAGACTGCACCCCCCGTGTTTGGGGGAGTTCCTGGTACCAGTCTTGCGGGACGGGATTTTCTCGGGAACGTGGGTTCAAATATTGTCATCGGTGATGGTGGTGCAACAGCAGGTATGCCGGATGGTTTTATCAACACGAACATCATCCGAGGTGGTTTCGGTGGGCTTATTTTCTCAGCCAATCAAAGCATTGATCATACCATTGATTTGGGGGGCGGAAACCTCATGACGGTGAGTACGACCGCAAATGGGTCGATCAACTCTTTTACCGCGCAGCGTGACACGGTGCCGAATAATTTTGCGGTTGCTCCTCCCCTTTTGACGACCTTGACCATTGATCAGGGGAATGCGGGTGTGGATGGTTTTGGTGCACTGACAATGAATTCGAGCGCTCTATTTTTGGGTCAACCTGTCAACGGTAACCCCCAAAACCCGGGGTTCGGTGGATTTGTAACACCGGGTCTGAATACGGGAGTTGCACCGGCGGCGGGTGTATTTGATCCCGCATTTGGTACAGCACCTTGTGGGCCGAATACCTGTTTCGGCTTCCCGTGATCTTTTTTTGCGGGATAAAATCTACTCGTAAGTTTTTATAATTTCTTGTCCCGATTAAGTGCTTATATCGCAAGGGATGAAGTCAATGCACAATACATCGTGTAGAACGCGTCGAGGGAAGTGTTCTTTCGGCGAAAAACAAAAGGAGGGTGTATGAAATTACATCGTATATTGTTAACAGGATTTTTGGGCGTTTTTCTGATGGCCGGCTCGGCCTTTGCCCAAAATATCAACACCAATACATCGGTGACGACGCTCGGATCGACCCAGTTTGGGTTTGAGATCACTGGCACACAGTTGGAGACGGTCATGCAAGCTGCTGTCGGTTCTCTTGACTGCGGTGCCGGTCGTGTTGCTGGTGCCATGACTTGTAACGGTGTGGGAGACGGGACCAGCACGGCCTTCGTGCGTGTCGACGGCATGCCGGGTTCTTTCACCGACAGCCCCATCCCAGGTGAAGTCTGGGCAGCAGGCGAGCAGAATTTTGCCTGTGGTCGGATTATTGGTGGTGCCGGAGGAACGCCCGGCGGAGGGCTCTGTCGCAGTGACTTTGGCCAGGGTTCGGGTGTAGATGCCCAAACCGCACCCGAATTTGGTGAAGATGATCCACGAGATCTGGTGGGTCTCATTAATGTTGCTGTCAACATGGGTTCCGCTAACGAAACAGGTATGCCCAATGGTTTCATGAATTTCACCTTAGACCCCACAACGGACGTAGCTACCATTGATCAATTTATTGATCATACGGTGAGCTTGGGTGATAATGACATGGTCTTCCAGCAAAGGGATGCCACTGTTGGTGGTCTTACTGGAAATTTCCCCGCCGCTATTGGTGGGGCTGCAACGCTTGTTGGATTTGCTGCAAGCACGAGTCAGACTGATAACCCGACGGTCGTTGGCGATCTGGGTCTGATTTCGAGGGTTGTCTTGAATCAAGGCGGTGCTGGTGTTGGTTCCGGTAATGTCTTTGGTGGTCTGACCTTGGACGTGACGACTAATTTTCCTGGAAACGGAGCAGATCCGGACCGGGGACAGTTTGTTACCCCAGGGCTTAACACAGGTCAAGATCCTTCAGGATCATCAGGATTTGGCTCGGAATGGGATGGATTTGCCTTTCCATGATTCCTGTTCTGTAAAGCAGTATTTTTTCACATTCTTGTGGGGGCCTGTCCCCCACAAGAACTGTGAAGCGTGAGTTTTCCCGATTTTTTCTGCGTTATTCCGTTTATTTCTTAAGTTTAGAAAAATAAGATAGACTTAGCTTATGAGAAAAACAAAGCGGCCACTCTTATGTCTTTTTTCCTATTTTTTCGTTCTCTTGTTTTCTCTTTGTGAGCCACTTTTTGCTGACACACAAACACTCGAAACCCTCTTCGAGCAAGCCATTCACCTCTATCAGGAAAAAAAAGACAAAGAAGCTGAAGTCCTTTTCCTTCGTGTTTTAGAAGAAGATCCGACACAAATTCGTCCCCGTCAATTTCTGGGACTCATCTATGCCCGTACGGGTCGGGAAGACGCGTCCTACATCATGTACGAGGAGATTATCGCGCAGAATGAAAGACATTGGGGGGGGCATTTCGGTCTTGGCTTGCTCTTAAAACAGCAGAAAAATTATGCACTTGCGAGCGATTCTTTCAAAAAATCTTCTGCACTTGCACCAAAAAATATTAAAATTTGGTTGGAATTGGCTGAAATTGCCGAGTTGCAAAATAAACATGCACATGCCGTGAAACCCTATCAAATGATTCTTCAATTGGCCAAAAAAGGCTCCAAGCAGGCTGGATTTGCAAAAAGTAGGCTTAAAGATATTGGTGAAGATGTGGTTTCTGCCGCTAAAGTTTCATCCCTGCTTAAAAAAGTAGAGGTTTTGGTGAAATCCGAGGACTTCGAAGCAGCCATCCCGCTTTATGAAGAGGCTGCATTGCTTCTTCCAGGGGGGACTAAGATTAGGTATATCTTGGGGGATATCGCTTCACGTGCCGGAAAGATTGAAAAAGCAGAATTGGCTTTTATCGAGGCCATCGAAATTGACCCGACCTACCTGCCCGCGCACTATGCACTGGCACAACTCTATGAGTTTTTAGGGCGGATTGATGAAGCCATTGCAAGTTATGAACGTATATTTGAAATCAGTCGAGATGAAGAGTTGCCCCAAGTCAGCGGCGCAAAAGCCGCACTTTTTCCCTTGCTTGATCGGAAAGAAGCCAATGAAAAAACCCTTGAGGGCAGCGAGTTTTCGGATAAAAAGGAGTGGCAAAAAGCAGAAAATGCCTATAAAGACGCCATCAGTATTGAGCCGGAAAGAGGGCTGCCTTATTATAATCTGGCCCATTTTTATCATCAGGTGGGTCAGGAGCTCCTTGCCGATACCGTGATTCAAGAAGCGCTCAAAATTGAACCTGATTCAAAGGGGCTTTACCTCTTATCTGCGGGCATTAATTTAAAACGCGGTTATTACATGACCGCGATGGGGGGATATATTAAGGTCATGTCTCTCTTATGGGACAAACAAAGGAACCTGCTGTATCGCAAGGCTTTTTCAGGAGTGGTTGAGGCTTCTGTGCTCCACTTAAAAGCACAATCTCAAGTCAATGTGCTTTTTATCGAAGGACTCAGAGAATCAGCAAAGAAAAACTCCGAAAAAGCCCTGTCTCTTTTTTTACAAGCATCCGCACGCTTACCTGAGAGTCCTGTGCTCGCAAATGCCATGGGATCGACCTATTTGAAGCTTGGTGAGCCGGAGCAGGCTTATTTACAATTCAAACGGGCTACGGATCTTTGGTCAGGTTATTTCCCTGCGCGTCTTTCCCTTGCGCGGGCTGCAGTTGTACAACACCGCTTTTACACTGCAATCACCTCCTATCAACGTCTGCTGAGACTCGGCCTGAGTGACTTGGATCATTTGGATTTGTCGCCAAACGCTCTCAAAAAAGAATTTTTAGAGGCAATTTTACTCTGGCAGAGGACACGGGAATCGACACGAAGTTTATTTAAAAAGGGTGTCTCTGCGATGGCACAAGGTCAATATAATGAAGCACTCAGTCTCCTTAAAGCGGCAAAAGACCAAGAACCTGAGAATAAGGCCCTTTTGTTTTCTTTAGGCACGGCCTATAGCGCTTCCAATAATTTAGCGCTGGCCATGACGCAATTTTCAGAACTTTTGGCCCTTGATTCTGATTATCCGGGTGCTTTAATGCGTTTGGGGATTCTTCAGGAGAAAAGTGAAGATTTTTTAAAAGCGAAACAGAGCTACGAAGAAATTTTACAACAGGCAGACAAAAAATCTCAAGAATATCAATTGGCAGACAAGCGTTTAATTGAGGTTAAGGCTATCTTGAAGCAGCGCCGAATCGCTTCACGCCATGAAAAAAGGGGACTAGCGGTATTGACGGCAGAGGATACCAGTTCTGAAATGTATGAACGCGCGCTTTGGGATTTACAGCGCGCAATCGATTTGTACCCGGATCAAGTAGCCTATCGTTATAATCTAGGTCTCGTTCAAGAAAAATTTCTCTTTCTTGGTCAGGCGGGTTTGACGGGTGAAATGAAGCGAAAAATATGGCAGGACTTCCATATTTTTGATAAAGCCATTGCATCTTATGAAACAACACTCCGGATGGATCCGAATTACATTCAAGTCTACAGTCGACTCGCAAGATTGTATGAACCCATTGACGAAAGAAAAAAGGCAATCGCTGTTTATAAAAAGGGACTGGCGCTAGATCTTAACCCCGACTTAAAGGAAATAAAAGAGTTAAAAAAAGGCCTTGAGTTTCTAGAAAGACGTTTTAGTGGGAACCTAAATGTCAATACGACGCGCGACAGTAACTTTACCAATACAAGCCCCCCAGTGGACGATGTCATTAACAACCTTGCCCTTAATCTGCGCTATGAACTCTATCAGAGCTACCATACAATTATTCCCTTGAGTTACACACAAACGACCCGGACTATCTTCGACGCGCAAACCTTTTCCAGTAGCAGTGGCTTGGGTTTGGGGATTGAGCAGAGAATCCTTTACCCACTGACTTATACCCTCAACACACGGTATACATCGACTTTTATCGAGGGTATTGGTTTGTCGTCCACGGAGATTCGAGGCAATACCGCCCTTCGTTACCGTGGATCCTTGCCGAATAGTGCTTCCCTCGATTATAGTTTTTCGTCAACAAAATTTGAAGATGACCCTCGCTTTAATCAAAGCAGCCATAATATTGGTCTTTCGCTGAGCCAAACCTTTTGGAAAAAAAATACCGCGACAATCTCTCACCGTTTTAGAATACAAAATGTCCCAAAGCTTCCACTATTGAACTCTGAAAGTTATTTAACCCGTCTTCAACTGCAACGACGTCTCGCAGACGGCAAGACGATTCGTGCATCGGGCAGTTTTCTGATCGAACTTTTCAACGATGAAGCAGATATCGATAACAGCCGTTTTGCTTCTGCGTCCGAGTTTAGAAATTTTATTGCAAGCGGCGGATTCCCCCTAACGAAATTCAGAAAAAACCTTTTTTATTCCTATGGAGTGGGCTTGACCGTGCCTTGGGCTGTGGGTGTTTTACTGACTTTTGATTATCGATACGAGAAAAATGACTCTAATTTAGGTCCGAATTTTCGCATATTTCGTTCTCAGTTCGAGCCGCAAAATCCACTGGAAGAGGAGCTTTCAAATAAAGCTCGTACACGAGGAGATTTTACGCGAAAAGTGTGGACGATGGGGGTGACTTTTGTCTTTTAAAATTCTCCGCAGGCTCTTTTTTTTTCGCCAGAACGTTCTGGCCCTTTTTTTATGGGTGATACTGGCCTTCTTTGCAGCGCCCGTTTTCGCTGGGCTATCGGACGATTTAAGTTTTAGTGGAGAATTCAAGCACGAATCGGCCTATCGTGTCGTGAAACCTGTGGCCTTTACAAAAGCCCTTAACCTGATTCGACTCGAAGCGGTTTATAGTCCTTCATCGGCTTTTCGGCTGACTGCAAAACTGCGTGGTTTTTACGATGCGGTCTATGACTTTCAGCGGATTGATAACATCGCACCCCGAAATGATCCGCGGACCATTCTTTCGGCCGATCTCACAGAAGCAGAGCTCAATGCCTTAGAGATTGATAACCTTCGAGGTGTTTCCATTGAGCAAAAGGAAACAGAGTTAAGAGAGTTGTATATCGAGTTTGGAAATTCCATACTTGATTTTAGAATTGGCCGTCAGATCGTGCGTTGGGGTGTGCTTGAAGGTTCCCGGATCACGGATGAAATCAACCCGATGGATTTTAGAGAATTTATTTTGAGGGGCATCCAGGATCGTTATATCCCTTTATGGATGGCCAAAACAAGTCTCTATATCGGAGAAACACGCACCGAACTTCTTTTTATACCGGATATCGAACCACACAAACCGGCGCCTCCCGGTAGTGAATGGGAACAGCTGCAATCCTTAGAGAATTTAGAAATTCCCCCACAGACCTTTCTGAATAGCGAATGGGGTTTGAAAATCGACACACGTCTTGGGCAGTGGGATACTGCTTTGAGCTATTTTTACCACTGGGATGATTTTCCAACCGCCTTTAGGGCTTTTTTTGATCAGGGTGAGTTTGGTATTTCTCCTGAAGTAAATTTTAGTCCGCGTTTGAGTCGTGTGCATACCATCGGACTGACTTTTTCAAATAACTTCCCTTCTTTTGTTTTTAATACGGAAATGGCCTACGTGGTTAGAAAAAAATTTGGCACCCGTTTCGGACGTCTTAATCCGGATGGCAATTTTGAGCCAGATGAGGAGGGGGAGGGGCTGGGTGAACGAACACGTGATTATGCAAAATATGGTTTGGGGGCAGACTTTTCTCTCTTTGGTCTTAACATGACGGTGATGGCACAGCAGCAATATATTATCGACTATCAATCGGAGATCATTGCGGACGAATTTGATACTGTCTATTCTATTTTTACGAATAAGCTTCTTTTTTCTGACAGTCTAAGGCTTGAAATGCTGGTGCTTTATTTCGTCAATGACGATGAAATATTGCTCCGTCCTAAAGCCACCTACAGCGCAACCAGTACCGTTAGGCTTATTTTTGGTGCGGATATTTTTGAAGGGGAGATTGGTGGCCCATTGCCGGGAGAGTTTAATTTTATTGGATTTTTTAAAAATAATGACCGTATCTACTTTGAAATTATCTATGGATTTTAGAATGAGGTAAAAAAGTAGTATAATGGTAAATATTTTGATAGAAGACAGTGAAAACTGCCCTATTACAAGAGATAAACAACTTGAAAAAGACCTCCCTGAGCATGATCGGCCTCGTGGTTATTCTATTGCTACTGGTCTCCTGTACCGCAGATCCAAGGGACGACTGCTGTATTGGGATAGGTGATCGTCGAGATGCCCCTTTTACAACCACCTACCTTTCTCAATATAAAACAGGCACCTTCGATATTGTATCACCGGGAAATCTCCAAGCGCTGCTAAAGGTCATTACTGAAGCCGATATTCTGACTTTAAAAAACGCGGCTTCAACCAGCCAACTCAAAAAAAATGGACTGATCTCCGGTTTAGTTCAAGGTTTGGGTGGCCCGGCACGTGAGGTCAATCTTCAAGTGACCGATCGTGCTGGCAATATTCTTTCCTTTACCTCTGGCGCAGACCGAAACTTTTTCTTCAACAGCCTGGGTCGTGTCCCTGATTTTTTGGTGAATCGGGGCACAGGAGACGAGGGCACTTTTACGCTTTTTAACGTTCCCCCGGGAGAACTCTTTTTCCAGGTCACCGCCGGAGGACGAGGAAATGGACGTATTCCTTCGTTTGAGAGTGCTGTTTCCATTGGTCAAATTGACACGCTCCCTGTTTATCCGGATTCAGTGGAGATCTTGGGTGTCATCTCTGACTCTTCAAGCGCTGATTTCATTACCGATGGAAGTGCCACTTTTTTTGGCAACGTAAATCCGGTCGTCGCCAATGTAGAAGGCTTGTTTATTCTCCCTCCTGAAGAAGCACTTCCCACACAGGGGGAGTTTCTACTCCGTCTAAAAGCACCCAAGGTTGCCGCAAGAGAGACGACGCTTCGTTTTGATACCGAAATCAATAAAGTGATTGGTCGTGCCCAGGCATTTGATCCATTGACTGCGGATCGACTGACTATCTACTCGGATGAAAGAGTTCAAACATTGGCCACGGAGGCGGGCATTACACTGACTGAGTCCATGGCCATCGTTACAGGCAGGGCCAGAACTGTAGATGGGACAGGTAGTAGCGGCGTGACGATTGTTCCACTTGATGCAATTGGCAATGATCTTTCCACAAATAATGGTTCACAAAGGCTTTTTTATTTTGCTGGCGTGGGAGATCTCACCCCTTCGCTTACCACGACGATGAGTAATGGGCGATTCATCCTATTTATCGATAGCTGTGAGGATGCATCGGCGATTAGTTTACATGGTTTTGCGCGGACAGTGACAGACCCAGTCGCCCGTAACACGGGCAGATCCACGGCATTGTGTCAGCCGGGTGGTGTTTTTGAGCAAGACACTGTGCAAACGAGTTTTCCGAAAAAAAATCCAGAGGATACAGTTGCTGATCCTCCACTTGCCACCGTTCCCATGAATGGCAGTGTAGAGACAGAAGAGGGTATTAAGGTTAACAACGCGGAAATCCAAATCTTGGGTTCGTCTGCCGCAGTGCTTACGGCGGTCAATGGAGATTATCGATTCGATGAAGGAAATCCAGGTGAGGTTTTTCCCTTATTGGCCAATAGCCTCTACACACTTAGGGCCGCATTAGACGGAAACTATATCCCGACTTATCAAAATATTTTTTCGGGGGCAAGAGAAGGATTGCGAACGCTCAGACTTTTTACGCGTGAAAAGAGCGAGCATTGTCTGCCTTCCGGCAATATTAATTTTGTTGGAACAGCTGTGGATCTGGGTCTGCTTGATCCTGCAAGAGGCGGGCTTTCTGTTGCGGGTCTTTCTTTTAAGGTCGTTCAGGAAAATGGGACGGAAGTAGGTCGTATTGTTTATCCCAACGCGACTTCGGAGACTTCGACAACGGGAGAATTCATCGTTTGTGACCTCCCTGGTCCGGGTTTGTATCAGGTACGGGCCAGCTCACGGGAAGATTCTGGTGCGCTATTGCTTAGAAATTATGCCGATGGCGTCTCTTTATTTGATATTGCGGTCAAAAAAGCCCTTCCGAGAGAAGTCCGGGTATCGGGATCCGTCGAGGATCTCCTGGGACCAGAATCAAGTCTCGCCACGCCGATAGGGGATGGCGTCATTCGGGTTCATGGTGTGCTTGGAGAAACAAATGTGGATGCCTCCGGGGACTTTAGTCTGACTTTAGCCAGCAATGGTCAATATATCGTGCAGGTTGATAAAACAGGAGAACTTCCTTCCTATAATTATCACGTCGAAACACCGGTACTCATTGAAAAAACGACGATTTCACCACTCAAATCCGTATCTCGTGAAGCGGTGAATCAGATTGCGTCTCAAATGGCAGTGATGCAAACGGCCGGACAAGGTCTTGTGGCAGGAAAGGTGGTCACGCGTGGGCTTGAAAAGACGAGTACTCCTCTTCTTTCATTATCGACAGATCTTTTTGCGCTGTCTTCCGGCTTTTATGACGATGACAGTCATGCGGACATCCTTGTGATTTCAAGCATGGGAGCGCTCTCTTTCTTTTTGGGGGATGGTTTAGGGGGCATGCAAGAGAAAACGCCCACTTGTCCACCGCTAGGACTCTCTCCTCAGCAGATTCTTCAAACAGATTTTGATTTGAATGGACGTGTCGACCTTGTTGCAATTTCAGGGGACAGTATTTCTGTTTTCGTTGGAAATGATGCGGGATGTTTTGATGCGCCTGAGGTGTTTACGGAGAGCCTATTAGAAGGAAAACCCAAAGCCTTGAGTCTTGCCGATCTTGATGGTAATGGATTTCTTGATATTCTCGTTGCGACGGATAATTTTGAACCCTTGATTCGTCTTTCGAACAGAGGGGATGCGACCTTCGAAGAGACAAAAATGGAGGGAAGTTGTGGTACAAATCCTGTGTCGGTCGTGGCACGGCAGGGTGGTGCTGGTTTGATCGATGTGATCGTTGCGGATACCGTCGTCGGCGTCTGCGAAATTACCTATGACAGTGCTGAAGCCGCGCAACCCACCAAAAAGATGGAGTTGCCAGAGGCTTTTGTTGTGAGTGGACTCAAAACGGTACGGTCCGTGTTTTTGGACGCAGATGGGTTTCCCGACGTGCTCGTGATTCACGAGCAGGGTGGCGTCGCGTTTCTGGGTGAACCACCGACAGACATCACCGTTGCAAGTATTCCTTTTAATGTCGAGTTCGCTTTTCCTGAGGGTTTTATTCCAACAGAGACCGTTATTGTTGATCTGAGTCGAGACAACCGAAATGATTTATTGTTGGGTGGTCCATCAGGTCTCTTATTTTTTCTTGGGAATGGAGATGGGAGTTTTGGGCTTTCAAGGACCATTTTATCTTCGGCAAGTCCTGTTTTGTCTTTGGCCGATCTGAACGAAGATGGAAAAATCGACTTGATTGTGCCGGAAGGGTCCGATTTAAGTTTATTTTTGGGTGGAGATGCTCCTCAAGAGGATATCAAAATCGAGGTGAGAGACCGTGATGGTTTGGTGGTAGGGGACATTGCCTATTTAGACGATGTGGGAGCCGTTTTAAACAGTGCGACAAAAACGTCCGCAAGTGGCCGATTTTTGGTGCTGAATGTGCCAGAGGGTAGAACCCTTGTGCAAGTGATTGAGGGGGGTGCTGGTAACAATATGCTTACAACTTTCTCTGACAGCCTCAGCTATCTTCATTTGGATATGAACCGAATTATTCCCGGAAAGATTCTGCTTGACGGGCAGGTCATCAACCCCACTTCCGGCCCCAATGCGGGTATCGCTGTAGAAAATATCAAAATCACGCCACTTTCGACAGGACTTGAAGCACTTTCTCTTGATATTTTTGACGATCCTGCCACAGAAGATGTGGATGAGGGCCGGCAAGGTGCATTTCAGCTTGAGTTAGGGGCAACCAGTGAGTATATCCTAAAACTAGACCCTCAGCCTTTTTAGGGTGTTCTTTGTTGATTGGTAGATAGAGCGAATCGGTTCAGAAAAACCAACTTCTTTTGTGCAGATCAATGTCTTTGGAAGTGATACAGGCGTAGGAAGATACGCCTATATCACTTCCAAAAGATGATGGTTTGCAACGCTCATTTTTGATTAGAGAAGTGCTACTTGGCGGTAGATCTTGAAGTCACAGCATGTGAGGCGAACCAAAATTTTCTAATATCTCTACAGTACAAGCACATAGTCTTAATCGATGTTCGCGCCGACAACCGCAGCCATTTGCATCATATCGATGGTTTGGCCTTCTTTTAGATTTGTTAAATCCGTGAGTTTTCCTGACTTACTGGTCGATTTAGTCCGTTTAAAAATCGGAAGCAACTTTGCGTCGGCTACAATATACTTTCCCGCGTTTTCAGCGGCACCATTTTCAGTTTTTGTTTGCAGCTTGTTTTCTTTGATGTAGATCCAGAGCTTCTTGGTAATCTCTGTCCTGGGAAGCTCTGTCGCGCCTAAAAATTCGGCCAAATCAGTTTTCAACTTGACTGCTTTCTTTAATCCTTTTTCTTCTGCCATTTAAATCCTCCGATTAAGTTGTTGATTTTTTCCCATAAAAAAGCCAAAACCGATATTACAAGATAATGGTGTTAGAAAACACCCTAATTTTAAAAATAAATTGTTTTAGCCGTCTATTATCGATAACTCAGTGTAGGATTCATTCTTTTTCCCCACTGACGATGGCGGCGCCCTGCAATGTGAGGGACTCGACGATGATGTTTGTAAAGCCTTCGTTGTTCATGGCCGTGCTGAGCTCTGAAATCCATTGGGATTTTTGGATGACCCTGGGCAATTCGATCAGCACGTCTTTCCATTCAGGATAATAAAATGCACCAATGGGTTGAGCACATTTGAAGTAGGCCTCAAAAATAAATTGCAGAAATTTTGAAGTCGGATAGGTAAAATCGTGAAAAACCACACGGCCCTTGGGTGCAAGCATATGACTCACATTATGCATGAGTCTGGGAATATCGGCGTATTTGGGCAAATAAGAGGTCGTTACGACATCGAAACGTTGATCTGAAGTGTAGTCTTCAGCGGGGCAATGCATGAAAGAAAGGTTTTTTGTTGCCGATTGAAGGGCTTTTTCACGTGCGACAGAAAGGTAACCTTCGCTAATATCGACTCCGGTGATTTCACAATCTGGATATTTGTTCTTGATTGCAAAACTCAGAATGCCTGTGCCACAGGCGAGATCCAGGACTTTTTTACAAGGTGGTATTTTTGAGAGTATTTTTTTCTTCCAAAGACGGTCGATGCCAAAGGTAAAACGATTGACCACTTCGTCGTAAGTGGATCCCGTTTCGGAAAAAAAGTTTTTAATCCAGTTTCGTTTTTCTGCAAGTTCCGTCATGGTGATTGTGTTCCAGTAGAAGGCGCATGAGATGCTCATTATGGGCTTTGCTTCATTTTTGTCAAGCGGATTGAGGTCTTGCTTGACCTTGCAAATAGATTTCGGTAGCCTCGCGAATTATGAAGGTGATTGGATTGATGTCGGGAACCTCCGCCGATGGGATTGATGCCGCGCTGGTAGATGTGCGTGGAGGAAACAAACAGCTTCAAGTCGAGCTCTTGGCCTTTGCGCTTTCTCCCTATCCCAAAACCCTTCAAAAAACATTGATTGCCCTGGCATCAGGGTCTTCATTTTCAATTGAACAATTTTGTCGTCTCAATTTTTCTTTGGGGGAACGGTTTTCAGATGCCGTGATTGCATTGGCCCGCCAGGCAAAAATACCATTATCTGAAATCGATTTGATCGGGTCTCACGGACAAACGGTTCAACATCTTCCAAAGGCGAATAAACACGGTAAAAAGATCACGGGCGCAACCTTGCAAATTGGGGAGCCTTCGGTGATTGCCGAGCGTACAGGTATTACCACCATTGCAGACTTTAGAGCCAGAGATATGGCCGCAGGTGGGGAGGGTGCACCGCTTGCGCCCTATTTTCATTACCATCTTTTACATCACAAAAAGAAGTCACGTGTGATCCTTAATTTGGGTGGCATCAGTAATATGACCTATCTTAAAGCAGGGGCCTCAATTGAGCAGACCCTTGCTTTTGATATGGGGCCCGCCAATATGTTGATCGATGGGCTTGTTTCCTTTTTAACAAAAGGCAGGAAAGCTTTTGATCGTGAGGGGGCAATGGCGAAAAAAGGGCAGGTTTCTGAAAAGTTATTGGCCCAGTTGATGCGGCATCCCTTCATTAAAAAACGTCCGCCCAAAAGCACTGGACGTGAAGTTTTTGGAAGCAAAATGGTCGAAAAAATTCTTAAAAGTGATCATGCGCTCAAACTCACAGCTAACGATTTACTCGCAACGGTGACGGCCTATAGCGTTTCTTCCATCGTAAAAAATATCGAGATATTTGTCTTAAAAAAAGGTCTTTTACAGGAGGTTGTCGTTGGTGGCGGAGGCGTAAAAAATCCTGTCTTAATGCAGGGCTTGAAAGCAGCACTCTCTCCCATTCCGGTTTTATCTTTTGAGGATGTGGGGCATGACTCAAGGGCGATCGAAGCAATGACCTTTGCGGTCCTGGCCTATCAAAGCTGGCATCACCGTCCTACGAATATTCCGAGTGTAACGGGTGCAGCACATGCCCTTGTTTTGGGAAAAATTATTCCAGGCCGCCTTAGCTGACACTAGGAGTGTGTCGGACTGAGGTAATCGTAGCGAGAGAAAGCTATTTTGAGTCTATTTTTTTGATCATTTGAGGCGAATATCAGAGATATTTAACGAAAATGATCTGAGAAATGGGCCACAATAGATTTTCGTAGTAGATTCATCCTCAGTCCGACAGACTCCTAGACTCGATTCTTTCATTAAGGAAGCTCTGATTAGGTCTGGGTTAAATTTTTCGAGAGATAAAATCTTCAGATTTAAGGCGCAAATTACGGGAAATAGCCCGCTATTTCCAAGATTTGTAACGAAAAAGCTGGGGGTTTTTGCCTTGAAAAAATAATTCATGACTTATTCAGAGCTTCATTAAGACCCACTGCATTTCGACTCAAGCTTGGAATGTAAGCCTGTCAAAGATACAACGCCTGCTGGGCAGATTTTGCCGCTTTAAATTGAAATACTCGGCAAAAAAATCGATGTGATCCGGTAAATCCCCTGTAGTTCTCTAAAAAATTCCATCAAAATAGTGGTACGAAATTTGCTTTGTCTATGCGGAGAATGTCGATAAAAGCCTAGGAGATGGGTTTTTTGGAATGGAATTGGGGTCATAGGTGATCAAATTAATCTTGGCAAAAAAAAGATCTTATCGTTTGTTTAATTTCATCCTTTTTCTATTTGCACTTGCGATCCTTCTGGTGATGACGTTTTATGCGGTCCCTTCTCATGCAGCACGGGTAAAGGACATTGCTTCGATTGAAGGGGTTCGGAACAATGCTTTGATCGGTTACGGACTTGTGATTGGACTCAACGGTACAGGAGATAAAACCGGAACATTTTTTACAGTGCAGAGTCTTTCGAGCATGTTGAGTCGTATGGGCATTTCAGTCGATCCAACTTCGGTTAAGGTAAAGAACGTCGCTGCGGTGATGGTTACGGCAATACTTCCGCCCTTTACACGAACGGGTACTCCATTGGATGTTGTGGTTTCCTCCATGGGAGATGCGACCAGTTTACAGGGGGGTACATTGCTTTTTACACCGCTCAAAGGTGCGGATCAGCAGGTGTATGCGGTGGCTCAGGGCTCTGTTTCGATTGGGGGTTTTATCGGTGGCGGAGAAGGAGACAGTACACAAAAAAATCATCCAACGGCCGGACGAATTGCCAACGGTGCTTTTGTCGAGCGGGAAGTCCCCTTTCGTTTTGCGAATCGAGATCACTTCAAAATTTTACTCCGTCAACAAGACTTTACCACCGCGTTGAGGCTGGCCGATGCCATCAATCAGGCACTCGGGGGGGATGCTGAAGCCTTGCCCTTGGCACATCCCATTGATGCGGCAACGGTTGAATTAAGGGTGAGTGAAAGATTTAAAGGCCGTGAAGTGGCCTTACTTGCGATGATAGAAGCCTTGGACATTCCCATCGATTTTGCAGCAAAAGTCGTGGTGAATGAGCGTACCGGTACGATCGTAATGGGGGATCAGGTCCGTATTTCTGATGTCGCTGTTGCGCATGGCAACCTTACAATTCGTGTCAAAACAGAGTTTCAGGTTTCTCAGCCACCGTCTTTTGCCCCGCAAGGTTCGGAGACGGTTGTGGTGCCCCAGCAGAATACTGATGTCGTGGAAGAGGATTCCAAGATTGTCATGATGAGGGGGGGGACCACGATTGGCACATTAATTCAGGGTTTAAATTCGATTGGCGTGACCCCCCGCGATTTGATTTCCATTTTACAGGCCATTAAAGCCGCGGGGGCATTACACGCCCAATTAGAAATATTGTGATGGACTTGCCATCTTGACTGAGGAGTGAGAAATGTTAAACGGCGTCAATTATTTTTCCATGCATCGTCAGATTTTAGATCAACAGCGTCAGGCAGAGGCGGCGACAAAGTTAAATGCGGGATCCGGCAAAAAAAATGTTGAAGCACTGGAAAAATTGGCAGATATCGAAGAAGGGGCCAAAGCTTTTGAGTCTTATTTTATTCAAACCCTTTTAAAGGAGATGAGAAAAGGGCTTTCTTCTGGATCGGAGGGTGGCGTAGGATTGGGTGAGGACCTGTATCAGTCGATGTTCGATGAAGCCATTGCACAAAAAATTTCTGAAGGTGGGGGTATTGGTCTTTCCAAGATGTTATCGGAAAAACTATCGAATTCATTAAAGTTTTCGGAAGAATCAGAGGATCAGGGTGAGAACGCTAAAGTTTTTGATGCCATTCGCCGATAAGGTAATTGGGTAGGAATAGGAGTAGATAATGAAGATACCAGGAAAAGACCCCAATTTACTGTTGGAAAAAGCCTTGCTTGGGAAAAGTGCAGGGGTGAATGCAGCGAAAAAAAATGAGCTTTCAAAGAAAGAAGTCCCCTCCCAATCTGCACCTGCTGATCAGGTTGATATTTCGGAAAAAGCACGAACGCTGCAAAAATTAAATCACTTGGCAGCCACAGGCGGCGAAGTGAGGGTCGAGCGAGTTGAAGTGCTTAAAGCCGAGATTGAAGCGGGGACTTATACCCCCGATACCGAAAAAGTCGCGGAAAAATTACTCCGTTCGACCTTAATCGACAAACTCTTATAATGGAGAAGCGCTGAATAAGTGTTTTTCCGCACGAAGTCATCAATCGTATAGAAGGAGAAACGAATTTGTCTGTCCTGATTACAACACCACCGCTTCGTCTTTCGGAAGTTGCGACCTTGCAATTGTTAAACACTTTAGCGCGCTTGTTTCAGGAGCATCAAAGTTTACTGTGCATTCTTCAGGAAGAAAAACGTCTGATTGTCGAAGGGAAAATTGATGTTTTGCTTTCTCGTGTGACTGAAAAAGAGGCTGTGATGCGGCGTATTGCAGGTCTGGAACAAGAACGTATTGGCATTACGGATAAACTGGAAGGGCAAGAAAGACCCCGCTTCAAAGCACTCATATTGTATGTTGCACCTCCTTACCGTGCAAAGCTGAACGATCTGAGGCAAAAATTAGAGGTCTTAACCGAAAGTATTACTGAGATCAACCAGATGAATGGCATTTTAGTTGAGCGCGTGCTGTCACAAATTTCAGATCTTTTTTCGTTATTGAGGCATCTCACGGCCGATGCAGACACCTATCAGGGCAGTGGGAAAATGAGCCAGGCTACACTGGGCAGAACGATTGGAAGGGGATAGGGCGAGCAGATGGCAGGCATTTCAAATATGTTTAATGTGGGACGACTTGCACTTTTTGCAAATCAAAAAGGCCTGGAAGTTACCTCCCAGAATATCGCCAATATCAACACGCCGGGTTATAGCCGACAATCTGTTTCTTTGAACACGACCACAGCACTGAATACGGCACCCGGTCAGACGGGGACGGGGGTTGAAGTCTCTGAAATTCGTCGTGTTGTGAACCGTTTTATCGAAAGTCAAATCACCTCGGGTGAATCCAATTTTGCACGACTTGAAATGGAGTCTGGACTGCTCAATCGCGTTGAGAGCATCTTTAGCGACGCGGGTGGAACTGGTATTAACCTTGCGATTTCAGATCTCTTTTCTGCCCTGCAGGACGTTTCCAATGCGCCAGCAGATGGTCCCGCCCGGACCGTACTTCTAGAGCGTGCAAGACAGTTATCCCAGCAAATTGTAAGTGCTGATACCCAGTTTCGTCAGATTAGAACCGATGCAAATAAAGCGGTGTTGGGGGTATTGGGTGATGTCAATCTTTTTGCTTCTCAAGTGGCAACCTTGAATGATCGCATCAAAGCGGTCAATCTTTCAGGTCAGAATGCAAATGACCTCTTAGATCAGCGACAAGTCCTGATCAATAAAATTGCGGAGCGTATTGATATTCAGACCATTGAAGATACCTTTGGACAGACCACTATTTTTGTGGGGAATGGTAAAGCCCTGGTTGAGGGAAAGAATGCGGGTTCTTTGGTCTCAGTGGGCAGTGCCGACAACGACGGTTTTTCAAACATTTCTTTTAGATCCAGCAATGGTGGCCAGACAGACATTACTTCAGCCATTTCAAACGGAAGTTTAAGTGCCTTGATTGATGTGAGGGACAATAAGGTGCCGGGTTTTATGGGTCAGTTAGATCAATTATCAGCCAGTTTAGTCAATGAATTTAATCAAGTGCATTCTGCAACGGGCACTGCTTTTGATTTGAATGGGAATCAGGGTGGGAATTTTTTTGGCCCCTTGGCGCCGACCGCAAGTGGATTAACTGCGAATACGGGGAACGGTGTTTTGGGCGTGACGGTCGCAAGCCCTTCAGCGCTCACACTGGACCAATATCGTGTGACGCTTTCGGGCACGGATTATGCGGTGACGAATCTTGCGACAGGTGCTACATCCACACCAGGGACTTTGCCACAAACATTTGAAGGTCTGACCATCAGTATCACCGCAGGTACACCCGCAAGTGGTGATGTTTTTAATGTGAGCGCACACCTTAATACAGCGCGATCCATGTCCGTCGCTATTTCTGACCCGGATCTCATTGCAGTTTCCTCAACTTCGGCAGGTGTTCCGGGGAATAATGTGAATGCAAATCTATTGGCAGGGATTCAAAATAATGGAATTTCTGCTTTAAATGGCGACACCCTGCAGACCTATTTTGGTGGCTTTGTGGGGGATGTGGGCACACAAACGCAATCCGCTCAACGGGGTTTAAGTGTGGAGACTGACATACGTGCTCAGTTGAAAAACATGCGTCAAGAGATTTCTGGTGTTTCCATGGATGAAGAAATGACCAATATCATCAAGTTTCAGCGGGCTTATGAGGCCGCAGCGACGGTGATTACGACTGCGGATGAAATGTTTCAAACGATTTTAGCCCTGAGAAGATAGGCGATTAAGGGAGAGGGTACCACGATGCGTGTATCAGAGCGAATGCTTTTTGACAGCTTGGGAAGCCGGATGCAAAGCCAGTCCGTTTCACTGCTAAGGCTTCAAGAGCAGATTACTGGAGGCAAGCGCATCAATCGTCCTTCAGATGACCCCATTGGGCAGGCCGCTGTGATTCGTTTTGAGAAGTCTCTTGCGAGTTCTGATCAATATCTTCGCAACATAGACCGCTTGACTTCTTTTACGTCAGCGAGTGAAGGTGCATTGCAAGCCGTTCAGGATCAATTGGTGCGGGCACGTTCCTTGGCTGTTCAGGGGGCCAATGCGACCAATACTGCGGCTGATCGTGCCATTATTGCACAGGAAGTGCGTCAGATTTATGATCAATTGGTTGCGCTTGCCAATGCAAAACACGAAGGGGCCTATCTTTTTGCGGGAAATGAAATTCTGACTGAACCACTTGTCAGTCAGGGTTTCTATACCGGTAGCGATATTTCAAGTGCATTGCCACTGAGCATTGGCTTGGCCACAAATGACACGCTTACGCTGTCGATTGATGGTATTTCGAGTTCCATTACGCTCAGCGCAGGGATCTATGCGACGGGCGCTGCCCTGGCGACTGAAATCCAAACGCAGATCGCGGCCGATACGACCTTTCAAAATGCGAATGTGAGTGCATCAATTACTTTTAACAGCGCAAATCAGCTTGTATTGACTTCGAACGCCGTTGGGGGAACCTCTGCCAGCATTCCCAGTGGTGGCACGGCGCAAGCCGTCCTGGGTTTAAGCGCAGGCATCTCTCGACCCGCAGGGACTTATTTAGGGGATTCTGCGGAAAATGCCCTCCTTATTGGGGATAATATCCGTGTTGTGAAAAATTTGCCGGGAGATCGACTCTTTAAAGGGGCCGGGGGCGGGACAGATCTTTTTAGTATCGTGGGTGCATTACAAAGTGCATTGGAAACAAATGACGTCGCCGGAATTCAAAGCGCTTTGGGTAATCTGGACGGTGTTGAAGATGGTGTGAATAACGAACGGGCTTTACTGGGCGCACGACTCAATCGTGCGGATACAACTGCTGCGACACTAGAAGACTTTAAGCTCACTGTTTCCCGTATTAAATCTGACACAGAAGATATTGACTTACCCACGGTCATTTCTGAACTGCTCTTGCAAGAATCCACTTTAGAAGCAACACGTGCCGTTTCTGCGCGGATTTTACAACGTTCTCTCCTTGACTTTCTCCGATAGAATCTGTTGTCTCTCTGCCTATGGACGGTATAAGCCTTTCTACAATATGATATCTTCTGTCATTATGAATGATTTGTCTGTCATTTTTTTGACGACTTAATCATCCATTATGCTGTATGGTTTTTGAATCCGTCCCGGAAGGTTCTTGTTTTTACAAGATTTTTTTTCATTTTTTTAAATATCGTCGTATTATTCTGAGTATCCTCTTCCATTCTATCCTGGCAAGCCGATTGCATTAGACCTCTTCGGGTGTGAACCATAAAGCAGAGGAGTGGTTTGATGAAGGCCGTCATTCTTGCCGGAGGATTAGGATCCAGGATCAGTGAGGAGACCCACGCCAAGCCAAAACCAATGGTTTTAATCGGCGGAAAACCCATCCTTTGGCATATCATGAAAATTTATTCTGCCCATGGCATCAATGAATTCATCATTTGTTTGGGTTACAAAGGGTATGTCATCAAGGAATATTTTAGTAACTACTTCCTGCATATGTCCGATGTCACCATTGATGTCGGGCATCAAAAATTAGAGGTTCATGAAAATCATGCAGAACCCTGGCGTGTGACCCTGATTGATACGGGAGCCGATACCATGACGGGGGGACGTCTAAAGCGTGTCCGGGATTATATTGGTGATGAAGATTTTTGTTTTACCTATGGGGATGGTGTGGCAGATGTGAATGTGGGGCGCTTGCTTGCTTTTCACAAGGCACAGGGGAAATTGGCGACGGTGACTGCTGTGCAACCACCGGGACGTTACGGAGCACTTCAAGTGGATGGCAGCAGCGTGAAAGGGTTTCTTGAAAAACCTTTGGGGGATGGCGGTTGGATCAATGGCGGTTTTTTTGTTTTATCTGCAAAGGTCATTGACTATATCACCGATGATGAGACCTCTTGGGAAAAAGAGCCTATGGGGCGTTTAGCATCGGAAGATCATCTCTCGGCCTATTTTCATAAAGGGTTTTGGCAGGCCATGGATACCCTACGTGATCAACGGCAGATTGAGGCCCTCTGGACTTCAGGGAAAGCCCCTTGGAAGAATTGGTGATGCACACTCCTTTTTGGCGTGGAAAGCGGGTACTGATTACGGGGCACACCGGATTTAAGGGAAGCTGGCTTTCGCTCTGGCTCCAGACTTTATCGGCTGAATTAACGGGTTATGCCCTTGAAGCGCCAACAGACCCTTCTCTTTTTGAGTTGGCCGGTGTTGGAGAGGGTATGTTTTCTGTTACGGGTGATGTTCGTAATTTAGATAATTTAAAGCGGGTGATTGCAGAGCGCCGTCCTGAAATCATCATTCATCTGGCGGCACAATCCCTGGTGCGAACTTCTTATCTGGAGCCCATTGAAACCTACGAAAGCAATGTCATGGGAACGGCCAATCTACTCGAAGCTGTCCGGTTAAATCATTCGGCTCGTGTCGTGCTGATTGTGACGAGTGATAAGTGTTATGAAAATACGGGCGTCGGCCAGCCTTGTCTCGAATCCGAAGCCATGGGGGGACATGATCCTTATTCAAGCAGCAAGGGCTGCGCTGAGCTCATTGCCTCCGCCTATCGAAATTCTTATTTCAATGCGCGTGGCATTGCTGTTGCGACTGCACGCGCAGGAAACGTTTTTGGGGGAGGGGATTGGGCAAAAGACCGTTTGATCCCGGATATTTTCGAAGGATTTTTAAATGACAAAGCCATTCACATCCGCTATCCGCAGGCCATTCGCCCCTGGCAACATGTACAAAATGCCCTAGAGGGGTATTTGATCCTAGCCGAGCGGCTTTGGGAAAACAGCTCTGAGTTTTCAGAAGCCTGGAACTTTGGCCCAGAGGAAGATGAAACACGCAGTGTTGAATGGCTCGTCAATTTTCTAAGAAAGGCTTGGGGTGATACGCCAAATTGGCGCTGTGATGAAACAAGCCATTTCCACGAAACGGCTGTTTTACGGCTTGATTCTCAAAAGGCTCGGACCCGCTTGCCCTGGAGACCCTCGGTCTCTCTTGAAGCAGGGCTCATTTCTCTCGTGGCGTGGTACAGGGCCTTTCAAGCACAAGAAAACATGCAGCAAGTAACCCTACAACAAATTCTAAAAAACCAGGAAAGGGTGGTCGTATGAGTGCTCATAAATGTCGGTTTTGCGGGACTTTGCTGCACCATTCTTTTTGTGATCTGGGATGTACACCGCCTTCGAATGCCTTTCTTTCTGAAAAACAGCTTCATCTGCCTGAAACCACCTATCCACTGCATGCCATGTTTTGTGAATCCTGTTTTTTAGTGCAACTGCCTCAGTATCAAAGTCCCTCAGAAATCTTCAAAGAATATCCCTATTTTTCTTCCTATTCCGGCACATGGGTTTCTCATATTAAGGCCTACGTACATCAGGCTGTGAAGCGATTTAAGTTAAATAAAAAGAGTCAAGTCATTGAAATTGCAAGTAATGATGGCTATCTACTTCAGCATTTTAAGCGTTTTAATATTCCGATTCTGGGTGTTGAACCGGCTGAAAATGTGGCGGCAGTGGCCATTGAACAAGGGGTGCCAACACGGGTGAGCTTTTTTGGGGTTGAGACGGCGCGCGCGATGTCTGAAGAAGGCATTCAAGCCGATCTTTTAATCGGCAATAACGTCCTGGCCCATGTGCCGGATCTGCACGATTTTGTGGCGGGTCTCAAAATACTCCTTAAGCCGGGTGGGCGCATTACCCTTGAGTTTCCGCATATTCAACAGCTCATCGAAAAAAATCAATTTGACACCATCTATCACGAACATTTTTCCTACTTTTCACTCATCACCGCAGACAAAATTTTTTCAAGACATAAACTTAAGATCTATGACGTCGAGGAACTAGAGACCCACGGGGGGTCTCTGCGTGTATACCTCTGTCACGAAGATGACAAAACGGGGCCTGTTTCTGAGGCTGTTTTAGCCTTACGGCTCATAGAAATAAATGCCGGTCTGAATCGTCTTGAAACCTATACGGCATTTGCGAAAAAAGTCGATGAAGTTCGTTTGGGTTTATTGGCCTTTTTGCTTTCTTTGCGTTTTGATGGAAAGACTGTTGCGGCTTATGGTGCACCAGCAAAAGGAAACACGCTTTTAAACACTTGTGGTATTAGAAGTGATATGCTGAGCTATGCTGTAGATCGAAATCCCTACAAGCAGGGAAGGTTTCTTCCTGGGAGTCGTATCCCAATTTGTCATCCGGATAAAATAAAAGAAACAAAACCCGACTATCTCGTGATTTTGCCTTGGAATTTAAAAGAAGAAATCATGGATCAAATGGCATTTATCCGGGAATGGCACGGACGTTTTGTCGTGCCGATTCCAAAACTTAAAGTGTATACATAATCTGAGAATTGCATCTTAGAAAGTCACAGTAAAATGGTTTTTAAAAAGACAGCATTAAGGGGGGCTTATATTATTACGCTTGAGCCACATGAAGATGAACGGGGTCTTTTTTCTCGCATTTTTTGTGAGGAAACATTCAAGTCGAAGGGTTTGTTTTTTCATATTGCTCAAGTAAACCTTTCGATGAATAAAAAATCGGGTACCTTACGCGGAATGCATTATCAGTCGAAACCCTTTGAAGAAGCCAAAATTGTGCAATGTTTACAAGGGGCGATTTATGATGTGATTTTAGATTTACGTGCGGATTCTCCCAGTTTTAAAAAATGGTGTTCTATAACACTCAGTCAATCGAATCAATCTCTGCTTTATATCCCGGAAGGTTTTGCGCATGGTTTTCAAACCCTTGAAGACGAGACGGAGATTTTGTATCTCATGTCTAAGCCCTATCATCCTAAGAGCGCACAAGGTTTTTCCTGGAATGACCCGAATTTTTGTATTGATTGGCCCATTGAGCATCCCATCATGAGTGAAAAAGATGTCTCTTATACGCCCTATAAATAACAACGATAAGAATGGAGCCATAATAGAAATGCCCAAAAAATTTAAGAATTCTCTAAGAAGTATCCTGATTATTTTTTTGATTGTACAGATGAGTGCTTGCGGTATATTGCTTTATCCAGAGCGGCAAGGGCAGAAGAGAGGCACCATAGACGCTGGTGTTGCGGTCTTGGATGCCGTTGGACTGCTCTTTTTTATTGTTCCAGGGCTCATTGCTTTTGCAGTGGATTTTTCGACAGGTGCCATTTACCTTCCACCCGGACAATCCAAAACGAAGCTATTTGCGGGTAAAGCTGTTTCTGTTGTTCAGCTTGATTTGAAAGATCTGAACGCGGTGAATATCGAGGCCGTGATCGCTGGACACACGGGACACCGTATTGCTCTCACTCAAGCGAATATTGAGGTTTCAAAACTCATTAACAAAGGGGAAATTATTCACCAATTCGATACATGGGTCCTTAACAATGCAATGTTTCGCCACGTGAACAATTGATGAAATGAAGGTCTTTTGATGGGGGAAATAGCATTGGACGGACGTGAAAAGAAAGGATTGTTATCCCTTCTTTTGTCAGAAAAAAGGACGGAGTATTGAAATGCGGGTCATTTCGGAAAAGGCCTTGATTTCTAAATTCGCGGATATTGAAGATTCGGTGAAAGGCAGTAAAATTATTATTGAAGCGGATGTCACGATTGATGCCTTTGTCAAAATAAAACCTGCTGGAGGGATGGGTGATGTGCGTATCGGAAAAAACAGCACGATCAACTCCGGCGTCGTGATTTACACGGGAAACGGCGTGAATATCGGCGAAGATGTGTTGATTGCGGCCAACTGCACCCTCGCACCCGTTAACCATGCCTTCCAATCGAGAGAGACCAAGATTGTGCAACAGGGATTTCAGGAGGGTAAAGGCGGCATTGTAATTGAAGATGATGTCTGGGTGGGTGCGAATTCCGTGATTTTGGATGGCGCGATTTTGAGAAAAGGCTGTGTGGTGGGTGCAAATGCTTTGGTAAATACGGAGTTGAGCCCTTATTCCATCAATATCGGGAGCCCGGCTAAGCCTGTAGGGATGCGGACATGAAATTTACGATTTTGGGTGGAAGTGGTTTTATCGGTTCTCATTTGTCGGAGGCGATCTTAGGTTTGCATTACGAATGTGAGAGTCCATCACGGGATGATCGTTCAATCTTTAACAAAAATTTAGGTCACGTTATTTATGCCGTCGGCCTGACGGCAAACTTTAGGGCGCGGCCTTATGACACGGTCCGGGCGCACGTGAGTAATCTAATGGATTTTTTTGAGCACAGCAATTTTGAGTCCTTTCTCTATCTCTCTTCTACACGTGTTTACCTTAAAGGTAAAAAAGCGGATGAAAATGCGGATGTGAGGGTGAATCCCAATGACCCGGAGGATTTGTACAATCTTTCAAAGTTGATGGGAGAGTCCATCTGTTTTGCATCAGAAAAGCCCAATGTCCGTGTGGTCCGGCTTTCTAATGTGTTTGGAAAGAAAACCGATTCATCTGATTTTTTATCCACTGTGATTAGCGATGCTGTGGAGAAGGGTGTGGTTTTTTTGAAGTCAGGATTGGAGTCAGAAAAAGACTATATCAGTATTGATGATGTTGTGGACTTGCTCCCGAAGATCGCGGTTTCTGGACAAAGACGGCTTTACAATCTTGCCAGTGGAAAAAATGTGAGTCATCGTCAGCTATTAGATGAGATTCAAAAAATCACAGGCTGTGAGATTAGGATGACTGAAGCGGCGGAAAGCACCGTTTTTCCCGCGATATCGATTCGGCGTATCCAAAATGAGTTTGCTTTTTCCCCAACCTTGTTGATTCCATCTTTAAAAAACCTCATTCCTGAATATGAACTGAAGGTGGCGCGTGATTAAAATTGATACCGACAAGGGTCTTGTCACACTCGAAAACGAAAAGGGCACACAAACCCACGCCATCGGTACGCCGGAGGCCTTTGCGATCATCTCAAAAGCCTGGTTAAGAAGTGGTTGGGATAGTAAATATGTCTATAGTTTTTCCTGGTTGGGACGGCCGATTATTCAATTGCCCGAAGATATGCTGCGTATGCAAGAAGTCATTTTTGAGCTTAAACCCGACGTTATTATCGAAACGGGGGTGGCCCATGGGGGCTCTCTTGTTTTTTATGCCGGACTCTTTAAGGCGATGGGGAAGGGGCGTGTTATTGGGATCGATATTGAAATCCGTCCGCATAACCGAAAAGCCATTGAAGCCCACCCACTTTTTGATGTCATTACGCTGGTCGAAGGGAGTTCGATTGAACCCCGCATCGTAAAAGAAGTGAAAGCCTTGCTTCAGCCCAATGAAAAAGTGATTGTAATGCTGGATTCAAATCATACAAAATCCCATGTGCTCGCCGAGCTTGAAGCCTATTCGAACTTGGTTTCGGTGGGTTCCTACATTGTCGCAGCCGATGGCATCATGGGGGATTTAGTGGGTGCGCCGCGTAGCGAAGCTGATTGGGGCTGGAACAACCCAAAGGCTGCGGCCGAAGCATTTGTGAAATCCAATCCAAAGTTTGTCATTGAAGATCCAGCCTTGCCTTTTAACGAAGGACAGATGACCGAACGTGTGACCTATTGGCCAGGGGCCTGGCTGAAAAGGCTTAAAAAATGATCATGGTCGAAAAAAAGAAAAAACAAGGCCGAAATGAACCTTGCGCTTGTGGTAGCGGGAAGAAATACAAAAAATGCTGTGATGGGATTTTAAGTGTATCTAAAAATAGAGATATGCCAATTGCTTCTCTCATTCAAGAGGCGGTCACACATCACAAATCTGGGAATTTTGAGATGGCCGAAAGAATCTATAATCAAGTCCTTTCGCTTGAAAAAAATAATGCAGATGCCTTGCAGTTGCTGGGTGAAATTGCCTACCAACGAAAGGATTACCCGCGTGCGGTTGATTTGATTGGACAGGCAACTGATATCAATCAAACTTCCCCTGTTGTGTATAGAAATTTTGGAAACGCCTTGCGGGAGATAGGAGAGTATGACGCTGCGCTTGACGCTTTCATGAACGCAATTGATTTAAAACCTGATGAGCTTTCGGTTTACGAAAACTTGGCCGATACAATCAAAAGGTCGAATTATCTCGGAGAAAGGTCGATTCGTTATTTTATGAAAGGACTTGCACAAGAGGAGATTAGTCCAAAATCTAAATATGGCATGTTTGTTCTCTTGGGATATGTCATCAAATCTTCACCGGAATGGAATAAACATATTTTTGAACAAGTGATTCTTCCCTCGACACAAGATGCATTGGATCGTGGCGATTATTTGTTTGCATATTTTGTGAGTTGTCTCACCGCAGTCTCTTACGCCCAGCAACCACACACAAGTCAACAATGGAAAGCGGTTCATGCGCTTACAAATCCAATGTATATTTCGGCTGGAGAAAAGCTTCATAAAACTTTGCCCGGGCTTGTTTTTCCGAATACTGTTCATTCTTTCCCTGTTCTTGGATTCGTTATTGATCTTGGTTTGAGTGCGGGTTCCGGTGAAATCTTACTTATAAATTTTTTCCGAGGGTTCTCTAAGCTGCACCCCTTACCGTTTCAATTTGTTGTTTATACTCTAGATAATGCTTCGATGAAGATGAAGAATATTTGCTCTGAGAGAGGTCTGAAACTTGTTGATTTATCAATAGATTGTGGGAAGCTCAGCTCGGAAAAAGGTTTTTTTCAACGGTTGCTCACACTAAGGAACCTCATTCAAAAAGACAAGGTTTCGGCACTTGTCTATCCTGGTACTTATGAAGCCTTTCCCTGTCTTGCGGCTTCAATGGGTCTGGCTCCTGTGCAAATTTACTTATCGATGGGATTTCGAAGTATTTTTATTCCGATGATGGACGGATATGTAACGACTGGGTCTCCAGTAAAATCAAAAAAAGAGTTTGAAGGAAGGTCATGGAGAACGGGTCCCCTTCCTCATGAGGATATCTATCCATCTGAGAATGGGATTGATATGGCGATCATTGATGATGAGGTTTCTTTCATTCGGCAAGAGAAATTTTCCCAATATAAAGTCATATTGGGAACACTTGCTCGCGCCCAAAAACTAGAAAATCCCCTGTTTATTGAGGCTCTTGCAGATATCTTACATGCCAATCCAGAAGCTGTCTTCTTATGGTTTGGTCCTGAATATCTCCTATCGGTACGTCAGATGATGGTAGAGCAGGGGATATCGGAGCGCTGTCTATTTCAGGGTTGGGTGGATATTAAAGTCTACGCAAAATTACTTGATATCCACCTTGACTCTTTTCCTTTTCCTACCGCATTGGCAATGTTAGATACAATGAGTGCAGCGACAGCATCTATTTGGATGGAAGAGGATTCTGAGATTGGCGTGGGATCTAATGTAATGCCCCTGATCAGGGGCGAAGTAGGGACAAAAAAGGATCAAGAGGAAATTCAGGCCATTTTTAGCTGCCCAAAAACCGGAGCACTTCTTGCTTTATGCGCAGATTCACCGGGACAGTATGTTGCCTATGTACAGCACTTAATCGATGATATTCCATTTCGTAAAGCGGTTGGGGTAGCAGGACGACGATATATGGAGCATTTTTGCCATGACCCTAGCGTTGCAGCAAGGGCTTATGCAGAGCATTTTATTGAAATTCTCGGAGAGAAAGACAAGCTAGAAATCTGACGCATTGCCATGGAGAAAACGCTATGCTTAAAGAAGCTGTTTTTGGAAAGAGAACGGAATTAGTCCGACCAGATTTTCTTCCATTTGGTAAACCTCATTTTTCCCATGAAGAAATAGCGGCTGTAACTCGTGTTTTGAATTCAGGTTGGGTCGGTATGGGGCAGGAAACTCTTGCATTTGAAAAAGAGCTGGCTGAGTCCCTAAATGCCCCATATGTGGTTACTGTGAATTCGTGTACATCCGCATTATTTCTTTCTTTGTTACTCCATGGTGTCGGTGAAGGAGACGAGGTGATCTGCCCGAGCCTGACATGGTGTAGTACCGCAAATGTGGCACTGTATCTGGGTGCTAAGCCGATGTTATGTGATATTGATCCTGATTCTTTATGTATGACCCCTGAATCGATTTTAGAAAAGTTTACATCTAAAACAAAAGCGGTGATTGTTGTTCATCTGGGTGGTTTTCCTGTTGAGGTTGAAAAGCTTCGATCTCTTTTGCCGAAGCAGGTGGCGATCATCGAAGATGCGGCACACGCTTTAGGCGCAAAATATAGGGATGGAAGTCCCGTTGGTTCGTCTGGAAACCTCACTTGTTTTAGTTTTTATGCCAATAAAAATCTATCGACGGGAGAAGGGGGTGCGATTGCACTTTTTGATGAAGCAATGGCTGAAAGATTAAAAAAACTTCGACAGCATGGTCTTTCTTCAAATGCTTGGGAACGTTTTGTAGATCCAAAAATTAGTCCTTCACACGGACTCCGTGAATTAGGTTACAAAATGAATTATACCGACCTTCAGGCATCTATTGGGAGAGTCCAACTCAAACGCCAGATGGAATTTTATGACATTCGATTCAAAATTGCACGCTATTATTATGAAGCCCTCAACGTAGTAATCCCTCGTCTAAGGTATCAAGATAATATTCTGAGTCCCTGTCATGCGCGTCATTTATTTGTGATTCAACTCCCGATTGAGGAGATGACTTTAAACCGGAATGAGGTTCTATTTTTGCTTAGAGCAGTAAATATAGGTGCCTGTATCCACTATGCTCCATTGGATCAAATGCCTCTTTTTTCCGATGGGGAAAAGGGATCACTTCTGAATACTCAATTTGTTTCCGAACGAATAATAACCCTTCCGATGAGTGTCAGTATGGATTTAAAAGATGCGGGTTATGTTGTGAATCAATTAGAGATGATAATGAATAGATAAGCGCTGTTCTGGTTTAAAAATAGGGTGTCTGTACCGACGAAAGAATGAAAGACTCTGTCGCATTATTTTTAATGACCGAAAAAGGGTATCGGGTTCTTGGGGCAATCGTAGCGCACTTTCCTGAGATCATCGAATGTGTTATTTCGGCTCGGGATATAAATATCAAAAAAGACTATTATGATGAAATAGAGGTCTTTTGCAAAAAAAATAGGATCATTTTTCTAGACAGAAAGGAATGTAAGGCCATCAATAGTCGTTATGCCATTGCGGTTTCTTGGCGGTGGCTAATTGATTTATCAATGACATTGATTGTATTTCATGATTCTCTTCTTCCCAGATACCGTGGGTTTTCTCCCCTTGTTTCATCTCTAATAAATGGCGAAGACTTGATTGGTGTTACTGCGATATTTGCCTCTGGAGATTATGATTGTGGGGATATCATTGCACAATCTAAAACCACGGTGAATTATCCGATTAAAATTCAAAATGCGATCAAATTGATCTGTGAAAACTACAAACAACTTGCCATAAAAATAATCAAGCAAATCAGTGAAGGAAAGACGCTTAATGGTGTAAAACAAGATGAGCATAAAGCCAGCTACAGTTTGTGGCTTGATGAAGACGATTACAGAATTGACTGGAAAAAATCTTCTGATCAAATAAAGCGATTTATAGATGCACTTACTTATCCGTACAAAGGTGCGCTGAGTATTATCGGAAATAAAAAAGTAAGAATTACTGACGCAGAGATTGTTGGTGATGTCCACATTGAAAACAGAATGCCAGGAAAAATTATTTTTATAAAAGACAAGAAACCCATTGTCGTCTGCGGAAAAGGCCTTATTCAGATAATTAATATTGTTGATGCGCAGACCAATACATCCTTGTTGCCATTCTCTAAATTCCGGATGAGGTTTAGATAGATTTTATTCCAGTTTAAGAAACGGGGTGGCCGATCTATTCCTTGGTGGGGGGGCTTTTTGGGTCTCTCCACCCTGGAGAGACCCAAAAAGGCGGATTATCAATTGATCAGGATTTTCCCAGGTGTTTTTTTAACATGGGATTTTCTGAAATTTTAGGATTTTTCCCCCCTAAATCATTTGCTTTTTGAAACGAGGCGGTGGCTTTCGTGTGATCACCCATGCCATCCAGAGAAATGGCCATGTTAAAATGCGCTTCCGCAAAATTAGGGTTTGCTGAAAGTGCTTCTTTGAAATAATCGAGCGCGACATCGTAGTGTCCTTGGACCAAATGATCCACACCTTCATTGTTTTTTGAGGCCGCAGGCCCAGTGACAGAATCCGGAGACATGAGGGCCGGGATCTGTGCACGGGAATTGCTTGTTCCGCTGCTCTCACATGCGGGTAAGGTCATCATCAGGATTCCAAGAATAAAGATCTTAAAAGGTGCAGCATAAACCCGTCTCATAACAGATCCTCCCTGTTTGTGATGATGGAGTGTCCATCATACTCATTACGATAATCCTTTTTATTCGCTCATGCAATGTTTAGAAGGGGATATTCCTGCGAGATGGAAATTCAAATGGTCATTCAATAGAAAACGACAGCGATTTCTTTATTCCCCAGCGCTAAATTTTTTTCAGAGGCTCAGGGCGAAGCGCATAGGTTTTCGCTTTCTATCATTTGTATCGCAAAGGCCTCATTTTGATCTGAGTTTGCTCCCGAAATACCAATTGCGCCAATAAGGTTTTGATGCTGATTTAAGATGAGTACCCCTCCCGGTAGAGGGATAAAATTCCCCTGGGCAACACCATTGATACAGCTGGCAAACATTTCAGGAAGGATGCCATTTTTTATGTAAGTGTAAAATTTACGTGTGCCAAAACCCATGCCTAATGCCGCTGAGGCCTTGCCTAGCGCAATTTCGTAGCGGAGTGTTCCCACTCCGTCGTCGCAGAGTGCTGCTTTTACTTTTGAAGGTTGATCCAGAATAACAATTGCCAATGGTGGCATTTTCATTTTTTTAGAAATAGCTCTTGCGTTGTTGATCATCTTTAAAGCGCTTGCGGTATTCATCATCACTCTCGTTGTTAATTGGGGTTTGCTGAAAAAGTCAGGCTGGCAATCTCACCCAAAGAGGTTCAGCAATTTC
>CAYVHO010000023.1:0-36453 GCA_964451325.1 uncultured Nitrospira sp. | reverse complement strand
CCACGCTAAACCAAGATTATTATAATTGGTTGCCACCAATGGATGCTGCTTCCCCAAGGCCTTCACGTTGACCTCGAGGGACTTGTTGTGAAAATCAATCGCCTGATCGTAGTCACCTTTTTCATGCCACGCGAAGCCAAGATTATTGTAATCAGTGGCAACAAGTGGATTCTGCTCCCCTAAGACCTTCACGGTGATCTTGAGGGACCTCGTATAGAAATCAATCGCCTTGTCATAATAGCCTTTTTCGTGCCACGCTAAACCAAGATTATTATAATCCGTGGCAACCTGTGGATGTTGCGTCCCCAAAACCTTCACATTGATATTGAGAGACTTCGTATGAATATCAATGGCCTGATCATAATCGCCTAATGTGTACAGAAGAAGCCCAAGTCGATTTAGGCAATCACTTTCTGTTGGTGCGAGATCAACGGCTTGTTCATAAAAGAGCAAAGCGCCAGGATAGTCCAGTTGCAATTCTTTGATGTTCGCTAACTCAAAGGCATCGCCTGCTGCGGCTTTTTTTCTTTCGATGGTTGCTTTTAAATTCTGCTGTAAAGACTGAAGGAGAAAGGTCTCAGCACCTTCTAAATCGCCTTCATCCAATCTTTCTTTGGCCTTTTCCGCAAGGAGGTCCGTCTCATCACGTCTTGTAAGGCGTGTTTCAATCTCTTTATATTTCTGGGCCAATTCCCGCAGTTTGGATTCACGGTCTTCGAGCGCGACCTCATTTTCATCAAGGGTTTGAAGCAATCGATTGATGACCTTGTCTTTGACATGGAGGGTCTTCCGCAAGTCCTCAATAACTTCGGGAGAAATCGAAGGATGAAAATGAATCGTCTCGGCATTGTATTGCGTTGCGACGTTTTGATTGCGCTGATCAAAGTTTGTCATATGATCCTATTTTCAATTAGAAAAATTGTCCGACCGTGGTAATCGCTTGCGCAAATGCACCCGCCAATCCAGAGATGCCGGTCACGTAGTTTTTAACGGTGCTGAGATGTTTAAGCAGTGTCTTTTTCTCTGGTGCGGCATTACCCGCCTGCGCGAGGGCTTTTTTCATTTCATAATCTGCCTCAATAGCATCATCACCGGCCAAAGCATTTTTATCAATCGCCCGTGCGAGTTCTTGCTGTAAGTGCTTCAACTCTTCAATGACATCCATCGTATTTTGGGCGGATGCAAAATTGATGGTCTCGGCATTATATTGATACCGCACATGTTGTCCCCGCTGATCAAAAGTTGCCATTATCCTCCCCCTATAAGATGTGGAAGAAAAAACCAATCATCATTCAGATTTTTGTCGCATTCCGCTACGAAAAATTAAGCCCAATCACGAATCCACCTCCGGCACTTCAAGTGAAATCCGACCCAGCGCTCCACTTCTAAAACCGTGAAGCAAGACCTCTGAGGCTTGATGGAGATCAATGGCACCGCCCAGCCCAAGACAGCCTCTTTTGCGTCCGATGATTTCCAGCAAGACCGTTTCATCTTCGGGCATGGCCTTCAAACGATAGCGTGTAATAAGTGCATCAGCGGTGTTTTCTAACAAAAAGGTCGCGGCAAAATAGGCAACGCTTTCGAAATCAAAAGTCGTGTTTTTAATCGCCCCGGTCATAAATGTTTTAGAAAGCTCTTTCCCAAAAGAAGGCAAAGATAAGAGATACCTGTTTCATAAAAAACCCCTAATATGATTTTTAGTGAGAAAGAATATAAAGGTTTAATAACATTCCCAAAGAGAATATACAATCCCCCCAAAAGAGGGGGTAGGATCTGGTAATGTCTCAGTTTAAAGTCTTAGAAACACGTCATGCTCGCGGAAGCGGGCATCCAAAGGTTTGTAATTCTTGGATTCTAAGCCTGAGCGGGAATGACAACACTAAAATCGCGGTTTCCTGTATCAAACTGAGACACGACCGGGGATCTCCATCTCTTGAATCTCTCGCTCCTTTACTATAATATTTATAACTATAGTAAAGGAAGTGCAATGCAGATATTTAAAAACAAGCATTTCGAGCGATGGGCACGAAGACAAGGTTTAAGCGATGCTTTGCTCAAAATAGCGGTTGCTGAAATCGAAAATGGCTTGTTTGATGCCCAATTAGGGGGGCATCTCTATAAAAAAAGGATTGCCACACGCGGGCGCGGAAAACGCGGAAGCACCCGGACAATCCTTGCATTCAAAAAAGGGCATCGCAGCTTTTTTATTTATGGCTTTGACAAAGGAAAGCGCGCCAATATCACAGAAAAAGAGCAAGAGGCTTTAAAAATTTACGGGAAAACAGTCTTGAATTGGCCGGAAGAAGAAATTCTCAATCGTATTGACGACGGCGAATTATTTGAGATTACGGAGGTCAAATAAATGGACGGAAAAAGCATCATGGAAATTGTACTGGAATCGGCAAAAAACTTAAAATTTGACAAAGTCACCCTACATGAGCTTGAGGCTTTGGCACTGCCAGAAGTAAAACCCCTCACAACAAAACAGATCAAAAGCATTCGAGACAAAGCCAAAGTCAGCCAAAACGTAATGGCTAAATATCTGAATGTCAGCCCCTCCACTTACCAAAAATGGGAACGCGGAGAAATTATTCCAAAAGGAGGAAACCTAAAACTGTTGACGCTGGCCTATCGACACGGTTTAGAAAGCATCGCTGCCTAATTTCACAAGCACGCGTAAAAACCCCTCGCTCACCTCACAAATCTATTTCCGGCGCTTCAAGACTAATACGCCCCAGAGCCCCGTTTCTGAAATCGTGAAGCAATACCTCTGAAGCCTGATGCACATCAGTCACGCCACCCGGCCCGAGACAGCCTCTTTTACGTCCAATCATTTCTAAAAGCGCCGTTTCATCTTCGGGCAAGGTCTTTAAACGATATCGTGTCATGAGTGCATCGGCTGCGTTTTCTAACAAAAAGGTCGCTGCAAAATGGGCGACACTTTCAAAATCGAAGGCTGTGTTTTTAATTGCCCCGGTCATGGCCAGGCAATAACCATTTCTTTCGTTTTCAATCTGGGGCCACAAAATACCGGGACTGTCATTGAGCAGGATGCCGTTGCCCAGTTTGATTTGTTGTTGATGACGGGTCACGGCAGGTTCGTCTCTCACCTTGGCAATCGCCTTTCCTGCGAGAGTATTGATGAGTGTCGATTTTCCGCAATTAGGGATACCCACCACCATCGCACGAAGGGGCAAGGCCTTTTCGTTTCGCCCCGGGAAAAAACTGCGGCAGCGCGCAATCAGTTTGCGGGTTAAGGGTAAGGATTTGGCATTGACTGCCAGGGTTTCGGTCTCAGGCGCACCCGCCAAATGACGCAGCCAAAGTTGTGTTATTTTTGGATCGGCCAGATCGCTTTTATTTAAGACTTTGATCACAGGCCTTGGGCCGCGTAATTCTGAAACCAGAGGGTTTTCACTACTCAAAGGGATACGCGCGTCCAAGACCTCTATCACGAGATCCATATCAAACATCGCTTTTTTGATTTCCCGCCGGGCCTTTTGCATATGCCCCGGATACCATTGAATTGTCATAAAACTCCTAAAAAATAAGTTGGCCTACTATAGAAAAAATAGCACTAAAAAACAAATACAGGCAAAGATTCCAAACTGAGCTATAATAAGGGTATAAGGCATTGAAATTTTTAAGAATATAGGATTATTTTTTTAAAATTTTGCATCCGACAATATAAAACAGGAGTTACTTATGTACACTGATTTATCGGTTGAAAACTTTATGAACGGTTTGATTAAGAGAAATCCCGGAGAACTGGAATTTCATCAGGCTGTCCGGGAAGTTGCCGAATCGGTCATTCCCTATATTCTCAGTCATTCAAAGTATGAACATGCAGGGATTTTCCAACGCATGACAGAGCCAGACCGAAGCATTATTTTTCGTGTGGTTTGGGAAGATGACAAAAAAAACATACGGATTAACAAGGGATATCGGGTGCAATTCAATAACGCGATTGGCCCTTACAAAGGTGGCCTGCGCTTTCATCCTTCGGTCAACTTGAGCATCCTCAAATTTTTAGGTTTTGAGCAAACCTTTAAAAACAGCTTAACGACACTGCCCTTGGGTGCGGGGAAAGGCGGCTCCGACTTCAATCCAAAAGGGAAATCTGAACGCGAAATTATGCGTTTTTGCCAGGCCTTTATGACCGAGCTCTCTCACCACATCGGCCCACATTTAGATGTACCCGCAGGGGATATCGGTGTCGGATCCAGAGAAATCAGTTTTATGTTTGGTCAATATAAACGTCTCAAACATGAGTTTTCCGGCATAATGACGGGCAAACCTTTAGAGTTTGGTGGAAGCCTGATTCGCAAAGAAGCGACGGGTTACGGCTGTGCCTTTTTTATGGAAGAAATGCTCAAAAATGTTGGGGATTCCATTCAGGGAAAAACCTGTTTGGTTTCAGGATCCGGTAACGTCGCACAATATTGCACAGAAAAAATCATCCATTTAGGGGGTAAAGTCGTCACGCTTTCGGATTCTTCGGGATTTATTCATGACCCGGAGGGGATCAATGAAGAAAAACTGGCTTTTGTCATTGACCTTAAGGTCATCAAACGCGGCCGGATTTCCGAGTACGCCAAAAAATTCAACTGTGAATTCCACGAAGGCAAAAAACCTTGGCACCTGCCTTGTGACTTGGCCTTTCCCTGCGCTACACAAAATGAAATTGACGAAAAAGATGCAATCGCACTGGTTTCAAATGGCATCAAAGCCATTGCTGAAGGGGCCAATATGCCCACAACAATTGATGCCATAAAATTGTTTGAAAAATCCAAAGTACTTTATGCACCAGGCAAGGCCTCTAATGCGGGTGGAGTTGCTGTCTCAGGTCTTGAAATGACTCAAAACAGTATGCGCATGGCCTGGACTGCGGAAGAACTCGAAGAGCGACTCAAAGTCATCATGACCAATATCCACACACAATGTGTCACGCACGGTAAAGAAAATGGCTATACCAATTATGTAAAAGGCGCAAATCTCGCCGGATTTATCAAAGTCGCCAATGCGATGCTGGCTTATGGGGTGGTTTAGAAGGGCTTACAAAAACCTTAATCGATAGACCGATCTAATAGGTCTGAGTATCTGTATTTTAGGAAATCATAGGTTCGGCGAAATTCGGGGTAATAAGCGTTTTTAATGCGTTTAAAAATCGCAAGTGCTGTCGCTTCTTCGTAGATGTGACTTGTCTTATTTCTGTCTTCTAACATCCCGATCCAAATCATTTCATCATCAAACCAATGTTGTTGGAAGGCATGTTTCAAGACCTCTTTTGGTGTGCTTGAAATAACCCCCTCGTATTGCAACAAACGTTTGATCGTCTTCCAAAAAAGTTCGATGCAGAACTCAAAACGTTGAATCGCAGCGTCAACAAGAATCCCTTGTTCATCTTCCTCCTGATCGACCACTTCTTTAAGGCGATCTATCGCATGTCCTAAATTAAGAAGAGACTGCTGTGCCTTTATTTCGCTCATAAAGTGTTTTTCCCTCTGCAAGTATTCGTTCTTTAAAACCTGGAGACGCTTCGTCCAATCGTACAAGATCGATAAAATAAAGCGTATTGGCCTCTTCCATCAAACGCAATAACTGCATCCATTGCGAAGACGAGGCACTCGGACAACGAACTGCGAGATCAATATCAGAACGCGGGTTATTATCTCCTCTGGCGCGGGAGCCATAGAGAATGATCTGCTCGACGGTATCGCATGCGCTGAGTTTTTTGACGAGTGTGTGGATGATGTTTAGCATATCAAGGAGATTTTACTTTGGCTTCACTCAAGTTACAAGTCTTGCTTTTGAGATGAAATCCGTAACGGTCTTCTTAGAGATGCGGGGCGCTGCCCCACACCCCGCCAAGGGCTTGATTTGCCGCAAGCCCTTTGGATTCCCACGGCACCGGGGCTTGCCCCTGGCCCCCATCGGTCGCATGCTTTGCGCAACCTACAGCGGATGATGAAACAGTTTTTTTATAGCTTCGCGGTAGAGAAAGTCTGGGTTTAATTTTTAATACTTCACCGTACAACAAAAACGACTTGTTTTGATCTCCTCCCTTGAGGGGAGTATCAATCTAGTTTATGAAAAAAATGACCTCACATCCTCAAAATCCTCTGTCTTTGGTGCATTGGGTAGACCCTCTAAAAAAGTCTTGCCGTAGGATTTTTGGGTGATGCGGTGATCGAGTATGGCGATAATGCCTCGGTCTCGACGGCTTCTAATCAAGCGTCCGATGCCTTGTCTGAGGGCAAGCAGGGCGAGTGGGATTTGGTATTCGACAAAAGCAGGTTTCCCCTGCTGGCCTAAGGCTTCAATGCGTGCAGAGGTCAAAGGATCGCCAGGAGAGGCAAAGGGCAGTTTATCAATGATCACACAGGAGAGGGCTTCACCCGCAACATCCACACCTTGCCAAAAACTAGTCGTGCCAAAAAGGACTGAAGAGATGTCTTTTCTAAAAGATTCGATTAAAGCCTGTTTGGGCTGCGTGCCTTGTTTGAGCAGGCGATAAGGCAAACGCTGTGAGATGTTTTGATAGACGGCTTCGAGGTTTCGCCAACTGGTAAAAAGCAGAAAAGCACGGCCTTCAGTTTTCTGTAAAATACGAACAATTTCATCCGAAATGGCAGCGGTAAAACCTGGAGAAGACGGCGGCGGCAAGTGCCTCGGCAAATAAAGCAAGGCTTGTTTTTCGTAATTAAATGCGGTGGGAAGCTTCATTTCTTCTGCGTCATCAATGCCGAGCCTTGTTTTGATAAAATTAAAATGTCCTTGGGTGGAAAGCGTCGCAGAGGTCAAAATCATGGGAGTGTCTCCCTGAAAAAGCTTTTCACGCAAAATACCAGAGACATCCAAAGGGGAGGTGTGTAAAAAGACCGTATTTCCACGATGCTCGCCCCAATAAACCAAGTCCTGATTCACTTTGTTCCCTGCTAAAAAAACACTGAGGTCTGCTAATAAGGGGCTGATGCGTTCGGAGATGTGTTTGATGTCATCGCTTTTGAACGGAAGTTTTTCAATGCATCGCTCCAGCTGTTTGAACGCTTGTAATAAATCAGCGCCAGCCGATAGAACCTCCGGGTGAAAGTCACGTGCTTTCAAACGGTAGCGTTCACGCTCTTTTCGAAAATATTTGAAGAACTGCGCGGCATAACGCGGCAAGATTTGACATTGCGCCTTGCACGCCGGATCCACTTTTTGGCCGTAGTGAAAGGCCCGCTCGGCGTCCTGCACAAAATCGTCAATCCGGTGATTGCTAAAAGAAACACCAAAAAACTGCGTGGCGACCTCCTCTAAAAGATGGGCTTCGTCAAAAATAACGACACCGTAATGTGGCAAGATTTCACCATAACCATTATCTTTCAGGGATAAATCCGAAAAAAAGAGATGATGATTGACCACAATAAGATCGGCCGCCGCGGCCTCTTGTTTCAGGCGCGTAAGGTAACAACGACTGAACTCCGGGCACTGTCCACCCAGACAAGCATCGCCTTTGATTGAAACTTCCCCCCAAAGCGGTGAATGTTCGGATAGACCCGTAATTTCAGCACGATCACCACTTTTAGTCGTCATCGCCCAATCCTGAATCATTTGAAGGTCTGAGGAGACACCCATTCCCGACAAAGTCGTTTGCTGGAGCGACTGGTAAAAACGATGTAAACAAAGATAATTAGACTTGCCCTTCATCATGCAAACATTAAAAGGACGCGGCATATTTTTTGACAAAAATGCCAGATCTTTAAAAAAGAGCTGATCTTGAAGGTTTTTTGTCCCCGTGGAAACGATGACTTTTTTCCCGCTTAAAATCGCGGGCAGTAAATAGGCCCAGGTTTTGCCCGTTCCCGTCGCCGCTTCGACCAGAAGCGTGTCGTTTGATAAGATTGCCGCATCAACGGCCTTGGCCATTTTTAATTGTGCGGGACGGTACTCGTAGTGTTTAAGCACCTTTGAAAAAGCCCCATCCGGCATCAAATACTTTTGACAATCTGTAAACTGTCCGTTACCTTTTATGATGACCTCTTTAAAGGTTTTATCCATCACGATGAGGAAATATGGCTGGACAACAGATCAAAGGGAAGGGAATTCTTGCAGTCGTCAATGATATTGCGGACGGTTTTCTCTATTTGAATGCGGTCGTGCTTAAAAAATACGATGTCGAAACCTACAAAACCCTCTATCACAGCCTCAAGAAAATTCAGAAAACAATCCGTGCAGAAGCGTTTCCCTCAAACGATACACTCAGAATTCGAAAAAGAAACATTCGATTACAACGTCTGCATACAGCCGTCATGATATTAGAACACGCCGCAAAAATAAAGCGCATGTCTATCTTTTAAACACAGCAAAATTGCGCCTTATTCCGTCGTAACAAACGAATCCAGGTCCTCTGTTTTTTTTATGCGGGTGGCCATCTGCTTTGCAGCTTTTCGAGTTTTAAAACTGCCCACACGCACACGATAAACGTCATTTGGCATCACCAACACAAAAGAATCATAACCGCTATTTCTAAGCCGGTCGTCTAATTTATCTGCGCCGGTACGCCCCTTAAATGCCCCAAGTTGAATGGTAAAAACATCCGCAGCCGCCTTTCTAGCTTTCACTACTTTTGGCTTGGGTTTCGCTTTGGGGGCTGGGGGTTTTGCGGGCAGAGGTTTTGGAATTTCAGCCTTGACCAGGGCCATTTCCTCAGACACAGAAGGCGCACGTTCAGCTTCTGTGTCTGATAAAGGATCAAAAAAAGCCAGTTCTTCTTTGGGGATGGGCACGATGCTTTTTTTTGTTTCTGGCTCAGCTTCTTTTGCTTCACCTGCAATCACGATCTTGCCCGCCTTCGGCTCAGAAACAATTTCGGCCTCCTCAAATAAATCTTCTAAAGGGGGCGGGGGCGTCATATTTTCGCTTACCTCAGGCTGAATATCCATGTCTGGATCAGAACGAGGTGTTTCTTCACCTTTGAAAAAAATAAACAGGGCCAAAAAAATGACAACACTTAACCCGGCAATGAGGATCTTGTTTGATTTTCTGGGGGGCAGAATTTCATCGTCTTCGTCTTTTTCGATTTCCCTCAATAGACTTTCAGGCTCATTCTCCGCTTCTGCTTCAGGCCCTTTTGCAGGTTCACCCTGTTCGTCGTCCATCTCTTCATTTTCTGGCATTTTGAATTCCTCCTCCTCAAGCAAGATCTCGCTTTGCTCGATCGATGAATCTCATAAAAAATTCTCCTTAAATAGTATAGCAAAAAGTCAAGGACTTAAAGTTTTTGCATCCCTCAGAAAGGTAGAGATCTGAAACTACAAAATCAGCATTGCATCACCATAGCTATAAAAACGATATTGATGACGTGTGGCTTCGGCGTAAATATGCTTAACGGCATCAAGGTCTGTAAAGGCTGCGATCATCACAAGCAGAGTAGATTTTGGCAGATGAAAATTGGTAATGAGGGCATCAATGCCCTTAAAAACATACCCTGGTGTGATAAAGATATCGGTATCCCCTTCCATCGCATGTGGCCTTTCATGACCACGTGCGGCACTCTCTAAAGCACGTGTGACGGTTGTACCCACGGCAAACACTTTACCGCCCTGGTGACGGGTCTGCTTTATTTCTTCAGCCGTTTCCTTTGAAACCTGGAACCACTCGCTGTGCATACGGTGTTCGGTAATCGTCTCCGTGCGAATGGGCAAAAACGTATCCAATCCAATATGGAGTGTCGTTGTCGCAGTCTGGGTTCCCTCTGCTTTTATCTTCTGAATCAGGGCATCCGTAAAATGAAGCCCGGCCGTCGGTGCGGCGGCTGAACCCCATTTTTCAGCATAAACAGTCTGGTATCGTCCCTTGTCCTCTGTTTGAAGCATAAAATCGGCACTGCGTCTTTTCACGATGTAAGGCGGAAGCGGGACCTCGCCCCATTTTTCTAAAAAAGAAAAAAGGTCTTTGTAACGATCAAGCGGCAACTCAAGTAAGACCTCTTTACGCCCTCCTTGCAAATCACGGGTAATCCTCCCGCACACACCCTCAGGAAACAACAACTCGGTCTGAGGCGCACTCTTGCCTCGCACCAGGGCCTCCCAATAATGGAAATTCGGTGAGTTCTGATCATTTTGTTTTAAAATGGGCCGAAGAAATAAGAACTCTACTTTGCCTCCCTTTTTTTTCTCGCCATAAAGACGTGCAGGGAAAACACGTGAATTATTGAACACAAGCAAGTCACGGGGGCTGAGATACTCTGAAATCGCTGAAAAATCACGGTGTTCGATGCATTGGCGTTTTCGATGATAAACAAGTAAACGAGATTCATCGCGTTTGGCCTTGGGTTCCACAGCGATCAATCCAGGATCCAGGGGGTAATCAAAAGCAGAAAGATCCACGGGCCCTTCATGATACGTCATTGCAAAACCCTCTGAACTTTGAGTTGAGTCATGATAAAAAGGAAGGTGGGTTTAAGTTTTACCCACAAACAAAGAGAGGCGTGAAAGCAGAATCACTCACCGACTGATTTCCAGCATGCGATCAATGGCATTTTTTGCACCTGCCCGAATGGAGGCCGGCACTTCGACCGGATACCGCATCTCTTCCAAAGACCAAAGCAGTTTTTCTAAATTATTGACTTTCATGTGGGCACAATCACACCAGCTACATGCGGGCACAAAGGATTTTGTCGGATTTTCTTTTTTCAAACGATGCAGTATCCCGGTTTCGGTTGCGACAATCACTTCCTTCTTTTGTGTCTTTTGCGATTCGAGACAAATACCACTGGTGGAAAGCACTTGGTCCGCCAAAGCACTGACTTCGGGTGTGCATTCCGGATGCGCCAAAACAAGTGCGTCGGGGTGGGCCATTTTGGAGGCTTCCAACTCGGAAGTCATAATTCTAAAATGCGTTGGGCAATATCCGTTAAACAAAATCAGCTTCCGCCCGGTCTTACGTGTCACATAATCACCCAGATATTGATCAGGAATAAAAATAATCTCTCGATCTTCAGGGATAGAGCGCACCACATTAACGGCATTCGACGAGGTGCAGCAAATATCCGACTCAGCCTTGACTGCCGCACTCGAATTGACATAACAAACGACAACAGCACCGGGGTGTTCGGCTTTCATGGTGCGCACTTCTTCGGCCGTAATCATCTCGGACATACCACAACCCGCCGAAAGATCAGGCAATAACACAGTTTGATCCGGGCAGAGCACAGCAGCCGTCTCGGCCATAAAATGGACACCACAAAAAACAATGACTTTCGCGTCAGTCTGCGCCGCTTTTTGCGAGAGTTCCAGAGAATCACCTAAAAAATCAGCAACATCCTGAATCTCACCCACTTGGTAATTATGCGCCAGAATAATGGCCTGACGTTCGGTTTTTAAGCGCTTGATTTGTGCAACAAGCCTTTCTTCTGTCGTTAATACAGGCATTTCATTTTTCCCTGAAAATTGAAGGCTCATTTTAGCATAGGCATTATATTGCTTCAAGATTCAAGAGCGGACTCATTTCAAATCATCCCTTGAGGATAGAATTGACTCATCAAGGGATGATTTGCTACCCTCGACTCATGCCCAGTGGGAAGAAGATCAACTTCAAAAAATTATCCTTTCCCGGACTTGCGATTACAGGTGTTATCGGAGGCCTTATTGGCTCATTCATCGGTGGCATCACCCCTATTCTGGTGATGGCTCTGGCCGGTGCCCTGATTGGCAATGTCGTCTGGGCCTTGGGTGGACAGCGTTTTTTTGTCTTAATTTCCATTGGGATTTTGCTGGGTTCAGGCCTGGCGATCTACATCAGTGGTCTGGAGGCAGCGTTGCTCGGCGCCGGGACCGGAGGCGCAATCGGAGGATTTGTGAGCGTCAACCTCAATATGCTTCGCCCCAGAGACCGCGAATGAATCCTCGGAAAATCACGCTTTAATGCAAAATAAAACACACAGAGATGCTGCAAGCTGGCAGAGTCCCTTCATTTGGTTTCTTCTGCTTTGTGCTGCCTTCTTTGCACTCTATCTCTCAAAGAGCATCCTTGTTCCTTTTCTCATCGCCCTGCTCCTGGCCTATGCCTTTGATCCTGTTGTTGACGTAATGGAGGCAAAAGGACTTCCAAGATCGGCTGTCATCTGGACAATCTTTTTTGCCATTGTCAGCAGTCTTTTTTTAATTATCATTTTCATCATCCCCACACTACAAGATCAATTCACCAAAACATTTAATCAACTACCCGCTTATTTAACACAGCTCCACAAAAATGTCGTACCGGCACTTGAAAACCGCTTTGGCGTGGAATTTCCAAAAACCTTTGATGAAACGCTTCAATCTGTCTTGGGTCAATTAAAAAAAGGCGCACCCGACCTTTTTAAACCCGTGACCACTTTTACACTCACGTTTTTTACCAATACCTTTGGCGTACTTGCGGCGCTCGCAAATCTGGTGGTCATCCCCTTTATGTTTTATTACCTCTTGAAAGATTTTGATCACATCAAAACACGGGTGGCCTCCTACATTCCGCTCCGATTTCAGGAGGCCTTTTTCAAACGTTTTCGAGAAATTGACACTTCTTTAAGTGGTTTTATTCGCGGACAATTATTGGTCATCTTTTTCCTCACGATCCTATATGTCGGAGGCTTAAGTTGGATTGGCCTGGATCTTTCTTTTGCAGTGGGACTCCTTGCCGCCGCCGGGGAAATCGTACCCTATATCGGCTTCGCCTTTGGCCTCATTCTGGCCTTGACCATCAGTTTTTTGCAATTTCAGGATCTACTCCACCCTTTTTACGTCATTCTGCTCTTTGGAGCAATTCAAGCCATCCAAGGGATGGCCATCGCACCGCTGGTGATGGGAAAACAAGTGGGTATTCACCCATTGATCATCGTAGCAGCCGTTTATATTGGCGGAGATCTTTTTGGTTTTGTCGGGGTCTTGCTGGCCGTTCCGGGGGCAGCGATTCTTGTCGTACTATTGAAAGCCCTTGCAGAGGTCTATCAAAATTCAGCCCTGTTTCAGGGTGCATCAAAAGATTCGGATTCCAGTCGCATCGAAAAATGATGACTGGCAATCTTTAGACCTTCTCTCAAATAAAATTTATGTGCTGAAAAGCGCTGAACCCCGGAGTCGAGATGAATGGTATCACAAACATTTTCTTTTGCGTATTTGAGCAAGGCCTGAAATAAACGCGCGCCGTGACCACTGCTGCGTTGGTTTTTATCAGAAACAAAGTCCTCAATATAGAGATATTTCCCCCAAGCCAAGTTTTCCCCAAAACGAAAACCAGCCACAGAAACCACCACGTCATCGACTGAGACATACGCCAGACGATAGCCTGAACACATTTGTGACTTGACCCGAACAAGCAGTTTAGGGACAGTAATCGCCACTCGGAGTTGCGCAAGCAAGCTACAGCAACGCTGGAGTTCACCATCTGTCTCTGCAAATTGAATCATCGATTCACAAAATCAGGGGAAATACTCGGCAAAACCACGAACACGTTCCCCCTGCCCATCATCCCCTTCTTTTTTGATCACACCCTCAATCGCCATGATGAAATAGCCTCCCAAAACCCAGTTAATGGAGGCTTTTCCACGGGTCCAAAGAAAAAGTGATCCAAAATCGGGGTTAACGGGAACCTCCCACCGCTCTGGGACGGTATACAATGCAAAAGGCGGTGTCACACGATTTTCAGAGGACAAATCAATGGGAGCTTGAAAGGTATGCAGGGTTTCCAGCCCTTCGAGCACAACCCCACCTTCTGATATGAGGGTATGGGATAATTGATATTTTTTTAAAAATGCGCGACGGTCTGCGCGATTTTTATGAAAAAAAATCTGCCTCCCCCCCTCTGTCTCTAAATAGAATGCTTCGTAGTCTTCGTAAAGGCCTTTGTAACGGTTCAGGCCTTCAAACCCTTTCCAAGAAAGGGTTTCGTGAACAAGATCCCCCCAATACTCCTTACCATCCACTGAGATCACAGCCTCAGCGATTCCGATTTTCTTGTTCAAGGTATCACTTTTATGAACTGTATAAGCATGTTGCACAGGAGCACTTGAGAGCTTCAAGGTGTGGTCTCCACCATCGTAGGTCACAACAAAGCCTGAAACAGCAGAACCTTCAACTTTTGCGTAATAGGAAGGGAAAATCGTTTCTAAATTAGAAGAAGCATAGGAGTAACTATCGTTCCCCTCTAAAAAAACCCACTGTCTCTGCTCAAAGATCGCGCCAAAAAATTCGCCATAATAGCCCTCTTTCTGCCGCCCCCGTTCAAAAGCAATAACAAAAATAAAAAGATTGTCCAAATTTTTGTTTTTAAAAATGAAGCGATCTTGATAAAAAAGGGTCTCATCCAGAGAGATACTACCATCATCCAAAACGGCCTCAGATGCCTCAGGAGTTTCAATTTTTTCCGCAACTGCCCGCTGCATTCCACCTAAAAAAAAGATAAAAACAAGCAGAGATAGAATCGCAAGATACCGAGACAGAATCATAAAACAATGGTGACAGATGCCAACAAAGGTGTCAACCCGATGAATACATCCGATCCACTTGAAAATGCAAGGTTTTAAAGCCTTGGGGATAGACTGATGATGACTCTGTACCTTGCCTCTGATATACTCCCCCAAGTGATCAAAAATGAATAAAAAAGGAGCGATAATTTCAAATGTTTAATGACCCTGGCCGCTTTATTGAGGAAAAATTACAAAAGAAATTTCTATCAATCAACACCATTCGTGACGGCATCATGGCAGCCCTGCTGCTCAGCCTACAAGAAGCAGCCCAAAAAACCGGGAAAATTTCTAACACTGAAACATGGCATCGTGAGAAAGCCAGCGAAATACGAACAAAAGCCAGCGAGGCCTTTGCCGCCATTGCAGCACCCTCTGAATACCCCAGCCTGAGCCAACTCAAAGAAGTTACAGCATCACTCAAAAAATCCTATGAAATCGATCAGGGCTCAGAAAAGAATAAGAATGACTTTGATCATCGATGTCAAGCATTTTTCAAAAAACTGGAAGAGGAGTTTTAAGTTAAAAAAACCACAATGTAAGCAGCCTCTCTGAAGAAAGTAATATTTCAACCCACAGCATAGATGTGTCGGTAAATAGGCAATCTTGACAAAATAAAATCATTTTAATATCATGATCCCGCTTCTTCCTTAAGCTCAAACCCAAGTTCCATACGCGCAGCATTCCCATTGGGGTGCTTGTTTGTATTGGGTGGGAGAATCTGATGCGACAGTAAGCCTATGTCATTAACTTAAAGTTAGTTGAAAAAGAGAGTTAACTAGATTGAGGACGAAAGGTCATTTCGACACCTATTTTAGTTATCTCAGTTTAGTTACCTCATTAAAGGAGATATATAAATGAACAAGACTTCTAAAGTGTTGAGTTTCGCACTTGCGATGGGTTTGGTCGCTGCACCTGCATTTGCAAAATACTCAGAGGGTACTGTCAGTGGCGGCGGGAGCATCAAAGGAAAAATTGCATTTAAAGGCGATCAACCTGCCCCGATTGAGTTCAAACTCGAAAAATGGCCGCAAGCAGAATTTTGCGGAAAATTTGACGCCGTAGATGGTGTCCGTAAACGTCACGATGTCCGCGTTAAAGATGGTGGGCTCGGCGATGTTGTCGTTTATATCGAAAAAATTGAAAGCGGCAAACCTTTTGAAAAAATCGAAGCCAAGTTCGTATCAGATGGTTGTCGGTTTTTGGTTGCAGAAGGTGAAGGTCCCTCACGTCAGGTAACGGTTGTCCTTAACTCAAAGAAAACGGGCAAAAAATCAACCCTCAAAGTCCTCAACATGGATGCCGATGAGAGCGATCCCAAAACGGCCGCAGGCGTCTTGCACAACCCGCATGGTTATGATGTAAAAGGTTTTATAACCAAAACCACCTTCAACAAGCCGCTTCCGAACAAAGACCAGGAAATCACTTTAAAAATTAAAAAAACCTGGTTCAAAAAGGGTGAATCTTTTTTGAAAATTGAGTGCGACCAGCACAACTACATGAATGTCTGGGCCATTCCCGTGAGAAATCCTTATTATGCCGTAGTCAACGACGATGGCACCTTCTCCATCGGTGACGTTCCTGCAGGAACGTACAAGCTGAAAGCCTTTCACCAAAAGCTTGGTTTTCAGACCATGGATGTCACCGTCGCAGGTGGTGCTGAAGCCGCAGCCAATTTTGAGTTCGCTGCAAAAGTAAAAAAATAATTGTTTCAAGCCATTGTCTGAAAATGCAAACAAAAACAGGGGAGCTCAAGCTCCCCTGTTTTTTTGTCTAAATTTCCTTAGATTTAAAATAAGCACTATACCTCAAGCTTCCACACCTTAGCCCCATTGCCAAATAACCGTTTCTGTATTATATTCCACTATTTGCATCCCAATTCTGCAATTTAAGCAATAATGGGTTTTAATCACTCAGTCGCAGGGAGACATCCGTATGCCAAAAAGTGACATCAAAAAAGACCTTGAAAAAGCACTTGATTCAGGAGACAGCACACAAGTCACCCGTCTCCTGAAAAAAGCATTTCTGAACACCATTGAACTCAAAATCAAAACAACAGTCACTGAAGGTAATGGCCCAAAAGAAATCTTCACAAAAATCAACATCCTGGATGGAGATATCGAAACAACAATTCACAAAGATTTCATTCCTGATCCCGAACAGGCCGCTAATTTCCACAAAGAACAAGTTAACAAAGGTGAAGAAATTATCGCCCGAAATGTCAACACCCTCAAAAATTTGGCACAAAGCCTCACCGAGCTCTTTTAGCCAGCGCTTCTTATGGCCAGTGAAAAAATCAACGAAATTTTAAGTGACGCGACAACCCTTGAAGTCAGTTCTCTACTTGTTGAGGGTATTTCGGGTCGCAAAATGCCGGGGGTCGCAGTGGCCTTTCTTGAAACGGTTCATGCTTGGGTCAATCAATTTGAAACTTTAGCAGCAGACTTACGTATCCCCGACGATCTGCCGCTTGAAGCAGAAAAAATAAAAAAAGAATATCAAATTCTTAAACCAACACGGGCATGGCTCACCGCCCACGATAGTCCAGCCAATCAAATTGCAAGCTACGAAAAAGATTTTAGCAGCCTTGCCGACGACCCATTTTTAAAAGAAGTCCTTGATACCGAAATGATGTTTGCCTTTCAAATCCATCAGAGAAAACAACTCAAAGAAAAAGGGGAACAACCAAAAGCGCGGCGACAAAGCTCAGAAGTCAATCGGCTTATGAAAATTCAGATGCGTCTAGCTAAATTACGTATTTATTTTTTAAAGGCAATTACATCAAACGTAAGTGATGGTTTTAATAAAAAATCCATTGATAAAAACCAAGGGGTCAACCGAGATATTCAAGAACTCCGAAAATTATGGGACTTAAAAGATGGCTACATCTTTGCCCAGAATACCGTCCAACTGGATGGCGATATTATCAGCCGGCAGAATATCCGAATCTACCAAGATCCATACACAAAAAAACGGGTCACACAACTGCTTGATTTTCACTATAAAAATGTTGATATCGGCATAAAACATTGGCATTTTATTTTTGAAACCATCATCAGTCTGGCAAAATCACTCGGAGCCGCCATTGTCTCTCCCTTTAAATAGAACCGTCCCCCTCACACATCTCGGAGACGGTACCATCACATTCCCTGTCCCCTTTCTCTCCCCCACTTTATCTGGAGGCCTTCGTTTGAAAATGCAAACATCAAACTCGCCACAAGGGAGTCAAATAATGGAAACCCCTTTGTGGCTGGATTTGCTCAAAATAGGCGGAAACCTTCAAAACATCCTCAAAAAAAACGGCTCTTTTTATGTCGAACTGCTCCGAGAGGGTTTTCTTCAAAACGGCGCAATTACCTTGATTGGGTGGACGCCGACAAACCAAAACCCTTCTTCCAAAACGCAGTCTGAATCAACAAACATATTTAAAACCGTCATTCAAATGGATGGCGACATCATCTGCCAAATCGAGCACAGCCTTCTAAAAAACAAACACGCAGACGCGCTGATTCAAGGCTATGCCTCTGTTCAAGATCAGTTTTTTGGAGGTTTTAACAAAATACTTCAGGCCATTCGCCTACTTATTCTCACAGGCCTCTCGGCCCTCATTCCCATACTTTATTTTATCTGGAAGCTCTTTCAATAAACTATTTTCTGGATCTGAAGATCCAATTGACTCCATCTCCATCGTTTCATAATACCTCCAAGGCCTCTCCGATATCAGAAACGCCTATCAATTTTATTGTTAATTTTTTTGTGTTTTCTTTTCTCAAGGTCGCGGCATTGCGCTGGGGCAAGATGCAGCGCTTAAACCCTAACTTTTGAGCCTCTCGAATACGTTGCTCAGCACCTTGGATCCCGCGAATTTCTCCGGCCAATCCAATCTCACCAAAAACGATGGTTTCCGGATCAATAGGGCGATCTCGAAAAGACGAGGCCAGCGCCGCGACAAGCCCCAAGTCAATGGCCGGTTCATTGATTTGAATACCGCTCACCACGTTCACAAAAACATCCTGATCACCCAATTGCAGACCCGCCCGTTTTTCCAAAATGGCCAATAAAAGAGAAACACGATTGGCATCAACACCCAGGGCCATGCGTCGCGCCGAACCCAGATAACTTTGACTGACCAGGGCTTGCAACTCCACCAACATCGGTCGGGTGCCTTCTTGTGTCGCAATGACGACGGAACCCGAGGCGTCTTTGGGACGTTCTGAGAGAAAGAGACCCGAAGGGTTTTCGACCTCAACCAAGCCTTCCCCCTTCATTTCAAAAATCCCAAGCTCGTGTACGGGGCCAAAACGGTTTTTTACCCCGCGCAGCAGTCGATAAGCGTGGTCTTTTCCACCTTCAAAATAAAGCACGGTGTCCACGATGTGCTCCAGTACACGTGGCCCTGCAATGGCCCCTTCTTTGGTAACATGACCGATGATAAAAATCGCAACCCCTGCACGTTTGGCATAAAACATGAGTTGTGCCGCCACTTCCCGAATTTGCCCCACGCTTCCGGGCGCTGAAGACATGCGTCGGGTATAAACGGTTTGAATTGAGTCAATCACAATGGCAAGCGGTTTGAGTTTGTCCGCATGCACGACGATTTCTTCAAAAGCGGTTTCGGCCAGGATGTAAAGATCATCTGAGAGAATCTTTAATCGCTCTGCCCGAAGTTTGATCTGTGTCGGAGACTCTTCCCCGGAAACATAGAGCACTTTACCGCGTCCCAATCCGATGTGATAAAGCGATTGCAGTATGAGGGTGGATTTCCCAATGCCCGGATCTCCGCCAATAAGGATGACTGAACCCTGCACCACACCGCCACCGAGCACACGATCAAATTCAGACAAGCCGGTTTTGATCCGGGCTTCGGAAGAAATATCAATCTCAGAAAGCGACATGGGTTTTATGGACGAAGCCCCTAATGCGCCAGCGACCCAACGGTTTGCATTTGCATCCGGGTTTTGAGGGCTTACCATTTCTTCAACGAGGGTATTCCACGCCGAACATCCGGAACATTGTCCCATCCATTTTGGACTTTGATGACCACAGTCTTGACAGAAAAAAACGGTTTTTGATTTTGCCATATGCACTCCTTTGAAGGCATGATATGGCATCATTTTTTGAAAAGCAAACAAGAAGCCCTCACGCTAACCCTTCCTTACTCTTGTGTTTAGACAAGGCTCTGGCTACAATTAAATGAACAGCCACCTGGAGGGATCAATCATGCCTGAGACAATTAAAAATTATATCAATGGGGAATGGCTTGACACGATTTCCGGTAACACATTTGAAAGCTTCAATCCAGCAGACAATCGAGAGGTTATTGGTATTATTCCAAGTTCAAATAGTTCAGATGTAGATAAAGCGGTCGCGGCTGCCCGTTCGGCCTTTCGATCCTGGTCATTAACACCTGCACCAAAACGAGGTGAGCTGCTTTATCGTGTCGCCGAAATTTTAAGCAAACGTAAACAGGAATTGGCTGAGCTCTGCTGTCGTGAAATGGGAAAGGTTATGGCCGAATCCTTGGGGGATGTACAGGAAGCCATCGACATGAGTTATTTCATGGCGGGGGAAGGGCGGCGTTTACAGGGCGAGACGGTGCCCTCCGAATTGCCCGGAAAAGACGCAAAATCCGTGCGCGTACCCGTCGGCGTTTTTGCACAAATCACGCCTTGGAATTTCCCAACGGCCATCCCCATTTGGAAACTCGCGCCCGCCATTGTCTGCGGCAATACGGTTGTTTTCAAACCCGCCGAACAAACGCCGGTTTGCGCAACCCGTTTGGTGGAAATTTTTGAAGAAGCCGGTCTACCACCTGGCGTTTTAAATCTCGTACATGGTATGGGCGAAACCGCTGGTGAACCCCTCGTGCGACACCCCGAAGTGGATGGCGTTTCTTTCACCGGTTCCAATGTGGTCGGGGAACATTTGGCCGTGATCTGCGCGATGCAGCACAAAACATTTGTCATGGAGACGGGTGGGAAAAATCCCATTATTGTGATGGATGATGCCAATCTGGAGCTGGCGGTTGAGGGTGCACTCTGGGGCGCATTTGGCACAACGGGGCAACGATGCACGGCGGCCAGCCGCGTGATTGTCCACGACACTATTTACGATGCTTTTCTGACATCTTTCACAGCAAAGGCAAAACAACTCACGATTGGCAATGGTCTGAATCTCACGAATCAAATCGGACCCATTATCAACAAGGAACAGTATGACAAAGTACTGAATTATATCGAAATCGGAAAAAAAGAAGGCGCGACCTTGCACCTTGAAGGTGGGGCTTATACCGAGGACGACTGTGTGCACGGGACTTTTATTGCCCCCACAATTTTTACGGATGTAAACCCAAAAATGCGTATCGCACAGGAAGAAATTTTTGGACCCGTGGTTTCCATTATTCGTTGTTCAGATTTAGAAATGGCGATCGAAATTGCAAACGGAATTGCCTTTGGCCTATCCTCCGCCATTTATTCCCAGGACGTGAATACAACGGCCATTGCCGAACGGGAACTCGACGCAGGGCTGGTCTATATCAACGCCTCCACCATCGGTGCAGAAATTCAACTGCCTTTTGGTGGCACAAAACACACAGGGGCAGGACCACGTGAAGCAGGGGCACGCGGCGGCGCGCTGGATTTTTATACAAAGTGGAAAATCATTTATCGCGATTTCAGTGGAAAATTGCAAAAGGCTCAGATTGATGATTGAGTGAACACGCCTTGGATAAAATTTTTGCAGTGCTCATGAGCCAAATCACGCTCCCCTCTGGATCGCCGACCTTCTTCAATCACAATCCGCCATAACGGCCATCCCATCAGTTTGATATATTAAAATTAAAAAATTAGGTCGCCCCTAACAAAGGGATTGCCAAAACATCCAGATTGGTTTATACAGGCCCGCGTCACGCACATTGGCCTCTCATTTTAAACAAGCCCAGGTAAGTTCATGAAATCGGCTCAAACCGAAGATACATTAAAAGAAAATATCGCCACGGTCCATGAGCTGCTCGCACAGCAAAAACGCGAGGAAGAGACTGAAGATCAGCAAAGCGCTGATCTTCAGGAGGCAACAAAATCCCCCCTTCACCACCCGCAATGGCTTGAACTACAAGCCATTTTGAAACCGCTGCACATCGGAGACATCGCCCATATACTTGAAGTCTTACCCCTTGACGACCGCTTAACCGTTTGGCAGCAAGTCAATATTTTCCGCCGGGGTGACGTCCTGCTGGAAGTCTCAGATGCCGTCCGCGAAAACCTGATCCAATCCATCTCAGAAGAGGATCTCTTGGCCGCACTCAATCTCATGGACGCGGATGACCTGGCTTATATTGCCGACGATATCCCAGAAAACCTGCTCAAAATACGCCAGGAAACACTCACGACAGAGGATAAAAATTGGCTACGACGCGCCATGAGCTACGAAGAAGACAGCGTTGGTTTCCTCATGAGCAATGAAATGGTCGTCATCTACGACACCCATACATTAGAAGACGCCGCAAAAACATTACGCGGGCTTGAAGATTTACCCATCCATAACGACACGCTCTTTGTGGTCGATCATCGCGGCATCCTGCGTGGCATCCTGAGTCTGCAAAGTATTCTGCTCAATGAGCCCAAATTGCCCGTTCACAACATTATGGAATGCGACATCGTTTATTTTTCACCGCAAGACGACGCAGGTGAAGCCTCCCAAGCCTTTGAACGCTACGATCTCGTTTCAGCCCCCGTCATCAGTGATCGTGGAAAACTCGTTGGACGTCTGACCGTTGATGTTGTCATGGACTATATTCGAGATGAAGCAACCGAAGACGTGCTGAACATGGCGGGCATCAGCGCCGAAGAAGATCTCTTTGCGCCGATACTTAACAGTGCACGCAACCGCGCACTCTGGCTTTTATTTAACCTTTGTGCCGCCCTTTTTATCTCGCGGATTATCGGTTTTTTTGAAGCCACCATAACGCAACTGGTCTCACTTGCGGTCTTAATGCCCATTGTGACAAGCATCGGCGGAAATATAGGAAACCAAACCGCTGCTATTATCATTCGTGGCATGACTCTGGGACAGATTAACGACGAAAATACCACTTATCTTATGAGAAAAGAGTTGGGAGTGAGTGCCCTAAATGGCTTTGTAATCGGAGGGATTGTGGGGATATTTTCATTCATACTGTATGAAGATATCGCCCTTTCAATTGTGATCTCCGTTGCGATGCTCTTAACCTTGATTTTAGCCGCACTGCTGGGTCTCCTCGTTCCTATATTTTTGCATCGTATTGGCCGAGACCCCGCATTAGGCTCGAGCGTGATTATGACGGCAATGATAGACAGTGTGGGATTTTTTATCTTTCTCGGACTGGCATCCCTATTTCTAGTGAAATAAGGGACCTTGCTTTAGAGAATACTGAAGTGTTTGGTTCAAAAAATTTGGGAACCTGCTCTATTGAATGCACGTACGTATAGCTGTACAATGTTCTAAGAAAGAATTCGCATGAGGAACAAGTTATGAACACGATGAGTTATTCAGTTTTTAGAAGCCATCTCGCTAAAACCCTGGACAAAGTCAATGAAGACCATACGCCCGTCATCATCACCCGACAAAATGGCTTACCGGCAGTAGTGATGTCCTTAGAGGACTTCAAAGCCTATGAAGAAACAGCCTATTTGATGGCAAGCCCAAAAAATGCACAACGTTTGAATCAGGCCATTTCTGAAATTGAAACGGGTAAAACGGTTCAGCACGATTTGATTGAAGAATGAACTTGTCCTGGTCAGTGCCGGCATGGGAAGATTATCTGCACTGGCAGGGATGCGATAAAAAGATACTAAAGCGAATCAATAAATTGATTCGTGATATTAAGCGGAATCCATTCGAGGGCTTGGGTGAACCAGAACCCTTGAAACATAACTGGTCTGGATATTGGTCTCGCCGGATTGATCGAGAACATCGTCTGGTTTACAAAATCGCAAATGACTCAGTTTTTATTGCCCAGTGCCGATACCACTACTGAATCTATCAAAATAGATTGAAGCACTCAAATGTTTTAGGAAACGACCCTTTCACATGGGGCTATTTTTATTTTGTGTCTAATCGGTTTAGGTGCTAAGGCCTTGTTTTCCTCAAAAAATCATCTCCCACGAGAAGGGGTTGAAATACCAGCCCTTTACCAAAATGACTGGGATGGGCCGCCAGTATTTTCCCCGCGATATCCGCTTGATGTAGGATCTCAGACAAGATTGAATTGATTGAAAAATCAATGATTTCCATACTCGGAAACGTCAACCAGGCATGCAGTTGCAGCTTGTTCCTGCGTCCGCTGGACAAACTTTTAGAGATAGTTTCGTGGGTGAGTTTGAAATAGTCGTCGCGACCCACTCGGACACAACCGATGGTGTAGAATACGGGACACTCAAGAATATCCTCGACCATCTCCTGCAAATCCTGGTGAAGACTCAGTGCTTTTGTTTTAAACTCCTCAAAGACCATGGCTTTGAAAAGTGGTTTTAGGTCAATTGTGAGCTGTTCCATATTTTTTTCATTCAAAAAGCGGTCTTCTGTGAAATAGGTTTGAGGGACGATTAAACCCTGTTTTTCTGTCCATTCAAGTGCGGCATGAAAGGCTTCTTGATAGTCCGGCATGGTTCTATTTTTCACTCCATTTAAATAAGATAGAACTCATCGTGATGAGCACAAGAGAAATGGCGAGCATCACCAGTAAGTGATCACCCACGTCGATCAAGGTCGCCCCTTCATTGATAATGGCGCGTGTTGATTGAACCAAATGGGTCAAGGGCAACATTTTTGAAACCCATAACACAGTACTCGAACTGCCTTCGAGAGAAAACCAGACCTCGGAAAGCAACATCATCGGCCAGGAAAATAGATTCAGGATGCCATCGGCAAATTCTTTACTCGTGGTGCGTGAAGCGACCAGAAGCCCGAAGGACATCAAACACATCGTTCCGACAGAATAAGTAATGATCAAGGCAAAATAGGAACCTTTCATCTCAAAACCGATCAATGCTTTTGCACCGATAAATACCGCAGCCGTGGTAAAAAAAGTAATGACATAACGTGACAAAACCTGGGCCAATAAAAATTGCCAGGCACTTAGGGGGGTACCATTAAGTCGTTTTAAAAAACCATCCTGGCGATATTTCACGATGACCCAACCCACACCCCAAAAACAGGCAAACATTAGATTCATTGCGATAACGCCCGGCACCACCCAATCCAAATAAGTGACGGGTTTTTCCTCTAAAGTCTGGCGGACGACGGCCCGTTCTGTAGAAACCTTTAACAATCGTTCCAGAAAATAGGCTTTGGGCACACTGTCATTGAGCCAATAGACGATTTTTTCAGGGAGGACTTGCACCACAAAATCAACCCGATTGCTCTTAATCCAAGCGATGCCTTCTTCTTGTGTGCTGGGTACAAATTGAACATATTTGAGATGGAAGAATGCGTCGGGCAAGGTGCTGATATTTTCTTCGCTGATCACCGCGACATTGTATTGGATTTGGGCCCGGTCGGAAAAAATAGCGTACAGACTTAGAACGATAAAAAGCGGAAAACATAAATTCCAAGCAAAGGAGGCGGTATCACGGTAAAATTCCCGCATACGCCCAAGATAGACGGCCCAGATTTTTTTCATATCACAGCCTGAGCTGTCCGCCCGTCATGTCGATAAACAAATCCTCCAAATTATAGGACTGGATCTGTAGATCTTGCAGAGAAACACGGTTTTGCATCAAGGCATTCAGGGTTTCTTCTAGGTTTTGCGTCTTCAAAATCAAGGATTTTCCCATGATTTCCCAAGTAAAGCATTTAGGGTCCAACTGACTCTCGTGACTTCGGGGAAAGATGACTTTAACCCCCTTGTAGTATTGTTTTAAGAGTGATTGTGGTGCGCCTTGCGTGATAATTTTTCCCTTGTCGATAATGACAATCTCATCACAAAGTGTGGCTGCTTCTTCCATATAGTGCGTCGTCAGCATCACCGTTTTATTGGCTGCTTTGACATTTTCAATCAAGTGCCAGAAATCTTTTCGCGCTTGAGGATCTAAACCTGTCGTCGGCTCATCCAAAAAAATCAATTCAGGATCATTCACCAGGGCCAAAGCCAGCAACAAACGTTGACGCTGCCCACCCGAAAGTTTGTTATGGTCTCGATCTAAAAATTCCTGGAGCGAACACATTTCGATAATGGTTTGTATATCAAGTGTTTTTCGATAAAAGGACGCAAAAATTTCCAAGGCCTCCTTGACACGCATGCGATCCTGCAAGGCCGTGGATTGAAATTGGATGCCGATTTCTTCTTTAAAAGTAGCCGTTCTCGGCATGCCTTTGTATAAAATATCACCGCTTGTTGCTTTTTTTAATCCCTCAATGACTTCAAGCGTTGTCGATTTCCCCGCCCCATTTGGCCCCAACAAACCAAAACAAATGCCTTCCGGCACAGAAAAACTAATGCCATCCACTGCAACAACGTCTTTGTAACGTTTATATAGATTTTTAATTTCGAGAATGGGCATGATTGATGTTTAATTTCGTCTAGTCCGATATTCGGGCTGTTTAAAAAAGCATCTATTCCTGTTTAATATCTTCCAAGAGCTTTATATCGGTTTTTGAAAAATCATTTCCCTTAAAAAGCAAAAAATCGGTTTTTGCTTTTGCTAAAGCATAAGGAAAACAATCCCCAAAATTGAGTCCGGCAGAATGTCGGCCTTTTCCATTAAAATGGCTAGAATTGCTGAAGTATCGATAATCACAATGGCATCCCGTTTTCATCATAAAGTAAGTCTTCTGTTTTCTCTGCGGATACTACGGGCAAAGATGCACAGTGAATCGCGATTTCATTCAAGTCATCACACAACCCATCCGTCATTTTTGTTTCTTGCTTGAGCAATTGTAACCTCGCATAAAGTGCCTTTTTATTGGTATTAAATATTTCGACTTTCTTGTTTCTCTCGCTACGATCACCTCAGTCTAACAGACGCCTGGCCCGCTTTTTATCCCAGCCCTCAATTGAGGAATAGGGGTCTTTTTTTCGACCTCTGATCTCACGAATTAAATGATCTGTAAAAGGAAAACCTGTTCCTTCGGCTCCTAATCTTTCGTAAAGCAAAGACTGCAATTCTTCTCGCACAAAACGTTCCTGCTTCGCACCCAGTGCAGCCCGTTTTTTAAACACCTCATCAAGATGAGAGAACAAGTTTGCACAACTCCGTCCGGATTCAGCTGAAATCTTGAGCACCGCTCGACCCGTCTGACCTTCCTCTAAGTCCTCAATCAATGGACTTTCTTGCGGTGAATCGGCTTTATTCATCGCAATCACATCTGCAATCTCAAGCAAACCCGCCTTTAAAGTCTGTACCACGTCCCCCATGCCGGGTGTGAGAACCAATAAAACAATCTGCGCCAATTCTGCAATACGGACTTCATCCTGCCCCACACCAATGGTTTCGATGATAATGATGTCTTTGCCCATAGCATCAAGCAGATGAATGGCTTCAAAAAGGGAAGGACTAATGCCTCCCCAGGCCCCTCGCGTCGCCAAACTTCGGATAAAAACACCTTTATCCAAAAAATGTTCGTGCATTCTAAGACGATCTCCCAAAATCGCCCCACCCGAAAATGGACTGCTGGGATCAACGGCCAGTACACCGACAGATTTCTTTTTTTTACGATACGCCGTAATCAGGCGATTGATCAGGGTACTTTTTCCGGCACCAGCAGGTCCGGTAACACCCAAGAGCTTGGCCTGACCTGTATGCGGATAGAGTTTTTTTAAAAGGGGAAAAATATGGGAATCACGTTTTTCGATGGCACTTAAGACCTGAGAAACAGTACGAATATCGCCGTTTATAATCTTTTCCAGTACTGCTTCTGGATTATTGTAAAAGGTTTTTTGCAATCACCATCCTCTGAATTTCCGAGGTACCTTCTCCGATTTCACAGAGTTTCATGTCTCGGAAATAGCGTTCCACTTCAGCCTCTTGCATCAATCCACTGCCACCATGGATTTGAATGGCCTGATTTGTGACACGGTTTGCCACCTCAGAAGCAAACAGTTTCGCCTCGGAAGCCGCCATCCTAAAAGACTTGCCCGCATCTTTAAAAAAAGCAGCCTGATAAATTAACAGCCTTGCAGCATCAATTTCTGTGGACATATCCGATAGTTTTGACTGAATGGCCTGAAAAGATCCCAATTTTTTCCCAAATTGTGAACGTGTTTTTGCGTGCGTGATGGATCGCATCAAAGCAGCTCGGGCAAGCCCCAGTGCCATTGCAGCAATGCCAATCCGTCCACCGTCCAAAATAGAAAGCACATTGCCATAGGCTTCATTCAAGTTTCCCAGAAGGTTTTCTTTTGGGATGCGGATATTTTCAAAATAAAGGGCAGCCGTATCTGATGCGCGAACACCGAGTTTGAGTTCAGCCTTCCCTATCGTAAGACCGGGTGTTCCCTTTTCTACGATAAAAGCAGAAATACCATTTTTACCTTTTTCGAAATCTGTTCGGGCCATGATGAGATAAATACCCGCCGTCGACCCCTGAGTAATAAAGAGTTTGCTGCCATTGATAATCCACTCGTCTCCCGAAAGCACAGCGTTTGTAGACATCGCAGCCGCATCAGAACCCGAACCCGCCTCCGTCAAAGCCCAAGCCCCCAGAATTTCTCCTTTGGCCAATGGCACGACATATCCTTCGCGTTGTCTTTCATTTCCAAAACGATAGAGATGACTGGTGCAAAGGGAATTATGTGAGGCCAGAATCAACGCGAGTGAAGCATCAACTGCGGCAACTTCTTCTAACACAATCGCTAAAGCAAGTGTATTTAAACCTGCCCCGCCATAAACTTCTGGAATGGTGATGCCCAATAATTTGAGTGCTGCCATCTCAGGAATAATCTCATGGGGGAAAGCAGCCTGTGCATCACGTGCGATGGCCCCCGGCGCAATTTTTTTGAGCGCAAAGTCTCGAAGCATCTGCCGGAGCAGGTGTTCATCCTCTGAAAGAGTGAATTGAATCGTTTTTCTCCATTTGTAAGACCTGAATCAGTCGTTTTTAGCTTAAAAAACACTGATTAAGCAAAGACAAAATAGACATCCGTCGCTAAAAACTGACTGTTTCTCAAAAATTGCGCCTGAACCGGCATGCCAATTTCAACCGATTCATCCACCGCACCCACAAGGCGGGAAAGAAATAATGTATCCACACCCTCAAATTCAACCAAAATCAATGTAAAGGGGGTCTCTTTCAAAAAGGTTTCACCACCAAAAAAACAGCGGGTAAAGGTATGTATTTTACCGGAGGTCGGAAGCAAGACCCAGCTTGTCTTTTCCCCACAAGACATGCAATGTGCACGCGGTGTTGCAAAAATGGTTACACATCTGCTGCAAGCACTGCCCTTTAACTCCCCTTTCGAAAGTCCCACAAAAAAAGGCGAATCCAAGGCATAGGAATGTTTGTAATCAATCTCATAATGCCATTTCATGATGATGGGGTCGGTGTGATAAAGGACAGCTCCGGTTTCTGGCTCAGGCAAGCGAACTCTTTTTTTTGACATCTTAAGCCCTCGAAATCACTTCGTTTTTCAGCATATCATAATGTCTTTTCATTGTCTTAGGGGCGCTCCTAATTCACCGGGACAGTGTCTCGTCGGTTATTTTTGACACACCCTAAAGTTTTATGCAGCATTCGCCGATAAATAAGTAGTACTTTTATAAAAATAGGCTGGGATATGAAGATACAAGCACATCAGATTCGCAATGTCCTCAGAACCTACGGACACTTAAAACCCTTACAAAAAAGTCAGAGCGAAGGGAAGAGGAATCAAATCAAAACAGCATTCCCCCACGAGAAGGCACTTTCAGAGAAATCACTCACCCAGGAAACGACACCACAAAACCTTCTCCGAGAAGGTGATCATCCTATGGACTCATAAACGTGCCTTCAAGACAACAACATACAAACCTCATACAAATTTTAGTGGTTGATGATGAACATGGCCCCAGAGAACTCCTGCAAAGCGCACTGCTTGAAGAAGGGTATGAGGTCAGCACTGCCAAAAGTGGAGAAGAAGCCTGTCAAATATTTGGCGAAAAAAAATTTGAACTCGTCATCACCGATTTTAAAATGCCCGGACTGAATGGAATGAAGTTACTCAAAAAAATCAAGACCCGTGCGCCAGAAACCCTTGTCATTTTAATCACGGGCTATGCCTCACTTTCTTCTGCAATCAATGCAATCCGCGAAGGCGCTTATGACTATCTCACCAAACCCTTTCAATTGGCTGAGCTCACCATTGTTGTCAAAAATGCCGTGGATCGCATCAAATTGATTAGAGAAAACAATGCATTACTGATCCATCTCAAAGAGGCCCTGGAAAAACAAAGCCGCCCACTTGAAAACATTGAGCGTCAAAATGACATGCAACAAAACCATTCTGAATTACTAAATGCCCTCAGAACACAACTGCTCAAAGTTTACAAACGTGCAGGACAACCCTACCCCCATATTCCTTAATCTTAAACATTTGCTTCTGAGATAAAAAATACCGCCTAGCCCCTTCTTTTTTTGGCATAGCTGTTGCAAATATCTGGCAGTTATAGAAATGAAAAAAATTGTGCAAGTGGGGGTTCTATGTCACAAGAAAACACGCGTCACCACAAAGGGACTGAAATAACATTTTTAAGTAAAAATCCAGAGTCCCATCCCAAAATTATTGAATATCTAAAAACCCACGGCAAAACACTCCAGATCAAACAATCACTTGAAGATCTAGAAGGTAATGATCTCATTTTAATTGAAACAAACTTCTCCTATTTTAGTATTTTTAGATTCCTCAAGCGGCTTCAGCGTGCGCAATCAACGGCATGTGTCTTACTCATGGGAGAGAGCGAACTCGAAACGGGTCGAATCACTGCCTTGCTCAGGGCAGGTGTCTTCGATTATTTAAAACACCCCTATCCCTTACAAAAACTGGGAAAAGCAATTCGCAAGGGACTTAAAAATCGCGAAAACCTCCTCAGTATTTTAAGCCTCTCCGAACACCTCGAAGCCGCAAATCAGTCCCTTTCTAAAGAACGCGACCAGCTTAGAACCTGGAATCAGGACCTCAGTGAACTTTACGCGCTCAACCAAAAACTGAGTGAATCACTCCATATTGACGAAATTGTCAAAACATCCATTTCAAACATAACCAAAGTCATTAAACATGATATCTCCTGCCTTTATCTTAAAAAGTGGGACCACGTCCGGGTCGCCACAAGCCAGCCGCAATCAAGTGATCTCATTCAAAAAGTAAAAGAAGAAACACTGCAAGACAGCCTCCAGTTTATCAAAGATGAACAACCTGTTTCTCAAGCCCTCGTCCGGCACGGGGGTTCTGAAATCATGGTACACCTCGCTGTGGGAATGAGTAAAATCGGCTTACTTCGCCTGATCCGTCTCCCGGACCCCCTTCCTCGAAATGGACCTGCGCAACTTCCCCTCAATGACAGCAAAGCCACAACGCCCTTTAGTGAATACCAGGCCAAGATTCTTTCAATGACAGCCATCCCCTTAGCAATTGCAATTCGAAACGCGGAAATGTACAAACAAGTCGAAGACCTCGCAGTCAAAGATTCCCTCACCAATGTGCTCAACCGTCGTGCCTTTTCAGGCATACTGGAAAGAGAATTTAAACGTGCCAGTCGCTATAATACCCCGCTTTCCCTGATGGTCATTGATTTAGACCACTTTAAAAAAGTAAACGATACCTATGGTCACCTTGTGGGAGATTCTGTCCTACGTGAAATCGCCACTGAATTTAAATCCAGTTTAAGGGATATTGATATTTTAATCCGCTACGGGGGAGAAGAATTTGTCGTCATCCTGCCTGGAACCAACCTTCAAGCCGGATTGGTCGTCGCCAACCGGATTAAAAACCGCGTGGAAAAAACACACTTCGATCAGAAAAATATTCCAATAGAAATGACCGTGAGTATCGGTGTGGCACACTACCCTTCGCCTCAAATTGATAGCCCCGAAGCCCTTTTTAATCAGGCAGATCAAGCCCTCTATACCGCTAAAAAAAATGGTCGTAACCGAATTATGATTTTAAAACCCCTTAAACCATCAGAGTGGCCCACACTGACATTTGAAAAACAGAGTATGGCTTAGCTTTAAGAAAGAGAGATTCAAGTGAGTGAAGAGCGTAGACAATATGTGCGTGTGAGCGCAGACTGCATGATCACTTTTCGTAAGATCAAAGGCACAGAGGATCAGAAGAAAGAAGTCCGTGAGCACTTCGACCCCATTTCATCAACCGAGATTTCAGATATTGCTTCAAAAGTACATGCGTCTGGGAACCAACACGACGAAATGATCCTAGAGCTCCTGCTTTGGATTGACTGGAAGGTCAACTACCTCATCAAAAATCTACTCAAAGATCGGGAAACCCTTATCTTTCCTTACGAAGCGGACATGGTTGATTTAAGTGCAGCGGGTATGAAATTTTCCTCATCGGAGCAAATGGCCCTCGGAGATGAAATTGAGTTTCGCTTTTTTCTGCCCATACTGCCTTTTAGTGAAATGATTCTAAAAGGCGTCATCAGTCGTTCGAGACAAAAAACATATCAAGATAACCTTCCCCCGCACTTTGAAATGAGTGTCGAATTTGAAGACCTTAAACGCTCAGACCAGGAAATTATTTTCCGCTATGTGGTCAAGCGAGAACGGCAAATTCTTCAGGCACAACGCAAACAAGACGATGAAAATACTGTTTTATGAGGAAGATGACTCTAAAAGCTCCAAGAGACCCACATCATCTAATATCGAAATTCCTAGTTTTTGTGCCTTCTCAAGCTTGCTGCCCGGATCGACACCCGCCACGACATAATCCGTTTTTTTAGACACACTGCCACTCACTTTCCCCCCTGCGGCCGATATTTTATCTTTCGCCTCAAAACGCGTCATTTGACTTAAAGTACCCGTCAACACAAAATTAAGTCCCGCCAAAGGGGATGGCTGCACAGATTTTGTCTCACCTTCCTGCCAATGCACACCCGCCTGACCTAGTCGGTGGATGATTTCGCGATTGTGTCTTTCTGAAAAAAATTCGGCAAGACTTTTAGCCACAATAGGTCCCACCTCAGGAACACCCTGAAAATCCTCTGCATCAGATGCCATCAGCGCGTCCAAGTTGCCAAAGTGCTGCGCCAAATCTTTTGCCGTCGCCTCTCCCACATTACGAATCCCTAAGGCATAGATAAAACGCGAGAAGCTTGTCTTTTTACTTTTTTCAATCGCCGCGATAAGGTTTTGGGCCGATTTTTCCGCCATCCGCTCTAAATCACACAGGGGTTCAATCTTTAAATCATAAAGATCCGCAACATTTTGCATGATTTTTTGATCAATCAATTGTGAAATCAGTTTTTCACCCAAGCCGTCAATATCCATTGCCCGTCGGCCCGCAAAATGAAATACAGCCCCTTTAAGCTGGGCCGGGCAAAATAAACCACCCGTGCAACGCGCAGCCGATTCATTTTCGAGACGGACGACACGTGATTGACAAATGGGACAATGCCGAGGCATTTCAAAAACCTCCGTTCCGGCAGGCCGTTTTTCGAACACGACCGCCGCAACTTCTGGAATAACGTCACCCGCCCGCCGAACAGACACGGTATCACCCGCGCGCACATCCTTTCGGTGTACCTCGTCTTCGTTATGCAGGGTCGCATTTGTAACCGTTACGCCCCCAACAAAAACCGGCTTTAATCGCGCCACGGGGGTCAAGGCCCCGGTCCGCCCCACCTGGACCATAATTTCCTCAACTTGAGTCAAGGCCTCTTCGGCAGGAAACTTATGCGCCAAGGCAAAACGTGGCGCACGCGCAACAAAACCGACAATGGACTGTTGCCTCAAATTGTTGACTTTGTAAACCACGCCATCCATGTCATAAGGTAATGTTTCACGCGTGGCGCTCATACGTCGATAATAATCAAACAAACCTTCCACACCCTCAACACAAGCCCGTTCTGAACAGACCGGGACTTTAAGATCCGCCAGAAAATCAATCATCTCCCAATGGGTCTTGGGTTCAACATCTCCTTCAAGACCTGCAACGCTATAAGCAAAAAAACGAAGCGGTCGTTCTGCCGTTATTTTAGAATCGAGTTGTCTCAAACTGCCCGCAGCGGCATTTCGAGCATTCACAAAAACCTTTTCCCCTCGGGCTTCTTGTTTTTCATTGAGACGAATAAAATCCATTTTAGGCATATGAATTTCCCCGCGCACTTCCAAAAAATCCGGGATTTTTTTTGCATTCAAGCGTAATGGAATCATACGAACGGTACGAATATTTTCTGTCACATCCTCACCTGAAGTCCCATCTCCCCGTGTTGCCGCCTGAACCAAGACCCCTGCTTCATAAATAAGGCTAATCGCAGCACCATCTAATTTGGGTTCAACCGCGTAGGTCACCGTATCCACTTCAAGGTTTTCTCGCATCCGCCGATCAAAGTCTCTTACGGTACTTTCATCAAACGCATTGTTCAAAGAAAGCATCGGATGACGGTGCCGAACAACTTTAAAAACATCCAGCGCAAGCCCTCCCACCCGTTGAGTTGGGGAATCCGGGGTAATGAGATGAGGATATTCATGTTCTATCTCTTGTAGGTCACGAAATTTTTGATCAAATTGAGCATCAGAAACCGTGGGGGCATCAAGCACATAATAGTTGTGATTATCTTCTTCGATGCTCTGACGGAGTTTATGTATTTTTTTTAAAACTTCAGAAGGGACAGGTTTTTTCATGGCCTCCAGAATAACGAATCCGAAACAAAAAGGTCAATGTGATCTTGTGGAAGGAGGCGGCTGCAAATATTTTCAAACCCTCATTAAAAGTCGACAGCAGGTTTGCCCCCTTTTTTTAAGACCTTGAAATTGGGTCATTGTTATGACAACATCCCCATTCATTACCCATCTCGTGGGGCTTTACGCGTATGTCAAAGGTCGGAGATATCGAAGGTGAATCTCAGGATGCAGTGCACAGCGGGGAAATCGAAGTCCTGTAATGTCGCGATATTTTCATTTACGGGACCCGACCTCAATACCCAGGACGTCTTCCCTTCCGTCGAAATGACGATTAAGAATCAAAATAGACTTGCCCCTTATTGATGATTGGGAGAAGATCCCTTGATCGAAACACACATGAAGTCCCTATTGATCACCATTTTCCTATTTTTTGTGACCTCATGTACTTCAAAACCCTGGGTAGTTGAAACACAGGGGGACCCGAGTGGGCTCGACTCGAGGGAAATTTTTCTCGTCAGCCACGGATGGCACACGGGTTTTGTCGTTCCCGCCGATGAAATAACGGCCCATTTTCCCAAACTAAAAAAGCGCTTTGCACACACGCCCTATATCGAGTTCGGCTGGGGGGATAAAGGCTTTTATGAAGCGCAGGAAATTACGACGGGATTAACCTTGAGGGCAATTTTTTGGCCGACGAACTCAGTGATTCATGCCGTGGCTGTGCCTCAAAATGTAGTGAATTTTTTTGAAAAAGCCCAGGTTGAAAAGCTTTGCCTCAGTGAAAAAAACTACCTGCGCTTGATCGCCTTTATTGCCAATAGTTTTAATACTTACCCTGGAAACGAAGTCCGAGCAACAAAGGCCGGTATCTACGGAGACAGCCAGTTCTACGAGGGGATTGGAAGCTATTATTTGATGAACACCTGTAACAAATGGACCGCCAAGGGTTTAAAAAGTGCAGGCCTCGACATCTCGACAACATTTAAACTCACAGCGGGCAGCATCATGTCATTTCTCGCCAAACAACGCAGCTCTCAAGAAAAAACAGGCAGTGGCATTATGATTTCCGCTTCTACATCGGTCTGCCAGCCAGACGGATCTCTTTAGAATCAGACATCCCCTTCGGCCTTTTTCATAGTAGATCCTTCTTAAGTCCAATAGACTCCTAGTGTCATGGTCAAGTAAAAGTAGACAGTTTTTCCTTTGCGGTTCTGGATGTTTACGCAAGGATCACCAGGCAAAGAAGTTTTGTAGATACAAGCGCTCATCTTAAGATGTTTTCTTATACTCCGACTGCCACGTCACCAATCGGGCTTGAACCACAATCGGTTCAGATTGTGGTTCGTTCCTTTCACAACCTAAGCGTATTCGTTATATTTTCACTCTCAATCTCACCCTGTAGTTTTTCAAGTTCACCAAGAATACGAATGAATTTGGTACCAAATGGCGTAACTTTATATTCAACCCGAGGCGGAGCTTCGTTATAGGCAACACGATCTAGAATGCCAAATTTAATGTTCCTTTGCAGGCATTCATTGAGTACTTTGCTCGTTAAACCCTCTACGCTACTCACCATTTCACCGGGTCGATTGATCCCGCTTGCCAAAAGTTGATACACCATGAGCGACCATTTGCAGCCATAAATGGTTTCAACCATACGCGCGCTCCGTTCAGGAGGTGATTTTCTCAAAAATATTTTTTTCCTATTTTTCATCAACATGTACCCATAAGGACTTACCGCACTGAATTGTGCTTACTTTTCAAGAGGCTACTGAATTTTATAAGCTGCGTCTACACCTTAATAACGACCTGTGGAGGTAATCTGATGGAAAACATAACGAACCCTTTGGCCTTAATCGTAGGCGGTTCCAGTGGAATAGGCCTTGCTACCGCAAAGCAGCTGCTCGAACGCGGTATTGATACCGTTATTATTGGCAGTTCTCCAGCTAAACTGGAAAATGCAAAACATGATCTTTCCGGGACGGGACACCTTGAAACACTCCAAGCCAACTTATACAAAACCAAGGATGTTGAGCGCGTCATTGATTTCATTATCAGTCATAGCCGTCACATCAAGTATTTTGTGAATGCGGCAGGTAAATTCAAACAGAAGTGGACCCCAAAAAAGAGACAGTGGCTTAAGTGATCTCTCTGATGTATTT
>CAYVHO010000022.1:0-36864 GCA_964451325.1 uncultured Nitrospira sp. | reverse complement strand
TAAAGCGCACAAAGCAATGTTTCAATCCTCTATCAACGAGGCAATCCTTTTCGCCAGTGGAGTTATTCGACACTGACGCAGCTTTTAATCAGTTTCAATCCTCTATCAACGAGGCAATCCTTTTCGCCAGTAGCTGGTGCGCTTGTTGTGACGGATGTTACCTGTTTCAATCCTCTATCAACGAGGCAATCCTTTTCGCCTGTACCCTCTTTTTATCCTTTAAAATCAAAGGATAACAGGGCTTAAAACGCGAACCTCCACCTATCCACAGACGGCCTATGGCTTTCCGGCAGTCTGCCAGACAATCAATATCACTTTTTTTCATATTATTCAATGACTTGTCTCAAATCGCGAAACGCCCCTCAACAACACCAGCGCTTTCGGTTCGCGCTGAAATGTTTTGTCTCTTGAAACGTTTAAACCAGACTTATTCAGAACAGCCCTAACTCACCTCTGTTATTGGGAGGATTTGTTTTCCATGACGAATGGTTAAAATGGTGATTTTTTTGGATTCTAAACGATAGAGAATCCGGTAGTTTCCATAGATCAACGCTCGGATATCTTTTCTGAGGATCTCAGGAACCATACGACCGCACTTTGGTGATGATACCAGTAATTGAACTTTTTCAAATACGGTTTCCACCCATTTTTCTGAAGCAGAAAGATTGTCCTGAGCAATGTAGTTTGCTATTTCTGAGGCGCGTGCTATGGCCAGTGGCGACCATATAATCTTCATCTTGCAATTTGATTCAAGACAACAGCCTTTGCCTTTTCATGTTCAATCCCAGCACCGGAATCAACTTCTGCGATAGAAGTGTGCACATCTTCCAACAACTCAATTTTTTCTTGCATGGCTTCAAATTCAGACACGTCCAGCAAAACAGCAACGCCCTTGCCATGCTGAGTAATGACGAGCGGTCTTTTTGTGTCATGCACTTGTTTTAAAAAAGAAGCAATGCCTGTTCGAAATTCCGACATCGGTCGAATATCTTGATCTATTTTGAGTCTTTGCATCCCACAGCCCTCGAAAAAAACTATTTAGTACATAATATCGTACAATGTATGTCGGCTACAAATGCCCTCTAGGGGGAGCCCGTATTTCTGTAAACCTGCTTCAGACACACTCTTCTTCAATCGTTTCTCTCGAAAAAGGGTCAGACCAAACAAGCTTCTTTCCAGATCTGTACACTTCTTTTAGCCGCCCGTCACCACCATCATGATTATCTGGTTTTACCTCAAGACCCCAGAGGCTCATGGACACCGTGTAGAGCATTATTATTTCGTTTTTATCCTGTGCTAGTCTGTTAGAAACTGTGTCCAGAATTGGTTTTAGTTTTAGATTTCCACCCGCCATCTGTTTTCCAATCTGCTGTGACAAGGCCCGAATATCCCCTTCACTAGAAAGAGTGGCTTTATCGCAGCGCATCACTTCTTTTCCTTCAAAAGTAAAGGTAACACTCAATTTTTTGGGACGACTTTGCTTCCACTCTTCGCGCAATCCGGAAATAAAGACAGATATCGCGACGAACAAGGTCAAAACGGCTGTTGGCCAATCTGCAAAATGATCCCAAAAACGTTTTAATTCTAAACGGTCGAATATTTGAAATGCACCGAGAATAACCCCGAAAGTTACGAGGAAAACGATAAAAATGACTGCTCTTGTTTTCAAACCATACTTTATAAATTCGATGATCTTGTTAATCATGCCACCTCGTTTAAAAAGAAAATTCCTGAAGAATGAAGCCCTATTTTTCATTCAAAAAAGCCTTTAGCTTTGGTGTGCACAGTCTCTGTTTTATCTTCGTCAGAACAAATTTTTTTGCTTCTTGAGGATTAGAAAGCTTGTTGATCTTATCAATAATTGTTGCATGACGGCCTCTATTACTACCTCCAAATTTTTGAGCTTCAAACCATGATTTAAAGTCATCAAAAGGGTCTAATTCCAAGGAAGTATCGGCAGTCATCCGCCCATAACCCACTGCCGTTTTGGCTCCGGCCCCCAAAAATTCCAAGGCTAACTTCAGTTGCGCCACGACATGCTCAACGACGATATTTGAATGAGGCCGAGTCGCCACAGAGAATTGAAATGATTCTCCGGCGGCAACCACCAAAAAAGGAATCGGCACTGGATTGTGCCAGTCGGCGGGAAGATTGCTGCCCTCTTTTTTTGGAGTCTTGTCCCCTTCTTCGTACCACTTTCCATAGTGTGGCGTCATGACATCGGCTTTAAGTTTTACCGGCTTAGTCGGCAGGGCATCAAAAAAAATCACTTCGCCTGCCTGTGTTTCATCACCAAACCATCGTAATAGACGCGGATCATCTTTTTTATCGGGATGCTCCTTTTTCTCTTTCTCAGGCTCTTTTTTCCACCCCTTCCACACTTCACACCATGCCCGCAGGAGCCCCTTGACGGCTGCTCCAGTCAGATACGGGACTCCTAAAGTCGGGTGCCAGGAAAAGCCGTTTTCGACTGGATGATTGTTCCCGAGACCTGTGGCAAAATGCCAGTCGGTTTGGACAAAAAAAGACTCTCCATTGAGAATGCTTTTCACCAGGTCTTTTTGTTTCCCCGCATAAGCTGCGACTTTTTGATCACCGACTGTTTCAGTCACCGTCTTAATCCAAGCGAGTTTCCCGGAATCATCTTTGGGGACTTGCCATGTTGCATCATATTTATCAAAAAACTTGTCAAACCACAGACCGGTGTGCATTTCCTTATTATATTGTTTAGGCACTTTCTCAGATAGGGCTTGCGGGAGGGGCATATTACGAGGTGCTGTTGTCATCACCTACTCCTTCCTCATTTCGCTTATCTTCTCCATTCAAAAAGGCTTTGCCAAACTTTTTGAGCCAGTCGAGATAGGCCAATGCTTCGGCCTGAGCAAGACGATAGGTGGAGGCGCCATTATCCACAATGGCCTGCATCAAATCTTGTTGCCCTTCATATGGCCTTTCACGACGAGCAAGCCATTCTCCCATGGCTTTGTACACGTCTTGATGTTCTTTCTCCTTACTGGATAAATAGAAAGCACAGGCTTGACCAAAACCGTTCATCAAAATCATCGGGCCGAATCCTGCAATGTAGCTGTTGAGTTTTTTCTGACTCGCGACCGATTTCCCCTTAAAGCCCGGATTGTCTTTCGTACCACATACAATGCCCAGTGCGTGTCCTGCTCGGAGTTGGGCAATCGTTTTCCGACTCATCCTTGGCCTCCCGCAACCTTGACCTTGCACCAGCCCATACCGAGGGTTTCATTCCCGCCAATTTGCAAATAGGGTTTCCCTTTGTCAGAGAAAAACATCCCAGTCACTTCTTCAAGCACTTCTGCGTCCGACAACGATGGTGAAGTGCCACCATCACGAGCCGCATTGGCTAACAACATGACATAAAGCAGGGTATCAGGTGGCAGTGTTTCTTCGTACCAAAGACTGCCACCCGTCACTGTTTTTGTCTCTTTTTCTATGGAAATATGGGGTGTCACCGCCGTGGCTGTTCGGCAGAAATCGGCAAAGTCATCATTGTTCATAATAAGCAGCTGTTTCTGTAAATCGCTCTCGTCGATGCCGAAACCTGCAAGCACAGTGATCAGCGGCCCTAAACCCTCCGGCTTTTGCATGAACTGAAACTCTTCAAGAAAGATCGATCCATTTTCTTCAGGAGAAATAACATCATCTTCCTCAGGTTCAGACGGGACCTCAAAGACTACTACCTTGCCCAGCATCTGCAAATCGCGTTTCAAGCGTTTCAAAACGGCCGGGCAAGTAACCCATTTAAAATGTCCCGTCAGAGAACGAACAGGCAGCAATAAAATACGTGCATCCGTGACTGCCAATGATCCGGCATGGTCAGAGGCCTTCATTGAATCCGGGCCAAAGACCAAGGGAATGCTGGCTTTTTTCATGCCACCCCGTGTCTCTGCGTGACACCGCAAGGCCCCTTTCATGGCAGACCCAAAGACACAGGGCCAAGTCGTATGGGCTTCTCGTTGAATCGGGAGATCCACTGCGCCGACATTTTGACCTGTTCCCGCATGGAGCGAGGTCTCAGCCCGTAGGCCCAAAATAGCGTTTACCATAAAATAATGCCTCCTTTATTTCCACAGGCCAACAGCAATTTCTCCGTAGCCAAAGGTTTTACGTTTTCCAATCTGTTTATGCTGGAGCGAAACAATGACTTCCGAGAATGCCTCACCCTTCACCTTAAAAAAATAACAACTGCCTGCCGGAACCAGCGATTTAAGTGGTTTTGGGCGACGTCGTGCATAATCCCATCCCCCTTCGCGTATCGTTTTGCCAATACAGGCCGTAAACAATTCCAGCTTGGGATGAATAGCCTGCCAGTCGGGGATGACCTCGCCATCAAAATCACCGTGAGTGAGCAGTGTCAAGACCAAGCCTTTAGCACCACTGACATCAGTGGGTTGAAGGGGAGCCTGAGCACTTTCATCGACAGACATGTGTGCCAGACGCCCCTCACCACCGAGACGCAGTATGGCTTCGTTTGGCAGCTTTTGGTCTGCACCGGAGATGCCCATTGCCAATGTGATGTCCTCTTTTAGGCGTATATGACGTGTGAAGTAGAGTGATCCTTCTTTGACCTTGACTACGCTTTTTTGGTTGTCGCGAGCAATGCCCGCACGCGCTTCACGAATAAAAATGTCTTTTTCGGAGATGAACTCTGTTGGTAAACCCCCATTCACGACCTTTTGCATGTTTGCGGCATCAAGCCATCCTGATTCGATGGGTTTGGCTCCCTCACCCAATGTTTCTTCGGGTTTTTCAGGTTTCGGTAATACCCGGTCACCCATGTCCGTTTTGTAGGTTGTTTTGGAGGGGATCAGACGCGTCCATTTTTTTGCCTTTTCACTGTAGAGCAAATTGAGAGGCATGGGATAGAGTCGTTTTCCATCTCTGAGCAGGTAAGGCCCGGCAAAAGAGAGCGGCGCGGGATTGTTTGCGGTACCGAGCAAAGCCTCAACGATTGCCGGTTTTTTCCAATCAATGCCTGCGGCTTCTCCGATTGCAGTGCGAATGGCACCACTCAAGGTCTGTGCGGGAGGCGGAAATTGCGAATCAAGAAATCCACCTTCGCCCGCATTGAAAGGCTTCGCCTCACGGAAGAAGAGTGAATCTAAGGCTTCAAAAGTAATACATGTCATGTTGCTCATCGCTCCACCCCCTTTTGAGCCAAAAACCGTAACAGCATTGCCGCTTCTGCGCCGTAGCGCTTGTCCGCCTTTTCAGGCTTTTCAGGCTTTTCACAAAGCGGAAGAAGATCGGCGACGCATTTTTCCGCGAGCTCCTGTCTTTGTTTCGCTGTTTTTTCTCTCAAGACCCCGCTCGTCACATACTCCGCAACCAGTAGTTTCAAAATTTCATCACTCTTAAAACCAGTCCCGCCCCTTAACATCAGCAAACGTTCTCGAATACGAAAAAGCGGTTTGCTCGCATAGCCGGGTTCTCCTTTTTCGTCGGCTTGAAAAGCTTTGGCTAATTCACTCAATTTGTTCACCTTGGCTCCATTAAGGCCCCACTTCATCGACCAGGTCACTTGTTCTCCGCCCGGTTTCCAGATACGCACGGCTATGGCATCGCGCTCACATTCATCCTTGGCAACCTCTTTAAGCAAGTACTGAGCATCCTTGAGGACCAAGGTCAGTGGTAATTTCATGTGGGCATAAATGACTGCGGCCGAAATGCTGTAGTTTCCGCTCAGAACCGCTTTGTTTTTAAAAACGGTCATGTAAGCATTACGTACAGCCAAGGCACAATCCAAGGCATTTTCGAGCGGAAGCAGGGCCAAGACATCGTCCCCTCCGGCATAAACCAAAAAACCATGTTTCTTGACGATGACTTGAACTTCTCCGGTGAATGCGGCCAAGGCTTCCGAAAGTTTAATCGCATCACCCCCCATGGCCTTCTTGGTTTTTCCGAGATGGTCACCATCCATGACGAGGATGGCGTAGAAGGGAGAAGGAGCGTCTGGAAAAGCAGGATCATTTTTTTTTGCCGACGCGACGACCTTCTTTCGCAAAACACGAATTTTTTTGGCTTCATCCGGCTTCATTTCTCCCGTCTTTGCATGCTTTGATTCACTGAGAAGGCGCAGCTCGTTTTCAAAGAACAGGGGGCCGTCAATATCGACAAGATGACCTGAAATGGCAGGGTGATCGTTTAAGGCAGAAGAAAGACAGGTGATTCGGGTCAATTTTTCTGATAAAGCTTTGGCCTTTTTTGCCTCTGCACATAAATCTTGTATCGCCTGAGGATCAGGATCAGAAATAATCAGACGCTCCAGCCAATGAACCGCAGCCATGTAGGAAGTCGAGGGAACTCCCGTCGGTAAGGTCCAACCCGGATTCAACTTTTCCCAAACATGCACAAAGCGGCGTTTCACATAGGCGATGGCACAAAGACGCTCGCCATCTCGCAGATCCATCTGGCCAGCACCCATTCCACGACGCACACCCTCCCAGAAATTTTTCTGTACTTCTCGATTTGGTCTGGACACTCCTGAAAGCTCCTGCCATTCACCCATCATCGTGCATTTGTCACCTGATTGTTCAGGAGGATAATGGTTGCGCCAGTTTTTTCGCATCGCCAAAACATTTGTCTCTTGTGCATCCGCAATCACCCAGGCGATTTCCCAAAAACCTTCAATCTGAGTCTCCCAGAGGTTTTTATCCACACCTGCGGTTTCAAGTCGGTCGAATGTCCAGACTGCGTCGGCGATGCGTTTCCATTCATCTTGCACGGCCTTCGCTATTTTTTTGCCATCGAAATGTTCGGAAAGCTCCGCCGCCTCAAAACAATTGGGCAATGTGCCAATATTCGGCCCACGGCCCGAAGACTGGCTCACTCGCTCTAACATTTTGTCATCTGAGACCTCGGGCATAATGATTCTGCCATTTTGCTTTCGCACTGCATTCATTGCGTGAGCCGTGAGGGTGGAAAGCAGAAAAGACCCCGCCCAAAAATCACGGGTGCGCCTGGCCTGAGAAACAAAGGCCTGAACAGGGCCAAGGGTGAAGTGGAAGTAGCTCATGGCAGCACCGGCTTTTTATTGGGAAAACGATCTTCGGTCGTTGGGGGATTTCCGACCTTCCCCTCAATAAAATTGGTGATGACCGTCCAGTCAATCTTCAGATTAACAGGGGTTCTTCCCGCCATAATTTTTTCGCCCGGTGGCAGAAACCGAGATTTCAGAAACACGCTAATACCAAGATATTCTTTGTTGCTCAAGTAGTGAACATGAAAAAATAATGGGCTGGCCCGGCGTTCATGTCTTTCGCCATTCACTTTTTGATTGTCATACTTTCCATAGTTATGTGGCAGACCGAAAACGACCCGCTCTGGGTGAAAGTCCGGATTGCTTTCTCTCCATCTCTTTCCTGTTTCGGAGACCTCTTCATTTTTATACCAAGAATGATCTTTTTCGAACCCCTTCTCGTGACTTTTTCCAAGCACCTTGCCATACTTGCCCCAACTGCGATACATCAGCATGGCAGTCCCAAACGCATTCAACACTTTGTAGGGTGAATTCTCAGTGAGTAAGTGATCCACGCGGCTCTCTTTCGAAAAGGCCGAGTATTCCGGCTCGGGGACAAGACCGATATTCTTAACCAGCTCCTTAACTTTAGTTTGATATTGTTTTTGGGTCGTCGGTGCTGTCCATATTTCGATTCCACCTTGGACAATTTTTTCCAAGGCAATGCTACCCATGCCATGACGAGACCGGCTCCCCAAACCACCCAACAGTCCAAGGACTTTGAGCGCATTCAAAATAGAGGGCTCAAGACTCCCTCGGGAAATCAGGGTAACGATGAAGATTTGATTTTCGTTAATACAAGCTCGAATGAGTTCTCCAGCTTCCACATTTCTAGGGCGACTCTTAAATGCTTCCATAATCCCGTAGCCAAGATAGCGAGCGGCAGTATTGTCTTTGAAATCTTCATGAACCGTCGACTTAGAAGTTGAAGTCAATGGATCAGAATTGACCGTCAACAAAAACACCCCCTGTCCACCCGCTTGTTTACCATCCTCCATTTTCGCCGCTGAGCCAAACAATCGCCCTTCTTCTTTGTGCAGGGCCTTCAGTGCTTATGCAACATCATTTTTTTCTTTCCAAAACCGTCCCCAATTTAGAGCGCGCCACCAAAACCGCAAGGCCCCTTTGACCGAAGGAGGCCGTATGCCATCGCTCGGCGTTTGATCTGCACCCCCAATAAACATGGGCGTCACGATTCGAAATGTTGCTTCTAATTTTTCCATCTTATTCTCCGAAAAAAGGGGACAACAAGCCTGTTCCTCACTGATCTCAACCCTGAATACCATCTTCTGCCTTGATCTATATATATAATTTACCTATAATTATATATATAGATAGATCCATATGACGCAAGAGAAGGAGATTCGCCCATGAAAACACTCATTGATATTGATGAAACACTTCTGAAAAAAGCCCTGACCCTCTCCCAGGCCAAAACAAAGAAAGAAACGGTACATCGTGCTTTGCAGGCCTTTGTTAAACTTCGGCAACGAGAAGGCTTAAAAGAAATGGCCGGGAGCGGGGCGATGACTTGGGATCTTGAGGATCTGAAAGCCGCAAGGCGGTTGAAGGAAACAAAACAAGCCCCCCTGACAAAAGACGGCCAATGAATCAACCCTTGGTTTTGGTCGATACCAGCGCTTGGATTTTCTTTTTTGCGCGGAAGGGTTCTGCGGAAATCAAAAAAGCCCTGGCGATGCTTCTGGATGAAAACCGTGTCGCAGTTGCGGGGCCCGTCGTGATTGAACTGATTCAAGGCTGCCGAAGTATGCAGGAAAAAACAACGATTGAAGACTGCCTTCAGGGGCTTCACTGGCTGCAAGTCAAGGATCAGCATTGGTCTCTTGCCGCGCACATGGCTTTTAAACTTCGCAGAAAAGGCATTACCCTTTCGGCAATGGATGCCCTTATTGCAACGATCGCCATTGATTATGCCTGCCTCCTGCTTCATCGGGATCATGACTATGGTTTTATCACCGAACATTGTCCTGAACTGAAACACTATCCCTTGTAACAATTTGATTCGTGAGCAATTTCCTTGATTGCTTTGCATCAATCTCATACCGGCCCATACCGAAGGTCGCACCCTTGCCGACATGCACGGCTTCCCCCAGCTTCAAATATGGAAGAAACGGCCCCATCTCCCCTTCAAAAGTAATCTCTCCGACAAAACCCCCTTGAGGAATAACACGGCTTTGCCGTCGGGAATAACGTTCCTGATCACTCCATCTCAAACTTCGAGATACCACACGGATTGTTTCCAGTGGGGTTTTAAGATCTGTCATCAAAACATCTGTTTGAAAGCCCCCGTGGAAGGCCTCTAGGTTGGAAATGCGACGGGAAAGGGTACGAAAAAAAAGCGGGAAGTCGATATCAATCACAGGGTGACCGTCTAAGACAATGCGCGTGGGACTCAGAAAATGAAGCGTCATTTTTTGAACATTCTCAGGTGGGGTTTGATCAATTTTGAGTGTTTCAACTGTTTTGATTTTGAATTTCCCGCTTTGTTTGCCCAGACCTCGCTCACCGAGCTTTTCAAATGCACGGGTAAAGTAGGGAAGAAGATTGATGCCTTTTCCAATCAATACAAGTTCAAAGCTTAAAACCGCTCCGACGGGATATCTGGACGTGTTGTCAGCAGGCGGCTCGATCACAAAGGGGCGAGGAATGGCCAGACCTTTTGCCATGCGTATCGTGGTCAGCGGGGGTGGGGTTTCAAAAAGATAAGGGTAGACACAAACACGATAAAGCGGACACGCGATACATTCCGTATCAGGCATTGTACAGGTGACTTCTTTCAAGGCATTTCCAAAACCACCCCGCAAAGTTGCCCCTTTGTTTTTTGAAAGATAGAGGGGAGATCCGACGACAAGATGATATTTAAAGCGTGAGACCCTCAGGACTTCGGGTTTTTTTCTGGCAGGGGAAAAGGAGATCATCAATACCGCAAAAATTTAAGAGGGAGAAGCGTTCTTTAAATTGCAATACTGAGTATCTAACATTTCAAAAATCGAGCGTCAATCCCCTCAAAAGAGGGGGGTCCATTAAAACCTCAATGGTCTAAATCAAACCAGCAAGTGTCCTTTGCCTACAATAGTAGGACTAGATCACACCACATCCAGCGAGCTTTCCACAAAAAACAACTGGACTACAAAATTGATTTGTGCAGGTTCAATTTAAAATCACGCCTGGAGTCCAGACCATTAAATTCGTATTGAAACCTCCGATGTTGAAATGCTCCAAGGTAAGCAACAACAAACCTGAGGTGGATAGTGATGAAGTTTCGGATCACTCGGAATCCTCCACTTTTACGGCGAAGCTATCGTGAGTCGTGTGCGCAGACCTTCAGCAAACTTGGTCGCGCCACCATAGGCCGGATGTCGCACCTTCTGATGCCGACACCCAAGTTCAGACAAGGCGCGTGACGCGATATTTCCAAGCGCCGCCACAGGAACATCCGGGAATAAAGCAAGAAATCGCGCTAAAAAAGGCATGCCTTCTCGCCTCTCTTTGGCTTTGGGGGTCCGGTTTGAAAGTGGCCCGCGTACCCCTTCGGGATGCCAGGGCACGGCATTAAAAAGAACCGTTGATTCAGCAACACCAAGCGCCTCCAGTGTTTTCCAAACAATCGTCGCCGAAGGTTCACTCCAGGGCCGCTCACGCGAGGAAATACGTTCAGACAAAACGTCGGAAATCCGGGGGATTTTACCTTCTAAGATGAGTCGTTCGGAGGTAAAAGGAATCCCCGTAAAACGACAGCCCTGATAACCTGCCGCTTCTCCAATCAAGATCAAACGCGGGTTGGGTGCAGACCAATGTTCAAAAAGACGCTCGCGACGGAGCAAGGCGCCATCAGACTTCAGATCCAATTCAGAGACTTGCGACCAGGGATTAAAGACATCCGGAAGCTCGTGACGCGAAACCGCTGTAATGAAAGCTTTCATGGCAATCCTTGATGGCGTCAGGGCTTTCATAAACTTTGTTTTCTCAAAATTGAAATAGACCCATACTTCAAATTATGATCCTCACTTTCTCTTCATTTTTTAAAATTTTCAGGAACCGAAAATCCCCGTTCAGCTAAAAAACGCGCCAAGATGTCGAGTGGCAAACCAATCGCCGCAAGCCGATCCCCTTTTAATTCACGAATAAAACGACTTCCAATTCCCTGCACGGCATAGGCCCCGGCTTTATCCAGCGGTTCTTTTGTGGCGACATAGTTTTCAATTTCAGCAGCACTCATTTCATGCATGCACACCGTCACTTTTTCAAGTGAAGACATGCTGCTGTTATCCCGTGTATCAATCACAAAAACAGCCGTATAAATCTCATGAGTGCACCCTTGCAATATCTTTAGCGTGGCTAAAGCGGCAATTGCATCCTCCGGTTTTCCAATTTTTTGCCCTTGAAAGGAAATAAGGGTATCGCTGCCAATCACGATGTGATGTTTATAGTGATCTGTGACCGAGCGCGCTTTATTTTCGGCAAAAGCCGCGACCTCTTCTTTCGCATCACAAACATCATCTGAAACTTCTTCAAATGTGGGCGCGACAACTTCAAACGGAAGCCGCAAACGCGCAAAAATTTCACGACGACGCGGCGAAGTGGATGCGAGGATGAGTTTAGGAAGCAAGTTGCACATCCGTGCGGGAAAGAGCGGATATTTCGGATTCGGCGGAATGCTCTAAAAAATAGGCTTTGATCAAGGCTTCGACCTCTGGCACGCTACTGGTGCGTACCAGGTTTGAGCGCAAAATACGCGCACCTGAAAAATCACGGCAATAGGATCCGAGATGTTTTCGCATGCCATTAAAAAATTTCCCCCCATGCATGGCCTCATACAAACGTGCATGTTGTAGGGCGACAAAAAACCGTTCGTGAGCACTGATGTTTTTATTTGCAATGCGGGCAAGCTGTAGCTCAGAAATCCCTTCTGAAGATTTAAGAAGAGCACGCATCAATTCTTTTTTGTGGAAAACCCAGGGGTTGCCTACGGCGGCACGGCCAATCAGAACCCCATCCACACCCGTCTCTTGCACACGAGAAAGGGCTTCAGGCATGGACTTAATATCGCCATTGCCCAAGATCAAGGTGTCTGAACCTGCGGCACAGACAACGGCTTTTGCAATCATTTCCCAATTGGCCTCGCCCCGATACCCTTGTTTTAAAGTCCTGCCGTGGATGGAAATTGCGGCAGGCTCAAGCTCTAGCAAGTGGGTAACCCAGTCTTCGATCACGATTTCACCCACACCAATACGTGTTTTAACCGAAACAGGAATGGGCCTTCGATCTGCCACGGCAATCTCGGGAAAATCGCCTCGAACCTGGCCCAGCCAATCTTCAACAAGCGGATAGGACTCACAAATCGTTAGCGGCGCACCACTCGCCCAACGCGCGATGCCCTGCTGACACGCTTCGACAATCGCCTTCGCACGGGGTGGATCTTTGATCAGCGCGGCTCCTGAGCCCAAAGAAGCCACTTTTTTACTAGGACAGCCCATGTTGACATCCAAACCGTCATAACCCAGTTCGCAGACCAATTGCGCGACATGAAAAAAGGTTTCTGGGTTTGGCCCATAGAGTTGGGCAATCACAGGACGTTCGACCGCGTGATAACTCAGACCCATCAAGGCATTTCTCGCCCCGTGACAAATGCCTTCAACACTCAAAAACTCGGTCATGATGATGTCTGGTCGTCCGTGAATCGCCATCACACGCCGAAAACAGGGATCGGTCACACCATCCATTGGAGAAAGCCCGATGATCGGTTTTTTCAATTGCGACCAACAAGAATTGTTTACAACATTCATTCTTAAAAATCCTGCAAAAATAAGAAAAGGTTCATTTTATAACACAATCCGTCCTCGTGAGGGAATGTGCGGATCTCCGGTAATATTCACACATTTCACAGGTGACAAGCCCATTCACATCATTATAAAATAACAAACTTTTTGAGGGGAATCTTTGAATACAATGATGAATACACCGACCTTTTTAACAGGACTCAGCAAGCTGCAAACCCGTTTGGCCGAAGTGTGCCGCTCGCTTGCAGAAAATGAAAACGTCTTTGTCAGCGCAAAAGATGTGCTGTCTGTCATCGCCTGCGACGACGCGGACATGGACGAAGACACCTTTGAAGAAGAGTGCGAAGCGCTAAGCTGTGATGTGGGAACAATAGATGACTACGATGTCGACAGCGTAGGCTATCTCTATCGTCTTTTGCTGCAAATGGGACAACCCTGGCGAAACCGTTACCCCTTGATAGATCTCGCTGGCATAAGCGGCGATTTTTTTGACGAACAACCCTTTGGCCCGGAATCCGTCGAAGTCCGCTATTCAAAAAATGCAAATATCCTCTTTTTAGAAGACAAACCGCCCCTACTCCCCATATCCCTTTTAAATGGACTGACGCTTCCCGACGGTTCAGTCGTGCCCTCACATCATTTGGAAGAGCTTTGGATGGGCATGGAACATTTGCGACAAGAACCCGATTTACCACTTCTTGAACTCATGGAAGTCATGCCCGGCCCCGATTTTGGCATGGGTGGCATCGTCGGGGGTTTTGATGATATCTATCACTTTTATGAAAAGGGCGAAGCACATCTCAAGGTGCGTGGACAAATCGACACCATCCTAGACGGCGGACGCACCCGCGTTTCCATTCGCTCCCTGCCACATGGCGTATTACTAAAACCCGTGCTGCAACAAATCAATGCCCTTCAGGAAAAAACATGCTGTCCGCCCTTCATTTTAAAACGAAATGCCGATGGCACGGCGCTTAATATCATTATCGATATGGGGCCTCAAATTTCAGCAGATGAACTCAAGACCCTACTCTATCGGGAGACAGACCTCGAACAAACGACACATTTTCGCTGTGGATTTAAGGACAGCGCAGGCTGGATGCTTGAGGGCCCCCTTATCACCGTGCTTAAAGAAGCCAACACACAATGCAGCACGGCTTGGACACAGAAAAACGGGACAAAACTCGACTACGCGCCTTTTATTCGCGATGTTATCAAATTTGGAAAATTTAAAAACCCGCTTTATCGACTGGTCGATGAACGCCGCACCACACTTTTAAGGTCAAGCCCCTCATGAATGCTTACGTTTTTGCAAACACACAAAATCCCAAACAACAAGTCAATGCCACAAACTGCGCCTTTCTGCCACTTGAAGGACGCCCTTTATTGATTTATGTGCTTATGGCCTTAGATCGAGTCACACCGATTGAAAAAGTGATTGTCATCGGCGCAACAAAAGAAATTATGCGCGCCATTGAAAGTGTGATTTTTGAAATCCCCTTCCAAAAAAAAATAATGGTTGTTGAAGAAAGAGGGAGTTTTTTAGAAAGTGTGATGTTTGCCCAAACAGAAAGTCATAAAAAAGCAGGTCAGCTTGACGGACTCAACATGATCTCAGAACCCGCCCTTTTTCTGCCCGGCAACATCCCTTTTCTCACCACAGCAGAGGTATCAAGTTTTATCGCAGCATCCGACATGAGCACTGCCGATTGTTATCTTTCGACGATTTCCGGTCAAGCCACACCCTTTCCCATGCCCAAACAAGACCAGAACAATCTTGACGATCCAGAAAAACAAGCCATAATCCCCGGAAGACTTCTGCTTGCAAAATGCGATGCCATCGGAGATTCTGATGTGATTAAAAAAATAGAAACACATTACAAAAACATGCAGGCCGATCAGCTATTGTCTCCCCTAGCCCTGGAGGCCTTTTTAAAAGGGATGGGCATTTCACTCAAAACAAAATTCTCAGAAACAAACGCGGCACTTTCAGAAATCGAAGAAAAAATCAGCACCCTGCTCAAAACACGTTTTAAATTAACGCAATGCGCCACCCCAGGGCATGCCCTTCCCGCAGAAGATACAAAATCCTATCAGTTTCTAATGGATCATTTCGAAGACTGGCGAAAACACATCATGACCCTCACAACAGAAGAGGGTGACAAAATCTGCTCCATCTCCGGCACCACCTGTGGGTCTCATGACGATGAACACGGGCACTAAAAAACATTGACTCTAACTGAGTTGAACAGTAAGGCTGAGATCAGGCCGTGAATTATCAACTGCTTCCTCTACTCAATTCCAGGATAACCTGAAGGTAATTTTAAAATTTCTTTCGGATGTATCCCCGTATGCCATTTCATCTTGTTTTCACTTGGCTCAGCAAATGGCAGTGAGAAAATAGCCCCAGACAATTCCCTATTCGCCCAAGGATTTTTATACAAGGTCATTCCCTTCACACCAAAAGTCCAGGGGGATATGCCAGAACCAATCAAAATACCACTAATTCTCTTATACCGAACACCCTCTGGGCCAAACCATAAACCATTTTCAGCCCTTCTCATTTCGGGTTCATTGGTGTCACTTACTCTGGTGAAGAGGAATTGCTCCTTACCAAAAAGGGCTTCCATAACGCTAATTCTGTCCGAACCAGTACCGTTTGCATTTATTGCAATGAGAAATGGGCGATCTAATTCACCATAATCTCTCCCCTTTTTAAGAAGAGTGTTCCGAATATATTTCCCTGAATTCAACCATTTCGCCCCTGGGGTCAGCGTACCAATAATATTCTCTAGCGGAACAGCTCTGTGTTCTGGTGAACGAGGGATTACAGAAAAATTAGCCTTCCATCCCTCATGAACAAAGGTATATTTGGGGAGATTTTCAAAACCTTCTCGATCAATAGCATCACAAACTGATTTATAATCAAGGTTGTTCAACCACCGCTCTAACTCAGATCTAAGTTTTTTGCTTGAAGGTGACGACGGGGGTAAACCATTGTAATTGACTTTCAAAAAATAGTCATGCGAGGTGATTTTATTGATGCAGTCAAGCACAACATTTAACCTATTTTCTCCAGATCGTTCGTCCTGTTTAATCCCTGTTGATTGAACAGCTTCAACATAAAATTCAAAACCTTTCGAGTCACAAACAAGAAAGTCTGGACGAGAGGCTTTGGAATTATTGGTTTTTGGGTGAACTTCAATTTCATAGCCAAGCTTAGTTAAAAGCGCATGAATGTAAAGCTCAAATGTTGCCGAAGAATGTTGATAGTTATCAGAAGACTTTATCCGAGAAAGTAAATCTGGTCTTTCGTTATCAGGGTATTGTTCGAACCAGGAATTTAATGTCTCCCGTATACACTTGGAGTGACCTCGCCTCGACCTATTGAGATATTCAAAATCAGATTCTGAATGCTTTTTATATCCATCGTAGGTTTTTAACGTGTTTGAAAATATCATTTGTTTTTGAATAGAAAACTATGCTCAATACGCTTCAGGTCTCTGTCCTGTCAAACGCCCCACTCATTTTCTCAAACGCAACTTAATTTTAATCGGTGCGCCTTCAAAACCAAAAGCGGAACGCAGTTTGTTTTGGATGTAGCGCTGGTAGTTTGTCGAGACGCCTTTGGGGGCATTGGTGAAAATGACAAAACTGGGCGGGCGTATCGCAACTTGCGTGATGTAATAAAGATGAAGAACTTTTCCTTTATACATCCCGGGCGGATTGCTTCTGAGCATTTTTTCAAAAAAGCGGTTGAGATCGCCTGTCGTCACACGCTTATTGTAACCCGTGCTGACGGCATCAATTTTTTTGAAAAGACGTGGGATGCCCTTTCGCTGCAAAGCGGAAATATACAATATCGGCAGATCTGTCACATAAGGAAATCGAAATTCCAATTGCTGTTCGATCTGTGCACGTCCATCCTCTTTTTGATTCACTAAATCTAATTTATTGATCAACAAAATCAAGGCCCGTCCAGCCTCAAAAACCATACCCGCAAGCTTGGTATCCTGCTCGGTCACGCCTTCATCCCCATCCACCAACAGCAGAATGATTTCGGCGCGTTTAATCGCACTCTTTGCACGAGAAACGCTATATTGCTCGACCCCCCAAACGACCTTGCCGCGTTTGCGAATACCCGCGGTGTCAATAAAAAGAAACTGTTTTCCGTCGCGCTTCACCCAGGTGTCGATTGTATCTCGCGTGGTGCCTGCGATGGCACTGGTTACGAGACGTTCTTCTTTTAGGACGGCGTTGATGAGTGTGGATTTTCCGACATTGGGACGACCCAAGAGCACCACCGTTGGCCCGTCCTGCAGCTTCGCATCGGCAATCGGGGCAAAGTGCGGATAGAGCACATCCAATAAATCAGAAAGCCCTTGGTTGTGTTCGGAGGAAATCAAATACAGACTTTCCCCCAATTTATAAAACTCATCAACACGCAAATCGCCCTTGCCTTCGGTTTTATTGATGACGTGGTAAACCGGTTTTTGGGCGTTTCGCAGAATTTTCCAAACGGCTTGATCCACGGGGGTCAAACCCTCTCGGCCATCCATCATGAAAAGCACGACATCGGCCTCGGCAATGGCTTTTTCGGATTGAATCTGCACACTTTCGGCAAAAGAGGCATCCGGCTCGGACAACATGCCACCCGTATCCACCAGCATAAATTCACGGTCACGATACTCACAAAGGGCCTCGTTTCTATCCCGCGTAATGCCCGGCTCATCCTGAACGATGGCCTTTCTTTTGCCATAGATCTTATTAAACAAGGTCGATTTTCCCACATTGGGACGACCGATAATGGCCACCATGGGTCGTTTTTTCATCCCCATCGACTGCCTGCTTCAGCTTCTTCTTTGGCTTTATTTTTTGCAACAATGTCCCGCCAAATTTCTTTTACAGCTTCTTCTTCCAGCCTCACCCTAAAATTACGTGTTGCGACAAAGGTCAGTCCGTCGTAGAGATTGATTTTGTATTTTCCCCGTCCGTAATGTTTTTCAAGATAGGCCAGTAGCGTCGGCTCATCGAGCATTTCTGTCAATTCGGAGGTCTGTCGTTCTTCCAGTTCATTAAAAATAACAATCATACCCACCTTTTCTTCAACCAGTATTTTGATGGAAGCTTTGGGAAAAATCTCTTGATACTTTTCTTTCATGACGGACACCTCCGGTGCGCCCGTTGATGCCGTGCGCCGAATCTTACGCACGTATTCTTTGAACATACTCCAAAGCCATCCTTTTAAAGGAATTTCCTGCATTGCACTTTCTCCTGTTTGTTTCTTTCTTAATTCTTTATTTCTTGCCTTTATTTCAAATCTCCCCCTTTTCCTAAGTGGGGTAACACCTTAACATTAAGTCGTAAGTCGTTTATAAATTCCTGGCAGTCTCTGCGGCAAGGTCTCAATTTGATCAATCACCATGTAGGCCACATCCCCGTACATACCTTTTAAATATTCTTCTCCTTTTGAATCCACTGTAATGCAATAGGGATAGATGCCACGATGTTTGGCTTCACGAAGCGCCATTTTTGTATCGGCGATGGCATAAGAACCACGATACTGATCATCCAAAGGTTTGCCGTCGCTAAGCAAAATAAGTATGCGTGTTTTGCAAGGCTGGGCGGCTAATTTTGACGTGGCGTGACGAATGGCGGCCCCATCTCGATTTTGAATGGCCGATTCAATTTCTCCGATGCGCTGATCAACACGATGCTGATACGGCTCGTCAAAATCTTTTATAATGGAAAAATCCACGGTATCTTTGCCACGCCCCGAAAACCCGTAAAGTGCAAATTTATCCCCAATGGCATGCACAGCTTTTGACATGAGCACCAGTGCTTCTTTTTCAACCTGAAGAATACTCTTTTCTCGATTAGGCAATAACTGCTGGGTCGATCCACTCATATCCAATAAAAAGGCTACGGCCACACTGCGTTCCTTTTTTTGATGGGCAATATAAATGCGATCTGAAGGATTCATGCCGGCTTTCATCTCCACACGCGCAATCATGAGCGCATCCAAATCCAAGGCATCTCCGTCTCTTGCGCCTTTGATGCGTTTAAAACCCTCGGGCCGAAGCAGTTGAAAGGCGGAGGTAATGGAATGGATCATGCCGTGATATTCACCTAAAATCGCTTCGACTGAATCATTTTCACCTGCTTCAATTGTCGACTCCACAACACGGCACCAACGCGGCAGGTACTCCTCTTGTTCGCAGTGCCATTCATCGTAATAAAATGTGCGTTTGCCTAAATCCGAGCCCTCGCCCCCCGCTTCGGCTTGTAAACGCTCAGCCACTGCTTCAACTTGGGCGGAAGGATCGCTCTCTTTCAGACTTTGTAATTTCACCTCGCCTTGTTCGACCGATTTTGAAAGTGCGGCAGTGGCGGCATCACTCGAAAGATCCAATCCGGCGGCTTTGAGTTTTTCAATCAAGGCATCGGTATATTGTTTTTTGATCTCGGCGGTTTCTTCGACTTTTTGCGGATCAAGCATGCCCCGAGTGGAAGCCCGAAGCTCGCCGGAATCTTCACCCTTGCCTTCGGTGCGAATGCCCTCTTCTTCAAAAGCCTCCATGGGACCACTCATGTCTTCGGGATGTTCTTCACCTTCATACAGATAATCAAAGGCTTTTGTGGCGACCTGCATGGAAATCGCCACACTTGAAGCCGTATCATTCACCGCACCCAATATTTCACAAAGATCAAACACAATTTTTTGAAGCGGATTGGGAATCTCTTCTTTTGTTTTTCCGGCCATCGAAATTTGCAGCAGCAGTTCCATCACGACACCGCGCGGACTCAAACCCACTAGCGATGGACGTCGATCCAAATCGTAGACCCGCATGCGATTCATGGCCTTTCGCAGCCCCGGATATTCTTGGCGCAGGCTTGCTTCAACACGTGCACCCTCGGCGATTTCAAACAGCCTTTCTATTAGATTGGGTTCGGGGAAGAGGGAGAAGAAGGAGCTAATACTCGAAAAACCGCCGCGTTTTTTGTATTTTTCTTGAAGGGATTGAATCAAATCCGCCGTTTCGTTCATTTGAGGAAAAAATGTATTGTATTCCAAATAACCGGCTTGAAAAGCAGTGGCGACTTTGTACCATTCAAAATTGAGATTGTCGTCGGGAAAATAACAAATATGCGGTGGCAAATAGATCGTTTCACCATCGGTAAAAGGGTTGTCCGGGCGGGTCTCTCTATTTGTTTCTGTCGTCTCTTCCGAGTCTTCTTCGCCAAGTTTTGAAGTCGGCTTAATTGAAAGCGATTTCCCCGAAAGGGCTTCGGCAAAGAGCTTGAGTGTCTTTGAGATGGACGCCAGCGAAACCCCGCCCCGAAGCCGGGTGATGGCATCCCGTCCGGATCGCCCTTTGAGCGAAAAAAAACCTTCAGCAGAAGACGAGCCTTTTTTGAGTAGAGCGATCCCTTCATCCACCCACTCCGGAAATTTAAGCGCAATATCCCCCATGAGACTCAGCACATTTGGCCCGTTCAAAAAAAGACGGCAGGCCAATGACGCATCATATTTTGCCAATATGGTCGTTTTTTCGAGCAAAAGACTTTGCAGTCCCAAAGCAGAAAAAGGCCGAAAAACACTTGCAGACTCGGTAAAAAGCTCAACCGCAAGCAGGGGGTTTTGCAGGGAAACCTCGTAACACAAATCAAGTAGTTGTGCTTTTTCGGACTCGGCGACAATCGTCGAAAATACCTCTGGACTGTGGCGCATGTAGAGCAGGGTCGGTAACAATTTTTCCGTCGCCAAATTGCGTCCCACCTGGATCCATCGTGGCATGAGAGACAGGGGTAAATGCGGCATCAGATTGGGCGTGATGCGAAAATACTCAATCGCTAAGGTGTAATCCTCACGACCCAGTACACGACCGATGTCCACCCATTGCGAAAAAGAGGCTTCTGAACTGGTTTTATCCTTCAAAAGCAGGGGGGCATTTCGATAATACTCGACCGCCAGATTGATGTCTTCGTCAGCAAGGGATTGCCCATAAGCGATAAACCGCTCGCGCAGCGATCGCGATGGAATTTGGGCAAAAAGCCCGGGGGCTTCTTTAAAAAATCGAATGCCGGCGGCAGCGGTTTTCTGGCTAATTTTTATACCCATACCCACCCAAGACCCTAATTCGTCGGAGACGATAGATTTAAGCACTTCGGGAAGCACACGGAAGTAGGCGATGGCAGATTTTTTGGAATAATCCGAAAGAATGAGCCCCATATTCAGCGCAGGGTTTTGATTTTGAATCGCAAGCCCTGAAAAAGCCTCAACAATCTCCTCAATTTCATCTTCGTCGAGGATCCCTTCAAATAAGTTTTGAAGGGTGTCGGATGGAGAGGAGGTGCTCATTCAAAAAAACTCTGTATGATTTCCATAAGACTGCGACGCATTTCTGCATCATCCGTCAGGGCGTCGGCAATGGTGGCCTGACAGGCCAAGTGAATGGGAATGCCTTTGCCAATCAATTGCCCGGCATAAATCAAAAGCCTTGTACTGATGCCTTCCTCAAGACCGTGATTTTTCAAATTGCGGACTTTTTGGCCGATGGAAACCAGGCGTGCTGCCGTGTCTTGGTCGATTTCTGCTTCGTGGGCAACGATCTCAATTTCAAGATCTCGTGAGGGATAATTAAATTCAACGGCGATAAATCGTTGTCGTGTACTTTGTTTGAGATCTTTTAAAAGAGATTGATACCCTGGATTGTAAGAAATAACAATCATGAATTCATTGGCAGCAGGAATCACTTCAGCCTTTTTTTCAATCGGAAGAATCCGACGATCATCGGTTAAAGGATGAATCACAACAGTGGTGTCTTTTCGGGCTTCAACAATTTCATCCAGATAACAAATCGCCCCCTGTTTGACGGCAAGCGCAAGTGGCCCATCCGACCAAATTGTTTCATCCCCTTTTAGGAGATAACGGCCGACTAAATCGGATGCGGTTAGATCCTCGTGACAGGCCACGGTAATGAGCGGTCTTTTAAGTTTATGGGCCATATATGCGACAAAACGGCTTTTACCGCAACCCGTCGGCCCTTTGAGTAGGAGCGGTCGTTTTGAATCATAGGCGGCCTGGAAGAGTGCAACTTCCTCCCCAACGGGCTGATAAAAGGGTTCTTTTTCAATATAAAATGACGACATGTCCAAGGACTGATCCATTCTTTGCTCTCCTAAAAATAGTGGAGGCGGATTATAACGCGTCTGACGGGTTTAAAACAATTTATGGAAGAAGAGATTGAAAAATCGCATAAAATCTCTTTTAAATACCATCATTAGGCGGGCAAAAATAAAAATTAGACTTCCAAATCACAGGAAGATCGTGATAGAATACGGGCACTTAGCGAGTGATGGTGAGTGTAGCTCAATGGCAGAGCACTGGTTTGTGGATCCAGTGGTTGAGGGTTCGATCCCCTTCACTCACCCCATCATGCACGTTAAGTCAATGCCCGTATTTATCTTAATTTTCTCCTAACACCTATGTATTTGAGGAGGGACGATGTCAGACAGAAAAATCAATCAGAAAACTTCAGCATTGCTTGCATTAGAAGCAAAAATGATCGAAAAAGACCAGGAAGTCTACAACCTGGAAGCCTATATTCCCGACATGTTCACCGAAATTGAAGAGGTCTTGGCTGCGGAAAAACCCGAACGACTGCTTGACCAGGTCGAACTCAAAACATTTCAGAACCTCATTCATGAACATACAGGCGGGGAACGCAGAAAAAGCCGTGATCGCAGAACAGACGCAGACACAAACTCGGAGACAAATCGCCGGGAAAGTGACCGACGGTGGCAAGGTGAACCTCGCGGGTAATAGCCTGTCGGCAGAAACGCAATAATAAGAATACGGCTCAGACCAAGTCCTTTAAATGCCTTTAACAAACCTTATTCTACATCAGTGCGCCCATAGCTCAGCTGGATAGAGTACTTGGCTTCGAACCAAGCGGTCGGGGGTTCGAGTCCCTCTGGGCGCACCATTTTACTTTTGGGGGAGGAAATCCCCCTAAGGCCTTGAAAGGTAAGGTCGTTTTTACCGTTCGAGCTGTTACGTCGAAGTCTCTTACCGGACGGCCACATTTCGCAATTTTTTCACTAAAAATCGCTTTATCCATCTCTAGCTTTTGAATGCGTTTTTCATATGCATTGATGACACTTGAAGACCTTGCATTAACGATTCGATCCAGGAATTATTCAATAGCGCGGTCTGACGAGCCCCCCCCCCGTTTCGCCAGCCAGTGACTGACGACCCAAGAAGCGTCCTTACATACAACACAATTTAAACGTCCTTGCCGATGATGCACTATTTCGTCTTGACATTGAATGAGATTTGGACTCTTATAGCAATATGCATCATTGACAATGAAGGAATAATTATTTTGCGAGTCAATCTCTCAGAAATTGCGAATATATCGACCGGGCATCCTTTCAGAAAAAAAATCCCACAGAAACCGGGCAGCGATATTCGAGTCGTACAGATGAAAAACATTTCGGCCGACAGTGGCATTTGTTGGGGTGCTGTTCTTGAAACCGAGCTTGCTGGCAAAAAAGAGCCGAACTGGCTTGTAGAGGGGGATGTTCTTTTTGTTGCCCGAGGATCACGTAATTATGCCGTTATCGTCGATCAACTTAAGGGGCAAGTGGTGGCTGCACCTCATTTCTACATCCTCCGCGTTAAAAATCAATTTCTATTACCTGCTTTTCTCGTCTGGCAGCTCAATCAAAAACCCCTGCAAAACGACTTCGATAGAGCCGCAGAGGGTTCTTTCACAAAAAGCCTTAGGCGCTCCGTTCTGGAAAAAGCGCTTATTACCATACCGTCCATTGAAAAACAAAAACAAATAGTAAGGCTGCACCTTACCTTGTTAGAAGAAAAAAGGCTCTACGCTGAATTAGCTCAAAATGCGGATAAATTGATGAATGCCATTGCCAGAGAAGTGATAGCTGATCAAACTTTAAACTTACGGGAAGAAAAAATATGAATGCGACAATAAGCCAAGACGACATCAATAAAACGCTATGGGCTGCGTGTGACACATTCCGGGGGACGGTTACCGCTGATACTTATAAAGACTTCATCTTAACCATGCTATTCCTGAAATACGTCTCTGATGTCTGGCAGGATCATTACGATGGATATAAAGAAGAATATGGTGATGAGCCTGAGTTGATTGAGGCTTTGATGAAGAATGAACGCTTTGTGCTTCCCGAAGGTTCGAGCTTTTATACGCTCTATGACAAACGCCATGAACCCGGCAATGGTGAGCGTATTGATCAGGCATTACATGCCTTGGAAGAATCAAACGGAACCAAACTTCGGGATTCTTCCAAGTCTGTGTTTCAGGACATCAGCTTTAATACGGATAAATTGGGTGAAGAAAAGCAAAAGAATACCATCCTCCGTCATTTGCTGGAAGATTTTGCCAAAGCGGAGTTAAACTTATCGCCCAGCCGCGTTGGGTCACTTGATGTGATTGGTAATGCTTATGAATATCTCATCAAGCTTTTTGCTGCCGGGGGCGGACAAAAAGCAGGGGAATTTTATACGCCGCCCGAAGTCTCCGACCTGATTGCTGAACTCTTAGACCCGCAAGTGGGCGACACCATCTCTGATCCGGCTTGTGGTTCGGGTTCCTTGCTCATGAAATGTGGTCGTAAGATTAAAGCGCGTTTCAATAGTAAAAAATATGCGCTCTACGGGCAGGAAGCCATCGGCTCCACTTGGTCGCTGGCGAAGATGAATATGTTCCTGCATGGGGAAGATAATCACAAAATCGAATGGGGCGATACCATCCGAAATCCCAAGCTTTTGGATCAAAATGGCGGTTTGATGCATTTTGATATTGTGACCGCCAATCCGCCATTCAGCCTTGATAAATGGGGACATGACGAAGCCGATATTGACCCTTTTGCACGTTTCCGCCGTGGCATTCCGCCCAAAACCAAAGGAGACTACGCCTTTATTTTGCACATGATTGAAACCATGAAGCCGATCACTGGCCGCATGGGCGTTGTTGTGCCGCATGGCGTTTTGTTCCGTGGCAGTTCAGAAGGAAAAATCCGCACAAAATTGATCGATGAAAACCTGTTGGATGCCGTGATCGGCCTGCCTGAAAAACTCTTTTATGGCACAGGGATTCCGGCTGCGATTTTGATCTTTAAAAAAGATAAACCGGATAATAAAGTCCTGTTCATTGATGCCAGCCGTGAATTCAAATCCGGTAAAAACCAAAATTTATTGACCTCCGAGAATATAGATAAAATCGTCGGAAGCTATAAATCACGTGAAAGTATTGATAAATACGCCTATCTGGCCAACTTGGAAGAGATTCAGGAAAATGATTACAACCTCAATATTCCGCGCTACGTGGATACCTTTGAAGAAGAAGCAGAAATTGATTTGATGGCGGTGAGGAAAGAACGAGAAGGGCTTAAATCTAAGCTAGCTGATCTGGAAATTGAAATGGATGGCTACTTGAAGGAGCTTGGCTATGAGTAAAGAAGTCTCAAAAAATAGATATCCTTCATTAAGTGTACAGGATGAGGTTACAGATTTCCTGCTCTACACCGCTCCCAACAGTGAGGTCAAAGTTGAGGTTTTATTGAACAATGAGACCTTGTGGCTAACGCAAAAACGCATGGCAGAACTGTTTAGTGTCGGTGTGCCTGCTGTCTCAAAACATCTGGATAATATTTACTCAGAGGGTGAATTAGAGCGGGCGGCAACTATTTCCATTTTGGAAACAGTCCAAAAGGAAGGCCGTCGTAATGTGACCCGGAATATCGAATACTACAACCTAGATGCTGTTATATCCGTTGGCTATCGGGTCAACTCAGCACAGGCAAGCCAGTTCCGTATCTGGGCAACTCGCTTGCTTAAAGAGTACATCATTAAGGGTTTTGCCATGGATGATGAGCGTCTGAAAAATGGGCGCTATTTTGGTAAGGACTATTTTAAAGAGCTACTAGAGCGTATTCGCTCTATCCGTGCCAGCGAACGGCGGATTTACCAACAAATTACAGACATTTTTGCTGAATGCAGCATTGACTATGACCGAAAATCAGAAACAACGCGGCAATTTTATGCCCATGTACAAGATAAGTTTCACTACGCCATAACAGGGCAAACGGCCTCAGAAATGATCTATCACCATGCCAATGCCAGCAAGCCTCTCATGGGGATTAAGGCATACAAAAATTCACCCGATGGCCGTATTCTGAAATCTGACACAACAATTGGCAAAAACTATCTACAAGAAGACGAGATCAAAAAATTGGAGAGAGCTGTTTCCAGCTTCTTTGATTATATCGAAGGCATTATTGAGCGGCGAACCAGCTTTACCATGGAAAGCTTTTCCGAAAGTGTAAACAAATTTCTGGCATTCAATGAGTACAAAATATTGGAGGGCTATGGAAAAGTTTCACGCAAAGAGGCAGAACAAAAAGCGATATCGGAATATGAAAAGTTTAATAAAATTCAGAAGATAGAGTCTGATTTTGATAAAAAAACCATCGCCTTTTTAAAGGAACAGGAGAATAAGGGAGAGGCTGTTGAATAAGGTTCATGAACGGGATAGAAATCTGAAGGAGCTGTGTTATGAGGGATGAAGATGAATCAGCTGACCATTTTGTCCAACCAGACAAAATGGTCAAGGTCAGATGTTTCAATTTTTTTCTCGTTTCTCGTTCCCACGCTCCCGCGTGGGAACGCATACCGGAGCTAAATAATGGGCAGAAGCCGCTATAAAATCACTCAAGCTGAACAGCCGCATTTCATTACAGCCACCGTGTTGCATTGGATTCCCGTATTCACACGCCCAGATACGGTCGAAATATTGATGGATTCATTGCGCTATTTAATGAAGGAAGGGCTGAACGTTTATGCCTATGTCATCCTCGAAAATCACTTGCACCTCATCGTGCAAAGCCCTCAGCTTGATCGAGATATGGCCCGTTTTAAATCTTTTACTGCCAAACGCTTGATTCACTATCTTGCTGAAAACAAGGTCAAAACAATCTTGGAGCAATTGGCCTTTTATAAAAAAGCACACAAGGATGATAGGGCTTATCAGTTTTGGCAGGAAGGTGTGCATCCAGAGTGGATACAGAATGAAGCCATGATGCGGCAGAAAATCGAATACATCCATCAAAACCCGGTAAAGCGTGGTTATGTCGATAAAGCTGAACATTGGCGTTATTCTAGCGCGAGGAACTATGCAGGCTTGCCTGGTTTATTGGAGGTGTGTTGTGAAAAATGGTGAAGTCGGATATGCATTCCCACGCAGGAGCATGGGAACGAGGGGAAAAGCTTGCGACCTTAGCGGACAGCAGATCAAAGACCATTTCGTGAAGATGCACGAGATGCTTGATATCACCTCTGGTGCACAGCGTGATATGAATGTCTCGTTCCCACGCTCCTGCGTGGGAACGCATACCGCCCAAACAATTAAGCAGAAACCGCATAAAAGAACTGAAATTCGAGTTGGAACGAGAGCGCCATCTAGTGCAGCAGCAATTGATTGCCAAAGAGGATAATAATGAGGGTTGATACTGTGGTGAGATTTTTAGAGGGGCTGGGTTATGCTTCCTGATGGGTGGATAGCGACACAAATTGGCGACTTGGCAAAATTTTCTTCAGGAGGTACGCCCAGTAAAAAGAACTCAGATTATTGGGGGGGCGTGCATCCATGGATATCAGGTAAAGACCTTAAGCGGCATTATTTAGATACTAGTATCGATAAGCTAACAGATGAAGGGTTTGAAAACGCTAAAAAAGCACCTGTGGGGGCTACTCTAATTTTAGTTAGAGGAATGACTTTGTTAAAAGATTTTCCGGTTGGATATGCGACTAAATGTGTTTCTTTTAATCAAGATATAAAAGCTCTGACCCCTAACAAAGATAAAGGAATTGATGGGTTATACTTGTCATTTCTTTTGGCTGGCAATAGGAATTTAATTAAACAGTTAGTAAGTACTGCTGGGCATGGTACCGGAAGATTAGATAGCGACAGCATTAAATCTTTTCCCGTAAATGTCCCCCCCCTCCCCGAACAAAAGAAAATTGCCCTGATTCTCTCCACATGGGATAAGGCTATCGCCACCACCGAAGAACTGCTCGCCAACAGCCAGCAACAGAAAAAATCCCTCATGCAACAACTGCTCACCGGTAACTTACGCCTTCCGGGGTTTAGTGGAGAGTGGGAAAAATTTGGTCTTGGAAGACTGTTTAAGGAACGAATAGATACTAGCCATACTGGTCTATTGTTACTATCAATTACATCTGGGCAAGGGGTGATTGACAGAGCTGATGTTGGAAGAAAAAACACCTCGAATGCTGATAAATCTAAATATAAACGCATCTACCCTAATGACATTGGCTATAACACAATGCGTATGTGGCAAGGTGTATCTGGCCTTTCTGATAAGGAAGGGATCGTAAGCCCTGCATACACTATTTTGATTCCGCAAAAACAAGTGTTTCCTAAGTATGCTGCGTATCTGTTTAAATTACCTGAAATTGTTCACATTTTCTATCGCAACTCTCAGGGGTTGGTATCGGATACGTGGAACCTTAAATATTCAAATTTTTCAAAGATAAATTGGTGTTTTCCCTCTTTAGCCGAACAACAAAAAATAGCCGCAGTCCTCTCATCCGCCGACCAAGAAATTACAACCCTTCAACAAAAGCGCGATTGCCTGAAACAAGAAAAAAAGGCCCTCATGCAACAACTGCTTACCGGCAAACGCCGGGTGACGATTGATGAAGAGGAGGCTGTTTGATGCCAGAACTGTTTACTGAAGTGGACCGACTGCTCGCCAAACTCAACAACTTGCGCCCATTGCCGGAGCACAGCGTCAAGAGCCTGCACGAACAGCTTGTCCTGGAATGGACTTACAACTCCAATGCCATTGAAGGCAATACACTCACTCTAAAAGAGACCAAAGTGGTGCTGGAAGGCATTACCATTGGCGGTAAGTCCATGCGGGAGCACTTTGAAGTCATCAATCACAAGGAAGCCATTGATTATGTGGAAGCGGTCGTCGCAAATGATGAGCCTTTTAATGAACACCTCATCAAGTCCATCCACCAACTCATACTAAAAAATATCGACTCGCCCAATGCCGGTGTTTATCGCAAAGAAAATGTCGTGATTTCCGGTGCTGAACATAGGCCACCGGCCTACTTGTTTTTACCCGAACTGATGTCGCGACTCTTAAATGAGTATCACTCATTTTCCGGCCATCCTCTGGAGCGTGCAGCACGCTTGCACACCGATTTTGTTGGGATTCACCCTTTTGTTGACGGCAATGGCCGCACCGCGCGTTTGTTGATGAATTTTGATTTGATGAAGTCGGGCCTATTGCCCATTGTCATCAAAGCGGCTGATCGCCTCAACTATTATGAGGCGCTGGATAAAGCGCTGACTCAAAATGAATATCGTGATTTTCTGGACATTTTAATCAAAGGGGAAATTGAGGCATTGCGAAAGACATTGGACTTGGTGAGTGGAGAATGAGTGAAACAAGACTTCTTTCTGATTCTTCTGGTCTTCTGGTTCCCACGCTCCCGCGTGGGAACCCATACCCTTGTCAATGTGTTGCACAGTATGCATTCCCACGCCGGAGCATGGGAACGAGAGGGCGAGAGTCAAAATCTTAGCGTTAACGCTTCTCATCTGCCGGGTGAAGATTGATGAGGGTGAATACCCTCAAAAGGAGGTTTTCAGTGCCTAATATCAATTGTGATGAAAAGAGTCGGATACTCCTCACTGCGACTTTTTTCTTGTATCGATCTGCAATTTTTCTGGTTCCCACGCTCCCGCGTGGGAACCAGAGGCGAGAGGGCGAGAGGCGGCAGAGACTAGTAAGGCCTTGAGGACATTATGAGTGATTCAAAGATACAGCAGCTTCCCAAATTCCAAGAAGAATATAGCGCAAAAATCCCCGCCTTAACACTACTGCACAATCTTGGCTGGACATTCTTATCACCTAAGCAAGCCCTGTCGGCACGAAGAAATAAAACCAGTGAAGTGGTACTGCGTGATGTGCTCCGGGACGCACTTCGCAAACGCCGTTTTACCTTTGCAGGACAAGCGCGGGCTTTTTCTGAAAATGTGATTGATCATGTCATCACCGAACTCTCTTCGCCTGCCTTGAATGAAGGCCTGAGTGTTGCCAATGAGAAAATCTACAATCACCTGCTCTACGGCATATCCGTGCGAGAGTTTATTGATGGCAAGAAGGTTTATCCAACAATCCAAATCATCGATTGGGCGAATGTCGATCATAACCGTTTTCATTTCACTGAAGAACTGAGCGTATTACGAACCAATGCCATTGAATCCCGCAGGCCGGATATTGTTTGTTTTGTGAATGGCTTGCCTTGGGTTGTCATCGAAGCAAAACGCCCTGATGGACATGCGAAAAAAGGCCCGACGATTGATGAGGGCATCTCCCAAAATATCCGTAATCAGCGCAATGATGAAATCCCCCACTTATTTGCTTATACGCAGCTTCTTTTTTCTATCAATGGCATGGATGGAAAATATGCCACACAAGGCACCTCCAAGCCCTTTTGGGCCCCTTGGCGGGAAGAGGATATTAGCGAAGCTGAATTTTATACGCTGAAAAATCAGGTTTTAAATTCTGATGATAAAGACAGGCTGTTTGCACACCGCCACAAACAAGATCGTCTTTGGTATGAAAGCCTGATCGCCGGGGGAGCGCTTGCGGTGACCGATCAAGACAGGCTGTTGATGAGCATGCTTTCTCCGGTGCGATTGTTGGAAATGACACGATACTACGTGCTGTTCGATAAAAAGGTCGGAAAAGTCACCGCCCGTCACCCTCAGGTTTTCGGGATCAAGCGACTGATTGAGCGTATTAACACTAAAGACAGCAAATCTGCACGGCAGGGCGGTGTGATCTGGCATACCACGGGATCGGGTAAGTCTTTTACCATGGTATTTTTGTCAAAAGCGCTGATCCTGCATGAGGCTTTGAAACAATGCCGTTTTGTTGTTGTGACAGATCGTGTTGATCTGGAAAGCCAGTTGAGCCGTACTTTTAGCAGGGGTGGAGAGCTTGCCAGTAAAAAAGATAAAGAGGCCGCTATCGCAACATCGGGAAGGCGGCTTGCCGAGCAAATATCCAAAGGCAATGAGCGCATCATTTTCACCCTGATCAATAAGTTTGCCATTGCCGCCAAAATGCCCGAATGCCACAACCCCAGCGCGGACATCATTGTTTTGGTGGATGAGGGCCACCGATCTCAAGGCGGGGAAAATTATATTCGTATGCGCCAAGCACTTCCCAATGCCGCTTTTGTCGCATTCACAGGGACGCCGCTCTTAAAGGATGATAAGACAACCAGCAAGTTTGGGCCGATTGTTCACGCCTATACCATGCAAAGGGCGGTAGAGGATAAAACCGTAACGCCCTTGTTATACGAAGAGCGTATCCCCGATCTCAATGTGAATGAGAGGGCGATTGATCGCTGGTTTGGCCGTATTACCGAAGGACTGACAGAAGACCAGAAAACCGACCTGAAGAAAAAATTCGCAAAAAAAGGCCCTCTCTATCAATCGGAAGACCGACTTCGCCTGATTGCCTATGATATTGCCAATCATTTTGTAAAGAACATTGATGAAGGCCTGAAAGGCCAGATTGCCTGTGATAGCAAGTTGTCCGCCATCAAGTACAAACAATTCATGGATGAACTGGGTTTGTTTGAATCCGCCATTGTCATGTCTGCGCCGGATACGCGGGAAGGGAATACGGATATTGACGAGGCCAGTATTCCAGAAGTGGCGAAGTGGTGGAAAGAAAATGTCGGCTCTCAAGATGAGAAGTCATACACCAAAAATATAGTCTCTCGATTTGAGGCAGATAATAAGCTCAAAATCTTAATTGTCGTTGATAAATTGCTGACGGGTTTTGATGAGCCGAGAAATACCGTGCTCTATATCGATAAGCCTCTGAAGGAACATAACTTAATTCAGGCCATCGCGCGTGTGAACCGTTTGCACGAAAAAAAGAAGTTTGGCTTGCTCATCGATTATCGCGGTATTCTGGCTGAGTTGGATACCACTATCGCCAAATATCAGGATTTGGCGAGCCGGACTCAAGGCGGCTTTGATATTGATGATATTTCAGGCCTCTATCAACAAATGAGCACCGAGTATAAAAAGCTCCCACGTCTTTGCAGTGATCTTCTGTCCATATTCAAACCTGTAAAAAACAAACAAGATATTGAGCAGCTTCGCCAAGTCATTATCCCGCGGATGAAAGAAGCGCCTGCGGCTAATGGTGGGGAGCATGGCGAGATGCTTGATGTGAACCTGAAAATCCGTGAAGACTTCTATGATCGTTTGAGTGCGTTTGCGAGCTGCCTCAAGGTGGCATTGCAATCTGCCAGTTTCTACGAAGATAAAAGCTTCACCGAAAAAGACCGGAAACACTATAAAGAAACGGTCAAACAATATTCATCCCTTCGCCAGATTGCGAAGTCAGATGCAGGCGAAACCGTCATTTATGATGACTATGCCGCCAGAGTAAAAAAGCTGATGGATAAACACGTTGTCGGTGTGGAAGTGAGAGAGCCGGAAGGGGTTTATGAAGTTCGCAAAATGGGAAAGATTGCTGATGTAAAAGATTGGTCAGAAGAAAAAACTCGAAACGAAACCGACATCATAAAAACACGTATTACCCGCATGATAGAGCAGAGCTTGCGGGATGATCCTTACGCGCAGGAGGTGTTCTCCAAGCTTCTAAAACAGGTAATAGAGGAAGCCGAAGCCCTCTTCGCCCACCCCTCAAAACAATACATGCTTTTCAGTGAATTTGAAGAAAAGGTCGAAAAACGTGAAGTCGATGATTTGCCCGATCGATTCGCAGATAACAAACAGGCACAAGCCTATTTCGGAATATTAAAAATTCATATCGGTGCTTATGTTGTCTCAATAGATGACGCAATGTCAGATAGATGGGTCGGCCTGTCTTTTCAAATAGATCAAATCATTACCAAGGCCATCGCAGAACACTCGATTAACCCGCATGACATTGAAACGGAAATTCGGAAAAATCTTCTTCCGATGATGTTTGGCGAGTGCAAAAAAACAGGCTTAGGAATGAAGCAAGCCAACACAATGATCGAAAGAATTGTTCAGATCGTTCGTGAAGGGCTGAATCGATCATGAACAATCTGGCAATGAAACAAGAAGGCACTGTGCAATATGGCGATGTATCAATCCACTTTGTCATCGAGCCAAGAGGAACGGACACGCCAAAAGTATTGATCAAAGTGCATCCAGATTGCCGCGTGGTGGCGCTTGCTCCGCCAATGGCTTCCCATGATGAAATTATCGGCGCAGTAAAAAAACGGGCACGTTGGGTCTATCGGCAGATGCGCTACTTTGAAACACAGCGCGAAAAGATTCTTCCTCGCCGTTATGTGAGCGAAGAAAGCCATTTCTATCTAGGCCGCAGACATTTGTTAAAGGTCAGGGTAGACAATAAATCGACTCCCGAAGTAAAGCTGTTACGGGGTGTACTCGAAGTAAAAAGCCGAGAGGCTAAGCCGGAGGTTACAAAATCCTTATTGCTAGAATGGTATAAAAAACGCGCCAAAGATGTTTTTGAGCGCAGATTAGATGAAGTCATTTCTCAGACGCTCTGGGTAAAAGAAACACCGCCAATCAGGTTGCTTTCAATGAAAACACAATGGGGCAGTTGCTCCCCAAAAGGGCAACTAACGCTCAATCCTCACCTGGTAAAAGCCCCGCGAGACTGTATTGATTATGTCCTGCTTCATGAACTGTGTCACATCGCAGAACATAACCATTCCGAGGGCTTTTATCGCCTGATGAAACAAGTTATGCCTCAATGGGAGAAAGTAAAAGAACAATTGGATGGTATGGCGTATTTTTATTTGAATGATGTTTGAATTGGGTGTATTGCTGTAGGCTGAAAATGGTTTACAAATACAACCTGGAGATCGTTGGCCGGAGGCTGGTTCCCACGCTCCTGCGTGGGAACCCATACCGTGCTTAAATTTTGGTGTTGTATGCATTCCCACGCAGGAGCATGGGAACGAGAAACGAGAAAAGAAAAATGCTAGGTTCTTTTAGATGCTGAAGAAAATCATAAAGATCGAAAATACAGGAAAACTCAAGAGTTGCGTTCCTAATGGCGACACACAGTTTAGAAAAAACACAGTCATATTTGGCACTAACGGTGACGGAAAGAGCACTTTTTGTTCGGTACTGCGTTCTCTGTCTGAAAATGATCCCAGCTATGTCTTGGGGAGAAAAACACTAGGTCAGGATAACAACCCAAAGATTGAGATACGCTGTGAAGGGAATAATGTGAGCTTTGACGGCGAATTATGGGCCGGAGATGCTCCGAAAATCGCTGTCTATGACGATACATTCATTGAACAGAATATTTATGCAGGTAACGCGGTTGATGTTAGGCAAAGGCGGGGGCTTTATCGCGTAATAATCGGCAAGGCAGGGGTTGAGTTAGCACGATCAGAGAAAGAATTAACGCAGAGCGTAAAAAATCTAACCGCGCTTGCCACAGTTAAAGGAAATGAAATTAAGCCACACATACCGGAAGGGACTAGTTTTTCAGATTTCCTTACACTTGAAAAAAGAGATGACATCGATAGAAAAATCGATGGACAGCAAAAGCTCTTGGAGGGAGTACGTCAAGCTGCATTAGTAGAAGCTAAGACGGGATTTGAAAAAATAGATCTGCCTGCAATGCCGAATAATGTTTCTGATGTTCTCGGTAAAACGCTGGCTGAAGTTGAAGCAGGAGCAGAAGAAAAGATTGCATCCCATATTGCAAAACACAACATGAGTAAGGTGGGGAGTGCTTGGCTGGTTGAAGGTGCTGGCTATATTGCCGATGAGGAATGCCCTTATTGTGCTCAAGACATAACAGGGAATGAGCAGGTGGCAGCCTACCGCGCCGTATTCAGTGAAGAATATAAAAGCCTGAAAACTGAGATTTCGGATTTGCGGGAGATGTTTAAGAAGAGATTCGGCACGGCTACATCTGCTGGAATCGATCTTTCTGTCGAAAAAAACAAAACAGCGCTGGAATTTTGGAAAAATTTTTCGAGAATTGGTGCGAAAAGTTTGATTGTACCGGACGGGACAAAAGACGTGCTGGAAACAGTGCGGAATGCGGCGGTGTCGCTATTGGACGGAAAACTCGCAGCGCCGCTGGAAGCACTCGCTGTGAGCGATGATCTGGCAAAGGCAATAGAGACGTACATTCGTGACCTGACGGCTTCGATCAAGATTTACAATGATGGTGTAGATGTTACGAACAAGATTGTTGCACTAATTAAAGCCGAAGCTGGTAACAGTGATGTAGCGTCTGAAACGAGTAAGCTGAATGCGCTAATGGCCGTGAAAAAACGGCATGTCCCAGATATAGATCAGCGATGTAAAGCCTATAAACAGCTCCAAGAGGACTTAGTCCTTGAAAGAGGAAAAAAAGATAACGCACGTGAGGGTCTGGAGGCATACACGAATAAAACCATGCCCCTGTTTGAAGCGCGCATCAATGAGCTTTTAGATGATTTTAACACAACATTTTCTGTAACAAAGACCTCTCATAGTTTTGCAGGGGGGCAAGTGTCAACGAACTATGAGATATGTATCAATGGTAAGAATATTGGTCTTGGCAATGCGAATACTCCGAAAGAAGAGCCTAGTTTTAAAAATACATTAAGTGCAGGGGACAGAAGCACGCTAGCGCTGGCGTGCTTTCTGGTAGGGCTTGAAAAAGATCCTGATAAAGCAGATATGGTCGCTGTTTTTGATGATCCGTTTACGTCTCAGGACAGGTTTCGAAAGCTAAACACCATTTTCGAAATCAGGCGAGTAGGTCGTGAACTGAAGCAGGTGATTCTACTTTCCCATGATGAAAATTTTTTGAAAGATTATTGGGAGAGGTGCGATGCAGGAGAGCGCAAGAGCTTGAAATTCCACAATCAGGGTGAAGAAGTCGGTTCGGTCATTATGGAGTGTGACATTGAGGAATTGTGTAGAGCTAGGACGGAAACAGAGCAGCAAAAACTTTTAGCCTTCTGTCGTGAAAATGTAGGTGACCCGTATGATGTTGTTCAGAAGCTTAGAACTGTTTTGGAGACTTATTTTAAATCGACCTATCCGGTGTATTTTCAAGGCGAAAGCTGGCTTGGTGAAATATGCAGAAAAATCAGGGATGATGGTGAGAAAGGTTTGGCGTGGTGTCACCATGAACGTGTGAATCGAATTAATGACTACACAAAAGGTTTTCATCATGGGGAGGACATGACGGTAATTGACCGATCCATCTCTATTGATCCGCAGGAGTTGAAAGGGTTGGTGAAGTGGACTTTGAAAATACTGAACATTCTTTAAATTTTCTGACAGTATCCCCAGGAAAAGAATTCAAAGCCCCAGCCCCCGCAAACCAATTTCTCTCTGAATATTCTCAATTGAAGCCAGCGCATTCCTGCGCTGGTGCGTATCACCGTCACTTCTCGCAAGTTCGTTAAAAACCTCTCTTAATAAACCATACAGCTCGTTTTCATTTTTTGCTGCCAATTCAAATCGTGTTATCAGTCTCATTTTTACCTCCTGTTTTTGGAGGTCGTGACGCTCACGAGCTTTCGTTAAGGCCGCTTGAATGCGGGAGGGAATGGACTGCACCTTTGCTCGAAATATATGGAGAAGCGTGCCTCTGAAACCCTTGGCACGCTTGCAGTTCTAATGATCTCCAGTGCTTTAAATCGGTTTTATGGAAGGACGTGTGCGCCTCTCATAAACAGGGGAGGAAAGAGAAGATTAATGATTGGATGGTTGGCTCAGATATGGAGCCAGCTTTTTTAAGTATTTTTAAAGAGCAAAGAAGAGGGCCACTACATCCCCTCAAAATCAAGAATACAGGAGGGTTTCCCCCGGGGCAGCTTCGCTCGGCAGACCCTCCGCAATTTTTCTGGATTTT
>CAYVHO010000021.1:0-40392 GCA_964451325.1 uncultured Nitrospira sp. | reverse complement strand
AATAAACCTTTTTAAAATCATTAACTTATGACTCTTTCAGCAAGCCCTAATTAACCCCACTGAAAAGTGGGGACCTGCAGGGTTCGGAGGAACTACAGACAACCACGTCCCCCCAGGCGACCCCGTCAAACCCTACGACACTGCAGGTGACAGCATTACGATCACATCTACTCAAAAATGGAAATGGTGGTGCACAGACATAAATAATAACGAGGAAACATTTTTTCCGGGGGTCACATCAATTCAACGAACTATTTCAAAAAATGTTGATGGTACTTTTAAATTTACAGTAACAAAAAATGGAGTTACATCTGAGTGGAATCCCCTACCTTAAAAAGTAAAGAAGTATTGAGAGAAATCATGAAAATTGGGGTTTTAGTGACACAACTTATCTTTTTCCTCTGTTTGATCTTTACAGGGAATGCTACGGCCCAAGCAGATGGAAGTGTCGACTATTCCTTTTCCCTGGAACACCCCAGCGTTACTTTAAATGAACCAATTATGATTACGTTTACCATACTCAATGTTGGGACCGAGGTAATTAACCTCAATCTTGGAAAGGATTTCAAAGCCAATTTTAATTTCACAATCATTCATCCAGATGGATTAAAGATTCGAGTGCCCGAATACCCCCTGGGTGGCACGGGTCAAAGTGGAAATATTTTAGTGAGCCCAACAAGTACTCACATACACCAACTTTTGTTAAATGAACGGTATCAAATATCTCAACCAGGAAAGTACATCATAGAGGCTGAATTAAATCCGGGGAAAATGTCAGCTTTTAGTGAGGGCATTACTCCACGGGTCTTTGGGGCAATGCATCTTGAAGTTCAAAAAAGAAATCACGACAAACTAAAGACGATCATTGAGGCACTCTCCGAAACTGCTCTTGGATTGAATCCTGCTGATGGTAGGGAAGCTGCATGGATACTGAGCAACATACAAGACCCAATTGCTATTCCCTATCTTGTAAAAATTGTTGATCGCGGGTTTTGGAAAGAGCAGGAGGCCATAGCTGCTCTTGGAAGCATAGGGTCTCGAAATGCAATCAAATATCTTGAAGCAGTAGCAGAAGATGAAACTAGAAAGGAAGGGATTCGGCGCTCTGCGCGTCGGGCGCTTCGGAAAGCAAAACCAAAATAATTTCGCTAAAGGGAAATGGTGCTTCAGTGTAAATTTGGCGAAATGGGAAGTACATTTGAAAACCTAAAATCTGGATTTTTTTGGGAGGTCTATAATAACCAAGACTGATTGTCTAGAGCTTTTGTTTTAGGATTAATATGGTATCAAAAAAAACAAAACTGAATTTTCTTACTATGTCGCTTGTTGTATCGTTTTGTTTTACTTATTTCTCAACTTCGATACTCGCTCATGCCGAAGGTGAGAGCTGCGACATCTCCGGGGTCGGCTCCAAGGACGAAAAAGTGAGTCAGTCGGGCCAAATCACGAATCCGGAGCCTGTAAAAAAAGCGCAGCGAAAGACTAAACCATTGCCCACAGCAAGTCCTTCTGTTGCTGCCCCTCAAGCACGACCTCTTCTCAGTTTAACCAAGGGCTCCGATCATGCCACTGTAACCATCATCGCCTATACCGATTTTCCCTGCGTCCCCTGCGCAAAAACCAACATCGTCTTAAATCAGGTCATGGCAGCCTATCCCGATGAAATCCAGATCGTTTATAAACACTATCCCTCACCACTTCGTTTGAATGCCGTCATGGGCCATGAAGCCGTGTTAGTCGCAGCGGCCCAGGGGCAGTTTCAAGAAATGCAAAGCCGCTTGTCTTCTCACAAAGGAGAAATGACCGAAGCGGTGCTCGTCGATTACGCAAAAGACTTGAAGCTTGACGTCGGCCTTTTTTCACAGGCCCTTGAGTCCCATCGTTACAGAAATAAAGTGCTCAATGACCTAGAGGAAGCCAAAGGTTTTGGCGTAACAAACGCCCCCACCTTTTTTATCAACGGGAAAAAACTAGTGGGTGCGCGTTCAGTACAAGATTTCAAACAAATTATAGATGTCGCACTGGGTTTGACCCCGCCGCCGCTTATTGCCCAGGCAAGACCCAATCTCCCTTCCCAATTACCCCGTGTTGTCAAAGTTAATACACAAGGGGCCTTCGTCAAAGGACCACTGGATGCCCCGATAGAAATCGTCGAATTCTCCGATTTTCAATGTCCCTTTTGCAATCGTGTTTTACCCACACTTGAAAAAGTTATGCTTAAATACCCCGGTAAAGTGCGTTGGGTCTTCAAACACTTTCCCCTGCCTTTTCATGCCGATGCCCCCTTAGCCCATGAAGCGGCCCTGGCCGCAGGAGAACAGGGGAAATTCTGGGAAATGCATGACCGAATTTTTTTGCAACAAAAAACAATGAAACGCGAACACCTCATCAAACATGCCAAAACCTTGGGTCTGGATCTAGAAAAAGTTACGGCCGATATGGACAGCGGACGTTTTAAAACGATCATACAACAAGATTTGCAAGAAGGCCGACAACTGGGCGTGAGTGGCACTCCCGCCTTTTTTGTAAATGGACAGCGGCTTTCCGGCGCGCGTCCGGTCTCTGATTTTATATCCATTATAGAAAAAGAGCTAGGCTCGGGCTCGCCCTCCATGACCGCCGCTGCATTTGTTTTATCGCCGCCTTCGGATCTGTCCGCTTTAGGCTCAGACAAAGCCCTGGTACAGGTCGAGGCCTTTATCGACCTGAGCAGTCCTTTATCGGCAAAAACTCTGAACCTCTTAAGAGCCATTCAACCGCTTTATGCCGATGAAGTGCGTATCAGCATTCGGCATTTCCCGCAATCCTTCCATGTCAATGCCCCCTTGTTGCATCAAGCGGCCCTCGCCGCAGGCGTACAAGGCCAATACTGGGAGATGCAAACCTTAATTTTAGGCAAAAGAAGCACACAAAAAAAACCACAACTCATGGCCTATGCGCGTCAGCTCAAACTGGATGAAAGTGCTTTTGCCCTTGCACTAGAAGAAAAAGCTTTTGAAAAAGTTCTGAAGCAGGATAGGGCCGCAGGTTTGCAAAATGATATCCGCGGTGTGCCCACACTTTTGCTCAACGGGAAAAAAATTGATGGCATCCCAGACATTCTTACCTTTAGAAAATTGATCAACGCAGCCATTAAAAAGAATGGCTTCTGAGACATTAACAAGTCAATAAAATATTAAAAACGAGGTTAAAATGGGGATAAAAAACACAGCAGTTTTTCTAACTGGCATGATGCTGTTCTTTGCACTTCCCTTTGCCAAAGCCCAAACGACCTTGGATGAAAACTGTGTTGTCAGTGTGCTCAATCGCACCGCCCAGGTTAAACCCTATGGCAGCTACGCCATCCCGCCCCCGCAAATTTCGGCCAGGTACGTGCCCGCGCCACCTGTGTGCAGAACGGTCAAACGATCTCCGGTCAGTCCGCATTTTTTAACGTGCCCGCCAATGGCGTAATTGTCGTTGGGGATATTCCGCTGGGGGTCGTTGACCCGATTCCAAAATCGCTTACGGTCACGTCTCCACTGACCAGCCTGACAAACGTGGGTGCCATCATTATTTTAACGGTAACAGGGGAATACGCAGATGGAAGCTCAAAAGATCTTCGTTTGGGCAGTAGCGGCACAAGTTACAACAGCAGCAATCCCTTAATCGCCACCGTAAGTGCCGATGGACTTGTGACGGCAGCGTCCAGCGGGACGGTGATGATTTCCGCGACAAACGATGGCGTGCTGGGCATGACCCGTCTCCAAGTCATTCTTTCCGTGGATACAGACGGAGACGGCATTCCGGACGACATTGAATTGTTCAATGGACTTGATCCCAACAATACGATTGATGGACTGGAAGACCCGGATAAAGACGGACTGAGCAATAAAGAAGAGCTGATCGATTTTGGCACAAACCCCCGGGATCCTGATACCGATGGGGATGGCATTCAAGATGGCGAAGAAGTCAATTTGGGAACAGATGGCTTTATCACCAACCCACTATTGGCCGACACCGATGGGGACGGTGTCCAGGATGCTTTGGAAGTACAGACCGGGAGCGACCCCACAGATAACACAAGCTTTAATTTGGCCCAGGCCTTAAGTACGATTGCAGTAAACCCAAGCAGTTTCACGCTCACTTTCAATACCCTCATTGGAGAGGCCTCAATGCAATTGGCCGTCACCGGGAATTTGATTGATGGTACAACCATTGACTTGACCGCGACCCAGCGTGGAAGCAATTACAGTTCCAGTGATCTGAGCATTTGCAGTTTTGGGGCAAGCCCGGGTGAAGTCTTTTCAGGTGCTGAGGGCGCTTGTACGATCACGGTGAATAATAATGGATTTACGGCCAGTGCAGTCGGTGCGATTGCTTCTTTTGCACCCACCGCCCTCTCGACGATCAATATGCCGGGTTATGCCAATAACGTTGATGTGGCCCAGGATTATGCTTATGTTGCTGCAGGCTCTGCTGGGTTACAGATCGTGGATATTCGTGATCGCCTCAACCCCCTTATTGTCGGTGCTCTGGATACGCCCGGCATTGCCATTGATGTCAAAGTTACTGGGAATTTCGCCTATCTCGCAGATGGAACGGCTGGTCTTCAAATCATTGATATTTCCGACCCGACCCTTCCCGTTTTAGCCGGGTTTGTAGATACACCCGGAGTCGCGCGAGCACTGGTTTTATCCACCACCCGCGCCTATGTCGCAGACGGGGCGACGGGACTGGTCATTATTGATATCGCCAACCCCCTGACTGCAAACATCCTCAGTATCATTGAGACAGGGGGAACAGCAAAAGGTTTGGCCATCACCGAAACCCTGGATTATATCTTGGTCGCCGTTGGGGTACCCGATCCGAGTGCAGTGAAAGTCGTGGACATAAGCGATGCACGAAATCCGCTGCTTGTGGGCAGCGTGGGAATGCCAGCGGATGCAAAAACCCTGGTCGTGAAAGGAACGCTCGCCTATGTCGCTTTGCATCAAGGTGGATTTCAGTATTGTGACAAACCCTGTCGTGATAGGTCCTGGCATACCCTCAATCCCAGGCGTATCCGGCATTGGTCCGCGTGATATCAGCGTTTCAGGCTCGTTTGCCCTCTTTGCCGACAACCTTTTTATTGCATCGACACCGATTGTGAATATCGATGATCCCTCTAACCCACTTATAATCGACACACTCTTTTCGACCCCCACAGGAAACTATGGCGGCACCGGAATTGCGGTGACACGAGAGTTCGTTTATGTGACTGAAGTAAAACCTTTTATCGCCGATGATTTTAGATCCGATGGCGATACGCGGCTTTTTATTGCACAATACCTTGCCATTGAAGACAAAGAAGGGATTCCTCCCATTGTTAATATTTCATCTCCCTCACTGGGCGATACCCTCATCGCGGGAGCAGCACAAGTGATTAAGGTCAATGTCATAGATGATGTCGGCATTGCTGCAGTCAATTTCAGGATAGATGGCGCTGTGGTGTCTACAGATGTCATTGCCCCATATGCGTTTGTTTTCAACATTCCAGTGGGAACAACAAATATCACTTTTGGGGCCTCTGCTTTTGATTTTGGGGGGAATCTCGGTTTTGCAACGGAGGTTCAACTGAGTGTCATCCCGGATCCTGGAACAACCGTCATCGGGAATGTTGTAGACGAAAACCAAAACCCCTTATCCGGGGTTCCAGTCACGACGACTGGAAATCGCTCAAGTGTATCTGGTCTGAATGGATCATTCTCTATTGCTGATGTGCCGACGGTCCAAGGTGAGATCGTTGTTGTCGGGACGTTTAATGTTCCAGAGGGGAGGGTCATTCAAGGAGAGTCCATTGCGGTCGCCCCGGTAAGAGATGGGATTACGATGGTTGGAAACGTCGTCATTCCGCCCTGTGGACAACAACCTTTCGGGGCAGTCAGTTGGTGGCCCTTGGACGAACTATCGGGGACTACGACGATAGATGTCATTAACGGAAAAGATGGCGTGTTTTCAGGAACAAGCAGTGTCAATGGGCGAGTATTAAATGCCCGGCGATTTGTGCCCAATGACGCCATGTTGGCCCCTGGTGACGGTCCTCTTGATATTGTCGGAAATCAGGTGAGCATTGAGGCTTGGGTCAAGCTTGAAAATAACCCCACAACGGCACAAACCTTTACAGGGGTTATTGGCAAGAGAACCTTTCCGAATAGCCAGTCTTACCTCATTTTATTTGAATCCGGGCCTTTGGCCAGTAATCCATCCCGGACACTCCCTCAAAATCAGTGGCAGTTGGAGTATATCCTCACAAATGCCTCAGGGTTTCGGGTCCATAATCAGGTGACCAATATTATCATTGATGTGGATGAGGAATTTCATCATTTTGCCATGACCTATGATGGCACCTCGGTGAGGTTATATGTTGATGGAATACTGAGAGGGACATTCCCCTATAGTGGAAACCTCAAAAGTGTCTCCTCCGAGCCCATTGAGGTTTTTGGGGACACGCCCTTTTCCGCAGATGAGATTTCAATTTACGCACGTGCCCTGACGGTATCGGAGGTCAACGATCTTTATCTTGCCGGAAAATCAGGTGCGGGAATGTGTTTGCCTTAGGAACCTTCTTGAATCCGTGTTTTCTCAGAGATTCAAGTCATAATCAGGATAAAGTCTATTTGCACAGTCAGGACAAATGCTGTGACTGAATTTAGCGGCAGAATGGTCTCGAATATAAGTCTCGATTTGATGCCAAGCACCCTGGGCGTCCCGTATCTGTTTACAATTTGAGCAAATCGGCATGATACCGCTCAAAGTTTTATGCTTCTCACGCAAATATTTTTGTTCGGTCAGATCCTGCACAACCCCCAACATCCGGATTGGATTCCCCGCATTATCCCGAAAAACATTCCCACGCTCGGATACCCACCGCAAGGTTCCATCAGGGTGTCGGACGGCATGTTCAATATCATAGGGTTTTCCTTCATAGACAGCCGCATGGACCGAAGCCTCGACATGAGGACGATCCTCTTGCGGAATACAGGTGAGAAAGGACTCATAGGTCATTTCTGATTCTCCGGGTGTCACACCAAAAATGGGATAGATTTGTTTGGACCAAAAAAGTCCGCCCGAATGGATATCCCACTCCCAAGTCCCCATGTTTGCGGCCTGATGCGCAAGGCTTGTCCGTTCCTCATTTTTCAGAAGAAGCTGCTCTAAATCTTCAACTTTACGTTCTAAGTCCCCGTAGGTCGGTTTTGAAGTCATAGAATTTCCATAAAACAGAGAAATCGCCTTTAATACTTAAAGAGAATTCTAACGAATTTTCCTCTCAGATTCAAATATTTAATCAGGACTTGCTTGTACAGAAAGACCCAATCGCAAAAAAATCACTTTCATTCCCATCACCTCTCTTTTGAGTGAACGGCGCAGGGCTTCGGGATAAATCTGGCCTTGGTGATGATATTTTTTTGCGGCTTCTTGAATCTCCGTTTTTTTAATACGATCCGTTTTGTAGTCTGCGATATAAAGCGCTCCTTTTTCTTCATAAATCAAATCAATTTCACCCCGCATGACCTGTCCTTTCCAGGGCATGATAAAAGGCACTTCTCGACCGATAATTTTGACTCGGGTCAATGCCTCATAAGCCGGAGAAAAAAAGAACACCTTAAAAATCGCATGCATCTGCTCAAAAAGGACTTCTTGTGTGATGCCTTTATTCACAAGTTTTTGTTGATTCAAAAAAGAAACGAGGGCTTCTTTGTAGTTTTTGAGATCAGATGAAAAATCCCAGCCTTCTAAAAACCGATGCGCCAGTTGTCCCAGTTTTGCGCTATCCGCCATGGGTGTTTGAGAATGCATTTTCTTTTTTATCGGCACTCGTCTAAATGCAACTTCATCCGTACTTTTGAGTTGGGTCGGAGAAATAAAAACCCTTTTGTTTTGAAGCGCATCATAAACAGTAAATCGTTTTTTCCATTTTTGAGCCAATGCTGCAGTATCAACTTGAGCTGTAGGACGACCTTCGCTCACTTGCGCGACACCCTCAAATTTCAGATCAGACAAGACCCTTGAGGCAATCAGACCCTGCCCAATCGAGATCTTCTTAAAACCCGTTTCATTCACTCGGTTCGATAATGTTTCCCCCAACGCGGTTTCAATATGAGACAGAAAACTTCCGCTCTGAATTTTTTCATTCGGTGCAGCGGAAATCATCAAATGTTCACGGGCACGGGTCATGGCAACATATAAAAGCCGCTTTTCTTCTTCAATTTCCCGCAAACGGACTTTTTCTTTAAGAAAGATGGAATTGAGGTCTCTGATTTCACCCAAACGAAGCCCGGTCAAATCACTGGACCAATCATGCCTTAGACTTGCAGATGCGCGCTCCCTCGGATTTGCTCCAGCATGAGCGCCCGCTAAAATCACAAGGGGAAACTCAAGTCCTTTTGCTTTGTGAATACTGAAAACCTTGACCGCATCAATACCCGCTTCAGCAAGTGAGCTTTCCGCGGCCTCTTCTTCTGCCGCAACCGCCTTTTGCAAAACGCTTACCACAGCCTTAAAAGTCATGGTCGCATCTTTTGAGTGTACCTTTGCCTCTTCTTCAATTTTTTCGAGATTGGCGAGGGCCTGCGCCCCATCGTTTGAGGCCGCCGCAAAGAGTCGAATGGCACATTCATCAAAAATAATGTTTATGGCCTCCGCCACGGGGCGTTGTGCGGCAAGGTCGTGCAAACGAGAAAACAGGGCATATAAGGGGGAAACGGACGCATCGAGCACCTCTGATGAACGGCCATAATTTAAAAGTCCCTTTTTTTCAAGTTTATAAATTACGTTGTCATCAAATCCTCCCACGGGCGAGCGCAGGACCGCGACGAGGGCTATTTTGTCATTTACATCTGCAACAACACGCAGTAGGTTTACCGCATCAATCACCACTTGTTTCCGATAAAAATGTTTTTCGCCTTCCACCCAATAGGCGATCCCCAAATGACGGAGCGGCTGCAAGATATGCTGCACCCCCGTAAGCGTGCGCATTAAGATTGCCACATCTCCTTTTTTTACAGCACGTGGTTCACCCGCTTCACCCGGGATAAGGGCTTTTCCCAGCACTTCTTGCGACAGCCATAGGGCAATCGCCTCTCCCTCCATTTGTTTTGCAGTTTCGGCAGTCCATTTCTCTTGTTTGTTTCGAATCAAACGAAGAGAAACGGCTCTGAATTTTAAAACACTGTTTTCCATTTGGGGATTCAAATTCGGGGCATGAATCGCAATGTATTCGGGCTGAATCCCCGCTTTTTGAATCATCACTTTCTCAAAAACACCATTGACCACATCCAGAATAAGATTGTGACTTCTAAAATTAGTGCTCAGTGTGCAGTGCAAACCCCCTTGTTCAAAAATCAAGGCCCGCACGGCATGATAGGCTTCAATATCTGCCCGTCGAAAACCATAAATGGATTGTTTGGGATCACCGACCACAAACAGTTTTCCTGGCGCAAGTTTCACCTTTTGCCAGTTTGAGGCGATTTGTCCCTTATCTTCTGCCAGATAAAGCAATATTTCGTATTGCACCGGATCCGTATCCTGAAATTCATCAATGAGAATCGCCCTAAAACGCTGCTTTAAGTCCTCACGGACAGACGGATGGTCACGCAATAAATCCCGTGCTTTTATCAACAAGGCATCAAATGAAACCCATGCCTCCTGACGGGATTTTTCATGAAAAAGCGCCACAAAGGGTTTAAGTAATTTGCAAAGCACTTGTACTTGGGTTTCATTAACTTGCAGCACTTGCTGGGCGATTTTGATGAGATTCTGGGCCGTTTTAAATTCATCGGCATCCCAACCCTTCACGATACTGGCTTTGCCATTTTGTAATAAATGGGTTTCTGACTCCGAAAGTGCAGCGACTTCCTGACTGATAATTGAAGAAAAACAAGTCCTGGCGGCAGAAAGCAAGGTTTCTATTTTTCGGCCTTCCGGATGGATTTCAAGTAAAAAAATCGCTGTATTTTCAAGTGATTTGAGCCATTCTACAATGGAAAACGGGATTTTATCCCCTTGTTTTTTTTCGAGGAAATTTGAAAAATGGAGTGGTTCTGAAACAAAAGATCGAGCAAGGGTTTCAAGTTCTTTTAATGAAGACTGCTCAAGCACACTTTCCCAACAATCTTTTCGCGCAGCATCTACGGACAATTCCGACCTTAGCCAAGTGCGCCAGGACGACTCAAATAAAAGCTGAAAAAAGTCACCGCCCTCATCAATGCGAAACTTAGGATCGACATCCGCTTCTATCGGGTAAAGACGCAAGAGCGTTGTCGCAAAATGATGGATGGTTCCAATCTCGCTACGCTCTAAGTCCTGTAAGGCTGCGGTGGCACGCGTATCAAGATCTGATTTGCAGAGGCCATACAGATTCATGAGATCGACGACGGTCTCTGAAGTCCCTTCATCCGCCATTGCATCTTCTAAGGCCTCCCGTAATCGAATTTTCATTTCGTTGGCGGATTTATTTGTAAACGTCAGGGCAATGACAGCGGTAATGGGAATGGCCGCTGTGCCCCGCATCAAAAGATGCAGGAGGCGTTGAATCAGCAAGGTTGTTTTGCCCGTACCGGCTCCGGCGGTCACAACGATATTCTGATCAAAAGTCCTTGCTGCACGAATACGATCGGCTTGATCTTTTGGCGTGATTTTCAAGTGCCATAACCTTTCTTTTTTTTCGAGGAAGATTTTGGGGGTTTTAACTTTTGAATCACTTGCTGTTCCTGCCAGAAAATATCGCCCTGTAAACGTTTAATTGAGGGCAGGTGATTTAAGCGGCAGAGGGCACGCACCTCACAAAAATCGCAATGCTCGCCTGGTTTCATAAAAAATCGTCCTTTTTCGATACCCTGAAGCAAGGTAGAAATGCTTTGTTTAAGAATGTCCCCGTATTCCCCTTGCCAGCCCGATGCCGGAAATTCCGAAATCACAAGCGGCCCATCGGGCCAGTTTGGGGCAAGATGATAAAAAACGGACGCTGTTTCTCCATTTTCATTGCCCGTTTTCGCCTCGGAAAAAATTTGTGAGAACCGCAAATAAATGGGGGCTTGAAGCTTTTTACCTCTGAGCGCCGAAGTCAGCAAATTTTTTTCAAGGGGAAGGGGTGATTTGCGAAAAGTGATTTTATAATCCACAACACGGGCCTTGCCTGTTTCCGCATTAAAATCAATGCGGTCAATTCTTCCACGAAATTCAGGCCATTCCGCTTCTATTGTTTGGCGACAATCCACTTCAAAAGCAGCGGGTCGATCACCTGATTCAGCCAAGGTAAGCATATCTTTTTTGATCACTTCATTTAACATCGTCAGAATTGTTGTTTGTTGCATCTCCCAATGCAGTGGATAAAACAAAGGATTTTCAGAACCATAGGCTTCAAAAAGATGATTGCTGATTTCTTCGAGACGGGGCAGGAAACAATCGTTTTTTAAGGCCGTATTAAAATCGTCTTCAGACTGGAGCCCTTCGTAAAACACCTTGAGGATTTCATGGCAAAGTGTCCCGATAGCATTTGTTTTGGGCAAAATCCCATCTTCAGGGTCTTCTTCGGTGCTGAGTTTGAGCAGGGTTTTTCCATAATATTGGAAAGGACATAAAGCATAACGTTCAAGGGCTGTGGGTGAAATACCGCGTGCCAACAAATCTTCCCAATGGCTTAGATTTTCGGAAATAAGCCCATCAAAGGCAGACAAAGGCGCTTCCTGCTCTAATGCGATCAAAGCCTTTTTCCCGCGAAGGTAGGAGGCTTTAGAAAAAGGCAGTTGACTGACTAGGGGCCCACAGTCTGCTCCACGAAGACTCAAATCAATCGCCCACTCCTCGGGTAGCAGGGATTCTGCTTGATCAAAGGGTGAAATAAGCTGTCTTGCAATGAAATCGCGGGGAATAAGCGTTTCATTTTCTATTTGGAAAACCTGTTTCAGTTCACCCAAATACCAGGACGGGGCACGTTGCCCGCCCAAACCATCCGTACGATGATAAAGGGCATAACAAAAATCGACTGCACTTCCAATGGATAAAGTAAAAAGCAGCTTTTCTTCGTCGTAACCCGCGAGTTTCTCTCCTACTTTGTAACCCAATACCGTTTCCAATACCCGTCGCTGGTGATCGACTAAAAAGGGGTCTTCCCGAATCGTCCGCGGAAAACGGCCTTCGTTCATGCCTAAGACAAAAAGCACCCGAAAAGAAATCCCACGCGCCTGCATGATATTCATCAGTGACACCCCCGCAATATTATGGGAGGCAAAGGGAATTGTTGCCTTTTTCAAACCGCGTTGAAACGCGGTAATAAAATCGTCCCGCAAGACTTTCCCTGAGATTTTCCCGAGTGATGCAAGGCGTTCTAATCCTTTTGAAATGGCGCTGATAACCCGTTCTGTATTGGAAAGCAAGTCCTCGTCTGTTTCTTTCAGTTCATCCAGCGGGACAAACCCTAAATATTTTTCAAGTAGGTTCTGCCACAATATTGCGTATTCAGACCACGAACCCGCGCTCGGCAATGCACTTAAATCCTGATACAAGCTTGAAAAAGTAGCCAAAAGCAGCGCGTTCTGATCGGGAAGATCACCCGTGGCCTCTTGACCGGAAGGCATTAATTTTTGCCAAGCCTGCCAGCCTGAGGTAATTTTGGCTTTTCGGCTCAAAAAATCCCAATCATCGGGCTTAATCAATGATCCTGTTTTGCAACACGCAGCCCGGTCAAAAAAAGGCGCTGTCATGAGATCAATAGAGGCCGCTCGGGGGAAATCCTGAAGAAACAGGCCTGTCATCAAAAAAACGGACTTTGCCAGCGGGTACTGCATCAAGGACACTTCAGCATTGCTTGCAATGGGGATGGCATGTTTTTTAAAAATGCTTTGAACAGAACTTAAATAAGGTTCTAAGTCTCGCGTAACAACACCGATCTCATCAAAGCCCAGGGTTTCATCAGAAGTGAGTCGCACAATTTCTTTTGCGACCGTGAGCACTTCGTCGTGAATGTCGTAACAAGAGATAAGCCGACAATCGGCCTTTTTTGGCATAGGTAAAACATCTGCTGTGGCCTTGTTTTTTTCAAAAAACAGGGCCTGAGGAAAGAAAAAATCGTTTTTTGTTTTTTTTGTTAGATCAATAATTTGAGCCTTTGAAGGCGCAAAACCTGCGAGATGGCGGTCAAAAAAACGCTCGGAAAACCCCCAGCCGGATGCGCCCGGCACCAGTGGAAAAAAAAGCGTCGTGGGGTAAGATTTAGCGATCTCATGCACCAGATCAATCAAAACCTGGGTCAAATCATAAAACCCATAACAAAAAATCGCATCAAAAGACTTTAAAAAGTCGGAATTTGAGACGGCATCCTTTGCACGACGTGCAATTTCGCCATAATCAAAAATCTGTTGTTTTTCGCAGATTTTCGTTAATTCCCGATAAAGCTTAAAAAGTCGAGGCAAGCCGCCCCGCATCGCCCATGGACCAAAATGTCCTTCTTTCAAGGCTTGTATGGCGATATCAGGATCGAGCAAACCTTCTTTTAAATCATGCAGCGTTTGCCAAAGTGCATCAACACCGCCCTCAGACACACATAATTCTGAAAAGTCACGACCGGATTTCTGGAGTAGGAGATACAGCATTTCTTCAAAAAACAGGTTATCGTGTAATCTTAGATCTGCCGCAGGCGCGACCGCTTCATAAAGTGTCTTTGAAAGTTGATTGAAGTTCATCAGAGAGACATTGATGAGACTCAGCCCGTGTTTAAGGGTCAAGATTCGCATCAAATAACGACGCAGTGAATCGGAGGGAACAAGAATCAGGAGGGGTTTTAAGGGGTCAGGTCTTTTGAAGGCTTTGATTTTTTCAATAAAAGCATCTTCAAGCTGGGGATGAAAGGGGCCTAGAATAATCTGCATGTTCTGTTCTAGAGGATTCCTTGTTTCTCATGATGTTTATTGCGTCACTTCCCCCGTCAATAGGACCGATTCACCCACGGTGTTATATTAAAAAGTACGCGCATGCCCATGTGATCTGCTGCGGGATTTTGCTCGGTTTGCGCGTGACGGACATGAGGGAGTTTGGGTATTCAGATCTCTATCCTCTACCCGTTATTTCTTGAATTAAAGAAATATCTTTGCGCAACAATTCATTCACCAAGTCCTGGAGGTTCACACCTTTGGCTTTTGCCTTCTCTGCAAACCAGCGTTCCACATCCTGATCCAAATAAACGGGGATGTTCAAAGTTGCATCCGGGGAAAAAAAATGCCCCCGCTTTCCTTTTGAAAAATCATATTCTTTTTCCATCATGCCTCCTCATATTGTTTCTGTTCATGTCGTGTGGCGATTCTTGCCGAAATAATACGAATCGTTGACGGGTCATTGTGGTCAATCATAAAGGTATGGACAACCAGGCAACACTTTTGTTTTTTTGTATTTCCCAAAGTAATCCATCGCTCTTCCTCCTCACGATATTTTTCATCGGGGATGGAGAGATGCAAGGGATCAAGAAACACCTCCGCAGCTTCTTCAAAACGGATCTGATGCTTTTTAAAATTGCTGAGCGCCTTCACAAGGTCCCACTCAAAATTATAGCTCATGCGGTTATTTTACCTCATTTTGAATCATTTTTTCATAAAGATTAAGGAGATATCCCAGCCGTTCTTCATCGCTTGTAAATGGACAAACACCAATCATCTGAATTCAGAAGATTTGTTTTTACAAAATTCGGGATCATAGATCAATACGCTGATGTTCAGACACTTTTTAAAGTGTCATCTATTTGAGAATCTGTCGCTTTAAATAAATATAGTTTCGTCTTCCAGCTCATTTTTCCTATGACATTTGTCAATGTAGTATAGATCAACTAAACTTTAAAAAAAGATAGTGAGTCCAATTAAGCCCATCTAAGACTTTAAAATCCTATGGTAATGAAAAAAAGGAGTTATCAGCAATATTGCCCTCTGGCAATGGGACTCGACATCATTGGTCAGCGTTGGACTTTCTTGATTATACGTGAACTTCTCATTGCCCCGAAAAGATACAAAGCCCTGCTTGAAAACCTTCCCGGCATGGGAACCAACTTGCTCGCAGACAGACTGAAGTCACTGATGAACTCAGGGGTTATCGAACAGATTGTCCAACTCACACCAAACATTTCAAAGGTCTATCAATTAACAGATTTGGGACGGAAATTGGAAAAACCTGTTTTGGCACTGACGCAATGGGGATCACAGTTTCTTGACAAAAAACAGTCCAATAACTTATTCCGGTCTGAGTGGGGACTGGTCGCAATGAAAGCCGCCTTCAATCCTCAAAAAGCCAAGACCATTGATATTTACTGCGACTGGCAGATTGATAATCTCGCTTTTTACATCCATGTCAATGAAGAAGGGATGGAAATCGCATCTGGAAAATCAACAAATCCCATCGCTAAGGTCACGACCAATGCGGAAACCCTTGAAGCCCTTGTGTTCGGCAAAAAGAACTTAAAAGAAGTGATCACCAGCAACAACTTCAAAATTACAGGCAGCGGACTTGCCCTTGTGCGTCTTTTACAAACCGTTCTTCCCGAAGACCGTGTGACACTTTCAAAAACAAGGGACAAACCCTCACCAAAACGAAGACCGAAGAAACAGCGTATCCTCACACTTTCTGCAGTAAAAGCAAGACGGGTTTAAAAAAGAATGAATACGGCCTATTTAACAGACATTATCATTATGCTCACGGCCGCAGTCATCGCAGTCCCCTTTTTTCAGGCCTTGGGTCTTGGAGCCGTACCCGGATTTCTGATCGCGGGTGTGCTTGTTGGCCCTTCGGGTTTGGGTCTCATTGATAACATTACTGAAATCACTCACCTTGCCGAACTCGGCGTTGTGCTCTTTCTTTTTGTGATCGGTATTGAACTCAAACCCTCAAGACTGTGGCTCATGCGACGTTTGGTTTTTGGTCTGGGGACATTGCAAGTCCTGGGAACGGGGCTTTTAATTACCACTATTGCTTATTTTTTATTTGACATGCCGCTGGCAGCCTCCATATTGATCGGCCCGGTGATGGCGCTTTCTTCGACGGCTTTTGTGCTGCAGTTGCTGGCAGAGCAAAAAAAAATGCACTCCGAATATGGCCGGACCGCCTTTTCCGTGCTTTTGCTACAAGATCTGGCCGTTGTCCCGCTTTTGGCCTTGGTTTCTCTATTGAGCATGCCTGAGTTGACGATTGGAGAAGAAGTCGCGCTTGCCTTAGCGCGTGCCCTGGGTATTCTTGTCCTCGTGATTTTGGGCGGACGGTATTTGCTCCATCCCATTTTACACCGGGTGGCCCGTTACGGAGCACCGGAGGTTTTTACCGCCTCTGCCGTTTTGCTGGTGCTTGGCACCGCCATTCTAACCGAACGCGTCGGCCTTTCCATGGCCATGGGCGCATTCGTCGCAGGACTGCTGATTGCGGATTCATCCTACCGACACCAGGTTTCGGCAGAAATACAGCCTTTTCGGGGGTTGCTGCTGGGTCTTTTTTTTATGTCGATGGGTATGTCCCTCAATCTCGGTCTTTTGTTTGAACAGCCTCTGCTTTCCTTGGGCCTAACCGCCGCTTTAATGTCCATAAAAATCCTCGTGCTTTGGCCCGCGACACGACTTTTTGGGCTGCGCGGAAAAACCGATCTGGCGGTGTCTCTCCTGCTTTCCCAAAGCGGGGAATTTGCATTGGTCTTATTTGCACTGGCCCTTCAAAGCGGACTGCTGTCGGAACCCGTCTTTCAACAACTGCTGCTCATCGTCTTGCTCAGCATGTTGGCCACACCGCCATTGGCACGCCTGGCTGATCAAATGACCAACAAAACCCGTCGTCCAGCCAACAAAGACACACCACCTGAAGCCCCACCGCCCTCCCCCATCGTGATCGCCGGGTTTGGGCGGGTGGGTAGCCGTATCGGGCAAATTCTCTCTATGGCGAAGCAACCTTTTGTGGCCCTTGACCTTGACGCTGATCTGGTCTCACGCGAAGGGGGGAAAGGATATCCAGTTTTTTTTGGAGACGCTCAAAATCCAGAAGTCCTCAGAGCGGTTGGTGCAGGAAATACGCGCTTGCTCATTGTGACCGTAAACGACTTCGAAGCTGCCGAGCGCATCGTGAGTTCTCTACATCAAGCCCACCCTAAACTGGATATTCTCGCACGGGGTCACAACCTGGAACAGTGCCAAGCGCTTCGAGCTTTGGGCGCACCCGTCGTCGTCTCAGAAAATATCGAAGCCAGCTTAAAACTTGCGCAAGCCGCCTTGGCCCGTGTCGGCCTCAAAAAAAGTGAAAATGATGTACTCTTGGAGCGCTTCCGGAAAAATTATTACGGCCAAATCGAAGACACCTTCCCACCGGAAACACAAGAGAGAAATGAAACATAAGCTCGGCAGTCATCACATTCAAAATCACTCGAGATGAGGAAAAGACACTGACAAAGAGATTAGGAGGTTCCTGCACGCTAGGGTTTGTATGCAAGCACTGGGACAATTTTCCGCAACACTGCAATGCCCTCATCTAAGGTACGCACGACTACGCCCATCATGCAAAGACGGTCGAGCAATTTTTTGGCCGGGATTTCTCCATTCTTTCCTTTTAGATTTTCCAATTTCAACCATTGTCCCTCTGCATCAAGTCGCTCAAGGATTTCTATTTCTTCAACTTGCAGAAGATGAAAAAGTCTTTTTCTCAGAATCTCAATGTCTACCCGACTTGTCTCACCAAAAGCTTGTGACATCAGAAAGGGGTGGCCTCCTGTTTCCTGCCATACACCTCCAACTGCTGCCAGACCCAGTTCCTCGGTAATGATCCTACGGGCCTCTCGAATAGGAACCACTGAAAGCGGATAGAAACGCAGTGGCATGAGAAAATCTGCTGAATGCTGATCGACCCAATCCCCCCACTCAAGCCCCCCAATCCAGCAAATGGCATCTATTTCGGGCGATAACAATTCCATCGCCATATTGACGATTTGAGAAACAAGTGCTGTTTGATCGGGTAAAAAACGATCACAGTCGTCTATTAAAAGGATCAGTTTCCGGGCATTGACTTCATCAGAAATTTTTTCATAAATGTGGTGAAGCTGAGACATCAATTTCATAAAAGAGTCTGGAGATTTGCGAAAAGGGTTTTTTGCTTTGGGAGAAATCCCTTGTTTTAAAATCGCCTCCATCAGCAAAGCCCAAAAATCGGATGTGGTCTTCATTTCCTTGAGTGAAATGAGAATGGCGCGATTTTTTGTGTCCAAAATTTCTTCTGAAAGATCATGGGCCAGCGTGGTTTTTCCAATCATCGGACCACCGATCATCGCGGCAGAACGACCCAAAAGCAGGTGTTTCTTGAGATTTTGAATGAGACCGCGCCGACTGGTGAAGGGGTGATTTAACATCGGGCCACTCTAGCACAGCCCTAAAACGTCAACAATTAAAAATTCTTCTGCTCACTTAATTTTTTTAAATCTCAGGGGAATACCACCGTTTTCCAAAAAGCTTGTTATGCTTAAAACGAGCGATATGACTCATTAAAAAGGGGGCAATGGTGAGTGACGCATCTAACGTAAGATCCATCATCAATACATTTTACGAAACACAGGATCAAGCGGCACAAAGTCGCAAGACCTCTGGAGAACAGGGGGATGAGATCACACGGGCTTTGTCTGTGATCAGGCGCGTTTTACCCCCTCTACCGGAAACGGGCCCTTTGTCGGAGTGGCTTTCACAAACCATCGCAGTGCTTGAATCAGAACGCCACAATTATTGCCAGGAAGAAGAAGATTCCCTGGGTTGTGGCAATGCAACTTTTGAGCAATTGATCACACAATTCATTTCCTTGGAACCCACACTTGCAATGACCTACTGAAGATTCCATCCCTTAAAAACCCAAGTCAAACTTACTCAGAGCTTTCTTAAATCAAGACGCTCGACGATCTCATGAGCGGCATTAAGTTTGAGGAGAATATCGGCTTTCTCCGGCAGAACAGCCAAACCGTTTCGGCTCAACCGTTCAAAATGCTGAATAAAACGTTTCAAGTCGTCTTCCTGCATGATGTGATGGGTTTTAGTCCCCGGTTTTTCTGCTAACTTTCGCTCCTGTAAACGACGCCATTCATAAACCTGCGCAAAAGAAGGCACCTGTAAAACAATGAGTAAATCAAGTCGGCGGAAGAAATCAGCATAATCTGTTTCCAAAAGTCCATTCACATAGCGCCGCCAGATGCCTGAAGGGTCTTTCTTTTTTTCCAAGGCATTGATGGGCTGCATCAAGGTTTTGTCATTTTCGGGGCGCGCAGCAAGACACCATCCCTCCAAAAAAATAACATCAAAAGGGGTTAAATCCCATAAAGGTACCAGATGTTCTGTAGGGTCTTCGATGAGCTATTTAAAAGCCTCATCTACCTCAGCAATTTGGGGCTACGGATTCCGAAAGAATCTTTTAGTTTCTCATCCGAGAAATCGTATTCCCCAAGCATATTAATATGGGCCCATGACATGACCGAATGAGTGGAAATGGTAGCCAGAAGCGTTTTATACTGGGCCGGCTGTTTTTCAAGCCGCTCCAGCCTGTCGGAGAGATAGAGATAGTTCCAGCAAATAATGCTGTTCTTGATAAGTCGATTACAGGCCTCGGCAATCTCTTGTTCTTCCTTTTCTCCTTGCGTAAACTCTCTTGGATTGCCTACTGCCACGTCTCGGGTAAAACGGTTGGCGAGCTCGACTTTGTTGAGCTGTTTTTCGATGGCCTGGCGCAATCCTAGATCATCGAGATAACGTAAAATAAACTTGGATTTGATAATTTGGCCAAATGCTTTCAGCCCTCTATAGAGACGATGTTGTTTGGAATAAGAATTCAGGCGCCGGAATATCTCGGAGGCCGTAGTCTCTTTCAGCTTTATGGTGGTTACGAGACGTAGGATATCGTCCCAGGTTTCCTCAATGATGACCTGGTCGATATATTTGTCTGGCGTAATGCCCCACTCTGTCTGATCGAATTTCTTCCGAGATTTAAAAATATAAAGCGTCTGCTTTTTTAGGTTTTTAATCCGAGGTGCATAAGAAAAGCCCAAAAGGTAGGTAACCGCAAAAATTGCCTCGCTGTAGCCATGTGTATCGGTAGAGTGGATATCTGATTTGACCACGTCATTTCTCATAAGCCCATCAATGACATAGGCACTTTCCCGGTCGGCTGCGCTGAAAACAATCGAATGCCAGAGCAGGTTGCGTTCGTCAAGAAAAGTGTAAGCACTTACGCCTTGTTCCTTGCCGCAGTATTTGAAGGAATAATTGGCATTCAGGGAGTCCGCCCGAACCGTAAATTTTTGTCCGTCGCTTGAAGTGTGCAGGGTTTCTTTCGAACGTCGATAAATCTCCGGTAATTCCATCCCGTCCATCAACTTGATGACACGGTCGTTCGCAGCCTGGATGTTCTCCAGAGAAAAATACCAGTTGATGACATGGGCTAGGTTCCCTTCATTGATCTGACTGGATATGCGTGCGATTTTTGGTGTTCCAATCGCGCAGCCCTTGCCAATAATCCCTGCATAAAGGGTTTTGTCTGTTGCCCGATTTTTTGTATAGCGTTGCTGCCAATGCCGAAACTCTTTTAAAAATCCAGTGTGCTGGTTGACTGTGGAGAGAACCTCTGTCAGGGGTATGGGCTGTTCTGGAAAGAGTGGCTGAAATACTGTGTTTTCCTGTTCTTCCTGTTTTGGCGTAGCGATTGTGAACTGATTGTTTGTTCCAATTTTGAGGTAGGGGTTTTTCCCCTCAAGGTAAAGCTTGTTGGTCATCTGGTATTGCTGATAGAGTGCGTTATCCAAATGAGCGAGTAGAGGAGACGGGACGGTAAACCCCTGAAGCTCTGCTTGTTTGATTAGCCCCGCTCTGTCTTTTTCCCAGCGTTCCTTGGGGATCATATAATCATCCAGAGGGCGGTACTTGTGGGAATGTTTTAGGTTCAGCATCCCTGACTTAAGTGCAGAGGCAATGTGCATAAACAAGAAGACCTTGTAGAGTGATCTACGGAATGTCCCGTCGGCATTCACAGCAGCCTGCTGGCTGGCATCCAGAAACCCGGACGGCGCATATTGGGTGACATTCCCGTCTTTCTTCTTAAAATTCACAATCGCTTCCACAAGTGCCGAAGATTTGGGTTCTCCCTGAAAATCTAAGGCTTTCACAATCGGACTGAGACGGTTCTGAAGCCTAAATGATCGATTTTCCATTATTTTGAAATAAGTCTTATTCCCACTGACCTCTTCCAAAGAGACCTTCAAGGCTTTGCTTTTTTCAATAGCCTGATTTGGGAATCTCATTAGCTGTTCAATATTTGTGATTTTCTCTGTATCTGTTGCCTCTTTGTTTTCAAGTGCAGCTCGGATGTCCGAAAAAACATAAAAAACCCCATCTTCGAGGAGTCTCAATAAAGATTCCATTGTATGGTCACGTATTTTTCGGTTTTCATAACACCAGTCGCGGTGTTCGCGTGCCGAGCTGTTTTGATGGGATTGTCCCACGGTTAAAAGAACATCGGCAAGATTGTCCTGAAGGCGGTAATATTGATGCACAATAAACGAAATCACATAAATATATCTATCTTCATGAGCACGTTGCTTGAGTTGAAAAATGTCGGCTTTAATGACACTGTTTGCGTAATATCGAATACCCTCAGGCCCAAGTTCAAGGGCGCATAATATTCCTTTCAAATGCCCGTAAAGTTTTTTTAGATAAAATAGATCGTCCACGCGTTCTTTGACTTTGAAGGGTTTTGTTGACTGAGACAGTTTTTTGAGCAAGGTCAATCTATAGCGCGCATATTGTGGTGTATTCACATTTTGGGTGTCTTGAGAGAACAAACCGTCCAATAAAAGTCGTGCCTCCAGAGTCAATTCCAGGTCAATAATGATCGCGAGTTTACGCTTGCGCTGATTGAGGGCGCTCAGAATGATCTTTGAGAGTTGGTCATAATTTGGTAGCTGAGTACGATTTTTGATGAGAAGATCAAGACAACGCCAGAAAATAAATTTGGGTTTGAGTTGTGCCCGGATCATGGGGGATATCTCTAGCATGATGCCTTTTTCTGCCACGATATCAAAACGTCTATATCCGCAGATCTCTAGGATGAGCTGACGGTGGTGGTGTATCCTGCTTCGCAAATATCCCTTTGCGGAAAATGCACGACTTTCAAACCCAAGTTTCCTGGCGACAGACTCAATATCCGGTAGGTGGTAATCCTCCAAGTTGAAAAATTTCTTAGTCACCTGAAAATAAACACACATCAGTAAAAACCCTATGCGGTGACATGGGGTGCGCAGCCGCTGGGCTGTATCCAATAATTCAGAAGGGAAATCAAAAAACCGCTTTCTCTCCCTGGCATTAAATATTGGAGGCTTCTCAAAGGCCTCCTGTTCTGTTGCGTTGAGAATTTTCATTCTTGGCATGGAAACGTCTCTTTTTTCTTTTGTTTCTTGCAGAAATAGCTTACCTTTTATTCTAGATATGAAAGAGATTTATGCAAGAGAAAGAGCCTTAAGAAACCGCATGCCTTCGAAGCTTACATAAACGACCGTTTGCAAAAGGATTAAAACATGATTTTTGGATATAGTCGTATCTCAAAAGGAGAAGACCAAAACGCCCGATTACAACTTCAGTCGTTTGCGACGGCAAAGGTCGAAAAAGTCTTTGATGAAACCGCATCCGGCGGACGATGGGATCGACCGGTACTCCATCAAATGATTGGACAACTCCGAAAGGGCGATACTGTCGTTGTCTGGAAACTTGATCGGCTTTCACGATCCCTGAAAGACCTGCTTGTGATTATAGAACGCATTGAAAAAGCAGGCGCGGGATTTCTATCCCTGACAGAAGTGATTGATACCACAACCCCCCCAGGTCGAATGATGATGCAGATGGTCGGAGCGTTCGCCGAATTTGAACGAGCGATGATTCGGGAACGGACAAAAGCGGGTCTTGATGCGGCGAGAAAAGAAGGCCGCATTGGTGGACGAAAACCAAAACTCCGACCGGATCAGCGGAAGGATATTGTGGACAATGTGATCTCCGAGAGGAAGTCCGGGGCAGCCATGGCGCGGCTTTACAATGTGAGTGAAGCGACCATCTCACGGATTATTGCGCGACATCGGCAAGGGATCTAATCAGAGCTTCCTTTATTTTTGAGCTTGCACCTGCATCCAAAGCAAGGCCAGTTCTTCTTTACCTAAAAGAGCTTTTGCTGGGATTTCTTTGCCAGACTTTGTCATCAAGATCAATCTAGATGCTTGCCCCATATTTGTGGCGAGCATTATGCGTTCAAGGGCTTCTCCATCAATTGTCGGGAAAAGCGCGGCAATTTGAGACGGTATGGAAAAATTGGCATAGGCATTCAGCACACTCACTTGTCCTAAGGGCAAGGTCAGCAGAGCTGTTGCGGTCGTATTTGAAAAAGTTCCAGCCGAAGGCGTGCTGATTGACGAAGTCGGCGAAATAAACCGTGGGATAATCCGTACGGTAAAGATGGTTCCCACTGGGATGTTTGTCATTGTTAAGGTCATTGAGACTGGATTGACCGTCCCGGTTGGGAAAGAAATATCCGCAGTTTCATACGATCCTGCGGGGATTGAAGGAACGGTAATCCCGCCAATACTACTCACGGAAAGAGTCGGTAAATTTGTCAAAGCAGGATCACTCGCCGCATTCACTGGGCCGGGTGTTGAAAGCGAAGAATTCGTGGCAAATCCGGTAAATGCTTGAGTATAGGCTTCCAGTCGGGTACGACCAGGGCTACCTATGGGGCAACCTGAACTAGCAGGGATCCCGCCCGCTGCATTCAATAATCCACTGCCACTAATTTGAGGCGCGACCAGACGGATGGCACCACCGCTGCCAGGAGTTGATCTTCTTGAATCGCAAACAAATTGCCCTGGCGTCCATCCATTTCCACCAAAGGCACCGATACTACCATTTACGATAATATTCGTTGAAGAGGCAAGCACAATTGCGCCACCCCCTCCGCCTCCCGATGGACCCGCATTCCCCCCTCCGTTACCACCTGCACCGCCTGAACCACCAAAAAGTGGGATCAAGGTCACGAAGTTTGTTGGGGCACCATAAGTGCCATTACCTGCAAGTGGAGAACCGCCAGGCCCTTGGCCCACGCTTCCTGAAGTCGCTGTTCCTTTTAAGCCGCCTGAACCACCAGAAAAGCCTCCAGGACCACCCCTTTTTCCCTTATTTAACGTGATGATGGGATCTGCATTGCTTACCCCATGTTCGCCATTTACATTAATCGTTCCGTCAATATTGATATCTCCTGTTGCTAAAATTGTGACGGGAGTATTGGCACTATTAGGCGTGTAGCTTACGGTCACCCCTGCTGGAATATTGACGGTTGTGTAATTGAAAACCCCGTCTGGAGGCAAGAGCAAGTTGATGTCAGACACTGGGGATAAGGCACCATCCGCTCCTGTGCTTCCGCTGACAAAGGTTTGCGCAAAACCGGAACTGGAAGAAAAATAGAAGAATACAATGGCGATGAGAAAGGCGAAAAAACGGATTTTAGCTTGTCTGTTGTTCATGGTGTACTCCTTGATTACAAGACTGTCATTCCATCCTTAAGGCATTAAAACACTGACCGGGGGCGCAACGGTCATGCTGGGGCCTTCAGGCATGCCGGGCTGTTTGGGAATAAACACACTTACGCCTTTGCGGATGACACTCATTGTGGGATCTGCGGAATTGACATTCACAACAACAATGCCGCTTTGGGTATTCCCTGTCGGGCTGGTCAGTGTAAAGCTGTAAGCGCCGAGGGGTGTTCCGCTATCGACATCAAGTAGGATTCTGATTTTATCGGGTTCGGGGGCGATAAGAAAAACTGCGGTCAAACTGCCGCTGCTAAAGGTAATGCCGTTTGTCGCGGAAAGGTTTCCCCCGTGAATCACCATGACGCTGCTTGAGCCTTGGGTGACATTTTCCGGGTCAATGCTTAGAATGCTTGGGATGTTCAGTACGGTAAAGGGGTTTGCGCTGGTGGCGGTGCCGCTTGTATTGCTGATGACAATTGGGCCGGTAGTGGCACCGACGGGGACGGTGACGGTGAGCGTATCAAAGCTGGATGAGACGACGGTGGCTGCGGTGCCGTTAAAGGTAAGGGTGTTTTCGGTCGTGACATTGCTAAAACCAAAACCCTGGATGTCGATGGTTTCACCGACAACACCTTCTTCGGGCAGCACTAAAAAAATGCCAACATTGCCTGCGGCTTGCGAAAAGTTGTCGATGGAAAGCAGGTTGCCAACGGCATCGTAGCGGTGTACAGCCATATTGCCGCTTTCGTCTCGCACACCGAGCAAGCGCCCTTGCGCGTCATAGAAAAATTCTGCAGGGGCAGCGGGTGCAAAAGATGGGAGAAGGAGCATCAAAATCGTGAGACAAAACCTCAACTGGCTCATGATTTTTTTACAAAGTAAATTTCTTTCACTGAGATACCCTTTTTTGAACGGCCAATTTTTGACAAGTTGTTATTTCTTCCCTTTATCAGCTTCGAAAGACTCAAACAAGGGGATTTCTACGGTAAAAGGGTTTCGGATGCTTTGTATTCGGACGACCACCACTTTTTTTTCTGCATCATAATCGATTTCTCCGCGCGGCCGCTTTTCCGAATAAAGCGGCACAATCACTTCTTCTTTTGGAAGATTGATCGATTTCAATATCTTAACTTGCTCCCGATTGCTGGGATTACGTAAAATCAGCCGGAACTCATAAATTGGGTATTTTTTTTTGTCGTAGTCTGCTTGAAACACAATAAAAAAAAGATCCAATCCGGGTGAGTTCTTGACTGTCTGTTTTACGTAAAGTTGTAGGATCCCCTCCTTGGTTACTACTTCTGCTTCTAAACCGCCAGCAATGACCGTGCCTCCTCCTTCTGATAGCCCGAAGAGCCCCCACAGATACCCTCCCCGATACTCGGCTACGATGATTCTATTTCCAAACATCGGCGCATCAAAATTCGATTCTAGTGTGAACCCAAATTGCCAATATTTTTCTTCGAGTAAGAAGTTTTCCCAGATAGTATTCACTTCGTTTTTGGAAAGTATTTTGGCCTCTATACGCTGTTGCGTGCAAACGAGAAAAAGGCCTATAAACAAGGTGGTACGCCAGAGTATCTTTATCATCTCTATTTTCGGCCTCCCATGCCATCATCTCCGCAAAAACCGGATAAGATACAGGCCAGTGTCGCACCCATGATATTCGAGTCTGGTGGAATGTCCGAGTGAGACAAGGCGGTCTGATTGTTTGAAATGCCCCTTCCCGAACCATCTGGTCGGCTGTTTTTCCCGCCACGAAGAAAACCTCGATTTTGCCAGAAATTGAGGTTTTGCCCGACATTGTCAGGCGTCGTACCACAACTGCCACTGAGTCCGAAACAATCCAGCGTCACCATCCTATCTACCCCTACATCCCCGTTCCGGCTCAGTTGATCTAGAATCTTGTCACAGCCACGACTGTGACAAACGACATTTGCTCCATTCGCATCGTTTTGATTTAGTCGTAAAGCACTAAGGGCCACACCAGAATCATCCGGGCCGACTTGAAACACTTCCTCTCCTCCAGCTTGAAGACCACTGATTATTGAACTTAGACCTTCACCCGACCCGGAGGATCCGATGGGTGAATTTCCACTTCCCCCTCTAATGACTACAGTAAACAGACCAAAGGGATCCCTTGCAATGAGTGGCCGATTTCCAAGATAAGAATAGTAGTTTGCGCCTGAGCGCACGGGATCTTCACTTATGAAACGTTTCAGTGTCGCAGAATAGTATCGTGCGCGGAAGTAGTGGAGACCCGTTGGGTCATTTTCCCGCCCTGTGAACTGTGAAGTGTTTGTCGAAGTGCCATTTACAACGGTTTTTCCAAAAGCACCGTAATCATATGTTGTTGTCACGCTCCCTGAATCATCTGAAAGTGCCATTGAACTGCCCAAACCGTCAATATGATAATATTCCTTAAAAGTCTCTTGCCGTACAAAAGGTTCATCAATATTCAAAGACCGCAAATAACTCACCCCCACGGCCCCGCCGCCGATCTCGGTCGCAATGTCATGGCCATCATACTGAAAATCCGTCTGCACACCGTTGATTGTCTTGCTTGTTCTCCGTCCCAAGGCATCATAAACAAAACTTGCCGTTGTGCTTGGGCCATTGATGTTGCTTAGGCGGTTTCTGGCATCCCAGGTGTAGTTTGTCGTGCCACTGGCATCGGTTTGGCTGGTCAGGTTCCCGTTGGCGTCATAACTCAAATTCGGCGTTGTGCTGTTAAATTGAATCTGTTCATTCGCGGCATCGTAAGCCGCCTGTACGGATTCGGGCAATAAGATCGACGCACCGTTGGTGCGATCCAAACTGATGCGATTGCCTGCCGCATCATAGGTATAGGTAATGCTTTCAAAAGGCGTTGCGCCGCTTTGATGGGTGATATTCGTCAATCGGCTCGCATTATCATAGGCATAGGTTGTACTGGTGCCATTCGAATAACTTAGATTTGTCCTGCGTCCTGCTAAGTCATAATTGAGACCCACGATTTCTGTTCCCTGTGCGACTTGCGTGAGACGGGAGTTGGTATCGTAGGTGTAATTTACGGGAAGAGAACCATTGACCGACATCGTGTTTCTTCGGCCCAGAATATCGTAGGTGTAAGAGATAATCCCTTGTGGTGAGAGCTCTTCTATCAGTCTGTCGAGATTATCATAAGTAAATTCAATGGATGACGTCCCTTCATTTACACGATCCAGTCGCCCGGCGGTGTCGTAGGTAAAAGTCGTTTGACTGCCGTCGGCATAGTCGGTTTGCATCCGCCGATTCAGTGGGTCATAGACAAAGGTGGTGTTTTGGTTTTTCCGATCAATAAAAGCTTCCAGGTTGCCGTTGAGGTCGTAAGCATAGGATTCGATTCTTGTCAGGGGATCGATTCTTGTTTCCAAACGATCCTGGACATCGTAGGTATAAGTGCTCGTATTGCTGTTGGCGTCGGTGACGGTCAAGAGATTGCCGTTTTCATCGTAAGTAAATGTGGTCATTCCACTACCGGGATCGGTAATCTTAGTCACACGGTTCAGATCATCGTAGACAAAGGCTGTTGTTTCGCCTCTCGGATCGCTTACGGTGAGCAGCCGTGAAACGGGATCATAAGCCCGGTTTGTAATATTGCCCAGAGGATCAATGCTTTGTTGTAAGTTCCCGTTCGTATCATAGGCAAATTGTGTGACATTTCCCAAAGGATCGGTGACAGTTTGTGGCTGGCCTTCGGGGGTATAGCCCATGTTTGTGACTGCACCGGAGGGATCTGTTGTGCTTAGTAGGTTCCCAGTGGCATCGTAGATAAATGTGGTGACCTGGTTTAAGGCATCGGTAATCGTCTCCACACGATTGAATGTGGATTCATAAGTAAAAGTGGTAACATTGCCCTCAGGATCTGTGGTGCTGAGCAGGTTGTTGGTATTGTCATAGGTAAAGCTTGTTTTACGCCCCAGGGCATCGGTGGTGGAAAGAAGCTGATTTGAACCCACTGCCCGTTCAAATCGGGTGGTTTTACCGGCGGCATCGGTGATTTCAATCGGATATCCTTCTGTATTAAACCGATAAGACGTTGGGTTTTTATTGGGATCAATGACGATGCTTTGTGAGACCAGGTAGGACGCGGGGCCGGGTCGCACAATTTCAATCACACAAGAAAAAACCATAGGGGTCGGATCTACAAATTTGATGAATTTAAAAATTCCTTTATTTTCAGGAACAACTTTCAACGTTTTTGTCCTGCTCCAGTGAGCCTACGGGAACGTCATTCTGTCAATTATTAGACCTCGTATCTGACCCCATTGTGCCTACTTCTTATTCCTATCGGGCATACCTTGTCAGGGGGCAAGAGACAAAATCTTTTTTCTCAAATTCAAAAGACATTCTGTATGGTTTTCCTCTAATTTCTCCAATCCTTCTTCTATCATCACTAATGCTTCTTGGTGTTTCCCCAATGCAGTTAATGCTTCTGCTAAATCTGAGTATCCAAGGTCTAATGTAACTTGATCTACATACCTGTTCTTTTTTATTCCTTCTAACGCCGCCCGCAAATACGGTAGTGCTTCTGCTGGATTACTCATACCCAAAAGAGTTGACCCTAATGACCATTGGATGTCTTCATCTTCGGGCCTCAATTTTAGTGCCGCATGATAAGACGCCAATGCTTTGTCGTCTTGATCCAGTTCGGACAATATGTTTCCTTTTAGTAGGAGTGATTCCACCTCCAGCCACTGGTCTTCTGCTGCAAAGGACAGTGCTTTTTTTATTTCACGAAAGGCTTTTTTAGAATCTTTATAGATGACATAGTACATACGAGCACGTTGCAGGTAGGCTTCACCGCATTTTGGATCCAATGTAATGGCTTGATCAAAACATGTCATCGATTCCTGAACACTTCTGTCTAATGCGAACAAAATCTTTCCTTTAAAAACGATCGCTTCAGTGTTATTGGGATCTAGTCGAAGAACATGTTCAATTTTTTTAAGGGCCTCCTTCTGGCGATTAAGGCAAGCATAGAGATGGTCTACCTCCTCAATCAGGTTTTCTATTTCTTTATTTTTTTTTCGCTTATTTACCATTAACATACCTTCCTACAACCTAGTGGAGGTGGTCCAGAGCCTCCAGAACCAGGATCGGCTGATGATCCTGAAGGTTTTATAAAACCTCCTTTTGTCTTGTCTTTACCGTGTTGCTTCTTTCCTTTTTTCCGACGAAGCTGATCCATCTGTTTTTTTGCTCTAGATTTTTCTTTTTGTGATGATTTTGGATCCCTCCTTATCTTTTGCTGGTTTTCAAATTCTTCTTTTCGCTTTCTTTCTGAGTCAAGCGCTGGATCATCTCCTTCAATCGAACCCTCTTTGTGAATAGAATCTCCAATCGCATCACCTGCAATTAATCCACCGATAAACGCACCTGCGATGGCAGCAGCCTCAGCAGCCGCTGAGCCAGCCACTGGCAACAAGGGTAAACATGCTGGAGCGCACAACCCGAGTCAATCCCAAAGTTAGTTGAAAATTGATTGATGACCTAAGCTGCTTGTGATTGGTTTTTGTCTTGATTAAATTTCTCCATGTTATTTTTCAGCAGGGGAAGAAACCTAAATCCCTTGATTTTTCTTAGAGAGGGCTCGATCGCAAGTAGAGCCGTTGCGACCCATCTTTGCCGCTGGTTGCTATTCTTCCAATAGCTCACTCTTCTCGTATATTGTTCCAGTTGGCTATTCAAAGATTCGATGCAGTTGCTTGTTTTTAAGCTGATTCCCAGTTGTTCAAATAGCCCAAGACGATGCAGGCTCAGGGTGTCCTCAAGCCCTTCATCAAGACTTCTGAGCGCTGATTCGTTGATCAACAGCAATTCCTTACGGATCACATTTAGTTTTTGTTTCGCCTGACTATAGCTCTTTGCTTCATAGGCTTTTTGAAGCTTTCTCCGAAACCGGCTTTGTTCATTTTTGGGCAGGTAGGCCACCACGTTCTCCCGCTTATGCCACTGACACCGCTGGATAATCGCCTGTTTGCCGAAGACGGTCTGAATGCCTTTTCGCAAGCCTTTGGCCCCGTCTATTACAAACAGGATTTTGTCTTGGGTTTGTAATCCACGTTCTTTTAATTGGATTACAAAATCCTGGCATACTTTCTGGTTCTCGGTGCTCGATTCGATGGTGACGATTTTCTCTCCTGAGAGGGTGATGCCCAGTGCGATGATCATCTCGTTCTCCGCAAAGCTCTTCCCATCTATGAAGATGACGAGGATCTCGTGGCAACTCAGATCTCGATCCTGAAAGGCTTTCAATTTTTTCGCGGTGGCCTGGATGAACTTTCGGGAAATGCTGCTCTTTTTTATGCCAAATGTGGACGGTATCCGGGTCGCTGCCTTCTCGAATTTCCGCGTACTGATTCCGTTAATGACTTGTGCCAGGGTTTTTTCGTTGATCTCTCGACTCGACTGGAGCGCACGGTAATTTTTTAAAGGGACTTCCCGCCTACTCCGCTGATTCCGAACCCTCGGCACTGAAATACTGTGCTTCTGATCACCAAGATACACGGAGCCTATGTTGGAGCCCCACCGCTTGTTCGGGCTCTCATCACGCTGATAACGTTGCCCCGCCAGTTCACGTACCTCTTCTTGCAATATCTCTTCAACGGCCATTAACCCTAGAGGAATTAGTTGCTGTATCAAGGCTAGACGACTCCCGATACACTCATGACCCCTGATCAATTTCATTGCTGCCTCAACCCGTTCTTTTGCATTGCTTTTTCGCTCTTTTTTCTCTACAACTTTCATGTGACCTCCGTGGTTTGTAAAGTCTGTTTTGTGGTGTCGCTGATTGCTCAACTCACATTACTGACTCGGAGGTCATCTTTCAATTTCAACTAAGTATAGGACACGCTCCACAACCCAAATGGATCCACTAAGTCAAGCGGAGAATTGAATACATAAGAATAGAGATTTACGTCACCTCCAGCAAAAGAAATGGGATCTTCATTTAAAAATCGGCTGGCATCAGGGCTGAAATACCTTAACCTGTAATAATAATTACCCGTCCCATCATTTTCCCGCCCCGTGTACTGAAACGGATTAGTTGAACTCCCACTGATTGTGGTTTTCCCAAAGGCCTCATATTCATAACTCGTCGAAACAGCCCCAGCTGAATCCGTCAAATCCAAAGTACTGCCCAAAGCATCAACATGATAATATTCATTCGTGGTTGATTGCCGTACAAACGGCTCATCTGCAAAAACGGGGTCTGCAAAAACGCAAAAACGGGGTCAGGTCTTTAAAGTTGCTGTTTTTTTTCTTATTAAGCAGTCGACTTATTGTTTGATAATGAAGATTAAGATGATCGGCCTCCTCTGCCGAGCAAGCACTGGTCAGTCAGCCAGTCCGTCCCATATCGCTCCATCATATTCTATGTTCAAAAGTCTCGCCATATGAATAAAAATATCTGAAGAGATTATCCATATCAATTTTAAAGACCTGACCCTATTCTTCCTATTCTCTACTTATCTGGTCTACATCTAAAATTTGACTTTTAATTACAATCGAAGCGATATTCCAATTTTTGCTATTTTCCATGCCCATTCCGTATTTAGTAAATATTTACTATTTTCATTCGCCCAATTCCCCATTTTCCTCAGTGATTCTATCGCCAGTTTTCTCTGACCCATCACTCAAATAAGAGTAAAATTGTGAATCATTAATATGGTACAAAACATGCCTCAACTCTTCACCAATATCGAGTAACAAATCGAAAACGTCTTTAGGTTTTAAATTTTCACGAACGAGTCTGGGTAATTGTTCTTGTGAAAATATGCGAAATGATTCTTCTAAGTCTGAAAAAGCATGAGCTAATGTCCCTGATTCATTTGAGTCCTCACTGCTTAATTTCTTCACTTCCGGACATTTTTCCAGAAGTGCTACAAGTTTATTGACTTCGTCTTCATTTTCCAGTATTCGTTTACACATTACTCACTCCTCAAGCACTCGTTTAATCGCCTCAATTTGGGATCGAAAGTTACGAATTTCCCTTTTTACGGAACTTTTGAATTTCAGATTGGGAAGTTTTTTAAGGTGCTCAGCTAGACGACGGTCTAAAGAACCGAGAGATTTTTCAAGAGACCTCTTCCCGTGTTTTGCCAATTGTTTTTCAAATTGCCTAAGCATTCCTTTTGTAATTTCCTTCGTTGGTCCCCGTATCGTTGCTGGCCCCGGAAGAAAAATTAAAAAATTTTCAGGATCACAAGTATCCAGAAAAAGACTAAGAGGGTTTTTGGTCTGAGAATTCTCAGCACCCTTTCTGCCATCCAGACTAGGTTCGCTCGGCTCGCACCCACGTACTTTAATTACAGCTTCACCTGTAGGATCCATAAAATTAGAGGGGCTGTTCCAGACATATCTATAGAAATTAATATCTCCGCCAGCTAACTCAATCGGATCTTCACTAATAAACCTTTCCAACCTTACCGAGTAATACCTCGCCCGATAATAATACAGCCCTTCTCCATCATTCTCTCTTCCCGTATACTGAAACGGATTAGTCGAATTCCCAGTTATGGTAGTCTTCCCAAATGCCTCATATTCATAAGTCGTTTCGACAGCCCCAGCTGAATCCGTCAAATCCAAAGTACTGCCCAAAGCATCAACATGATAATATTCATTCGTGGTTGATTGCCGTACAAAAGGCTCATCAATATTCAAAGACCTCAAATAGCTCACCCCCACGGCCCCGCCGCCAATCTCGGTCACAATGTCATGGCCATCATACTGATAATCTGTCTGCACGCCGTTGATTGTCTTGCTTGTTCTCCGTCCCAAGGCATCATAAACAAAGCTCGCTGTTGTCGTTGGGCCATTGATGTTGCTTAGGCGGTTTCTGGCATCCCAGGTGTAGTTTGTCGTGCCACTGGCATCGGTTTGGCTGGTCAGGTTCCCGTTGGCGTCATAACTCAAATTCGGCGTTGTGCTGTTAAATTGAATCTGTTCATTCGCGGCATCGTAAGCCGCCTGTACGGATTCGGGCAATAAGATCGACGCACCGTTGGTGCGATCCAAACTGATGCGATTGCCTGCCGCATCATAGGTATAGGTAATGCTTTCAAAAGGCGTTGCGCCGCTTTGATGGGTGATATTCGTCAATCGGCTCGCATTATCATAGGCATAGGTTGTACTGGTGCCATTCGAATAACTTAGATTTGTCCTGCGTCCTGCTAAGTCATAATTGAGACCCACGATTTCTGTTCCCTGTGCGACTTGCGTGAGACGGGAGTTGGTATCGTAGGTGTAATTTACGGGAAGAGAACCATTGACCGACATCGTGTTTCTTCGGCCCAGAATATCGTAGGTGTAAGAGATAATCCCTTGTGGTGAGAGCTCTTCTATCAGTCTGTCGAGATTATCATAAGTAAATTCAATGGATGACGTCCCTTCATTTACACGATCCAGTCGCCCGGCGGTGTCGTAGGTAAAAGTCGTTTGACTGCCGTCGGCATAGTCGGTTTGCATCCGCCGATTCAGTGGGTCATAGACAAAGGTGGTGTTTTGGTTTTTCCGATCAATAAAAGCTTCCAGGTTGCCGTTGAGGTCGTAAGCATAGGATTCGATTCTTGTCAGGGGATCGATTCTTGTTTCCAAACGATCCTGGACATCGTAGGTATAAGTGCTCGTATTGCTGTTGGCGTCGGTGACGGTGAGTAAGTTGCCGTTTTCATCATAGCTAAATGTGGTCATGCCACTACCGGGATCGGTGATCTTAGTCACACGGTTCAGATCATCGTAGACAAAGGCGGTTGTTTCGCCTCTCGGATCGGTCACGGTGAGCAGCCGCGAAACAGGATCATAAGCCCGGTTTGTAATATTGCCCAGAGGGTCAATGCTTTGTTGTAAGTTCCCGTTCGTATCATAGGCAAACTGTGTGACATTGCCCAAGGGGTCGGTGACAGTTTGTGGCTGGCCTTCGGGGGTATAGCCCATGTTTGTGACTGCACCGGAGGGATCTGTTGTGCTTAGTAGGTTCCCAGTGGCATCGTAGATAAATGTGGTGACCTGGTTTAAGGCATCGGTAATCGTCTCCACACGATTGAATGTGGATTCATAAGTAAAAGTGGTAACATTGCCCTCAGGATCTGTGGTGCTGAGCAGGTTGTTGGTATTGTCATAGGTAAAGCTTGTTTTACGCCCTAAGGCATCGGTGGTGGAAAGAAGCTGATTTGAGCCCACTTCCCGTTCAAATCGGGTGGTTTTACCGGCAGCATCGGTGATTTCAATCGGATACCCTTCTGTATTAAACCGATAAGACGTCGGGTTTTTATTGGGATCAATGACGATGCTTTGTGAAACCAGGTAGGACGCAGGGCCGGGTCGCACAATTTCAATCACACAACGTCGTCCCGAGGGTGGGGATGTTCCTGCATCAATCACAGCAATGGATCCGCAGCCCGGCCCTAATGCTATCGGCCTGTAAATAAAATCAGGGATATCAAGCGTGGCTTCACCTTCAGGACCAAAATACAGAAACTGATACACACCGCCCTCGGCATTTGTTTGTTGGATGACACGGTCATTTGAATCATATTCATTGCTCAAAAAGAGAATGCCACGGGCGTCGGTGATGGTCGTCATTCTTTTTAAGTTGTCATAGCGATAACGTGTTAAACCACCTTCCGGATCAATGACGGTGCTGAGCATGCCATTGCTGTCATAAAGATATCGCACGGTGCGACCCAGCGGATCCGTCAATCGACTGATGCGGGACGCGCCATCGTATGCGAGTTGGATTTCCCGACCACCCGGCTGGATGATTCTGCTTAACAATCCCCCGCTTCGAATGAGATCAAGCCCGTTGCCGTTTCGATCTTCTATGCGGTTTAAAAACCCTGTGCTGGAAAAGATCCAACGCCGCCCATCTTTAAAACGCAGGGTGCGCACACTGCCACCTCCGATCGTCAGCACGGCACCCTTAAAAGACGGAACGGTGTCATTGCTGAAGGTGCCGTCTGCATTTATTGCAAAGCGGGCCCGCCCATCATCCCCTTCAACCAGGAGCAGAACTTCTCCTGAAGTGCCAAAGGGCAGGAGTCGGATGTTGTAATCGTGATTTGTTCCCGAACCAAAGGGGCCGGGTACCAATGAGTTTAAAAGCCCTTTTCGGGCACTGTAATAACGGGTGAATTGAATGGGCATGACCCCCGGTAGCACCATGTCGGTTTTACTTAATTCAAAAATACCTGTGACGAGGCTCACGGGATCACCGTCTTTGGGGGGATCATCCGGTGTTTCTTTGTCGTCAAAAAGTTCAAACAACCAGGTAAAAAAGGTGCCGCCACAGCAAAACTTCGGAATGCCGACGCCCGGATCAGAAATAATCTGACGCGCATCGGATGAGACGGTGCCTGTGCCAAATTTTTTCCATTGATGCGATGTGGGATCAGCAATGGGTTCTTCATCATAATAATAAAGATCCACTACAGTGCCGGGGGCAAGACCGGCATCATTCGGGTATTTCACGGGGATGGGCTGTGTGGGTGTGCCGCCGCCTGCTTTGAAAAAGTGAAACATGTAGATATTGAAGGTCGGGGTTTCTGGCGATATGGGGGGAAGCGGTGATCGGGCAATCGGAACACGTTTGATCGACATTTCTGTATTGGGCTGCCCGTCCCAGCCAATAATTTCCACTCCCTGCGGGATCGTCAGTTCAAATCCGGGAATATCAGGATCGGAAACAATCACATCGGCTGTGCTCGTATCCAAAGATGTCACGTTTTTTGTGTTTACTGTGTGCAAATAAACGGGATAGGGCAGTATGTTATTGATATTCGGAGTCACTTCAACCTGAACCGGCAGGTCAATGGGATAAGAGACTTCGGGGGTCTCTGCGGGTGTGCCGTCAATCAGGAGCAATTGTGTGCCGGAAGAAATGGAAGAAAAGAAAAAATTTCCCGCGGCATCCGTTGTAATGGATGTCGCCCCGTTTTTAACCCGAATGTTGGCAAGCGGATTGCCTGTATCGGATGAGAGAATCTGCCCGGAAAGCGTTGTGGTGCCAGGGGCCAGGACATTCAGGGTAAAGCCTGTGTTTCTCACGATGTTTTGACCGTCAATCTCGGCCGCTGCCTCTACGGTGATGGCATAGGCCCCTGGAAGCAGGGTTGTAGGGGTATAGAGATTTAAGAATGACGTTTGACCCGTTTGCCCAATCGAGGGTAAAAATGAAGCAACGACATCTGTTGGCAATGTCGTAACACTTAAGCCGATCAAACCTGAAAAACCGGCTGTGCCAGCACCTGAAAGCTGTACTTGCACGGTCGTTTGTCCGCCCGGCACAACATCAACGGAAAACGGAGAGGATGTTATTAAAAAATCTTCCGATAGTGTCACGGTAAAAGGCATCGGACTGTTGGCCGTGCCCGCTTGTGTGGTCACGACAACAGTTCCACTCGTCGCCCCCTGTGGTACGGTGGTGGTGATTTGTGTGCTTGTGGCAGCGGTGATAATGGCCGCTTGGCTGTTAAAGCTCACTGTATTATTTGAAGGAATTGCATCAAAATTCTGCCCGGTGAGGGTGATCACCGTGCCGATTTTACCGGAACTTGGAGAGATATTTTGGATTGTGGGTGCTAGGGCTGTGATGGTGAAAGTGAGTACATTTGAAACTCCGCCCCCCGGTGCGGGATTGTCGATGGTGACCGAGAAATTGCCGGGCGTGGTTAATAGAGATGCTGGGATGACGGCAGTTAATTGTGTACTGCTCACAAAGCTTGTCGCGAGGGTGTTTCCATCAAAACTTGTGAGGGAAGATGAGATAAAATTTGTTCCTGTTATCGTGAGATTGATGTCTGCGCTTCCCGCAAGGCTTGTATTGGGGGTCAGACTTGTCAGTATTGGTACAGGATTTCCGACAAGAATTAATTCGGAAGAGGCCGTGTTGTTGTTTTCATTGATCTCTGCGATGACTTGTAAAGCATCCACAAAAGCTACGACAAAATAGTTTCCGGCACTCACAGAGGGAACAGCACAGATTGTTTCTGTTGTACCTGTTACGGGCGCAAAGGCCCCTGCGGTCAAGCCATTGACTGAGCGGTCACAGATGAGTGTGTCTGAAACATCGAAGATGGCATCTAAAGAAAGATAGTAGGCCATCTGAAAAGCCGCGGCGTCAAGATCTCCGATATTGCTGATCTGGTCATTCAAGGTCAGCAGATTACCGGTAATTTTTGCGCTAAAACTTGAAACGGTAATGCTGCTTTGCAATTCGTCTGCGCCGATGTCCCAAAGCCCTGTGCGCACTTCGGAATCGATGTCTCCGATAAATTGCGCCGAGAGGTCTATGCCTGTATCAACAGCACTTCCCGTTGCGTTTAAATGCAGGTCTTCACTGCCTGGCGTGATGGAGACAAAGAGATTCTGTGCCAGCACTTGTGTTAAGGAATTGATGCCGGGCGCGGAAAAATCCGAAGAAATATTATTGGAAACATCTCCGTAAATCCCGGCATTTTTGAAATCATTTCCACTGCCGGAATTGAGTGAGAGGGTATTGATGACATTCAAGGTGGCCGTCGTACTGTTGTTATTGATTCCGCCTTCACCGTCCGCCCCGGCACTTATGCCGGTATTGTAGATATTCACATTATGAATATTGACGATAATATTCGCAGTACCTTCGTAATGAATTGCGCCGCGTCCGATGTTGTAGATGATGTTGTTTCGAATCGTCACGCTTTGTGTGCCTGCCATGCCCTTGAGATTGATGGCATCGGCATCGGAATTTGAAAAACCGCCCGCATCGTCGTCATGAATGAGCAGATTTTCTAAGAGGGCATTGCCTGCTTCCACATAAATGCCGCTCCAGGCATTGCTTCCGTTTTGATTGGGCCAGCCGGTTATTTCAAGTCCTTCAATGTGCGTGTACGCATCGTTAATGTGAATGACGTGCCCTAAATTTATGGGGTCAAGCACGACGCCAAGACCCGCTTGGCCCTGATGACGTTCTGAGGGGGGCACGCTGAGCCACATGTAGTGATCTGCATCTGTTATTGATCCATCAATGATAAGCCCTGTTTGAAAGGGGCTGTCGGCGTAAACTTCGGCTTTTTCAATGGTTCCGGTCGTGGAAATGATGTTATCGAGTGTTGTACTTGCGCCAGAAGTCGCGCCGATAAGTGTTTCCCCCGCTTGAAAAATACCGGAAACACTATCCAGACTCATACGTGTTTCAGAGCTTGATGGGATAGATTGCTCTTGTAGGTAAGTGCCCTGGGCACCTGATGTCTGACCAAAAACGAGTTCTCCTTCTGAAAATGCGCCAGCTTGTGCTGAAGTGGCAAAATAATGACGGTTCAGTAGATCACCATCTCGCGCATTTTCCCATGCTTGTAAAGTGGCAAAATCACGACCATTGCTGCCGATAGAATGACGGACGATTGCCCCGGATCCGCTTGGCGTATTGACACTGGAGAACCCAAGATCCGGGCCAGACGTTTGAGGCGCAGGCGTCACGATATAGGCTGCACCCGACTGAATCACCAAACCATCACTAAAACGTGCCCCGATCAACATCAATCCCTCATAGATCGAAACAGAATAGCCAAATTTATCCCAGGCTGTTCCGTCGCTGGCCGTGAGTTTGGCAGTTTCGGCCCAAGTCGCCCCATCATACTGATAGAGATAGGCCGACCCTGAGGAGGAACCTAAGTCGTCATCATAAGGCGCGCCCACCAGCGCCATGTTGTTATCGAGGGAAACGGTATTGCCAAAATAATCTATTGCGGTGCCATCACTGGCCCTTAAGATGTCTTCTTCGATCCAATTGCTGCCGTCGTAGCGAAAAACATAGGCGGCACCTGGGCCATTGCTCCTTGCACCAATCAATACGGCGTTACTGGAGATGGATACGGAACTGCCAAAATCGTCTGTAGAACCACCATCACTGGCGGTCAGCTTGGCTTCTTCAATCCAATTTGTTCCATCATATCTGTAAATATAGGCTGCACCGGATTGCGAGCCTAAATCATCATCAAAAAGAGCACCGACAACAAGCGCATCGTCATAGATCGAAACCGAATGTCCAAAATAATCATACGATCCCGCATCGCTGGCAGTCAGTTTCGCTTCCTCTATCCAATTAACCCCGTCATAGCGGTAAACATAAGCTGCACCAGAGCGGTTCCAAGCCTCCCAATGCGCACCTACGACGACGGTGTTACCATAGACTGAAACAGATTGAGCAAATTCGTCGCCACTTGTCGCATCACTGGCCGTTAATTTGGCTTCTTCGATCCAATTTGTGCCATCAAAACGGTAGATGTAGGCCGAACCGGATTTTGATCCGGCATCATCGTCAAAATGAGCGCCAATGACGGCGACACTCCCGTAGATTGAAACGGAATACCCAAACTCATCCCCACTCGCGGTATCGACAGGACTCAATTTCGCTTCTTCGATCCAATTGCTCCCATCAAATCGATAAACATAGGCGGCACCGGAATTAGTGGGATCATCTTCCATGGGTGCCCCAAGCAAGGCGATGTTCCCATCAACAGAAACGGCGCGAGCAAACGCATCCCCTGAACCTGCATTACTTGCCGTCAATTTAATTTCGCTTGTAGCGGATGCGACTATCGGAAAAAATAAACCTGTCGAAAGAATCAGAAGGGCGAAAGAAGACAAGAAAGAAGACATATATCTGAACAGACTCATTCTCACAGGAGATAACTCACGTTAAAAGAGTCCCTAAGAAATCACTATTACTAAAAAATATATATAAAGAATTAAAAAATTGGAGAAGGTAAAATACACGCTAAATAGGGTTTGCTGAAAAAGTCAGGCTGGCAATCTCACCCAAAGAGGTTCAG
>CAYVHO010000020.1:0-47279 GCA_964451325.1 uncultured Nitrospira sp. | reverse complement strand
CTTAATACGGAAACTAGTTGTGCTCAACGCCTTACGGCATCACAGATTGATTCACAGTCAGAAGTAGCGTCTAGGCCAACTGCGTATCCTCGTGCTCAACGCCTTACGGCATCACAGATTGATTCACACTTCCTGACGTCGGGGGGAGGTGTCGGCGCGATGTGCTCAACGCCTTACGGCATCACAGATTGATTCACCCTAAATAGCCTGATTATGGTTGCGGATGTTGTAGAGTGCTCAACGCCTTACGGCATCACAGATTGATTCACAAGCCATTCGTGGCCAGGAAGTACGGCAGCTCATTGTGCTCAACGCCTTACGGCATCACAGATTGATTCACTGTATCCGTGCTCACGTTTGCGTAAAGTTTGTAAATGTGCTCAACGCCTTACGGCATCACAGATTGATTCACCCGGTGCAATGATCAACAAATCGGCTGGGTTGTCTTGTGCTCAACGCCTTACGGCATCACAGATTGATTCACTGCTTTTCTGTAAAAGATTGTTTTTACTTGGTTTTTTAGCTCTTGTTTCATGGACTGTCTTGATCTACTTCTCATCGGGATTATTTGTTTCAGGTTCTCTATGGTTTTTGTAGATGGACATCTTTGATATTGTTCAATTTTATTGTGCTTATACAACAATCAAGGAGGGCCACACAAGTATCCTGCTGTTTTTTCCAATTATTACAATGCTTTACATGCTTTTGAGCCTAGGTTCTTCCCGACAGGCTCCGATACTTGACTCGCTCTTTATTCATTTCCTCACAAAATTTGAAAATGGGTTTCCTCTTCTAACCATTCGATTCCGGTATTTCTGTTCACCAGCCTGGAAACACATCCTTTGCATAGTCCAACAATCATCAAACTGTCTTCTGCATCCAAAATGGTTTCTAATTCCCAGCGCATCTGTTCTAATTGACGCCGATCCAGTCGGCAGCGAAAGATGGAATATTGAATGCCAGCGCCGTATCCTTTGATCAGCTTGAAGACCTTCCGCCACCTTTTTGGATCACGGATGTCATAACAGACCAAGTACCAAAGTTTATTCCCCGGCATTGCTCACCTCAATCGCATTCTGGCAAAAAGGCCCGGTTTCCCTGTCCACTCTTTTTCCAAGAGTCTCGCTTCCAGTTCAATCAGCCGCGCATAAGACAAGGCATAGCCGATGACCGGATGTTTCCACTGATCTTCTTTTCGTTGTTCGTAAATCGCAATGGCCTTTTTCCGTCCCGTCTCACTGAGCCAGACCTGGGGGCCGGCAACCGTAAAATCGGTGTCGGGATGCCATTGCAGCCGGTTGATAGAGGCAACAAGCACCATATCCCATATCGGCACTCGAAAAAGTTCCATGAGATCAAGTGCAAGCGGATGAGCAGCAGATCTCGGACGATGATAAAAACCGAAAGCCGGTTCTAAGCCGACAGAGAGTAGGGCCTGCATCACATCCCGATAGAGCAGGGCATATCCAAAGCTCAGAAGAGCGTTGAAGCGATCTTTCGGTGGACGCCGATTTCGCCCGGAAAACTGAAGTCGCGCATCAATGTCCGGCCTCAGTAGCCCCGGAAGGGCTGAAAAATAGGCTCGACCTGCATCACCCTCATGACCCCGGATGCTGTCAATTCCTTCGGCGTATGCGATGGCCCGCAATGCGGCGCGAATTGCCGACACCGCTTTTTCTACCCCACTTACCACCCGATCTTCCCCGCGAGAAGCCCGCAAGAGAAAGCGGACTTGACTGGCGACCCGCGCCGAAGCCAGTTTTCGCGTCAGTTTCAAGCAGAATCCGGGGTCGCGGAGGGCTTCGTATTGCCTGAAACGACGTTGAACAGGGCTTACACCCGCCGCCAGTCCACCGATATATTTTCCACCCCCGGTGATCCAATGCACTCCGACTTCATGGTAGGTGCAGAGATGGATGGCCTGCGTGGTGACCTGCGCATAACCATGAATGACAAGTTCACCGACTTCTCGAATCGGAAACATCTCTTTGCCCCCATCCCTTAACTTCACGATCAGCCGGTCTCCGGCACGACCAATACGTGCACCGTGCTCCGTGATATGAAGGGCCTTTCGCTCCTTGTCTGCGGGAAAAAGCCGAATGGCTTTGTTGGTGGCCTTATTGACACAGCGCTCTTCTTCCGGAAGACAGACGGGTGCTAAGGAACACTTCGCACAAAGCCGTTCATTGTCTGTGACGGGTGGCCGTTCCAAGGAGGCTGCGAGAGAAAGACATCGTTTGATTGCGTCTTGTACCTCTTGTCGGGCGCTTTCATCAATGGGTACCCGGACGGTTGTATTGCTTGCATGATAACGGACTCGGGCCTCTGTTATGGTTTCTCCCGTATGTTCTTCAAGCAGCAGTGTGTAGGCTACGACTTGAAGCGTATCACTCGACCATGCTTCGGGTGTTTTATCCCCCTCCCGACACCGGCCTCGTTTATGTTCGTAGGGGATGAGCCTGCCATCTCTTCTGCGCAGACAATCGACCTTTCCTTTTAAGCCGAGGGTTTCACTTTCAAGCAGGAGGCTAACCCATTCCCCTTCGTCAGCCTGGATTTCTTCGTGTAGCCGTCTCCCGGCAAAAACAGAGGCATCGGCAACACGAATCTCTTCAACCTCTTCCAGGTAGAAAAGCCGTTCACAATAGGCCAGGGCGTGCAGAGCCATGACGCGGATGAGGGGCTTATCCATAATAAGTTGCTTTCTTGACATCGGATATTTACCCTTATATTTAAATACATTATGGAGCACATATATGGCTACAATCTCAATTCGGCTTGTTGCAAAGTCAAGCCTTATTGGATGCCGAGTATCCCTCTACCCTCCTCGTAAAACTTAGGTGCTATCGAGGGATTCTGTCGCACGTCCCCCAATAACTTTCGCATAGCCACCTGGAAATAAAACCTCAGGTGTAGTCGACCGTCACCCATGCTTTATCGGGCACATCGGAGCATCGGTTATCTGATAGGCAAAATAACTTTGATCGTGTCTTCGACATATCCGCCCGGTCAATTGTAACCGTAAGTCGGACAATATTGGCCACATTTCCCACATCATAGTCTGGCGTAACCTCCACGAACCAGTGCGCGGGTTCGATTCTCGCGACGGCTTCAATCCGGTCGGGAAGAAAGTTGTTGTCACCCAGAAATGGCAGTCCGTATTTTCTCAGTTCTTTTCCCGCCAATCCGTCCAATACCTGCGTGGCGAGTTTTTCGTTGTCCTTTAAACACAGGTAGCCTTGTAGGTTGGACAAGAAAGAACGCCTTGCAGGCGTGATATTGTATTTATTGCCCTTGGTATTTGGCGCGTGATCTTTTCCGGTGTTGCCTACCGGATAGTTGTGAAGCTGTTGGTACACGCTGTGCTGCTGGGGCATCTCCAATGCGCCGAGCGCGATAGTTGCGTGGGGGAGACCGCTTCGAATCAAGGTCGTTTTCGCCGCGTTATCCTTGTGACGCATTTCGATTCCCGCGAGATTGAGCAACAGGCCATACGCCGCAGACGGCGTCATAAACGGCGCAGTCGGACGGAAGCTGCCCGCCGTGAAGGTGCGAAACACCCCAAACGGTGCCTGAAAGTAGAGACACAACATGGCGCTTACCTCAGCCCCACTTTGGCGACGGTTGCGAGCAGTCGCTGCGGATTCCGATCAAGGGTCACGCCTTTATCTTTTAAGGTTTTTTCGTCCTGATTGCTCATCTCCTTTACGATCTTTCCGCCGAAATAGAACTCATTTCCCGGATAGTCCCCCTTCAAAATACCATCGACAATTTCCGGCAAGGCGTGCGCCTCCCCTTCCTTGATCCGGAATCCATAGGTGTCATAACCCGCCACGAGTTGCTTCGTGAGCCGGACAACGATCGACGCTGGAGCCATTTCGTAATAACTGCGCGCGTGATTACCGGCAACATTGTTCAACTCGCCGATGGCCTTGAGCAGCGCCTTGGTCCAATCTTTCTTGGCTTTGCATTCCTCAAGATTCAGGGCAAATGGATATTGAAAGGCGGTTACCGCCGTCTCGCGGTGCAGTAGTTGCGAGTTGTCGGCGTTCTTCCATGGGCTGTCTACGTTTTGCGGTGACTGCGTGAATACCGTATCGTAACGGTAAGGCTCTAGACCGACGGCCATGTTCATGCGCAAGACGGAATCGCGCTTAAACGTAAACGCATCGGGGTTCCGATTATTACTCTTCAACTCTTTTCGTATCTTTGCTCTATCAGATTTCCCGGCGGTAATTAACCACCCCATGAAAAAATCATCCACATAACGATCCGCGTCTGGGTACACCTTGAACTTCACAGCAAGCTGTTCCTCATCGTGCAAACGTTCACGATTGCATTTATCCTTACCGAGAATCGTGGCAAGGCATTCGCGCAAGGCATTACGCATCGTTTCCGGACTGATAATCGGATATTCGTGCCGCCCTTTGGTGATCTTCTGAATCACGGTGCGGTTCTCAGCACTCTCGCCGCGATAGTTCGCGCTGGGTGCGGTATAGGTCAATACGGTTCCAAACAGGTTCATTTTGTTTCTCCTTGGTTTTCATTTGAGGAATGGGTTTGGCCTTCTTTTCCGGGCAAATACGAATGTGCCGAGAACGCCAGCATGGACAGGTTCTTCACCGTGTCCGGCCTTTGAATGAGCGCTTGGGTTAAATCGAGGTACTCCGGCTCCTGAAGAAAGTGCGGTACGGAGCAGATCGTGCCGGTGAAATATTCGACGAAGTCCTCGGCGCGGCGGCTACGCATCGCCAGAAACGCATCGCTGGTGACTTTTTTGCGCGCATCGCGATATCGGGAGTCGTATTGTGCGTGGCCTTTTGCATCGCGCGGCAAATCTTTGTATTTAACCGGTGAGCGTGCATCCGTTTTGTAAATGACGTATTCGCGTATCAAGCGGTAAATCCGGCGCGCGAGCAGGTCATCCTTGATGACAGGGTCTGATTCGTTCATGGCATTGTTCTCCTTCAGTAGTTTCAATTGTTGTTCCAATCTTGTGAAATAGCGTTTTACATCGTTTCCGAAAAATGGCAGACGCGGTGAGTTGTCTGTTTTGATGAAGTATTTCCATGGGTAATGCGCGAAGAACGCATCAGCCCCGCAGTGCCACGGATTCCCGTCCAAGAGATTTCGAATCCGCAAACGCTTGTAGTAAGGGTTGGCCCGCACACCACGAATACTTTCGTATTCCGCAAGTACGCGGTCATTTGGCAGCAAACGCTCTGCCGCCAACATGCGCACATTGTTACCTTGCTTTTTCAAGTGATAAAGCTCGACTGCCGTCACATCGTAAGCAACTTCCAGTTGTCCCGCGCGCATGCGTGCTAAGTGATAAAGAAACTCCAACCCACCTTCTTCCGGAAGATCAATAAGCGCGTCACGGGGCCGATACCCTGACACATCCGGCTCCAGCCTTTTCCAGTAACCGATCATATCTTCCACATAACGCCGCAGCTCCGCGACCTCCGGAATTACCAACAAATATCCGGCATATTCGCGCTGCCCCGACTTTAGATCGACGATTTGAGGGACAAAAACCGGACTGGAGAATTGCCAGAAATGAAGCAATAGGTTGTGCTCGATCTGACCGACAAAAGATACCCGCTCCGCGTTGGCATCCTGAGCACCCACAAACAAAGAACCCGCAATGGAATCGACTTTGAATTTGCCCTTTCTGTGCTCTTTCTGTGCCTTCACCAATGAATCCCACAGCTTTTTGGTTGTATCAACAGGTTGTTGGTTTGCCCGCTTTTTGAACTCACCACGTGTTGCCGGTTGTGCACGAAGCACGCTCCACAACATGTCACGCCAGAGTTTCAGCCACGGACTTTTCTGACCATTCTGTACCCAAAACGCAAATGTATTCCCAGAAGGATCGAAGTCATCGTAGATGAATCGTTTTTCCTTTTTAATTTTTCCGTCACTTTGCGGATGGTCTATTTCGTCAATTCTTTTCGGGGTCTTTCCCTTCCATTTTTTTAAACTCTGTTTCTCGACCCACCGCGCATCGTAAACATCGTCGAGTAGCACGCCGAGCGATTCTTGCGTCAATTTGATAGTTACGCTCCGCGATCCGTTTATTTCAATTTCTGGAAGGGGGCCTTGCTCACGTGCTTTCAACGACTCAATCAATATCAGCAACCCCGCCAAGCCTGCCTTGTGCTGCGCACTTGGCAATTCAAACAGGTCGTAGGTCAGCGTGATTGATTCAACATCCTGGGATTTTTTCGCGGCACTCATGTGTTGTTCTCCTCGTTCGCGCCCTTCGCCAAAGGTTCCTTGAAAAATCCGTAGCGTGGGTTGTAATGGCTCGCTGGTGCTTTTTTCATCCATCCCAGCCTTGGGTCGTTCCGTGCGGATTTTTTCGGCACGGGAACAACGAAACCATCCGTCGGCTTATTGTGTTTGATTGCTTGGAGGTAATGCTCAATATGTCCGTCCAAAATCGCCGGTACGGAAAAGTCGGGACCATCGCGCAGATCTTCCCGCCCGCCGCGCGACCAAAAGCCATCGTCAATGAAGGCCGCAATGCGGTCCGGTTCCGGCGCGTCCGGGCCAAATTGTTCGAGCAGTTCTTCAAGCCTCGTCTGCGAAACCGTGTCTCCTGTAATCGCGGAGATGAAATCTGATGCACCGCGTAATTCTTCTTCCCCGTATGGCCCCAGCCTCTCCGGGACATAGAAATACACATGCCCGATAGGCGAAGAGTCATCTTTCGCGTGGCGGTTGCAACGTCCCATGCGCTGTATCATCGCGGTGATCGGCGCGACTTCGCTGATGAGCACTTGCGCGTCCAGGTCCAGGCTCATTTCGCAAACTTGCGTGGTTACGGCAATCACTGCTTGATTGTCGGTTCTTTGAAATGCGTTGACCACCTCCCGATGCCGTTCCTTGCGGTCATCCAGCGTGAAGCGGCTGTGGTAGCACAGTGCGTTGAGTTCCCGCGCGAGTTGCTGACAACGATCAACGGTGTTGACGACCCACAGGCAGCGCTTGTTTTCGCGCACCGCATCTTTGGCAACTTGTAAGGCGGCCCGCTGTGAATCGAGCATTTCCACACGATAACGTGGCAGACCTGCCAGTCGTTCCAAATCGGCGAATTGATCCGCAGCGTCGGGGAATATTTGGAATCCGAGTTTGAGCAGATCATCGCGGCGGCGTTTAGGTAGACTCGCCGTCATGCACAGTACAGGCAGGTCAAATCGTTTGAGAAATTTCTTGAGCGTGGAAAACAGCGCTTTATCGAAACTGTGTATTTCGTCGAACACCACCACGCTGTCCGCCAACACCGGCAACAAACAGACAGAGCGATAGATTTGCTGCATGAATCCCAGAAACTGATCGACCGTGGCACTGAAAATTCGGCGCTGCCAATACGCGAGCGCATAGAGGCGATCATCGGTGTCGTAGTTACGACCTGTTCGGGTATCGGCTGGGTTGTCGAACATATCCTGTAGCTCGTAAACAGACGTTCCGTGTAGTAAGGCCGCGTCACTTTCCGGCGCGTGGGATACATAATCGCGGAACCCCTCTGTGGCTGTGGCCCGGGTTGGATACAAGAAAATCACACGCTGGCGCGGCCGATGTTCCAGTCGTGCCTGAATCCATCGCCACGCCGCCAAAGTTTTTCCACTCCCACAGGCGGCCAACAACAGTGCTCGGTCAGAAAGATCGGCGATGCCACGTTGAAAGTCGTTCCATTCAAACTCTTTATTGGATTTTATTTTGATTTGGGCAATACGTGGGACGATGATATCTCTATTGATACGAATGCCATCCAAAAGATTTGCGTCGCCAAACGCCTCGGCGATCCATGCGCCAATGTCATGACCCTCGCGCACCAAACCGGAACCGGCGGCATCGGCCGCAAGAACTGCCGCCTTTACGGCAAGCAGGAGCGCGTGGCGCTCGACCGACTTTTTGAGCGCGGAGTGCTTTCGCCTGAAATGGTCGATCAATGATGCGCTGAGATCACCGACACTTTGTCCGATGTCGGCTGTGTAACTCCACAAAACAAATACTTGCGCGCCGCACTCGCGCATTCCCAGCCGAGTAGAAACTTGATTGAACACGGTCTTAAACTCGTCAGCGTCACAATAAACTTCCAGCAGGTCTGCTACGTCACCCAGTTTTTCACCAATAGCCGGATAATATATTTCTTGTCTCGGTGAAGCTTTCAGGTGATGTCCGGCAACTGCACTGATAACAACCTCAACGTCAAGCAACGGGTGAGAAGAGAGCCAATTCCGTACTTGTGGCAAGAACAGAATTAGCGCGCTCAGATGTTCGTGCCGCATCACCTGTACTCCGTGTTTCCCACGCACCGCACCTTGAAAACCGTCGTTGGCTTTTCCGAGGTCATGCAGACCGCAGGAGGCAATTCCGTTTGCATGAAAGCGCGGATAGTCACTCGATGAAATCTTGAAAAAGTTCATCCATGCTTTACCCAGATGCGTCGGCCTGGAGACTTCTCCAAACATAAAGATGAACGAATCCATGACTTCAGCACAATGTTCCGCCAACCCTTTGTCGGGTCGATTGACCGCCGGACTTTTGGCAAGCAGCGCGCTCATCTATTCCACTCCACAAAAACCCCGCAGCCCATCTTCCGCCTTCCACCAATGCCCGCTTCCTGCAACTTCATCGCATCTTCTGCTGTTAAGCCCGTCGCCAGCACTTCAAATCCAAGTACCTGTTTGTCCTTGATTTTTAATGTCCGGCGCGCGCCCAGCCGAAGTTCAGCGGTGATTGATTTTTCTTGAAGCTGCCGCCGGGCGGCTTCAAGAAAAGGCTCTGTCTCCATAAATCCCTTGATCGTCACCAGCCGCGCATAAAGCGACGCGACAGGTCTTAAAGCCAGGGTTTCACAAACCCCGACTTGAAGACGATGACCTGCCACATCCAACCTTTTCCCCGCCAGTTTCAAGACGGGCCGGATTTGCTCCTGCGGCAGCCGGAGAACCAGCCGGGAACGATCATTCAGATGGAGCACGCCGTTTCCGGTGTAGACCCCGCGAATCGGATGAATCGCAATATTTTTTACAGTATGAATCTCAGGGATTACCCGGCTAATGGCCGAATAGAGCGGATAACCGTGATCAACAGGAATGTGCGAAGCGATGAGACGAAAGAGTAAATCAACAACCATCATGCGGTTTCTCCTATGTTTAAACCCACCCTAGCAGACCTTTGTGACAGCCCAGGTCACGGAATTTCATTTTTTTTCTTTTTTCAAAATTTTGTTTCTCCGTCCTATCTTCACTTTCTGATATTGGCCCAAGAGGCGCCAAGCCTCATTTTCAATCATTGTTTTCAAGCGTTTGGGAGCGATTACCACAACTTGAGCGCCGAAACCAAAAACCCACTGCCTTAACTCTGGTGTTACGGCGACTTGGAATTTCAATTCGACGGTCCCGTCTTTGAGCAATGTCAAGTGCTGTGTTTCATGCCATTGTTTTGATTGCACCCAGACCGAAGCTGGTTTTTTGAATCGCAGGGTGACGGTCTCAGCCTCACCGCGATAGACGCCGAAGGTATTTTTAAAATAATCCCCAATCGAAAAGTAAAGGGGGATCTGAAATTGAACATCCATGACCACGACCTTGCGGATACGGTCGATTACAAAGGTCCGGAGGTTTTTTCGTTTATGACAATGGCCGACCAGGTAGAGGGTGCCGTTGTAATACCAAAGCCGATAGGGGTCAATCTTGCGTCTTGCCGCCCGACCGGTTTTTAAGGGGGTGTAGGTAATCTCAAGGCTGTTTCCCTTTTCTATTGCCCCTTTAATCGCATCAATATGCTTTTTGTGCGATTTGTAAATGGTGTAGGGTGGCAGACCAACCTGGAGGGTTTGTGAAAGAAGTGATAGATAGGCCTTGTCTTTGGGGTTGAGGCCCGCATTGATTTTATAAAACAGGCTCTCAAGCGATTCGGAAATGAAGCTTCCTTCCAAGGGCGCGAGCAAGTGTCTGCTGCACTGAAGGGCGTAAAGCTCTGTGGCCGTTAAAGGAAGCGGGATGCGTTTATAGGTATCGAGCAGTTTCCAATAACGTTTCCCGTTCTCCCGTTCGGTATAAATCGGAATGCCGGACAACTCTAGGGCTTCAATGTCTCTGCGAAGCGTGCGTTCATGACAGGCATGTTCTAAAGCCTCTGCGCATTGTCGAAGCGTGACACGCCTGTTTGTCTCAAGCAGTCTTAGGATGGTCCACTGACGTATTGACTGTGTTGCTCGCGGCATCGTGACATATTCTGAAAGAGGGGGATTTCCCTGAATACGTTATAAATATTTGGAAGGAAAAGCAAGAGCAAGAGCAAAAAATGGGTTAATGCTCAAGTGTGTATGGTAAATAAATCTCTTCTCACTTGACTTGACACTACCGCCCCTGAATCCGGATCAATACAAAAATCGCCAGGGTGGAGATGTGATAATTGACAAAACCTTCTAAGGTTTTCAGGCCTTCATCTGTTGTGGTGACAAGCGCTGGAAATCCCGTGTAAAGTATCAATTGTGATAAGGCGGTGAGGAAAAAGAGGGCGACGCCCCAGGGTTTTCGTATCCAAAGACCGACGGCCCCAAAGAGAAAGACTTGCGCGTAAACGAGGCTGACGGTTTTTGCAGTGGCCGTCATTTTTTCCAGCGGCACATCGCCGTAGTCCAGCAGGCCGGCAAAATGTAAGCCTGACAAACCCAGATAAGTGAGTGCGAGCACACGGAGGTAAATGCCCCCCCAAGGGGTTTCGCCTGCTTTGAGCAGGGCGATGAGTCTGTTCATTCTATTTTTTGTGTCCTCAAATTTTGATCGGCCACATCTTAACGAGTGTCCATCGGATTATCAATGAGAAAACACTTATGTCGGTATTGAAGCGCAATGCCTGCATATCCTCAAAAAAATGCCGCATCCCAACTTAGAAAAGAGTAATGCCTGAGAAGATCTGAGAATATCATGGCATTCGGTCTTGTTCCCGGAAATACATGTGCTATACTCCCGGCTTCAAAAGGCCTTTCTTTGCATTTTAAGGAACCCATTCAATGCGTTTTGGTATTGTTGTTTTTCCCGGCTCTAACTGTGATTTTGACTGTAAGTATGTGACCGCCGATGTCTTGGGAGAGCCGACGACCTTTATTTGGCATCGTGAGACGAAGCTGCCTGAAATTGATGTGCTGATCATTCCAGGTGGATTTTCTTATGGCGATTATTTACGCGCCGGTGCCATTGCCCGCTTTTCGCCCATTATGGACGCCGTTCTTGATTTTGCGGAAAAAGGACGACCTGTTGTGGGGATTTGTAATGGTTTTCAAATTCTGACCGAAGCCGGTTTGCTTCCGGGTGCGCTTTTGCAAAACAATTCTACAAAATTTATTTGTCAGTGGTCTTCGCTTCGAGTTGAATCCAATGAGACACAATTTACGCATTTGTATCAGTCAGACGAAGTCATTGATTTGCCGATTGCACACATGGATGGCAATTATTATCTGGATGCGGATGCGGTGACCGAATTAGAAAAAAATAATCAAATTGTTTTTCGTTACGTTTCAAAAACGGGTGAAACCACCGCTTCGGCAAACCCCAATGGTTCTGTGCATCACATCGCGGGCATTTGCAACAAAGCGGGTAATGTCTTGGGCATGATGCCGCATCCCGAGCGGGCCTCCGATGCGGTTTTGGGGGGCATTGATGGCATCCGGCTTTTTAAATCACTACAAAGTCCCTGGGGGAAAAAATGAGCGATTCCACTTCAGAAGCCATCCCTTATCACACGCTGACAGACGAAGAATATCAAAAAACAAAAAAACTTCTGGATCGTGCGCCCAATGCCACGGAGCTTGCCATTTTTTCGGCGATGTGGAGTGAACACTGTAGTTACAAAAGCTCAAAACGCTATCTCGCACGCTTTCCCACAAAAGGCGAACACGTCATCCACGGCCCCGGAGAAAATGCGGGCGTGGTGGATATCGGTGACGACTGGGTGGCGGTGTTTAAAATAGAGAGTCACAATCACCCTTCTTACATCGAACCCTATCAGGGGGCAGCGACGGGTGTTGGTGGTATCTTGCGCGACATTTTTACCATGGGTGCACGTCCTGTTGCGCTCTTAAATTCCCTGCGTTTTGGGCCATTGGATGTCCCCAAAAACCGTTATTTGATGGAAGAGGTTGTGGCGGGTATTGCTGGCTATGGCAATTGTATCGGGGTGCCGACTTTGGGTGGCGAAATCGTCTTTAATGAAATTTATTCCAAAAACCCCCTGGTCAATGTTTTCTGTTTGGGTATCGCCAAAAAAGACGAGATTGTGACAGCGGCCGCGGGTGGCATCGGAAATCCTGTGATTTATGTTGGCTCAAAAACCGGACGTGACGGGGTACACGGTGCAACGATGGCGAGTGCTGAACTGAATGAAGAAACCGAAGACCGTCACACGGTGCAAGTCGGCGACCCTTTTACAGAAAAACGCCTGGTGGAAGCCTGTTTGGAATTGATTCATTCCGGCACATTGGTGGGGATTCAGGATATGGGTGCGGCGGGTTTGACCAGCTCGGCCACAGAAATGGCCGATCGTGGCAATTGTGGTATTGAGATTGACTTGGAAAAAGTTCCCCTGCGTGATGCCAGCATCACCCCTGAAGAAATCATGATTTCAGAATCGCAGGAGCGCATGCTACTGGTCGCTAAAAAAGGCTGTGAAGCCGAAGTTGCGGCGATTTTTGAGCACTGGGATCTGGATGTTGCGGAAATAGGTGTTGTGACAGACGATCATATTTTTCGGGTGAAAAAGGGGGATGCCCTCATCGCCGAAATTCCGGTAAAGGCTTTGACTGCCGAAGCCCCGCTTTATGATCGCCCTGTGAAAGCGCCTGCTTTTCAGGACTTGCTCTTGGGTTTGCAGGAAGAGGCCATTGCCGAACCAAAATCGTATTCAGAGACCTTGTTGACACTTTTGGGTTCACCCAATTTTGCGAGTAAAAAGTGGGTGTATCAGCAATACGATCACATGATTCAGAACAATACCGTTATTCCTCCTGGTCAAGGGTCGGCGATGATCCGCCTAAAAGGCACAAATAAAGCTTTGGCGATGACGACAGATGGCAACAGTACTTATGCCTTGTTACATCCCTACTTTGGCGGTGCGATTGCGGTGGCGGAAGCCGCACGTAATTTGGCTTGTGTTGGTGCGAAGCCCATTGGACTGACCAATTGTCTCAATTTTGGCAATCCAGAACGCCCTGAAACCATGTGGTCTTTGGGTTTGGCGGTTGAAGGGATGGCAGATGCCTGTGAACGACTTGAAATCCCTGTCGTGAGTGGCAATGTGAGTCTTTATAACGAAACCTTGGGCCTGGGTATTTATCCGACCCCCGTGGTGGGTATGGTGGGTTTGGTGGATTCTGCGGCCCTTATTGAAACGCCCCTCACGCCCGGTTTTAAGGCTCCTGGTGAAAAGATTGTTTTAATTGGTGATACCCGTGAAGAACTGGGCGGTACGGCCTATCTTAAAATCATTCACGCGCAAGAACGTGGCTATCCACCCAATGTTGATTTTGAGAAAGAAAAAAGTGTACACGCTGTTGTTGTCGCAGCCGCAGAGGCTGGGCTATTGCGCTCCGCTCAAGATTGTGCTGAGGGCGGGTTACTTGTGGTTTTGGCCGAATGCTGTCTCTTGTCGGCCTCTGGTGTGGGTGCTAAGCTTGAGATCGAAGCGCCGTCGATTCGCATAGATGGTTTTTTGTTTGGTGAGTCTCAATCGAGGATTGTTGTCTCGGTAAAAACGGAGAATCTTGTGCAACTTGAGGCTCTGATTTCGGAAGGGGGGCTTTCCTCAACGCTGCTTGGTGAGACGGGCACAGCTTCTTTAGTGCTTTCAGTCAAGGGCCGTACGCGTCCTCTGGTTTCTGTCTCTCTTGAAGCAATGAAAGATGTTTATGAGAATGGTATCGCGCGTTATTTTGAAGATCACAGACAAAACACCTAAGGTTTTAACATCCCATGATTAAAGAACCTTCTGACCAAATGCACGAAGAGTGCGGTATTTTCGGGGTTTACGGACATCCCGAAGCCGCAAATTTGACCTATCTCGGTCTCTATGCCTTGCAGCATCGTGGGCAAGAGGCGAGTGGTATTGTGACTTATGACGGTCAGATCTTTCATGAAGAAAAGGGTACGGGCCTGGTCTCCGATATTTTTTCCCAGGAACGGCTCGGTCGTCTCAAGGGTTCTGCGGCGATTGGACACAATCGCTACTCCACAGCAGGAGGCAGCCGACTCGAAAATGTCCAGCCGATTCGAGTGAATTATGCCTTAGGCACACTTGCGATGGTGCATAACGGCAACCTGATCAACGCTGATTTTCTCCGAGATGAATTGGAGGCCTACGGGTCCATTTTTCAGTCTTCGATGGACAGCGAAGTCATTGTGCATTTAATTGCCCACTCTCGGCAAAAACGCTTAAGTGAACGCATTGTGGAAAGTCTCTCCCGGGTACGGGGTGCGTATTCTCTCATTTTTTTGTCGGAAGAAGGCTTAATCGGTGTACGTGATCCTTATGGTGTGCGTCCGCTTTCGCTGGGTCGAATGAAAAATGGCGCTTACGTCCTGGCTTCTGAAACCTGCACTTTTGATTTGATTGAGGCTGAGTTTGTTCGGGATATCGAGCCCGGTGAAGTGGTGCAGATTACAAAAAAGGGCGTCACTTCTTTCAGTCCTTTTTTGCCGACAGAAGCGGCTCACTGTGTCTTTGAATATGTCTATTTCTCACGCCCGGATAGCAATGTTTTTGGTCGAAGTGTCTATGAAATCAGAAAACGCTTGGGAAAAGAGTTGTTACGGGAAAGTGCCGTGGATGCGGATTTGGTGATTCCTGTCCCTGATTCGGGGGTTCCGGCGGCTTTAGGTTATGCCGAAGCGTCGCGTTTACCTTACGACACGGGTTTGATTCGGAATCACTATGTGGGGCGGACGTTTATTGAACCCCAACAGAGTATTCGGCATTTTGGTGTGAAAATTAAATTGAATGCCATCCGGGGTTTGCTGGAGGGCAAACGTGTCATTGTTGTGGATGACTCCCTCGTGCGTGGCACGACCAGTCGGAAAATTGTGAAAATGATTCGTGCGGCGGGTGCAAAAGAAATCCACGTCCGCATTAGTTCTCCGCCTATTGTCTCCCCCTGTTTTTACGGTATTGATACACCCACACGGCATGAATTGGTTGCGGCCAGTCACAGTGTGGAAGAAATCAGAAAATATATCACCGCCGATAGTTTGAGCTATCTTTCAAATGAGGGGATGTTTCGTGCCGTTTACAACAGGCCCACAGGGGAAAACACTGATTTTTGCACCGCCTGTTTTTCCGAGAACTATCCCATTCCATTCACAGGAGCCGAAATCAGGCAACTGGGTCTTTTTTCAGACACCGCCCCTCCCAAAGAAGGCTAGCCTGTATTGTCCTGGTGAATGATCGTCAGGATTTTTGGGGCGTAGTAGGTCTTTTCACTGGGATGATCAATTTCCAATAAAATCTTGGTTTTAATGAGCTTGTTGAGATAGGCTTTTGCCGTGTTTTTGCTGATGGCATAGGTTTTTGTCAGAGTAGAGACATTCATGATGGGTCTTGAGAACAAGGACTGGGCAATCATTTGAAGCCGTGGCCCTCCATTGCTGATTCGATTCACCGATTTTTTGAGTTCATCTGAGAGTGCAATCAATTTTTCACAGCGCAGCTCTGTATCTTTTGCCTGAACAATAATTCCTTTCAGGCAAAAGGCAATCCACGCGTCCCATTTTCCTTCCGAGCTCACATAAAAAAGCCGATTCCTGTATTCCTTTGCATGTTGATCAAAATAAGCACTCATGTGTATCCATTGGTTTGAGAGCCCACAGGTTTTTGCGATCATTACGGATAAGAGCAGGCGAGAGACCGGGCCATTCCATTTTAGGAAGGGATGAATGGCTTCAAACTGATAATGAATGAGAAAGGCATTCACCAGGGGGTCGTAATTTGTTTTTTTGTGGAGGTATTTTTCAAAGAAATTCAGACAGCGCATCAACACCGCAGGGGGTGTCGGGGTGTAATGTGGTGCTTTTGGCATTTTAAAAAGCTGTGTGCGAAAGACGCCGGGGATATCATCCGATTGCTGGACGCCTTTAAGCAGGGCTTTGTGTAATTTTCGAATCAAGGGCAGGCTGTCCGGTGTGCGGTTTTTTTGGCTACCGTAGACCTGAAGGGCTTTTTCATAGTTGTGAACTGCGCGATAGGTATTGCGCAGTTCTTTTTTACTTCGGACCCTTTCGGGGTGTATTTGAAATAAGAGTTGTTTTTCAGGGATCGTGAAGAGCCCCTCCATTTGATAGGATTTTACGGCCTCTCGGCTTTGCAAGGGGGACAGCAGTGATTCTGCTTCAGGCAGATATTTGCAGATTCCGTCTAAGCGAGACAAAGCCATACGCGCTTCCATCAGCAGCGGCCAAAGCACGGTGGGCCAAGTCCATTTTGGCGGACTGGATTTGGGTAAAAAGGCGTGCGTGATGCCAGAAACGCCTTCAACTTTAACCAATCGCCCAGGAGAGTGGTGACCAAATTGCGAGATATGCATCTTTACCTCTTCTGATAACTTGAAGCGCTTCTTTTTATTGTAGCAAATAAAAAAATGACTGGGTGGGTGATACTGAGGGGATGTTTGAAGGCTTGGGCTTATCTCATCTGTTCCGGGTGGATTCCCAAAAAACCGCCCCGCTTGCGAGTAAAAATCCGGTGATGAGGGCTGTGCGGGTGATGGCTTCCCATTGAATCACCCAAAAGAAAAAACAGACCATAAAAAAGAGGCTCGCGCTATAGATAAACTTTGTTTTGAGCCAGGCTTTGGGAAAGAGAATGCGTTTTTGAAACATACGGTGCAGGCTGCGGAAATGCAGCATGGCCAAGAAGCCCCCGATCAATAAAGAGAGGCCCATCTCTTTTGAAAAGAACCACCCACCCAGACCGATAACGATTAAAATTAAAAGACTGGTGCGCTCAATTTTTCTGAGTGAGGCGTTTGTTTTTTCAAGGAAGCGCCCCCGGTCGATCGGGGTGCGTGCGGCCATTGGCGGATTTTCCACCGAAGGGCTTTCCGCAGGGTTTTTCATTTGGAGTTTTTAAAGGCCTGATAAACGGCTTCGACCGTTTTTTCGATGTCATTGGGCGTGTGTGCCGTGGAGAGAAAAAAGGCTTCAAACTGAGAGGGTGGAAAATAAACCCCATTTTCCAGGAGGATAGGGTGGAATCGTGCAAAACGTGCGAGATCACATTTTAAGGCATCCTGATAACAGGTGACGGGTTTGTCGTTAAAAAAAAGCGTCATTTGAGAACCGACACGGTTGGTTTGAATGGTCGTGTCTGCGCGCTTGGCTGCCGCATGAATACCTGTTTCAAGGGCCGCTGCACGTTCTTCGAGTTGTTCATAAACATCGGGATTTTTGAGCTGTTGTAAGGTCTGGATCCCCGCCGCCATTGCAATGGGATTGCCTGAAAGTGTTCCGGCCTGATAAACGGGGCCTTCTGGGGCGATTTGATCCATAATGTCTTTTCGTCCCCCAAACGCACCCACGGGCAAACCGCCCCCGATGACTTTACCCAAACAAGTCAAATCAGGCCGAACCCCGTATCGCTCTTGTGCGCCTCCGGGTGCAGCGCGAAAACCACACATGACTTCATCAAAGATGAGTAGGGTGCCAAAGGGTTTAGTCAGTTCTTTCAGGCCGGGCAAAAACCCGTCTTTTGGAATAACCGTGCCCATGTTGCCCGGCACAGGTTCAATGATAATACAGGCAATTTGATTGCCTTCCGTTTCCAGTATTTTTCGGATGGTCGCAAGGTCGTTAAAAGGTACCGTGATGGTGTCGCGTGCCAAATCCGGTGGCACACCGGGAGAATCAGGCACACCCAAAGTCGTTGCGCCTGAACCTGCTTTGACCAGGAGCGAATCGCCGTGACCGTGGTAGCCGCCTTCACATTTGATGATTCTATTGCGTTTTGTAAAGCCCCGTGCGAGCCGGATCGCACTCATGGTGGCCTCGGTCCCGGAATTGACAAAACGCAGACGTTCCATTAAAGGAAAAAATTCCTTTACAAGTTCGGCCAGTTGAATCTCAAGGGGAGAAGGCGCGCCAAAACTGGTGCCGAGTGCGGCGGTTTTTTGAATGGCTTCAATGACCTGCGGGTGGGCATGACCCAAAATCATGGGGCCCCATGAAAGCACGTAGTCGATGAATTGATTGCCATCCACATCTGTGAGTGTACAGCCTGAGGCTTTTTGGATAAAAAGCGGATTGCCACCGACGGCTTTAAAGGCACGCACGGGAGAATTGACACCCCCAGGCAAAATTTGCTGGGCCTGCTCAAAAAAGGCTTGTGATTTATCGCGTTTCATCGGCGATCATTGTAGGGAAGGCATAAAAACAAGTCAAGCGGATCGGAGCCTTTTTTAGATGGTTTGTGGGGGCGCTTCATAAAGAAGTTTCGCAGGCCAGAGGCCACGTCGTGTGGGTCGGGTGAGGGCTTTTTTGAGTGCAGAAAGAAAAACGTTACGTTTCCAGTCGACGGCCCCCAGCGTATCCACAAGGTTTGTCCGCATTTGGCAATCTACAAAATGGAAATCCCAAAGCCGAAGCTGAGATATCAGTGTGACCAGGGCAATTTTGGAGGCATTGTCCGAATGGGTAAAGAGTGATTCTCCAAAAAAAACCGCCCCCAGAGAGACGCCATAAAGTCCGCCGACGAGTGTTCCATCCTGCCAGGCTTCAACGGAATGAGCAAAGCCCAGCACGTGAAGACGGCAGTAGGCAGAAAGCATTTCCGGGGTAATCCATGTGCCTTCGCCGTCTTTTCTTTTGGCCTTTGCACAGGCCTGGATAACGTCTAAAAATGCGGTGTCGCAGCGGATCTCAAAGGGAGATTTTTTTAAGTATTTTTTGAGACTGCGTCCGATGTGAATTTGACTGGGTATAAGCACCACTCGGGGATCGGGAGAAAACCAAAGCAGCGGGTCATTTTCACGCTGAGGCCAGGGAAAAATACCTTCATAATAAGCCGACAGCAAACGTTCCGGGTTTAAGTCCCCACCGTAAGCCAAGAGGCCCTCGGCATTGGCCTTGCGTGGGTCGGGAAAAATAGGGCTTTTTTCAAGTGGAAAGATCATTTTGTTTCTTACTTGGATTTAAAATATTTTGTTGGAAGCAGATATATTTCAATCTGCTATGGCTTTGCAAGTGAAAGTTTAGGGTTTTAAGTTTCACTTCATCCTACCCTTCTTTAATTGTCTGGATGAAAAGAATTTTTTGTAATGGCACATAAGTTGCTTTTTCCCGGATCATCTTAAAGGTATTGAGCGTGCATGGGTGCAGTTAAAGTCTGATAGACAAAGGGTTCGATTTAAGGTCGTTCGGTATCTTGTGTTGTGTGCATTCCTGTTTATCGCATTTTTGATCGCGCGTAAATTGGAGTGGCAGGGCAATAAAATGCTCCATAGCATGATGGAGATTATCGCCACCTTTTTGGCTTTAATCGTTGGTATTCTGGCGCTGATCCGTTTTTATACAAAAAAAATCAATATATTTTTGTTGATTGGAGCAGGCTTTCTGGGTACGGCATTTTTAGATGGGTATCATGCCCTGGTCACCAGCGCATTTTTTGATCTTTATTTTCCTTCCCCTCCCGCGTCGCTCATTCCTTGGAGCTGGGTGGCCTCCCGCGCTTTTCTGTCTTTTTTGATGGCCTTGAGCTGGTGGGTGAGCTTTCAGGAGCGGAGGCTGGGGGCACAAGGGCAGATCCATATTTCTGAGGGGTCTGTTTTTACAGGCATAGGGGTTGCGACCCTGCTTAGCTTTTTCTTTTTTGCCTTTTATCCCCTGCCCCGGGCCTATTATCCCGAACTTTTTTTTGGTCGACCGGAAGAGTTTGTGCCTGCGATTTTTTTTGGAATTGCCTTGTTCGGTTATTTAAAGATGGGGAATTGGAAAGAAGATGCATTTCACGATTGGCTCATCATCTCCTTGATTGTGGGTTTTATGGCACAAGTGATGTTTATGAGTTTTTCTTTTCACTTGTTCGATACGATGTTTGATACAGCGCATCTTCTGAAAAAAGTGAGCTACATCTGCATGATGCAGGGACTCTTTATTGCGATGTTTCAGCTTTTTAAGCAAGCCGAAGCGGGCAAGGTGAGTCTGGAGCGTGCGCTGAATGAAACACAAGCGGCGACCTTACAGGGCTGGAAAGATAAAAAGAAGTTAAAGAAGGAACAAAAAAAGCTTGATAAACAAAAACAGTTCTTTGAGTCCGTTGTGGAATCTTCTCCCAATGGAATCGTGATGGTCGATGGAAGCAATAAGATTATTCTGGTGAATCAAATGACGGAAGCCCTGTTTGGTTACTCACGGACTGAGCTTTTAAATCAGCCTGTCGAAACGCTAATCCCATCCCGGTTTTCAAAAAACCATCCACAACACATGGCGGGTTTTCATAAAGCCCCTTCAACCAGAATGATGGGAAATGTCATCCCCAAGAGAGATATTTTTGCAATGCGGAAAGATGGCTCAGAATTTCCAGTCGAAATTGGAATAAGCGTTATTCAAAGAGATGAAGAAGAAACATTTGTCTTGGCCATGATTGTTGATATCTCAGAGAGAAGCGCCACAGAAAAAAGACTGGAAGAAGAAAGAAAGGCCCTCGAAAAATCTAATCTGGAGCTTGACAGTTTTGTTTATACCGCCAGTCATGATTTAAGGGCCCCGCTCCGGGGAATTAACAGCTTTTCAAAATTTATCGAAGAAGATTATGCGGATGCGTTTGATGATGAGGGTCGGGATTATTTAAGTCGGATTCGAAAGGGTGTCGGCCGAATGACACAGTTGATTGATGACCTGCTTTCTCTTTCAAGGGTTTCAAGACAAAAAAATCCTTATGAAGCGGTCAAAGTGGCTGAGCTGATCCGCGCTGTGACGGAACGCATGGAATTTGATCTTGAAGAGGCGCATGTTGATTTGTTTATTCCAGAGGATCTGCCTGCCATCCGCTGTGATCGCATTAAAATGACGGAGGTTTTTTTAAACTTGATCAATAATGCTGTTAAGTTTTCTCGAAAAAATAAAGAGGGTGAACCGAGGGTCGTGATTGGCTATCAGGAAAAGGAAGAGGCCCATCAATTTTCAGTCAAAGACAACGGGATCGGTATTGATCCTAAATATCATGAAAGAATTTTTGGTATTTTTCAGCGGCTTCATACCAATGAAGAATATGAGGGAACGGGTGCTGGATTAAGCATTGTAAAACGTGTGATTGATGATCACAAAGGACAGATCTGGATTGAATCTGAATTAGGAAAGGGTGCGACATTTCATTTGAAAATTCCTAAAAATCCGGAGGAGGAAACGATGGAAAATACTCAAATTGTAATGCGTCAGGGGGGAACAGATGATTAAAACAATCGATGATGAGCCGATTAAAATTCTTTTGGCCGATGACAATGAAGATGATATTGCGATCGCTTTGAGGGCATTTAAAAAATCACAACTTGAAAACGAAGTCCATGTGGTTCGAAACGGAGAAGAGGCGCTCAACTATCTCTTCAATCGAGAAGGCTATCAGGATAAAGAAAAATATCCGAAACCTCAGCTCTTACTGCTCGACATCAATATGCCTAAATTAAATGGCATAGAGGTGCTGGAGCGTCTTTCCCAGGATCCAAAATTGAAACGTCTGCGCGTTGTGGTGCTGACATCTTCTAAAAACGAAGAAGATGTCGTGGGGAGTTATAACAATGGCGCTTGTGCTTATCTCTCCAAACCGGTTGAATTTGATGATTTCCTAGAAGTTGTTGAGGGACTCAACTGCTTTTGGAAGACCGTGATCTATTCCAACGGATATGAGCAATGAACATGGGAAATAAGTCAAACCTGGGTCTTGAATCAAAAAATGCGCCCTGAAAGGTTTGTTTCAGGTCTAATCGGGATTTATTTATGGTATTTACCTCAATAAACATACTGATTGTTGATGACAATCCAGATGATGTCTTTATCGCTACCCGTTATATCAAAAAAGGTTTTTTAGAGACGAAGGTCACCATTGATGCCGCCGGGTCATTTTCAGAACTTGAAACACGTCTAGAGGGATACAATTACGATCTCTTTCTCATTGACTATCATTTGGGTGAATGCACGGGTCTGGAAGTGATGAAAAAAATAAGGTCTTGTGGGATCCAATCCCCGATGGTTCTCCTGACGGGTCAAGGGGATGAAGTCGTCGCGGTTGCAGCAATGAAGGAAGGGGCCTGGGATTATCTGAAAAAGAGAACGCTCTCCGTGGAGATTCTGAGTAAGACCATTCGGTATGCAATGGAGTTTTCTCGTGCCGAAGCGCTTCGTAAAAAAACGGAAAAATCGCTTAAAGAGAGTGAAGAAAAATACAGAACGATGATCAATACCACGACGGAAGGTTTTTGGTTGCTTGATCTCAATTTCAAGACCCTCGATTTGAATGAATCGCTTTGTAAAATGCTGAACTATACTCGAAAAGAGATTTTATCAAGTCCTGCGGATGCACTCATTGCAGCAGAAAAAAGGGTTGCTTTTAAGGGGGCATTGGAAAGCATTGTTGCCAATGGGGAAAAGGTCTTTCAGACGGTTTTGAACCCGAGGGATGCCCCTGGTATTTATGCCATTTTTAATGCGACCAGTATTCGAAATCGGATGGGTGTTCCCGTAAAAATTTTTGCATTTGTGACCGATATTTCCAAAATGAAGGAGGCGGAAGCGGTATTGAGAAAATCGAATAAAGCCTTGAAAGTGATTGATCAGATGAAGTCCGATTTTCTCTCCTATGCCTCTCATGAGTTGAGAACACCACTGACCTCGATTCGAAACGCCGTTTCGATTTTAGAAAAAGGGAAGGCCGGGCCCTTCAATGAGACACAGGAACGGTTCATCAAAATAGCAAGTCGAAATGTTGATCGTTTGGCGAACTTGGTGAATGACGTGCTTGATCTGTCAAAAATAGAAGCAGGCAAGCTGGAGATTAGGCCTTCTGAATTAGCGATTGGCGCATTGATGCAAAATATGCCCTCATTTTTCCAAGCACAGGCCTTAGAACGTGGAACACAATTTGAGCTTGAAATCGCGCAAGGTCTGCCTCCGGTTTATGCGGATGCAGATCGCATCGAACAAGTGCTTTGTAACCTTTTAAGTAATGCCCTTAAATTTACCCCGAAAGGGGGGCGCATCGTGCTTTCTGCGCAGAAAGACAGTGAATCTGTGGTCATTCGTGTTTCGGACACAGGGCCGGGTCTTTCACCGAAAGATCAAGTCCGGGTTTTTGATCGTTTTTATCAGGTGGGGGACGTTTTGAATAAATCGATTCAAGGCACGGGTTTGGGGCTTTCCATCACCAAGGAATTGGTAGAACGACACGGGGGAGAGATCTCTGTTGTGAGTGAAGTCGGAAAGGGATGTTGTTTTTTCTTTTCGCTGCCCGTTTGTTCAGAGCGGGCCGTTGATATGGCTTCGCTGGAAAATACGATTCGTCCTTACAAAAAAGGATCCATGTTTTCATTGGTCTTGCTCGTTTTTGATGCGGAGACTTTTTCTCATGACAATACACCTCATTCTGATCACTATGACCAGGTTTTGGATCTTGTTTTAAAGGGACTGCAACGCGATTCTGATTTATTTATTGCACAGCCCTCATTTGATCGAATCGCCTGTCTTTTACCGGGAACATCCTCCTTGAATGCGGTGACGGTTAAGGAAAGACTGGCGCAATACTTTGATTTCAGCACTGTGCCGATTCAAAATATTAAAATCCCTATCCCCATGATTATGAATCCTGTTTCCTATCCCCAGGATGGAGAGACAGGAAAAGAATTGATTGAAAAAGCTTTATTAACGGTGTCTCAACATTAGGAGCGAACATGGCAAAGAAAAAAGTACTCATTGTAGATGACGAACCGGATATACTAGAGGGCATTCAATTTCACCTTGAGCAGGAAGGCTATGAAGTGTTTACTGCGATCAACGGTTGGGAGGCCCTGGGTGCAGTGAGAGCCCTTGAACCGGATCTGGTGTTAATGGATGTGATGATGCCAAAAGAGAATGGGTATCGTGTGGCTAAAATGATCAAGGAGGATATTGCCTCCTCTAAGATCTCAAAAAATATTCCTATTATCATCTTGACGGCCCGAAAGCTTGATGCGCAGCCAGAGCGAGAAAAGATGTTTGATGAATTTAGCCAGGCGGATGTCGTTCTCTATAAACCCTTCGATTTGGATGAATTGGGTGTGAAAGTGGGAGAATTACTTGAGCATTAAGACGATAAGTTAGCGGAGGGTTTTCTCCACGACTTGTGAGATTACCTCCTGTAAGGGGATATTTTGTGTGTCTACAATAAGCAGTGTCAGTGCACGAAGATCTTGTTCTGATCCTAAGTCTTCTGTTTTTGACACCTTTTGCTTTTTTAGAGCGGGATCAAAAGTCTTTAGAGCGGTCTCTTGTCCAAGAATATAAAGTGTCCATCTGGAAGAATGAAGGGTCTGTCGTACCGATTGAATGACGAGTAAATCGGTGTTGATTTTGGCGCCTTTTAGTATTTTCATCGGCGCATCACCCAGCATAATGACCATTTTAGACGCGTTCATGCGGAGCAAAGCTTTGTTTTTTTCCGAAAAATCCATGATTGACAGTGAACCCAGATTATAAGCCTTTTTAGAAATGCGTTTGGGCAGGGCCTCCATCAATTTATTTTTTTGATCCGTGGTTTTCCTTGTGTAGACAATCGAAATGTCGTTGTCGGCCTGTGCCCTTGCATCCATCAGTCCTAAAAGAATAAAGATGCCCAAAAATAAGGGTGACATCCACTTTATTGTTTTGCGCTTGAAAGCCATCATGATTGTCTCTCCCAAAATAAGGGGTCAGAAGGTTCTCTAAAACGAAAAGATGAGCGATACCATATGCATTTTGATTCGCTCTTCTCCCCCTGCATTTTTATAAGGGCCTGGCGCATTTTCAAAATCATCAATTTCATGTCGCTGCCACTCGTAACGGAAGCGTGTATTGTGAGCAAATTGCCACTCCATGCCTGCTGTAATCCGTGAACGATCCCATGGGGTAAAAGCCACCTTGTCATTGGTATCCACATCATCATAACGTGCAATCAGTCGGAGATATTTGTCATTCTGATAGCGTACGAGGATCACTGATCCTTCCACATACCATGCCTGCATGTTGTAGTCGCCGGTGGCCGTATTGACGGGCACTGGCGTGACGAGGCCTGCATCTTGTTCCACCTGTGCTTTGACATATTCTCCCTTGAGTGTCCAGGTTTCGCCCAGCCAGTTGAGGTGAGCGCCCGCCATCCTGAGGTTTTTGCTGGAGGCTTTGTCCCACTTGCCCTGATACCAGGAAACCCCCATGTCGAAAGGCAAGTCGGCAGCCTTGAACGTGAGTTTTCCGACAAGTGCCTTGTTATTGTTGTTGTCTCTGAGCCCGATTATTGCTTCATTTTGAATCAGTCCGTCCCTTGGACGAACGGATACCCCTGCACCAGCGTCAAGCTGAATCGTGTTGTCATCCAGCACATCCGAGTTCGAAGCTAAACCATTGATCATGGCCAGTTTTAAATCAAGAAAGCCAATATTTGCACCGAGACAACAGAGGTTGAGTACGGCACCTGCATCAGACCAACCAAAACCATTGTTGACAAAAGGGGCACCGATGACGGGCGCAAGATTAAAGGCAGTAAAGGGCTGGCTCATCAAATTTTGTTTGAAACTGGGTTTGTTTTCATTGTAGGAAAGAAATGGGACAAGGATTTTCCCGACACGGATATTTAGATTATCCGTTGCCTGGATGTCGACATAAGCATAGTTTGCTGTGTATGTATTGCCATTATCGGCGGCTTCAATTTCCGTTGAGGCGATAATTTCATCGGTAATGAGAAAATCAAAAAAAAGTGAGAATTCTCTGAGTTCGAAAAATCCGTCATCAAGTGATTTATTCTCTTCGGCCTCAGGGGTGTTGGGATCATCCATTACATTGGGTGTGCCTGCGTGATCCATGAAATGGGCATTTCCATAACCACGAACTTGCAGTCTCTCCTGTGCGTACCCGACTTTTTCTGCTCCGAAGAAGTTTAGGGCGATCAAGAAGGATACCAGCATGATCTGTCTTAATTTTAGGGGCATAGGATACCTCTTGGTTTTTCGAAAAATGTGGGTAAAGGCATGGTCTGGATTTATGGGGCGGTTTGTTTTTCTCTGTAATGAGCAAACGACTAAAAATAAAAGTCTAAAAAAACGTTTTTAGAAGGACAAACCATCCTGGAGGGCTATACTATGGGGAAATTTAGTAAAGATCAAATTTTTTAAACATTTTTAAGAACCGATATCGGAGTTCACGATGAACCTCTACGGGATGATCATTTTATTCATGCTGTTTTTCGAATATATTCTGAATTTTTTCGCAGATTTTCTGAATCTTAAAAACCTCAGAACAGCGCTTCCTGAAGAGATGGTCGGGACTTATGACCCGGAAGACTATCGCAAATCACAAGAATATACCCGTGTGACCACAGGCTTTGGGCGAATTGTCGCAAGTTTTATGCTCATCCTCACTCTGAGTTTTTGGTTTTTAAGCGGATTTGAGATTGTGGATCAATGGCTGCGGTCTTGGGGTTTAAGTCGCCTATTCACCGGGGTACTGTATATCGGTGTTTTGAGTGTTCTTCAGTCACTCCTGATGCTGCCCTTTTCGGTCTACAGGACTTTTGTAATTGAGGAACGATTCGGTTTCAATAAAACGACATTGAAGCTGTTTTTTGTGGACAAAATAAAAGGGGCTTTACTTGCAATTATTATTGGGGGGCCTGTTCTGGCGATGCTCCTGGCATTTTTAGAGTGGGGAGGCGCTTATGCTTGGGTTTATGTCTGGGCGGCTTTCTCCCTTTTTATTTTGCTGATTCAGGCCGTAGCCCCCACTTGGATTATGCCGCTTTTTAACAAATTTGAGCCACTGGCGTCGGGAGAATTGAAAGAGGCCATCATGGCATTTGCGCACTCCGTTCATTTTCCCTTGCAAAATGTTTTTGTCATGGATGGTTCTAAACGTAGCAGCAAGTCAAACGCTTTTTTTACGGGATTTGGAAAAAATAAACGCATTGCCCTATTTGATACCTTGATTGATGCACAGTCGACACCGGAATTGGTCGCCGTGCTTGCGCATGAAATCGGGCATTACAAGAAAAAACACATTACTCAGGGGATGGTGATCGCGATCCTGCAAGTGGGATTAATGTTTTATTTACTTTCGGTTTTTCTGAGCCATCCAGGGCTTTACGCGGCTTTTTTTGTGACAGAACCTTCCGTGTATGCAGGGCTGCTCTTTTTTGGCATGTTGTACAGCCCGATTGAGTTTGTTCTGTCCCTCTTTATGAATCGTCTTTCCCGAAAAAATGAATACGAGGCAGATCGTTTTGCAGCAGAGTCTATCGCTTCCCCTGAAAATCTGGTTAAAAGTTTGAAAAAACTCTCAGTGCATAATCTTTCAAATCTAACGCCGCATCCCCTATATACCTTTTTAAATTATTCACATCCTCCCTTATTGGATCGAATTAGAGCAATTCGTTTGCTTTAGCAACACGAGGGGAGCATTTTTTGAAAGGAAAAATCTAATGTTGAAAGCGATTATTTTTGATTGTGACGGGGTGATTGTGGATAGCGAGCCTCATCACTTAAAGGCCTTTCAGATTGTTTTAGAAACAGAGGAAATCACGCTCACCAAAGAGGCCTATTACGAAAAATATCTAGCACTTGATGACAAGGGTTTGTTTGAAACCCTGCTGCTTGCGAATAATCGGCCTGTTGATAATAAAATCCTGAAACGCCTTATTTTGAAAAAGATGCCGATTTATAAAAAGTTGTCAGAGGAAAAGCTTTTTCTTTATCCCGGCGTGGTGAATTTTGTCAAAAAAGCCGTGGGGCATTACCCTCTGGCGATTGCGTCGGGGGCTTTTCGCGGTGAAATTAAATTTGCCTTGGATCAGGGTGGAATTCGATCCGCTTTTCCGGTCATTGTGAGTGCCCAGGATGTGCGACAGGGAAAACCCCACCCGGAATCCTATTTAACGGCATTGGCAAAATTAAATAAATTACTTCCTGATAAACCGACTATTTTTCCGCCTGAGTGTGTGGTCATCGAAGATTCGTTGCATGGCATGCAATCGGCGCATTCCGCAGGCATGAAATGTCTCGCGGTCACCAGTTCTTACCCACGTGATGTCTTGGAAAAACAGGCTGATCGTGTTGTGGACAACCTCACCGAAATTGAACCAAAAGATTTAGAAGCACTTTGCACAGGGTAGATCAAAACCCCAATAAAAAGTCGAATCATCAAAAAAAAGAGATCCCTTCATTTGCAAGGATGGCGACATCATGTGTTACAAAATCACGTGCATACATCTATCGCTGGAGGGCTTGTAATGAGCCAGATGCTCTCTTTTCGTTTGACACCCGAACGAGAGAAAATGCTAAACAAAATAAAGAAACGATACAAGGTGAAAAAAAATTCTGAGGTAATTGATTTGTTGTTGAAGATGAACACCGAGAAAGAACCCCAGTATAAACAACGGATTGAGCAGGTTGCAGGCTGTATTCGCCTTGAAGGCACGGGAGATGCACTGACAAGGATTCGTCAGCTTAGAGAAGACCTGCGACCTGAAAATTCCCCCAATCTGTTCAAACTCGAGGGATTCTTTTGTGAAGGCTTACGGAATGATCCTTGAAATAGAACGCTTGTAAAGCAAGCCCGCCTTTTTCAAATAAGCGTAGACTTCAAAACTAGAAATATGCACTAAGACTGATTTCAGGCCCTTTCGTTGTTTTTTTGTAGAATCTCATATGACGATATCCTAGTTGTACATTAAATCTATGTATGTGATGAGAGAGTAGTACTCTATACTTTTGATCAAAATGCTTTCTGACGTACGAATTTTCTGTTTCTAGCTCTAGTTTTAGGTTCGGAGATATTTTATATCCGATTTGAAAAGCAGTTGCAGGGCCTGAGTGACGGGAACGATCTCTATAGGTTGTTATCCCGATGCCTTGGGCTAGTGTCAATTTCTTAAGTGGTAGATGGATCGCCCCTTAAAAGCTGGCACTGTCTTTAATGCCAGCCTCTTGAGTTTTATTACCTGAAAAATGAGTGAAGGCAATATTGAATCGAAAGATTGTCTTAATGTCTATTGTGCTTTTAAAGTGCTGGGAGTAGGATCGCTGTCCTGTCTGTTGGAATGAGAGGGATATCGTCTCAGACAGCATGGGGGAATTACGGATTGTTTCGCTCAGATTGAAGGTGGGGCTACGTATTTTTTCTTTCTGAATGGCCTTTCCTGTCGCAATTTTCGGCCTAGAAAAGCAAAAAATAATTGTAAAAATAAAAAAAAATGAATTTGAAGTTGTGACTGTTGTTAATTGTGATCTTTCTATATTTAGGGAACCAGCCTCATGCACAAGGCTGGTTCCCCTGGATCTGTTCTAGTTTCCCCGGGCGATTGTGCAGACCTCACCATAGATGAACCCTAAAACGGATTTAACGGACTGAGCAACAAAGACAAGTTCTGTGATCCCGCCATTTTTCATCGCAGTTTCGAGTGTGGTGTCCCCTGTCCCAATCATTACGATGTAGCTCCCACATGCGGTCATCGACAAAGAGATAATAAATATCCCCATAGCAAGTATCCGTTTTTTTAATTTTCGTACCCCTTATCGTTGTGAGAACGTCTTTTAAGGAAAGGTGAAGGAGCGAAATTAAGTTTTAGTAATCAGAAGTTCCAGAATTTAAGTATTATCGAAACTATTTCCCAAAACTGCGTTTTTTGAAGTGATTGTTGTCGTGTGCTTGTAAAATACGGCGTATTTTACAAGCTGTTTCTGGGATCTGCGACCTGAAAATTCTCCCAATCTGTTCAAACTCGGGGGATTCTTTTGTGAAGGTTTACGGAATGATTCTTGAAATCGAAGCATTGTAAAGCAAGCCCGCCTCTCTTTGATCAAACAAACCATAGGCAAATATTTCAAATAAGAATGCGGCTTGATAAGCATAGGCCCCGTTTTTGCCCTGATCGCAAGCCAATGCTCCTTGCAGACCTTGTTTTGGCTGTCCGGCAGAAACAAAGGGGAAGTTTGTGGGACAAAGGCTGTGTTTGAAGCCGTGCCGGTCTGAGTGACGAGCTTCATGGATGAGTAAGTAAAGTCGCTCTAGTTCACTTAATTTACCAAAAAAGAGATCTCCAATGATGAGTGTGCCTTTGTTTTGATTAACCGCGACCGTCCAGGGCTTGCCGTATGAGATATTTGAAAAACGACGAAGTACCCAATCAGAGAGAGGCGCACCATGAAAGGGAAAGCCAAAGAGGTTTTCAAATTGGCTCAAGCGTCGATAGTGTGTTTTTTTGATTTGCAATGGCCCGGGTTTCAGCGATTTGAGCTGAGCGATTGTTTTTTTGAGTTGATGTTGCTGTGCCTCAGAAAAACCGGAAATTTCAAGCGAGTATTCCTCAATCGTCATTTTTTGTGTTGTTTTTGTTTGAATGCACGAGAACAGAAATAGGGACAGAAAACAGACCAGGGTTTTGGTTTTTACCATTTTTATCCGGTTTAGACGTGGTGCTGGGAAGAAGGTCTTCTAAAAGTAAACATTCAAGGAAAATAACCACGTTTCCTTGTTTTTAATGCGATTGAGTTCAAGTCTTAAGTCGAGATTTTGGGAAAGGGCATAACGCTGATTGATTTCAAGGGTGTGGTAGTTTGAATCGTGACCGGCCGGAAACTCTAAATAATTTGCAAGGGCTTGAATACGCCAATCATCTGTAAAATCATGAAATAAGCCGATCGTTCCGCCACCACCCGCTCGATAACCTTGGTTTAAGTCACTGCTGAGTTCCAGTTCAATATCGAGAAGGGAGTAAAGCGTAAAAGGTGAAAAATAAGAGGGTTTGTAAGTCAGCCCAAAGCCGTAGGCTGTTTTAAAGGCATTGCAGAAATTACAGTCAAAGTCTTTAATGGTGTCAATACCAATGTTAAATTGCCATGATTTTTTTTTAAAAAGGGGGTCGTAGGGTGTGAGTGAAATAATGTCGATCAACTTTAGCGTTTCGAGTTTGAATTCATTGATGTTGTTATAATAGCGCGCAGTGACATCCAAAAAAAGAATTTGAGAGCCTCGTCCAAAACCGATGTCTTTGGCGAGTAGATCATGATATGCAGGCCGATAGGCGATTTCTTCAAAGCTTTCCCCGTCGAAGGCACCTACTCCGATTTTGATCCGGTCACTGCCATGACCCAGTTCGGGACGTGTTGAAAATTCGGTTTGACTCTGATTTTGTTGTACAAGGCCAAGCTTACTCCGTTCAAGAAGAACAGCTCTGTTCTGAATCAAGTCCAGATCATCTGTTTTTTTTCTCTGCATGTTTGTGTATTGTGCATAGTCGAGAAAAGTATCAAAAATAAGTGCCTTTTCCGAAACATTCAGTTTTTGGAACGCTTCCGAATTCGGTGACGAAGGGTCTCTAATGAGTTCTTCCAGGAGGTCATTTTGCGTGTTTGTCATCTGATTTTTTTTATGGGTCATTTTATTGAGAATAGAAGGACGGTAAACCTTGTTTGTAATGAGCTCATTATAATGTGTGACCGCTTTTACGGTGTCAGAGGGGATAACATGGAACCAAAATTGATCCGTTAAATGAAGTTCGGGGTTTGCGACTTCAAGTAATGATAGGATCTGGTATGAGCAGTTTTCCTGAAAGTAATAATAGTCGAAATAATTTCCACCCAATTCCCACAAATGTCGTAAAAATTGATCCATTTGGTCTTTTGTCAAGTTTAGTGTGTATTCCCATAAATCACGGCTTTCCATATTGTTATAGCGTTGTACTTTTATGTGGTAGGGGAAAGTTGAAAAATTTCCCCTAAACAATCCGAACACACCTTTAAGGACATAGAGTAAGGGATTGTTAGTGTCTGGTTCTGCGGCATAATTGACCCCGTAATTGAGAAGGTTCTGCGAATGCTCATTGTCTTGGCTATCAATCCGTAACAAGGTGTGCCCAAACATTGACGCAGGATTATTCATATAAAATGAAGAAAAAACCAATGTAATCGATTTTGGATTGAGCTTTTTAAGCCATTTTTTTAGACGGGGACATTTTTGTTCAGGAAGCATGTTTGTATCAAAGGATAGCTCCCTTTTCAACCATTTGTAGCGTGCAGGGAAGTTACATTGCGGATGTTCTTCTCCCTTTTTTAATTGATCCAGGGGTTTAAAAAAATTGGAAAGTGTCGCCTTTAGTTCTGCTTGGGGGTTTGTTTTTCCTATGGGTGAGTTATAGAAATCAGGGCCATCTTCCCGGCCCTCGAATCCACCCCATCGTTTTTTTTTATAATGAAGCAGTAGATGCCAGACCCGGCTTGTGTGCAGATTTTTTTTAAGAGCTTGTTCTGTGAGTAAATCAAGCGGGTTCGTTGGAGGGGAAGTTGCGTGAAGCGTGGAGCAATTGATCAGGAGAAAAATAAAAATAAATGTTAATTTTGCTCTAAGGGTGGATGGAGAAGTTGAAAATGTGGAGTCATTCTTTTTCATGGAAACAAATTGGATCTCAGTATTTTGAGGTGAAACGAAAAAAGGGGATAAACCCAGTTTTTTAAAAATTGGGTTTATCCCCTAATGGGCTTGCTATGTTTTAATGAACACAAGAGGTTGCAAGTTCTGGATGGCTTGCAATTCCGCCTTTTACAGCCTGTAACATTTCTTCAGGCGTTGTTTGGGCGCTGGCAAAAATTGCTTTATAATTTTGCTGCGTGTATGAAGCAAATTGTGAGCCTTTTTCTGAGGGGCAACCCACGAGTCCCGAAAGTGTGTCGAGATGCTCTCCCTCACCGGTGGCCATTTCTTTTTTGATGCTATCGAAGTTGTAAGCAACAAAAACATTGTCTTCTCTTTCCGACAAGACGATACCCATCGCATCACAGTTGGAAGTACCTGAAGTAATTCCGAAGGTTTGGCTGCCAAAGGTTCCGTTTGTGGTAGAGGCGAAGATTTGTACCGGGCCAGCTTCATTTCCAAAGACAAGAGAACCTAGTCCGCATCCAGCGGCACCATATCCTGCCGTGTGACCGGTGGATGCTAAAAATAGTGTGAAGATCGGAAGAGCCAGTAGAGCTAATCGTTTCATAGACATTCTCCTTATTAGATAGTTTTTGGTTGTTTCATAACTTCTGGAAATTACGTGTGATGAACATCAGGGAGTACATCCTCCAAAAATCCCTGATTGGCAATATATTGGATGGGCTATTTGTTGTCAAGAAGATTTCAAATGAGTCGATTTTTGTCTGATGAAGGAGATTTTTTTATCTCTCTAAAATTAGGATGTATTGGGATTTTTAGATTCCAAAGCGATGCTTAGATCTAGTGTAGAGATTGCTTTGAAGCGGCATCCCGTGGTATCAAAAGCATACGTCGCGTCTTCGATAGAAAGGATCTGTCTTTATGGAAGCCTGTTCTCAGAACGAGATTAAATCTCAGATCAAAAAGACCTTCCACTTTATTATGATCAAACCCTCTCATTATGATGATGAGGGTTATGTGATTCAATGGTTGAAGTCTTCGATTCCTTCCAATACGCTTGCGGTTTTAAATGGCCTTGCGATGGACTGTGCCGAGCGTCAGGTTCTGGGTGAAGACACCGCTTTTGTATTTGAGACCTATGATGAAACCAATATTCGGACGGATGTTAAAGCGCTTTCAGCGAAAATTTTAGAAAGCGGTGGACATGCTTTGGTGGCCCTTGTGGGTGTGCAAACCAATCAATTCCCGCGCGCGGTGGATATTGCGCGGCAGTTTCGCGCACATGACATCCAGGTTTGCATCGGGGGTTTTCATGTGAGCGGTTGTTTGTCTATGCTGCCCAAAATTACACCAGACCTTCAAGCGGCGATTGATATGGGCATTTCGCTGTTTGCGGGGGAAGTGGAGGGGCGATTGGAATCCCTCTTCAATGACGCCTTCTCCCGTAAGATGAAGCCGCTTTATAACTACATGGACGATCTCCCTAGTATGGAAGGGGTTGCCGTTCCCTACCTGCCTTTACCGATTATCAAGCGGACTTCGGGGTATCGTGCGAGTTTTGATGCGGGGCGTGGCTGTCCTTTTCTCTGTAGTTTTTGCACGATTATCAATGTGCAGGGTCACAAGTCGCGTTATCGCAGTGCCGATGATGTTGAAGAAATCGTGCGCACGGCGTTTACCGAAGGCATTACTAACTTTTTTATCAGCGATGACGATTTTGCACGCAATCGACAGTGGGAAGCCATTTTTGATCGCCTGATTAAACTCAGGAAGGAAGACGGGCTTGAAGTGCGTCTCATCATCCAAGTGGATACGATGTGTCATAAATTGCCGCGTTTTATCGAAAAAGCGGGACAGGCGGGGGTGACCCGTGTGTTTATTGGTTTGGAGACCATCAATGCCGATGCCTTAAAAGGCGCAAAGAAAAAACAAAATAAATTTGATGAATACCGAAACATGCTCAATGCCTGGCATGATGCGGGTGCTTTGACCTATGCGGGATACATCCTCGGATTTCCAAACGATACCCCCGCGAGTATTCTTAAAGACATCAAAATCATTCAGCGTGAATTGCCCATTGATTTATTAGAGTTTTTTATTCTCACTCCCTTGCCCGGTTCAGAAGATCATAAGGTTTTATTTGAAAAAGGGGTGGAGATGGAAACGGATATGAACAATTACGATGTTGTGCATATCACGACTTCCCATCCCATAATGACCGATAAAGAATGGATTGGGATTTACGAAAAAGCCTGGGACGCCTATTACACACCGGAGCATGTGGAAACCGTCATCAGAAGGGCGCAGACCTGGGGTTTTGATGTGGATAACATGATGCAAAAACTCCTGCATTTTTATGCCTGTCCCAAAATTGAAAAAATGCACCCGCTCGAAGGGGGTTTGCTGCGTTTGAAATACCGGAAAGATCGCCGTTTTGGCATGCCGCTTGAAAATCCCCTTATTTTTTATCCGCGATATGTGCTCGAAACCCTTTCAAAATTTGTGCGTTTTGGCCTGCTCTATTTCCGGTTTAAGCGTATTTTAAATCGTGTAAAAAGATCATCTCCCCCGCCCCAGGTTCAGCAGAAATTAGAAGACCCCTTGTCCGTGATCACCTCTCAAAATACTTGAGATTTCTTGACTCCCTTTGGGTGGAATGTTAGACTCCGCTCCGTTTTCTGTGTCTATCTGCAAAGTGAGAAGGGATGTTTTCTATGAATGATCGATTTCTAAAAGCCTGTCGCCGCGAACCTGTGGATGCTACGCCGGTGTGGTTTATGCGTCAGGCGGGGCGATACATGAAGGCCTTTCGGGATATTCGTGCCAAACATTCTCTTTTAACTGTTTGCAAAACGCCAGAACTTGCCTGCGAAGTCACATTACAGCCCATCAATCGTTTTGATTTTGATGCTTCGATTATTTTTGCCGATATTCTTCTGCCTTTAGAGCCCATGGGACTGAATCTTGAGTTTGTCAAAGGCGAAGGGCCTTGCATCCACAACCCTGTGCGTACAGAAAAAGATGTGGATGCACTCAAACCTGTCGTGCCGCAAGAGGCACTCTCGTATGTGATGGAAGCGATTAAACTGGTTCGCGCAGAATTAAAAGTCCCCCTGATTGGTTTTGCGGGCGCACCTTTTACACTCGCAAGTTATATGATTGAAGGCGGGGCCTCCCGAAACTATCTCGAAACCAAAAAAATCATGTACGGCGCACCCGATGTTTGGGATAAGCTCATGCATAAACTCACACGGGTCTTGGCCGATTATCTTTCTGCGCAAGTAGACGCAGGGGTCCAGGTGCTTCAGATTTTTGACAGTTGGATTGGTGCACTTTCGCCCGGTGATTACAGACGTTATGTTTTTCCGCACATGAAACGACTTTTCTCAGAATTAAAGGGCTTTGCTGTCCCGCTCATCCACTTTGGCACGGGAACGTCCACCTTGCTTCAAATGCAAAAAGAAGCCGGAGGGGATGTGATCGGTCTGGATTGGCGTGTAAATTTGGATGAAGCTTGGAATGCTCTAGGCCACGACGTGGCTGTGCAGGGCAATCTGGATCCCTTGACGCTCTTTGCCCCCATCCCCGAAATTGAAAAACGCATTGATGATATTATGGGTCGTGCGGGTGGACGTCCTGGTCATATTTTCAATCTCGGTCACGGCATTTTGCCGGAAACCCCTTTTGATGCCGTTGAAGCTGTCATCCAGATGGTCCATGAAAAAAGCGCAAAAATCCTCAAATCCGCTTTGCTTTAGAGACATCTCTCTGTTCTAAATTCACAGGGCTTCCCATTTTTGTGGGGGCCTGTATTTGACATTTCACTTTTAATCTGTAATATCGTGGGCCCATGTACCGGGTTTTTTCAAAGAAGGTTTCTTTTCCCCGCCTTGTCGTGCTGCTTTATGTGGCAACCTTGCTGCTGGGTGCACTATGCAGTACCCATGACCCCGGTGGTCACACTCACGGCACAAAAGTCCATCATTCTCTTTCGTGTTTGCTGGCCTGCTCCACCATGGTGTCTTCCGATGCCTTGCCCCCGCCCATTTCCCATGGGCTTCCCTTGGCGGGTGCGCTTTTTATCACCCTGTCTTTACTGTTATTTCCTGCAAAGGTTGCGATGTTTCGCAGCCGTGCACCTCCTTCATTTTCTTAAATCACATCATCTGTTTTTCTCATAAAGTGATTAGACCGTTTTAAGGCAGTTCGTCTAAGGCAAGAGGATTTTGATCCCTCAAAGTCCTCTTGCCGGGGAATATTGCATGAAACGCGCTCTAAACCATTGTTTATACAAGGTTTTAGTAGGTTCTGAGGCCTTGGTTTTTATGAAGGAGTGAATGAATATGCACACGCTATTTCTAAGTCGGAACAGACCGAGTCTTGTTGGTTTTCTGCTTTTTTTCTTAACGGTATCGGGATCAATTGTCATCTCGCAACAGGCCTGGGCAAGTTGCGGTGCAGGCAACTGTTTTCTTGTGACGGGCGCCGGGGATGGCATTACAACACCCGGTCAAGTGACCCTCGATATCTCTTACCGCTATATTCCGATGGATGACTTTCAACGTGGCAGCAGTAGCACCTCTCAAGTCCTGACCCCGGAAATCGATTTTGAAAACCGAACCATCGAAAACCCTCATCATCGGGAAGTACGCACCATTAACGAACTGATGCAATTAGACATTAATTACGGGGTCAACGAACGGTTTACCCTGCAATTGGCCCTGCCCTTGGTGAATGACCGGATGCATGAACACTATGACGGTGTCACTTCTGCCGCCACGCCGGGCATCTTCACGCGGCAGGTGGGTTCCACCGGCATGGGTGATATTCGCCTGACGGGGAAATACGCGCCCATTATTTTAACGCGGCATTTGTTGGTTGTTGGCGGTGGTCTTAAATTTCCAACCGGGGAATACAAACTCTTTAACGCCGAAGGCACGATTAATGAACCCACCGTTCAGCCGGGTACGGGTGCCTATGATTTTCTCTTTTCTCTTTTTTATGATTATCAAATCAGGCCGCATAAACTGGATGTCTTTTTCTCCGGGAGTTATCAGCTCACGACCAAAAACGACCTCGACTATCAATTTGGCGATCAAACCCTGTTAAACATCGGCTTCAACTACTTATTGGAAACAGAACGAAAAGTAACGCTCAGCACGCAAATCAATTACCGTCATACCGAGCGGGATCATTTCGATACGGTCAGCGGCACACAAGGCGTGCCTTCGACGGGAGGGGACTGGGTAAATTTGACCCCCGGTATTCGTGTACAGGCCTCCGACTATCTTAGCCTCTATAGCTTTTTGCAGCTTCCCATCTACCAGTATGTGAACGAGACGAGTTTAGTCCCTAGTCACGGGCTGGTGCTGGGTGCGAGCTATACATTTTAGATCTGTTTTCGCACACGGGAAAAAGGGGGCATCAATGAATAATATAAAGGCATTAATCAGTAAAGGTGCACTGTTGTTTGTGGCGCTCATGGTTTTTGTTTTTCTTGGCGGCATGGCAAAAAAACCACCGCTCGTGGGCGGGCCTGTGCCGCAGTTTCAACTCGATACTTTGAAGGGAGAGGCTGTACAAATCTCCGATTATCGCGGCAAGGTCGTACTGATTAATTTTTGGGCGACCTGGTGCAAACCGTGTAAAGCCGAAATGCCGGAAATTCAAGCGGCTTACGACGCCTATAAAGACCAGGGTTTTGTTGTGCTGGCGATCAATTTTGGCGAAAAGCCTAAAAAGGCACAAAAATTGGTCAAGGAGATGGGCTTAACCTTTCCTATCTTGCTTGACCGAAACGTGGAAGTGGCAGAGCAGCATCGTGTTGTTTCTCTGCCAGTAACCTTTTTTATTGATGCCAAGGGGATTATTAAAGAACAGGTCTTCGGCGGAAGCCTGACAAAGGATCAAATCGGGGAAGCTTTTCACCGTCTTCAAAAAAGCGGGGAATCCTGATGATCTCATTTTTTAGGAAAGAAGTATGGAAAGAGAGCAAATGAAGGTGGATAAAAAAGGGATTGATTCAGATTGGGTCATCCAGCTTATTCGGGGGCTGAACGACGAGCAGTTCACCGGGAGTATCCGCCTCAATTTTTTTAAAGGGGATATTTCGAGGAAAATTGAAAAGACCTCGTTTATCTCTGGAAAAGAGTGAATAACATTTTTTTTATAAATGAAGAGGTTCCCATGAAATTAATCGCTTCATCTTTTATCATTTTTTTGATGTTAACAACATCTGTTTATGCAAAAGATGTTCAGTCTCATCCAACGCGCCATGAAATGCACAAGCCAAGTGTTTCTGATTCACCCCTGACGGAAGCTGGGAATGATGTGTTTGGAACAATTCAAGAAGTGATTCGCAAACTCAATCACGATCCCAAAGTGGATTGGTCAAAAGTCAATTTAGAAGCTTTGAGACGGCACTTAGTGGATATGAATGATATGACCTTGAATATCGAGGTGATCTCTCAGCAGACCATTGATAAAGGTCTCAAGATTTTGATCCGTCCAACAACATTGAGGTCTGCATCTGCTTTGCATCGTGTTTTTGCTGTGCATCCGGCCCAATTGAAGGACGAAACCGGTTGGAAAATGTGGGTCCAAAAAATAGAACAAACCTACAGTTTAACGATTACAACTGAAAATCCAGATGAGGTGCATCAAATCAAAGCATTGGGTTATATCGGGATTATGGCATCGGGAAACCACCATCAGGTCCATCATTCAATGATGGCAAAAGGAGAAAATCCACATCACGACCATTAGAAGAAGCAATGCCGTTGGGCAGCGCTCACCGCTTGCCTGAGAAAAAATAGCTCAGCATTAAAAACTGGATCGATGAAAGGGCATTGAATAACTAAAACGGTAAAAGCACTTTTGTAACATCACAATTTCATATTTAGGGACCACCGTAAACACGACGCCCGCTGGTTTTGAGGGAAATTCCCTCACACGGCGGGTGTTTTTTTTTGGAGCAGATCAATTTTTTTATCTCAATTTGGCGGTAAACGAAAGAGCAAGCGGAGCGGACTGATTGCACAGACGACTTACCTCCTGCTTTTTGTGCATCTTTCCCTGAGTGTGCTTTTGCCGAGCAGCGTGGCGCGCCACGTGTGGGTGCATCACACACAGGTGGGACACGCTGCTCAGCATAGTACGGTCATTTGTTACTGGGTTTGTACGGCTTTAACCTTTGTCCATGTCGCGCCTGCAGCGCCCTTACAGTTCCTGATGCCTTCTTTTGAAAGGAAGTGCCGTCTCAATGGGGAATTTCGTGCCGAGGGTCGAGGATGTTCTCTATATATTCGCGGCCCTCCGTTTGTGAGGGAGTCATTTTGGAAAAAATAAAACTATCAAAAAATGCATTGATTTAGATTATTAAAGGAGAATACGTAAGATGAAAGCACTGAAACAATTGTTCATGATTTTTTTGACCAGTGCCGCCTTTTTTGGCTGCAGCGGCAGCGACAACCCGGTGGTCAGTGCCGGAGCAGGCGCGTCGAATGTGACCGAAAAACTCTACATTTCCGTGGCGGAATTGGGTGAAATCAAAGTAATTCACTTAGAAGAAGAGACAGGCCATCACGCAAAAGCAACACCGACCGGCATTACTGGGACGATTAAACTGCTGGGTAGTGATGGGAATCCCGCTCCCGTTTTGCCCGGAGAAATGGTTTTTAGCGAAGGCAATGCCTATATCCGCTTGAGCAGTCCGAGTGCGGGCCCTTTATCAACCCAAATTCAAATGCTGGATGTGGCGACGGACGGTCTCGATCATAACCACCCGATTGATGTCGGGGGACGGCCCACCCATCTCTATTTGGATCAGGATAAGAAGGTTTGGATTTTAAATGATGGAGACCGTGCCGAGACGGTCGAGGCCGATTCCGCTTCCGTGATTGTGGGCGGAATGCACAGCGCGATTGACGATGGTGATGTGACAACAAGTGGCATTACGGTGAAGCTGGGTGGTGGTCACCACAAGGCCGCTTTTGCCACTGCGTCGAAACGGGTTTTTATTTCAAATATCCACGACAACACGGTTTCTGTGGTGGATAACGATCCAGCGAGCAGCAGTTATTTGGAAACGATTTTGAATGATGGGGCTTTGCCGCACAATGCTGCCGTGAGGGTCGGTGATAACCCGCACGGCATCGACTATAGCGCGCACAACGGCAAAATTTACAATGCCAATACACGAGACGCGCTCAATGCGATTTCTGTGATCGATGAAAACACCCTCGCGCAGACCTTTATTGAAAAAGGGGATGCGGACGATCAGATCCCTGCTGTTTCAAGACTGCATACCCGGCATCAGCACGATGATCCTTCGGACGGTCGTTACATCTATATTTTGGGACAGATCGAAGATGACAAAGGCGATGCCGATCCTGCAAATGATGAAACCACGGGCTGGGTGACTGTGATCGATACGATGAATACCGGCACGAACAATGGCATCATCGCGAAGACCCCAATCCCGCATATGCGGCCTGCCCGCTTGATTTTTGGCCCGCATGGCAAAAGACTCTACATCCCCAGCGGTGTGCCTTTTGGCGGCGGCGCGGGGACGCCCGATCTTGAAATTGATCAGTTGGCGGTGATTGACATTGATCCGACTTCTGCCACCTTCAACACATTGCTCAAAAAAATCAAAGTGGGCAATGCGGGTGGTCATGGTTCGGTTGCGGTCACCACGGGCGACGGACATTTTCTCTTTGTCGGAAATACCGGGGAGACCACGGTTTCCGTGATTGAGACAGAAGTCCTTGCAGTCGTTGAGACCTTGGAGGTGGGCGGTGCGCCCACGGGTCTGGGTGTGATCGATGTTGAAAGTCCTGACGATGATGATGGCGGACACGGTCACAGTTAATTGATTTGTTTTTGCCTGAAGCCCGTCACAGTATTTGCTGTGACGGGCTTCTATCATCACGCGCCACTCTGGTTTTAATACAAGATCAACAGGAGTTTTTGAGTGAATGTATGCCAGTCATTTTTGATTTTATGGGTGTTTGTTTTTGTGCTCTCAGGCTGTGTCGTCGTTCAACCCTGGGAACGGGAGTATCTGGCTGACCCCATCATGACAGGGGAAGGGGAAGAAACAGAAGTCGCGTTTGATACCCATCTGTTTCGTGCACGCGCAGGCGGGGTAATGGGAACGGGTGGAGAGGGGGCCGGATGCGGCTGCGAGCAATAAGACGATTTTATCTGATCCTGATTTGTACGTTTGCCTTGTTCACGATGTCGTTTTCAGTCCTGAGCGCTCAGCAGATCAGTGATGATGAGGTTTCGTTTCGTACACATTATTACCGGGATAATCATGGCCTTACGGTCAACAGTCCTATGGTCATTGTGCGGAAGGGACTCTCTGAAAAAACCAGGCTTTCACTCAAATACATTCATGAAACTTTTGAATTTAAACCTAAAAATACAGGCGGGGCGGGTAGGGCGGAGGGCAGGGAGGGTGGACACGACCATGAAAAGCTGGCGCCGCAAAAGATTTTTTCCGCTGTGGATGCCGTGAGCAGTGCCTCCGCCGTACGACAGGGGGATGGCGGCGGTTTTAAGGAGGTCCGCAAGGAGATTGTGGTCGGACTAAAACATCGTCTTGAAAAAACGACCTTTGGCGTATCCACTGCCCACAGTGACGAGGATGATTACCGTTCTCAGGCTTTGGGTCTTTCCATCTCACAGGATTTATTCCTTCAAAACACCAATATTTTGTTTGCTTTCAGTCGTTCGCAGGATGAGGTGGACAGCCTCAATCCCAGATCCGGCGAAATTTGGCCGCAGGATAAAAACACGCACAACTATAGCTTGGTCTTGACACAAGTGCTTTCTCCAAAAATGCTTATCCGTTTTGGCGGAAGTTTGTCCGATGTTGCGGGTTATCAAGCGAGTCCTTATCGGGAAGTCAGGATCAGTGGTACCGCACAACAGGAAGTGCATCCCGAAACGCGCCGTCGGCAAAGCTATTTTTTTTGGCTCAACCGCTACTTTGAAACACGGACGTCCAGCCATCTAAATGGAACGTATTACCGGGATGATTGGGGTGTGCGCTCTTATGCTGCAGAGTTAAAGCTGTATCAATATCTTTTCGACCCCTTGATTTTACGTTTGCGTTATCGCTACTACGATCAAAGCGCTGCTGATTTTTATCAACCCGATCGCAGTCGTTTTGAGCCTATTATGAGCGCCAATCCGAAACTCAGAGATTTTGAAACGGATTTGTATGGCATTAAATTGATCTATCGCGTTCTGGAACAACCAGCACAAATCTTGAAACGTATTGATGTGGAGGTGGGTTATGACCGGCTTGAAGAACCCCAGGGCTTCCACGCGGATCTGGCACAATTTGCCCTGAGGATCATTTTTTGAAAGGGAAGGATATGACGATGAAAAGATGGATAAACCAATACATCAAAGCTGTGATTGTCCTGTTTATTTTTTACCCATTTTTAATCCCGACACAAGCGACTGCTGGTATCGGTAGTGAGGCGGCGCCATTTTCTTTGCCCACTTTGTCCGGTGAATCACGCCGCTTGCAGGACTTTCGTGGAAAAGTGGTATTGCTTAATTTTTGGGCAAGTTGGTGCGCGCCTTGCCGGGAAGAATTGCCGGCATTGGAAAAACTCTATCAGCAATACCAATCCGACAGATTTGAAGTCATTGGCATCAACATTGATAAAAAGAAGAAAAATGCGGCAAAATATACTGACCGTTTTGATTTGAGTTTTGTGGTGTTACACGATCCTGACGCCGAGATTATTCAACAATATCCGGGCCGCGCCATGCCGATTTCCTATCTCATCGACCCGGAAGGCATCATTCAAAATATTTTTTTTGGTTTTAATCAAGAAAAATTCCCTGAAATGCGAATGTCCGTCAAGCGTCTCCTTGAGCATAAAGCCCCGTGAGCTGATTGCACCTTTCGATTTACCAGTATGTGAACGAGAGACGTTTGCCGCTCGGCCCACCTTTGCTGTCCCTTTAAAATCAGTTTTATCGTACAAAAAAAGACTTGACTCAGTACTTAGGTACGGCGTTTATAGTGAAGTCATGAAACCTTTGACCATTGGTCGCTTGGCCAAAAAATGTGGTGTGAATGTCGAAACCATTCGCTACTATCATCGACGCCTACTCTTACCTCTCCCCCCCGGCAATTCCACTGGTTATCGCCAGTACTCCGACAGTGACATCGAACGCATTCGTTTCATCAAGGGGGCACAGGTGCTCGGTTTTACCTTGAAAGAAATTGAAGAGCTGCTTTCTTTGCGCGTTGATGCGGCGACCTCTGCATCTGAAGTCAAGAGACGTACAGCCTTGAAAATTGCGGATATCGAAGGGAAAATTCAATCCTTACAAGAAATGAAGGCGGCCTTGATGACGCTTAATCAGCGTTGCAAAGGCTCTGAGAGCGAAAAAACGTGCAGCATTCTCGACAGTTTAGGACGTTTTGGCCTATCGGGGCAGTGTGCTTCAAAAGCGGAATCATGAACATGGATGTCAAAATGGCGATTAAATCAGTGATGTGAAGGATCAAGTGGTAAGGCGGCTCGTATTCCCTTATGAGGACTTTATGATGAGAATCAATTTGGGAAGGAGCCGATTTTTTTGGCTGACGCTGACGCTAGCGTTTGTGTTTATGTTTATGCCGCTGGTTCAAAGTGCTTTTGCGCAAGGGAAGTCAGAGGGAATTTCAATCCGCGTTGATGGTCTGACCTGCCCTTTTTGTACCTATGGTTTGGAGAAAAAACTAAAACGCCTGGAAGGCGCGGAAAAAATCCACATCGACATTGATAAAGGCATTGCCCATCTTCAAGCCGCCAAAGGCAAAAAAATTGCGGAAAAAGATCTCAAAAAAGCCGTGGAAGATGCGGGATTTACCGCGAGAGAGATTACATATGGCTCCGTTCAAAAATAATTGGGACGTGATTGAATGAAACAAAAACATCAAATAATACTCAGGCTCTTCACATTTTTTCTACTCTTTTTTGGTTTTGTTCAATGGGCCAGGGCCGAAGTGCCTCCCCGATTTTTAATGTCCTGGGGAGCAGAAAAATTCGATTGGGGCAAGCTTGTTGAACCCTTTGATGTCGCCATTGGCCCGAAGGGGTATCTGTATGTGACAGACGCTCGACAGCAAAAGGTCTTTAAATTCGACAGCGAGGGAAAGTTTATTTTGCAATGGGGCGATGGGGATCGTTTTGAAAAACCCACAGGAATCACGGTCAGTGCAGACGGGAAGGTTTATGTCTCAGATTACGACAAGGATCACATTTTGGAATTCACAAACCAGGGCGACTTTATCAAACAATGGGGCCGCCCTGGTGACGTGGAAGGGGAATTTGATTCGCCTTCCGCTTTGGCTGTGGATGCGGCGGGCAATGTCTACGTCATGGATCTTTACAATCACCGCATTCAAAAATTTACAAGTGAAGGCACTTTTCTTTTAAGCTGGGGCAAAGAAGGCAAGGTCAACAACATGCGCTCTGCCTTGAATTTTCTCTTTGGGGAAGGAAAAGAAAATCAGTTTTATTATCCGGCCAAAATCGCGATTTCCCCCGATGGAGAAATTTACGTCTCCGATTCCTATAACAACCGTGTACAGGTCTTTGATCAAGACGGGCGGTTTTTGCGTAAATGGGGCGGTATGGGTTTCTGGGGAGGTCGCTTTCGGGTGGCCTCGGACATTGCTTTTTCAGTAGAGGGGCAGGTTTACATCGCCGATTTTTATAACAATCGGGTGCAGGTTTTTAATGCAGCGGGAAAATATCTCAATCAATGGGGTGAGCAGGGAGCGCAATCTGGCCAATTCGATGGTCCGACAGGTTTGGCGGTCGATCAAGAAGGCAACATCTATGTGGTCGATTGGGGGAACCACAGAATCCAAAAATTTTCGGGCGAAGAAGAATGAAGCGACAATTTTTATTGTTGTGTTTGTTCGTGGTGCTTTTGTTCGTGAACCCGTCGAAGACCTGGGCGTTACCGATTGAAGGCGACACGGCACTGACACTCGGTTTTGAAAGCAATGCTTTGCGCTCCTTTGTGCGTATCACAAAAAAAACCACACTTTTGAATGAGGGAAATGCCGTTTCAGATCCTGAAAATAAAAAAGTTACGATTTATAATACGCCCCTGATTCTTCCGCTTCGTCTCAGCCCGACACTCGTTTTCACTGTTGTTGCACCCCTGCTCAAAATCGAATCAGAAAAAACAAGCGCGGGCCTGAGGCAAAAAAGCAGCAGTGGAGGCATTGGGGATTTGCAATTGTCGGTCAAAAAAGCCTTTTTTATAAAAGACGGCCTCAAAAAAACAATGCGTCTGGCCTGGAAAGCCGGAATCAAACTGCCTACGGGCGACGAGCTTAAAAATCCGGCTTTAGGCAGCGGGTCATTTGATTTTACCGTGGGTGCGCTTTTTACCTTGATTGAAGATCGTTTTGCCATGCATCACGATTTGAGCTATAAAATGAATACAGAAGCCAATGGGATGCGTTTGGGCAATCTCATTAAACACAATGTTGCAGTTGAATATCGTGTGTTGCCTGAAATATTTAAATCAATCGAAGACACAACACTCAACGTCATTTTGGAGTTAAACGGTATCTACCAGGAACGCAGCAAAAGCGGGGGACAATCACTCACAAACACAGGCGGGGCAAGCCTTTTTTTATCTCCCGGTTTGCAAATGCTTGCCGGTCCGCGTTTGATCATCGAAGCCCTGTTTCAATATCCCATCGTGCAGGAATTAAACGGCACACAATTAGGCATTGATTATACCGCCTCGCTTGGTTTTCGCTATTCGTTTTAAAAATACAGGCATAAAAACCCATGTCGCAGGAAAATGAAAGACTCAAAAACAAGTACAGCATCACGGCTTACTTTTACGATATTTTGGATTACCCCTGGGAGCGACAATATCGTCAGTGGAGACCGGAGTTGCTGAAAGATATCCGTGGAGAAGTATTGGAAGCGGGCGTCGGAACCGGACGCAATCTAGAATATTACCACGGTGATGTGCATCTCACCGGCATTGACCTTAGTCCCGACATGTTGAAACGGGCGGAAAAGCGGGCGAGAGCGGCCCGATGTCAGGTCATCCTCAAACAAGATGACGCCACCCTCTTGACGACAATCCCCTCAAATCACTTTGACTGGGTCTTTTCGACCTTTATCTGTTGTGTCATGCCGGACACCTTGCAACCCTTGGCGATTCAACAATTTGCCCGAATCTTAAAACCGGGTGGGCGGTTCCGCCTGCTGGAGATGATTTATTCCAAAAACCCCCGAATCAGAAAACGTCAGGAACGCTTCGCCCCCTTCGTCGAAAAAGTCTACGGCGCACGATTTGATCGGAATACCCTGCGCTACCTTCAAAACTCGGAGCATCTGAAAGTCAGTGCAACCCGATTTTTAAAGGACGATGTTTATCTGTTGATTGACGGTGTGTGTGAAAAAATGGCGGACGAATCAGAGGGGGAGTGAGCGTCGGGTGCGGTAATTTTTATTCTTCTATCCCAGCACTTAGCCCTATCATAAGAACAAAACTGGGCATTCGTCGAAATCGTAATATTTTTTCCCTTAATAATAATTAGGGCTTGCTGAAAGAGTCATAAGTTAATGATTTTAAAAAGGTTTATTC
>CAYVHO010000019.1:0-48896 GCA_964451325.1 uncultured Nitrospira sp. | reverse complement strand
CTGCCACATGCCTAACCAATTGAATTTATTCGATAATTTAACGGGACAGTAGTGACCCAGAATATGTAGCGCACAGCAAAAACTTTTTTTCCGAGCTTGGCTTCACCGACAGTATGGCAGAGTCCTCCGACTTCGTCCGCATGTTCTCCGGCGACATATCTCAGGTTCCAGAGCCGATGCGCAAGGTCGGTTGGGCGAGTGGGTACGCACTTTCTATCTACGGCACTGAATACATCCAGCAGTGCCCGTTCCAAACCGGCAACGGATATGGAGACGGTCGCGCAATTTCTGTGCTTGAGGCCGTCATCAACGGTCGACGCTGGGAAATGCAGCTGAAAGGTGGCGGCCGCACGCCATATTGCCGCGGCGCGGACGGTCGCGCTGTCTTGCGGTCGAGTATCCGCGAGTTCTTGGCTCAGGAGCACATGCACGCACTGGGCGTACCCACATCACGGTCTTTGAGTTTGTACGTTTCAAAAACGGAGAAGGTAAAGCGACCGTGGTACTCGGAGGGCTCGCGCTCGGAGAATCCCGACATGCTTATATCTGAAGCCGTCGCCATCTCGACACGTGTCGCACCGTCGTTCATCCGCGTCGGCCAACTCGAACTTTTCGCTCGCCGTACCCGTAAAAACGAACACCCGAAAGCGATGGAAGAACTCGAGAAAATTGTGCTGCACTTGATTGATCGTGAGTTCGCTGACGTTGTCGATAGGCAACTCACCACCCCAGAAAAAGTGGTGTTGCTGGCGCGCGAGTTTCGTAGCCGCCTCACGTCACTGGTGGTGAACTGGATCCGCGTCGGCTTCTGCCAGGGTAACTTCAACAGCGACAACTGCGCAGTCGGTGGCTTTACACTTGATTATGGTCCCTTCGGCTTTTGCGATGTGTTTAACCCGCATTATCAGCCTTGGACGGGTGGCGGTCATCACTTCTCGTTCATGAACCAACCAAGCGCAGCGCAAAGCAACTTCGACATGTTTTGTTCGGCGTTACGGCCGTTGCTGGCGTCGCATCAGGACTATTTGTTAGAGCTCGACGAGATTCAAAGTAGATTTCCGAAAGTAATGCATACGCAAATGAAAAAGATGTGGACTGACAAGTTGGGTCTTAGCGCTTTGAACACAGCGTCTCACAAGGGACTTTACAACGTACTGCTCAGCGAGCTAGAAACACTCATGATGCAAACGCCTGTCGATTACACTATTTTCTTCCGCGAGCTCTCGTCGATACCCGACGACATTGGCCCACTCAAGAAAAGCTTCTACAATAACTCGGCGCATGATACAGACCCCAAAGAGATGGACAAGCGCTGGGCAGAGTGGCTCTCAAAATGGAAAACGCTCCTCAACAGCTCCAGTGACGCGAATGCTACTTCGCCCCAATCCAGTGAGGAAATCTCTAGGCAGATGAAACTCGTCAACCCAAAATACATTTTGCGAGAGTGGTTTGTTATGCCGGCTTATCAGCAAGCAACTGCGGGAAATTACTCTCTAATTCGAGAGCTGCAGGACGTGATGACACAGCCATATGCAGAGCAGTCGAAGGAAGTGGAGGGTAAATACTATAGGTTGAAACCGCCTGAGTTCTTTGAAGTAGGTGGATTGTCCCATATTAGTTGCTCGTCGTGATTCTTTGCAAGGATGAGAAGGATGCAGAAGGATGGGGTCAGGTCTTTAAAATTGACATACATGACATAGGTAATCTCTTCAGATACTTTTATTCATGTGGGGAGACTTTTGAAAATAGAATATGGTAGAGCGATATGGGACGGACTGGCTAGTCAGTGCTTGCTCGCCAGGGGAGGCCGATCATCTCAATCTTCATTTTCCAACAATAAGTCGACTGCTTAATAAGAAAAATAAAACAGCAACTTTAAAGACCTGACCCCGTTTCCGCCGTTTCCGGACCGACCCCGTTTCCTCTGACCTCGTTTCCTATATTGCACTTTCAAATCAATAGACCAAATATCACGGCATAAAGTCTTGGCAGATATGCCAAGACTTTGGTAAGATAACTTTACATGCAGATAGAAAATAGAAGCATTTCATGGATAAAACAGGCACGAAAGGAATTTATAAAGTTTCCTGAAAATGTCCAGATACAAATAAAAACGGCGCTTGATGTTGCTCTAGAAGGTGAAAAAGCGGATATAGCTAAACCCTTAAAAGGGTTTCCATCAAGTGTATTTGAAATTGCCATACAATATCAATCGAATGCCTATCGGTCAGTATATGCCGTAAAACTCGGTCGTGATATCTGGGTCATCCATGTTTTTCAAAAGAAATCGAAGACTGGAATTAAAACACCTCAACTGGAGATTGATTTAATTCGATCAAGAATCAAAGACCTAAAGAGGATCTTAAAGTGAAAGAAGAAATTGAAACTGTCCAAGGTAGTGACAATATTTTTCGGGATTTTGGTCATCCGAATGCAGATATATTGCATCTTAAGGCAAAGCTTGCCGCCAAGATCATTGGAACCCTCAATGAAGAAAAGTTGAAAGGGAAAAAAGCGGTTGAGGTACTAGGATTGGCCGAGGCCGATATCTCGCGTATTCGAAATGCCGATTTGAAAAGATTCACAATCGACCGGCTTGTCGAAGTCTTAAACCGTCTTTCTCTCCAAGTAGAAATCAGCATAACAAAGGCGGCGTAATACCAGTGCGGGGTCTACCAGAATACTTCTTAACACACAGGGCTTTCTATTCAAGGATCCCAACGAAAAGTCAGTTTTGTGAGTACGAGCACGCTGTTGTTTCCGTTTTGATAGCTCGGGTTTACAATAAAATAAAACCAGCTTTGATCCCGATATTCCCATGAAAGGCGTAGATTCGCAGCAAGCGATTTTTCTTCTTTATCCCATTGAAATAGGCTTTGAAACAGAAGTGAATTACTGAACGACCAGGCAATGTCCCCATTTAAGATCTGGGACGAAAAATCTCCCTGCGGCAAACGTACCCAATCCACATCCCAGCCCCCACCAATTTTGAGTCCTTCTTTTGGGGCAGCCGTGAGTGAAAATGAAAGCGATGTTTTTCGTCCTGCGTAAAATCCGCCCCACAAAACATCCAATGTCCCGGAGAGTGTCCGGCGCGCATCGCTGACGAAGATGACATTGCTGTGGGTGTATTCGTAATCACCTGCCGGAATCACGATACCGTCTCGGATCTCAAAATCATCCGGCAATCGTTCGCGTTGCGGATCGACACTGATTAAAATAAAATCACCGGATCTAAAATCGGCTTGAATACGATTGTAATTACTTTGATAGAGGAAATTATTTTGTGTGTCGCGTTGATACGTTATTTCTGATTTAAACCCCAATTCTCGAATGAGACCGGATTTGGCTTGGGGTCGCATATCGATAAAACCAACAGTCTCGTCCAAATCGCTCTGCTGTACAAAACCCAAGGCTGGATCAAAATTTTCTCCGACACGTAGATGATTGAGCCGAATACGCCAAAAAGGATCTCTCCAATCGAGTTCTGCAAACTGGGCGATACCTGCTGTCCCATTTTGATCATCAGAGCGCAACCAAAAGGCATTTGTCGTGAGATGGGTGTGTGGCGCGAAGGTGGTGTCGACCCCGAGGGTTTCGCGGCCTGATCCCCCGCGTTCTGCGCGTTCTGTGACGATAAGCCCCAGGTTTGAGCGCAGCCCAAGATCTCGTGATAAACGCAGTACGCCAAATTGTTCAGCGGGGCTTTCTCCCTCTTCCTCTGTTTGCATCACAAGCGCGCCGATGCCATAAGGCCCGACTTTTCCGCTGAGCTTGCCCCCGCCAAGAATGGGAATGGCCTGTCCACTGACAAGACCGATGCGTCGGCTGAAAAAAGGTTGTACCCGCCGGGAGAGCCCAAAGTCGTAGAAACCTTTTCCTTCCAGAAAAAACTCGCGTTTTTCGGGGAAAAAGAGTGGAAAACGCGTGAGATTGTTTCGAAAACGATCCACCTCTGTTTCTGCAAAATCAGTATTCCACGTAAGGTCGAGCGCGAGATTTGAGCGGATTTGGTAGCGCAGATCCAGTCCCCCATCAAAGTCGGTATCGGACCTGTTATTCGTCCCACTTTTGTCTCTCTGATAGGAGCTTCTGACATAGGGTTTGAGTGAAAATGGTTTTGTTTTGTGTGTGGTTTCGATGCCTTCGAGGTGCCCAGAACGTGAGATTTCAAAAAAGTTTTGCTCGATACTCAAGGGACTCCAAAATGAGATTTCTTTTAAGTGAGGAACGCGACGGCGAAACTGAATCCCCCAGGTCTGTGTTTTACCCGACCGAAAACGAAGGGTTTCAAAGGGAATCTTAAATTCGACCGCCCAGCCTTTGGCCGTCCGTCGTGCCGCAACCTGCCAGCGGCCGTCCCAGTCGCGATTGATGGCCGCGCCTTCTTGACTGACCAAGGCATCAGACATCGCTGACAAGGGATTACTTTCAAAGAAAAATCCGTTTTGATGATCGTGGTAGGTGTCAATCAGTACGGCAAAAGCGTCGCTACGATCAAAGGGGCTATCTTCCTGGCGTTCGTCCGCATGGATTTTTTCTGGTTGTGGATCGTTTAAAATCGCAGCAATGTAGAGATGGTTTTCATCGTAGGCCATACGAACAAAAGACTGCGCCAAGGCAGGTGCGCCGACATGGGGTTCTTGTTGGATGAACTGGTCTGCGGGGTCTCCGATTTGCCAAAGCGCTTCGTTTAAAAATCCGTCAATTTTGATTTTTTGTGTTTCGGCAGAAATGGCTTTCAATATGCGTTTTGGTGCTTCTTGTGCCAGCGCATTTGTTTTTAAAAAGATGAATAAGACAGAGAAAAAAGTGATGAAAATAAGGTTTGTTCGGCAGAGATCTCTTTTCACAGATAATTCCTTGTGGTTAAATGCGAACCTACCATAGAGAGCGCTCCTTATTTTTGTCAAACGAGAACAGTATTTTGCAGAGATACCCTTGTTTTTTTGTTTGTTTTCACAATCCTCTGATTTCAGGAAATGACCTTGCATCGTTTCACTCCCCTGCGCTACACTCCGCATACATGAATCTAATGATTACTGGGGGTGCGGGTTTTATCGGCTCTGCGCTCATTCGCTATCTGATCTCTGAAACAGACCTTCGCATTATCAATGTTGACAAACTGACCTATGCGGGAAATCTGGAATCTTTGCCCGGTATTTCAGACAATCCACGTTATATTTTTGAACAAGTGGATATCTGCGATGCAGACAAGATGCAAGGTCTTTTCAAAATGCATCAGCCCGATGCACTCATGCATCTTGCAGCAGAATCCCATGTAGATCGTTCCATTGATGGCCCTGGCGCTTTTATTCAGACTAATATCGTCGGCACCTATACCTTGTTACAGACGGCACGACATTATTGGGAAGCACTGTCCTCAGAAAAAAAAGCGGCCTTTCGTTTTCATCATATTTCAACCGATGAAGTATTTGGTTCTTTGGGTGCAGAAGGCTTGTTTTTGGAAACATCGCCCTATCAACCCAATTCCCCGTATTCAGCCAGTAAGTCGTCTTCCGATCACCTTGTGCGCGCCTGGCATCATACCTATGGCCTGCCTGTTTTGGTGACAAATTGTTCAAACAATTATGGTCCTTATCAATTTCCTGAAAAACTGATTCCGCTCATGATCTTAAATGCAAAAGCGGGAAAAACACTACCGATCTATGACAAAGGCCAGCATGTGCGGGATTGGCTTTATGTGGATGACCACGTTCGGGCGCTTTATCGCGTTTTGAGAAACGGGGAAATTGGTGAAACCTACAACATTGGCGGCGGAAACGAAATCAGTAATTTGGTGGTAGTTGAGACCCTTTGTGCTTTGATGGATGAATTCTGTCCTTCCTCAAAACCATACAAAGATCTCATTCAATTTGTGGCGGATCGGCCGGGCCATGATTTACGTTACGCCATTGATGCGGGTAAAATTTCAAAAACACTGGCTTGGCAGCCTCGTGAAACCTTTGAAAGCGGCTTGCGCAAGACCGTCAAATGGTACCTTGAAGAAGCACTTTGGTCTGAACACGTATTGGATGGCAGTTACCAGGGAGAGCGTCTCGGCGTGGGTTCAAATCCATGAAAGCAATTATTTTGGCCGGAGGATCCGGCACACGTCTTTATCCCGTAACACAAATCGTGAGCAAACAACTGCTGCCCATTTACGACAAACCCATGATTTATTACCCCATTTCGACCCTGATGCTTGCGGGACTTCGGGAGATCCTCATTATCAGCACGCCACAACATCTCCCGCTCTTTCGCTCTTTATTGGGAGATGGTTCACAGTGGGGGCTTTCATTCGAATATGCCGTGCAACCCGAACCGGGTGGCTTGGCCCAGGCCTTTTTGATTGGAGCGGACACCATCAAGGATGAACCCGTCTGTCTCATTTTAGGCGACAATATTTTTTATGGTCATGGTTTTGCCGAATCGGTTCAAAAAGGGGCGGCGCTTCAATCGGGTGCCATGGTTTTTGCTTATTATGTGCGTGACCCGGAGCGTTACGGAGTGGTCGAATTTGATACCGCACATCGGGTGATTGATATTGTGGAAAAACCTAAAAATCCCAAATCGAACTATGCCGTAACAGGACTCTATTTCTATGATCAAAGTGTTGTCGAAGCCGTTCAGGCCTTGAAACCTTCCCCCCGGGGCGAGTTGGAAATTACGGATCTAAACAAACATTATCTGGCACAAGAGAAGCTCCAGGTCGAGCTGCTCGGTCGTGGTGTGGCCTGGCTGGATACGGGCACACATGAATCGCTATTGGAAGCAGGTCACTTTGTTGAAGTGATGTACAATCGCCAGGGCCTTCGTATTTCCTGCCCTGAAGAGATTGCGTTTCGTAAAGCTTATATTGACCAAAACCAGTTAAAAAAACTGGCGGAACCCCTACTCAAAAATGGCTACGGACAATATCTAATGGATCTTGTCGATCACCCCCCGGAGTTTGAAAATTTATGAAAGTGAGAGAATTATCGCTTCCCGGTCTGCGCTTGATTGAACCTGAGCGTTTTGGAGACCATCGGGGTTATTTTATCGAAACCTGGAATAAAGAACGGTATGAAAAAGCGGGGCTTTCCAAGGTTTTTGTGCAAGATAACCTTTCTTTTTCGGCGAAGGGCGTGCTTCGGGGTTTACATTTCCAGCGAGAACACGCGCAGGCAAAACTCGTCACGGTGCTCAAAGGCGAGGTCTTTGATGTGGCGGTTGATATTCGTGTGGGTTCGCCGACTTTTGGGCAATGGGAAGCCGTCAGCCTTTCGGGTAAAAATGGATACCAGCTTTATGTGCCCGAAGGCATGGCACATGGTTTTTGTATCACCAGTGACGAAGCGCTTTTTGCTTATAAATGTAGTGATTTTTATCATCCCGAATCAGAAAAAACAGTGCTTTGGAATGATCCCGATATCGGCATTCAATGGCCTCTGAGCCATCCCAGCCTTTCTGAGAAAGACGCCAAGGGACTTCCCTTAAGTGCAATGGATCAATCCCTCCTTCCCCGCTATTTAAGCCCCTCAAAATGAATGTGATCACAGATAAACCCCGAATTTTACTCATCGGAAAACAAGGACAAGTGGCCTGGGAATTGGCGCGTTCTCTCACGCCACATGCAAGGCTTGTTGCGGTAGATCTGCCCGAGCTGGATTTAGGTTCTCCGGATCTTATCAAAAAATGGGTGAACGATGTGCGTCCCCATTTCATCGTAAACGCCGCAGCCTACACCGATGTCGAAAAAGCAGAGACCGAAACTGAATTGGCCATGACCATTAACGGGACCGCACCGGGCTTACTCGCGGAAGCCGCAAAGGCCATTGATGCTACGCTGATTCATTATTCGACGGACTATGTTTTTTCAGGAAATGCGCCAAAGAATGCGGAGAGGTCTGGTTATTTGGAGTCTTTTCAAACCGGACCCCTCAATGTTTATGGGGAGACAAAACGGGCTGGCGAGTGTGCGATTCAAGCCATCTCAGGAAAACATTTTATTTTTCGAACCAGTTGGGTCTATGGTTTGCGTGGAAAAAATTTCCTGCTTTCTATTCTAAAAGCCGCGGAAACGCAGGAAACCTTGAGGGTGATCAATGACCAAATCGGCACACCGACCTGGTCACGACTGCTTGCAGAGATGACGACAGGTGTCATCCTCAAGTGTCAGAATCCAGAATTTCTCGAATCAACAACAGGTCTGTATCATCTCACGGGGAAAGGCCACACAAGCTGGCATGGTTTTGCGCAGTCTATCGTAAAAGCCGCAAGTTTTGCCCATGACTTTAAAGTCAAAGAAATTCTGCCTGTGCCAACATCAGCTTATTCCACCATAGCCCAGCGCCCGGCCTATTCCCTGCTCGATTGCACAAAATTTGAAAAAACCTTCAAGCTCCGTCTCCCTCATTGGAAAACAAGCCTACAAGAAGCCATGTCCGAATTCAGCATCGATTCTCTCGCACCTTAGGCTTCACTCGCTCCACAAACCAATCTTTTTTGTTTTGGCTTCACGTTCCAGTTTTTCAAAAATTGCTCCCTCAAGGTATTCTTTTCGCCAACGGGCGAGGCCATTTTTGACCAGCTCCTGATTCAAGCTTCTGCCGTCTTCTAAAAAGACCTCCCCAACGCTACGGCCAAATTGATCCACGCCTTTTATGGTCACAATGACAGTGAGCGCGATGGTGTGATCTTCGGTAAACCATTTGGCTTCTTGTCCTTGGGGCTCGCCTGGTTTGGGCGCATCGATGTCGGCTAAATGCACCATCTCGATCCCTCCTGTCCAAAGCACTTTTAGGGTATCACCACTCATGACGGCAATGGCTTCTCCCACGATAACAAGATCGGCTGAAACAGCTCGGGGCAGGAAGATGAGAACGAATACAAAAAAGAGGGTGATCAGATGCTTTCGCATTGAACTCATGATTAATTCCAATGTTTCCATCCTTTCAGATAATAAGTCAGCACCAGCGGTTTATCTAAGGTGCTGGGTGGGGCATCTGCGTGGAGCAGGTCTTTGGAAAAGGTGAATAACCCGGGAAGCAATGCCGTTTCGAGATAGCGTGTTGCGACATCAATTTGCATATTTTCGAGATTGATCTCCTTTTTTGAGGCCAAGACAAAACCCCAATCGCCAAAAGAAGGGATATAGAGATGATAGGGGATGGGCCGAAGTCCTGCTGCCGCGATGGTGTTATTGATAGACCAAAAGGCCCGTGTCGCAAAATAAGGGCTTGTGGCTTGTGTCAAAAAAACGCCGCTTTCAGTGAGTCTTGCACGGATAAATCGGTAAAACTCTTTGCTGTAAAGACGTGAAAGGGTGATGTTGTTGGGGTCGGGTAAGTCCGCAATAATGACATCAAATTCCTGCTGGGTTTCTTTCAAAAAAATAAAGGCATCTCCATTGATGATGGTGACCCGTGGGTCTTGCAGGCTATCGAGGTTAATACGGCGTAAATGATTGTTTTCTGTAGAAATTCGGATGATTTCGGGATCGAGATCCACGACGGTGATGCTCTCGACTTCGGGATATTTAAGCATTTCTCGGACGGCCAGCCCATCGCCCCCGCCTAAAAGCAGGATGTGTTCTCGTTTTTCGGCAAGACCAAAAGGAACATGAATGAGGGCTTCGTGGTAACGATATTCGTCGATAGAGGAGAATTGCAGGTTGCCATTTAAAAAAAGGCGGATGTCATTTTTGTCCTTTGTGAGTACGATCTTTTGATATCGGCTTTGTGTTGAATAGACGATGCGATCTTCATAGAGGCTATTGCTCCAGTGTTTGAGAACAAAGGGTGCTGCAAGAAAGACGGATAAGAGTGTAACGAAGACCGCAACCGATGCAAAGGCATAAATCCGTCTCCGCCCAATATTCAGTACATCTCGAAAACACCAGAGGTTTAAAAAACCAATGCCCATATTGATCAGACCAAAAAAAAGCGAACTTTTAAAGGTGCCGAGAAAAGGCAGCAGAATAAACGGAAAGAGCAAGGTGGCAATCAAAGCCCCAAAATAGTCGATGGACAGCACATTGGAAATGTTGATTTTGAGGGTATAGTATTGCTCCATGATACGCGTAAGCAGTGGAATTTCAAGACCAATGAGGGTGCCAATAGATAAAATCATCAACACCATATAGAGGCTGTAAGTCTCTGTGTAAGCATAACAAAAATAAAGAATGGGCACGCTCATGCCGCCTAAAAAACCCAGCAAAATTTCGATGCCGATAAACTTAGACAAGAGGTTTGTTTTGATGAGACGTGAGAGGTAGGAACCGACACCCATCGCAGCCATATAAAGCCCGATGGTGATTGAAAATTGTTTGACGCTGTCGCCTAGGAAGTAGGCGGAGGCCGTGCTAATCAGGAGTTCATAAATGATGGAGCAGAGTCCCGCGATAAAAATTGAGATGATTAAAACAGACATCTCTTTGCGTGATCCGCTGCCGCTCGTTTCAGTGGTGCTCACGGGCTTTTATTTCCCGCGGCCGGGGCCGCCTCCCACACGATTGGGGCCACCGGTGCTGCCGCCTCTTAAGCTGGGGCCGCTGCTATAATAGCGTGGGCCGCCAAAGTACCAAAATGACGGGCCGTAGGAATAACCCCCGTAATAGCTCGGATACCCCCATCCTCGAAAGCTGAGCGAAAAGAGGAGGACATAGAACAAAACAAGCACGATGATGATGCCCAGAAAGACACCCCCTTTTTGATTTCTCAGTACCGATCCTTTTTTCAGGCCCATGGGTTTGATTTTCCTTCCGTGCCTTTTATCCCTCGAGCAATCGTCCCCTTTGCCATTTCATTCATAATGACACCCACGATGAGGCAAATGATGCCTGCGGTAAAAAAAGGAACGGCACTGCCGCCCTTCTTTTTCACAATAAGGTGGATCTTACTCTGACTTGCGGCAGGGCTGTCTGAATCCAATTCAAAAAAATAGCTGCCTTTTTGAAGGGTGATTTTGATGTCATAAGCCGTTTTTTGCTCGGCCCAGGATCCGTCAGCATCGTAGCCCGTTTCACTCCAGAATTCTTCGCCAAAGCTAAAGAGGGCATTTTTCTTCTCATCCAGCACGATGCCAGTGACTTGATTGCCGGGGCCATTACGTGGCACATCCTGGGAAACCTTGACCTGGAGCACGCTGCGATTTGAGTCGATGGTAATGGGGCCGACAATGCCACCCGTTGACGGCAGTGCTTCGCGTATCAGTTCTCCCGTCGTCACGTTAAAAAACAGAGCGGTGACAAAGCTGAGTACGGCAAAGCCGATCAGTGCCATTGCTGCCTGACTTTTGTCTTTTTTATCCATCACACCTCACACAATATTCCTCAAAACAATCTCAATTATCCCATCACAAACAGCAGAATGACTGAAAAAGAAATGGCACCGATCATCTCAAGCAGCCCCGCGCCTAAATTTCGATCATGATGAATTTCGTGGTCAAGCGAGGTGCGTGGCATGATCACTTTGTCAAAAAAGAAACGGACGAGGGGCAATAAAATAAAGACCAGCATGGCATCCATCGCAAAAATGGAGAGATTTTGCCCCCAGGAAACAAAATTACCTGAAGCCCCTTTCATGAGAATAATGCCGACCGCGATGAGGGTTCCACCAAAAGCAATGCCTGCTGCGACATTGTCTTGTTCGATTTCCTGATGTAAATCAAAAGGGGTGATCCAATTATAGAGCTCGGTAAACAGGATGAGTCCAATCTGACCCAGCAGAAAAAAAACGACAATGGTCATCACACCGCCCCCTTCTCCGTGAATCGCTCCCGCAACAATCAAACCCGAAGCCACGTAAGAGCCGAATTGAACAGCGCCGGTACCGACATTTCGATCTTCGATAATTTCTTTTACATTTGAAAAACCACGGAGAATAAAGCGGTCGTTAATTTCGTGGGACAGGTTTAAAAGCAAAATCCCTAAACCTGCATAACCGCCAACCGTGATGAGATCTTGAAGCAGATCTTTAGAAGGCCCTAGAAGTGCACCGATGTAAATAATCGCGATGGCGGAGAAATAACCGGCCATACTGGTGGCCAAGGCGACGTTGTCCTTTTCGCTCAGTTCTTCGTCAATTTTATAAGGGGTACAAAGATCCTTGGCCGCCTTGGAAAGCAGCAGAACAAACATAAAAAGCAGGATCAGGCTAGCACCATGTGCGATTTCGTAAGGCAAATTTTCCATGAGGCCTCCTTATTGTTCAGATCCTTTGAGACTAAAAACGCTTATTTGATGGGATGCGATGGGCTCACTGTAGGAGACATCATAACCGCCATCGTCCCAAAGCTCAATACCGATGAACTTATTCCCGGCCTTATTTTCAAAATCCCAGTAATCAAAGGTTTCGCCGTCAGAGAGATTCCCATGTTTGTAGAAGACGGCTTCATCGGAATCTTCGTAGAGATAAGTTTCTCCTTCGTAGTCAAACTGGCCTTTTTCTTCCTCGTCGATCCGTTCCAGCTCTTTTTTTGTGAGTCCGATGGCATTCAGCCTCATCTTTTTGAGACTGATGGTGAGTTCCAGTTCGTCATCTTCTTCGAGGTCAATCCAAACCTTGCCATTGACGGATTCCCCTTCAAGCTCGTACCACTTTGATCCCCCTTGTTTATAGAGATGTTTGGCGAGAACTTTGACGTCCAGATCATCCAGGTTTGGCCCGATGCCTGTGATCTGAATCATACCGCCTGCCTCGACATTTTCGATGCGTAGTTCGTCTTTTGAATAGGAGAGTGGGGCTGGATTTTGATCTTGTTCGTTCCCATTTGATGACGTGGTCTTTTTTTTCTTTATGATGAAGAACATGACGCCACAGACGATCAGTAATAAGATAATGGATCCGGTCATTTTTTCATCCCCTTAAGACTTGTGTTCAATACCCATTCTGGATTTTAATTCCAATAGACGGTTACGGCCTTCGCTGCTTGAGCTGCCTTCTAAGGCTGCATTGATCTCATCATCCACACTTTTATCTGCTCCGGCCAATTCCCCATAGGATTCTGCGAGCGCTTCATCTTCTTCGACTTTGGCTTTCATCTTTTCTAACATGGCGATTGTCCCGGAGGAGTCCACTTTTGCCATTTGTTGGTTGATTTTTTTTGTGGCTGCTGCCGTTTTTGCTCTGGCGCGTAAGGTGATGAGGTCATTCTCTTGGCTTGAAACGGTTGATTTGAGTTTTTCAACATTGCGCTGAAGTTGGTTTGCCATTTTATCCTGCCGTTCCCAGTCCTGCATCAGACGAACGGCTTTTTGACTGACTTCATCTTTTCGGTTTAAAGATTCGGTTGCCAGACGTTCTGCTTGTGCGGGATCCATTTCACCCTTTTCCATTTTATTGAGCAGCAACATCGCTTTTCGTTCGTAGTCAGCGGCACGTTTTTTATCGTCTTCGGCCTCGCGTTTTAAACGAATGGCAACGCCTTTTACCTCCGCAAGTGAGCGCATCGTTTCTTGAAGATCTTTTTTGAGATCGCGGACACCCTGTTCTGTCATTTTAATGGGGTTTTCAAATTTGTCGATCGCACTGTGGGCTTCGCTTTGCCCCACTTTAAACAAACGCCGAAAGATACCTGCCATTTTTTTCTCCCTTTAATAATTTAAATTGAAAAAATATTCTCCAGTTGTAGCAATGTGCCTAGGCTTTGCTAAAAGAGATCAGCTCATCGGCATTTTCCGCCAGAGCAAGACTTAAGGCCTGGATGGAGCCTTCTAATTCGTTTAAGTCCAGGTTTTCCAATTGAAGCGTGTCTCGAAAGAGCACATTTTCTCCTGTTTCATCCAAAACAAAAGCCCCATGTACGAGTGTCCGGTTTATCTGAAGCAAACGTTTATAAAATGTTTCTGTCTGTGCCGGCACAGGCATAATTCTTTGTTCGATAATGAGAATCGGGTCTTCACAATCAATAATGAGGTGATTGATGCCCTGGGCTTCGTCATTGATAATCACAAGTTCTTCTGCACTGTCTTCGTCTGAAATCGAAAATCCCAATTCCAATAGGTAGTTCTTTATTTTCTCAAGATGTTCTGGCATGTGATCTTCCTTCCCTCTTATTTTGTCGCCCCAATAAATGCTACAGCGTGGGCCGCGTTTCAGAAATGATAACCAACAAATCGTCTGTCTTAATTTCATAGTCCACCGATGGGTTGGAGACGAAGCGGTTTTGATCCTTGGATTCTACCGCAACAACGATGGCATTGTATTCCCGCTTCATCAAATTAAGTGATTCCATAAAAGCCTGGCCGATCAGGTGCTTGGGGGGTGCGATTTTATACAGATTACTCTCCGTTTGATTACTGATCAGGTCTGAAATGAAATGTGTGATGCCGTGATCCAAAGCCGCCTGCACCAAGAGGTGACTGCTGAGTGCACCGATGACCACGATTTCATTCGCCCCCGCCCGTTTGCAGTGTTCTAAATTTTGTGGCCCTCTGATCTCGGCACAAATATAGACCGCTACACACAGGGTACGAATCGCTAAGGTATTAAAAACCACTTTTGCATCAGAGGAATCGCTGTCAAGCGTATCGTCCGAAATGATCATGACCACGGCGGCTTCGGAGAGATTGGCCTTTTCTAAGGTCTCCGTATTGACTGCACCTGAAACAAAATATACATTTTTGCTGTCGAGAGGTTTTTCAGGCAGGTCCGCAATCAAAACAATGGGGCGCGATTCGGTAATTTTGTCTGCCCGCATTTCCGCAATGACTTCTTTTACTTTGTCGTTCCAGCCACAAATAATAAAATGTTCCACAATTTTTACGGCCTTAAGTCCTTTTGCTTCTTTCAGTTTTCCCTCCACAAAGATACTTGCGACGGTGGCTGTGAACATGCCGAGCAGTCCGATGCCAAAAACCATCACGACCACCCCCGTAATGCGTCCGCCAAGGGTCGTGGGAGCAACATCGCCATACCCGACAGTGGTAATGGTGACAAAACTCCACCAGAATGCATCCAATATGCTGGGGGTCTGCTCAAAATAATGGAGGCCGAGTGCGCCAAAAACCAAGATGAGGAGCGTTAAAAAAGCCAGCCTTGTGATCTTATTATCAATCATTCGGAAGATCAAGCACCTCTCTCATAAAACAGGCTTGAACATGGAAGCGCTTTCAATCAGCAGCTGTGGTCTTTACAAAAGAAAAGACGATAAGGTATATCCTAAGTCCAAGAGGCTCCTGGTCGACAAAAACGACCCCAAGTCCATGATCCGCGTATTCTGCACCTGGGGATTTTATCATATCAAAGACAATTAAGGGAGGATAGAAAAGAGAAGATGAAGAACGGCATCGTAGTGATTATCGCACTCATATTGCTCACAAGCGCAAGCAGTTTTGCGGGGGGACCGAATTACATCAATAATCCAGATCGGTATCCGAGTCTAGGGCTTTCACTGGGCATGAGCGATGTGAGTGGAACAAATACAAGAACATTTCTTGATAACCTGGGCATCCCCATAACGGACGCGGTGACCACGACACAAAAGACTCAGGATTTAACACTGGATTTGCGTCTACCCGTTTCTCATGAAATGACGTTGTATGGTGCATTTTCAGTCATTTCTCAAGACCTGAAGAGCAACGAAGGGATTGATTTTTTTTCAAACGATGGGACATTTGATGGTTTTGCTTTTCGCATTGGCGCGCGCTATTACTTTAACCGTTAATAGAAGCTCTGATTAAGTCTGGGTTCCTTAAGGCAAAGCGCCTTATTTGATTGTTACCCAGAGCTCTGTTTGTTTTTGAGCCCAAGCGAAAACAACACGTTGATTTAAATCCAGGACCAGACGCAACTTATTGGGATGTTTTCCAATGCGGACTTGTTTAACATAAAATGTATCTCCCGTAATTTTGTCTCTTTTTATATTGGTCTTAACACCCGGAAAATCAATGACAAGCCGATTTTTATCTTTTCCTACAAAGAAAATATCTGGAGAGAGTCTGCCGTCCGAGCTTACCACAAGCTGAAGGCTTTTCCCCTCCACAAAACGAAGACCGGTGATCAGCTTTGCCGGAGAAGTGGATTTGATTTTTTTTATTTCGACTGGCATTGGCGGGGGACTGGACTCTGTCTCTTTTTCTATTTTCTTTGCTGGCATGGGGGCTTCAAGCTTTACCAGGGGAAGCGGCGCAACAAGCGGCGGCGTGTTCGGGTTTATTTGGAGGGGAAAGGATGAACCTCCTGTTTCAATGGTCGCTTCGCTCAGCATCTCTGGTTTTGTTTTTGCCGCAAGATCCATGGGTGCTTCTTCTAAGGCTTTTTTTTCTCCATCCCCAAAAAAGATAAAACTTTTTTTATGCATGGCTTCGACTTGAGGCATTTTTCCCAAGCCCGTCATTTGTTCAAGTCGTGTGACTTCGACGACAATATTAAGCCCATCGGGTCGCACTTCGGTCTTCACCAAACCAACGAGCTCAAATTCGAGACGAGAGACATCAAGCTCTCCACTGGAGGCGAGCATGATTGAACGTACGGGCCCGGATGAAACCTTAATTTCATCTTGGTATTGCCCAAAGGTCACGTCGGCCATTTCGATGACGAGACGATCCGGGTCAGAAAGCCGGAAAGAGGTATATAAAATCGGCTCTTCCGATTCGAGTTCGATAATGGTTTTATCGACCCCTTCCGCCACGCGGATATCCTGTATCTTAATCGGATCGGATGCGCCAATGGTCCGTCGTGAGGTCTTGACGGTACAAGCCCCGACCAAGACCGGAAGCAAGGTGATGGTGATGAGGCGACCCAGACAGGTCATTCGCAAACCACGCTTTGCCATTTTCCCCTCCTTGAATTTGAAAACAATTTTCGCGTGAAGACTATTTTTATATTCCTTGAGGAAAAGTCATTGATTAATTGAATTCTTATTTAAATTAATGCTCTTTAAAGTTATACCAATATGGCTCTAAATGCAATGTCTGGGGTTTTTGCGTTTGGGCTCATGAGCTGGAAAGGTGTGATGGAATCGGGAAAAAACATATTTTTGGAATGTGTTATAAATTTCTAAGTAGAGACTTTTGGAAAAAAGAATGCTCAGGACTTGTGATCATGACACCGATGTCATCGCCTGAAACCGCATCCCTCCCACTGCCCCTTGCATCCTCAAAAGGGGTTTCCCACATTTTATTGGGGCCAGCGGAGAAGGCCTTGGCGATTTTTGTTGATCGCTTACTGCCGTTTTTTTTCATCGTTTAGTTCTTCCAAGACCTTTCTTCTCTAATTCGATGAAAATCCATCATTCCTTAATAATCGGCAGAGAAGTCTAAACACTTAAGTCTTTCTCTGACTTTAAAAGTATTTTGTTTTAAATTGACTGAGATTGCGGCTTAATTTTTTGCGTGTTATTCTTATTTCATGTCACGAAAATACTTTGAATTTATTGTCAAACATGCCTATGCGGTCATGATTGTAATCGCCCTCTTCACATTGTTTTTTGTGACGCAGATTGCACAGGTCAAAACAGAAATCGATCCCAAACAGATTTTGCCGCAAAAACACCCCTATATTGAAACCAATGCAAAAATAGAAACCCTCTTTGGTGGCGGGCGTGTGATCGTGATGGGCATTGTTGCAAAAGAGGGCAATATTTTTACCCCCGACTTGCTCGCAAAAATTGAGCGTTTGACCGCCGAGATCAAAAAAATTCCCGGCATTTATTCAGACAATGTGTTGAGCATTGCCTCTCGCAAAGTCAAAAATCTGCGTTTTAATGCCCAAGGATTTGATGTCGAACGTCTGATGCCCACCGTGCCAACAACGCAGTCCGAAGCCGATGAAATCAAAAACCGGGTTTTTGCCAATCCTTTATACGTGGGGGCCTTAATTTCATTTGATGCGAGTGCCGCAGCCATCATCATTGATGTACAAGACCAGGAAGCCGTCAAACAAAGCGTCGTCATTAGTGGGGAAGAACTCAATGCGCCTCTGGGAGATTTGGCTCTTTACAATGCCTTAAAGCACTTGGCAAAACAGGAAGAAGATACACAAACCTCGATTCATTTAGGCGGTTTACCCGTCTCCCTTGCTTTTTTAGAGCAAGACGCTATTTTGATGAATCGTTTGATTTTCCCCATCGCCTTCGTGGTGATTATGTTGATTCATTACCGCGCATTTAGAACATTGCAAGGCATGTTTATCCCCGCTTTGACGGCCTTGCTCAGTGGGGTTTGGGCTTTGGGTTTAATCGGATTGATGGGGGTTAATTTGGACTTGTGGACAAAGGGTCTTACCCCGATTCTCATTGTCGCCACTGCCGCAGGGCACTCGGTCCAAATTCTAAGACGCTTTTATGAGGCCCTGGATTATGCCATTGGCATTGACGTGCCGGAACCCGCACAAAAGGTCGCCGTGATTGAAGCCACCTCTAAAATGGCCCCCGTTGTTTTGTCTGCTGGATTTGTTGCTGCTGCAAGTTTTGCTTCGTTGCTGACTTTCGAGTTGCCCACCTTTCAATCTTTTGGCCTCATGACTTCATTTGGAATTTTAAGTGCCTTGGTGCTTGAAATGACACTTATTCCTGCCTTGCGTTCTCTCATCCCGCCACCTTCAGGCAAGGAAATGGAAACCGTTTTGGCAGGAGGCCGCTCTGATCGTCTATTGATCCTTGTCGGAACCTGGGCCTTGGGGCCACGACGAAAACAGGTCTTAATCGGAGGGATTTGCGCGGTTTTATTCCCCCTTTTGTTTATCACTCAAATTCCACTGGCAAATAGTTTACGCAGTCTTTTTTTTGAGCGTACGGCACTTCGACAGGATGACGCCATTTTAAATGATAAATTTGGCGGCACATCGACCTTAAACCTCCTGATTCGTACAGATCAAGCGGGTGGCTTGAAAGACCCAGCCGTCATGCGGGCAGTCGATGGTCTTCAAAACAAGTTGAAGGAAAACCCTCAAGTGGGGCGTACTGAGTCTTATGTCGATTATGTGAAGGGGATGCGGCGTTCTTTTTACAGCGGAGACCCTGCTGAAGGGAAAGTGCCCGCAAGCCGCGAAGAAGCCGCACAGTTTCTTTTTTTGTATTCGGTTTCGGGGAACCCGGAAGATTTTAAACGTGTGGCGGATCTTTCTTTTCAAAATGCCCTGCTCATGACCTTTCTTAAATCCGACGAAACCGTACTTGCAGAAGAATTGATTGCGGAGATTAAACGCTACGAAGCAGAACACTTTCCCGAAGGGGTTTCCGTAAGCATCGCAGGCAGTGTTCCTGTCACACTGGCACTGAATGAAGTCATCATTCGTGGCAAACTTGAAAATATTGTCCAGATGATTTTTATCAGCTTTTTTATGGCCTCGCTTGTTTTTCGCTCCATGATTGCGGGTCTATTCGTTTTAATTCCACTTCTAATTGCCGTGATTTGGAACTTCGGTTTTCTGGGACTCATGGGTATTCCATTGGGGGTTTCCACCGCTGCGGCTTCTGCCATGGCGGTCGGCATGGGAGCGGATTACGCGATCTACATCTTATCTCGGTTTAGGGATGAGCTTTCGGTGAATCGGCGCTTGGAGCGTGTCCTTAAAATCACCTTAACGACAGCAGGCCGGGCGATTATACTCGTTGCCAGCGCCTTTGCTGTCGGAACGGCATTGGTCGCACTGCCCGGCTACTACCTGCATTTTGAAGGTATTTTGATGCCCTTGGCCATGATCACCAGCGCTTTATCTGCAGTTATATTATTGCCTTCGCTCGTAATGACCTTTCGTCCTAAATTTATATTTCGTGTGCGGCCCAGCGAGTGGATCGAGCTGAACACACGAGGAGACGACCAGAAATACAATGTGGATGGAGACACCTTGCGGCCTCCACAGCGCTGATGAAGATGATTGACTTGAAAAAAAGAAGGAAAAATGAAGCTACGTCAAACACAGTCCAAAAATAAATCATTCCAGAGCAATTCTACCGAAGCTTCTCAATTCAAGGGTACGACAAATCTGGGACAAAAAAAGGGCTGTAGATCAGATCTACAGCCCTTTTTACTGGTGTCCCCAAGGGGATTTGAACCCCTGTTACCGCCGTGAAAGGGCGGTGTCCTAGGCCAAGCTAGACGATGGGGACGAAACAAAGTCGCCAGATACTACAAATCTCGCCGCACGATGTCAAGGGGATTTTAAAGCAGCACTAAAATGAGAGAATCATTTTTTGTCGGAGCGCGGAACGCGACTCATGCAAGCATAATTAATAAATCCTCCCGAATTTTTCTTCGAGATAGTCTGTAAAATAATCAGGATTTGGCGCTTCTCCGCAAACACGCTCTACGATTTGCTCGGAGGAATATTGTCTGCCCCAGCGGTGGATATTTTCATTCAGCCAGGCTTTGAGTGGCAATAGATTGCCTTTTGATATGTTTTCTTCTAAGTTTGGCAGGTCTTTCGTGGCTTGATTAAAAAATTGGGCGGCGTAGAGGTTGCCGAGTGTGTAGGTGGGAAAATAACCAAAAGCCCCGCCCGACCAGTGCACGTCTTGCAGCACGCCGTCGGTATCGGTTTTGGGGCGAACGCCGAGATATACTTCCATTTTTTCATTCCAAACTTCAGGCAGTTCCTCAACGGGTAAGTTGTCTTCAATAATCATGCGTTCAATTTCAAAACGTAACATGATATGCAGGTTATAGGTCACTTCGTCGGATTCGACGCGAATGAGCGAAGGCCGAACGCCGTTGATGGCAGTGTAAAAAGTTTCAAAATCAATGTCCTTAAAATTTTCAGGAAAAACTACGCGCAGCTTGGGAAAAAAATGGGTCCAAAAGGCACGCGAGCGACCCACGCTATTTTCCCACAAACGCGACTGACTTTCATGAATGCCCAGTGAAATCGCATCACCCAAGGGCGTGCCGTAATATTTTTTTGAAAGCCCCTGATCGTAAAGCCCATGTCCGCCTTCGTGAATGGAGCTAAACAAGGACGAGCATAAATCGTGAGCATCCACCCGTGTGGTCACACGCACGTCCGTCGGATGAAAGGAGGTCGTGAAAGGATGCACGGAGCGATCTTGACGACCCATTTCAAAATCGTAGCCCATGTTTTTTAAGATATCTAAACCAAAATCCCACTGTTTTTGTGGATCATAAAAAAGCCGAAACAAGGTCTCATTTGCAGTAACGGGGGACTGCCTTATTTTTTCAAGCAGGGGCAGCAATTTGTTTTTGAGGGCTTCAAACAGCGGTGCGATTTTGGCCACGGTCATGCCGGGTTCAAAACAGTCCATGAGGGCATCATAGGGTGATTCAGAATAACCCAGATAGTCCGTCTCTTGTTTTTTGAGGGCGATAATGCGTTTCAGGTTTGGGGCAAACAGGGCAAAATCATTGTTCTGTCGTGCTTCAATCCAAACTTGATGGGCCAAGGAGGTTTCCAAAGCCAAAGTCCGGACAAAATCAGAAGGCAGCCGCGTGGCGTGGTGGTAGTCCCGCCACACCTCATGCAATAGCGCCTGTGCCGCATCCTCCCAACCGGAAGCCTCTGTCTTGAGTGATCCCGTTTCTAAATCGACCCATTCCGAAAGCGCTGCTTGCAACGTGGGACCGATCTGCCGTTCGTGCTGTAGTCCCATAAAATAAGAGAGATGGGCAGCCCGCGCAGCCCCCGCACCTTTGGGCATATAACATTCCTGATCCCAGGAAAGTAAGGAAATGGCACTGGTAATATGCTGCGTTTCTTGTAAAATCGAAATCAGCTTCTGAAGTGTTTTGAGGGTTTTCATCTGCTCTTCTTCCTTTCTCTTACTAAGATCCACTAAGTTCGACAGCCTTGATCTGAGCCTCCCCTACAATCCTTCACTGACTGACTTCTCGCCTTCCGGTCCCAGCGGTTTGATGAGAATAATAAGCTGAGGCAGCAGTGTCATGGCGGCAATAAGGGCAATGACCATCGCAAGACCCGTCAATAAGCCAAAATAGATACTGGGAATAAAATTCGACAGCGTCAAAATCGAAAATCCGATGACAATGGTGATCGAGGTGTAATACATCGCATGCCCGATGCTTGCGTGACAGCGATACATGCTTTGAATATAATTCTGGTTTTTTTCAAATTCACTTTTAAAACGGTGGATGTAGTGAATGGTGTCATCTACGGCGATGCCAACACTGATGGCTGCGATGGTAATCGTCATCATATCCAGTGGGATCCCCAGCCAGCCCATCATGCCCAAAACAATCCCGATGGAGAGCAGATTAGGCATAATCGCAATCAGGCTGAATTTTAACGATCTAAAGAGGATGAGAAACATCAGCAAGAGTGCAGAAACAGTCACACCCAGGGTTTTAATCTGAGAATCAAAGAGGCTTTGCAGCATATTGTTGTAGAGCACCATCATCCCCGTAATCTGAATATTTTCCGGTTTGAGTCCAAGGGAATGTACCAGGTCATATTCGATTTTTTTTAAAAAATCATCTCGTTTGAGTGTGGGTTCTGAATCCCGTACACGAATGGCAAAACGCGCCTGATTGTTTTCGATCGAAACATAAGGGGTCAAAACCAATGCGCGGATGTCTGGCGGCAGTTTTTCATAGAGCACAGCCAATTCAAAATTATCCAGGGCTTTGCCATCATTGAGTTTTTCGGCGACTTGTAACATGGTGCCCAAAGAAAGCACCTTCCCCGTTTCTGGAATACCATCAAGATAGGCATTGATCTTTTTGATCTGCGCCATCTTATCTTCGGTAAACCAATATTTATCCGCATTTCCCGCGTCATCAAAATCATCAAAATCATCAAATCCGTCAAATCCGTCATTGGGGTCTGAAGAATTTGTGACCGGATCAGGCGCTGCAGTCTGGGGTGTATCAAACTGAATGATGATATCCAAGGGGGTTGTGCCGCCTAAGTTTTGATCGATCAACTTCATGCCTTGATAGATTTCAGTGGATTGTTTGAAATAATCGATAAAGCTGTTTTCCACAATCAGACGTGAGATGCCAATAAGGCTCACAACAAAGGCTGCACTGCTCATCAGCAGAATGAGCGTACCACGTCGGGCCGTGAAATTTGCCAGGATTGCGGTTAAAGGGAAAGTTGGTTTTCTTGAAACATCCGAAACGGCTTTATCAAAAAGAATGAGCACAACGGGAAAAATCAAAAAGGTCAATATTAAAGAGACGGTGATGCCCGCGATCATCATCCAGCCAAAATTGATCACGGGCAGAATCTTGCTCATCACAAGCGAAGCAAAACCTGCAATTGTGGTGAGGGCTGCATAGAGGCAGGGTTTAAACATGGACCTTACGGTCTGAGCAATAAGTATTTTATGTTCAGTCTCAGGCTGTTCTGCTTCCAGTTCACGGTAGCGTACAATCAGATGGATGCTCATGGCCATCGTTATAATGAGTTGTAGGGAGATAAAGTTTGAGGAAATGACCGTCACTTCCCAGCCGAAGAGCCCTAAAAATCCAGCCATCGCCAGGGTTGAAAAAAAGCAACACAACAAAGGAATCAGGATCCAACGCATCTGTCCAAAAATGATTTTCAGGGTGAGGATGAGAAAAAATAAAACCCCCAAACCAAAGAGTTTCAAATCCTTTTTGATAAAGGTAATTAAATCGTCAGCAATCATACTGACCCCGCCTAAAAATAGATCGGCGTCTTCCCTATAGCCATCCATGACAGCGCGAATCTCGACGATATTCTGATGCCGGACGATTTTTGTCGTATCATTGTGTTCTTGAAAATCGGCCCGAACCTGGGTGAGTTCTTTTTTTTCGTCAAGGCTCAGTGTACCTGTCCGTTCTTTGTCCCGAAGCAGGGTGCGTTTTTCCAGTAAGTCTTTTGCCCTTTGATCGACCGGAAATAGCACTTGCAGGGCCGTTGTTTTTAAATCGGGACTCACGATCAGATTTTGATAAATCGGGCTATTTTGAAACTCAATTTTTGCAAGCGCGAGATCGACCTTGGGAGATCTGAGTGTCACAATGTTGCTCGCCAATGCCTTGAGTGGAATCGGCGGGCTTTCAAGGAGAGGGACATCCAAGAGTGAAAGCACCGAACTGACCCCTTCAAGTGCGTTTAAGCCGTCTTGAAGCAAGGCAATCCGCTGAAGCGTTTCGGGTGAAAAAATATCTGCTTTGGGGGTATAGGTGACGACGACAAAGTTTTGCTCCCCGTAGCGTTTTGCGACATCGCGTGTATTTCTAAGGTCTTGATCATCTTCTAAAATCAGGGTGTCTGCCGAAGCATCCAAACGGAAATTTTTAGCCTGATAAGACATGAATGCAATGAAAATAAGGATAAGTCCTAAGACAGTTTTGGGATGTCTCAGGACGATTTTTTCGAAGAGATTTCCTTTAAAAGACGGTGTCGATTTCATGGGAATAGGGGATAAAAGAGCCGCACCCGCTTATTTTTCGGGGCGTTCTAATTTTGCAAAAAGGTCGGTCATCGTACCAGAGGCCAAAACTTCGTTAAACTGCGAGCGATAGGTCGTAATCATACTGACGCCTTCCAGTTCAAGATCGTAGACACGCCAGCCTGATTTTTTTGATTTATAGAGTTTGTAGAGCATGGTGATTTTTTCACCACCTGAGACCAGCTCCGTCATCATTTGCACTTTGTTTTTGACAGCCTTTGGTTTTTTGTAAACAATTCTTTCGTCGTCATAGAGGTCTAATCTTTCAAGATAAGAAGACTTGAGTCGTTCGATAAATAGTTGAATAAAAAGCGTTTTCTCTTCTTTTGTGAGTCCAGTCCAATGTTTTTTCCCTAAGCTGAGTTTTGCCATTGTGGTGAAATCAAAGGCCTCGGTAATAATGACAAGAATTTTTTCATTTCGTTTTTCTTTTTGCAGGGTTTTGTCTTCAAGCAGGGTCATGATGCCATCAAGACGTTGTTTCATGAAGCCTTCCACTTCAGTGATGTTATCCGCAAAAACGGTTTGCACACTGATCATGAGTACCAACAAAACAAACACCGCTTTTTTCATCATTTACTCCTCTATTTTGACCTGTCTGTTTCGTTCATAAGCATCCCTCATAAAGGTATAGAGGTCAAGCGCGTCTCGTCTGAAGCTAGTATACTCCTCAAGGCTTAGGGAGGCATCATTGAGTCTTCGGTAGGCTTCTACGCCAACCGCAATCCAAATCCGGTCGGATTCTGAGGTGCCTGAAATCTGGATTTCGGGTAGATAGGTTGTGGGAATCATGTAGGCATCGGGGATCAGTCCGATGGCGTCCCGTAGGTTTGATGGGCCTAAAAAGGGCAGCACATAATGAAAGCCAGGACCGACGCCATAAAAACCAAGCGTTTGTCCAAAGTCTTCGGGATAGGCTTGCAAGGCAAACCACGCTTTTGCCGGATCAAAAAAGCCTAGCAGACCAACGGTGCTGTTCACAAGAAAACGTGCGGTTTCGATTATGGCGCGGTCGTACTTGAGTTGCAGAACATTGTTCACAAATCGCAAGGGGTAATAGAGGTTTTTGAAAAAACGACGAATGCCGACTCGACCTCCTTCCGGCACAACAACATTGTAGCCTTTGGCGACAGGAGAAAGCACGTGGTCAAAAAATTTGTCGTTGAATTTTGTCACGGCGCGGTTGTAGGCAATCAAGGGGTCTGAAACGGTCTGTGTTTCGGTTTCGGAGAATTCATCTTCAAATTCATCAAAACTGTCGTCTATCGGGAAACCTTCCGCATCATCGGCCAGATTTACAGGGGCTTGCGCCACTTGCAGCGTTTGCCCCATATGAGGCGACTTTTGCATTGTGCTACAGCCAAAAAATGCAGACAAAGAAACAATAAGAAGGAGAAGGCTGAGCCGATGTTGATTAATTGCAGGCAATATGCGATCCCTTAAGGGTTCAGGTTATGCATAAAGAAGAGGGGCAAAACAGATGCCGAGCTTTCACTTTATCATAAACCCAGTGAAAAAATATCGTCATTATCTAATGGAGCGGTGGGCTCAAATGGCGGTTTGTGGGACTTCTCCTTTTGAAGGCTCGGTCGCCGGGCTTGTTTTTTTCCATTGTAAATAGGCGACAAATAACGATTCCAGTGTGAGCCATGCCGCAGAAGCGGCCATTAAAAGTCCAAAGTCGGAAGCAGGTGCAAGTTTGATCTCAAATACAATGCGAAGCAAGTAAGCCAAGATTAAAAAATAGGTAATGCCCATCGTAAAACCCGGCCAAATAAAATAACGCAGCAAAGCCCTGGAAGAAGGCGGCTCGTCCAGCGCCCAGGCGTAAGAGAGTGTTGAGACCCCACCGACAATGAGTCCAATGACCAGGGCTTGATGGATTGGATTTAGAAGTACAGGGCCTAAGACGAAACCGGTGATTGCGCCACCCAAGAGGGCCGTGCTGACCAACAACAATATCTTTTGTGGGGCAACGGGAAACATTTCACTCAAAGGCCGATCATCGGGAAAAATCGTCATCTTCATATTTTTCCCCGCATCGCGGGCCCGCAGATAGCCGATTTCAAAACCATCGCGTGCGGCGGCACTGGCAACAAAACTAATTAAGGCCGCACGAAAAGATTGATAGCCAAACAAAAATTCGACGATACCCAAAATCATCCAATAGAGCGCAAAACCGTAAAAAAAACCGATCTTAAGACTCAGCCACTTCAGCTCTTCGGGGCGTTCTTTCCAGAGCGTCTTGAGCGGTTTTCCATAACCTTTCGCGTAAGCATAAAGCACGACGGGCACACAAGAGAGCGCCGATAAAAGCCCGATAATCAACAACTTCCCCACCCGTGTCTCTGTCCAAAGCATGTAAGTAATGGCGAGAAAGGGAATAAAAACGGCGAAGCCCGCAATTAAAATGACACGCATTTTGAGACGTTTTGCCACTTTGTCTTTGGAGAGGGATTCGCCGTAAACGACTTTAAGTTTGAGACGATGTAACATCATGATCAATGGTTCCTTAATTAAGGCTTCAGTAAAATTTCTTCGACTTGCCCCAGTTCTGAAAGTGGCTTATCAAAAAGGCTTTCATCCCCCACAGCCACGATAATCAATTGATCGGGATGAAGATATTTTTTAGCGACCCGAAGAATGTCGTCTTTGCTGACTTTTTCAACATTGGCACGATATTGTTCAAGAAAATCACTGGGAAGCCCATAGTATTCCAGTGAAATTTGTCGGCCGACGATTTGTGCCGGAGAGGAAAATGAAAAGATGAAAGAATTCAAGAAGGCTTCTTTGGCACGTTTCAGCTCTTCATCACTCACCGATCTTTCTCGGATTTCTGCGATGTGCTGTATCATCGTCGTCATGGCCTGAAGCGTTTTTTCGGCACGCGTTGCCCCATAGGCCAAGAAAAAACCGCGCTCAAGTTTGCCCGGTCGAAAAACGGAACCGACAGAATAAGCCAGGCCCTGACGGGTCCGGATATCTTGAAAGAGTCGGCTGGTCAAACCACCCGCACCCAGGATGTCATTCATAATCGAGAGTGCAAAAAAATCCGGGTTGTCTTGTTTGATTCCGAGATGTCCGATACGTACTTGTGTTTGCGGAATGGCTTTTTTTATTTTGTAAACCGCCCCCTTTGTGCGTTCTATAACACTTGCAACCTTTGGCAGATCAAGCGGTCTTCTTTTCCACTCTGAAAATGCTTTTTCCAGCTTTGCGATCATCTTCTCTAAGTCAAAATCACCTGTAACCCCAATCATCATATTGTTCGGCACAAAATATTTTTGATGAAACGCAATTAGGTCATCGCGTGTGATGGCATTGATGGTCGCAACGGTCGATTCGCGTGCATAAGGACTCTCTCCGCCATAAAGCTGTTTAAAAAATTCGCGGGAGGCGATGCCGCTGGCGCGGTCATTCCTGCGTCGGATACTTTCCAGTGCCCGGTTTTTTCCGATGGTGAGTTTGTCCGCTTCAAAAACTGGGAACATGAGCGTCTCGGTCAAGAGCAAGAGTCCCAAATCAAAATCTTTTTTAAGTGTATTGAGAGAAGCACTACCGGAAGTGGAGCCAATACCCACTGACATACGGGCAGCGATTTGGTCTAGGACTTCATCCAGTTTTTCGCTGGAATGACCGCGATTTCCACCGGAGCGCATGACACTGCCTGTGAGTGAAGCCAATCCAATTTTATCGGCGGGTTCGTAAATATCCCCCGTACGGATTGTGATTTGAAGATCAATCAAAGGAAGTTCATGGTCTTCCATCAAGTAGACAATCATGCCATTGGATAAAACCCGTCGTTCGGCTTTGGGGGGCTGAAAATTGAGGGGCTCGAAAACCATCGTTCTGGGGTCTGGTTTTGCTTTTTCTGCCTGCGTCGTCTGCGGTAAAAAAAGGAAGAAGGCGATGACAAATAAAGCCATCGATTGCATCAGTTGCTTTTTGAGTATTCCATTCATCGACTGTCCCCTTTTTTGTCGATCTGATTTACCTGTTTAACCAAAGTGACGACAGTGCGATTCTTCTTTTTAAAGTAAGTACCTGCCACACGCATCACATCTTCTGCCGTAACATTTGCGATGGCATCTCGGTTTCTTAATGTGTAACGCCAATCACCTGCAACCGTTTCAAAATAGGCCAGTTGGCTCGCTAAGCCGCTGTTAGACCGAAGGGAACGGATGAGAGAAGCATCAAGATTGGTAATGACTTTTTGAAGTTCTTCTTTTGTCGGGCCTTCTGCAATAAGGCGTTCTATTTCCTCATAAATGGCCGCTTCAACTTCTTGCGTGGTATGCGGTGCGCGAGGCGTCGCAGAAAAAGTAAAGAGGTTTGAAAATCGTGCGCCGGGGGTGCCGCTGCGAGAAGAAACACTGACTGCGATCTTTTTTTCAACGACAATTTTTTTGTAAAGACGTGCCGTTCGGCCCATCGAAAGCAGGGAGTCAATGACATCAAAAACCGCATCGTCAGGATGATGTAGATTGGGTTTATGATAGCCGATTATAAGTTTGGGATTGGCTTCGTCTTCGACCTCAGCGCGTTTTTCTCCACGTTGGGGAGGCTCTTCTGTAATAACCCGTGGCGGAAGCGGTGCAGAGGGGATTTTCCCAAAGGCTGCTTCCAATTGAGGGATCACTTCATTCGCTTTAAAATCGCCAACCAGGACGATGACGGTATTACTTGGGCCGTAATAAATTTTGAAAAATTCAGCGGTTTGTGTGGCCGAAAGGTTCTGTTCATCCGAAGGCCATCCCAGTGTCGGATTGCCGTAAGGGTGGGCGGCAAAAGCGGTTGACAGAAAAGTTTCGTAGAGTTTGCCACCCGGATTGGTTTCGACGCTACGGCGACGCTCTTCCATGACCACATCGCGTTCTTTGTAAAACTCCCGCATGACGGGGTGGGCCATACGATCCGACTCCATCGCAATCCATAAAGGCAGACGGTTTGCCGGAAAGCTGACGATATAATTTGTAAAATCCTTACCCGTTGAGGCGTTGAATCCCACGGCGCCATTGCGGTCGTAAATTTCGGCCAATTCGTTGGGGATAACATATTTCCGTGCTTCTTCTTGTAGGTGTTCTCTTTGTGCTTTTAGTGCTGCAAGTCCTTCGTCGTCCGCATGAATGCCTTTGCGTTTTTCTTCGATAATCTCATCATTGATGACTTCAATTTCTTCCAGCACTTTTTGCTCTTCGGCGTAGTTCTTTGTGCCGATACGCTCTGTGCCCTTAAAAGCCATGTGTTCGTAAAGATGGGCGATCCCCGTATTGCCGTTGACTTCGTTGACCCCGCCAACGCGATACATGATTTGAAAGGAAATCGTCGGGACTTGATGGCGTTCGACCATCAAAATACGCAGCCCATTTGAGAGGGTGTGTTCGATCACACGATCCGCAAGGCTTTGTGCCGAAACAGCCAGCGGTGTGAGCATGATTGTGAAGGCAATCAAAATCCATTTTTTCATTGAGGAGACTCCTAATTGTCCTGAAAATGAGCGTTCATTTAAACAGTGTCATCAGCTCGTGACTTTGATCAATAAAAAAATCCGGGTTTTCTGATTTTAAGGTCTGTGCATCTGCAAAACCATAACCCACACCGCAGACAGAAACGCCAGCGGCCTTTGCCGCATGAATATCATTTAAGGAATCTCCAATCATAATGGCATCAGCAGGCGCAACATCCAGTACTTGCAATGTTTTTAAGAGCATGGCGGGGTGAGGTTTGAGTCGAACCTTCGGGTTTGCGCTCATCACGAAATCAAATTTTGCCTGTAGATTGAGACCTGTCATAATTTTTTCGGTGTAATGTGTGGGTTTATTGGTGGCCAGTGCGATTTTTTTATCTTCAAAATGCGCAAGGACTTCGACGATACCTGGGAAGAGACGGGTCTCATCCAAAAGATGCTCAAGGTAATGTTGCTCAAAACAGGCCAGCGTGTGGTCGATGAGTTTAGAGTCCTCTGAACCGACGGCATCAATCATGAGTCGCCGCACCCCATTGCCCACATAGCTGTAAATGAGTTCATGTGTGAGTTCAGGCAAGCCCACTTCTTTAAAGGTGAGATTGAGCGAATTTGCAATATCCCGTTTAGAATCAATTAAAGTTCCGTCGAGATCAAAAATCAGTAATTCTATGTGACGCATATCATCCAAACAAGCTGTACAGTGATAGATCCAAAATATTGGCCCAATCTTATCCTGAAAAAATGAGACTTTCAATCTCTTTTAGAATTCCAGTCGCCAGAGCATCATTGCAAAGGCCAAAAAGATCACCCCGATGCTGATCCCTTTTAAGATCTTTTCGTAAATGAGCTGGAGATCTTGATTCTGGCTGTCGCCAGCGCGTTTTATCTTTTTGTAGGGTCTGGAGGCCTTGATTTCGACGTAACTGAAAAGTCCCATCGCAGCGGCCATCACAATCACCGAAAGAGATAGTGTATTACTCTGAATGACATAACCGGCTAAAAGTGGCAATACGCCCCAGGAAAAAGCAAACGAAACATCGGTATGGAATTTCCCCTCAAGCCATTCTAAATTATAGGCGAAGAGAAAAAAACCTTCCAAAACCGCAAGCACGGCCAAATAAGGCGTTTCTGTAAAAATATAATATAAACCGATGCCGTAGGCCGGGATGAGCGAAAAAATAGCCAGGGCCCAAAGCATGCGTTTTGAAAAGTGCTGGCCCCAGGGTTTTTGGCTTCTACCCCCGATGGCATCGAGCGCATGGGCGGCGATGCCCAGTCCAAAAAAATAAATCAAAACAATGGCAAGCACACGCTCCCAGTAAATCGGCTCTGCCAACATCGCCCCAATAACGGTAAAAGAAAGCACCATGCCCGTATAGGGCAAAAAGAGCAGGCCCACAAAAATGCGAAATTTGAGTGGACCAAATTGAGGCACAAACCATTCGGATCGACGGTCGGGGGTGGGTGTGTCAAGATTTTTCAAAAGAAACTCCATTACCAAATTTTAAGAATCAGTTTGAAGCTCGCGATCGCAAGCACGCTGCCTAAGAGTTGTTGCAGCCTGCGAAGCGAAAGTCGCCAAGCCCCGAAAAAAGAACCGATAAAGCCTCCAATGTAGATTGTGAGGGCGATAGACGAAATCAGAGACCAGTCGATCCCTGCCCCTTGTATCAAGTGGGCTGATAGACCGCTGATGGAGTTGAGTACGATAAACGCGGCTGAGATTGCTGCTGTTTTTTTTGCGTCGGCCCAGCCTAAAAAAAGCAATAGCGGACTCAAAAAAATGCCGCCGCCGACACCCACCATACCGGCTAAAAGTCCCAGCACCGCACCGATGGGCAAGGACCATGTTTTGTCGGAAATGAGGGCTGGGGTTTCTTTCGTTTTAAAAACGCGTGCGACAAAAAGAAAACGCAGCGCAGCAATAAGCAGGGTAAATCCCAAGAGCGCTGAATACATTTGATCACTCAAAGGAATCATACCGCCCACAAAAGCTGCGGGAATGGAGGTCAGAACGAGGGGTTTTAGCAACTTAAACGAAAAATGACCGGCACGACTGTAGTGAAACAAGCCCGTTGAAGCGACCGCAATATTCAAAATGAGTACAACGGGGGTGATGTCAGGTCGGGCATATCCCGCAAGCACCAAGACGGCCAAATAACCTGATGCCCCGCCATGCCCCACAGAAGCATAAAGCAGGGCGATGACAAAAAGTGCGAGCAGCCAAATGAGTTGTATTTCCAAAACAGATCTCTCCACGTGTGACGAAAGCGCTTCTTTATTGCCACAGTTTACAATTCAAAGTAAAGTCGTCTTGAATTATCGGGCATCTTATGACACCATTCCCCGTACTGAGTTTTAATCCCTGAATCCATTGAGTCTTTATTAAAAATGAACATTTTTTTTATTGTGACAGCCCTTTGTTTTTTGATTTTGGGGATTGTTTTGGGTGGATTTTATTTTCGCCTGCATTTTCGCAGCAAAGGCACTGAAAAGACCCACAGACTTCGGGCTGACTTTGAACAACAAATTGCGGTCTTAAACGAGCGACTTGTTACACGAGAGCAGAGCCTCAGTGCCGCTTCCAGCGAAATCACCGTGTTTAAAACAGAGGTGGCTGCGCTTCAAAAAGACCTCACGGCTTTAAAAGTCGATCGATCCAGCCTTGAGATGCATCTTGAAAAAGAACAAAAAGCGGCGACAGAAAAATTGGCGATTTTAAGTGAAGCTAAAATCAATCTCTCCGATGCCTTCAAGGCCCTCTCCGCCGATGCGCTTAAGAGCAACAACCAAACCTTTCTCGAAGTGGCAAAATCGACCTTTGAAAAACTCAAAGACGGTGCAGATCAGGATTTACACAAACGACAAGTCGCCATCGATCAAGTCGTCAAACCTGTGCGAGAAGGTTTGGAAAAATTTGATCAAAAAATTCAGGCCCTCGAAAAAGCCCGGGTTGGCGCCTATGAGGGACTCAATCAGCAAGTCAAAAGCCTAATCGACAGCCAAATCCAATTGCGCTCCGAAACCACAAACCTTGTGAATGCCCTGCGTAAACCACAAGTCCGTGGGCGTTGGGGCGAAATTCAACTCAAGCGCGTCGTCGAAATTGCAGGGATGTTGAGCCATTGCGACTTTAGAGAACAACAGGTGGTCGGCTCCGAAGCGAGCCGACTGCGACCCGACATGGTTGTAAACCTGCCTGGCGGAAAAACCATTGTTGTCGACGCCAAAGTGCCTTTAACGGCCTACTTGGAAGGCCAGGAAACACAAGATGAAGACCTGATGCAAATAAAACGCAAGGAACATGCACGACGGATTCGTGAACATATCAGTGAGTTGAGTCGAAAAGCCTATTGGCAGCAGTTTTCACGTGCGCCCGAATTTGTCGTGCTCTTTTTAGCGGGAGAGGCCTTTTTCAGCGCGGCTTTGCAAGAAGATCCCGCCTTAATTGAATTGGGTGTGGATCAACGTGTCATCATCGCCACACCCACGACCCTCATTGCCTTGCTCAAAGCCGTTGCTTATGGTTGGCAACAGGAAGATCTTGCAGAAAATTCCAAAAAAATCGGGGCGCTCGGAAAAGAACTCTACAAACGCATTGTGGACATGAGTGGTCATTTCACGACCTTAGGGGGCAATCTTAAAAAAGCGGTCGAGAGTTACAACAAAACCTTAGGCTCTTTTGAATCCCGTGTTTTGGTTAGCGCAAGACGCTTTGAAGACCTTAAAATCACTGACAGCAAAAAACCCCTCAATGTCCTTCCCCCCATCGAAAACCTTACCCGCGTCCTACAGGCCCCTGAGCCTGATAAACCCGAACTTGATAAACCCTAACCTAATAAACCCTAACCTAATAAAATAGAAAAGCGCAAAGACAGCAAGGTAGATTGAAACCCCACCCTATTTTCACGTAGAATGCGTTTCATGTCTCAAAAACCTAAAAAAATCATCATCATTGGAGGCGGCATCACCGGGCTCTCCACCGCCTATTTTTTACAAGAAACCTTTAAAAAAGAAAAACAAGCCATTGAACTATGCTTGCTTGAAGCTAGTCCACGACTCGGTGGAAAAATCACCTCGGAACGGGTGGATGACTTTGTGATCGAAGGCGGGCCAGATTCTTTTATTACACAAAAAAAAGGCGGCATGGCCCTCGTCAAAACCCTGGGTTTAACCGACCGACTGGTGCAAACCCATCCCGTCAATAAAGCCGTTTACATCCTCTCTCGCGGGAAACTCGTCCCCATGCCGCAAGGCTTTAACCTCATGGTGCCCAGCCGCATCGTGCCCTTTGCACTCAGTCCACTGATTTCGTGGCCGGGAAAAATACGTATGGGCATGGATCTCTTCATCCCCAAACGCACAGAAACCACGGACGAAAGTATCGCATCTTTTGTGCGACGACGCTTGGGACAGGAAGCCGTCGAACTTTTTGCCGATCCTATTTTGGCAGGTATTTTTGCGGGGGATGCCGAAAAACTCAGTATCAAGGCCTCTTTTCTTCAATTTGCCATGTTAGAACAAAAATACGGCAGCCTCATCAAAGGCATGTTACAACGGAAAAAAAGCGCAAATTCACAAGGCACAGCAAGCCCAAGCTGGTCCCTTTTTGTCACCATGAAAGACGGGCTTTCAAGCATCATTGCCGAATTAAAAAACAAACTGGATCAATGCGAAATCAAAACAAATAACCCTGTCAGTGCAATTTCGCCCCTACAATCAGGCTATGAAGTTTGTGTCGGAGATGAGAAATACACCGCAGACGCCCTGGTCATCACGACCCCGACCTATAAAGCCGCCGATTGGATTCAACCCTGGAATGCGAGCCTCTGCAAATTGTTGGAAAGCATCACCTATGTTTCCACGGCGACGGTCTCACTCGGCTTTAAACAGAAAGACATCAAACACCCCTTAAACGGCTTTGGTTTTGTCATTCCGCGCAGAGAAGGTTCTCAACTCATGGCCTCGACCTGGAGTTCCACCAAGTTTCCCGGACGTGCGCCCAAAGACCATGTGCTCATCCGCGTTTTTATGGGGGGTGCACACCGCGAAAGCGTCCTCGAACAAGACGATGCCGGATTGATTGCCACCGTGCGTACAGAGCTGAAAAACATCATGGGGATTGATGCCAAACCCGTCGTTTCACGCGCCTTTCGATGGAACAAAGCCAACCCGCAATATCATGTCGGACATTTGGATTTGGTCTCCAAAATCGAAAATGAAACCCAAAAACACGAAGGCCTCTTTTTAAGCGGCGCAGCCTATCGCGGCGTCGGCATCCCCGATTGTATCCAACAAGGCATGGACACAGCCGAAAAAATAAAAACATTATTTTCAAAAACACTTTTGTTTGACTAAAGTATCCCTGTTCGGTTTGTCTGTACTCAAGAAAGCTCTGACCCAAATCCAGCTTGATCAGAGCTTTCTTAGGACTTTTTCTCAAATTTTGAGATCATAAGGAGGGGCAACTCATGGTTCAATATACAAATCAAACACATAAGCAAAACAATCGGAAAAGTCACGTATTCTGGGTTTTGAGGCTTCTTCCTCTCCTTTTTTTTCTCACCATTTTCACTGGAGTCTTACATAAAGCCGAAGCAGCAGATGATGGAAAACCAATGATTCCTTTGGGACTAGACACATCTGCATTTCACATCCCGTCGGATAACCCAATGACCTCTGAAAAGGTTGCTTTGGGCCACTTTCTCTTTTTTGATAAACGTCTTTCGAGAGATAACCGTATTGCCTGCTCAAGCTGTCACATCCCCGCGCTTGCATTTACCGACGGTCAGGCTGTTTCGAGCGGAATCAATCGACAGCAGGGCGGCCGAAGTGCGCCAACAGCTTTAAACCGTGTTTTTACAAAAGGGCAATTCTGGGATGGGCGGGCAGACACGCTGGAAGCACAATCTGTCGGGCCACTGACCAATCCTATCGAACACGGTTTTATTAATAATGCCGCTCTGGTCGCAAAATTAAACACCATCAAAGGCTATCAAAAGGCCTTCAAGAATGTTTTTGGTGGAGAGATTACCGTGGAGGCCATCGGCAAAGCCATTGCCTCCTTTCAACGCACCTTGCTTTCCGGGAACAGTGCCTTTGACCGTTTTGAAAGTGGAAAAGACAAAAAAGCACTTTCAGATGCGGCAAAACGAGGCTTGACCCTTTTTCGGGGAAAAGCACGCTGCGGTATTTGCCACACAGGCTTTAATTTTTCGGATGAAAACTTTCATAACCTCGGCGTTGGCTGGGGCCACGAAGCTGTGGATGTAGGACGTTACAATGTCACACAAAAACAGCAAGATATTGGGGGATTTAAAACACCGACTTTAAGAGAGATCGAACACACTGCCCCCTATATGCACGATGGCAGTCTGCCCACTTTAGAGGCGATCATCACTTTTTACAATCAAGGCGGCATTAAAAATCCTTTTCGCTCGCCCTTCATGATGCCACTCAAGTTGACGGACGCGGAAAAAAAGGATCTTATTGCCTTTTTGGGGAGCTTAAGCGGTGAAGGCTGGCAACACATTAAAGCCCCGACAAGCTTTCCGCAATAAAAATTGATCAAACTTTCTTTCGGCGAAAGGGAGGGTGATGCCTTTCCGGTAGTGTGTCTCAGTTTGATGCAGAAACCACGATTTTAGTGTAGTCATTCCCGCGCAGGCGGGAATTCAAGGGGACAAACCTCTGGATGCCCGCTTTCGCGCGCATGACGTGTTCCTAAAAATTCAAACTGAGATACGACCGCCTTCCCTCATCCTTTGATTCCAATCTCCTCGCTGTGATAAATTAGGGCCAGTTTAGGGAGAAAAAAATGAAAGCTTTTTATTACATCGCAAAACTGGTTCAAATTTCCGGGCTTTTTTTGATTCTGTATGTCCTGGTCACTTCAGCCATGTTTGACGGAGACATGGGTTTCATGTTTACCTTCACGGTCGCGGGCATGGCGATTTTTATGATTGGCTGGATGCTTCAGAAAATTAACTAAAGAAACTCAATTTCGAAAAATTGCAAGATGGATAACCCCTCTAATGTCCAAAAGCGCATAACACAAAGTACTCTGCTTAAGGACTAAGTGTATAGTCCTCGATTTTCGCGCGACACGTTACGTAACGACAAGCCTTTTCTGACAAGTTTATTTATACGAGGCGTTCAAATGCAGATCATGCACAAGAATCCGACCGCCAACAATTTCATGTCGAATTACACGTGATTTCTTAACTGCTTCCTTTTCGTTGAAGTCGGCAAACCGATCATTACTCAGCACGTAACTGTAATGATGCGAGGATGCCAAATCGAGGATTGTTGCATCAGCCATTTCTGCGCTTGCAACGACATGAACCCTTGCGTGTTTCTCAAATCGATTTCGCATCTCGGAATCGTGGGTTTTTGTCATTCGACGAATGGCAGAATCAAAAACCAGAACGACAGAATAGTTCTTCGATAAAATCGGGAGGAGGGTTTCAAGTACGGTCAGACCAACGAATTGACTCCCCTCGTAACACAAATTGTTGCCATCAATTACGAGCGTTTCAATAATGCGAGCGGCTTTACGACCAACGATTTGAGCTCTATTCTCTGCTTTCGCATGGTCACGACCAATTCTTCTGATTGCTCGCTCTTGGTCGCGGATTATGGATCGTGGACTGCCAGTCGCAAACTTGCGTTCGCATTCCTCATGAACCATAGCGCGTTCGTATGAATTGTCCGCATTTGAAATCTGATTGTCGAGCTGTTGGGCCTGCCGAAGCTTAGATTCGGCTTTCTGTTTTTCACTCTGTAGGTTTTGGAGTTCATGAAACAGAGGAGCAAGTTTTTCATCAACCTGCTGCTTGTGGAACAGAATACTTTCAAGTTGGTCTTGGGTTTCCGCAAGTGTTTCAGAAAGTTCAGACAATTCGGAAATGGTACCGCCATGGTCAAATGAGTTGTATTTCTGAATTACAGATGAAGCTTCTGCATTCATTTTGGAAATCTGAAGCCTTGATTGATCTTTCGATCGAATCTGAGCACTAATGACCTTGGCACGTTCGCGGAGCTGCTTTCGCTTTTGGCGAAGGGATACCTGGTCTTCAGCGAACCAGTTCGAGGGATTGAACAGTGAACCGATTGCGGAAGTTGTTTCTTGAAGCTCAGCAGCATTGTCGGCAAGGGATTGCTCAAGGATTGTGATGTCATTGATAAGCCCTGTATCGGTTGTGGTCCCGTCATCGTACGTCTTTTGAAGTGCGAACACGTCAATGCTACGGTACCAATCCAATGAACTATCGAGTTCTTTTTTTTGGTTTGAGAGGTCTGCAATCCGCTTTTCTGCCTCAGCATGTTTTCGGTTGTACGGATTGAAGTCCATTCGGGGTTGGTCAATTGTGTTTGATGTTGAGTGTTGCTTCAAGTGAGATAACGCCTTGGAGCTGGGCAAGGTGTTGACTAATTTCATAGGCGCTTTTTCATCTAAAGGTTAGAGAACATGTTGCTCAGCGCCTTGTATGATCATTTTTATGGGACATTGTAAAATAAGCCCCATGATCTACTGGTATTCGTACCCGATGTGTCAGCCCGATTGAGCGAAGGGCCAGCTATGCTGAGACTGTTAACCAGGGTGTAGCAGCATCGCACTTTTGGATTTTAAACTCGGGGAGTCGAACGAGCCACAGAGCCAGAATTTAGCAAGGATGAGTGAAAATGACAATGGCAGATTCAAAAACATCAGATACCTCATTCACACCTATTTGAAATACAACAGTAACAGGAGGTCACTGACCAACGGTCCAGCCGATCCCCATTTCTGTAAAAAATGAGGTGAGGCGGGTCAGGGAATTTGTAAAAATCATAAGGCCGACAGCAACCAAAAAAGCACCGCTGGCCCGTGTAATCCAGCTCATAAAACGCGTTGCCTTTTTAGAATAAAGCAAAAAAGTCTGTACGCCCAAAGAAGAAAGAAAAAGTGGAAGCCCCAAACCCACGGAGTAAACCGCCAAGAGTTGCACACCAGTCATAACCGAGCCGGAAGTACTGGCATACAAGAGGATAGAGCCTAAAATTGGCCCGACACAAGGGGTCCAGCCCGCACCAAAAGCAATGCCGACAAAATAGGAGCCCACATAACCTGCCGGTTTATTTTTAAAATGAAACCGTTTATCTCGCGCCATAAAAGCAAACTGGAACAAACCCATGATATAAAGACCAAAAAAAACAATAAAGGCTCCTCCGACCTGACGAATAACAGCCTGATTGCTTAAGAAAAAATGGCCGATAAAGGTTGCTGAAGCACCAAACAAAATAAAAATCGTGGAAAACCCCAAAATAAAGATGACGGAATTTTTTGCAGCCACTTCCCGTGCACGTGTGCGGCCTTCTGGGGAGGTCAATTCTTCAAAAGACAATCCCGTAATGTATGAAATATAAGTGGGGACAAGCGGCAAAACGCAAGGAGAAACAAAAGAAAGAAAGCCTGCGGAAAAGGCGATCATGTAGGACATATTTCCTGTCGCTTCCATTTTTACTTCCTTACACCCATCGGCTCAACTTGCGGCAATGAGTTTTTCAAGAAAAAGTTTTGAATCAGGATCATTCCAATCCTTTGCCCCCAGCAGTCGATGGGTGATCACGCCCTTTCGATCCACGACAACGCTGGTCGGCACGACCCTGACTTGATATTGATCATTGACTTCAAAAGTGTCATCCAGCAAAACAGGAAATGAAAAACCAAAATCCGCAATAAATTGCTCAACGGGCGCGTTGGGATCAATATCAATCGAAATGGCTAAAATCTCAAAATCTTCTCTCGGATAACTCCCGTACAAGGCCTCCATCGAAGGCATCTCTGCTTTGCACGGCCCACACCAGGTCGCCCAAAAATTGACCAGGACGATCTTTCCCCGATAATCCGAAAGCGCTGCTTCACCACCCTTTAGAGTCTTCAATTTAAATTCAGGCGCGAGAAAACCGACCTGGATGCCTTCTATCTTAGCATTTGCCTCCTTTACGGCTGGGCTATTTTCTGCCTGAGTACAGGCACTTACCAATAATACCAGCAGGAAAACAAGAGCGAAATCGGATAGAGGTTTTCTCTCAAAAAAGAGATTCCCCATTTTATTGGCTGGGGACGGGCGGAGACATCTTTCCCGCACGGAGATCTTGCAAGGACTGCTTAACCATATCGGAACTTTCAGTATTTCTTGGAATATATTGATAGGCTTCGGTCCAGGCTTCATCTGCTTCAAAAGTACGCCCCAATTGCACCAAGACGATGCCACGTGCCCAAAGGATACTGGCATCCTGCGGGACACTCACCAGAGCTTTGTCAAAATGCCCAAGGGCTTCTTCGGCTTCCTCTTGTGTCCCTGTTTTTGGGTTGCTCAACATAATTTCACCCAAACGGTAATGTGCCGTATAATTTCTTGGATCCAGTTCAAGCACTTTGCTCCAGGCTTTTTCGGCATCATCCCAACGTCCCATCGCCATATAGGAACGACCAATCATCATCTGGCCTTGCAGATCATTTGGGTTTTCTTTTAATTTTCCTTCCAGCCGCGCGACCATTTCCTCTGGATTGATTTGCGGGTCTCCAACCATACCTCCTGCAGGTCCAGGAGAGACGGAAACACGGTCCAGCTTCCATAAAACAAACTGATAGCTTCCCGTTGCCCCACCACCAACCACAATCCCTAAGAGAATCATTGCCAGCCAGTTTTTTGCCATACTCGCTGGCACACGCTCTTTTTTGCTCGTTTTCGTTGAAGCAGCTTCCGTTGTTTCAAGTACACCCAGACGATCAAGTACCTCAAGAAGACGATGTTCGAGACCGAGCTTGATTTCCTTGTAGTCATCAGACGCAAGTCGGCTTTGCCCAAAATCAACCTCAAGTTCAGAAAGCGAGGCCCCGATGGTTCGACGCTCAATCTTAAGGTTCGTCTGCTCTTCGTCAAGCGAAGCCGCCTGCCCTAGGATGAGGGGCATTTCTGTCTTGCCAAAAAATGGAAATCCAAGGCTGCCTATGACCACAAAAAGCAAGGCGACCATTAAAAAATAAAACATTATTTCACACTCCAATATGTAAAATTTATCCTGGACCAGGATTTCGTCAACAGATTCACTGAGCGTTCATCTTCTTTCATCACGCAAAAAAAACATAATCTTGTCTAGGAGAGCAAAGCTATTGCTGGGGTTTCAACCCTTCCGAAGCTCCTGCTCAAGCCGTTCTCGTTGCTTCTCATCAATCGGATTAAGTGATGCAGCCGCTGTTGTGCCGGGTGCTGTAGGGCGAGGCTTCCTCGTCCAGCGTCTGATATTACGTAAAAGAATCACCCCGCCTATCAGCAATATTGTGAAGGGCCCCCCCCACAAAAGTAAATTTATGCCTTCAAATCTGGGTTTAAAAACAATATAGTCTCCGTAACGACTTACAAAATAATCCTTGATTTCATCAGCACTTTCCCCTGCAAGTAGACGATCTCGAACAATATCACGCATTTGAATTGCAAGGGTTGAATTGGACTCCCAAACCGATTCGGACTGGCAGACGGCACAACGGAGTACTTTTGCGATCTCTTTCGTCTTCGCCTGTAATTCGTCATCACCCATTGAGAGTGCAGGCGGCACAGGATCGTCCTGCGCAAAAAGAAGAGGTTTTCCTGAAAGCGGAAAAAAGACAAACAGAGCAAATAAGAACGCGGCGCAGATTTTCATGAGGTCAAACCCGATTCCGATGCATTCAAAAGCGGCTCAATGACATTTTCTACGAGATCCGAATAACCATCCCCCAGAACCGGACCAATTATTTTATGACGGATCACTCCTTTTTTATCAATGATAAAGGTTTCCGGTACACCATAGACACCATAATCGATGGAGATCTTGCCCTTTGCATCAATCACATGCTTGAAATTATTCCCATGTTGCACAAGGTAGGCCTTTGCAAGAGGCGTCTTATCTTGGTAATTCACACCGTACATGGCAAAATCGGCCCTGTTTTCAAAACGTTTTTGGAGCGCGAGCAAGAATTTGTGCTCCAATTTACACTCCAGACACCAGGAGGCCCAAAAATTGAGCACCACCACTTTTCCGAGGTGCTCACTGAGGCGAAATTCCTCACCACTATACAAATCTGGAGCAACAATTTCTGAGGCGGGTTCTTCGATGATGACTGGAGGCAGAGCAGTCGGGTCGCCCCAAAGCCCCTGGTAAAAAAGGGCAACCAAACCCACAAGGCCCATCAGGAGGAAGGCCTGCCAAAAACCAAATCCCTTCATCATTTATCTCGTCGGCTGGGCGGCATTCGGAGGAATGCCAGGGGCGATGCTTGGAGTGTTCACGGCCAAGGCACGTTTCCTGCGCTCTCTTCTGAAAATATTCATCATCGAAGCAATCGCCATAATCCCGCCGCCATACCAGACCCAAAGCACCAATGGATTGTGCAATATCCGAACGCGCGCCCAAGTCCCATCGGGTGAGACTTCTGGAATCGTGACAAAAAGATGGCCCATTCTCAACTCATGGATGGCTGTTTCGGTGGTCGGTGTCTGAGAAACCGTATAAAACCGTTTTTGAGGACGCATTTGAGCAATGATATTGTCATCCTCATAAACATCGAACATGGCTTCTTTTCCTTTCCAGTTCACCCCTTCAACCTCATAAAGACTGGCCATACGGAATTTAAAGTTTTTGATTCCAACTTCTTCTCCCGGTTTCATAATCAGAATTTTTTCGGCCTGATACATGGATGAAAAAATAATTCCCACAACCATGACCAATACACCGAGATGAATAAAAATTCCGGTAATACGTCTGGGATTACTCTGATACGCGGAAGCAAATCCCTGCGCACGATTTATCTTTTCGCGCTTGCTCCAGAAGACGGAGATTTTGTTGAAATCCAGGACGATCGCTGTGAGCACAAAAAAGACAACCCAAAGTCCCACTAACGCGTAGGGTTTATGGATTCCCAAAATAAAACAGAGTGCTGTCAAAACCAGGGCTGAAAGAGAGGGGAATGCAAAAAGCTTCTTCAGGTTTTCCGAGGTCGTTTTACGCCACGGAATATAGGGCCCAACGCCCATTAAAAAAACAAGACCCAAGGCCACCGGCATAAAGACCGTATTGTAATAAGGGGCCCCGACTGAAACTTTTTGAAGCTTCAAGACCTCCATCAACAAGGGATAGAGCGTGCCCACAAAAACAGTCACCAAGGCCACCAGAAAAAAGAGATTGTTGTAGAGGAAAACGGATTCCCGTGAGATCATGGATTCCATGCGGACTTGGCTTTTGAGTTTGGCCGAACGTAGAATCAGGGTGCCAAAGGAAAGCACCAACATGAAGGTCACAAAACCCAGGATGAAAACCCCGCGTTCGGGGTCTGCTGCAAAGGAGTGGACAGAGGAAAGAATGCCACTTCGTACCAAAAAAGTGCCGATCAGCGAAAGCGAAAATGCCAGGATAATCAAAAAGAGATTCCAGACCTTAAACATCTTTCGCTTTTCCTGCACTATTGTTGAATGCAGAAAAGCCGTCGCCACCAGCCAGGGCATGAATGCCGCGTTTTCGACCGGATCCCAGCCCCAATAGCCCCCCCATCCCAGTTCGTAATAGGCCCAATAACCGCCCATTCCGATACCGAGTGTCAAGGTCAACCAGGCAAAAAGGGTCCAACGCTGTGTCGCCTTGACCCACTCTTCTCCCAATCGTCCTGAAAAAAGAGCGGCCATCGCGAACGAAAAAGGGATGGATAAACCCACATACCCCAAATAGAGCAGTGGCGGATGAATCACCATTGCCGGGTCTTGCAGCAGTGGATTTAAATCTTTACCGTCCAGTGGGGCAGGGAAAATTCGTTCAAAAGGGTTCGAAAGAAAAAGAATGAGCAAGAGGAAACCACTGATCACAATTGATTCGATCAGAATCAGATAAGGCATGACCACAGCTTGTGATTTCCAGTGGATCAAAACCGCCAGCATGCAATACAGTGCAAGGATCCAGGCCCAAAGCAACAGAGAACCTTCATGGCCTCCCCAAAGACCCGCAATTTTGTAGAAAACCGGGAGCTTACTGTTGGAAGTTGCATAGATATATTTGACGGAGTAATCATGGATAAGATAACCATGGATCAAGGTGGCCATGCCGATGGTTAGAAGGACAAAAATTGCGATTGTTGCCCGCCGCCCCACAACGATCCAGGCTGCGTTCCCGGTTTTCAATCCGATGATCGGTGTGACAACCCCGACAAAGGACAAAATGAGCGCGGTTACCACCGCAAAATGCCCAAACTCAATGATCATGTAGATGCCTCCATTTACAAGCTGAACAACTTACGATCTGATTTACAATCAAGGTAATGAAGAAGGCTAAAGCGTATAAAAAAACAACATTGCCTTCATTTTTCCACATGCAAGGTCTTTAATAACCCCATTGTTGGTAAGGTCTCACCCGCGTTTTTCATCTCAATCGGCATATAGTCTTCTTCATGTTTTGCCATAATCATATGAGACTGAAAAACATGGTTTTTATCCCAAAAGCCTTCGACCACGGCCCCTTTTCCTTCTTTAAACAAATCCGGCGGAATACCTTCAAATGCCACGGGGATGGTTTCCGCACCATCGGTCAAATCAAAACTGATTTTAAGTGTTTCCGGTACCACTTTCATGCTCGCTTCAACCACCATGCCGGCCACGCGCATTTTCTTTCCATAAAGATCCTGCTCAAGCGTCACAACTTCTGAAGGCGTCATAAAATAGACCAGGTTTTCACCAAAATTCCCCAATGCAAGATAGGCAAGTCCGGCGACAACCACCAAAACACTTCCAATAATCCCTATCCTCTTACTTGACATGATCAGACCTCCGCTTGGTAGACCTTTTCTTTTTTGATCATAACATAGAGCAAGGCCACTCTTCTTTCCATATTAAAAAGGAATAAAATCAAGGGGATAAGCGTAAAAACATAGGCTGAGGTGATGAAACCATAATTCGGCGTGAGGGCAATTTTATTTGCTTCAAACAGCCCCTTATCTGCATGCCAACGTCCAATCACCACAATTGTTTTCAAGTCACGCAATGACTCTGCATCATCCCCTAAAAAAACAACCGGAGTCTTTGCGCCCTCACTCGAAAGACTAAAACGAAAGGGCATGCCCTCCGAACCTCCCTTCAAGCTTCCTGCTTCAATCATTCCCATTAAGCGCGTTTGCTCACTGGGGGATTCACTCAGCAAAACCTTGGGTGAAATCGTACGGACATCCCTATTGTAACGAGAGATCGCAAGAAAACCGATCACAGCAAAAATCCCAACTAAAACACCCCAACGGAGATATAAACGCTTCACAAAGCCTCCATCCAGAGAAGCTTTGTACTACTCAAACTGCCCCTCACTCAGGAGACGGCCCTGCTTTGCCTCTAACAAATGCTGTAAATAGAGCATTTGTGTACGAACCATTAGCATATATGTAAAAAGAATCGAAACCCCCACGGTCATCAAAGTAAAAGGCACCATCATGTCCGGGGCGATGCTAATTCCGCGTGACGATATTGATGCGGGTTGATGAAGCGAGCGCCACCACTCGACAGAAAAATGAATAATGGGAAGATCAATAAAGCCAATGATGGCCAAAATCGCACAAAATGTAGCACCCTTTTCCTTATCCTCTAAAAAAGTGCGTAACATCAAATAACCCACAAGCGTTAAAAACAAGATTGCAAAAGAGGTGAGACGTGGATCCCAAACCCACCAGGCATTCCAGGTAGGTTTGCCCCAGATTGAGCCCGTAAGCAAACCACCCGCCGTAAAAAACAAGGACAGCCCTGCCGCAGCGTGACAGGCATTATCCACCACCGCCTCGCGCTTCCAGAGATACCAGATACTGCAAACAAAAAGCACAAAATAGGATAACATTGCAGTCTGCACAAAAGGCACATGCACATACATAATGCGCACCACCTCCCCCTGATAATAGTCAGGAGAAGAAGTGACAAGCCCGGTGTAGAGACCGGCAATAATTAAAATTGCCGCGACGAAACCAAACCATTTTTCAAATCTACGGAGCCAGCCGATAAAACGTGTTGCGACCATTGGAAGGTACTCTATTTTTAGTTCTTAATTTTTAAGGACATGTTAATAATCCAATATAAATTCAAAAATCCAAAATGAAACCACGACGAATATTACATCGAAGACCCCCAGAAGTTCAATCCAATGCTGGTACCTCGAAAAAGGGTCCCCGCTCAATGCCCCGCGTGTGGCCTCCACCGCACCGATAAAAATCGGGACAGACAAAGGCAAGAGCAAAATCGGGAACATCACTTCCCGTGCGCGAATCTGCACCGTCAACGCTGAAAAAAGCGTGCCGAGTGCGGAGAGACCGATCGTCGCAACCGCTGATATTAACAGAAGTGGAATGAATTGATCAAGGATTGAAAGATTAAAAAACAGCACAAAGAGCGGAAACAGAATAATTTCAACCGTCAGCATAAACAGCAGGTTCCCTAAAAACTTGCCCAGATAAATCGCCCCCTTTGGCACAGGCAGACACTGGAAGTACTCCATGCAGTCGTTGTTGACTTCAATCAAGAAAGATTTCCCCAAACCAATAATCGCCGTAAAACCAAAGGCCACCCAAATAATACCGGGCATAATTTCGCTTAATGTCTCAGGATCGAGCGAAAAACTGAAGCTAAAAATCAAAATGACATTCAGCGCAAAGAAAAACATTGAGGAGATATTTTCCCGATTTCGGTACTCACTCAACAAATCCTTCCAGACAATCCACTTGACCACGCTAAAAAAGTGCATCGGCCGCCACCATTTCTTCTACCGTCAATTCCTTAAGGGCCGAACGGCTCAAAACCCCAACACGATCCGCGACTTCTGCCGTCGGTCCACGATCATGTGTTGTCATAAGCACTGTCGCGCCGGACTTCGTAAATTCACGGATATACTCATTCATCATCGCCACCCCGCGTTCATCTAAGGAAGCGTAACCTTCATCTAAAAAAAGCACCTTGGGTTTAATCAGCAGGGCCTTTGCAATCGAAAGCCGCTTTTTCATGCCTGCCGACAAATAACGGCTGTGCAAATGGGAGAAACGACCGATACCGACCTGATCCAAGGCTTTTTTGATCTCAGCATCTGTGACACTGCCACCCCTCACCCCAATCGCAAACTGAATATTTTCTTTGACACTTAGATCGTCATAGAGATAGGACCCATGCCCGATCATAAAAATCAGGGCTCGAAGTTTGGCTCGATCCCGCTTGCCATCAATGCCCATAATTTCAAAACTGCCGGCAGTGGGGCGGTGCAGGGTTGCAAAAATACGCAAGAGTGTCGTCTTTCCGGCACCATTTGGGCCAAAAAGCGCGTAACATTCCCCAGGGGCAACTTCGATGGAGATTTCTTTCAACACTTGATAGTGCTGAAAAGACTTGGAAAGAGATATGCCACGAATTGCATTCATCAAAATTTAAGAAACCATGTGAAATATTTCAGGAAACGTAAAGCGGGAGAGTGTATCACGGGCCTTAAAAAAGGGTCAAGGTCACCCGATGGGGTTCAACATTTCCTTCAGAGAAGTTTAGCCCAAAGGCAGCTCAATTCTATTTTGGAAAATGACGGAAACAGGGAAAGAATTTCGAGCGATCATCGGGAAAAAAAGGAACGCGACGGGTGACTTAATCAGAGCTTCTTTAATACAAGCACAGCCTTAAATCATTCGATACATTGACATCAGCGTGCACCGATGTGAAAAAATCCACGCACGCTCAGAACATTCCACATTTCCTGCGTGGCAGAAACAGCATCAAGAAAAAGGCAGGTAATTACGAAATCCGCCGATCTATTTTCACGGGTTTCTTAACAGGTTCTTTTTTGCCTGCCATCAAAATCAATCCGGCAAAACCAACAAGTAAGACGAGAGACGACACGGCAAAGAGACTGAGATCCATTTTTCCCCCCAAAGGATACAGATGATGTGAAGCACTGTTTTATGTCTATACTTCGAGTGTATCCGAGGATCTGAATCTTGTCTATTTGGCGTCTTAAACAAACTTGAAATACCGAAATGATGCGAAATAAAAACGGCCTTCAAACAAAAAACATCCCACTAAGGGCTTTAATGTAAAGTGAAATATCCTGTTTATTGGTATAAATAAATCTCTAATTAAGTCTTGTTTCCCGGCATAGAGACTGAGACTTACCCCTTGAGCATCAGACTGAATTACATTACATATGAGACCACACTAAAAAGCCCGATGATAAAAAGGACAATGCGACAAGCCGTTTTTCAGATTTTTATTTTATGACGACGAGCCTTGATTTCAAACCTTGCCAGAAAACTGCGAGACTAAGCACAAGATCCATTTATTCGTCTAGGAGCCTGTCGGACTTTGGAGCAAGGTGCAGAAAACACACCCATGACCAACTTTGCTTTATTTTTCACAGGCATGCAAGAGGCAGCTCTTCGAACGCTTGATAAAAAGCGTTTAGTAAAGCTTTTGGGAAGGCTCCAGCAGAATGAAATCCACTTGATTGATCAGGCCCTTAAAATCCATCTGGCTTTGTCTTAATTGGGTTGTTTATTCGAATATTGATGACGTCTTCATATATTTATTTTGATTCAAAGAGGTCTCCCGCTACCGTCATTCCGGCATGATTTTAGCGGGAATCCAGATTTTTCGAAAAGACGATAAACCCTCAGACCAGAGTCTATTTTTTAAGCAGCCCTTCGCTTTTTTTCGGGCTGATCCAAGTCGTAGGTGGCTTGCAGATTCATCCACAATTTAGCTGAGGTATTCAACTGCATTGGCGAGATCTAAATCCGCGTTTTGGGAGGGTGTCTACCCCCTCCGCACCACTCTCCAGTACTGAGCCAAATTTCATAGTGAAATAGCCATTCTGAAGCCCACGGGATAATTGTCGCACTCAAATACATATTTTTGTCCCATTCTCCTATCCTCGGAACATACAAACAAAGAAAATCCCCCCTATAGAGGTGTGGAGGTTTTCTATTAGATTTTTTTTGCAGGGCTGGTTTAAGAAGCTTTACCTTAGGACTATTATATAATTTATATCACTACTGTCCCGTTAAATTATCGAATAAATTCAATTGGTTAGGCATGTGGCA
>CAYVHO010000018.1:0-49090 GCA_964451325.1 uncultured Nitrospira sp. | reverse complement strand
CAGCCAGTATACCAAATTTACATCAAAATATCGATCTATTTAATTGCTAGGTTAACAACTTAAATGATCGACACGGAAAGCGAACGAATAAGGTTAGATTGTGAGAGCAAAGCGAGGCACAATCTGAACCGCTTGTTGAGCCTGCAGGAAAACTCCTAAATTTGTTAAAATAAACTCTAAAGAGGTATATTCTATTTGGAAGGAAAAGATGGCACTCTGACCTGGTCAAGTATTTGAGGCAGATCAGTTAAGCCACTGTCTCTTTTTTTGGGTCCACTTCTCCTAGACATGCAAAGGCGTTCTGTTCTTGTCTTTATTTGTGCTTGATCCTACTGAACTTGCTCACAAAGACGATTTATCTGCTTAGAGTAAAAAGATACGCCCTATCCGGTGGCGACTAATATTAATGAGGGGTCTGATTGCTGGGACAAGAAGAAAATATTTGCTCGAAATCGCTGAATCCCTGTAGGCTAGATTTCCGGCATGACTTTTTCAGCAAACTCTAATTTTAAGAAACAATCTCAGTCCCAACACCTTGATCGGTGAAGATTTCGAGCAGGAGGGCATGAGGCACACGCCCATCGATGATGTGGGCTTTTTGTACCCCTTCTTCCACACTTGCAAGTGCGGCTTCTATCTTGGGCATCATACCGCCTTTGATGATCCCTTCTAAAATCAATTGTTCGACCTGCTTTTTAGCTAAAGTAGGAATAAGCTTCCCGTCAGGCCCCAAGATCCCTGGTACATCCGTCAAAATAAGCAGTTTTTCCGCAGAAAGGGCCGAAGCAAGACTGCCCGCCACAAGGTCAGCATTGATGTTGTAGGTCTTTCCCATTTCGTCTGCGCCGATGGGTGAGATGACAGGAATAAAACGTCCTTCATCCAAGATTTCCAAGATCTCGGCATCCACCGAAGCGACTTCTCCGACTTGCCCCATGGTCTCTTCCTTGCCGCGCAGACGCCGGGCCTTGATCAAACCCCCGTCTTTCCCCGTGAGTCCAACACCTCTGCCTCCCATTTGGTTGATGAGGGTAACGATTTCTTTATTTACCGTACCGGCCAGCACCATTTCCACAACAGACATGGTTTCAGGATCCGTAACACGGACGCCTTCGACAAACTTGGGTTCAAGCCCCAGGCGTTTCATCATGCCGGAGATCTGAGGCCCCCCCCCGTGAACAATAACGGGATGCATGCCGACATATTTCATCAACACAATGTCTTCGGCAAATTGCCGTTTCAAGTGGGATTCGGTCATCGCCGCACCACCATATTTAATGACAATGGTTTTTCCATGGAAGGCCTGAATATAGGGCAGTGCTTCAATCAGGACATCTGCTTTTTTTCGTAATAATTCGTTTGTCATTTTAAAATCCAGTTTATTTTCTGTCTCTACAGGATATAACGTGAAAGATCGGCATCTTTCACAACGGCTCCCATGCGTTCCTCGACATACTTCGCATCCACGATGACTTTTTTATCTTCTAGCTCCGGGGCGGCAAAAGAAAGTTCGTCCAATAAACGCTCCAAAATGGTAAATAAACGTCGGGCGCCGATATTTTCATCCCGTTCATTGACCTGAACTGCGGTTTCCGCAATGGCTTCAATCGCATCATCTCTCAGATCCAGCTCCACACCTTCTGTCGCCAATAATGCAACATATTGTTTTTTGAGTGAGTTTTTGGGTTCGGTGAGGATACGCACAAATTCGTCTTTGCCCAGAGAATCCAACTCGACTCGGATGGGAAAACGGCCCTGGAGTTCAGGGATTAAGTCAGACGGTTTGGCCGTGTGAAAGGCACCTGCTGCGATAAATAAAATGTGGTCTGTTTTGATCATGCCGTACTTGGTATTGATGGTGGAACCTTCTACAATCGGGAGCAGGTCGCGTTGTACCCCTTCACGCGAGACATCGGGCCCCTGGCCTTTTTCTCGACTCGCGATTTTATCAATTTCATCCAAAAAAATAATACCTGAATTTTCAACACGCCGGACGGCATCATGTACCACTTCGTCCATGTCGATTAACTTGGCCGCCTCCTCCTGATTGAGTAAGGTCAAAGCCTCTGGCACTTTGACACGACGACGCTTCTTTTTTCCGGGCATCATGTTGCCCAACATGTCCCGGAGATTCATTTCAAGATCTTCCATCCCCACCCCGGAGATGACGCCGATGGGTGGGGTCGATTTGTCGGGCAAATCCAACTCCACAGAACGTTTGTCGAGTTTGCCTTCTTTGAGCTGCTGACGCAGTTTCTCACGGCTTTTTGAATACGAATCGTTCGGCGCAGGTTCATTTTCTTTCGAGTCGCTGTAAACCCCGGTCGGGACGCCGCGGCTCGGTGGCGGCAAGAGCAAGTCCAACAAACGGTCTTCGGCGTGACGTGCCGCTTTTTCCTGCACACTGACATTGTGCTGGGCTTTGACCATGTTAACCGAAAGTTCAGCCAGATCCCTGACCATGGATTCTACATCGCGTCCGACATAACCCACTTCGGTAAATTTTGAAGCCTCAACCTTGATAAAAGGCGCACCCGACAATTTGGCCAAACGTCGAGATATTTCGGTTTTTCCCACACCTGTTGGCCCCATCATAATGATGTTTTTTGGCAGGACTTCGTCTTTCAAATCATCGGGAAGACGTTGCCGTCGCCAGCGATTTCGAAGCGCAATGGCAACCATGCGTTTAGCGTCTTTCTGGCCCACGATGTATTTGTCGAGTTCTTCTACAATTCTACGGGGGATCAGGTTTTCATAATCTTCAACATCTGTCATCATTTACTCCTAAACATTAGGTCTTGGCTTCCCAAACAAAGCGGGACATCTTACCCTTTCGAGGAACTGTCGATCCGCCCCGAATCAAGGGTTTCCACAACGATTTCTTCGTTTGTATAAATACAAATTTCTGCAGCGATTTTAAGTGAAGCCTGAACAATTTCAGAGGCATTTAAGCCCGAATGTTTAAGCAGCGCACTTGCGGAAGCCTGTGCAAAGGGCCCTCCCGAACCAATGGCCACAATGCCATTTTCAGGCTCGATGACATCTCCTGTTCCCGAAATAAGCAGAGAATGGTCTTTGTCCGCAACGGCGAGCAAGGCCTCTAAGCGTCGTAACATACGATCCATTCGCCAATCTTTTGCGAGTTCCACCGCTGCGCGGGTCAGGTTGCCATGATACTGTTCAAGTTTGCCTTCAAAACGTTCAAGCAAGGTAAAGGCATCTGCCGTCGCACCCGCAAACCCCGTTAGGATTTGACCGTTAAAAATCTTTCGTACTTTTCGTGTATTGTGTTTGATGACGGTTGCACCCAGTGTGACTTGACCATCTCCCGCCATCGCAACACGGCCATCTCGCCGGACTGAAATAATCGTTGTAGAGCGAATCATTTTTCTCCTTAATTCACAAACCTAAAACCCCTAAGGTTAAAAAGTGTCTTCGATAGTAATTAAACACTGCCTTGCGCAAAACAAGGGATCATCACAAATGAAATAAAAAATTAGGGATAGAAATCTCTGATTTCATCAGGAATTTCTTAATTAAGAAACCGTTTTGCGGGGCTGAAATAGGAAAACCACATAAGTCCCTGTGAGCTGGATTCCCCCCAATGCCGCCAAATAAAGCCCTGCCCCACCGGAATATTGATTTCGATAATAACTGTAAAAAACCATTCCTGTCACAATCATAACGAGAAACCCGATCAGGCCATAAATCCAGTAAAGCCGGGTTTTTCTTCTCAGCAATTCATAACAAATACTGACAAAACCCAAGATGCCCAAGACCAGAACGATCTTACCATCAATCATTTGAAAGCCCTGCATCGTAATGATAAAAAGCTTGGGTTCAATCCAGGTTAAAAAACTGCTGATAATAATGAGAAGCATATTAAAAAGAATATAGTACTGCACTGCTCAAAACCTCTTCTTAGGATCAGAAACAAACGGGAGCATATAAAAAAATGCCTCAAAATGCAAAGCAGAAGTTCCTTCATTGACCACAAATCAAAAAACTGTGTAGACTATTCTACTGTTTAACCCAAGATTTGGAGGATACACTTGCAACTTCCCTTACATAAAATACATGATGCCGCTGGTGCCGATTTTTCAGTCTACGATAAATGGAAATTGCCTGCCTATTATCATTTCGGTGACCGAGCTGAAGAATACAGGGCGATTCGAAGCGGTCTTGCCTTAGTAGACCTTTCACATCAGGGTTTTTGGCTGATCACAGGTGCAGACCGCATAAAGTTTTTACAGGGACTCATTAGTAATGATCTGCCTAAGGCTGAAGCAGAAGTGGGAGCCCGGGCTTGTTTCCTCACCGCAAAAGGAAAGATCCTTTCAGATTTTTTTCTTTATCCGCTCTCTGAAGGCTTTTTAATGACACTTGAATCCACAAATGCGGAAGACACAAAAACACAACTCCTGCGTTTTCGCATGCGCAGCAAAGTTGAGATGCAACGACCTAACTGGGGGAGACTCTTGATTTCGGGGCCGAACGCTCAAAAATTACTTGAAAAATGCTTTGGGGCTCCTGCAAAAAAAATGCGCGACGCATCATTTTTTGAAACAGAAATACAGGGCGCACACCTTGTTTGCATCAAACACGCGATTACCGGAGAAGATGATTTTCATCTTTTCACTCCTCTTGAACAACTCGAAAGCTTGTGGAGCGATTTTTTGTCAAAAGGGGATGAGTGGCATATTCAGCCGGTCGGACAAGAGGCCCTTGAAACCTGCCGGATCGAAGCGGGTTTACCACGCTACGGCATTGACCTCAATGAAGACACACTCCCAAACGAAGCCGGAATTCAAGACCAGGTCATCAGTTACACCAAGGGCTGTTTTCCCGGTCAGGAAGTCATTGCCCGAATTAAAACCTATGGTCACGTCAATAAACAGCTTTCGGGTCTCATCTTAGAGGGAGAGACCCTGCCAAAATCCGGCGCGGAAATTTTTCACAACAAAAAATCAGTGGGATGGGTGACTTCGACGACCAAATCGCCTTTTATCGGAAAAATCATTGCCCTGGGCTACTTACGACGCGAGGCACTTGAGGCAGGCACAGCCCTCTCCGTCGTGCTTGATTCTGAAACAATTCAGGCCACAAGTGCGGCCCTTCCCTTTTATTCTAAACCTTCCAAATAAGAGAGACCTTGCCATGACAGAGCCTAAAGATGATGTCATTATTTTATTAGAATTTTCAATGTCTCCACTCACGGCGGGAGAGAGTGTCAGCCAATATGTTTCCCGCTCGCTTGATATTATTGAGAAAAGCGGCCTCTCCTATCGGCTCAATGCCATGGGAACTGTCATTGAGGGCCCCTGGGACGAGGTGATGGACGTGGTCAAGGCCTGCTTGGATCGTATGCGAGAAGATTGCGACCGAATTTCAACCATCGTTAAAATCGACTACCGCAAAGGAAAGACCGGACGTCTCGAATCCAAAATTGCGAGCGTGCAAAAAACACTGGGACGCACGCTTTCAACCTAATCACAGCATTCGCTGTTTCTGACCCCTTGTGAAAATCGTTGTTGATGAAAATATCCCATTTGCACAGGAAGCCTTTGGGAAATTGGGTGCAGTGCTTGCCCTGCCCGCTCGTGCTATTTCAAGCGAAGCCATACGAGATGCCACCATCCTCGTCGTACGCTCCATTACGTCGGTGAATGCGGCCCTGCTTCAAGGCAGCGCGGTTCAATTTGTCGGGACCGCTACAGCAGGCTGCGAGCACATCGACCAGGACTACCTCCGTAAGAACAAGATCCTTTTTGCTTCTGCGACGGGTGCCAATGCCAATTCAGTTGCGGAATACGTCATCAGCGCTCTATTTTTACGCGCGCGTAAAAATAGAGAAGTGCTGCGCGGCAAAACCCTCGGCATTATCGGCATTGGACATGTTGGCACATTGCTGAAACGTAAGGCAGAAGCCATCGGCATGATCCCGATCTTAAACGACCCCCCACTGCAAAGGGAGACAGGAAACAGTGAATACCGATCTTTTCAGGAAGCCTGTGAAGCTGATTTTGTCAGCCTGCACGTCCCGTTGACTGATGAGGGAGAGGATCGTACTCACCACCTTTTAGATGAAAAGAGCCTAAGGCGCTTGCATTCAAAAACCGTCATTATCAATACCGCGCGAGGGGAAGTCATTGATCATACAACCTTATTCAAGCAACTCGTCGCGGGGCAGCTTGCACCGCCTATTTTGGATGTCTGGGCCAACGAACCCACGATCAACTGGGATTTTTTACCAGAGCTCGAGATCGGAACCCCACACATCGCAGGTTATTCCCTGGATGGAAAAGTGGCAGGGACTCGCATTATTTATGAATCGGTCTGTGCAGCCCTGGGTGTCATGCCCTCATGGCCGAAACAAGACTTGGTATTGCCGGGACAATCTTCAATTGAGATGCATGTTGAGGAAAAAGACGAGCTCACACTCTTGAGTGATCTGTGTGCAGAAGCCTACGACCTTTCATCTGATGTCACACGCTTCATGGCCTTAGGCGATCTTCCCTTGTCCTCTCGTTCGGCAGCCTTTGAGCATTTGCGAAAAACCTATGCCATCCGCAGAGAATTTCAAAGCGTGTCACTTTCAGTCCCCCCGCGCCAAACAAAATGGCTCAATCAAATTATTGGGCTTGGGTTTAAACCAAAGCGATCTAAATAAATCACGATTCGTCCATCGAAAGCGCACCGCTTCTCCCATTTTCAAAATTCTCTTATATACTGGTCAAAGGGGGTGTTTGAGGACACACTTTAAACCTCAAACGAATTTTTAATATTTCTGGAAAAATGCCAAATTTGGATCAAAGATGAAAACGTTTATAGCAAGGCAGCCGATTTTTGATGTCAAACAGGAAGTCTATGCCTACGAACTCTTGTTTCGCTCTGGGATGGATAACTTTTTTAACGGAGACAATTTAGATCAAGCCTCGTCCAAGGTCATTGGAGACAGTGTGCTTTTGCACGGTCTGGATGTACTCACGGCCGGGAAAAAGGCTTTTTATAATGTGACCCGTCAAACACTGACTGCAGGCTATTGTGCCATGCTGCCCGAAGAACAAACTGTGGTTGAAATATTAGAAAATATTGAACCCGATGCGGAAACACTTGAAGCCTGCAAAAAACTAAAAGAAGCAGGCTATCCCATCGCCCTGGATGATTTTGTATATGAAGAAAAATTCAAGCCTTTTTTGGAATTGGCCGATATCATCAAGGTCGACTTTCTTTTATCCAGTAAAGAAGAACAACGTGAAATGGCCGAGCGTTTTATCCCCAAAGGCATTCAAATGCTGGCCGAAAAGGTCGAAACTTGGGAAATTTATCAGGAAGCCAAAGAAATGGGCTATGTTTTTTTCCAGGGCTATTATTTTGCAAAACCCACAATCTTAAGCACAAAAGACATCCCCAGCTTTAAACTTCACTACCTGCAAATTTTACAAGAAATTCAAAAACCGCAACTGAGTTACCAGGGATTGGAAGATATTATCAAGCGAGAAATGTCGCTCTCCTACAAACTTTTGCGTTATATTAACTCTGCTTTTTTTGGCTGGCATGTGACCGTGTCTTCAATCAACCACGCACTCGTGCTCTTGGGGGAAGTCGAAGTCAAAAAATGGACTTCCCTGATGGCGCTTTCAAATATGGCCGATGGTAAAGCAGACGAATTGGTCGTTCAGGCCATCGTTCGGGCAAAGTTCTGTGAATCACTCGCACCAAAATTGGGTCTAGCCGCACGCGCTCAGGATCTTTTTTTAATGGGCATGTTTTCACTCATTGACGGTATTATGGATAGACCCATTGAAGAAGTTTTGGAAAAAATTCCCATCGAATCAGATATCAAAGACGCACTTTTAGGCAAAGAAGGACGGCTCAGAGATGTCTATCAACTTATATTGTCTTACGAAAAGGGCGATTGGGAAGCCATCCCTGCATTACATGAAAAACTCCGCCTGGACGAAGAAGGCATCGCAGAATTTTATCTGGAAGCCGTCGACATGGCCAATCAGAGTTTTAAGGGTGCCAACTAAGCCTTTAAGTCCTATCGTCTGATGGATTGCACTGGATTCAAGCGGGACAGCTTTGAATCTGATAGAAGCAACGGGACATCTCACTCCTGCCACGTAAACCAACTCAAATCCAATCCAATAAATTGTCTGACCCCTTGAAGTGAAATAAATCCATCATGAGCTAAGACGTCTTTATCAAGTGAAGTATGGTAACGTTCATGATATTGATTTTCGTGTGTTTTTTGACTAGACTTTGTCAAAAGGATGAGGAATCGAAACCAATAGAGTCTTTGGAGTAATCACAATGTTTCTTCACATTTACGAGTGCGAGGTATCTTGAGGGCTACAAAGTAGAGGTCTCATTTACAACGGTCGTAAAGGAATTGCCGATCTCTCCGAGGCTTTAAAAGGCCCCGTATTTGAGTCATTGAAAAATAAATCAGAATTTTAAATATTGTCAGTTGACCAAGAGCTCGAAACAATCGTGTGGCCGAACGGAGCGGATTTGGCTCCTGAGTATATCTATTTCCAGGCATTCAGAAATGAGCCTGAGTTGCAATCCCAATTCAAGCAATGAGGCTATATTATTTAAGGAGCAAAACAGGGTTTTTGGATTTTTCTTCGTAGTTTAGGCGATTTTGGACCTTTGGCCTTAATAAGGCCACTTTTTGGAAGACGTATGTGAAACCCTTTACATCACCACCGGAGAATAAGCTTCGAAAGTGCCAGCCAAAAAATGATCCGAAAAATAGACAGCGAAGTATGGCGCGCCATCGACTCCTTACGCATGGGCCTCATCGAACCCGTCTTTGCCAACAATAAGAAACACACTTCGCCTGGATCATTTTAGTCTAGGAGACCAAATCAAAATTAACACAGAATGGCTGCTCTACTCCATCACGCACAACATCGGTAAAATCCAAAATACGGCCTTCGAGCCGCTTAGCGGGAGAAACAAAGAAAAAAGCAACAAGAAGATCAAGAGGAAGCATCAGAAGGCTTTGACGGCGACCTCAAAACAAATGAGTTTGAAGTCGCCAAACAGAGCATATTTCTAATAAAAACGAACAAAACAAAAAAGACGAAGGCTATAGATGGCGTTTTTCTACAGCCTCGTTAGCTCCACATGCCAAGATTTAATTTAAGAAACAAAGGAAATCTATGTCCATAGAAGATGAACTAAGAGCATTAGCAAAAACATATGCAGAAAAGTTGAGCAAGAAAATTGATGCTCGCATTGAAGAAATGAAGGAAGATGACCAAGCCCATTTCTTAATCTATAGGGTATTTGGGATAACGACTAAAGAAGGGCAATTGATTGATCTTTATCAGAATAAAAGTCGGTTTCTTTACAAATATGCCGGTTCGTTTCTTGAGGAAGCAACTAAATTGTGTTTCAAATACAAATTCCCAGAATCAGGAACTATTAAAATTCCTAATACGGCAGGTCAAAGACCAAAAACTTTTGAGATTGACTGTCTTGTTGATCCTGATGCTATCGAAATAAAGTGGCGTGATGCTACAACTGATGGAGATCATATCAGTAAAGAACATACTCGAATTAAAGTGATTTCTGCCGCAGGATTTAAACCCATAAGAGTTATGTTTTATTATCCCAATAGACAACAGGCCCAAAGAATACAAGGTACTCTTGAAACTCTTTATAAGGGGATAGGAGGTGAGTATTTCTGGGGTGATAATGCGTGGAATTATGTGATTAACCGTACAGGAATTGATCTAAAGACACTCCTAGAAGAGATAGCAAATGAAAACATCCACGAAGATGAGTAAACAGATAAACACCATCTATTTAGGCGACTGTTTGGATTTAATGAGGTCATTAGATCAGAATTCACTTGATCTTATATATCTTGATCCGCCATTTTTCACAGAAAAAAAGCATGTGTTAAAGAATCGAGAGAGAACTAAGGAATTTAGTTTCGATGATATTTGGAATAGTGCTAAGGAGTATGGGTCTTTTCTAAAAGAGAGAATATTATTGATGAATGGCCTTTTAAAAGAAACTGGCTCTATATTTGTTCACTGCGACAAAAGTGGAGAGCACATAATTCGAGCTATATTAGATCAAGTTTTTGGCGTAGAGAACTTTCAATCAGAAATAATTTGGAGTTACAAACGGTGGTCTAACTCCAAAAAAGGGTTATTACCAACCCACCAAAATATTTATTTTTATTCAAAAACTAAAAAGTTCAAGTTCAAATCGATTTATACATCCTACTCAGAAACAACAAATATTGACCAAATATTGCAACGGAGAACAAGAGATGATCATAACAAGTCTGTCTATGATGTTGATGATAAAGGTGTTTTTAAACACGGAGATAAGAAAAAAGGTGTGCCTTTAAGTGATGTTTGGGATATACCTTATTTAAATCCAAAAGCAAGAGAACGCGTAGGATATCCTACGCAAAAACCGTTGCTGCTATTGGAGCGAATCATTGAACTTACAAGTGAAAAAGGCGATGTGGTGTTGGATCCTTTCTGTGGGAGCGGGACAACCTGTGTGGCTGCCATGTTACTCAATCGTAATTTTATAGGGATAGACACCTCACCGGAGGCTGTTGAACTTTCGCTAACCAGAATAGATAACCCCATTAAAACTAATTCAAATCTTCTGAGGAATGGGAGAAAATCCTATCTGAATGCCGACAAAGAAGCATTGGGGTTGTTGAAGGGTATTGAATTTAACCCCGTTCAAAGAAATAAGGGAATTGATGCAATTCTAGTTGAGACCTATGAAAATACTCCTGTGCTAGTCCGAGTCCAAAAGAAAAATGAAACTATTGCTCAAGCTGCGGTATTCCTAATAAAAGCAAAGAAGACGAAAAAATCAAAAAAAGTTATTCTCATACAAACTAATAAGTCTGGGTTATTTGATGAAGATGTCGCCTATGATGGGATGACAATACTTCAAGCCCCATCGCTTCAAATAAAAAAATGTTTGAGCAAAAATGAGCTAACGAATAAGGTTAGATTGTGAAAGCAAAGCGAGCCACAATCTGAACCGCTTGCTGTACAAGCCCGGTTGGTGAAGTGGTAGTCGGAGCATAAGAAAACATCTTAAGGCTGAGCGCTTATTAGGATGGCCTCTGAGAAGCCGAGAGTCCAGCAGAAGGCGTTCTTTCAGAGTTCATACAAAGCCTGGAGGAGCAAAATATATTTTTTGGGGTTTTTCCTCGTATTTTAGGCGAGCTTGGGCCTTTGGCCTTATAAAACCCCTTTGGGAAAGACGGACGTGGAACCCCTTACATCACCGGGATGCGCTCCTCTTGCCTTGTCGCCTGTCACCCTAAGATCCATTTTTTAGGCAATAAAACCGTCCTCCACCCTCAGCCTTGACAAAATAGACCGATTTACTCCATCTTGTGTTTCGTATAGGAATAGAGGGAGGTATGGCGGGTTCTTTATTGGGAAAGTGTGGCATTTTTCTTGTATTGTTGTACGTCATTTTTTCTCCTTCACCTGTGTTCGCTCAGCGTGTTTCCCCCACAGATCCCTGGATTTCACTCGAAAAAAACCTGCTGCAAATCCACAAAATCTATCGCCCGAAGAGTCCACTGCTCAAGACCTCCGCTTTGCCAGAGACCGTAAAGCTTTATTTGGACGGAGGGCTCTGGTCTTCAGCAGAAGCTCTGCTCCTACAAGCGCCCCTGCCCTTAAGTCCGGAGATCGAAGGCTTGTGGCTGTCTTTTTTTTTGAAACGCGGACACTACGACCGGATCTACGCCGCCTATCGTAAGAATCAAAGTCTCTTTTTGGGGAAACCCGATCTTATTTTAGGTGCAAGCCAAGGTGCCCTGGCTGGGAAAGACTATGACGAGGCCTTGCAGATCTTAAATCACCTTCATCTCTTAGGCTCAGCCCGACCTGAGCACTACTATTTTTCAGCCCTGGCTTATTGGGGTTTACAAGAAAATGGAAAATTGAAGGCGGTCCTGGCGGAGGCCTTGCTTTGGGCAGGGGAAGCATCCGATTCCCCCTGGGTCAGTCGAATTCACCTGCTCAAGGTCTATTACCACCTCAATCAAAAAGAGTACGACCTGGCCTTTGCCAGCATGGGCGATCTCTTCGACAACAATAACACTGATTTGGCCTTGCTCGCGCTGACCTGGGGGTATTTTAAGCTGGGTGCAACCAGCAACTTGTTTAGTGTGCTTCAAGCCCTGGACGCAAGCCAGGAACAATCCCCCTACCACAGTCAAATCTATCGTATCCTCAGCCGTTTTCTCATTGAGGAAGGGAATCTCCGTGGCGCGATTGAAATGGATCAACAAGAACGAAATGAGCTGGAAAAACAAATGAAGGTACTGGAAAAAGAAAGTGAACTGCTGCGACGCGGGATTTCAAGTGCCTCTCTTGCCACCCCCCCAGGTGCGCTCTTGACACAAACATTAGAAAAGCTGGAAGCACAGGTCGGTGAAAAAAGGGAAATGACCGCTTTGTACTGGTACATTGATTTACAGCAACGCCGACAAATGCTGGAACAACTCAAGACCCGGGAGCGCAGGATTGATGAGGAGCAACGGCAGTTACAAATGGAAATGGTCCGCCGCTGTCTTTCGCTCAAACGTGGTGAAGTGAGAACGGGCCTTGCCCGGCAAGGCCCCAGTGAAAACCAAGGGCAAGCCCTCTCCGAATCCATGCTTACGATGATGAAGACTCAATATCAGGCCGCGCGACAGGCTGTCACCGCAGATAAACCAGAAGAAGCAAGAGGGCACTTACAATGGGTCGCAGCTTTTATGCCTCATCAAGCGTATGGAGAAGAAAGCATCTTCCGCCTGGGAGACATCGCCTTTAACAAACGCGACTACGCCCTGGCCGTCGCACACTATCAGAAACTCATCAAGCGACCTGCATCCCCTCTGCACACCCTCGCCCTCTACAAAATTACCTGGGCCTATTACTTGCTGGGAAAACCTGAGGCCGCCATCGGCATGCTGCTGCAACAAGAGGCCCATTTTTCCGAGGCCGTGCAGGATCAAGGTTCCGGCCCCTGCACGATGGTACGCACACCACAAGAGCGCCGCGAGCCCTTTCGGCTTTTGGCCCTTTCACTGGATCAACTCGGTGGCCCTAAGGCACTGGCCAAATTGACAGAAAACGTGAGCCCTGAACGCCGCTTTGCTTTTTATGAAAAAGTCACCGAGCATTACCAAGTCGAAAATAAAATCGACGGTCTTTTTCAGCTCATCCGTTCGTGGATTGTTGCCTATCCCTTTGAGATTAAAACCCCTCTGCTTCATCAAAAAATGGTCGCACGGATCAATCAAAACAAAGAAACCTCTATTGCAGACGTCGTCACTGCCCGCACCGAATTTGTCAACAAATATCGCCCGGAAAGCCTCTGGGGGCAGAAAAATTTTACGGAAGCGGCAGACACGGTGAAACCCATTCTAAAACAGCACCTACGTTTTTTAATGACACATTATTATTCCGAAGCAAAAAAAACAGAAACCCAGGATGCCTATAAATCGGTTCTGACCTGGTATCTGTATTATCTTTCGGTTTTCCCCGAAGAAGAGGACATTGGAAAAGATCGTTTTCTTTATGCCGAAGTCCTGGCTCAACTCGGTGAGCCCCAAAAATCCCTTGAAGCATTCCGACAAAGTGCCTATCAAGACCCCTTACATGCACTCGCAGGGGACGCAGCCTATCAAGAAGTCTTGCTCCTGGAAAAAATGCATATCGGAGAAGGCCCGGAGCTTGAGGCCGCTTACGACCGTTTTGCCACACGTTTTCCTCAGGATGGTCGCGGCAAAGAAATCGCCATGCATCTGGCCGAAGTTGCCTTTGAACGGGGAGACTACGATAAAAGCCGCTTTTACGCACAAAAAGTCGCGCCAGAAAAAAATCGAAGCGTGACCACGACGCAAGAACTGGATCTTGCCTCCTACCGTTTAGTCGTTCAGGCCTTTTTAAAAGAGGCCGCTTACGTGGAAGCCATTTCTTTTATCAACACCCTTTTTGACGACAACAAAACAAATATTGCACATGAAACCCAGCTTCAAAAGACTTTCAAGCCGCTCTTGGTTTTGGCTTACTTTCAACAGGGAGAATCCCTGAAACATCTTGCTTCCGATGACGACGCAGCCGAGGCTTACTGGCAAGCCTTTCGTTTTGGGGCCGAAAGTGAGATGGGGCCACTTGCACTTTTTGAGGCCGCCGTGCTTTGGGATCGTCACCTTACACGACACCGTGCTGAAACCGCTTTACTGCTCTTTCCCCTGCTCTACCCTAAATCGGCCTTAAATCACCCGACCACCATGCGTTTGGCCGCGCTTTATGAAAAGAGTGAGCGCCCTTTAAAAGGCGCTGAAACCTATGAAAAAGCCGCAAAGCTGCCCATTACCCGAGCGCTTGCACAAAAAGCCCTTGAACAGGCCCTCGTGCTCTATGAAGCTGCCGAGTCCTGGGAAAAACTGTCCTCGCTTGCAATGGCTCAGGCCGATACGATAAATTCGGGCCAATCAAAACAAAATCAGGACAAATGGGCGGCCTGGATGCTTAAAGCGGCAGAAGCCAATTTTGAAATGCGTAAAAGCGTCACGGCCACACGAATACTGGAGACACTCGTTGCAAAAACCAAGGGACAAGCGGAGATCACAGAAGCCGTCGCAAAGGCCCATTTCATCTTGGCAGAAGCAAAGTTAGACGATTTTGAGGACATCGAATTGGTTGCCCCACTTGAAGAAAATTTGGAGAAAAAACGCCTTCTCTTTGAGGCCTTGCTCGACAATTATGACCATGCCGTGGCCCATCCCTCCCCTTTATTGGCGCTTAATGCCAACTATCGCATCGGAACACTTTTTGAAGGTTTTAGCCGCGCACTCCTGGAGTCAGAGCGCCCCGAAGACCTCTCCATGGAGGAAGAAGAAATTTACGAAAATCTGCTCATTGAACAAGCCTTGCCCTATTTTGAAAAAGCGGAAGAAGCCTATCTTCAAAATATAGAACTGGGCGAAAGCAGCGGCATACAAAACGAGTGGATCGCAAAAAGCCAAATGCATCTGTTTATGATTCAACAGCAAATCGATATCTACAACCGGGGCGGACAAGAGGTGCTTGGATGAAGAGCACATTGCTCCTGCTGGAATTCTTACTCCTGATCGTGCTTTTACTGCCAAGCCCGGTGATTGCCGAAGAAGAGACGGACCCGGAAGAGCACAGCGAAAGAACCATTCTCATGGACGAATCCCTGATCGTTGGCGTAGAACTTGGTGCAATTGGGGGTCGTCAAAAACGCATCCCCGGGCCAGCGCTTTCAACCATCCTGCGCTGGGAAGGCATGGCGGTCGACACACTCGACATTCCGAAAGAAATATTAGAACATCTCAGTCAATCGGATCTTTCTTTTTTTAAAAACCGAGAAATTGCAGACGATTTCAACGATGACATGCGCTCCAATCACGACGAATGACCACCTAAAATGAAACTGCCTTTCCAGAAAACCCCTCAGACTTCCCCATGGAGCATCTGCTTTCCCCTGTTTTCACTCTTGTTTCATCTGGGACTCTTTTTTTTCTTTATCGGTGCGCAAGGCTTTCAGGATCCCCCTGAAGTGAAAGACGAAGAGATTATTGCGATGGTCGATTTAAATGATCTGCCACCACAAATTAAAACCCCGGAACCGCCGCTACCCGCCCTTCCTCCAGTCATTTCGCCAGCGGCAAGGTCGGCATCAACGACGACAGAGGCTTCCGAAAATGAACCCGCAGCAACAACCCCCGAACCCATTTTAGACCCCGAGCTTGACGAAGCCTTGGAGGATGAGAGCGACACCGCTTCCCCGTCGCCCATCGAAACAGCACAAAATATCACCATTCCGCTGCCACCACCGGAAATGGCACAAAACGAGTCGGAAGCCCTCGTACCTGAAGCCCTTGCGGAAACGGAAGCGCCACAGCAAGAAATGACTTCCGAGACCACAGATGCGTCAGAAGCCCTTTCGGAAAAGGTCTCCAGCCCAGAACCAGAGCCAGAAGCACCTGTCGCCTCAGAAGTGACAGCCCCGGAGCCGCCACCCGCTCCCACTCCTCCCGTCGAAGCCCTGCCATCGGCACGGGCCGTGGCTAAGGCCTCGGAAGTACAAGATCCGCCCAAAGCAGAGGCCCCTAAAAAAGTCGTGGCCGCAATCAAAAAACCTGAGCCTCCTCCTTCGCCTCCGCGCAAACCCTCAAAAGAAAAGATTAAAAAATCGGGGCTCCTGGGTTTGTTGGGCAATAAAAAACGGCAGTCTTTCTCTAAAAGTCCACGCTTCGCCAAAAATCTAAATCGCTCCAAAAAAAAGCCCCAGGTAAATACCTCAGACGCAAACACAGTGCCTAGATCAGATCGTCGCAAAATAGACCAACTCAAAAATAAGCTGCTGCAATCGACGCAAAAACGGCTTATGGCTAAAAAATCCGTCCGGCGAAAAAAGAAATCCCAACTCAAAATGGTTCAAGGTTCCGGTCGAAATTTTGGCGTGATTTCATCGGCCATTGCCCAGGAGGAATGGCGACTCACCCATGTTTACAACCGCCTGCTCCAGCGAAGCCCTGGTCTGCAAGGCAATCTCATCATTGAATTTACAATTTCTCCTGAAGGGAAGGTCATCAAAAGTCATGTTCTGACCTCTTCTTTTGCAAACACCCATTTTGAAAAAGCCCTTATGCAAGCCATCCGTTTATGGACGTTTCCTGTGGCGAAGGAGGGCGAAACAACCATCCTCTACCCTTTGGCCTTTTCCCCGGCAGGATAATGACCTTATCCTTTGGGCCAAAAACCAGGACATGATTTTCAAAACACGGCCATCTATATTCCATCAAGAATCTGTTTCAAAAAACCTTGACTTTCGATCTAAGCTATTGTATTTATCATGAAATTTTGTAGTGCACCTCAAAATCCCGCTAAGCAAATTTAAATCTGGAAGCCATCATTTTTCGGAAGAGCATAAGGAGTTTTAATGAGAAAAGCCGATCTTGCTGATGAAGTTGTCGAGAAGTTGGGTGTCTCAAAAAAAGAGTCGAGTGATGTGCTCCAGATGGTCTTAGATACCATTCGCACCGAATTGGAAAAAGGGGATATGGTCAAAATTGCTGGTTTTGGAAATTTTGTGGTGCGTGAAAAAAAAGCAAGAAAAGGCAGAAACCCGAAAACGGGCGAAGAGATAGGCATTACCCCACGGCGTGTTGTGACCTTTAGACCCAGTCAGGTCTTTAAAAAATTTGTGAATGAATAGTTGAGCTGCCCATAAAGCGAGTTCAAGTGCAGGAAAAACTATTTTATAAAATTAGTGACGTCTGCCAATTGACGGGCCTTGAGGCTTATGTGGTTCGGTTTTGGGAGACAGAGTTCCCCATGCTGCATCCAAAAAAGAGCAAGGGCAATCAACGGATCTATATCAAGAAAGAGATTGATCTCATCCTTGAAATAAAACGTCTGCTTTACCAGGAAAAGTTGACCATTGCAGGCGCGAGAAAACGTTTACGCCAGCCGGCCCGGAAAGCAGAAAAAATAAGTACAGAGCGTGATGACACACTCTGTGTCATCAAAAAAGAATTGGAAGACTTACTTCATTTATTAAATTAACCCCTTCAAAATCGGGGCGTGGCGCAGTCCGGTAGCGCACTCGCTTGGGGTGCGAGAGGTCGCTGGTTCAAATCCAGTCGTCCCGACCAATAGAATGAATGACGCAAAGAAACACCTCCGTCCGATGCATTGCCCGTGCTTTCCTCAAGGGTTTAGGAACACAATGAGATGGATGCAAACATTGATCAATTTCTCAACTACCTCACCGTCGAAAAAGGTCTCTCTGAAAACACCCTGTCTGCCTATGCCCAGGATCTCAAAAAATTCTCATCTTTTTTAAATCAAAACACAGGGAATCCACTTCCGGTCAACATCGCCCAGATTACACAAAATGAAGTCCTCACATTCTTAGCGCACTTGCGTGCCAAAGCCCTTTCAGATGCTTCCATTGCACGCATGCTCTCATCGCTTCGCACTTTTTTTAAGTTTTTGACCTTTGAAGGCAAGCTCAATCACGACCCGCTGGCACAAATCGACACCCCCAAAAAGGCACAACGTCTGCCTAAAGTTCTGCATTTTAGCGAAGTGGAAGCCTTGCTCAATTTAAGAAAGGGCCAAAAACCCGATGCCCTACGCGATGACGTCATGCTGGAGCTGCTTTATGCCACGGGGCTGCGGGTCTCCGAACTGATTACGCTGCCACTTGAGGCCTTAAATTTAGAAGCAGGCTATTTAATTGCGCGAGGAAAAGGCAATAAGGAACGCATCGTACCCATGGGAGAATGTGCCAAAAAAAAACTACTGACTTATATTGCTTCCGTTCGACCACGGCTTTTAAAAAACCAAACGGACAACACCCTTTTTCTCAGCCGTCTGGGAAAAAAGATGTCCCGTCAAGCCTTTTGGAAAAAGCTAAAGGTCTATGCAAGACAAGCGGGAATTCAAAAAGAAATCAGTCCACACATGCTGCGACACTCATTTGCGAGCCATATGCTGGAAGGGGGAGCAGACCTGCGTGCGCTTCAAATGATGTTGGGACACGCCGATATCTCGACCACACAGATTTACACCCATGTGGCGCGAGAACGCTTAAAAGAGATCCATAAAACAGCCCACCCCAGAGGGTAGACGCGCTTGTAGGAAAATTCTAACGATGTTTTTCAACACCTACACGCTCACAATATTCGGTGATGGGGCATCGGCTGCAAAAAGGAGAAATGGGTGTACAAACATGTTGCCCAAAAGGCACGAGCATATCGTTATATATAATCCAATATTTTTCTGGCAATTTTTTTCTCAACACCAGCTCACTTTCATCCGGCTTTGTGGTTCTAATATAGCCAATGCGATTTGAAATACGGTGTACATGAATATCGACACAAATGGCGGGTTTTCCAAAACCAACAGAGACAACCAGGTTTGCCGTTTTTCTGCCGACACCCGGCAAACTCAGAAGGGTTTCGAGGTCGTCCGGTGTTTTTCCTGCGTATTTTTCTTCAAGAATACCTGCAATCGCAAAGATGGACTTGGCCTTATTTCGATAAAAAGAAACCGGATAAATCGCATTTGAAATCTGAGATTCGTTTAATTTCAAGAGCTGTGCAGGACTATCCGCGATACGAAAAAGTCGGTCAGAAGCCGCAGCGGTCGTTTCATCTCGTGTGCGCAAGCTTAAAATACAGGAAATCAAGACAAGAAAAGGGTCTTTTGTCTGCTCAGCAATCACACCCACTACAGGCGGTTTTAGTGTGGCGACAAGGGTTTTGAGCTGGGCCATAATAAGATCAATACGATCATTTGGCACATCTATTGTCGGATCATTTTGCATATGGATCCAGAAAACTAACATAAAAACAGGGATGGCGTAAATATAAGGGGTCTCGAATCAGGACATTAGGCATTCGTATAAACAAAGCCACTTGACATCCCATAGGGGCTTTGGAATAATCCGGGTTCGCTGGATCAATATTGGGAAAATTCGTGAAAAAAACGGCAAAAATGCTTTTTTTAGGATTGATCGCCTTTCAATGGGTTGCCGGGGCCTGGCTGGGCATCACCGTGCGTGATCTAAGCCCTGAGCTTGCAGCCCGTTACGGCATTCACCAGAGCACTGGTGTCGTCGTTGCAGGGGTGCATTTAAACAGCCCTGCAATGACTGCAGGTTTAAGAGAGGGGGATCTTCTGCTTTCGCTGAATGATCAAAAAATATCTGATACAAAAAACCTGAAACAACTGATTTCGGGACTTTCACCCGGCCTTGAAATTGAGCTGGTCGTGCTGAGAAACCAACAAAAAGTCAATCTCCACCTCGTTCTGGGAAGAAGCCCACGAGATCAGGCATGAATTTTTTGAACGGCTCACAGTCTCTTCCAAATTTAGGTCACAAATCTTGTCAAAATTAACAGGAAAAAGAAAAGTACTGCAAAAAGATGTGGTCACAACAAATCGCTGGGGCTGCGGGATTGCCATGCTCCTATTTCTCGGAATGATTATTGCGATGATCTTTGCTGCGGCAACACAATAAGACACAAGCTTTTCAGGCTCCTTAATACGCTCTTGATGAAGGGGCCAATGATCCAGTCATAAACTCACTCTGCAAATGAAGGAGGAGGCGATGCGGGAAAAACCCTTGTTCTCGCTTGCCCTTGCCTTAATCAGTGGTCTTGTTTTTGGCGAGGCCTTTTCATTTTTCCCCATCACACTCAGTTGTTTTGCCCTTATATTTCTCCTCTTAGAGGCTTGGTTTTTCCGAGACCGTCTCGTCTCTCTGGCACTGCTCTGTGTCTGGGCTCTCGGTTTTCTCTTGCATCAATTTGGCGCAAGCCCACAAGCCCACAAAGATCTCAAAAAATATATAGATCAAGGCAAGGTCAGTGTCATCGCGCAAATTGCAGCCCCGCTTCGTCATGGCAAGAAACACATTTCGCTCCGCATGAAAATCCTTTCGATCACATCCGACAAAACAGTCTCACCATTTACGCCCGTCTCAGGTTTTTTTCAGCTATTGATTTGGGATAAGAACCTGGGTTTTGAATACGGCGATCAACTTGAGATGCAGATCAAGCTCCGCCATGCAAGGCAGTATCAAAACCCAGGATCCTTTTTATACGCGGATTACCTCGAACGCATCGGGCGGCAAGCCACAGCCAGCCTTTCGGATGCAAGTTTGCTTAAAAAAGTCGGAGAAGGTGGAAATCCCCTACTGAAAAAAATCTATGGTTTTCGAGAGGAAATCCGAAAGAAAATCCTGAGGGCTGTAGATTCAAGCACCGCAGCCATTTTACTCGCCATGGTCATTGGGGAATCAGGGGGTTTAAGTGACGAAATGCGTGAACGTTTTGTTGCCGCAGGGATTGCTCACCTCTTGGCGGTCTCTGGTACCCACTTGGCTTTTATCGCCCTATTTGTCTTTTTCTGTACAAAAACCCTCATTCGCAGCTTGCCGGAAAAGCTCCTCTTAAAATGTACATGCACAAAAATTCCGGCTCAATGGGCAGCCCTCTTCACCGCGATTGCAATCAGTTTTTACGCGCTTTTAGCGGGTGGCCGAATCAGCACCTTGCGTGCCTTATGTATGGCCTTGGTGTATCTCTTTTCAATCTGGCTTGGACGAAGTCGCGATACCTTCAACAGTTTGGCCCTGGCTGCACTACTCATTCTCTTGGCACAGCCTCGTGCAATTTTTGAGATCTCTTTTCAGCTCTCTTTTTTAGCGGTTTTGTCCATATTGCTCTTTATGACCTGGTGGCAAAATCCAAGGGCCAAAATAGCAGAAATTGAGGCATCACCGTCTCGACTTCAGGCAACACTCAAAAAGGGCATGAAGGCCTTGCAGTTTTTATTTCTCTCAAGCTTTAGTGCCGCCATTGGCACGGCCCCTTTAACCCTCTATTATTTTCATCAATTGGCCTGGGTCGGACTTTTTTCAAATATTGTACTGGTCCCAATTGTGGGATGGATCCTGCTTCCCTTTGCACTCTTCTCCGCATTGTTTTCACTTTTTATGTCGGATTTTCCACTCCCGGAATGGCACACAAGACTCTGGCATCTTTTTGATCAAATGGTTCAGGGTTTTGCCGCACTTCCAGGTGCGGAAACCTACTTTGCGGCACCGCCGCTTTGGCTTATCAGCCTCTTCTATGCCAGTTTCTTTTTTCTGCTCATCACACAAAAATCCAGAAAAATATTATTCACAAGCCTGGGTATTTTTTTCATCACCTTTGTCGTCTTCGGACGCTTTCGATTTCTGCCCGAAGATCCTCGTGTGACTTTTTTGGATGTGGGACAGGGCGATGCGGCCCTGGTCGAATTTCCAAACGGAAAAACCCTCTTGATTGATGGTGGAGATCGACGGGCGGGAAAATATGCCCTTGCCCCTTATTTGTGGCAAGGTCGAATTAAAACGATTGATTTGCTCATTGTGAGTCACCCGCAATTTGATCATATCGGTGGACTCCCTTTTATTCTCCAAAAATTCAAGGTGAATACGGTTCTGAGGACAGCGGAAAGCCCCCAGAGCGAAATAGAAGACCACTTTCAAAAAACCCTCAACAAAACAGGCGTAAAACAGCAAATTCTGGGATCAAAACCCTCAGTATTAAAAATTGCAAACTGCCACCTTATTTTTCTCCCGGCCTTTGAAGCGCAGGACTCACTGCGAAAAAACCTCAATAATCGCTCGATTGTTTTTAAGTTAGAATGCCCTCAAAAAGAAGGCCAAGCCATTTCCATTCTGTTTACGGGAGATATCGAAGCCAAACGAGAACAACAGCTCCTTGCGATGGAATCCGATTTGCAAAGTACCATACTCAAAGTGCCGCATCATGGCAGCCGAAGCTCTTCACAAAAGGCTTTTCTTACGGCAGTTGCGCCTAAAATCGCCCTCTTTTCAGTCGGACAGAAAAATCGCTACCGTCACCCCCACCCAAAAATTCTAGGTCACTATGAAGCATTAAATATTCCATTGCTGCGGACGGATCAGGCGGGTGCAGTTTTCATCGAAATGGGGTCAGAAATAAAAATCAGTACATTTATGGCCCAACAAGGTCAAAAAATTCTTTGGAATAAAACAATCCTTGCGCAGGAATGGGAAAACATTCGGAAGATTTTTTAGGGAAGCCTGAAGTTTCCCAGGGTTCAGTTTTTCGACATCCAACAGTGGCTTGATTCTTCAGTGTTTCGTCCGTGCCCCCGGAATTTGCTTACAGATCGGTAATTTGTACAGGAAGACTCAATTTTCAATACGAACACCCCCAAGAGAGTGAGCTTACAACAACCTGATGCACTACGCCACTTTCAACTCCAAGCGCTTTCCCAAGGCCTCTAAAACCCGGCTCAGGGTTGCCACTTTTGGATTCGTGCCTGAGCGCTCCCATTTTTGAACAGCTTGATAGGTCACACCCAATTTCGCGGCTAACTCGACGAGTGTCAATCCTGCCTCTTCACGTGCCTTTCGAACAAGGATCGGGATTGCGACAGAAGGATCTGGTTCAATCCCGTAGACATTTTTTGCCTTACTCAACTTTAAGGGTTCAGGAATTTGTTGACCATTATCTAGCATGGCTCCTAAAACCCCGGTCAAAGCTTCTCGTCCATTTTTTATGGCATCTTCGATGCTTGCACCATAGCTTAGAACATTTTCCAATGGCTCAAACCCTTGAATTAAATAATCCTCATCCTCTTTCCAAATTCGAAACGGGTAGACAACATTCATTTTATTCCTGCCTCTTTTAGAATTCCATGGAGCATCCCTTTGTTCAGATCTTTTTTCCCATGTACGGGAATCGGAACAGGACGCTTTCCTTCCTTGACCATAATGTGATGTGACCCTGAAATCCGATCCAGTACCCACCCATGCTTTTCCAATAATTTGACGAGTTCCTTTCCCCGCATATTTTTCTCCTTTTATAAAAAACGATGCGGCTACAAAGGGCACTCAGATACAAAGACATCATACAACCTTAAAGTTGTTCTGTCTACAGAACAACTTTAAGGGGTCAAATTGACAGCGAAAGACCCTTTCTCTAAGATAAAATACATGAAACGCATCGGAATCGCCTTCATTGTCATTTTTGTCCTTGGTTTTTCAGCCTATGCAATTTTGTCCCCGGACGAACAAGTTTTACGCTTTCCAAGTGGAAAAGTTATTGTCGCAGAAGTGGCCAATACCCCTGAAACACGTGAAAAAGGCCTTATGTTTCGTGAGCACCTCCCCAAAGGAGGGGGCCTGTTGTTCATTTTTGAAGTCGAAAAACCGTATCAGTTTTGGATGAAGGACTGTAAGTTTCCCATCGACATTATCTGGATCAATGCCGCAAAAAAAGTCGTCCATATCGCAAAAGATACCCCCCCCTGCACCGGAGACCCCTGCCCCACCTATGGACCAAAAACGGCGCTCGCGCTCTACGTACTGGAAGTTGCCGCAGGTTTTTCAGCCAAAGAAAACATAAAACTAGGAACAACAATTCAATTTTGAAAACTTTTTGCAAGGTGTCATTCTCGCCCTCGCGGGAATGGTATTTCTAAGTGCAAGGGCATGAGATTAACTCGGAATGATTAGGGGGCGTTCTCAATTAATGTGGAAGCTCCCTTTTCTGGGAGTTTTCAGTCCTGACTGCGTTAGTTTTTCCTTACAATAGCTGGCATTGCGCACAAAAACTGCCTTGTCAGAACAGAAAACTCCCAGAAAATGTACTCTCCCAGTTAATTGAGAGCGCCCCCTAGGCCGTCCCGCCCACGGTCATCTCTGAGATCTTAATGGTGGGGAGTCCCACGCCGACAGGCACGCTTTGTCCGTCTTTGCCACAGGTGCCGATACCTGAATCGAGTGCCATGTCATTTCCAACCATGCTCACCTTGGTTAGCACGTCCGGCCCGTTTCCGATCAGGGTTGCGCCCTTGACGGGTGCACCGATCTTTCCATTTTCGATCAGGTAGGCCTCGCTTGCAGAAAATACAAATTTTCCGGAGGTGATATCGACCTGCCCGCCGCCAAAAGAAACCGCGTAAATGCCTTTTTTGACCGATCGGATGATCTCATCTTTTTCGGACTCGCCGGAGAGCATGAAGGTATTGGTCATGCGTGGCATGGGGCTGTGGGCGTAACTTTCACGTCGTCCGTTACCGGTGAGTGGCATGCCCATGAGTTTGGCGTTGAGGCGATCTTGCAAATAGTTTTTCAAAATTCCCTTTTCAATGAGCACGGTGCGGCCACTGGGTGTGCCCTCGTCGTCACAATTGATGGAGCCGCGACGGCCCGGAATCGTGCCATCATCAATTACGGTACAAAGATCAGAAGCCACGCGCTGACCGAGTTTATCCGAAAAAGCCGAGGTTTTTTTACGATTGAAATCGGCCTCAAGGCCATGTCCGATGGCTTCATGCAACAAAATACCAGGCCAGCCGGGGGCTAAGACGACTTCCATTGTTCCGGCCGGGGCATCTATGGCGGAGAGATTCAGAATGGCCTGTCGGGCGGCTTCATGGGCATAATGTTCGTAACGTCGTTCTTCGTTTCCCGTTTCAAAAGACTCAAAGAAAAAGTCAAAGTCCCCGCGGCCCCCGCCCCCAAAAGAGCCACTCTGACGATTATTGCCTTCTTCGGCAATACAGGTGACGTTCAAACGCATGAGTGGCAATATATCGCCGACAGCAAGACCTTCGGAGTTGACGATGAGGGTTTTTCTGTATTCGCTGCTAAAAGAAGCCATGACTTTTTTGATCCGGGGATCATAGGCCCGTGCGATTTTGTCTATTTTTTGTAGCAGTTGAATTTTCTCCTGGGTGGGAATCTCAATCGGAGGTGTTTCAACAGGATAAAGATTTGAACGTGATGCCGGGGAGCTGTGTATCGGCACGGCTTTTGATGTCTTTCCAGTATCCGCAATATAGCGTGCTGTTTTGGCGGCCTTGAGCAGGTGTTTTCCCGTAATTTCATCCGAATAGGCATAGCCTGTTTTTTCGGCTGAGATAGCGCGTATGCCCGCACCCTGTGAGATATCCTTTGAAACCTTTTTGACGATGCCTTCTTCAAGGCTTAAAAACTCGCTGCTTTGATATTCAAAAAAGAGGTCGGCATAATCAATCCTTTGACCCAGGACATTACCCAGGGTGGATTCCAGTATTTGATTTGAAAGATCGTATTTTTCCAGAAAAAATCGATTGGCTTCGTCTGCCTGTGTTTTATTCACGTAAAATCCCTCATTTTATGTTGAATGATCAGCCAGTCGCTTTTTTTTTCGGGCGCAGGCTTCATCGTAAGATTTTTTTTCAGCCGCTGTAGATAAGATCAATTCAGGAACGGACACGGGTTGCCCCTCCCGATTTACAGCGACATACGTTAGGGTTGCAGTGCTGGCTCGCGTGCGTTTTCCCGTGAGTGTGTCTTCTGAAAAAACAAGGACTTTGATCTCCATCGCGCTGCGGCCCGTGTATTGGATCGTCCCTTTTAAGATAACAAGATGCCCGAGTGGAATGGGGTTTAAAAAATCGATGTGTTCCATAGAGGCAGTGACGATGGGCTCCCGGCAGTGACGATTGGCAACGATGGCCCCGATTAAGTCAATCCAGTGCATCAAGGTGCCCCCTAATAAGTTCCCCAGCATATTTGTATCGTTGGGGAGCACGATTTGAGTCATCTCAGACCTCGAGTCAGCGACTGTCTTTCCAGGGTGTTGTGTCATCTTGTATCCAGAGAGAGATGCATTTTAGCACAAGCTGTTTGTAGATCAAACTGGGACATGACCCCGACCTCCTGATTCTTGACATTTGATGGAATAATCCAATAGGATGTCTCGTTTTTACCTCTGAAGAGGCTTGAATCGTCTCCATGCTGAAATAGGTCATTTTGAAAGTCTTCTATCTGCTAAATGTCGTACTCGAAAGCCAAAGAATAGGTTTGTCCCATGCCGTATAAGATCCGCCCCCAAAAGGAAAAAGAAGTGGCCCAAATTCAAGTGGTGAGCCGAGGTCAAGGCCTGATGGAATCCTTGTCGGAGAGGCCCCAGTTGATTTGGGGAGGCATCGCACTGCTGCTTATCATTGCTGTCTTTACTTTTATTACGCAATCGACCCGTAAAAGTGCGGAAGAGGCAGCCTGGACGATTGAATCCGAGGCCTCTAAATTGCTTCATGATCCGCCGCCTTTGCCACAACCCATTGAAGAAGGGGATGAAGATGCCCCCCTTGAAATTATGAACGAAACCCAACGGATTGAAAAAGCCCTTGAGATCTATGGGGAAATCCTGTCAAAACATGCAGAGACCGATGCGGCGCGGATTGCGCTTTTTGAAAGCGCAAATGCGTATGCAAAATTGCAAAAGGATGAACAGGCTGCAGAAAAATACACGGCGTTTATTGCACAATATCCAGACAGCAACAAGCTTGTGGTCTTGTCTCACCTCAGGCTGGCTTATCTTGAGCAGAAAAAGGGAGATGATGCTGCTGCAATTGATCGTTTTAGAATGATTTACGAGTTACCCGCTTCCGATAACAAGGATCAGGCCGGTTTTGAGTTGGCCCGTGCGCTTGAAATCACTGGCAAAGAGGATGAGGCCAAGGCCTTGTATCAAAAACTGTCGGAAGACTACCTTGAAACACCTTGGGGGACGGAGGCGAAGGCGCGCTCTCTTTTGTTGTCCCCTCCTCCGGAAGAAGCCGCTTCTGAGGAAGAAAGTGCTCTCTCAGAAAGTCCTGAACCCGAAACCTCGAAAACAGATTCATTAAACTCGGAAGAATAAAAGTTAGAATCCGAGGTCTCAGTATCTCAGTTTGAATTTTTAGTAAAACCTCATGCGCGCGAAAGCGGGCATCCAGGACTTTATCCCCTTGGATTCCCGCCTACACGGGAATGACAACACTAAAATCGCATTTTCTGTATGAAACTGAGACACGGCCGAATCGGATCCCGAAGTCCTTTCGGCTGGAGGATTGAATCGCCTCCACTGTTTTTCTTTAATTTTAAGGAATGATGAGGGTGTGTCCTGCGCGGATGATGCTCTTCTTTGTGAGTTGGTTTACTCTGAGCAGATCTCTCATACGGACGGCATATTTTTGAGCGATGGTGCTGATGGACTCTCCCGAGCGAATCTGATGACTTTTCCGTTTTCCTTGAGCCTTCCCTGCGGAAGCCGTTTTGTTTGATGAAAGTATGGTGTGTCCTGGGATAATCAATGTTCTGCCCGCGCGAATGACACTTCTTTTGTGGAGGTCATTTGCTTCGAGTAGGCTTCGCATTGAGATTTTGTATTTTGAAGCGATGGTTCCGATGGTTTCACCCCGCCGAATACGATGTTTTCCGCCCAGCTGTTCCGGGCTCTCGTTAACCATAATCTGTTGTCCGACACTGATAATGCTGTGTCTGTGCAGACCATTTGTTTCAAGCAGCATGTTGATGTCAACAGCGTACTGGTGCGCAATGGAAGAAATCGTCTGTCCCTTGCGCACACGATGTTTAAAGGAGCGTCCTACAAAAATCTGTTCTTGTTTTTCAGGGGAATAGGTTGCCATAAAGGCTTCTTTTGTTCCTGGGGGCAACTTAATTTTGTAGCCCGGCGCTCTCGGAGGGGTTACATTGCGTCTGAGTTCTGGGTTGTAGTCTCTGAGTGTTTTGACGGTAATCCCTGCATAATGTGCGATGGCACTAAGATAGGTGGCATTTTTGATCTCAACTTCATCGTATGCGAGGGGTGCTTCATACTCGATGGAAAAACCATAACGTTCAGGGTTTTTTGCAATAATCGTTGCCGCCATGAATTTGGGCACGTAATTCCGTGTTTCGGGTCTCAAATGCCGAGATTCGCGCAAAGTCCAAAAATCACGGGTTCTGACTCGGACGATGGTACGGTAGACCCGGCCCTCTCCTGCATTGTAGCCTGCAAGGGCAAGCGGCCAAGAGCCAAACATGTTGTAGAGTTCAGTCAGGTATTTTACAGCGGCATGGGTTGATTTTACGGGATCGCGTCGTTCATCAATCCAGCGATCAATCCGAAGTCCGTAGCGTTTTCCCGTTCCCTTCATAAACTGCCAAACCCCGGTTGCTTTAGAACGTGAATAGGCTTTTGGATTAAAACCACTTTCAATCAGTGCGAGATACAGCAGGTCTTCGGGCAGATCATTTTCCCGAAGCGCGTTTTGAATCATTTCTGCATATTTACCGGAGCGTGCCAACCAGATTTCAAAGTTTGGGCGAAGTCGATTTTGAAAAAGGGTCATGTATTTTTTGACATGGACATTTTCTGGAACCACGGGCATATCGTAAGTGACTTCGGCGGGGAGATCTAAGGGGGTGCTCTCTTCCTCGGTGTCCTGATTGACCGCTTCTTTGTGATTCGCGGCCTCAATTAAATCGGAGAAGGCTTCAACTGAAAGACCATCACTCGAAAAGGTATTTTCGATCTCTGTGGGTGTGGGAACGGTTTCTTTTTCGTCACCAGAGACTGCTTGGGTGTCTACTGCAATACCCATGTTGGCATCAATTTCCGATGAAATTTCCTCAAAAGTGTCTACGTCATTTTGTTCTATGTTTTTTTCGTCGCGGTTTGAAATGCCTTCAGATTCCAGGACTTTGTCGTTTGTTTGTGACGTGGCATCGGAGCTTGAGGGTTTCTGAGGGTCTTCAAAACCCCAGATGGAGAGCGAGGCACGTGTCGTCAAGGGCATTGCGACTGTGATAAAAAAAGAAAAAAAAATTAAAAAAAACAAAGGCTTGGAATGCAACATGTTCACACCCACACGAAGATTGTTCATGAAATGAGAGAGGGTTAAATCCCTCAAAAAGCAAAAGCTCTACAACCATAATCATAGCTAATTTAACCGTGTTGTCAACAGAAAATAAAGAGAGATGCTATTACAAAAGGGGGCGCTCAATCCTAAATTTATCCGAAGGTCTAATTGGAGGTCTGGGTATTTTATGGGTGGGCGTATCTTGCAATTTGAACCTATATTCTGTATATCTTTCATAGGGGTATACCTGAGGGACTTTAGCTCTGGGTTTTTCCTCCTCCCTCCAAAGGTATTTTTCCCCGATCTTACTTAAAATAACCCCGAATCCCCGTCGCGCCGCGTCTTCAATGTTTTGAGCGGCACCGCACGGAGACTTCGAGGAGACCGACAGGTTCTTGGGCTTAGTTGATCATATTAACCGAGAGATTGAGAGGGGCTTCCGATGACAGCATTTGGTCCGGCTTTTGAAAAAATGATACGCAACGAAGGGGGTTATGTCCTGCACGAGGTCGCGGGAGATCGCGGTGGACAGACCTATGCAGGCGTTGCCCGGAAATTCCACCCCAATTGGGGTGGGTGGCGCTATCTTGATCAAGGCGATATGGACAATCCAGCGCTTTCTGAAGCCGTTCGTGCGTTTTATGAAAAGAATTTTTGGGGCCGCATTAAGGGTGAAGACATCAGTGATCAGAATGTTGCAGAAACCATCTTTGATTTTGCGGTCAATGCAGGGGTAAAAACGGCCTCAAAATTGGTGCAGCTTGTTGTTGGCGCCGTGCCTGATGGCATTATTGGCCCCAATACAATCAAAAAAGTGAACAAACAAGACCCTGAGGTCTTTATTCTCAAATACGCGTTGACGAAAGTGACGCGTTATGCGGAGATTTGCAACCGCAACCGCTCGCAAAATAAATTCCTTTTGGGATGGATTAACCGAACAATAAAGGGGCTGACATGAGTTTTTTGGGCATTGGCAGTATCGGAGAGATTATTGGTGGTGTCGGCAAGGTGGCCGACGATCTTTTTACCTCGGACGAAGAACGTCTCAAAATTGCCCTCGACGAAAAAAAAATTGATGCCGATTTGGTTAAGGGTCAACTTGAAATCAATAAAGCGGAAGCGCAGCACAAAAGCATCTTTGTGGCAGGCTGGCGTCCTTTTATGGGTTGGGTCGGTGGTGCAGCCATGGCCTATCAGTTTTTGCTCTATCCCTTATTGACCTGGGGGTGGAAGTTTTTTCAAGCCAATGGGTGGGTTCCCGGAGATCTTGAACCCCCTCCTGTACTGGAGGCAGATCAATTGATGGTCGTGATTACGGGGATGCTCGGAATCGCAGGGATGCGCAGCTACGACAAAAAAAAGGGAACCCAGACCGACAGTCTTCCCAAAAAAAGTGATTGAATGATCTCTAGGAGGGGCATTTCATGAGTAGTTTGAGAAAACCATCTTTGGGCCCTATTGTGGGTCACACCACCCATCAATCCTGTCGTCTTTGGATCTCGGCGGCAAACCCGGACAACGCAGATGAAAAACAGTCTGAGGGTCGACGGACTTTGGGTTTGATTGGTATTGTCAAAGCCGATGGCAAAATCGATACGGATTCGCTTTCATATTTCCGTCTACACCGAGAATACAATCGTACCGGGACCTTTAATCTGGGTGCTGAGTTGGGTTTAAAAAAGCGTGCACGCGGAAAAGCCCCGAAAGCCTTGGAATCTGAAACATCCTACCGGGTGCGATTGGCAACCCTTTCTCTTGATGATGCCTTTGACAATGATTACGATGTTTCGGATGACACCTTAATCGAAAGATTGCCTGAACCTTCAAGCTGGGAAGATGTTTTTAACCGCATGCCGCAGGCCTATGTTGAAGCAAATTTCAAAACCTATGCCGAGCCGCCTGATGATGGCAAACCGGATACGGCAATGAGTTTTCTCTTGGGATCCTGTCGTTATCCGGGTTTGCTTTGGAAACGAAAAGAATCAGACCGGATTTTTGGGCCGATGTTGCAAAAACATGGGTCGGAAGTGGCCTTTGCTTTGATGGTGGGGGATCAAATTTACGCGGATGTGTTGGGACGTAATATTCCAATTTTATTGGCAGATACGTATGCAGAATTTCAAGAACGTTATGCCACCGCTTTCGGTTCCAGAAATATGCGTGAATTTTTACGACATATTCCAACTTACATGACATTAGATGACCACGAAATTGAGGATAACTGGACACAAGATCGTATGAAAAATAAGGATAAACGCGTCCTCTTTAATCTCGCGATTGATGCCTACATGAGTTATCAGTGGAGTCACGGCCCGCGTTCTTGGAATAATTGCGCCCCACCTCCTGAAAAAAAACGGCTTTCTGCCACAGAAGAAGCTTTGCATAATCCACAAACGGCTTTGCTCTACTATGATTTTCTGTGTGAGGGCTATCCCTTTTTTGTATTGGATACTCGGACGCAACGTTTTCAGGATGAACAAGACGGTTTAGATGATAATCACCTTCTGGGTCGTCCAGCACAGCATATTACCGAACCAGGCCAGTTGGAGCGTTTCCTGCACTGGCTAAAAACCCAACAGGAGATGCGGGGCAATACGCCAAAATTTGTCGTGTCCGCCAGTGTCTTTGCACCAAACCCTGTGCGTTCAACCCGTAAGGGCTACAAAAATAAAGAAGCCAGTGATTCCTGGCCGGCTTTTCCCAATACACGTCGGGCCATTCTTGATTTTATCGTCGAGAATAAGATTGAAAATCTTGTTCTTTTGAGTGGGGATGTGCATTGTGGCAATGTCTGTGAAATGCACTTTCAGGATGGGCCAGCCGATCACCTCAAAGCCTACAATATTACTTCTTCGGCCTTTTATTGGCCCTTTCCTTTTGCGGATGGGAATCCTTCGGATATTGTGCATGATTCCACAAACCCCGCAAACCGGGATACCTTTGCACTTTCAGAAGGCAATGGCGTGATGGATTACACCGCCTGGGGTTTTACGCAAGCCGATAATTACTGTCGCATCAACATCGACCCGGACAATTATCAATTGGATGTTCATCTCTTTGATCAAAAGGGCAATGCAATCAAAACCGGAAAGAAAAATGGAACATTCACCAGCGCACCACAGCGTCTCAAGCTGACACCGTGGTGATTTTCAAGCGGTGTTTCAGTCGATTCCCAGCATGTCGTCAACGAGATAAAGCATGATCTCAGCCAGGGTGGGATGAATGTGAGCGATACTCGCGTAATCTTGTAGCGTGGCGTGATAATGCATGGCAATCGCGGCTTGATGGATGAGGTTTGAGGCTTCCGCGCCCACAATTTGCACCCCTAGAATTTCGCCACTTTTGACATCGGCCAAAATCTTGATAAACCCTTCGGTCTGATCTGTGACGATGGCTTTTCCCAGATCATCAAAAGGGTATTTCCCGACCTGCACTGCAATGCCCTGGGCGATGGCTTCTTTTTCCGAGAGGCCGACTTTTGCATATTGTGGATCCGTAAACACCGCAACGGGAATGACACGATAATCGGCTTTTTCATTTGGCCCTTGCATCAAGTTCGATCCGGCCACGCGGCCCTGGTGGGTTGCAACATTCACAACAAGGTTTATCCCGGTGACATCTCCTGCCGCGTAAATATTTTTATTGCTGGTTTGCAGGTATTCGTTTACGAGGATTCCGGTTTGATGTGTTTTCACTCCAGCGGCATCAAGCCCCAGTTCAGCGACATTACCCGCGCGTCCCGTGACGACTAAAATCTCTGAAGCGGAGACCAGGACGTTTTGCCCTTCATGCTCAAAGGACACACATTTAAGACCGCCTTTTCTTTCGACGTGTTTGATTGCAGTTCCCGTGTAGAGTGCGATCCCGTCCTTCCTAAAAATTTCGCCCAAACATTTGCCCACATCGGAATCTTCCGCACTCAGCAGGTGGGCGCTGCGCTGGATGATCGTGGTTCTTACCCCCATTCGGTGGAAGAATTGCCCGAATTCAAGGGCTTCAACACCCCCACCCAATAGAATGAGTGAATCGGGAAGTGTTTCCATACTGAGTGCATCATCACTGGTCACAAAACCTGTTTCCTGTAGACCGGGCAGGGGTGGGATGGTTTCTTTTGATCCGGTGGCGATTAAGTATTTTTCACAGGCATAGACGGTTTTACCCACTTGCATTTTTTCGGGAGATAAAAATCGGGCGGAGCCTGTGAGTAGCGTGATGTTTTTTTCTCCGGTAATGCCCATTTTGGCGTAGTGGGCCATTTCTGCAATAAGACCATCTTTCCGTTTTTTGATGTGTTCAAAATCGATACGAACCTTGCCCTCGGTGTAAACACCTACAGCGGGCCCACGCTGGATCAAACCCACCAACTCTGCCGAGCGCAAATAAGCCTTTGTCGGCATACAACCCTTTAGAATGCAGAGCCCCCCAAAAGGCCCGGTCTCTACCAGTCCGACCTTTGCCCCTTTTTCGGCTGCGGTTCTTGCCCCATAGCGGCCTGCGCTACCCGCCCCGATGACCATGACATCAAATGTATTCATGTGCTGCATAATAGCAGATCTAAAATCTCAGGATGAGTTCAACAAGTTCGCAGGTTTGAGATATGTTTTACTTATTTGAGCTTAGGACGGCTTGAGGGGAAGTTTCTAAAAAATATTTGCATCTCGAAAGCGAAATGCCTATCTTCAAGCAGAATGTTTCCGTAAATAAATATGAAGGATGATGCAGAATGGAAAATACGAGCACTGTCTCTGGGATATTGCTTATTTCTTGTCCGGATCAAAAGGGTCTGATTGCTTCGGTGACGACTTTTATCCGTGAAAATGGGGGTAATATTATCGGGCTGGAGCAGCATGTTGAGCCCATAGACAATCATTTTTTCATGCGTGTAGAATGGGATCTTGCCGGATTTGAAATCCCCTCCGATCAATTTGAAACACAATTCGAAACAATACTGGCCAAACCTTTTGCAATGTCCTGGTCTTTTTTCCTTTCAAACAAAAAACCTCGAATGGCCGTCTTTGTTTCAAAACATTCACATTGTCTCTATGACATTCTTTCACGATATCAGGCCGGAGAATGGCAAGTGGAGATTCCGCTTATTATCAGTAATCATCCCGAACTGGAAAACGTTGCAAAAAATGTGGGCATCGATTTTTACTGTATTCCCATTACAAAAACCAATAAACCGGAACAGGAAGCGACAGAACTCGCTTTACTCAAAAAATACAAGATTGAATTTGTTGTGCTCGCCCGTTACATGCAAATTTTAAGTGCTGACTTTACACGTCATTATCCACATCGCGTTATCAATATTCATCATTCTTTTTTGCCTGCATTCCCAGGGGCAAAACCCTATCATTCGGCTTATGAGCGGGGTGTGAAAATCATTGGCGTGACCAGCCACTATGTAAGCGCAGAATTGGATGGTGGCCCGATTATCGAACAAGATGTGGTTCCGGTGAGCCATACCGATCTTGTGGACGACTATGTGCGAAAGGGGCGTGATTTAGAAAAAGTCGTGCTTGCGCGGGCGATTTGGCGTCACTTGAATCGCAAAATCCTGGTTTTTAAAAACCGAACCCTCTTGTTCTCTTAACCCTCTTCAATTAAAGCGGTTCTTGATGACACGATCATATGAGTATTTCATTGTGGGCGGCGGGATTATCGGCAGCAGCATCGCCATGGCCCTCTCCGCCATGGGTGCAAGCGGTATTGCAGTTGTTGATTGTGATTTAAGTGGCAAGTGGGGTTCCTCCGAGCGCAACGCGGGTGGGGTCCGCGCGACTTGGGTGACCCCTGTCAATATCGCGCTTTCTAAGGCTTCGATTGACTATTACGAAGGTGTGGCGGCTGAGGTGGGTTTTCAGCAAAAAGGTTATCTTTGGTTGTCTGAGGCTTTGGCCTGGGAACAGGTTTTAAAACGTGTCGATCTCTGGCAGCGCTCAGGCTGTGAGGTATTTCCGCTGAGACCCTCTGAAATTACGGCACAATTTCCCTTTTTAGATCGACTTGAAGGTGTAGCAGGCGCTACTTTTTCGCCAAAAGATGGCCTCATTAACCCTAATCTCCTGAAACACCATTATCGGAGCCGGATTCCCTCCGATGTCATTGACTGGTTGGATCATCGTATCGTTGATCGAGTCTGTCTGGACGACACGGGCATTCGTTCCGTGCGTTTGCGGCAGATGGATTCGGAGGCGTCCGTGGAAGCCTTTTTAAGAAAACAGGACTTGTCGCCTGAATCAGAATACGAAGACATTAGGGTGCACACCTTGATCAACGCAGCAGGGGCCTGGGCGCCAGAAGTGGCCCGTTTATATGGTCGAGAAATTCCTGCAATTCCGATCAGAAGGCAAGTGGCAGTGCTGCATTGCCATGAGGCAGATTTATCGCCCTATGGCATGATGGTGGATACAAGCGGTCTCTACTTCCATCATGAGGCCGGAAATCTACTTGCAGGTTACGCCGTGGCTTCCGAAGCCGTAGGCTATCGCTTTGATTATGAAGGCGAAAACTATTTCATGGCAGAAATTTGGCCTCGCCTTGCAGCCAGAGGCACTTGTTTTGATCGTTTGAAATTGATCGGAGGCTGGGCCGGTCTCTACGGCATTTCTCCTGATCATCATGCGATTATTGGCGCTGTTTCAGGGCTTAAAAATGTCTTCGAGGCGCATTCGTTTTCAGGGCACGGTGTGATGCAGTCTTATGCGGCGGGTCAGGCCTTAGCCGAGCTTATTTTGCAGGGAGACTATAAACACATCGATCTCTCCTTGCTCTCGGGGAAACGCTTTCAATCGGGCACATCATTATCGGAAGAAATGCTTATTTAACAAATGGCTTGCAGTTATTCTCAAGCTTAAAAGAAGCGTTAATCGTGGGTTTTTGAAAGGGAAGTATGTCTGAAATTGCATTTGTAAATGGGACTTGGAGTAATTTATCTGAGGCTGTGGTTTCGATTCAGGACCGAGGATTTCAGTTCGGCGATGGGGTGTATGAGGTCATTCGAACTTACGGGAAAGCCGTTTTTGGATTGGGGGAACATTTAAGCCGTTTGCAGCTCAGTGCAGCAGAGATTGATATTCTCATGCCTGCTTCTTTGCCCGCCCTGGAAGCTGCGATTCACTTGGGCTGTAAAAAATGTGGTTTTAGTGACATTCAGATCTATATCCAATTAACACGTGGGGATGCACCACGAAATCATGTGTATCCAGATACTGCCCGGACGACATGGGTGATGACCTTTCGTGAAACAAAAAAAATCCCACAAGAGATACGTGAAGTCGGCGTTTCGATTATTTCGACCGAAGATATTCGTTGGTCTAAATGTCACGTGAAATCGCTTAATCTGCTGCCGAATGTCCTGGCGAAAGAAGCAGCGGCCCGCGCCGGGGCGTTTGAAGCGGTTTTTATCCGAGAGGGCAAGGTCATGGAAGGTGCTGCGAGCAATTTATTTGCTGTTTTCAATCGCCGTGTTCTGACGCCGCCCAAAGGGCCCTATATTTTGTCCGGTATTACACGAGAAGTGGTGTTGTCTCTTGGCCTTCGCCTTGGATTTGAAATGTGTGAAGCCCCCTTATTTCTTAAGGATCTTGATACGGCAGATGAAATTTTTCTGACCAGTACGACGATAGAGGTCTTATCTGTGGTTCACCTTAATGAGACTGCTGTGGGGCAGGGATTCCCAGGAAAAACAACACAAGCCTTACATAAAGCCTTCCAGTCTTATGTCCAGAAGCGCTAGTCTTTTTATTCTAGGAGCCTGTCAGACTTAGGGGATCGTAGCGAGGCAGACTCCCAGCGCTCTAAAATTAAGCTCACTGAAGTTCTAAAAATATCTGTGATCTTGCTTTCAGATAGAGACTGTGCTATAAAATTTTGGTTTTAGGTTATTCCTGTTCGTGGGCCGAATTTCGCCCACTTTTTTATTTTTAGAGACGACTCATGTTGTCCCGTTTGGAGCACCCCATCGCTGAGGCTGTGGCATTGACGACTTCTTTGCTTGATTCATCAGATCAAAGCCGTCCCACAAATGGAATGTCTTTGACTGAACGGATTAGGGCCCTTGCTGCGCCCTATCTTCGTTCTCTTGGGCTAGAGCTGTTCGACTTGCAAATCTCTGGTAAACAACTGCGGATCTTTATTGATAAAGCGTCCGGTGTCACCCTTGAAGATTGTTCAAAATTGAGTCGTTTGCTTGGTCCTGCCTTAGATGTTGACGAGACCATGCCAGAGGCTTATATCCTGGAAGTTTCGTCTCCGGGTTTGAATCGTCCACTCCGGCATGAGGCTGACTTTCTGCGTTACGTGGGTCAAAAAATAAAAGTTAAAACATACGAAAAAATTGAAAAACAAAAGGTTTTTATTGGTCGTCTGAATGATTTTAGGGAAGATGCGGTTTTCATGACGACGGACGAGGGAGATACAATGCGAATTCCTTTTGATCAGGTTGCCAAGGCCTGTCTTGAGCTTGAGTTCGCCCTTGGGCAAAAGGGGAAAGGTTGAACAAAGATGAGTCGTGAACTGCTGGCCATTGTCGATCAGATTGGCCGTGAAAAAGGGATTGAAAGTGAAACAATCGTCAGCGCGATTGAGTCCGCATTGGTTTCCGCGGTAAAAAAACGCTATGGCGTAGGTGAAAATGTTGAAGTTCGGCTTGATCGAAATTCGGGCGAAATTGAGGCCGTTTCTCTTAAAACCGTTGTCATAGAGGTGAGTGACCCTCAGACCGAGGTTTCGCTGGACGAAGCCCGTGAATTGGACGAGCTGGCGGAAGAGGGAGATGAAATCGGTTCCCTGCTTGAGATGGAGGATTTGGGGCGGATTGCCGCTCAAACCGCAAAGCAGGTCATTTTCCAGCGTGTGCGTGAGGCCGAGTGGGAGGCCGTGCATCGTGAATATTCGGTCAGAGTCGGAGAGATTATCAGTGGCATGATCTTAGGACAGGAGCGACGTAATTATATTGTCGAGCTTGGAAAAACAGAAGCATTGCTGCCGATTTCTGAGCAGATTCCAAGAGAAAGTTACCGTCGCGGAGACCGCATTCGTGCGTATTTGTCTGAAGTGAGGCTTTCTTCGAGAGGACCGCAGGTTATTTTGTCGCGTGGTAAGGCCGAATTTGTCGCAAAATTATTTGAAATGGAAGTGCCCGAAATCGGTGAAGGTGTCGTTATCATCAAAGGTGTTGTGCGTGAGCCGGGAGACAGAACGAAAATTGCCGTCTATTCGACTGAATCTTCAGTGGATCCTGTCGGAGCCTGTGTCGGCGTAAGAGGTTCTCGTGTGCAGTCGGTTGTTCGAGAGTTGCGGGGTGAAAAAATAGACATCGTGACTTGGACGGATGATCCGCGTACCTACGTGGGCGAAGCCTTGAGTCCTGCTGTTGTGGATAAGGTGGGCGTGAATGAGTTGGAGCAATCGGCACTTGTCGTGGTTTCTGAGCAGCAGTTGTCCTTGGCAATTGGGAAAAAAGGTCAGAATGTGCGTCTGGCTTCAAAGCTGACCGGTTGGAAAATCGATATCATCAATCAAACCGAATACGAAAGTGAACGTGCTAAAGAGCGGGATCAGGAAATTTCGGATGCGATTTCCCGTGAGCATGATCTTCAAAAAGAAGAGGAAGTCCTTGAGGCTCAGCGTTTTTCGGAACGCGAAGAGGAGTTTGATTTGTCTGATTTGCCAGGTGTTGGTGAAAAAATGGCCGATATTCTGAAAGCGCATGAGATCACAAGTGTCGCATTATTGGCTGGCTCGGATGAGGCGACCTTGTCAGAGTTGCCTTTGATTGGTTCGAAGACGGCTTTGCGTCTGATTAAGAATGCAAATGAGCACCTGGATTTTGTTGCAAAACAAGTAGAGGCCAATCCTTCGGCCAACCCTGAAAACCCTGAAGCCCTCACAGCGGCTGAAGATACCCCGGAAGACTAAGATTAAATGAGAGTTTTTGAGCTTTCCAAGGAAATAGCCATCCCCTCGAAAGAGTTGATTAAGGTCCTTAAACAAATGGACATTGAAGTCAAGAGCCATATGAGCACATTGACAGAAGATGATGTTCAAGCCGTCATGAGACGAAAGGATCTTCCGAAAGCCAAGACCCCGGTGAAAAAAGGGAAGTCAAAAAAGAAGGTCGATCCCCCACCTGCGGAGCCGCCTAAAAAACGTTTTGTTCTGAGAAAAAAACGTGTTGCGCCTCCTGTCGAAGTGCTTGTTTCTCCTGAGTCGGAGGCCCCTGCTGAAGACAAGCCGCTTGAGCCGATGCCCCCCCCCTCAACCATTGGCGAGGAAACTGCCGTTTCCACGACCCCTGAATCAGAGATCCTGCCTGTGGCAGAGCAAGTCGAGTCTGTGCCGGTGCCGGAAGAAGCCAAGCTCGAACCACCCTCTTTATCTGAACCGAAAGAACCTACTTCTCCGATTGTGCCGCCAGAAAAATCGATAGAGGAGATTGTCCAGAAAAAAGCGTCTCCTTCTCCTTCAGATTCGAAAACTGCAGTGGTAGGGGAAAAGAAAAAAGAAAAGCCCGAAGCGGTAACAGAAAAGGCCAAGGAAAAACCGAAACGTGCAAAACGGGTGAAGTGGAATGCTTCTGGTGGAAATTCAGGTGCGCAGGGCGATCAGCGAAAATGGCAGGATTTTAAGCCCATTCATCGAAGAGAAGACCGAAAATCATCAAGAAAAGGCCATGGCCCGGCAGTTGATGTTGCAAAACCCAGAAGAAAAGTCATTAAAATTTATGAAGGTTTGACCGTCAAAGAGTTTTCAGAGTTGATTGGGCAGAAAGTGACCAGTATTGTCGCAAAATTGATGGAGCTGGGGAAGATGGCGACCATCAATCAGGCCATTGATTTGGATGAAGCAACGCTCATCGCCGATGCTTTTGAAGTCAAAACCGAAGTGGTTGCAGATAAGACGGAAGAAGAGCTTTTGATGGGTAGTACTCCAGACGATCCTGCCGATTTAATGGTTCGTCCACCCGTCATTACCATTATGGGACACGTTGATCATGGGAAGACTTCTCTCTTAGACGCAATTCGTGAAACAAAGGTGACTTCAGGGGAAGCTGGAGGAATCACCCAGCATATCGGGGCCTACATGGTTTCTGCAGCAGGCAAGCCCGTGACCTTTTTGGATACACCGGGACACGCGGCTTTTACAGCCATGCGTGCGCGAGGGGCTCAAGTGACAGACATCGTTGTTCTGGTTGTTGCTGCTGACGATGGGGTGATGCCTCAGACGGTTGAAGCGGTCAACCACGCCAAGTCCGCCGAAGTACCGATTATTGTCGCGGTCAATAAGATGGATCGGCCCGATGCTAACCCGGATCGTGTGAAGCAGGCCTTGTCAGAATATGAGTTGATCCCGGAAGAATGGGGGGGCAGCACTATTTTTGTTGAGGTTTCCGCCAAGGAAAAAACAGGACTGGACAGCCTGTTGGAAATGATTTTGTTACAGTCTGAAATTTTAGAACTACAAGCCAACCCCAAAAAATCCATGCGGGGTGTCATCGTAGAAGCCAAGATTGAAAGAGGACGTGGTCCTGTTGCGACGGTCTTGGTTCAGGAAGGCACATTGTCTGTTGGCAGCGCCTTTGTTTCGGGTATTCATTACGGCAAGGTCAGGGCTTTAATCAGTGACGAAGGGAAAAAGGTCAAGTCTGCCGCTCCCTCGACCCCGGTAGAGGTGATTGGTTTGGATGGGGTGCCGCAGGCGGGGGATACCTTTATTGTCGTTGCGGATGAACGGATTGCAAAGGATGTCGCGTCTTCGCGCGCCCAGCGGGAGCGGGCAAGCAAGCTGTCTAAGGTGAGCAGAACCACGCTGGATGATCTTTTCAATGAATTAAAGGATGGTGTGGCGGAAGTCTTAAAGGTGATTATCAAGACGGACGTTCAGGGCTCTGCTGAAGCCATCCGTGAAGCCTTGGAAGCATTGAGCACAGATGCGGTTAAATTAGAGGTCATTCATGTTGGTGTCGGTGGTATTACCGAGTCAGATGTGATGTTGGCTGCCGCCTCTCGTGCGTTTGTTGCTGGATTTAATGTTCGTCCTGAGTCTAAAGCCCGTGATTTGGCAGATCGGGAAAAAGTCGAGCTGCGGCTTTATTCCATTATTTACAACCTGATTGACGACGTGCGTGCGGCGATGGAAGGGCTCTTGGCCCCGACCTTGAAAGAGCGGATCCTGGGCCGCGTTGAGGTGCGACAGATTTTCAGTGTTCCGAAGCAGGGCGTGATTGCCGGTGCATACGTTAAGGAAGGTGTTGCTGCTCGAAATTGTGCGGGGGTCCGTGTCATTCGAGGGGGAAATGTTATTTTTGACGGAAAGTTGGCTTCATTGCGTCGCTTTAAGGATGACGTTAAGGAAGTGCAATCAGGTTATGAGTGTGGTGTCGGGATTGAAGGTTTTAATGATATTGAAGTGGATGATATTTTTGAATTGTTTGTCTTTGACGAAATTGCAACCAAGCTCGAAACCAAATAATCGGGGTTTTATCTTGAGAGCGGCTGTTTTCTCTCCTTGCAATTTTCTGCTGTTCAATCCATGAAAGGCTTTACCCTCGGACTTTGCACCTTAGAACTCTATATTCCTCAGAGCCATTCCTTAAAAGAAAAACGACAGGTTCTCAGAAGCATCAAAAGTAAGGTTAAAAACAGGTTTAATGTTGTGATTGCGGAGGTGGATGCCTTAAACCGTTGGCAGTATGCCGTCTTGGGTGTGACCACCCTTTCAAATGATCAAACAATGGTTAATTCGATCTTAGATCGGGTCTTTACTCAAATTGCCTCTTGTCCAGAAGCTGAGGTGCTTGAACACCGCTTGGAGTTTTTTTAGTGATTGGTCCCGATGGTAAAAACTTGCAGGGTGTGCGTTCGGATCGAATGGCCGATTTGATCAAACAAGAGGTTGCCGATATTCTGACAAAAAAGGTCCGTGATCCCCGTATTGGTTTTGTGACGGTAACCGGGGTTGATATCTCACGTGATTTTCGTAACGCAAGTATCTATGTCTGTTTTCAAGAAAAACAAGATGATAAAAAAGGGATTGCCGCATTGAAAAAAGCCGCAGGTTTTGTGCGGGGTGAACTGGCGCGACGGCTTTCTTTACGCCGAATGCCCGCGCTCACTTTTGTGGTGGATCAAGTCACGGAGAAAGTCTCTCACCTTCTAGGGGTCATTGAGTCTTTGCATGTTCAAACAGACCTTGATTCCAAAGAAAATAGTTCCGGGTCTCATTCCCCTTTGGAAGGCTTTAAATGAGTCAGATGCGTTCTCAGCTTCGCGAAGGCGCAATTTCAGAAGCTTTTGTGGGTGGATTTCTGAATATCGATAAACCTGTCGGTTGGACGTCTCATGATGTTGTTGCCAAAGTCCGTGGCCTTTTGGGCATAAAGCGTGTGGGGCATTTGGGGACACTCGATCCTGATGCGACCGGGGTATTGCCCCTTTGTTTTGGAAAAGCGACGAAGCTTGCGTCCTTGCTTGGAGATGCGGATAAAACCTACGATGCCGTGCTGCGTTTGGGACAAGAGACGGATACCGAAGATGCCAGTGGTGAGATCACTCAGACATGCCCCGTGCCGGATCAATTAAAATCTGAAGGGGGAGAGCCAGAGATCCTTGACGTGCTATCGTCTTTTATGGGACCGTATTTACAGAAACCGCCCATGTATTCTGCGATCAAAATCAAAGGCGTTCCCCTTTATAAGCTGGCACGCAGCGGAAAGGTAATTGAGCGGCCTGTGCGTGAGGTGAAGATCCTTTCCATTGACCTCCTGGCCTCTCATGGAGGTGATATTGCCTTTCGTGTGCATTGTTCAAAGGGAACCTATATTCGAACCTTGTGTGTTGATATTGGTCGGAAACTCGGGGTGGGGGCGCATTTACTTTCGCTCCGCAGGATTCAGGCAGGTCCGTTTTCTATTGACGATGCGCTTGATCTGGAGCATCTTTCAGGGCATTGCCGGAGTGCCCAATGGGAAAAGGTGGTTTATCCGGCCAATACCGTTTTAAGTGCTTTGCCCGCGCTTTGTGTGAGTGGGGTGGCCTGCAAGCGTCTTTTAAATGGAGTACAGCTTTCTATGTCGGCTTTGGACAAAAATGATGCTTTCAAAAAAGGGGATGCACTTCGTTTTTTAGATGCGGATGGGCATCTGATTGCCATTGCTCAGGCACTTCGAGATTCAGAGCTACATGCAGCAGAAGGGGTTTCTTCAGAGCCCTTTTTTAAAATTAAGACCGTGTTGGGTGACGGTGGATGCTGAATGATCATGAAACGGTCTCAGTGTTTTTCTGTTTCCCAACCTCAATAACCCTAAATAAGGGGGAGGATAAATAAATGTCATTGTTAAAAGAAACCAAAGAAGCGATTATCAAAGACAATGCGACACACGCAGGAGATACGGGTTCTCCAGAAGTACAGATTGCCCTTTTGACCAGCAGAATCGTGGGCTTGATGGATCATTTCGATGTACATAAAAAAGATCACCATTCCCGAAGAGGTTTGGTGCACATGGTCGGCCGGCGACGTAAATTACTCGATTATCTCAAAAAAAATGATGTAAGCCGTTACCGGGCCATTGTAAAAAAAATGGGTCTGCGAAGGTAAGACCTCCGCTTGGGCGAGAGCACAGAAAAGCAATGATGGCGCAAGGAATCCTGTTCCTGGGTTTGTTGCACGATCATTGTCGTTCTGTGCTTTTCCGCCCTTGATTTTTATTGACCAAGAGATTGAAAAATAAAGGAAAAGGAGTTTCGATAATGATGCATCGTGTTGAAGCCGAAATCGGCGGAAAAACATTATCACTTGAAACAGGACGTATGGCACGTCAAGCAGATGGGGCTGTATTGCTCCAGTATGGCGAGAGTGTCGTCCTGGTCACTGCAGTTGCTGCAAAGGTGGCCAAAGATGTGAATTTTATACCCCTAACGGTCGATTACCAGGAAAAGAACTATGCTGCAGGGAAAATCCCAGGAGGATTTTTCAAGCGGGAAGGCCGTCTGGGTGAGAAGGAAATTTTGACCTGCCGTCTCATTGATCGTCCCATCCGGCCTTTGTTGCCAAAAGGCTGGTTTTTTGAGACACAAATTATCGCCTCGGTTTTGTCGAGTGATAAAGGTTCTGTGACCGACATCCTGGGCATCATTGGTGCTTCATCTGCAATGACCATCTCGGATATTCCCTTAAACGGACCCATTGGAGCGGTGCGTGTGGGTCGGGTCGAAGGTGCTTTTGTCATCAACCCTGCTTCAGACCTGCTTGAAGAAAGCGAGCTGGATTTGGTCGTCGTTGGAACAGCGGATGCCGTCATGATGGTTGAGAGCGGGTCGAACGAATTGTCTGAGCAGATCATTTTAGAGGCCATTCAATTTGGTCACGAGGTGGTTCGCAAAGTCATTGATCTGCAAAATGCACTGCGTGAAAAAGCAGGCAAGGAAAAACGCGAAGTTCCTGTGATTCCGCGTGATCTTGAATTGTCGGCGGCAGTGGATCAGGAACTTTCGCCTGCGATTAAAACGGCGGTTGCTATTCCGAATAAAGCCGACCGACAAGCCGCACTGAATGGCATTCTTTCTGAAAAAATAAGTCCCCTTGATGCGTCGGACGCAGACAAAATTAAGGAAATTAAAACCATTTTTCATGAACTGGAACGTCGCGAGGTGCGACAGATGGTTATCGACAAAGGGGTGCGGGTGGATGGTCGCAGTACCACCGATATTCGTGTGATTACTTGTGAGCCCGGTGTTTTACCCAGAACACATGGTTCGGCCCTTTTTACACGGGGAGAAACACAGAGTCTGTCGGTTTTGACCTTAGGCACCTCGGATGACGAACAGCGCATCGACAGTCTGGAGGGGGAATCCCGAAAATCATTTATGTTGCACTACAATTTCCCGCCTTTCTCCGTAGGGGAAGCCCGTCCCATGCGTGGCCCTGGCAGACGTGAAATCGGTCATGGCGCTTTGGCCGAACGTGCGCTCAGACCCGTCCTTCCCACGAAAGAAGATTTTCCTTACACACTTCGTCTGGTGTCTGAAATTTTGGAGTCGAATGGTTCTTCTTCGATGGCGACTGTTTGTGCTGGAACCTTGGCGATGATGGATGCTGGAGTTCCGATTAAAAAACCCGTAGCTGGTATTGCCATGGGTTTAATCAAAGAAGGCGAGCAGGTTCAAATTCTCTCGGACATTCTCGGGGTTGAAGATCACCTCGGAGACATGGATTTTAAGGTCACCGGAACGGCGGATGGCATCACAGCCCTTCAAATGGACATTAAAATTGGTGGTATTACAACCGAGGTCATGAAAAAGGCCTTGGATCAGGCCAAAGCAGGCCGTTTGTATATTTTGGATAAAATGGTCGCCACACTTGCATCCCCCCGTGAAGACCTGTCCACCTATGCCCCCCGAATTATCACCATGAAGGTCAAGCCCGACAAGGTGCGTGAAGTCATTGGTCAAGGCGGGAAAGTGATCCGTGGCATTATCGAAGAAACCGGCGTCAAAATTAATATTGATGACGCAGGTGTGATACACATCGCATCGGCCGATGAAGAGGCCTCCAAAAAAGCCGTGGAGATGGTGAATGCGATTGTCGAAGAAGTCGAAGTCGGCAAAGTTTATCTCGGTAAGGTGGTTCGCATCATGGATTTTGGTGCCTTTGTGGAGATTCGACGGGGCACCGATGGATTGGTTCATATCTCTCAGTTGGCAAATCACCGCGTTAAGAACGTCAGAGACGAAGTGACAGAAGGCGACGAAATTGAGGTGAAGGTGCTCGAAGTGGATCGACAGGGAAAAATCAGACTTTCCCGTAAAGAGTTACTGCCAAAAGAAGAACCCAGCAAAACAGAATAGCGTTTATTTTAGAAACAGAAAAGACCCCTTAATGGGTATTTCATTGTAAGACCTCTTTATTGTAGGGGTTTTGAAGAAGTGCCGTTTTTAAGGGGTCTTTCATTTGTCCTTTTTTGGGTTTGGATATTGAGATGATCGTAAAACAGGTATTAGACAATGGCATCCGGGTGGTCACAGAGTACATCCCTTCTGTGAAATCCGTCTCCATGGGGCTTTGGGTCAATGTGGGTTCAAGGGATGAGACTGAAGATGAATATGGCACCTCTCATTTTTTAGAGCACATGTTTTTTAAGGGCACAAAAACCCGTTCCGCAAAACAGGTGGCCCTGACCGCGGATGCCTTGGGCGGAGAGCTAAATGCTTTCACCACACGGGAATCCACAACATTTTATGCCAAAGTCCTGGACGAACATTTATCTACGGTGATTGACCTGTTGGCTGATATTTTTCAGTCTTCTCTCTTTGATCCGACTGAGATCAAAAAAGAGAGCCAGGTCATCCTTGAAGAGATTAAAATGGTTGAGGACGACCCGGAAGATCTGGTCTACGACCTGCATCTTGAAGAAACATGGAAAGGCAGCGCCCTGGCCCATTCTATTCTCGGGACACCAGCGCATGTGGCATCAATGAGTCGAGAAAAAATTCTCTCTTACATCAAGCGTACTTATGATCCAAAAGAAATGGTGATTGCCATCGCAGGCCGCTTTGATGAGAAGAAGATGATGGCCCAGCTTGCCGCTGCTTTTGGAAATTATAACAATGCTGGCACACGTTTAGAACCAAGACAGGCCGCTAAAACGGTCTCACATATCAGAGTGAAAAAAAGATCCCTGGAGCAAGTGCATCTGTGTATTGCGACGGAGGGTCTTTCGTATCTCTCCCCAAAACGATATGCCCTTTATTTGCTCAACACCATTTTAGGGGGCGGGGCCAGCTCCAGACTTTTTCAGGAAGTCCGAGAAGACCGGGGTTGGGCCTATTCAATCTACTCTTCACCCGCATCCTATTTTGACTGCGGTTTGTTTACAGTTTATGCCGGAACCAGTCCACAGAATGCACCCAAAGTTGTGGACGTCGTGTTAAACATGCTGAATAAAGTCAAACAAGATGGGGTTGATGCCGATGAACTCCAGCGCGCAAAAAACCAAACAAAAGGAAGTATGATGCTCAGCATGGAGAGTACCAGTACGCGCATGTGTCGTATTGCGAAAGAGGAACTTTGTTTTGGGCGAAATTTTTCCTTGAAAGAGATCGTCTCTGAGATTGACAAGGTCTCCCTGAGAGATCTGCAGGATTTGGCCAATCTCTTGTTTCGGCAGGAGACACTTTCCCTGACAGCGCTCGGCCAAGTAACGCGTTCTGCCCTACCCGAAGTCTTGAGGGTTTAAACTGTATTAAGTGAGGAAGAAAGCGATCGCTTTCTTCTGCCAAAAAACAATCTAGAAAAATTGACCCAAAATCAATCAAAAGCAACAGAGGTCATCTATCAAGTTTCGCGCATTTGATCCAAGAGCCGAGCTGACTTAGAGCCCTATTTCTCTTTGACTTTTTCCGTTCTGTGTGCCATACAGAACCCCTTCCTTAAAAATTAAGAACGATTGAATTTAGAGCAGATGTTCTAAATTCTGTATATGGTAAAGTCTTATACGGAATTTTTTCCGTATAAGACCAAGTTAGGCAAAAAATGAATGATCCAATCAAAAGAATCGTGGCTTTAGTCGGAGGTAGCGATTGCAGAAGCAAAGACAGCTTTGAATACGCTTTCTATTTGACTGTTAGTATGTCTGATTTATGCAAATATTTTTTTCAATACGTCATGGATACTGAAGTACGAAACAACATTATTAAGCACATAAACGCAAAGAAAGAAAAGAAGGACGAGAAAATACCTAAAGAGTTTATTTCAACCTTGTTAAAAGAGTTCAAATTATCTGAAAAACGGAGAAGGATATCTTTAGGTGCAGCGATTAAGGAGTTTAGCTCAAGCTTTAGCAAAAAACAGTTAAAAGAGTTTTTTAACAACCAAGTTATGTCAAGAAAACTTTCTGACAGGAAGAGGGCTTATTCAGTCTGCCAAGATATTTACGACCAAGACATTGATAATAAACTCTGGGAGTCGTGGAAGATTTATCGTGATAACAATTGTATGGATGTGTTGTCAAAAAATACTATCAGTGAAAATATAATCCCTCATTTCAATGAAATATGGGCTGATGAGAATATTCGATTTTATATAAAGAATAATGCTCTTAAGAAAGTTGCAGTGTCTAACATTGAAGCCGTAGACTTCTTGAAAGAAGAAAGCCCCGTTTCATATCTGTCTGCGTGCGTCGCGGCAAAACACGAAATTAATGATGAATTAGCGAAATCAATCGCAAAACAATCGGATAAAATTAGCACGTTAAATTATGTTTTGTGGTGTTTGGGAATGCTTGGCAAGGAAAAGATTTTGTGTGATTTGCTTGATCAAATTACAGATATTGAAAAAAACATTCCGCATGAGACGTGGGAGTATAATCCTGTTGAAAATGCCTAACCCGGCGCCAGACTGTGTGAAAACTATTCGGGATTTCTCCTTTTAAACCAGAAATCGCAAAAGAATGAAAGAATGGGGTCAGGTCTTTAAAATTGACATGAATAATCTCTTCAGATACTTTTATTCATGTGGCGAGACTTTTGAAAATAGAATATGGTAGAACGATATGGGACGGACTGGCTGGTCAGTGCTTGCTCGGCAGGGGAGCCCGATCATCTCAATCTTCATTTTCCAATAATAAGTCGACTGCTTGATAAGAAAAACCAAATAGCAATTTTAAAGACCTGACCTCAGACCCCGACCCCAGACCCCACGTCATTTTTAGTCAATGAGGAAACTTCTAATGGGAAGATCTAGAGAAGAAGTTTACAAGGATATTCTTACCTATTTAGGGCTTGCTGAAAGAGTCATAAGTTAATGATTTTAAAAAGGTTTATTCT
>CAYVHO010000017.1:0-54049 GCA_964451325.1 uncultured Nitrospira sp. | reverse complement strand
GGGCCACCCAAACCGTAAAATCAATTTTCTTTTTTGTGCTTTTGACAAATACAACAGTGTAATAAGTGGAAAATTTTCCATGGTATCACTTGCTGTAGACGGAAAGTTTTCCACTTATTTTTATATTAAATATCTAAACATGGAAATTGTTGCCATAAATTTAATTCTAATTGATATTTTCCGCTTATCGTGATATTGAGATAAAAACATGGAAAACAAGCCCAAGTTTCACCCAAATCGCGATTTAAAGTTAATGGAGCAAGTTCGGGAGGTTTTGCGCTACCATCACTACGCCTACCGCACGGAATCTGCATATTGCCAGTGGATACTGCGATATATTTATTTCTTTGGTGGAAAGACTCACCCCAAGACTCTCGATTCTTATCATGTTGAACGATTTTTATCAAGCCTTGCGAAACAAGGGAAGGTGTCTGCCTCGACACAGCGGCAAGCACTCAATGCCCTGGTCTTTCTATACCGCCAAGTACTGAATATCCCTCTCGCGGGTAAAATTGCTCACGCCCGGGCAAAACAACAAACACGTCCCCCGACGGTACTGACACAAGAGGAGGTGCAGCGCCTTCTGCATAGAATAAACGGCACCCATGACTTAATGGCGAAACTCCTTTACGGCTCAGGGCTGCGTCTCATGGAGTGCATCCGCTTGCGTATTCTGGATGTTGATTTTGGTCAGGAGAAGATCTTCGTCCGGGGTGGAAAAGGGGGCAAAGACAGAACGACCATCCTGCCGAAAAATATCCGCAATGTATTGAAATCCCACATAGACGAAGTGATCAAGCTTCATCATCGAGACCTTGAAGCGGGTTTTGGCAGTGTATACATGCAGGAGGCCTTAGCCCGTAAATTGACGAACGCGGCCTGCGAAACCCGTTGGCAATATGTCTTCCCTGCGAAAAAAAGATCTATAGACCCGCGATCGGGTCGAGAAATGCGACATCATGTATTGGAGTCGGGTCTTCAAAAGGCGGTCAAACAGGCCGCCGATCGCGCCAATATTGACAAGCGCGTGGCTTGCCACACCCTGCGCCACAGTTTCGCGACACATATGTTGGAAAACGGTGTCAATATCCGGGTACTTCAAACCTTGCTGGGACATGCCAATGTTAAAACCACTGAGATTTATACACATGTGATGCAACACAATATAGAGGCACTTCAAAGCCCACTGGATTGCCTAAATGACGCTTAAGTATCTGGAAATAGGCCCAGACCTGTATCGTTGTACTTCATTTTGACGACAGGTCTACAGAGAATCCCGATAAAACCGAAGCGGTCAAATTTGCGCTTGGCTTTTATTGATCGGAAAAGCCGCGTCGCTCCATTTTTCCCCACATTTCTCAAGATTTTTTAATTTGAAAGTGGTGTCCTTGCAAATGAAAGCCATCGCAAAAATCAAAAAAGGCAAGGGGCTCAAAATAATCGAAGCCCCCGTACCACAACCTGCGACAGATGAGGTCTTAATCCAAGTAGACATCGTCTCCATCTGCGGGACGGATCTTCATTTAGACCGTTGGGATGCCTGGGCCGGTAAACGGGTGACGCACTTGCCACAAATCATCGGACATGAGTTTTCCGGGCATGTCGTCGCGTTGGGAAAAGACGTCCGACGGTTTCAAATCGGAGACCACGTCACTGCAGACAGCCATATCCCCTGTTTAAAATGCGCGATCTGTTTGAAAGGAATTCCACACCTTTGCAACAACCTTCAAATATTGGGCATCGACCGCGATGGTTGTTTTGCGGAATACGTCGTCATCCCGGCGCGCAGTCTTTGGAAAAATGCGCCGGATTTGCCACCTGAAATTGCGTGCATCCAAGACCCGCTCGGCAATGCCGTTTATGCCACATTGCTGGAACCGGTGAAAGATCAAAACGTCGCGATTTTGGGCGATGGGCCTGTGGGTTTGTTTGCCGCAGGTGTAGCACGGGCCGCAGGCGCTCAAAAAATCATCCTCAGCGGACTCAACCCTTTAACCCTTGATATTGCAAAACTTTTGGGTGTGGATCGTGTCATTCATACGCAAAAAGAGGATGTTGTTCAAGTGATCCAAGATGAATGCAATGGCATCGGTGCAGATGTGCTGCTGGAAATGTCCGGCAATCCACAAGCCATTTCTGAGGGACTCAATGCTTTGAGAAAGGGGGGACGCTTTTCCGCCTTTGGTCTGCCGTCTTCAGTTGTTCCCATTGACTTTAGTGATCAGATTATTTTTAAAGGTATCCGACTTTTTGGCATCAGCGGAAGACTCATGTTTGAAACCTGGCGGCAAATGGCGGACTTGCTTGAATCAGGGCGATTAAACCCTCGACCAGTTCTAACCCATTTTCTTGATTTTGATGATTTTGAACAAGGTTTTGCTTTGATGGAAGCCATGCCGCGCAAAGCCGCAAAAGTGGTGCTGGTTTTAAATTCAGCACTTTTGAAAGAAATAAAAAAACGGCCCCTTACACCTCCCCCTTTCTAAGGGAAGCTCTGATTAAGTCTGGGTTGAATTTTTCGAGAGATAAAATCTTCAGATTTAAGGCGCAAATTACGGGAAATAGCCCGCTATTTCCAAGATTCGTAACGAAAAAGCTGGGGATTTTTGCCTTGAAAAAGCAATTCATGACTTATTCAGAGCTTCCTAAAACAGGAAAACCATGAACGAACAAAGTACCGCTATTTTTTCAAAACAATTAAAAGAAATCCAACAACAAGGACTCAAAAAAAAAGAACACCTGATTGCCACAGCACAGAATGCCCAGATCAAGGTGGCAGGCCGTGAAATGCTCAACCTCTGTGCAAATAATTATTTAGGATTAGCCAATCACCCAGAAATCATTGACGCTGCGATAGATGCCCTACAAACACGAGGCTACGGGATGGCCTCTGTGCGTTTTATCTGCGGCACACAAGATCTGCATCAGTCGCTTGAAAACCGCGTCAGCCAATTTTTAGAAACGGACGCGACGATTCTTTATTCGTCTTGTTTTGACGCCAATACGGGTTTGTTTGAAACCTTGTTTTCGGAAGAAGACGCGATCATTTCCGATACGCTCAATCATGCGTCGATCATTGATGGCATTCGCCTCTGCAAAGCCAAACGCTATCGTTATCGACATATGGATATGGATGATCTGGAATGTCTGCTCAAAAATTCACAAAAATACCGTTTGCGTATTGTGGCAACAGATGGCGTGTTTTCGATGGATGGCGAGATTGCCCCGCTTGCTGAAATATGTGATCTGGCAGAAAAATACAAAGCGCTGGTTATGGTCGATGATTCTCACGCCACGGGGATTATGGGAGAAGGCGGACGCGGCAGTATTGAACATTGTGCTGTAATGGGGCGTGTGGATCTCATCACCAGCACATTGGGAAAAGCACTGGGTGGGGCCTCTGGGGGCTTTACTTCGGGTCGAAAACCGCTCATCGACTTACTGCGACAACACTCTCGGCCCTATCTTTTTTCAAACAGCATCCCCCCCATGATCGCCGCCGCTGCGAAAAAAGCCATTGATCTCATTTCATCAAAATCGATGCTGCGTGAAAAGCTTTGGGAGAATACGGCCTTTTTTCGCGAGGGTTTAAATCAACGCGGCTTCATCATCAAACGTGGCATTCACCCGATCATTCCCATCCTGATTGGTGACCCTGTGCAAGCAAAAAAAATGTCTCAGGCCTTGTTTGATGCGGGAATTTACGCCGTCGCCTTTTCTTATCCTGTCGTGCCAGAAGGATGCGACCGCATCCGTGTTCAAATCTCGGCCGCACATTCAAAAGAAGATCTCACCTTTGCCCTCGAAAAACTCGAGACCATCGGCAAAAAGCTCGAATTGATCTGAAAAAATCCGGATTGAATCTCTCACGGCAAATCCTCCCCCCCCCCTTTCTTCTGGTACAGGGGGATAAATCACTTTATACTACCCAGCAAAATCAGGTTTGAATGCACTTTTTAAGGACATAAAAAATGAAACCCCGTTTTTCAGATCGCATGAACAATGTGCCCAAATCCTTTATTCGTGAAATCCTCAAGGATGCACTGATGCCGGATATGATTTCTTTTGCAGGAGGCTTGCCCAATCGCAAGCTCTTTCCGACGGAAGCAATCAAAACCGCCACACAAAAAGTCTTTGAGCTTTATGGAAACGATCTTTTTCAATACAGCGCGTCCGAGGGGCTAATTGGCTTACGGGAATGGATTGCTCAGCATTACAAAAAAAAGGGCTTAACAATAAAACTTGAGAATATTCTTATTACGAGCGGCTCGCAGCAGGGCCTCGATTTACTTGGAAAGGTCTTGCTCAATACTGACGACGGCTTGATTTTGGAAGAGCCGGGTTATCTCGGCGCGATTCAAGCCTTTGCACTCTACCGCCCCCATTTCCTGCCCGTGCCTGTCTCCGAAGATGGAATGGATACGGAAAAGCTTCGTACCCTTGTGCACACGACAAAACCAAAACTCATCTACACCGTGCCCAATTTTCAAAACCCTTCAGGCATCACCTATCCCGAAAAAAACAGAGAGGCCGTCGCGGAAATACTGAATGGCACAGAAACCCTCTTGATCGAAGATGATCCTTACGGCGACTTGAAATTCAATCATAAAAAACACAGCTCTTTTTATAAACTACTACCAGACAACACCATTTTGCTGGGTTCTTTTTCTAAAATTGTTGTGCCCAGCTTTCGCATCGGTTGGGTTGTCGCATCAGATGCGATCATGCAAAAACTGGTGATTGCCAAACAAGCCTCGGATCTGCACACCAACCAGCTTGCCCAGTGCATCATCCACCAATATCTTCGTGACAATGACCTGCAAGCCCATATTGCAAAAATTGTGACGGCCTACAGCACACAGAAAGAAGTCATGCGAAACAGCATTCTCAGGCATTTTCCCAAAGAAATTTCATGCACAAACCCAGAAGGCGGAATGTTTCTTTGGCTAAGACTGCCAGAAAAAACCTCCGCCCTCAATTTATTTGAGCTGGCCTTAAAAGATAAAGTGGTATTTGTGCCAGGAGACCCTTTTTATATCAATCAATCTCATCTCAACACGCTGCGTTTAAACTATTCCTGCGCCGAAACAACAACAATCGAAACCGGCATGGTGAGACTGGCGCATGCGATTAAAACCCTGCTTGAACGATAAACACACACCTTACAGATTAGAGATATGAATAACGGCATTCAACTCATTCCCTTTTTAAACCTCGCGCTCGCGTTCATCCCAGCCCTCGTGGTTGTGTTTATTTTTTTTAAGTGGTCTTTGGATTTTCGTGAAGGCACACACGCCATTGGGCGCATGCTGGCACAACTGCTACTGGTCGGCTATTTTTTAGCGTTTATTTTTGAATCAGACAATGTTTTCATTGTCTTGGGTATATTGACCCTCATGGTCGTGGCTTCGAGTTGGATCGCACTTCGCACAGTCAAACTTGAACGCAGGCATCTTTATTTTAAGGCTTTTTTCGCGATTTTTTTGGGAGGAAGCCTAACCCTACTATTGGTCAGTCAAGGCGTGCTGAATCTAAAACCCTGGTACAGCCCCCGTTATTTGATTCCTTTGGCGGGGATGATTTTTTCACAGGCAATGAACAGTGTTTCCCTTGCAGCAGAGCGGATGTGGGCGGAAAGGGAACGCGGCCTAAGCTATGAAAAGGCCCGCGGAATCGCGCTAAAGGCTTCGCTCATCCCCATCACCAACTCGCTTTTTGCGGTGGGTCTGGTTTCACTGCCCGGCATGATGACGGGGCAAATCCTCTCTGGCATATCGCCCTTGATTGCCGTCCGCTATCAGATTATGGTCATGTGCATGGTCTATGGGGCATCGGGCATGGCTTCGGCCCTTTTTCTCACTTTTATCAAACCCAAACTAAAACAAAACCGCCCGTGCAAATCAAAAGAACAACTTGCACGGGCGGAGATTGACGAGGAACAACAACTCAAGTCGCTTTAGCCACCAAAGTTATTCCCGCGACCTTCCCACCATCCAAAACGTCGACGATGGATTTGACCACGGATTTCTCCCGGAGGTTGTAAGGTCGAATGAATATTGACATAACCGAGTCCTTTTTCAAGCGCCATCACAAAGGCTTCAAATTCTCCAGGTGAAACACCCTGGCCTTCCGGCCCCAGAAGGTCATCGGCAGAAAAGGTGCCTTCAAGCTTGTCTTCTTTTGGCCCACAGAGCGGCACAGTAATTGACGCAGGCGGCGGAAACCCCGCATCAGGGTCACCACAAAACCAGACCATAATGCCGCCATTTGCACCCGCTTGAGCAAAATGAATATGGGCCATGAAAACATCCCCTTCCATTCCTTCATAGGATAGCTTGTATTTCACTTCTGTCTTTTCAGGATTGATTTCGGCCTTAAAACGGCCCCGTCCGGCAGACGAAAAAGCCGGGACTTCCTGAAAACTGGAAATCCCCCCTTTGAGTACAATGGAGCGATCCTGATGCGGATGCCTCATCGGAAATCCCATGTCGTTCATATTTTGAGAAAACCCTTCTGTTACCATCAGAAATACGAAGGCCAGACTTAAAATAAGACCCTGCTTGAAACATTGTTTCATAGTATTGGCTCCATTTCGTGGGTGATCAAAGAAGATGATCACTGGGTTATCGATACGATTTCAGATTCAGTTAGCTGAAAAATCTGCTGACCTTGATGAAGACATTAAGGGATTTTAGCCTAGAAATCAAGACTTTTTAGGGATATTTTTACATGAGAGAATGAAGAAATTATTTAACGCAAGATGCCAAAATCGCTTCGTTATGAAAAACGATTTGACCCTCTTCGTGATAAGGCAAAGTGAGGTTTTCAACCTTTTTTTTGAGCTCGGCCTGCCCCTCGGAAGAAAGGGAGTCCAGCGGCTCTTTTAACATACCCGCCGAAGTACTGATTTCCCAGTAAGACTCAAAATCATCATAACGATAGGTCAAGATAAAAGGCTTAATTTCAAGTTGCTCTGCCTCAAAACCCGCTTCTTCCAAAAGTGTCTCAAGCACTCCATCCGCACCCAGACCTCCGATTCGCGGTGTAAAGGGTAGACTGTCTTTGGGCAGGGCCTTCATCAGCACATCCCAAATAAGAGACAAAGACGGAATTTTATGGAATTCGCCCCAAACGGCAATGGCCATTTTTCCGCCGTGACGGAGGACCCGGCGCATCTCAGAAACACCCAGCAAAGGATCATCAAAAAGCATGACACCAAAACGACTGATAATTCGGTCAAATTGCGCATTCTCAAAATCAAGGGCCTCGGCTTTCATTTGTCGAAATTTGAGAAAATCAAAACCTTCGGCTTTGGCCTTTTGATTGGCCCGTTCAACCATCGCATCCGCCCCGTCCACTCCGATAATGGAGATCCCTTTATTGCCATAACGACGGGCGAGGGTCAGGGAAGGCTCTCCGGTTCCTGAAGCGACATCAAGTATCGACTGCCTTTCGGAAATATCTGCAAGGTCGATGAGGGCTTCGGCAATGGGCTGAATATAGGGCAACCAACGATCAAAGGCTTCGGCCATGGTATTCCAATCCATGTTATTTTCTTGTGAAGATGTATTCTGATCTGACATGAAGCGGATTATCGCATGATTTAGGGATATTCAGTCAAGCAGCACAGATAATTGGACAGAAACCGTCAAGTCTCCTGAAAGACAAGGCCAGAGCCTACAAGGGCAACGAGACGTACATCTGTACGTTGAGGAGCCCGTTAGGCGATAACGTAGTATTTCAGGAGAATCGGCGGTTTTAGGTCAACAGACGCAGTTTCGGCCCATCTCCTTCGCCCTGTAAAGCGCATCATCTGCACTTTTGACGACAACTTCTGCACCGATCCCATCCAGAGGACTTTCAGAAATGCCAAAACTAATGGTCACGGCACCGTCGGGTTGTTGCTCCCCATAGGGGAATTTATGCGTCGCGACACTTTTACGAATGTCTTCCGCAAGCTGTTTTGCATCTAATTTTGTCGTATAGGGTAAAACAATAATAAATTCCTCCCCTCCATAACGACAGACGATGTCGGTATCACGAACACAGCTTTGCACCAGGTCTGCGATCTTCCGAAGAACGACATCTCCCATGAGATGCCCGTGTGTATCATTATACGTTTTGAAATAGTCCACATCGAAAAAAATGAGAGAAACGGGATGGTGGTGACGCGCTCCACGCAGCAATTCAGATTTAATGATTTCTTCAAAATGGCGACGATTAAACAATCCAGTCAAGGCATCTCGTGTGGCCAAAGTTTTTACATCGCGATAAAGCTGAGCATTTTCAATTGCCACCGCCACGGAAGACGAAAATCGTGTCATCATTTCTCTCTGTCGCCTTGAAAAAGCCCTCCTTTTAAGATCAAGAATCGAGAGCACTCCGTAGAAAATTTGATGCCCTTGAACAGGATGAAAGAGTGCTGTGCCCTGTTTCACCTTGGAAATGAGTGCCTGCTTCAATTCTCCTGAAACACGAGAAATCACTTCCGGGAATTTGAGTGACAGAGATTGTTCATCCAAATTCCCGAGTCGACAATAGCTCTTGAGCACAAGTTTTGTTCTCGATTCATCAAAAACCCAAAGTAAAGCAGGCTTAAAGCCTACTAATCTTGAAATATACGTCACCGAACGTTGATAGACTTCGTCCAAATCAAGACCCGCCAGCATTTCCTTTTCTGCGGTGTAAAGGGCTGAAATATCAAAAGAATATTGAATGATTTTTTGGCGACTTTCATCTAAGTCTCTATTTTTTTCCTGAAGATTTTTAAGCAAACTCCTTTTCTCAGCCTCTAATAAGAGCTTGTCCGTAATACGATGAATAATCGCCAAAATGAGCTCGATATCTTCAAGCGGTTTAATCAAATAGTCATAGGCCCCCAAACGCAAGGCCTCTATGGTCGAGTCGATGGAAGTATGGCTGGTAATCAAGACCACAATGATTGATTCATCTATTTTTTTGATCTCACGCAAGAGAGCCAGGCCATCAATACCCGGCATACGCAGATCGGTAAAAACAATGTTGTAATGCTGCTTTGCTAAACAATCCAAAGCCGCTTCACCTGAATCGGCGTCGGCACAAACAAAGCCCACATCCTGCAACAAATCAACCACTGCGGAACGAAAGGTGCTTTCGTCGTCTACAACGAGTATGGAAGGTTTCCAGTCTGACACGATATCAAGCCTATCACAATGCCCCAAAACGTCAATACAATTACGGGGCATTTAAAATTCATAACCAATTGAATAATATATATTTATTCCACTAAGTTCTCTTTAAAATCTGCTTTATTTGAATGTTCAGAAATACGGATTTTAAGAACTGAGATCAGCGCTGCAACCGTATCCCCGTCTTTCGGATAGGCTACCTTTTCCAAATCACCCTCTCCAGAAACGAGTAAAGTCCCTTTTGATTGTGCCAAAGCAGTCAAGGAGGACATCTGTCGTTTTAAGATCCGCATCACCTTCCGGCTTTCCCTTAAACTCGTCTCCGGGAGCAGAACAAAAATATGATTATTATCACGTGCAGCAATATCGGTTGTCCGAATTCCACTCAAGACCCGCTTTGCCCAAGACTGTAAAAAAGCGCACATTTCCACCTTATTTTCCGCCTGAGCAGAAAAATTAAAGCTCAGCAATAAGAGCGTAAAAGGATGGCGGTAACGGCGCGCACGCTGTGTTTCCAAATACAATAACTCCAGAAAATAGTCATAATGCACGAGACCTGTCTGCTGATCCTGAATCGTGAATGGCCCTTGTTTTGGGGGCATTGAAGTGGAACTTTCTAGAGAAAGTGCTGGAGTGCTCATGTTTTGTATTTTAAAAAAATGGAGCATCATAGCCGTAATCAAACAAAGATGCACAAAAGCATTTTTTTCATGCACCAACCAGCTTTTTGACGGACGATTGATGATCGTGAGCAGACCATAGACCTTGTCTTGGTAAATCAGGGGCTGATGAATCAAGGCTTTAGGGACAAGCGATCCGAGCAGTTGATTCAAGTCACTTTTATACTCCCCCTTGCGTATCCAAAGATACAGTGCGGTATCTGAGGTGCGAGCGGCCTCTGAAAGCCGAAGCTGCGGAATCAAAACACCCCTTGTGCCAATGGTTTTTTGGGCAAACAGAACCCCTTTTTCCTCATGATGTAACCAGATAATTCCCGGATTTCCCTTTAAAAAAAGGGAAAGCGCCGCCTCCAAATGAAGGGTTAACTCTCCTAGGTTTTTAGATTTTAGGATGCTCGAAGCCAATTTATAGAAACGGGCGACTTCAATCAAATCCCGTGCTGCCCGTCCTACGCCCTCTTCCATCTGCCGATTTTTTTGTGTCGTGCGTGCAAGCAAGGCTTGATTTTCTTTTCTAAGACGCTGCTGTAACAGGGCACGGGAGACAACGATTTCAACATATTCCAGTTCCTCGAATGGCTTCTGCAAGTAGTCATAGGCCCCCATTCGAATGGCCTCAAGCGAAGACTCCAGAGAGGCGTGACTGGTCATAATAATCACCTCAATGTCCGGATTCATCTCTTTGACTTTCTGGAGTAATTCAAGACCACTCTGCCCCGACATACGAATGTCAGAGATCACCAAGTCAAATTGGATCAGTTCCATCTTCACCAGTGCCACCTCAACACTCGGCGCCTCGACCACACCATAATGCAATGCCGTCAAAAGCTCATTTAAAATCCCTCGGATTGACATTTCATCATCAACCACCAGGATACGAGGCGTTTTTGTCATACACGTTTCCTCCTTGTTTAGAAAATGATTCCCTTTAACCTTCAAGCGTATTTTCTTGCGTCAAATCCATTACAGGAAAAGAAAGTGTAAAAACGCTCCCCTTTCCTTCTTCGCTTTCTAACAAAATTTCTCCGTAGTGATCTTTTACAATTCCGTATGAAACGGAGAGTCCCAAGCCCGTCCCCTTCCCAACAGGCTTTGTCGTAAAAAAAGGCTCAAATATTTTTTTCTGAACATCCAGAGACATCCCTGGCCCGGTATCGCGGACAGACACAACAGCCTGAGCCTCCTGCAAACAGGTCTCAATAGACACCGTTCCTCCTTTCGGCATCGCCTGCTGTGCATTAATCATTAAATTCATCAACACTTGCTGAAGCTGGTTTGCATTGCCCCCGATCACAGGCAAGCTTGCTGCAAGTTGTTTTTCAATCTTCACCTTGTGAAGAGTCAACTGATGATCCACAATGGCCACCGCATCTTCGACCACGAGATTGAGGTTTGTCGGAATCTTTTCCGTTTTTTCCTGACGGGAAAATTTTAAAAGGTTTTCAATAATGGTCTTGCAGCGTTTCGTTTCTTTTTCAATCACCTTCAGCTGCTTGGCCAATGGACTTTCTTTGTCGACTTTCCTCAAGGCCAACTGGGCGTAACCCAGAATTCCAGCCAAAGGGTTTTTAACTTCGTGCGCAATGCCCGCCCCCAGTTGACCAAAAGCAGCCATTTTTTCCGATTGCACCAGGGCGGCTTGTGCCGACTTTAAATCACTCTCCCTTGCCTGTAATTCATTGGCCATACGGCTAAATGAATTGGCCAAAAGACCGATTTCGTCCTTACTGCTTGCCAGAATTCCAATGTCAAAATGACCACTTGCAACACGGCGTGTCGCTTCAGAAAGTTTTTGTATGGGTCGGGTCATGCCACGAGACCAAACAAAAGCAACCAAGACCGAAAAAGCCAGCACGCCCAAAGAAACCCTGAGCAGGGTATCGATCAGCTCTCGCGCTGCCAGGTATGCAACGGATTTTGGAATTTGCGCCACTGCAGCAAAACCGCCATACTCAATACGTGCATAAGCCCCCAAGTAGTCTTCCCCATCGATCACATACTCCAAGGTTTCTGAAAAAGTCCTCCCCTTCATAAATGCCGCAACAATGGGGATACCGCTAACATCCTCCTGAAAGGCCTTGTCTCTACTCTGAGCGGCAATTTTGGAACTGGAAATAATGCGACCCGAATCATCCACTAAAAAAGTCTCAAAAACCTTGGATTTCCCGCTTAATCCCAAAAGTTTATTCAGCTGAATTTCAGCAACCACAAAAAAAGGTTCATCAAAACCTTTATCATGAATCGCCCGAACCAGGGTAAAAGAAGGCAGTTTTTTACTCAGAGTGGAATGCTGTAAAAAAGGGACCCCCAGTTTTAAATTCTCGAAAGGAATGGGGCTTTTGGTTCGATAAATAAGCAAATCCTCTCGCCGAAGGTTTAGCGTGTCAAATTGGGCCTCATCCAATAAAGTCACTTCTTCTTCCCCTTTTGCGTTGTAGAGGGAGATCGCAATAAATCCTTCAAAATGCGAAATGAGCTTTTTGATATAGGCCTCCCTGCCCGATTCCGGGATATCAGGAGACAAGAGGGACTGGGAAAAGATCTCCAGACGTTCATCATAATTGAGCAAAATACTATTAGCTTCTTCCGAAAGGTGTAAGGCCGTCACAGAAGTTAAATCAAAAAGGTAAATCGTCTTGTCTTTTTGGAACAAGGTCACAATCTGAAAAGTGATAATACTCACCACGGCCGTCACCACCACGAGCATCATCACAAGCAGCTTGAGACGAATTGAAAATTTGACCTGCGATGCCATAAAAAATCACCTTAAGGTTAGTATTTTCTACTAATCAGCCGCCTTTCAAAACTCACATTCCCGACCTGATCAACTGATTCGACTAAAATAAGGTTTACTCCTTTTTTAAGCGGAACTTCATGGCTAAACCCTTCTGCATTCCGTTCTTGAGGGTCGTCCCCATTGATATAGATTTTGGCCTGACGATCTGAAACCCCGCGTACAATAATGGCCGCCTCATTGATAATTTCGTCTTTTGATGGGAAAGAAACCCTTAGTTTTGGTGGGCTCAAAAGCTGCACCACCTCAATTTTCCGTACAGGACTCCATCGCCCCCTTACCCCTTTTCCATCCACAGCGGCCACCCGCCAAAAATAAACCCCTTTTTTCAAATTTCCGTAGAGAAATTCAGACTTTGACAGGTTTTCTGAGACAACAGGATTTTCAAAACGGGTTTTTTTTGAAATTTGAAACGCATATGTTTTGCCTTGTTTCATTGGCTGCCAGTCGAACAAAATGTCTGGCGGAAAATCACGATAGTACATAATTTTTTGAGACGCAGGTGCTTTCAAACCCACAGGGTTTAGAATTGTTGTTGGTCTAGCCGGGGCATTTTTCTTTTCAATCAAGGTCGACTCATTGGCATTGACCTCAACCGTCTTACCATTCGCACTCACCTTGGCAAACCCTTTAAAAACCGTAATCGTTGTGGACGCATCTTCCAGTACATTGACTTCAAATTCGGTTATCTGATGCAAACTGTCCCTGGTATCAATTTTAGCAATACCGGTGGGCAGGGCGATTTCCAGTTTCACATGTCCTGAAGCACTGCCATCAATACGTCCCCGAAGACGGCCCGTCACGATAATCATAAACGAACGGCGGCTTCTCAATATTCGAGGATTCCCCAAACGCCGAATAATGACCAATGAATTTTCATCCATCTCCAGAAAATTCTCAGGATCAAAGGTAATGGTTGCCTTGGCATTGTTTAAAGTTTGTACGGCATCTCGCTCAAAAAGCTCAAAACCCGCTAAGGTACGATCCCAAACAATGTCATTGGCTTTTTTATGCTTTACCTCATTTTTTACCCGACTTAAAATAGCGACAGAAGCTGAAACCCCAGAAGAAGGGCCTCCCGCAAGATTCATTTGAAAATGACCCTGCCTATTTTCAAGAGATACGGCCCGCGGGCCACTGTCCGATTCAAAAAAGCGCATCTCCATCGTTCCCGCCGGAAAAAGTTGTTTTAACCCTGCCAGCAAAAAAGCAGCACAAAGCAGAAAAGCCGCAAGCGCCCAAATGGCTTCTGCTCCCAGTGCACGCCCCCAGAGAAGTACACGCCAGATTCGCTGAGATTTTATAGATCGAAGCTGTGGTCTGGTCACTAATATTTCCCCTGTGCGCGGATGAACCAACCCCGTGCATCGTAATTGTTATCGGAAAACTCATTGTCACTAAAACGGCTAAAGTTGTAACCCACGCCCAATCGAAAATGTTTTGCCAGGGCGCGATTAACTTCGACCGCATATCCTTTCAACTGATCCTTGGCGAGCGACTGTTTCAAAATGCGGTACTCGACCCCGATATCCCAACTTTTATTCACATGGAAATTAAGTCGACTGATCCAAAGGTCGGTCTGGCTTTTCAGGTCAGCGCGGGGACTTTGCCTTTCTTCTTTTATTTTCACGGCGTATTTCTGAACCCACTGGAAATAGCGTGAAAAATCGTAGATGGCTTCCAAAGAACTCACATGCGCCGAGGTCTTTAACATCGGACCGCTGGCATTCGGCTTTTCATCTAAGAGAAAGGTATATTTTGTAATGAGATTGAGACGATCAAATGTAATGGGACGATAGGCAACCCCCATACCAGCTTCGGTAAATCGGGCCTCAAGTCTATTCTGAGATTTATTTTTTGTATCACTAAAATTAAATTTTCCAAACAGTGTCAAACCCGAAAGGATTTTTAACTCGCCACGATGTGTCATAAGCCGCTGTATTTTTCTATCTGCCGCTTTTTCAAAACGCACTTCAATACGATGTGCCAAACGACTGCCATCTGGACGTCTATAACGCAAACCCATAGAAACACTCTCCCGTCTGGTATTCTGAGTAATGCCTTTAAGACGACTACGCTCGTAATTCAAATTGATTTTTAGCTTTTTTTGATCACCAAACCCTTGATTCAGACCCCAAAGTGAACGGATTTGATTCACATTGCCCCGTTCTTGACCATATTCCCCATAGAGTTTTAGACCCTGTGTCAACAGGCGGTCTCCCCCGACGACAGAACCCCAGGTCGCATCTTGACCCTGTTTTTTATCCAGGGTTTCATTGGCGTAAATCGTGGAACGCTCATCAAGACGGGCGCTAAATCCCAACAAGGCTGTATCCCCATCACGGGCATGTGCGCCTTCTGCAACCCCATCAAGCCAGTCCGTAAAACCCACCTTTAAACCAAAAGTAGTACGATAAGCCTCCGGACCTTGAATCAACTGCTGATGACGAATGGACGTTGAAATGCGCTCACTCATGATCCAATCCACACGTCCGGCGAGCTGCTGTTCCACTTTAGAAAGACCTGCGGTATCATCAATTTGTTTATCCTGTAATCCAGCAGTGAAGAGAAAAGGCCCACGTCGGTGATCATATTCAATCTCTTTTACGATCACTTGTTTCGCACCCACTTGGTTGGCCGAAGCCAGATTCCCATTCGCAATCACCTCTTGGAAGTCGTAACGAAAACGCAAGACATCTCGTTTGCTCAAAACCGCTTTGATGCCACCACCATATTTTAAAGTCCCCTGCTCCAATAAGGTCCCGTTTGAAAAAAATTCTGGCGAAAGCCGTTTATAATAGACATTGCTCACGAGACGATCTTTTCCTCCGAACCACTCGGAAATATCGCTACGAACAGCAACTTTATAAGCCTCACCCGTCCCCACGGCTGCAGTCGTAATGGGCGTAAAACTAAGGCCGCCATCATCACTGATTAAGGTCGCACTGTTTTTGCCCTTGCTTTCGGCGTATTCCCCGACGACTGTTGTGCCTTCTCCAAAACGGACTTCCGCATCAAGGGCCCTCAGTTCGTAATCACCGGATTCCGCCGCATCTTCAATCACCGTGCCCCCGACTGCAAGATGGTCCCCCAAGTGCTGCCGCACACGTGCACCGAGCGACTTTTTATCAAAACTCTGGGCCTCATACTCAAAATCAACCAAGACAAATACGGGATGACCCTGCAAGGACTCCTGCCGTAAAAGCAGGTCATTGGAGGCGACGCTTGAAATCGGTCGCCGGAATAAAATACGGCCTTCTTCATACTTAAAACTATAATCGGCATCCCGAACCTGGTCAATTTGTGCCAGGACCAAACCCGTCTCCTGATCACGAATCTCAAGCCGGACTTGTTCGCTGCCTTCGATGATCTCTTTTTCAGAAAGGTAATAAAGTGAGCCGCCTGTCGCACGGAAGGTGTTTTGCACATGCACTTGTCGCACTTGTGCCGCAAAAACCACAACCTTTGTGTCGTGCGCTCCGTAGGGACTCTTTGAAAGTGAACGGTATTCAAAGCGCCCGCCATAAAAGGTGCGATTAAAGACCGCAAGCTCGGTTTCATTGAAGTCGGTTTTGTAATTGCCCACGAGTACATTTAAATCCTCACCTTCAATCGCGAGATAAAACTTACCCTGGGTTTGTGCATCATAAACCACGGTACTTTCGTCGCCATAAACGGGATAGAATTTGTCTGGATCAATATTCGTAAAGAAGCGCTCTGTTTCCGCTTGATCCAAATCTTGAAACATCTGATCAAATTCATTTTTTCCCGTATCAAAGGCCGATGTCATGAGATATTTCCCCAGAATCTTTCCTTTTAAATAATAGGCCAGGCGTCCTTTTGAATAATAATCTTTCGCCTTATCAGCACCCGCCCCTTCCAAATAACCCGAGGTTGTGATCTGCCCAAACTCGCCATCAGCCAGGGCCATCAAAAAGAAGGGAGCATTTTCAACAAGCAGCTCACGCTCAATCTGGCTTGTAAAACCCTCTGGGTCACGTACTTCGATGACCAGTGTATTCTTCCCTTGTTTGAGTTGTGCGCTTGCGCTGAAGGTCCCGTTTTCCTGAACCACAATCTGCTCTTGATTCACCCAAACCTGATTGCCTGGATCCGTCATACCACGCAAGGGCAGCTCGATATGGGATAACACTTTATCCTTCGGGGGCAAGAGGACAGAGATTTGTGGAATAGGTTTAAGTGCCATCATGATCCGTCCTTGTTCGTCTTTATCCGAAAGATCGATCTTGAGTGTCATCATGCGGCTGAGTTGCTGTGCATTGTTGACCACAATGGTAAAGACGTTTTCTCCAATTTTGAGTAAAATATCCGTTTCAAAAATACCGCTTGGCAGGAGCTTAACGTGCTTACCATCCACCCAGACCTGATTACCCACTCCTGTTACACCCTGGAGACGATAGGATGCCACTGGAAGCCCGGCGGTTTTTTTGTCTCCTTTCGGTAGCGGGAGCGCCAAATAACGTTCATTGCGTTCTCCAAAATTCAAGATCTCTTTTTCAGCAGGTGCCGTAATGCTCAGCTTTGGAAAAACCAATCTTGTTTTGACGACTTCTCCCTGAGAACTCGACATTTCAAAAACAAAGCTGTCTACATTGTTGCCAAGCGACACGGAGAAACGCTCATCCTCATCCACTTGAACAGGCACACCGTTAACGCTCATTACGGCCTCAGAACGCGGATGGCTTAATATTTTAGCCTTTTTCACCTCCTGAATCGCACCCACAATCTCAACACGCCGATTGACAGATCGACCCTCTTCAAAATGGTTACTCGCGATGGGTTTTTCTTCGCCAAACCACTTGAGCGAAAAGCGCTTTTTGTTGATCCCCTTTTTCTCAATCAGGTAGTGCATCGCCGCTTCCGCCCGTGCCTTTGAAAGTTCCAGATTAGAGGTCTCACTCCCGGTGTTATCTGTATGCCCTTCGATGGTGATGCGTTCATCCGGATATTTTTTTAAGGTTTCAGCCAGTGAATGTAAGGCTTCTTCCGTCTTTGCACCGATTTGTACCGAACCCACCTCAAAAGCGGAACCCAATAAGCTGAGCGATATTGCCGAAGTTTTATTCACACCAAAAAGCCGTTTCGCACTCGATTCAGAAGACCCGTCTTTATAATCAATTTTAAATTGATAGACATAAATCGCGCCGCCTTCCATCAGTCTTCCTTCGGCATTCTTCCCATCCCATAAAATCTCTTCCGGTGGCGCACCCTCAGCTTGAAGCACGCGAAACAGTGCTCCGTTTTCAGTATGTATTTCCAGACGCCATTGTTTTACTGCTTCTGAGGTACCCATCTTAATGGAGAAAGGAATCGCGCGGCTCAAACGCTCCCCAACCATTTCGACCGTTTCCTGAAGGCGACCCAACCCCAGATAAGCCTGATTGAGCGGCAGGTTCACACGCTCGCCATTCACAAGCAGTTGCATGGCATCTAAATGCCCCGTGATTTGCGTCGGTTCGATTTCAGCCTTGGGGGCAACAGCGATGCCCCGCTTACCGGGTCGACCGATGTGCTCTGTTTCGATATCGTAAACCACCCCAAAATTGACCTTCGTTAAAAGACCACGACTGACTTCGACAATACGTGCTTCTTCGGTGGTCACCGTCGTGCCGGGCGGTAAGGTCGCCGTGTTGATCTTCAAAAGCCGCTGTCCCGGTCGCACACCGGGAAAATGAAAGCGTCCGTGGTCATCTGTAATGACATAAGTCCCATTGTCCAGTACCACCTGCGCAGCACCAATGCCCACTTCCCTGCGATCCTGATAGCCATTTTTATTCTTGTCGAAAAAAACCTTTCCGATCAATGTGCCCAGGTCAAAAATTGGATCGCTATTGACCCTGACTTTTACGCTGGCCTGATTTGAGATCGCCGCAAAATCTACGGCCTGTGCGCGATTGATATGGTCTCCGGGTTTAACCCCCGATCCAATAACGAGCTGATAAGACAAGGTCATATTGCCCAAATCCCCTGTATCCGCCAATCCATTTCCATTTTGATCCACCCATGCCGCGATGGTGCCCAAATTAAAAGCACGCGTCTGGTTTCCCGTGGGATCACCTGCCGTCTGGCCATTTATAAGCGTGGAACCCCGCAAATACTTAAATCCAGGGGGAACCTTGTCATTCAAAGTCACAGAGCTCACATCCTGCGTTGTTGTATTTTGAATCGCCACTTCATAAGTAATAATGTCTCCAATAACGCCTGATTTTTTATTGGCCGTCTTGCTGATTTTCAAGACCTGCCCTGCCGTAAAGGTCACTGTAGAGACAGACTGAAGCAGGACACCATTCACTGTTGTGCTGATGCTCAAAATACCGGAAACAGAGGAACTGAGTTGTGTGCTATAAGTCCCGTCACCGTGATCAAGCACGGGACTGAGCACACCAAAGGGATCTCCCGGCGCTTGTTTTACACCCGAAGGTTTTGCGGAAGGGAGGGCTGCTTCTATGACGGAAACAACAACATTCAGATTCGACCCCAGATCCACATTGGAAGGATCTCGTGGAATAATTGTAATCGTACTAAAGGGATTGCCATCGCCATCACGGTCTATTTCGAGCAACAGAGGCGTGGCAGAGACAAGGGACCGTACAACATCAATGGCCCGAACACTCACATTCAGACTATTCAAATCACCCGTATCGCCATCAGCGTCACCCGCCGTGACCGTTTGCGCTGTAGTGATTGTGGTGGTATCGTCCACCATCGCGGTAAAATCACCAGCGCCAAGGGTCGATGGCACATCAACAGAAAATGTGAACTGGAGGGCTGTGAGCGAGCCTGTCACCGGCGTGCCGAGCGTGACTGTCATCACTTGTCCTGTCATGTTCCCACAGTATTCCCCTGCATTCAGCGTGGGACAGCCAGTGCCCACCACCTGAGACGTTCCTCCGACAGAAACACCGCTGACGGAAAGATTGTTATAGCCCGCTGGCGCGGTAATGGCGACTTGGTTTAAACCCGTATCCCCCACGTTGATCGTGGGTAACACGTCATAGATAAAGGCTTGGCCGATGCTGTTAATCCCCACAGCATTGGGTGAAATTTCAGCCAGGACACTGGTCACCGCTGATCCGCCTCCAGTAGAATTTAGGCTGACAGTCGCATTGCTAAGATCAAGCACGCTGCCGTTCATCATACCCGTTGCCGTGTTAGAAATCGGTGCGGCATAGGCATTGGAAAACCCGGCCCAGACCATGACGGCCCAGAGCAACGCAATGGCGATTCGCCCTTTTATCTCGCGTCTCCTATTCAATTCACCGTCACCCTGAAGCGAATCGCTCTTAGCGTGCTTCCTATGATATTTAAGCCTTGATTGACTTGTCCGGACACAGCACCGATTGTGATTCGATCCAATCCGACCGGCCCGTCGCTATCTGTAATCGAAGCAAGGTCATCCGGCCCACCAAGCTCATCTGTCAGAAAAGACCAGGAGCCTGCCCAAATAGCCGCATCGCTGGAAGCACTTGCCACAACAGTGCTTTCAAGACTGTTGACAACATATGTGAATTGTGTTTCGTTTAGAAGATCGTTCAATTGAATGTCTGTCGCAGTGACCGCTGTACTGTTGTCCAGGTACAAAACAAAGTAAATTTGCGTACCGACGGCGACATCTGAACCGCCAGGCAAAACGGTACCGGACAGGTCCCGCGCTTGTTTGACGAGTCCCAGTCGGACACTGGTTACCGTTACCGTTCCTGATGCGGACAAACCCAGACCACCCGCATCAACGGCCGTGTTGCTGGCCGAAAACCCGAAGCGCGGCCAGAATAATGCCACCAGCAATATCAGCATTGCCGCCAGACTTGTCCGAGAGCTCAATTGTTCTCTATGCCCTGTCTTCAATTCCAAGGCACTATCCCTCATCCAGATATTGCTTAAAGTTCTGGATTTTGCGTGATGATTACGTCAATACATCCGTTTTGAGCGGCATGCCGCAAGCGATGTACCGACTTTTATTTTTAGGCAGGCTGTGATACCAAACACAGAACTTTTCCCCGATCCTGAAAACATCGAGAACAGCGATATTCCTACTGCCTTGACGTCTTGTGCTGCCTAGTCTTTGATGATTTAGTCTCTTTTGATCACATGGAATTTAATCGCAAAGAGCGTATCAGCCGCGACATCCACCTGATCATTGTTGGGAGAAGAAGCATCACCACCACAGATCAATTGATCGGGAGAAGCACTGGTATCGATGCCACAATATTCATTGCTCCCGGTGCTGCCGTCGAAGGCATTAGTCAGGTTCGTTGGACTGGCAAGCGCCGTCCAGATATTCGCTTTTGTGGCACCCGTCGCCGCGCGTGTTGCCCAAGCAATACCCGTTGAGGCCGCGAATTCGTTGGCTTGAAATTCAAAATAATCCGTCGCCACATCATCGATATTGTCCTGAAAGCGGATGTCCGGCGCGGAAATCGCGGTCGTGTTCGGCACATAAATGGCAAAAACCAACTCCGTCCCCGTCGGCACCGATACACTTGTGGTACCACTATTACAGGCACCATCAGCATCCGAACTGGCCAGGCAGTTGCCACTGGTGTCATAGACCACTTTGACCAGTCCCAGTTGTGTGGATGTCACGGTGACCGAAGTTGTGGTGTTGGAAAGCGGGGTGCTTCCTGTCCCCTGATTAATGGCGTCATTTGTGGCAGCATCTGCACCCCTCATGTAAAACAGGCTTAGAAACAAGATGGCAATCACAACTGCCGCACAGTGCATGGTTTTTTTCATTGTCGTCTCTCCTTTTCTCTGCGTGTGAATGGAAATGTTTTTGGTGTCTTGGTTTTTCATAATGCCCCCCCTTTTTTTATCTGCATAAAAAAAGCCTGTTTTCCTATAAAACAAACAGGCCCGTTTTTAAAAAATGAGTGTCCACTTCGGCAGCCAGACAAGCTTTTTATTGATAAAAGAGCCTTGGCGTTGCACATTCGACCTTAATCATCAAATGCACCCTTATCGGTGATAAGTTTCTTTTATGTCACGTCCTGTTACACCACTTCTCCCTCCAACTAATCACGTTTAATAATGTTGAACATAATGGCAAAAGTGTCTCCGGCGGCAACATCAACCGAGTCATTATTTGGGGATGACGCGTCCCCGCCGCAAATCAGCTGATCCGGGGAACCCCCCGTGTCGATACCACAGTATTCGTTGGTGCCGGTGCTGCCGTCGAAGGCATTGCTCAGGGCTGTACCCGTATTTAAAGCGCTTTTGATTTGTGCCTTGTTTGAGGTACCGGAACCCGTGGTGGCCCATTGCAGCCCTTGTCCCGCAGCAAAGGTGTTGATTTGAAATTCAAAATAATCGGCCGCTACATCGTCAATATCGTCCTGAAATCGAATATCAGTCACAGCAAAAGCACTCGTGTTGGATACATAAATCACAAAGGTGTAGATCACACCCGTCGGTACAGACAGTGAGGTCACCCCGCCGTTACAGTCGGCATCAGCATCTGAACTTGCCAAACAGTTGTCCCCCTGAAAAAAAACTTTGACCAGTTGTAAGCTTAAAAACCAATCCAGGTTATTTCCGCCGTCAAGGGCGTTGGTGGGATTGACTGGTTTTTGATTGGCATCTGAGTCTGAAGCGTCGGAATCAGTGACATCAATAAAATCGATGGCCTTGCTCGCGCTTGCACTTAATACCAAGGACCATTGGGTACCAGGACTGTCGGAAACCAGGTTGATGCGGTCGTCTGCATCGAAGCCATCCAAGGTGAGTAGGCCGCTGATCGTTTGTGTAGCGGTATTATCAAAAGTCAGAATAGAATCGGTGCTATTATTACTGCTTTCGGTTTTGCTGAAATTGTTGAAGGTGCTAGAGCCGGTGATTGTTTGATTGCTACCATTTAAGACCACAGTCGAGGTGTTCGCAGTGAAAATACCGCTGTTCACCCAGTTCCCCGATATCGTAAAGGTATTGCCATCGGCTGTGAGTGTTCCGTTGATCTCGATGTCGTGGGTGGTGACATTTCCGGAATTGCCGCTGTCGGGTCTATAGGTATTGCCGACCTTGATGTAGAGTTCTTCATTGAGGATGCCGTCGATATCGACCACCAGGTCGTTGTTCACGTCCACCTCGTAGAAGAGATCTTCATCGCCTGAAACAGAGTTGTCGTACTGGCTGAGATCGACGTTGGTCAGCGTCTGGTTATCGTCGCTACCGAGGGTCAGATGCTCTGCGATCAATTCTATGCCGGTCATGTTGCCCGTGCCGTCGTACTTGGTGACGGCAACGGCGAGATTGGGGTTGAGGGCGTCGGCGATAAAGACGGTAATGACATCGCCGCTTGCGGGTATGGTGACGCCCGTAATGCTCCAGGTCCCGGCCGCGGTGGGCTGGGTCTCGGCTTGCAAGGTCCCGTTGACCGCGACATGTATGGCGCCGATGTCGGTGCAGTCGGTGCTTTGATCCACCTGTTTGCAGGTCCCGGAGATGTTGATGCTACCTGCGACTGAAAAGCTTGCAATCTGAGCCCGCCAGTTACCCGAAACACTTGCTGTGGCCGTCGTGGAATAACTGCCTGTAGTGGTGACGATACGGTCTGCGCCGCCCGCCGTGATCTGCGTGCCAAATCCGCCAACGCCAAAATCGTGCTGCTCGGTAAAGGAATTGGACCAGGCACTAAAATTAGTACTCGATAAGGTCACAACACCCGCGATGAGCAATTCATCCGCAACCGTTGTCGTGATGCTTCCGGTGGACAAGGATGAACCATTGCCTGAACTTTGATTGGTTTGATCCAGTGTATCAACACCACTGTATTCAAAAATTTGTATGCCAAGACGTTGGTCCGTTGTGGCATAATCGGTGACGGTCACCGTGGTCGGTTCGCTGGCCCCGGCGATTTTGTAATAAATCACTTGACCGGGTGAGACATTTGTCGTGCTGATGGCAACCGACCAACCAGTAGGCGTCGTTGGTATCGAACTGACGCGGTTGGAGACGATGGCGATAAGCAAATTTCCGGAGATGGGCGTGCTGTCAAAGGTCGCCGCAACGGAACTAACATTTTGACTGGAACTGTTTTTTTTCTGCACAAAAGCGGGAACGGCAAAAACAATATGGCTCTGGAAGATGAGTACCATGACAATCAAAAAGATTAGACGGCATTTTCGTCTCAAGCCACACACCTTTTTTCTGAAACGTCCATTAAAATAATTTATTCTTTACTCTTGCTCTATCTCGAATGACCGTCATATTTTGACGCACCAGTGGTATTCCCATATGAATAGCTCGCAAGAATCAAGCCAAACATTCTAGACTATTTCACAATCTGATTGACTTTGCGGCAACAGTAAGGATAAAAAAGGAGTTACGCTCCTTTAATAGAACTAAGTAATTGATTTATAAAAAATATTTTTGAGATAAGGACAGAGGGGGGACTTGGATGATCTCAGAATGTTTGTGATCACTAAAATAGCAGATCGCTAAAAAAAACCAACACATTGGCACCGGAATGACAAATTTTGTCACTCCGGTTTATTGACTTAAATAAAACGCAACGCAACACCGTTATTACACCAGCGCTTTCCAGTCGGTTCAGGACCGTCATCAAAGATGTGTCCCTGATGCCCCTCACAGCGTGCACAGTGATATTCGGTTCGGGGAAAAAATAGTTTAAAATCGATTTTTGTTTCGAGGTGATTTGGAATCGATTCAAAGAAACTCGGCCAACCCGTGCCGCTGTCGTATTTCATCTCGGAGGTAAAGAGATCGAGATCACAGCCCGCACAGACATAAATACCCGAACCGTATTCCTTATCCAGTACACTCGAAAAGGCAGGTTCCGTCCCTTCTTTACGCAACACATCATATTGCGCGGGAGACAAAACCTTCCGCCATTCTGCGTCGTCCTTCACGATTTTTTGTATCCCTTTTGGCACTGTTTTGGCCAAGAGATGCGGTGCGGCAAATAGACCTCCGAGTCCGAAAATAAGGCCAGTGGCTCTGATCATAAAACCTCTTCTGTTCATGATTATCCTCCCGACAACTGACGCGATTTGCCCCAAAGCGCCTCCAGGCGCTTATCCCGTCCACACCTAAGGCGGTAGAATTTATAGCGGATGGGGTTTTTGTGGTGGAAATCCTGATGGTATTCTTCGGCGGGGTAAAAACGTGAAGCCGCTGTAATTTCAGTAACAATGTCTTCCTGAAAAGGCTTGGTTTTTTCCAGGTGTTTTAAGGAAACAAGTGCAAGCACTTTTTGTTGTTCGTTGTGATAAAAAATCTCACTTCGGTATTGATTTCCATGGTCACAAAATTGTTGATCTCGAACGGTGGGATCAATACTCATCCAGAAAATATCGAGTAACTCGGCATAGGTCACTTTCCTGGGATCAAAAACCACCTGGACAACCTCGGTATGCCCGCTTCCGCCTGAGGAAACCTCTTGATAAGTCGGGTTCTTTTTATGACCACCGGTATAGCCTGAAGTCGTTGAAATAACACCGGGCACTTCATCAAAATCATGTTCCGTACACCAAAAACAGCCTCCGCCAAACGTAGCGGTTTCAAAGTGGTCCGTCATTTCTGCCCAACTGATTGATATGACTGCAAAAATCAATAAAAAAGGACTTAAGAAACGGACGATCCCTAGTTGTATTGTCTTTTTCATTGTCTATCTCCCCACGCTTTTAATAAGCATAGTATGACAGAGATGTTTCAAGCGTCCATCACGGAAATGTCACAATTTTATAAGAAATTGAGATAAAATGAGACCGAGCGAAGTGAGAAATGATTAAAGATTCCGCGCTTCCAAATCTTCCCAGCGTTCATAAAGTAGGGCCACTTCTCTTTCCCTGATCTGAAGAATTTCGGTTCGGGCCAATAACTCAGCTCCGTCACTTTGAATCGCAGGATCTTGCAAAGCTTGCTTCGCAGTTACCACCCTGGCTTCAGCTTTTTCAATCTTTTGCGAAATACGCTTAAGTTCCTTGCGTTCTTCAAAACCGAGTTTTTCCAAGCGTTCCTCTTTTTCTTCCTTTTGGGCTGGCCTTGCTTTGCAAGCTGCTTTTGAGGAATTTTTACTCAGATGAGACCGCTCCCACTGTGCAAGATCGGCATGAAAGCTCACAGAAGCATCTCCATTAAGCGAAAGCAGTACATCACTCAAACGCTCCAGCAGATAACGGTCATGGGTAATCAAAACAATCGCACCGGAAAAGGCCTCCAGACTTTCTTCCAGCACTTCGAGGGTGGGAATATCCAAATCATTTGTCGGTTCATCCAAAAGCAGAAGATCGGCAGGTTGTAACATCAAATGGGCGATCAGCAAACGCGCCTGTTCCCCACCAGAAAGCCTTGAAACCGGAAGCCCCAACTGGTCTGCTGTAAAAAGAAAACGTTTCGCCCAGGAAACAATGTGAATGGATTGCCCCTGATAAATGACCTGTTCCCCACCTTCGGGCGCTAAGGCCTCTTGTAGGCTTTGATCTTGATCCAACTGTTCCCGTTTCTGCCCAAAAGTCACAATTTTTAAGTTTTCTGCTTTTTTAATTTTGCCATGGTCTGGTTGGAGTGCCCCATTGAGTAAATCAATCAGCGTGCTTTTTCCACTGCCATTTGCACCCAATAGTCCCAAACAAAAACCGGGCGAAAGGATAAAATCAAGATTTTGAAAGAGCGTTTTATCTTCACGAGCAATGCTGATATTTTCCACTTCGACCAGTATTTTTGTTTTTCGATCTGTGGCATCAAAACCGAATTGTGCACTTTGATCTTGATTGTTGCGTGTTTTTACCGCGGATAAATCACTTTTGAGCCGTCCCGCCTGATCAATGCGAAATTGCGCCTTTGTGGTTCTGGCCTTTGGGCCGCGTTGAAGCCAGGCCGTTTCCCGACGGACTTTGCTTGCGAGGGTCTGTTCTTCCTGACGCTGTGCATTCAAAAATTCGGCACGACGTCTTAAAAATTCACTGTAATTGCCTTCAACACGTAAATAACCTTCGGGGTAGCAACGGTTGAGTTCGACGATGCGGTTGGTGGTCTGCTCCAGAAAAACCCGATCATGACTCACGAGCACAAAAGCAAAATTAGCCGTTTTCAAGTGTTTTTCCAACCACAAAATGCCTTCGAGATCAAGATGATTTGTGGGTTCATCCATGAACAAAATATCGGGGTTTTGCAGCAGGGCGTGTGCAATGGAAAGCCGTTTTCGCCATCCTCCGGAAAGCGTTCCCGCTTTTTGATTCATATCTTTAAAGGCAATCGCCGTTACTAAGTCACGTACATTTCGATCAGAGGCCCAGTTTTCGGCCATCGCTGGCATGTCTTCAAAAAGAATCTCAGAAACGGTTTTTTCAGGGTCAAGGGGCGGGTCCTGGGAAAGGTACACCAGGCGCAGGTTTCGTTTTCGTGAAACCGTGCCCGAAGAAGGTTCGAGCAGGTTGGCCATCACCTTCAAAAGCGTGGTTTTTCCCGAACCGTTTGGCCCGATCAAGCCCAAACGTTCGCTTTCAAAAAAACCGAGGGACAGATCTGAGAAAAGAGGCTGCGTGCCGTAAATTTTTGAAATCGACTGACAACTAATAAGCGGGGAAGATGACATTATTTACAAAAATTCTGAATGCTCTGGTTTAAGGAAGCTCTGAATAAGTCATGAATATTCAGCGCTTCCTTAAGCTGCAAGCGATTCTTTAATAATTTGATAGGCTGCAACCACACGTTGCAAGGCCTCTTCGTCGCTACGGTCTCCGCCACGGGTGTCCGGGTGGTATTTTTTTGCCAGACGCCGAAAGGCAAGCATGACTTGACGCAAGTTACACCCTTCTTCAAGATCTAAGGTTTCATAGGCTTCGGAAAGAGAAGAAATCTCTGTATTTTTTGAAGCAGGGCTGTGAGGACTTTGTTTTGTAAACCGCTCTATAAAATCGGCCAGGTTAAAGGGGCGACGACCTCGACGACGGGCGCGTTTAAAAACAGTCGCCTCAAGTGCATCAAGCTGATCTGCGACATAGTTGACCCGGCCTGCAACTTGCCGAAGATTGGCCATACCCGTCACCTGACGAACCTCGGTCTGGAGCACCATAAACAAGCCTTCAAAGTGGTAGGCTTTTTTCTCCGCACTCAAATAAGTCATGGGCTGGCATTCATAAAAGCGAGAAAAGGCATGCTCAAGAACATCGGGCAACGCGGCCTTCATTTTTCCGAGATGACGCTGCAGGCGACGCTTGCCTAAGGTCAATTTATTAAGATCACTGCCTAAGCCCATCGATGGCCCATGCAATCAAGACATACAAACACCGGAATCATCTGAATTCCCCCTGATGCCCTTCCTGAAAACGCATAGAAAAGCAGCAAACAATCTGGGCAAGTGTTTTAAGCCTACTTTGTCTGATCCAGCGCTTCAGTCTTGGATGAAGCTTCATTCGTCACATTTTCAGCAATCGCGTCTTCCGACAAGCCCGCTTTTGCATCTAATTTTCGTTGTTTTTTTTCTTCTTTTTTCTTTTTCTTCGCAAGCTCTTTTTGGCGTTTTTCATAAGAGTAATTCTGTCTCGCCATTATGCCTCCTTTAATTGTGATAAAAACCCAAGATCAAATTAACCCAGGGTATAAACCGTCAAGCCATTTGAAAGACAAGGCTTGAGGCCAAAGTAGCGACCGAGACGTACTCATCTGTACGTTGAGAAGCACTTTGGCCGAAAACGCAGTATTTCAGGTGGATCGGCGGTTTCAAGCCGATAACACCCCTTGGCTTTCAAGATACTGCTCATAATTATGACTATAGTCCACAATGCCTTCGGGTGTCATTTCGATGATGCGTGTCGCCAATGACGAAACGAACTCCCGATCGTGGCTCACAAAAACCAAAGTCCCCGCATAGTTTTCAAGCGCACCGTTTAACGATTCAATGGATTCCATGTCAAGATGATTGGTCGGCTCATCCATCAACAGCACATTGGGACGTTTCAAGATCAGCTTTCCAAACAACATCCGCCCCTGCTCTCCCCCCGAAAGCACTTTGATGGGTTTTTTCATGTCGTCTTTCGAAAACAACAGTCGCCCCAGGGTCGCACGAACGACTTGTTCATCATCGCCTAGATTGCGCCATTGATTCATCCAATCAAAAACCTTCATATCTTTCTCAAAATCATCGGTGTGATCTTGGGGGAAATAGCCGACCGTTGCATTTTCAGACCACTTCACAAGGCCCTTATCCGGTTTAAGACCGCGCGCATCATAATCTGGAAGCAATGTTCGCAGCAGCGTCGTCTTCCCAACACCGTTTGGACCAATAATCGCGATGCGCTCACCCACAGCAATGGTCAAGTTCAAGTTTTTAAAAAGCGGCCCTTCGTCATAGGATTTTTCGATTTCTGTCAATTCAGCAACGGAACGATAGAGTTTCTTGTCTTGCTCAAACCGCAAAAAAGGGTACACACGACTGGAAGGTTTGACTTCTTCAAGTTTTATTTTTTCAATCTGGTTTGCACGTGAGGTGGCCTGTCTGGCCTTTGAGGCATTTGCAGAAAATCGGCGCACAAAGGTTTGTAACTCTGCAATCTGGGCCTTTTTCTTGGCATTATTGGCCATCATGCGCTCACGAACTGCCGTGGCAGCATACATGTATTCATCGTAGTTGCCCGGAAACATACGGATTTCACCGTAATCGAGATCGGCCATATTTGTACAAACACTGTTCAAAAAATGGCGATCATGAGAAATAATGACCATCGTGGACGCACGGTCTTTCAATAAGTCTTCCAGCCAGCGAATTGCATTCAAGTCGAGATGGTTTGTGGGTTCATCCAACAACATCACATCGGGATCGGCAAAAAGGGCTTGTGCCAACAAAACACGAAGTTTCCAACCCGACGCAACAGCAGACATCGGGCCTTCGTGTTGCTCTAAGGGAATACCCAAACCCAGCAACAATTCACCCGCACGAGACTCTGCCGTATACCCATCCATTTCGGCAAACTCGGCCTCAAGATCCCCGACCTTCATCCCCTCTGCTTCACTCATCTCAGGCAAGGCATAAATACGCTCACGTTCACGCTTAATCTCCCAGAGCGCAGCATTGCCCATAATGACGACATCCAAGACCATCTCATCTTCAAATGCAAACTGATCCTGACGCAGCTTTCCCATACGCTGATTGGGCCCTAGGGTGACCGTTCCCGATGAGGGCTCTAACTCCCCGGCCAAGATTTTCATAAAGGTTGACTTTCCCGCACCGTTGGCCCCAATCAGCCCATAACGATTGCCGTCACCAAACTTTACCGAAACATGCTCAAAAAGTGGTTTTGAGCCAAACTGAATACCAACATTTGATGTAGAGATCAAGAATTTGCTCCTATCCAAAACCGAGTCTTCAATCTTGGATTCTATAAATTGTGAAAAAAACAACAGCCTTGCTGCACTTAAAAAGTGCGAATCAGTGTAACAGACCTACTTTTTTTATTCAAAAAAGGCACAGAAAGTTTAGGAAGAGTCTTTTTGAAGTGCAGTGCTGCTCATGAGCCCGTATTATAGGGCCTAAAGGAGACTCTGATCAACTCAGACGAGCTCAGCACTTTCTTTTTTATAAAAAAGCAGCATGCTGTTCGTAAAACCATGCAAAAAGCTGCGCGTACCAATTTGACCAATTTCTCCGGCACAGAAAAAACCTGAGACAGGGACTGGCCCCAGATGTTTTTGTATCGCCATGATGTCGTGGTTTTTACAGGAAAAGAGACCTGCACCCCGTCCCGTACAAGAAAAAACCAAGGCCCCCACTGGTTTTTGCCGAGGCCGTCGTTCTTCTTGAAGGGCAAGCAAACGATCAAGATCCTCAATCGCAGCACCCGCATCCCGCACCTGAAAACGAATACTTTGTCCCGGATGAATATCATCTCCGATGGATCCTGCACCCGTTTTTTGATCCAGACGCATGAGCCCTCGAATCAAAAAATCACCCCTTTGGTATGTCTCTTTGCCTTCATCCATCGCAATGCCAATTAAAATGGCTTGGTGAAACAGCTTTTGATCGTGTGCATCCGCTTTTCCCACGACTTCTTGTAAGACATCTAAAAAGGAGCGGCCCCCGACCTCATAAATGACATTTTGCTCTGCTTTTGTCACGACAAAGGTCTCACCCACAGGACGACAGCCCTGTGAAACCACCGTGTCCACAATAATGTCTCCACGTAGGGCAATGCCCACCAAACCCTGATCATACACCGCCTCATTTAAAATCAAGGTATTGCCCTGGGGTTGCTGAGCGCCACTCGCCAAACCTCCTGCAACAGCACATCCCGGATACGCGATATTCAAACCACGGATACAGCTTTGCAGGTCGAATAAAAAGGGGTCGGGAAAAAGAAAAAAAATTGGGTTTTCATTGGGGAAAATATCAAAAAACTGATGCCAATCGGCTGGGCCCTGCATTTGTTTTAATTCGTTTTGATCTAGATAAAACGGACTGACTTTCACCCCCGGACACTTCGCAAGCAAGAGAGACGCACCGGGCCCATTTTCAATTTCAAGATGACTCGCAATCACACCCGAACACGTGCCAACCACTAAATGTCCGATCGCGATATTTTCACGAAGCGCCACAGTAATCGCCTGAACGGCATCGTGAGGGACGAATGAGAGGAATAAAATTCCAAAATCAAATTCCCCCGGCGGCCCTTCACTTAAGGTCGAAATGATTGTATCTACATCATCAGATTCTGCGTATCTATTTTCAAACTGCATCTTTTATTTTTGCGCTCCAGACAGATCAGTCGGTGTTTTGGGTCGTGTTTTTTCCAACCACCACCTTATTATTTTAGGAATTTTTCCTTTAAAAATCTTTTCCGCATAATAACGGTCACTCGCACGTTTGTTGGCCTGCGCCAGAGTCGGATAAACATGAATGAGACCGGAGACCGCAGCAACAGACAACCCTTTTTTGACCGCCAAGGCATATTCGTGGATCAAATCACCCGCATTTGCACCCAATATATCACAGCCGAGAATCTTTCCTTTTGATGTGCACACCAATTTCACAAGCCCTTTTGTCGCGCCTTCAATAATATGTCGGTCATTTTCCTTCACTTCATAACGAAAAATCGAAATTTTTTCTTCACCGAATTTCAGCTTGGCCTGCTTTTCAGATAAACCCACATGGGCTAACTCAGGATCGGTATAGGTTGCCCAGGGCACAACATTGTATGAAACCTTTCGTTTTAAAAGTGGAATGAGCGCGTTGCTGATGACAATGCCCGCTTGATACTCCGCCATATGGGTAAAAAGATAAGGCCCTGCCACATCGCCACAGGCATAAATTCGAGCGTTTGTGGTCATCAAAGAAGCATCCACTGTGATACCACTGCGTCCCACGGCAACCCCGGCGACATCAAGCCCCAGGTTTGTGGTTCGTGGCCGCTTTCCGGTCGCCAATAAAAGGGTATCCCCTTCGACTATAAAAGTTTCATCTCCACGCTGACAGACGAGTTTAATCGTACCGTCTTTTGCCGAGACCTTCATCGCGCGTGTGCCGATATGAATCGTCATTTCTTCATCTAGATAAGCATGTAACCTGCAAGAAAGTTCTTTGTCGTCATTGTGCAAGACACAATCCAGGGTTTCAATCAGTGTCACTTCACTGCCCAGCCGCGCCATGGCTTGCCCCAATTCACAACCGATCGGCCCTGCCCCAATCACGATTAAATGTTTGGGTTGTTTGCGAAGATCAAAAAAGTTTTCGTGTGTCAGATAAGGCACGTCTTTGATGCCTTCAATCGGCGGCACCACCACACGGCCACCGGTCGCAATACAAAACCGACTGCCGATTAAGGTTTCGTCATTCACTTCAACACGGTCGTGTCCGGTGAAACGTGCAGTACCTTGAATGACACGAATCCCCATTTTTCTGAATCGCTCCGGATCGTCGTGCGGTTCGATTTCCATAATGGTTTCATGCACATGTTCCATCACACGTGCAAAATCCACACGGACAGCGGTCATCTCAAAGCCTTGTTTTTGGGCAAGATCAATCTTGCGCTTTGTTCGTCCTGCCTCAATGAGTGCCTTACTCGGCACACAACCCGTCCAAAGACATTCGCCACCGAGTTTATCTTTTTCGATGAGGGCGACTTTTGCACCCAATTGTGCTGCACCACTGGCCGTCACCAGCCCCGCAGCACCACCGCCGATAACAATTAAATCATAAACTTCCATGCAATCCCCCCTCCCGATTATGACTTTGCGACATCTATTTTATTTTTCGACGACGCCGATTTTTTGTATTTGTTGTAAAAAACAGGAACCATGGAAAGCAGACCCAAGAGCACAAAAGCACCCAGGACTCCGGGAGAGGCAATGTCTTTGAGTGAATTGATTTGACCCAACTGTTTTCCCGCATTGGTATAGACAATACTGCCCGGTAGTATACCAATGGCCGTTGCAAGCATATACGTCGAAAGTTTAATGCGTGTCATACCTGATGCCAAATTCACCAGAAAAAAAGGAAAGAGCGGAATCAGACGAAGCGTCAGCAGATAATTGAAACCATTATTTTCAAAACCCGACTGAATGCCCGCCAAACGCTTTCCAAACTTTTTCTCAATCCCATCTCGAAAGAGATAACGGGTCGCCATAAAAGCCAAAGCCGCACCGGATGTCGCCCCCAAATTCACAATCAATGCGCCCAAAAAAGTCCCAAATAAAAAACCACCGGCTAAAGTTAAAATCGTCGCGCCCGGCAGAGAGAGTCCGGTTTGCACCGCATAAATCGCAATAAAAATAATGACCGTCAGAAGGTAATTTTCCTGAGTGTAGGCCTTCAGGACCTCTTTATTTTCTTTCAATGCCTCAAGCGTCACATATTGCCCCAGATCAAAAAAAGAAAAGGCCGCAATACCGAGGACAATGAGGCCAAGGATCACCCATTTCCCAGTCGATTTTTTTGCAGGATTTTTTTGTGTTTCACTCATGCCATCCTCCGATATGATGAGATCTAGATTCTAGCATAGACCGAGAAGGAGACATTGTGATGTAGTGGGCAATACAAGCCTATAGATTATTTGAAAAACATCATTAATAGTCGCACTGAAAGGGGAAATAGGGAGTCTCCCCGAACCAACATTTTTGTTTATTTAAAAATATCCTCAACAGTTGACACCGTATTCTTAACCGTCCCAGAACCTCGCCTCCAAGCCCAATCGCCTAACTTTTCATACCAGGGTTTCTTTTCAGAGGCCGTTTTCAATTCAAGTGTTATGGTCAGAGGCACCTCAGCATTCCCCTGCAAAGAATTATTGCCTTCTCTATCAAAGGCCTGAATATAATATTCGACCCTAAGACCGAAGACTTTTTCTTTAGGTATTGTGATTGAATAACTACTGGAACCCAGCGGATGCATTCTCATTTTGGAATACTTTTTTGCATCTTTCGAACGATAATAGAGCATCACCTCTGAGACCGCTCGATCATCAGAGACCAGGGCCTCAACCGTCAGGGCGACGCCTGCGACCTTCGATTGAAAGGAAACATTGTGTTGGATCTCTGGCGCTGAAATATCAATCAGCTCTGGCTGTTTCGACTGGCTCCAGACGGGAAGCAAAGGAAAGATCAAGAAGAGGGGAACAACCCAGAAAGATAATAAAATAACACGGCAAGATACATGACGCATGGGATCAATTTCCCTCTGTAAGTCAATTGTACGGGAAGGCGATCTCAGGCAAGACAAGCCTCTCATCTGTTTAAAAACAAAATCAAACATTGTGGTCAATAAACCCCCTTCATTGGCATCACCTCAGACATCCTGAGCAATAGGAGAGACGACCTACACGATACTAAGGCCCTCCCCTCACATTGTCAAACACCAGATGAATCTGCTTTGCCCAAGCGATGAAAATGAGAAACAACAGAACCGATCTCTATTCAATTTAAAACAACAGCAATGAACATGCCAGACTTCTTACGATAGTAATTTTCTGTACTTATGATGCAAACCAGTGCATCTGGTGGACTCTGAAGCAAAAAAGTGAGACATCAGACAAAAATCAAAAATATTTCACTGAGCACAGGTCTTAGGATTTCAAGGGAAATTCTAAGATTTAAGAATGTGTCTTTATAATGTTTATATGTTGTGTGCAACAGACGAGGGAATGCTCAGATATCTTTAAGATCAATCCCATATTTTTTGAGGCGATTATAGATGGTCGCACGACTTACACCCAGTTCCGCTGCGGCTTTCTGAGTACTCCCTTGATGGGCCTTTAAAACCTTGAGCAGAAGATCTCTAGACGCATCCGTAAAAGAAGGCCGCATTACTTCTTCATTTGGCAATGGCGCAGCATCCGGGAAGAGCAGGTCTTCCGTAATCAAGTGAGGAAACTCGGACTGAACCAGTGCACTGTAAATGGTGTTATTCAGTTGTCGGATATTCCCCGGCCATTTTGAAGCTTGCAGCTTCTCAATCAAGGCGAGTTTTAAAATCGGCACTGACAAGAGCCCCAGTTCGGCCGTGAATTTATCCACAAAGTATTCAATCAATCGAGGAATGTCCTCAGCCCGCTCACGGAGCGGGGGAAGCGAAACTTGCAACACCTTGATCCTGTAATAAAGGTCTGCCCGAAAAGCCCCTTTTTCCACGTCCTGTTCAAGATCTCTGTTGGTTGCAGCGATCACACGCACATCGGCACAGATCTCCTTCTCACTGCCAAGACGCATGAACGATTTATCTTCCAGAAAACGCAGAAACTTGGCCTGTGTCACAAGCGAAAGCTCTCCAATCTCGTCCAGAAAGAGTGTGCCTCCGATTGCACCCCCAATTTTTCCTTTATTCTGCGCGGATGCGCCTGAAAAAGCCCCTTTCTCATATCCAAAAATTTCACTTTCAATCAGATGTTCAGGAATCGCTGCGCAGTTCAGCGAAATCAGAGGCCCATTTTTCCGAGGACTCAATTCATGAATCGCTCTCACAACCAGTTCTTTTCCTGTTCCGTGCTCGCCTCGAATCAACACCGTTGCGTCCTTATTTGAGACCGCCTGAATGGATTTATAAACCGCTTGCATCGCAGGACTTTCTCCAATCATAGAACCAAAATGAGAGGTCACAGGTTTTCGAACAGAAGGGTCTTGAGCAATCACGACAAGCGAGGGAGACACGCCATCATTCCCGCTCTCTGGAATGGGCCGAGTCTGATCGTCTTCGTAGCAGAGATAGTCAATCAGGAAGGGGAAAATGCCAATTTGACACTTTTTTGGGAGACAGCCTGTTCCCTCAAAGGGTTCTCCGTCCAATGTAATCCCATTACTACTGGTATCCTCTATCCAGTATTGTCCCTGCTTTTTTCGAATCAGAATATGACAGCGGGAGACATGAATATCCTGAAGAACAATGTCATTTCCGTCTGAGCGCCCCATCGTTATCTTGTCGCTTCCAACGACAACCTCTTTGAGTAGGCGATGCGCTAAAAACACACTAAACTTGATCATACGCTACCATTCAAATTTCCCCCATTTACGCTCTTTTTTTCGGATGGTAACGATACGGTTTTTCCAGCGTGAGGAAGCATGATTCGTGATACCATTTTTTCTCATGAGCCCTTTAATTGAAACAACAAACTCAGCAACATTCTCCTTCACCTTGGGCGAACTGAGCGAAACCTCAACCGAGGCATAAGTCTTGAAAATACGTTCTAATAATTGAGCGGTCTCAGGAGAGAGCATGCTGATGGACTTAAGTTGCGAAAGCGCCTTGTTTTCATAAGCCTTTTCAAAAACATTCAACCTCCCTTCAAGTTGACGAAGGTCTTCGGCAGCAATCACAGCGCGGTTTTGTGCTGCGTTCGCGGACTCCGCCTCTTTTCTTTTTTCTGCCAAGCGCATTGCGTTTAAAGCAGTAAGGCGCTTGTTTTCCTCAAGCCTCTGCCGTGTAATGCGCCTCTTTTCCATTGCGATTTGTTTTTCTCGTGCCAGGACAAGCTGTTTTTGTTCTTCGGCCAATCTCTTTTCTTTTGCCTCAACAAGACGCTTTTTTTTCTCAAGCTGCTCCTGTCTCAGGCGTTCCTTTTCCGCTGCGATTTGTTTTTCTCGTGCCGACACAAGCTGTTTTTGCGCTTCGGCCAGTCTCTTTTCTTTTGCCTCAACAAGACGTTTTTTTCCCTCAAGTTGCTCCTCTGCCAGGCGCTTCACCTCAAACGCGGTCTGCTCTTTTTTTCGTTCCACCTCTAAGGGTGCATTGAAATCAAAAAACTGGTTTTCTGAAAGGACATAAAATGAACCCGCTGCGAGCAAAACCAATGCGATAACAAGATAAACCGCTTTCCCAAAAAAAACGGGATGATGCTTATTTTCTAAAATCGCCTCAATCATCTTGATGGCAACTGCAGCATCAGAAACCCTCAAGGTACGATCTTTTTGGAGTAACGCTTTCAGAAGGGTTTTAAGCGGGATTGAAATTTCTTGAGGGTCTGCTTTCTCAGGCGGGTCGCCTCCAATCTTAAGCGTATCGGGTTCAGCAAAAATATTCCTTTTTCCGGTCACGAGTTCTGAGATCACCACTCCGAGCGAATAAAGATCGCTTTGTCCATCAATGGATGCAGCCTCGGCTTGTTCAGGAGACATATATTTTTCGGTACCGAGTACCGCACCCAAGGCCGTCAGCGCAGATGCCACTATAAGCTTGGAGTCTGAGATTTTGGCAATCCCAAAATCGGCTATTTTCACATCACCGCTTTGATCCATCATAATATTGCCCGGTTTAATATCACGATGAATAATCCCCTTGCCATGTGCATAAGAAAGACCTTCGGCGACTTGGAGCGCAATTTTTAAGACCTCTGGCTCTGGGAGCTGACCTCCTTCAAACATAATTTCTGCAAGATTTTTTGAAGGGAAATATTCCATCACAAGGTAGTGATCATCCCCATCACATCCAACATCAAAGAGTCTTACAATATTGTCATGGGCCAGCTGCCCCATCGCCCTCGCTTCACGCTCAAATCGTTCAAGGTAGGCCAACTTCCCTGAATGCTCAGAAAGCAATACCTTGATTGCGACATCTCGGCAGGCCTTGGGATCCCAGGCTTGATACACCACACCCATCGCTCCCCGGCCAATTTCTTTTTTAATTTCATATCGACTAGAAAGTCGGTTTTTATTCATTGATATCTATCAACCCGTTTTAAATCCACCACCTTATCTTTCATACGCAGCAATTTTGGGCAATATGCTATGACAGAGACCTTAAAATCAAGCGGATTCTAGTTTTTTAGAATTTATTCAAAACCTCCAAGTAAAATTCTCATTTCTTTGAAATCCATCTCCTGCTTCGCCTCCACGGCATATAAATTTTTTGATTTAGAATCAACACTTTATAAAAAATACTTCTCCAAAATAGCATCCATAATCCCGTGGCACAGTTTCTGCTATTAGCAAAAACCAGTTTAAGAAACGCAACTCACACCAAGGAGAAATCACAATGGTTGTCACACTCAAAAATGAAACAGGCTTAACACGTCAGGTCAAAGTTGGGTTTTCATGGACTTCATTCTTTTTTGGCCCCTTCCCCTTTTTCTTTCGAGGCATGTCAGGTAGTGGCTTTATCTGGCTTCTCCTGGCACTGAGCACACTCGGATTAAGCACAATCTACCTCTGGTTCACCATCAACAAAAAAACGGCTCACCATTATATGGAGATCGGCTATCACCCCATCGGAGAAGGATGGGAAGAGGCCAGCTTAAAATGGGGTGTTTCTCTGCCAAACAAGACGCAACTTCAAGTGCCGATTCAGCCTGTTCTCCCCACTCCAAATAAAGAACAAAATCAAACCCCGCTGGCCGAATCGAAGACCGAAAGCCCTTAGATCTTTTTTAGCAATTTATTTTCAAACAAGGAGAAAATGATGGATCACGTCATCATTTCAATGGATCAACTCTTTATGCTCATGATGGATTCATTTTGGAGCATTATCGGATCAGTCCTTTTATACACAAGCATAGGCTTAATGATTTCTATCGCGCTTGTGCTTTACATCAAACGAAAAAAACTAGCGCGACGGGAAAACCCCTTCTGGAACTTCATGACCAATTTCCATTATTTGTTTGTAGTGTCTGCCCTCTTGCTGAGCTCCCCCATGCTCGGAGGCACACGTGCAGTCCATCACATGATCAATGGTCTTGTTCACAGCCATTTAAACCCCACAATTGAAACGCAGGTCGGTCAAATTCAGCAAGCAATTGTTTCAGCATGGCCTGAAAAAGGAGTGGGTTTTACAGCCTCCACAGATGACACGGTCGCCCGACTGCTCAAAACAATGCAATACACCGCTCATCCTGATGTATTTTTGGGTCAAAAAAAGGCTGCGCTGATCAATTGGCTACTGGATGATCTTGGCATTTGGATCGTCAATGCGACCGTGACGACCATGGCAAGCATTGCAACAGGCAAAACCTTTGAGTCCATCGGACTTGACTCATCAGGGCTTGAATTTTCGCTCCAACAAATCGAAAACACAGATTATTCGCAACTGGGAGAAGAGATTGCACAATCCGTCTCGATCTATGTTTCAAGCTACATCGATTCATTTTTTAGCGGATTTTACCTCAACATCTTTACGGTATTGGTACTGCTCATGGCAATCCCCCTTATCGAGATATTGTTTTTTAATCTCTGGTGGAAAAATCGCAGCATTTCCGCTTAGCACAGAACCCCTTTAAACGAGCCATTTAAGAATAGGAATTTCAAATCAAAACAAGATTAACCCATACAAAGGAGACAACATGAACATCAAGTCATTTTGCAAAACCCTGCTCTTACTTTCTATTTTTCTTCCCCTTATCGGCTGTCATGATCACAATCATGATGATCCCAATCCCGCTGAGCCAGTGCTAAATGGGCAGTTTATTGACGATGTCGTCACGGGTTTACAATTTAAGACCACGACCGTATCGGGCACCACTGATGAAAAAGGGAATTTCAAATATGTCGAAGGAGAGCGTGTTCAATTTTTTGTCGGAGATATTTTCATTGGGGAAGCCCTTGGGAAATCTGTCATCACACCGATTGACCTTGTGCCAGAGGCGACGGATGAAAACAATGATCAAGTCATTAATCTGATTCGATTTATACAGACACTGGATGAAGACCAAAACCCTTCCAACGGCATTATTATTTCAGACCTCACAACAAATGCAGCGTTTGAAAAATCCATTGACTTTAATCTCTCTGTTGCAGACTTCGAAACCCACTCTGAAATTCAAGCGGTACTTGCAGACTTGACATCAGGACTGGGTGAGACACGAAACCTGGTTGCGACGCGTGACGCACAAACACATTTGAGAACATCCTTATTTGCGCTATTAGAAGGGAGATATCAAGGCAGCTTTTCCGGGGATGATCATGGCACCTGGGAACTCAGCATAGACTGTCAGGGCAACATAGAAGGCATTTCTACATCGAATGAATTTGCATCAACTGCAATTGTCGGAAGTGTGGGCATTGATGGTATCGCCAGTATTTCTGGAGTAGCTGGAAGCGCTACTTTTTCAGGAATATTCTTGTTTGATGGCAATGTTTCCGGTACTTGGGAAAATGTCATTGACGGCGAGTTTGGAATTTTCAGTGGCGAGCGCATTGTAGGTGAAAGTGTCTTTTGCGGTCTTAATATTGAGAACGCAAGCTTTGAAACAAGTGATCCCTTTACTTTTTTCACGGGGGCAGGAAACTTCAATACCTCAGTCCAACAATGGAACACAACACAACCCGTCGGCACCATCAGTCCTTCGACTCCAGGCAACCCGATACAATTCAACATTTTTACCGAAGATGTGCCAGATGGACTCAACACCATTTTTACAAATGGGAATGGTCGCGCCTCTCAGGCACTGACAGTAGGACTCACAAACAATACAAGCTATCGTTTAGAGGTAGAAGTGGGGAAGAGTGTTTTCTTGAATCTCCCGGATGTTTATTCGGCAGAGCTTAGAATAGGAGATCGGGTCTTAGCAAAAGGGACGGCCGTCCCCGAAAATGGAAAATTTAAGACGATATCTGTCGAATACACCACACAGTCCAACGATCCTTTTGGCGAAGCACTCGAAGTTCATTTGGTCACGAACCATAGCAGTAGCGCCGATAACACGGTGCAAATCCATTGGGATAATGTCCGGGTTTTTTCCCGAACAAGTCCTTAAAGGGCTAAAACAAACAATTCATGTCCACCCAAAATGACATCTATATTAAAATAAAGGAGAGTAAAGTGCGAAAAAAATATCTTCTGAGAAAGAAGGGTAACCCGATTTCGATCATTCAAAGTAAAACATGGTTCACGCTTCTCAGTGTTTTTTTAATCTTGCTTCTTTCAGCATGTGGCAGTCGTGGTGACGATGCGGGCAAGCCAACACTTCAGAAAGGAATATTTCTAGACAGCGCTGTTGAGGGACTCCATTATCAGTCTGGAGAACACTCCGGGACAACAGATGCAAACGGAACATTTTTCTTTGAAGCGGGTCAGTCTCTCCGGTTTTCGCTCGGCGGAATTGTTCTTGGTGAAGCAGTCGCTCAGGCAGTGATGACACCTGTTGAGTTAGTCCAAGGCGCGGAAGATGAAACGCATCCCACAGTTGTGAACATCAGTCGATTTCTACAGAGCTTAGATGACGATGACGACTTGAGCAATGGCATCAGGATTTCGCAAGAAATAAGAAGCCTTGCTGAGGGACAGACCTTTAATTTTGAGATTGCCGAGGCGGATTTTGAAACTGAGGTATTTTTTTCAGTCCTAGGGATTAGCCAGATTCCTTCAGTTGTTTCTGTCCAGGCTCACCTGAGAGAAACACTGCTTCGCTCCCTCGTCGGAACCTATGCGGGCACATATTCAGGGACTTCCAGTGGTACCTGGACATTCACAATTGATTCATCCGGTAACCTAAGCGGGACAGATACAGAAACGGGTTTTCCTGATGGGCCGACCACGCTCTCTGGAAGCATCTCAAGTAATGGAAGATTTGATGTACTCGGGTCTAGTCCAGGGGGAAAAAGCTTCTCAGGAAGTACGACACGTTCTGGAGAGATATCAGGAGCCTGGCAAGACATCTCTGAGGGTAATACAGGAACATTTAGGGGGATGCGGGTTGAATCTTCAGAGAAGGATGCGACACCAGGGATTTTGAGCTTATCGGGGCCAGATGCCTCCGTCTTCGGTGAAAAATTTCGGGTCAACCAACTTGTTTTTGAGATCGGTCAATTTGTTATTTGGCGAGATTTCCAAACGATATCCCAATCACGGAGCATTTCTGCCAAATTGGAACTAACGCTTAATACCGATGGCACCGTCAAAAGAATTAGCCTTAATCGATTCGATATCGACACAAGGGCCTCGGTAATACATTCAACATTGCTGTACCATTTGGAGTGCGATGGAAAATCAGGTGATTGTTCGTCTATTTCGCTTGACGGTTCTCAAAAGACAATTAGTTTTTCCAATACTTCTCTTCCCGTGGATGATGGTATTCAGCAAAATGATGCTCTCGGCCCACTGATTATAAACGGAATACTTGAGTGGTAAATATTTTATATTAAACGGCGCTTACTTGAAAGCTCAGGTAAGCGCCGAGTTCCTTCTCTTGGAAGAACACGGAAAGGGAATCGTATCCGGGCAGACCTTACCCTTTTCCAGAAAAGTATATCTCAAAAACCGGGTATTTATTTGTATCAAAAAGAAGCTCCGTTAGGTATAGTACTGAAACCAAATAATAACGATCTCGTCCCCTAAATTCTCTGCTTGAGCGCGTCGCGACAAAAGCGGTGCATATATAGGATTTGAGGGATAGCCCGTAATTTGGATATTTCTAACATGGAGGTAAGCGGTAAAATGAAAAAGATGTTTTTTGGGCTTGTTGGCCTGTTTTTCCTGTTGGGTGGTTGCTCACTCGCCATTTCTCCTGTAGTCAACTCCGTCGATTTGACTCAGGTTGATTTTTCAAACGCAAAAAATTTCAAGAAAAGTAAATCATGTGCGACATTTTTATTAGGGATCATTGGCCCTTTCGGCGATGCCCAAGTTATAAACGCAGTCAAAGAGGGAAACATTAAAAAAGTCTACTCCGTCGACTACGAAAATGGTAACTATATTCTTTTCTCCCAATATTGTGTCGTTGTTTACGGGGAGTAAATCTCGTACAATCTTCAATCACCAACAACGATCATTCCTTTGTTTATGTCCCATTGATCGGGAAAGTAGGGGTTCAAGTTTTCCTAAGGGAGAACTTGAACCCCTACTTAAAAACGCCCCTGAAAAACCAATCTCAAACGTGTACAAAATTTGATTAATTTTTTAATGCGCATTCGATGGCTCGAATATGCTTTATGTCTGCTCCAGGGATGTTTTTCTGATGAGGCATTGAGTACTGTTTCAGTCTAAGATTTGGATTAAGGGATCACCGAAACTGCTGCTGGCTTTTGTAAAATGTTTTCCTTCATCGTTCATTTTTTTAAACTAATCCCATAAAAATATGATATTTTGCTTTAAATAAGCATTAAAATATCTCAGTAAAATCAAAAAAACTCGATTTTACACGAGGCCACCTTACGGAGAATGAAAATGAACCCACAATATAAGACCCTCTTTATCGGTATTCTACTGAGCGGATTTGTGATGGTTTCCCCGCTTCAGGCACAGGAACACGGATCAAAAACACATGCACAAAAAGAAATGTCCAAAAAAGAAAACTGTCACCCACCCTGCAAACCTGCCCATCAACAAGGGCATTCACAACACAAGGCTGGAGGCCTCCACCTTTTTTCACCTGATTGGCACGGAACCCTCAGCGATCATCAAAAATTAAAGGTTGATGAAATGCACTTGAGACTGATGAAAGATACCGCCTCAATCAAGGCGATGATCACCGTCAAAAAAACAGAATTAGCCGTTTTAGCGACACAAGATCACGCCAAGCTGGAAGCCCTCAATAAAAAAATAGACGAAATTCTGGATCTAAAACGCCAGAAAATCCGCGCACGATATGCCCACATCGTCGAGATGCGTGAAATGCTCTCACCAGAGCAACGGATTTCCTACGACATGCGCATTATCAGCCAAGCCGCCAGCCGAAAAAAATAGAGCCTGCATATTCGAAAAAATAAAATTGTAGCCGGTAGTGTTTTTTCTGTTAATACCTCAAACAAGGTCTGCTCATGTTGAATAATGATATCTTGCGTCGTATTCGTTATACCTTTGATTTTGACGATGCGACAATGATTCGTATCTTTGCCTTAGCTGATCGTCAGGTCACACGGGCTCAAATCAGCGATTGGTTAAAAAAAGAGGATGACCCCGCCTATGCACCCTGTAACGACACCTGGTTTGCCGTCTTCCTGAATGGTTTCATTCACCATAAACGTGGCAAAAAAGAAGGCCCACAACCCACAGCCGAAAAACGTTTAAACAACAACCTCATTTTTTTGAAATTGAAAATCGCGTTAAATCTGCAGGCGGATGATGTTTTACAAATGATGGCCTTGGTAGATTTTCGCCTCAGCAAACACGAACTGAGTGCATTTTTTCGTCGACCCGGACATAAACATTATCGAGAATGCAAAGACCAAATCCTGCGTAATTTTCTCTTAGGCCTGCAACTTAAATATCGAGGCGACCTTCGAGACAATCCCCTGTACTTGAAACCCTAACGCCTGTCACTGACACACCTCAAATACGATGCGACGGCAAATGGGCGAATGAACGATCTGTCACATTTTTAGCCCCTGTTCTGTCTTCATGACGAGATTTAAATTTTAAAATTATGATCTGGAGGTTTCATGACAACAAAAAAACTGCACTTCAGCAAAGCCGAGAAAACGGGGGATCGCCTGGTCTTAAGTCAAAAAGAAGGCTTGTGGAAAGGCCCCTTCTCAGAACAAGATATTCAAGAAATCAAAACGTTACGCGATAATCAGGCCCATGCCATCATCAAGGGAGATGCAGAAGCCTACGCCAATCTATGTGCCGATGATGTTCAACTCATGATTCCAGGCCATGATATCGTCTCCGGTCGCGCACAATTTCTAGCCGCGGAGAATGCACTCTTTGAAAATGCCACTTTTTCAAAATTTACAAAATATCCAGAAAAGATAGAACGGAGCGGAGATATGGTTGTGGAAATCGGACGACAGGAAGTCAGTATGAAAAAAAGTACCGACAAAGACGGTGTTTTTTCAGCGCGACAAAAATACATACACATTTTTCGTTTAAGTGCAGTCGGCTGGCGTTATGCAGTGCTCATGTCAAACCATTGTGAGTAAACAAGACGAAAAACACGTCTATTTGAAGAAAACCGTCGCACACTCGGAGGCATCGCCTACCGAATGCTGGCTTCGCTCGCCGATACCTGGACGTGGTGCAAGACACCTATCTCAAATGGAATAATGCGGACATCGCATAAATACGCAATGCGCGGGCCTGGTTGATTACGGTTTGCAGCCGAATTGCAATGAATGTCCTGCAATGCAATCCGCACGTCACAAACGGGAACACTATATTCGCATCTGGCTGCCAGAACCTTTCATATCAAAAGATACGGACGATATTAGCGCACAGCTCGAACGGGACGAAACAATCTCTATGGCACTGCTGCTCGCGCTCGAAAAACTTTCTCCGATAGAGCGTGCGGTTTTTCTGCTTCACGATTTTTTTGATTTTCGTTTTGAAGAAATCGCAACGATCATTGATGATGATTAGAATTCTAAACATGGTTTTAATCAGAAAATTTTGCTTCACCAGGTAAGGTTTCTCTGATCGTCTCCTTCAACTTCTCTACTGCTTGTTCAGGATTATTGCTATTCCATTTGACCATAAGGTGATGATTTGTATCAAAATGGGGTCTACTCTCTGGGTCTGTGCTGTCAAATACAGATTCCTCACAAGTATAGATGACGGGTTTCCCAAGTCCTTCAGCAAAACCCGCTTCCCAAAGTGCCCCTCGATTGTTATGAGTTAGATCACAAATAAGAAATCGCGATCTCCTTATTTCAACTCTCATCCGGTCATCAATTAAACCTGCCTTTGGTCTATCGAGAAGACTCTGCAAATCATAACCTGTATCTCCTACAGCCCTCTTAAAATGTTTGTCAAAAATGTCATCCAATTCAGGCTCGCCAAATTGCATTGCCATAAAAGCCTTTTTGCTATTAAAGTGACCCAAATTGAGTTCCTCAAATCGTTCCCATCCCTTATAGGTCAAGCCAATACTTCCTGTACCGGAAAACGGAAATATTTCTTCACTCTCTTTCGGTTCTATTAATTTATCGTCAATAAGGTATCGGATAGTTTTATCCAAGGCATCCTGATTCAAAGAACCAATGAGCGGGGGATCGTTGCTACTGGATATTTCACTGTAATCCCCATATCCTTCGAGCTTTTCTCCAAGCCAATAAATGAGATTGTCTGCTTGCTCTGAAGGCTTGGGGAGTTCATTCTGAAGGACTTTTTCAATATTTTTTGTTGTAAGTTTGGGATATTCCTCAAACTCGTCATCAGGGGAACAGCGTCTCGTATGATGACTGAGCAATGCCCGTTTTCTCTGATTGGGCAACAATTTCTCGATTGAGAGCAATAGCGGTCTTGTCATATAAAATCGACCGCATGAAATACAATGGAATCTCTCTCCGTCCCTGTTGAGTAAAGCAAGGGGTTGATCTGAATTTAGCGTAGTCTGGCAAATCGGACATTGCTTCATTTTCATCCTCATAAAATATTGTTTAAGATTGGAACGAGGACACTTTTATTGTTCACAAAGCCCCCGATTTAAAAACCAACAATTTCTCAAGCGTCATGTCTTTCATCGAATACCCTATTCCCCCCACACCCATGCCGGATTTTTTTGCGCCGCCGAAGGGCATCCAGTCGACGCGAAAAGCCGTGTGGTCATTGATCATCACCGCGAGCGCGTTCAGGCGTTTCGCGGCTTCGAAGGCCGTATCGATTTCTTTGGTGAAGATGGCGGCTTGAAAACAGACTTCCGGGCCGTTGGCGCGTTCAATGGCCTCATCTAAAGTGTCATAGGTGTAGAGACAAACGACGGGGCCAAAGATTTCATTTTGTGACACCCGGGCATCTTCCGGTGGATTCAGCAGTACGGTCGGCTGATAACAGCTCTCTGAGATCTTTTCACCCCCAAGCGTCAAGGTTGCACCAGAGGCAATGGCCTCTTGCACCCATTGGTGAATGCGATCCGTTTCACGTGGCAGGATCAGCGGCCCGACTTCGGTTTGATCCTCAAGCTGATTTCCCGTTTTAAGCGCCTTCACCCCTTCGGTAAATTGTGCGATGAAGTCCGCTGAAATGGCCTTCTGGATATAAATTCGTTGCACGGAAACGCAGACCTGTCCAGCATGATAATAACCGCCTTTAATCAGCGGCGGCAGACCTGTTGTCATATCTGCCGTTTGATCAAAAATAACCGGAGCCAGTCCGCCGTGCTCCAGCGCGCAAGTCGCACCTGGCGCAAGCTGTGATCTCAACATCCAACCCACTTTTTCAGATCCGATAAAAGTCAGAAAAGACACACGTGAATCGGATACCAATTTCCCCGTCACCTCATTGTCGCAAAAAATCATCTGACACCAGTCCTCAGGCAATCCGACTTCGTGCAATAAGTTGATAATGCTCCTGCAAGAAAGGGGTGTCGTCAAAGCGGGTTTGATCAAGACAGGGCAACCGACGGCAATGGCGGGAATGGCCTGATGGATCACTAAATTGAAGGGATGATTAAATGCACTAATCGCCAGTACGACCCCACGCGGCTGGCGAATGGTCATCGCCATACGGTTGGCAGATGAGGTGGTAATGCCCATAGTTATTTCTTCGCCCTTGAGTGCACAGAGTTCTCGAATGGCGATTTTGATCCCGTCGATGGCGCGTGCGATTTCAACACGCGAATCCACAATGGGTTTCCCTCCTTCGGCCGCGGCTTCTTGTGCGAATCGCTCGGCATTGGCTGAGATTTTTTCGGCCAGGCGTTCTAAAATTTGAATACGTTCGTATTTGGGCAGTTGTTTTTTATGATCCTGAAAAAGCCGGTGTGCGGTTTCTAATTTATCGAAGACAGACTTTTCATCCTCAAAAGACAGGGTCTCAATGACAGACTGGTCAAAGGGATTCAATATTTGGATTTCTTCCATGCTGTTCTCCTTTCTTGAAATCACTTTTTTACAACAAACAGGTTTTTTCTTTCAATTCTTTGAAAAAGACCCGTTCATTTTCTGAATAGTCAATAGGCACTTCAATTAAATGAACGGCAGGTTCGGCCAAACAATGCGAAAGTGTTTTTTGCAATTCACCATTCTTTGTGATGCGATGCCCCTCTGCCCCGTAGCTTTGTGCATAGAGCACAAAATCGGGGTTGCCAAAATCGAGCCCAAAATCAGGAAATCCCTCTCCGGCCTGTTTCCACTTAATCATACCGTAACCATTATCCCTTAAAACAATGACAACCAAGTGTAGCTTTAGGCGCACGGCTGTTTCCATTTCCTGGCTATTCATCATGAACCCACCGTCCCCACAAATGGCCACGACTTGCCGATCTGAATGCACTAATTTTGCGCCAATCGCCACAGGCAGACCCGCCCCCATTGTTGCCAAGGCGTTGTCTAATAAAACCGTGTTGGGATGATAGGCTTTGTAGTTTCGTGCGAACCAGATTTTGTACATGCCATTATCAAAGGTCAAAATGGCTTCAGGTGAAACCGTTTTTCGGATTTCAGAAACAATGCGCTGAGGCGTATTTGGAAAAGTGTCCGGGTAATTTCCCTTGTAAACATGGGTTTCAATCTCCTCTTTAACTCGGCGAAAATAATCAAATTTCCACAGCGGAGATTTTTTAATTCTTTCTGTCATCTTTTTCAGATTTGTTTTCAAACACCCGATCACTTCGTGTTGAGGAAAATAAATGTCATCCATTTGTGCAGGATAAAAACTGACATGAATCACTTTAAGGCGACCACTTTCATCCATAAAAAAGGGCGGTTTCTCCGTCACATCGTGACCGACGTTAATAATCAAATCGGAACGTGCAATGGCGCAGTGCAGGTAGTCATCGGCTGAGAGCGCGGCCGTACCTAAAAATTGCGCGTGTCGTTCGTCAATCGCCCCTTTGCCCATTTGTGTATTGCAAAAATAAAGTCCCGTGGCCTCAATAAAAGCAGAAAGTTCTTCGTGAATAATATTGCGGTTTGCCCCGGAAGCAATGAGTAATAAAGGCCGCTCGGCTGCTTCAATCATTTCAATCGCACCTTCAATTGCCTGCCAGGATGCCCGCGGGGAATCGACTTTGGTCACGACAAAAGGCTGCCGATCTGTCATTTCTGAGGCAATGTCTTCGGGCAGCTCCAAATGCACAGCGCCTGGTTTTTCCGACTCGGCAAGGCGAAAACATTCTCGCAATAAATGAGGAATGTTGTTGGCATCGACAATCTGTTTTGAAAACTTTGTGATCGGTTGCATCATCTGAACCACGTCGATGATTTGAAATTGTCCCTGTTTACTCTTTTTGATGGGTTTTTGTCCGGTGATAAAAAGCACAGGCATGCCACCCAATAGGGCATAAGACGCGCAGGTCACAAAATTGGTCGCGCCCGGTCCCAAGGTTGCGAGGCAGACCCCAGTTTTACCTGTAAGTCGACCGTAAGTTGCGGCCATAAAACCCGCGCCTTGTTCGTGTCGTGTGAGGATGAGTTTGATTGAGGAATGCCGTAGGGATTCGAGCAAATCCAGGTTTTCCTCTCCCGGAATGCCAAAGATATAGGCCACGCCTTCATTTTCAAGGCATTTCACAAACAAGTCACTTGCTTTCATGGCGGTCGCATCCTTCCAGTTTAGCTTGAGAGACACAAAAATGTCGCCAAGATTAGGGACGAAAAATACGCGAAAGAAATCTTTGATGAATGTAGCGGAAAGCAATAAAAAAAGGCAAGCAGCAGCGGTTTTATTTCAACCATCGTCTGCTCACTTGCAGAAGTGCGATTTATCTTGTTAATGTCTCTTTAATAAAAAAATGGATCATAACGCGATCACAGGAGAGCACATGGTTAATATTTCAAGTATCTATCCCAAAAAAGAGGGGTGTCGATTTGACTTTGATTATTATTTGAATACACACATGCCGATGTCGATTGAAAAACTTTCCGGGGCAAAAGGATTTAATGGGTGATCCGACTAAAAATCAATTTAAACTCGCATCTCTCCGGCCCAGAGATTCTGCGATAAATGCGGACACCAAAGCATTCATGCTCACTCCTTCTTGTTTTGCCCTAGAAACCAGGCGAACATGGAGACTTTTTGGGATTCGCGTCACAAACTTTCCGCTTGATCTTTCACCGATATTCGGGATTTCTCGGCCCGCCTCTTTGCTCGCCTGAATCCAACAGGCCATCGCGTCTTTCCCGTTTTCTATTGCTTCTTCCGGCGTTTCTCCATCAGAAATACATCCAGGAAGGTCAGGAAAGGAAATGAGCCATCCACCCCCTTCTGCTTCGTTTAAAGGTCTCATTTCAAAAGGGTATTCTAATTTCATGGCTATGCTCCTATGTCATCAATAAGCGCAAGAAATTTAGTAATGTAAATGGGCTTAATGGGGCGTAAGGCGGGAACCGTGATGACAAGATCTGAAGCACGGTGCAAAAAGACCGCATGACTACCACCTGATGTTCTCATTTTCATACCCAAACTTTTAGCAACAACTTCCAAGGAATTCATTCTCCAATCCCTCAGGTTATTTCTCATTTTTTCGATGATTTTCTCTGCCTTGCTCACATAAAATGATACCCCATATAGTATCATTTTATCAAGGTTTGGGAGTAGCTCGTGCTCAAATCCTAAGCCAGAATATCATCTGCAATATGCCACTCTAAATCTTCAATCACACTCAGCTCGACAATATTACCCGCTTTCCCAAGTAAGGTCTGGCATTCTTTGCTTAAGTTTAAGAGGTGAAGTTTTTTACCGTTTTGACTGTAACGCTCGGTGATATTCTGAAGGGCTTCCAAACCTGAATGATCCCAAACACGGGATGCATGAAAATCAATCACAACATGCTCTGCGTCATTTTTAAAATCAAAGAGATCTTTAAACGAGGTCACAGAACCAAAAAATAAAGGGCCGCAGAGACTGTAAACGGTCCGACCGTTTGTTTGCCTTTTTTCGGCTTGAATCATTTTTCCGTGTTCCCAGGCAAAAACAAGGGCAGAAATAATAATGCCCACCAAAACAGCAATCGCCAAATCCACGGCAACGGTTACAGAAGAAACAATAATAATCACCAAGAGATCAGAGCGGGGAATTTTGTTCACCAAGCGCAAACTCGACCATTCAAAGGTTCCGATGACCACCATAAACATAACACCCACCAATGCGGCCAAAGGGACTTTTTCAATCAAAGCAGCGCCAAATAAAACAAAACTCAGCAAACAAATGGCTGAGGTCATGCCTGAAAGTCGCCCTCTGCCACCGCCGCGAATATTGATCATGCTTTGACCAATCATGGCACAGCCCCCCATACCGCCAAAAAAGCCATTGACGACATTGGCAATGCCTTGCCCGATACATTCTTTATTGCCACGTCCCCGTGTTTCTGTGAGTTCATCCACTAAAGTGAGGGTCATAAGGGATTCGATCAAACCCACGGCTGCGGCCAGCACAGCGTAGGGTAAAATCAGGCTTAAAGCATCAAATGTAAATGGCATCGTCGGAAGAGCAAAGGTCGGCAAACCTGCCGCAATGGTTGTGATGCTCGCATTACGATCCTGCACAAAATCAAGCACGGTGCGCACCAAACCCGGACTGCCTTGATTGATGAAATGCCCAATCAGACTCACCACGACAATGCCGACCAATGTCGCAGGAACGGCCTTTGTAAACTTTGGAAGAAAGATGCCGATAGACATTGTCAGCACGATTAAAACACACATGAGGATCAGTGGGGTCATCACAAGAATCTCCCCGCCTGCGGTGAATTGTTCGAACTGCGCTTTGAAAATAATAATGGCCAGGCCATTCACAAAACCCAACATGACGGGATGTGGAACGAGACGAATAAATTTACCCAATCTCAGCACACCACAAATAATTTGAATCAAGCCCATTAAAATCACAGCAGAAAATAAATACCCCAAGGCACTCGCTAGCACCTGATCTGCGCTCATACCCGCGTTTTGCCCTAAAGTGACGACTTTTGCGACAAGTGGCGCAAAAATAACAGCAACCGCTCCCGTCGCCCCCGAAATCATCCCCGGACGTCCGCCAAAAATGGCGGTAATGAATCCCATCATAAACGCGGCGTAAAGCCCGACTTTCGGATGAACCCCCGCTACAAAAGAAAAGGCGATGGCTTCCGGCACAAGCGCCAAGGCCACGGTCAAACCCGAAAGCAAATCATTTTTGATGTTTTCAGGACGCTTGATTTTTAAGGGAACAAATCGGTTTGTGGTCCTGCTGTGTTCCATGGAAGGCTTAATTTCTGGCATTGATTTTAATCCTTATTATTCTTCTCATTTAATTTGGAATTTTCACGCGATTAAAAAATAGGAGGTCTAACACATCACTATTATTTCAGAATCCTGAAATTGCGCAATACAGGCCCAATTATTTTCGGCAAACAGTAGAATACCGAAAACCACCTTGGGCCTTGTTTTAGATGACTTGAGGGAAAGTCCAGGATCGAACTAAGGGATCTTGCTGGATTGATTCAGAAATGCTTGACGCGAATTCAAATTGAACGGGTTCATATCCGCTTTTAATGCCTAGGCGACCGACTCACTGCTCTCTTTTATTCTCAAGCGAAAGACTGAGCTTAACTTAGGCCCATTACCCAAGTAAAGCCTTGACTGAAATGTTTGTGCTCACTCCAGGTAATTGCAATTTTTGCTTTGCAAAAATGAGGCTTTGATAACATTAAATGGATGTTATCCTGTGCAAACGGAGCAAAAAAGCGATGAAAGCTTCTTTTACGACTTGTTTATTCTGAGCCTGAGTGCCTTTGCGTAACGCAAAAGTGCTGTTGTTGCTGCTTCGGCATCTTCTGTTGAGGCTTGTCCCGTATGATCTGTCTTTTCAAAACGCAGAGAGAGGACTTTTAGGAGGCCGTCTTTCCGCACAGCTTTCAAATCGTAACGGGCAACGAGCCTTTCACCCGCAAGCACGGGTAGGCAATAATAGCCGTAGACGCGTTTGGCAGCCGGTTTGAAAATCTCCAAAATTTGATCAAATGCAAATAGCAGCTTCACCCGCGCCCGATCCCACAGAATCGGATCAAAGGGAGACAGCAACACTCCTTCGTCTTTTCTGGGACGAATACGTTTTAAACGCGATGCCAAGGTCAAATCATCCGGTCGTATCCAGCCGGGGCGAGGTTTACCCGCATCATCCACCAGGACACAGGAGAGGATTTTACCTTCTTCGGTGAGGTGCGTTAAGGCCGACTTGATTTCCCTTTGAAGGTTTGAAAGTCGCCAGGTTTGTGTGAGTGTGCCCGTGGTCGCCCAACCATGGCCTTTCAGGGCCAGCAATAGCAGTGTTTCGAGTGCTTCGGATATTGGCAGATCATAAACAAGCTGTTGTTTTGGAATCACTCGCTCAGCAAGATCATAGCTCCGGTGAAAATGACGGCGCTCGCAAATGGCAAATTCCCCCGAAGACCAGAGGGCGTTTGCCACGCGCTTGGCAATTTTAAAATCCCACCAACTTCGCTTGCCACCCCCTTCCATGTCGATAGAGCGTAGCGGGCCTTCGTCCCGAATGCGACGACGCAAATCGTCCGCCACCTTGGGATGTTCGCCGATCAGGTTGCCCCACCAGGGATGATGTGCAAAGGCTTTGCGACGAAAAGCAAAAACAGGATAAAGCGCCATCGGCATCCAAGAGGCCTCATGCCCCCAATATTCAAAAATGGGTTCTCCGGGTTGAAGCAACATTTCCACTAATTGTGGATTAAACCCTTCAAGACGGGAAAGTAAAATGATGGCATGGCTGCGCACACCCGCAATGGCGACGGTATCCAGTTGTAAATAACCGAAGTGTGAAATCACCCGATGTGCTGCCTCGCGTGCTTTTTTTTCGTGGCTCGGGGCCTGAGTGGGGAATCCAGACCATTTCGGCTTGAGCAATCCGGCTCGCACCAGCGCGAGCCTTCGGGCTTCAGGAATGCTGATCGTTTGCATAAATGAGAAGATAGCATTTTTCGACCGAAGCATTCGTGGTCTTAACCCAGATGTCCAAAAAAATTAGGGCAGACAGATATAAATCCTATTTCGGGATTTCTGATCCGGCGGTTTATGCTTGTGTCCGATTTCATTGCCACAGCTCCCTCAAGCATTTAATGACCTCTTGGCCTATTGCTAAGACAGGTCGGTGGCGGTCACCACTTAGGGTTTGCTGAAAAAGTCAGGCTGGCAATCTCACCCAAAGAGGTTCAGCA
>CAYVHO010000016.1:0-73078 GCA_964451325.1 uncultured Nitrospira sp. | reverse complement strand
TGAACCTCTTTGGGTGAGATTGCCAGCCTGACTTTTTCAGCAAACCCTAGATATCTAAACGATGCTAAGGATATTGGACTATCGGACGATGAAAGAAAAGAAATCGTCGATTTCATTGCTGAAGACCCACTTGCTGGAAATGCTTTTTCTGGGACCGGCGGAGCTCGAAAAGTCTGCTTCTCTGCAAAGGGAAAGGGGAAAAGTGGTGGTGTTCGTGTGATCACCTTTTATTCAGGACTTGATATCCCCGTTTTTCTTCTGAACGCTTTTGCAAAAGGAGACAAGGTAAATCTAACAAAAGCAGAGCGCAACACACTGAAAAATATTTTAACTCGTATCCCAGAAGCATATAAAAAAAGGAGGACATGACCATGAAAACGGCCGGACAGCGCATGATAGAAAGCGCAGAAGAAGCACTTTCCTTTGCAGAAGGAAAAGCAAATCAGGATTGCGTCGTCCATATTCCTGATGAAATTAATGTGCGACGAATCCGTAAAAAAATGGGCATGACTCAGGGAGCCTTTGCCAATTATTTCGGTGTGAATCTCAGAACGATTCAGGACTGGGAGCAGGGCCGACGTGTCCCGTCCGGTGCTTCTAAAAACTTTCTGTTTGTAATTGATAAAGAACCTGAAACCGTTCGACATATTCTTACAGGGGTTTGAAGCCTATTGAACGCACAGAGCGATCCCTTCGCTATTGAACTACAACTCAGATGAAAACACCTGAGAAAAACTTAGACTTCTATGACGGATTTCCCCTAAATGTGCAATTTTACCCTATCTACTCAAAGCGCATGGGCCTCATCGAACCCGTCTTTGCCAACATAAGAAGTACGCTGAGTCTAGATCATTTTAGTTTACGAGGCCAAATCAACACACAATGGCTGCTCTACTGCATCACGGACAACATCGGTAAAATCCAAAAATACGGCCTTCGAGCAGCCTAAAGGGAGAAACAAAGAGGAAAACAAACAGAACATCAAGAGGAGCCATCAGAAGGCTTTGACGGCGACTTCAAAACAAATAAGTTTGAAGTCGCCGAACAGATCATATTTCTAACAAAAATGAACAAAAAAGGAATACGAGGGCGATAAATGGAGTTTTTCTACAGCCTCGTTGGGAGCAAAGTGGTAGAAGAAAAAAGGACAACTCATCTTTTTGAATTATTCTACGGAGGAGTTCCACCTTTAGCCGCTTTTGATACTAATCTATACTATTTGGAGGAAATCGTAGATAAGTGTACCAGTGAATCCGACGACGAAGATTCAATTAACAACTTTGCTGCGGATACCTGCCTAATTGCCCTCTTGGCTCATTTTGAAACTTTTTGTAAGAACATTTTTTCATCCATTATTAATATTTGTCCTCAGACTCTTTCAGAATTTTCAAGTAAAAGAAAGGAAGATACTATCCTTCTTAATGATCTTGTCCGTGTTGGATTTGACACAACTCATGTCCTCGGTTTTCTTGTCGCGGAACGGCGAGATTTTAGTGATCTGAAATTAGTTAATGGATTATTTTTTGACCTTCTTGGAATAACTCCCTTCTCAGAAAAAGAGAAAAAGGAAGTTAGAAGGTTAAAGGAGATTCGTAATCTGTTAGTGCATCATGGTGGTATGTACACTTCCGATTATGCAAAGCGCCATTCATTGCCTTACGGAGACGAATTTAAACTATTTTTTCGCGGTACTACATTTGATATTGCTGAGTTAAAATCCTCAGTTGAATTTCTCATGGGGCTCGCAAGTAAACTTGCAGAGGCATCTGTAAAGACTACCAAAGAATTGATAAGTAAAAAGAAGTGGGTTCTTACGTCGTCTCGAAAAATTGCTCTTGATTTCATGAAAATTGATATTGATGGAAACTGGTCTGAACTTATCGACGCTTTAAACGAGGAGTCATAAATGCCTAACGAATAAGGTTAGATAGTGAGAGCGGAGCGAGCCACAATCTGAACCGGTTGTTGTACAAGCCCGGTTGTGGAATTGGCCGATAGAGTATAAGAAAATATATTAAAGGTGAGAGCTTGCTCCGATGGCTTCTGAGAAGCCGAGTGGCGAAAACAGGGGGTTCTTTCAGAGTCGATCCAAATTTCTAATTTGTAAAACATGATTTATTGAGCTTTTCTTCGTATTTTAGACGCATTTCGGCCTTTGGCCTCATAAAGCCGTTTTTTTTGAAAGTCTATTTGATATCGTCTACATCACCGTGATGCTCCCCCTTTGCTCAAGTCAATCTAGCAAGACCAAGTATTTATGTTCAGGCCGTATCCTTGTTTTGATGATTTTCATCGCAGCGCCACAGCATTTGCAGATAAACGATGGACGACTGATCAACGACAACTATAAATCCCGATTCTCTTCCCCTGTGTCACGCTTGGGGTCCACCTCTGTCGCAATACGAGGCTGTTGGTGGCGGTTTTATCAGATGAAGCGGCCTCTTTATTCTTCCAATTCTACTTCTTCAGCGACAATATCCGCACCGGAAAGTGTCCCTGTTACTTTCACCAAATCGCCTATTGTGACTTGATTAAAGAAGGCTGTTCTGGACATTTCGCCGTCGTTAAAGAACGCACTCCCTGTCTTTACCCTTACCCCCAAAAGGATGAGATCGGGATTAGCGAGCGAATCCACCGGGGCCTGAAGCAAAACTTCGGAGTCTGCATCTTCACGTTCGACCTTCGTGGCGACGACCACGCGATTAGCCCCACTCCCGGTAAGATATCCTTTAATTTCCAAATAATCATTGTTTTTGATATCTGAAAATTCAAAGGGATCTTTTTCTTCAAGATCATCTTTCATCTCGGTCGCGCCATTGATCCGCACCGGAATACCGAGCACCGTGAAGGTTTGTGTCTCTAAGATGATGCTATCCGGGTCAACCTTTGCTTCAATCTTGATGCGACCCCCGCGGAACTGGATTTTTTCGGCCACCAAGACACCACCGACTATTATGCCTTCCACTTCAAGACGGACGTTGAGCCCGATATCAAGGGCCGAACCGTCTTCAAAAATGGTGGCACTGTTTGTTAAAACAGCCTGTGCATTTACTGAAAAGAGGGTGAAATTGCCCGGAACAAACGCCGTGACCAACCCTTCAACTTCTACCTCCAGACCATCTTCCGGATTAAAGAGATCTTCTTTATCGATTTGTAGGGCATTTAAAATATTGGAACTATCCAAGGTACCCGTAACTTCCACAAAAAGACCGTTGCTCAAGGTAGCGGTAAAGACGACATCGCTGTGATTGATTTCTTGCGTACCGATGAAAAAGGTCGAGTCATTCAAGGCTTGGATCGTGCCTTTGAGTTCCACTGTTATCGCGGGGCCGAAGACAATATCGTCCCGATATCTGATGTGTGTGGCCAGGATACGCCCATCAAAAAACACCAGCCCACTGATTTCGAGCATGTTGTTTGTGAGCAGTTCACTAAAGGTAAGGGTCTGATCTGAAGCGTTTTCAATACGTGTGTTGCCATCCACAATCACGGTACGGCCTAATACGGTGAGTGTGCTTTTCTGATTGTTCCTCGCTGCAAGTGGCCCTTCGACTTCGGGCTCGAAAATAACCGCTCCGGCCGTCGTCCCGTCCTCGGCAACGTCCACCTCAACGACCATGCCAATCGCTAGTTGATCCTGCGTCCCGTCGGGATTATCATCTATCGTGAATGTCGTCGTGTCTGTGTTAAATGTAACGCCATTGACGATCACACTGCCAAAACCGGTCAGCGTCCCTTTACTGATGCCTGTGCCGCCAATGCCGCCGGAAGCCCTGCCATCGCCGCCACCGGGACCAAGAATGCTTCCGCCTCCGCCACTGCTTCCACACGATGTCGATAGAAGGGCAATCAGTGTAATCGGAAGCAGTATTTTCATAAAATATTTCATGTCTTCTCTCCTTCGTGTAAATTTTGCTCAAAATAATAAATACCTAGGCCGACACGTTTACGTCCTGTGCCTTCAAGATCTGAATTGACATCTCGGTCATGCCGGGCCAGCCAGTGATCCAATTCCTCCAGTAGATCCTGGGCCTTCCCGGCACTTAAGCCCCGTAATTTTTCTATAAATTCTTCTGGAACGTTATCGTATTCTACTTTTCGCTGAAAAAAACGGTCGTCATGCACAACAAGATTGTGATCAATGGTGGCGATGAGGTCCCGAACATCGTTACCTAAAATGCCTATTCTATCACCCTCTTCGGTCCCTGGAAGATAGGCCCGGGTCAGGAGGCGAATCTGTCCGTTTTCCAGACGCTCTACACAATTAACACGCAAAAGCTCGTCCAAAACGGCACGCACCGGCATATCACCACTAAAATTTTTAACCAGTTCACTAAAAGTCGCTCCCTCGCCTTCGAGTGACAAATCGGCCGGGTCGCCATTTCCATTTAAAAACTGTTGATGCCGGATCCATCCACTAATCACTCTGGCGCCCCGGTGGTAGCGTTCGTTGACCGATTCATCGTAGGGTTCGCTGAGTGTTTTGACACGATGAACTTCTTTGCGATTGAGTCCGGTAATGACTGAAATCCTGGAATCGGTTTGTTTTTTTCCTATAATACCAAATTCCTTATTTGCAACATCCACATAGGTTTTTTTCGCCAAATCCGCAAAAGCACCATAGGTAATGCCGTTACGAAGTAGAATTCTAACCAATGGACGTAGTAATTTTAAAATTGCGTATTGAATTGTATTTTTAATGGGTTTTTTCATTATTGGGATTATATTCCCAATATGGCAATATGTCAATAAATTCTAGATAAAAAGCCGTGCTGTTTTTAAAATGCTACAAGGCTAAGCGTCTTTTATCTCATTTCTGCCTGATGGGCTACAAGATAAAGCTGATTTTGAGTTTTCCCAAAAAAGCCGGATCTGTGTTATCGAAAGCAGCGCCGGGCAGGAAAAAGGCCGCAAGCCATTCAAAGCGCAATCTTCGACCTGCCTTCCAGCCAAAAACCAAATCAATCTCTTCCCCTAAATCGCGCGATTTTCCATTTGGGCTTTCTTTAATGCCCACATCTCTGAGTGTATTATTGCCTGTTTCGTAAGCCCAGACTTGTGTGTAGCGATGGTAGACAATATCAAGAGAGGTATGTTTTACGGGCCGTAATCCGAAACCCAGGGTCATAATCATCATGTTGCTTAACTCCGGCTCAAAGAGTTCGCCGTATTGTTTAATTTTTGTAACACCGCGCAGCTTGGCATCATTGTCTTGAAAACCCGTTTGGCGAAAATTAGTATCGCGTTGATTATCGGGGTTTGCATCGCCTGAGCCAAAAGCATAAGCCAAGGTCAGTGCGGGTTTGTCGGGGTGTTTAAAGCGTGTAATCCATCCCAGATCAAAACCATATCCTGAAACGTCTTTTCCCTTTTCATCTCCCTTGACAAGCGCCGACTCTATCCAGTAACGCTGTCTTTTTAAGGATTTTCCGTGCAGGGAGATTCCTAAAAAATTCAGATTGAAATCAGGATCTGCCGCATTGAATTGTCCACGGCGATTGATGAGATAAACATTTATCTTGTCTTCTGCCCACACATCGTAAATTCCAAAGAGCATGAGGTTTTTGATGCGGTCTTCTGCATGTTCAGGATCAAACAGGTTACTGCTGTAAGAAAATTGCAGTTCAAGCCGGTCTTTGTTATAGAAAATCCGAAAGGCATCAAGGATGTCGTCGTAGACCCATTCCCGTCTATCTTTAAAGCGCTGCCGTCCCACTTGCAGGCGCAAGGGGGTATTCAAAAAATTCGGCCAATTCAGGTAGCCTTTTTTGAAATTGAGTCTTGTTTCATCACTTGTTTTACCGCGCCCTTCTTTATGGCGAAGTACGCGCTCAAAACCCATTTCAGCAAAAAAGGCCAAGCCTGAAGGCAAGCGCGCTGTCTGAGGAAGATATTGGGTCGCAAGGGTGAGTTCCCCCTTTGTGCGGGCATCGCCGTCATCACGACGATTCCGAAGATCGCGATTATCTCGAAAACGACTATCGATATTCACCTTTGCGCCCCAGGAAAATTTCGCACCGATCTGATGTCTCAAAGGAGGTGAGGATTCCGGATCAATGGGAATCCCAGCATTTGCATTCCCGGCGGCCTGTGCCGCATTCTGAAAAAACAGAACAAGACAAAAATATAAAATCAGGAGTGGCAAAAACGATGGCCGCATAAAAGCCCTCATGAAACGGCCTGAAGGTTGTAAAGTGCGCGGTAACGTCCGTCTTCTGCGATCAGGTCTTGATGTGTGCCCTCTTGACTGACCCTGCCGTCTTTTAAAACGATGATCCGGTCAAAGTCTTTGATTGAAATCAAGTCATGCACGATGACCAGGGTCGTTCGGCCTTTTTGGAACTGCGTTAAGGCTTCCTGAATTTCTCGGGCCGATTCGGCATCCAGGGCAGCCGTGGGTTCGTCTAAAATAAGGATGGCGGGTTGGCGGATGATGGCGCGGGCGAGACCGATGCGTTGCCGCTGGCCGCCGGAAAGTGTGCAGCCCCCTTCACCCAACTGCGTTTCGTAGCGATCCGGCAAGGCCTCAATAAAGGCATCGGCATGGGCCAATCTTGCAGCGGCTTCAATTGTTTCGTCGTTTGCTTCCGGTTTGCCGTAGGCGATGTTTTCCCGGATGCTTGCACCGAGCAAAATCGACTCCTGCAAAACAAGGGAAATTTCATGCCGTAGGGATGCACGTTCGTATTGCCGGATATCAACACCGTCAATTAAAATTTCGCCCGACTGAAATTCATAAAGCCGCAATAAAAGTTTAGCGATGCTTGATTTTCCCGCGCCGGAGGCCCCTACAAGCGCCACACGCTGTCCCGGCGTGATGGTAAATGATACCTTGTCTAAAATCACAGGTCCCGCTTCGTAAGCAAAAGAAACATCTTTAAAGGTGATTTTGCCTTTGAGGCTCTTGGCTTTCGTCGGTTTTGCCACGTCTTGAATTTCAAGTTTTTCTGAAAAGAGTGCTGCAATCCGCTCGGCACTGATCCTTGCTTTTGAAAATTTAGACAAAAGCCGGGGGAATTTTTTCATCGGGGTGTACATTTGTTTGAGATAGGCCATGAAAACAAGTAGATCACCCGGTGTCATCCTTTGGGAAAGCACTTGTTGCGATCCGAAAAAAACGGCGGCGGCAATGCCGAAGGTACAAACAATTTCGACTTGACGTGTGCTGATTGCCGTCAGACGCGTGATCCGAATTGAGCGTTGGAGGGTTTCCGTACTTTCAGCCTCAAAACGCGCCGTTTCATAGGATTCACGGGCATAGGATTGCACCAGCGGAATCGTCGCCAGTAATTCACTGATTCTAGAAGCAATTTGACCCTCCTCCCTGCGTTGTTTTTTTGCCTGGCCTTTGACTTTTTGAAAGGTATAAAAAAGTAAAAGCATCAGCGGAGGAAAACTGAGAGAAACCAACAGAGTGAGTTTCCAGTTCAACAAAAACATGACCACCAACATGCCCGTTATTTTCATGAAGTGGGCAATGAGATTTAGCGCAGACTCTGAAAAAAGTTCCTTTAAGACTTTTGTATCGCCTGAAATTTTGGTCAGTAATTCTCCCGAACGTGTACGGTCATGAAAGGAGAGCGACAGGTGCTGGAGATGGGTAAAGAGCGCACGTCTCACCACATAAACAAAATGAAAGCTGATCTTTGAGGTAATGAGGACTTGAAAATAAGAAAAAAATCCCCGAAGGAGTGCAATGAGCAGCAGCGTACCTGCTAAAACACCCAAAGAAAAAGCACTGCCTCTTTCAAAAACAGGGCCTAAAAAAGAAAGCGCTTCCGGCAGTGATTTAGACAAAAGAATGTAATCAAAAATGATTTTGATGGGCCAGGGGCCGAGCAATGCCGTTGCGGTAAAACCAATCAAACAGAGCACTGCGGCAATCAGCTCGCCCTTGACTTCTGAAAGATATTTTAAAAGTAGGGTTCTAAAACGGTTTTGATCTTGTGTTTTCATGAAATCCCACTCCCGAAGGTTTTCCGCATTTGTAGGCGTTCTTCACAGATCTCCATCAAGGCGACAGTGAAGGGACGGCGCTCCGGAAACAAGGTACTCAGATAGATGTGCCGGATAAGGGTTAATGTGGTATAGGATTTTATAGAAATACGAACCGGTTCTCCGGAGAGTGCAATAAAGCGTTCTGCCATGAGTTCTTCGAAGTCCCGCATTTTGTTTGGATCGCCGCAGGTTCTGAGGCTTTGCTCTGTAATGTGGCCGATAAAATTTCCGATATCCAAACCCGGATCACCGAGACAATACAGGTCAAAATCAATCAGGGTCAGTTGTCTGTTGTCTACGATGACCTGATCGGCATAAAAATCGCGATGAATCCCCGTGACAGTCGGAACGGGAGTTCTTGCACCTAGGTGATCCGCCGCATCCAAAATTCGCCGGATGCGCCCTGTCCACTGTGTGTGATAGGTGCTGACTTTGGGCAGATGTTTGTGGAGAATCCGAAGTTCATCCTGCATAAAATGCACTCGTTTTGTAGGTACTTTTGAGCCATGCAGTTTATGGGCGGCTTCTGCAATTTTAATGGCCAACCACTTGTGTTCAGGGTTTAAGAGCAAGTCCGTTGTGACACAGCCCGGCACTTTGCGTTGCATACACATCTGGAAGGCCGAAAGAGTTCCGAGGGTTTCAGGCACAGCAATGTCATCTTCGCTGTCGGCTTGAAAGCCGGCCACCCAAAAGGCCTTGAGCAAACGGGAGTCGGCATTGCCGTAACGCCGGACACGCACCTTGCCGATCAGGGTCGCCTTTTCGGGGAAACCCTCTGAATTCAGACATTCAATGTCGTATTCGATTAAACAACGGCGACCGAGTTTATAACGGATGACACGAATTTCCAGTAGACGTGGAACTGTCTTTCCTGCGGACAAATGGGACAACTTTTTCTGAAACTGTGTTTGAACGGCCACCGGATCAATTGCCGCCGAAAGTGTCGGCATGGCCTTATCACGCGCAACCCCAAAAGGGTCGTGGACCTTCACATTGAAGTGCTCAGATACAGGTATCGGCGAATCTTCCCGAGAAAAAGAATAACCATGCGTTTGTATGCGAGTCTTCATGCACAAACCTCCTTATTGATCAGCTCTGTCCATAATGCGAGCAATTGATCCCCTTGATGTGCGATGGAGAAACGCTGCTCTATTTTTTTGCGGGCCGCATTGCCCATTCGATGAGCCTTTTCCGGATTGAGCAAGAGCGATTTGATACAAATCGCCAGCAAGGATGCCTCCCCCGGAGGCACCAGGTATCCCGTTTCGCCCGTCTCTACCAACTCCGGAATGCCGCCAACAGCGGTCGCCACAATGGGCACAGCGCAGGCCGCAGCCTCCAAAAGACTCACGGGCATGCCTTCGCTCGTGCTGCTCAAGACTGCAACATCGGCCCGTTGCCACCAGGCCAGCACTTGAGCGCTGTCTGCCGCGCCGGTAAAAACAACCGTCTTTTCCAATTGCAGTTGTTTTTGCATTGTTTCAAGGTCTTCGCGGCTGCGGCCTTCGCCGACAATGACACATTGAAAAACAATGCCCTGTGTTTTCAAAATCATGCAGGCGGACAAGAGCAGTGAGAGATTTTTAACCGGGACGAGTCTTGCGACACAGACGATCAAAGGCAGAGGGTTTGGCTTTTTATCGGGCCGAAATAAATGGGTATCGATCCCCGAAGAAATTGTCCTGATTTTTTCATCTGGCACATTAAATATTTGGGTGATATAGGCGCGATTGGCCTCGGAAACGGTGATGACCGCCGCAGCTTTTGCCGCACGTTGATTAAAATCGGCGGGCGGACGACGGTAGATATCGTAGCCGTGCGCCGTAAAAGTGAGCGGGCATTTGTACTGTAGCGCCAAAGGCATGGCCGCAGCCGTCGCTTCGGTGGCAAAGTGGGCATGGATTAAATCCGGTTTGAAATTTGCGAGTGCTTCGGAAAAATGTGCGCTCCCGTAGACGATTTCTTTTTCCAAATGGGCTTTTTCTACGATGTCCTGCAACACAAGTTCATCCGGACGGTTCAGGGAGAGAATACAAACCGAAATCCCGCGTTTTTTGATCTCTGCAATTTCCCGCGCCACAAAGGTTTCCGAGCGTTTAGGGAAGACCTTCAGCACATAGGCGATGCGTCTTGGTCTGTTTTTTTTCATGAGAATCTCCCTTCTTCCTTGAGTTGTCTGAAAATTGAAAGGACACGGGATGCGTTGTGATCCCAGGTGTAGTTTGAGCGCACTTCTTTTGCCGCCGCTTGGGCGATTTCTTTTCTTAAATGGGGTTCTGCAAGAAGCTGTTCACAGTGTGCGATGAAGGTTGGTGTTTCACCGGGGGGATAGAGCAGTCCTGTTCTGCCATGTTTGATGATTTCTCCAATTTGCCCGGCTTTTGCAGCCACGACCGCTACGCCGCAGGCCATGTATTCAAAAAGTTTCAAAGGTGAAAAATAAAAATCATGATTCAATTTTTCATAAGGTGCGACGGCAATGTCGAATGTCGGGATCAGGGCAGCCACTTTTTCATGGGAAACTGCTCCCGTAAACAGCACATTCTCAGAAAGCCTTCGCGCCGAAAATTCATACTTCAAGCGGCTGCGAAGCGGCCCCTCACCGACAATCACAATCTTGATGTTTGCATGTTTTTTATGGAGCTGTTCTGCAAGTTCGGGCAGGGCCATCACGCCATGCCAGGGCCGAAGTCCCCCCACAAAACCGATGACGGGGCCCGTGCCCAATTCCCAGGCGGACTTTGTTTCTTTTGTCGCGGTTTTTGTTTGAAAATTTTGGATATTGACGCCGTTTGGAGAGACATGAACTGCGGTAGGCTTCGCACCCGTAGAGACGGCGTAATTTTTGAGTAGCTCGGAAACGGTCAGCACGGCCTCGCTGTGGCTTAAAACAAATTGTTCTGTTTTTTTCGCCAAGGTAGTTAAAGATGCCCCCCGGTACAATGACTGCTCATCGGCCAGGGGGGCATTTAATTCCAAAATCAGGGGTTTGCCTAAGGCTTCCGCGACCGTGACACCGACGGTGGAAAAGAGCGCGGCGCGCTCGTAAATAAAATCGGGTGGATGGCTCGTAAAATGACGGAGTAATTGGTGGGACATTTCTTTGTTGTAGAGCATTCGGCGGATTTGTCCCGGCAGCGGGCTTGTCTCTCCCAGCATGTCTTCAAATTCCATCAGGCATTTCATGGTCTCACGACTTACGGCGGCCGGTGGCAGGTGCAGGAGCCGGCCTGCAATTTCTTCCGGTTTTTCCCAGAGCACTTTTTGAAGTTTTGGCGCTGCAAGCACAACAGAATGTCCTGCACGATTGAGGGCCGAAATCATTTCCCGTACATGCACAGAGGCCCCTTTTGTGCCCAATACGGGAATGCCAAAATCAGCACAGATGTATAAAATTTTCATGGATTTTACCTTTCCTTTTGGGATAATTGCTGGACACATTTGTTCAGAATTTGAGCAACACGCGTCTTGGCTTCTGTTTCCTGATGTTGAAGGAGGTAACAGGCGATTTTCAGAGACGCACAACAGTAATTTGGGATGAGTCTTTCTTTCCATGAACGCGGCACTTGAGAAAAATAACGCGTTTTGAGAACCCGTACTGCCCTGTTCGTGATTGTCTGGGGAATCTGTCCGGATTCTGAAAGAAAGGCGATACGTGCGATGAGCGACGCAAGATCATAAACAGGATCGCTCATCGCAGCAGCATCCAGATCAATGAAAGTCACACGTAGGCCGTCAATAAAGACGTGTTCTGGTTTAAAATCTAAATGTGTCGGACAAAGCGTGACCTTTTCCAATCGAGTTTGAATCTGAAATGAAATCTGATGCAATTTTTCCTGGTGTTCCGGACAAATATCCTGAATAAAGCGAATTGCTTTTTCGAGTAAATAAAAGCGTTCTTCTCTCGATTGTTTCTTAAGAAATGAACAAGAACTCAGATGAAATTCAGCAAGGGCTTCGGCCGTTTTTGCCAAGGTATATTCAATAGAAAGCCCGTTTAAAATAAAGGCACTCAAGGGAATGCCAGGCGCTTCTTCGAGGACGAGGGTCTTGAGTTGACTGGAATAGCTCAGAGCATTGAGTACATGAATGCCTTTTTTTCTTAGCGGAAAAACCTGCTTGAATTGAAGGAGGTCTTCAAAAGCAGATAGGCCTTCATTCCCTTTAAACAGCTTGAAATAAAAATTTTTCTTGAGCGGTTCTTTTTTATGAAGCGGCTTTGTTTCAAACGCACAGCGAAATGTCGCGGCTTGAAGTGGGCGGTATCGAATGAGTTCCAGTTTGCTCTCCATGATTTGCCAGCCTTCTTCCAATTGATTCAGGATCAAGCTTTCACACATTTTCAAACGATCATTCAACAAGAGGGGCAAAGTGGGAAGATGGTAATCCTGCGGATAAGTCTGGAGCAGCAGTTTGAGATCCGGCAGATATAAAACGGGTTCAAAAATGAGTGAGGAAAGGTAGGTATTCCACCATGCATCTGAACGGGTGATACGATTGTAACGTTTGCGCACCGACTTGAGCTTGTTTCGGCTTATGCCTGTCACCCATAAATTTTTGCTGTGTTGTGTCAGTTGATCGTAAAGCGTGAGCTGGTATTGCAGGATAATACGATCTCCTTTTCGGTATCTGAATCGCTCCACTTTGCAGTCGATAATTTCATAAATGTGATAATGGCCCTCTCCGGTAGGACGCAAAGTCTTTCTGAAAATATTCAGCATTTTTTGAGGATTTAATATCGTGCTTAACTGAGGCATTTCCCCATCCCTTAATGCCAATCCTTCGTTCAGACGATCATGCTGAGATCCTGCGTTCTGACACGGACTATGCATTGGCACACAGGCCTTTCGTTGTGCTGTCAAGTGTGGAAGAATCTTGTTTCGCTCTTTCCTGCTTTAATCTCTCTTGAGACCGAAGAGAGGGGAGAGGCGGTTTTCCGTGCCTGAGGAGATTGAGCAATGCCTGACTTGCTTTCATGGCACCGTCCATCGTTAACCCTGCTGCGGGGGGAGAAACCGGATTGCGAGACTCAAAGCCCTTCTTAATTTCATTGAACAGGCTTTCCGGCTTTAAATGTTTAGGGTGGAGCATTTGCACCAATCCGCGCGCTGAAAAACATTCCGCGCGAATCAACTGTTCGATACGGGGTTTGACCCTTGGCACGATGATGGCCTGCTTTTTCAAAGACATGATTTCGCAGAACGAATTGTATCCCCCCATTGAAACAACGAGATCCGCTGTATTCATATAGCTGTATAAGTCCGAGGAAAAATCGAGCATGGAGAGGGGAAGGCCTTTCTGGCGGTAGGCGTGAAGCTGTTTTCGTTCTGAAGCGGCCATAAGCGGGCCGAGCACAAGCAGGGAATCAAAACCCGGATGATTTGTATGACAGCGACCGACAAGCATCTTTAAATAGGTATGCATGAGCTGAAAACCATCTTCGCCGCCGCCGGCGGTCACCAGTACAAGGCGATCTGTTTTCATTTTGAGTGCTTCTCGAATTGTTTCGGGCGATTTTGCAACCTTTTCTCTGCCGATATATCCGCAGGAAATGATTTTATTTTCCGTTCTGGCGGAGAGACGATAGGCTTTAACCGGGTCATAGATTGAGCGATTACCGTAAAGCAGGATTGCATCGTAGGTTTCGTCCATTAAACGATAGAGCCCCTGTTGTTTCCAGGCTTCGCAAACCTTTTCCGCATCATCCTCAATGTCACGCATACCGAGCACCAGTTTTGTTTCGGGCCGCTCCTTTTTTAAAAAAGACAGTGCGGGGCGCATTTCTCCTTTGACCCCAGCGGGGGCTTTATCCACCAGTACGATATCCGGCTTAAAATGCCGAATGGCTTCTAAAATAAGGATTTCACGAAGGGCTTTAAGGGTTTTAAAAGGGAGCTGAAGAGTACGCGAGCAATAGCCACCTTCCGGAGACTTGGTGATGCTGGGCAGTTTGATGATATCCAGTCGGTCGGGCAATTCAAATGAATGGGATTGCGGTGAGCCGGTCACCAGAAGCTGTGTCGCCTCCGGACAATCCAGTGCCACTTGCCGGGCAATGGCCAAAGTCCGTTGAATATGTCCTAAGCCATAGGTGTCATGGGAATAATAAAAGATTCGCATCTGTTCCTCCGTGTTGTCGGGAAGAAGTCCCGACGACCGTATTGAAGTTTTTGGTCTTAGACATGCCAGCGTTCTCTCAGAGAGATCAACGTGCTGTCTTATTTATTTGGGAATATTATCCCAAATTTTATCTAATGTCAAGACAATGTATGCAAGTTAAATAACGATTGTTTTTAATGGTGGAGGAAAAAAGATGACTCTAATGGGTCTTTAAGCTTTCTGAAACGAAGGAAGATCCTCGGAGTACCCTTTGTGATAGAAGGACACCAGACGCTGGATCATTTTATCTAAGGCATCTCCATTTAGACCCCCTATTTGCAATTCATCTCATCAATAGACCACATATCTCAAAGACCTGAGATCCCTCCGGAATTGGGCTATCGTGAAGCCATGTTTGAACCGAAAAATAGCTCAAAACCAAGACGGTGCGCTAGAAGCGATCCGTCCACTTTAAAATGAGGCAAAATGATGTATCGCATACTTTTTATTGCTCCGCTTGTGTTTTTGATTTTTGGATTTTCGCCCCTCGGCTTCGCTGGCAATGAGGTCCCCATATTCACCGAGGCTCAAAGCGTCTTTGAAGCCAGTCTGGCCGGAGACAAAAACGAGACGGGGACGGCCATCAAACAATTTGAGGCCCTTGTGCAAGGAGACCCGGCCCACCCGCTTTACCTGGCCTACCTCGGAAGCAGTTACACCTTGAAGGCACGTGATGCCTGGATGCCCTGGACTCGTTTGCAGAATGTCGAAAAAGGGCTAGGGATGATCGACAAAGCACTTTTGATGTTGGAGCCGGAGCACGATACAGCCGCACTGCGAGGTTCAATCGTCAGCACCGAGACCCGGCTTGTGGCTGTGAGTACCTTTCTGCAAGTCCCCGGTTTCCTAAATCGACTTCAAGCTGCCAAGGATGTGTTGGCGGAAACCTTGCAAACAAAGGCATTTGAAGCATCGGTGCCCATCGTGAAAGGACGGCTTTATTTCCGGGCCGCTGAAATTGCCAGGCGTGAAAAAAATACTGCACTCGAGCGGGGTTATTTAGAAAAATCCTTGTTGATATTGCCGGAGGGCCGTTTTCGTGAACAAGCCGCGCAACAACTGAAAGGACTGGAAGAATGACTAGAAATATAAAACGCCGACATGAAACTCGTGCCAAAGGCAGATTCAGATTTCTTGTGCTGAGCCTGGTGTGTCTTATTGTGGGTCTCCTCACAAGTCCCACTGCTTGGGCAGAGCAAAATGTTTTTATCCGCCCTTTTACCGGGATCAGCTATAGCAAGAGCAACGGAACCGGGGGAGCCGGCTTCGGTTATCAGGCCGGCTTGCGATTGATGTTGAGCGCCAATAAACGCCAGAGTTACGGGCTTGAAATCAGTTACTTGGATTTATATGGCCTGGAGAATAATGGCCCTGATATTCGCTACACAGCAGTCGGACTGGTAATTGAACAGATTAGGGAGAGCGGTTTTCTCATGTCCATCGGGACCCTCGGTTATATCGGCATGGGGGATAATAGCGGCAATCCTTTTGGCATTCGCAGCAAGCTGGGCTGGGAACCTCGATTTAAAAACGGCGTCCTTCCCTTTATCGTCTATCGCGGTGATCTTATTTTTGATACTCCCACGCGCCGGGTGAATGCACTCAGTGTCGGTCTTCGCATCCGCTTTTAGAGGATTTATGAAATACATTATTGGTATGCAAGCGATCAGCAAAAGCTACAGCCTGGGCGGTACTGCGATTCCTGCCCTGAAGTCGATCGATTTTAAGATGAAACCCGGTGAATTCACCGCTTTGCAGGGTCCTTCCGGTAGCGGAAAAAGTACGCTCTTGAATCTATGCGGACTCGTGGATTCTGCCGACACCGGTGCTTACGTCTTGATGGGCGAGCGGGTGAAGCATTTGTCTCAGCGACGTTTGACCGAATTGCGGCGCGAACACATCGGGTTTATCTTTCAGGGTTTCAACTTAGTGCCGGTCATGAACGTCGCCGAAAACGTCGCCTACCCCTTGTTGCTCACAGGGATGCCGTCAAAACAGCGTTTGACCACCGTAGACATGATGCTGGAACAGGTCGGCCTGCTTGCCTTTCGCCGTCACCGGCCCGATCAATTGTCCGGGGGGCAACGGCAGCGAGTCGCGGTCGCCCGTGCCTTGGTTAAATCACCCCAACTTGTAATTGCCGACGAACCCACGGCAAATCTCGATGGCGAGACCGCAGCTCAAATCATTGATTTGATGCATGCAATGGCGAAAGCATCGCGCTGTACTTTTCTTATTGCCACACATGACGAACGTATGGCGGCGCGTTGCGATCGTGTGCTTCGCTTAGTTGACGGGAGGCTGAAATGAAGTGGCTCAAGTTTGCTTTTTTGAATGTATTGCGCAATCGGCGGCGCGGCGTGGCGGCCATACTTATTGTGGCAATGGGCTGTAGCGGCATCCTCATGGGTGGCGGCTTCGCACTTTACACCTATGACTCGTTACGCGAAATGGCCGCACGAGACAAGGGACACTTGATTTTGGCCCATCACGATTATTTTGATCAGCAGGAAGAAACACCGATGGCCTTTGGTTTAAGCCAATTTGGGCGGATCCGTTCAGCACTATTAAAAGATTCGGAGATACGGGCCGTGTTACCGACACTCGCTTTTACCGGCATGATCAGTAATGGGGACACGACATCGATTTTTGTGGGCAACGGGATTGACCCCGGCGAGTTTAAAGTCAAAGGGCCTTTTCTTAAAGTCGTGCACGGCGCCAGCTTAAGCGCAAAACCGCCCGCTGAGCTAGATCCACAAGTGATGATCGGAGAAGGTTTGGCGAAAATAATGAATGCGGAGGTGGGCGATAGCCTCACACTGTTATCCAGCACGGTGGAAGGCAGTCTCAATGCTGTCGATGTCATTGTGCACGGCATTTTTACCCTGGGTGTGCCGGAGATGGACAAACGCATTCTGCTCACCGATTTAAGCACGGCGCAATCGCTTTTGTTGACGGACAAAATCAGCACACTTTCGGTCTATCTCTTTGATACGGAGCAAACCGATGTCGTCGGGGCCAAAATCGCTGCGCAATATCCTGAGTTGGCCATACAGACCTGGCTGGACATGGCCTTCTACTATTTTTCTGTGCGGGGTCTTTACAACCGTATTTTTGGCTTGCTGGGATTCATCATCCTGGGCATGGTGTTTTTTGCCGTCGTCAACGTCATTGCAATGAGTGTGGTCGAGCGGACACGGGAAATCGGCACCCTGCGCGCCATGGGCACACACCCCGGTGAAATCGTGCGTCATTTTATTTTAGAAGCACTCATGATCGGCTTCATCGGCGTGAGCCTCGCCATGATCTTGGCCAGTACTGCGGCGCTGGGTCTCAGCCTCTCAGGTCTGCAAATGCCGCCCCCCCCGGCCCGTTCACAAGGTTATCCGCTCGTCATTTATGTTGACGCACACTTGTATGCGAGCACGGCGGTCTTTGTACTCTTGCTCTGTGTCGTAGCCGCTTTTTTAGCCAGCCGAAAGGCAGCACAGAAACCCATCGTGGAGGCCTTGAGCCATGTTTAAACCTTATTTCAAATCTAAGCGGTTGGCAGAATACAGTCTATTATTCACAGCGCTCTTGCTTTTATTTTCGCAAACTGCAATGGCCGAATCTAATGTAGCGACGCTACTCAAAGAAGCCGATGCCTTCCGCCTGAGCGGAACGGAACTTCGTGTGGAAACAGAAATACGTCTCTTCAAATCCGGTCAATTGAAAAAAGAACGCCGCTATTCCGTTTTTCTCAAACCGGGCCGACGTTCACTTGTGCTGTTTCGCTCCCCCAGTGAATCGGGACAAAAATTGTTGATGCTGGATGATCAGTTCTGGATTGTGATGCCGCGATCGCGTCGTCCGATCCGTATTACCGCGACACAAAAACTTCTGGGTGAAGCCGCCAGTGGCGACATTGCCACACTCACCTGGAGCGAAGATTATGCCGGGATCATAAGAGGCCGAACCGTGGTGGACGATGTCCCGTCCCTGGTTTTGGATTTAAAGGCCATCCGCACAGGGGTCACCTATGCAGGCATCACGCTTTATTTAGCCGAATCAGATCACCGACCGCTCAAAGCCGATCTCTACCTGAGCTCTGGGAAACTCGCCAAGGTGGCCCACTTTAAAATGGGAGAATTGAATGGTCGCCGACAAGTGGTCATGATGACCCTCATTGACCGCATCCAAACAAAACAGATCACCGAAGTCCATTATCTCGCCATGACGCCGCAGACCCTGCCCGACAAGGTCTACAATCCCGCCTACTTGGTGCGGAATAAGCTGACGGAATGATCCGCGCGGTTTTGTTGAGCCTTTGTCTTTACGGGCCGGTCATTGCCGCCGATTTTAATGTCAATATTCGTGTTGTGCCCGAATATCACGTGATCGACAAAGACAGCCTCTTTGCGCCGCCAGAAGGCCAGCACATTTTTAATGAAAGAAGCAGTCGCCAAGAAATAGACCTCTTGTATCAGAAGGGTGGTATCCAGGCACAGGGTCTATTGCGTCACACGATCCGTCACGGGCAGTCCTCGGAAAATGACTTCATCCTCAAGACACTGTATTGGGACACAGAATGGCTGGATCAGGACTTGAGCATCGGGAAAAAAGTCATGAGTTGGGGCGTGGGTTTTGGCTTTCGTCCGCTGGATGTCATTCAACAGGAAGACCGTCGCCGATTAAATAGCGAATCCCTCGAAGGGGTGCCTTTGCTGGCTTGGGAAAAGTTCAGTGCCACCCGCGCATTCAGTCTGGTGATTGCCAATCCCTACAATAAAAAAGAAGATAACCGTAAGGATGATGCCTCGCTCACGATCAAAACCTACCAATTGCAATCGAGCGCCGATTTGCACGGCTTGCTGCGACTCAGCGAACGCCATGACTGGGAAACAGGCGGAGGCATCAGCCATGTGATTGGAGAACAATTTGCCTGGCATGCCAGTTTGCTCTACCAACACCGTTATCAACGCTGGCTCAAGCCCTCGACGGGTGCCGTATCGTCTCTGCTCGCGCCTGCTGACACCATTCGGCAACTTAATTTCGATCAGGGTCTCAAGGCCATTGCCGGAACAAGTTGGAGCAATGCTGCGGGTTGGTCCGTATTGAGTGAAGCCTGGTACGACGATCAGGCTTACACTCCGAAAGAATGGCAGGATCTTGCGGCATTCACCGCAAAACAGCGGCGGTCTTTTAGCGATATTTCAAATGAAGCCGTCTTATCCGGGATTGCCGACTCCAGCCGGTATTTTCAGGTAAAAAACCTACTTCGCTGGAATAGCTTCTTGCGTCTGTCTTATGCGGGGGAAACCCTTGAGCCTTCACTCGACATCCTCTATACCCCTGGAGATCAAGGCTATGTGGTAACCTTCAAAATAAATTATGAAGGGGATAAACACCAACTGAGTGCCGCCCTGAGACGTTTTGGGGGGCCAGCGGACGCCGCCTATCAGCTCTTGCCTGAACAATGGATTCTGTGGCTCGGCTGGGAATGGGCTGTTTATTGAGGTGGAATGAATCGTGAAACAAAACAATCTGCTTTCGCATTTTTTTAAAGAGTTGCTCCAGATTTTTATGCTGATGACCTTGCTGGGCATTGCGCTGTCTTTTATGTTGGCGACACCCTTGCGGCGCAGCCTGAGCTTCTCACTTGCCATTGGTCTTAATATTTTTTTGATGGCCTGGATTTTGGCATGGATGCGTGAAGATAAACGCAAGACCGTAGGTATTTTTGCCATTGCAGTTCCACTGGGCAGCATTGTGGGTGTCGTCCTGGGTACCCATCTCTTGGGGGGAAGTCCTCTACAGTTCTTGGAACAAGAACCTCAAGCCTTAATTACGACCTCCGTTTCCGCCATTTTATTTGGCACTGCGATTTCCTATTATTTTTATGCCCGAAGTCGTATCGCTGAAAGCCAGCACCGCTTGCAGGTGGAATCTTTGAATCGGGTGCAGATTGAACAAGAGCTGACCGAAACAGAATTGCGCCTGCTGCAAGCACAGATTGAACCCCATTTTTTATTCAATACCTTGTCAAACATTATTGGCCTGATTGACCCTAAACCGCATCAGGCCAAAAAGATGTTGGAGGATTTTACGCACTATTTACGCGCCTCCCTACAGCGGACACGGAGACAGAAAAGTACATTGGCTCAGGAGGTGGGCTTGTTGAAGGCTTATTTGTCCATTCAAAGTGTACGCATGGGTGAGCGACTGAACTATCATTTTGATCTGCCAGACGATCTTGAAAAAATTGCCCTCCCCCCCTTGATGATTCAACCTTTGGTCGAAAACGCCATTAAACATGGTTTGGAGTCAAGCCTTGAAGGTGGCAGTATCAATATCAAGGTTTGCTGTGAAGACGATCAACTGGTCATCGAAGTCTGTGATACGGGTCGGGGCTTAAAAGCTCAAGATGATCTCGGCAGCGGCTTCGGTTTAGATAATATTCGTCGGCGTCTCAATGTTTTGTATGGTGAAAAAAGTACCTTACATCTCTCGGAAAACCCACCTCAGGGCGTAAAAGCCTGCTTGCGTCTTCCGTTACAGCGGGTGGAGAAAAAACAATGAATTTGCCCAATCCCACTGCGATCATTGCCGACGATGAAGGACCCTTGAGGTTGTATCTCAAAAAGCAATTGAACAAACTTTGGCCGGAGCTCGACATTGTCGCCGAGGCGATGAATGGCAATGAGGCGCTCGCTCTGATCCAAGAACATCGGCCTACAATCGCCTTTCTGGATATCCAGATGCCCGGCATGAGTGGTCTGGAGGTCGCCGAAACACTTGGAAATCAATGCCGAATCGTCTTTGTGACCGCCTTTGATCACTATGCGGTCGAGGCCTTTGAAAATGCGGCGGTGGATTATTTATTGAAACCGGTCAGCGAAACCCGTTTACGAAAGACACTCCATCGGATTCAATCTCAGGAAAAAGCCGATCCTCCCAACCTTACGCCGCTTCTAAAGCAGCTATCCGCTTCGCTTCAAAACACGCCACGGCAGTTGAAATGGATAAAAGTCAGTCGGCAGGATGAAACCTGTTTATTGAATGTAAACGACATTGACTATTTTCTGGCGGCGGACAAATATACCTCGCTTTACACCGGCGGCAAGGAGTGGCTGATTCGCACACCGCTTAAAGTCTTGGAAGCATCCTTAGACCCGGACCAATTCTGGCGCATCCATCGCTCAACGCTCGTCCGTGTTGCAGCGATTCAAGGCATCACGCGTGATCTGGTCGGACGTTATACCTTGCAGATGCAGGGTTATGCCAAACCCTTAGGCGTAAGCCGTGGACATGCGCACCTTTTCAAACAGGATTAAGCCAAACTTCAAGCTACAAAATAGAGCGTTTTTTCCGTGTTGCCAGCTTGTTTTTTCTCAGGAAAACGGCCCACATAATCCACAAGCTTGTCGAAAGCCCAACAGCCGTGAAGATTGCAGCATTGGGGGATTCCAGTGTACTGATGGAGCCCGCATAGGCTGCAATCGCGGCATAAGGAAGGGAACTAAGCATCCATGCAGAGATGAATTTCCACATCGGCATTTTTGTGAAGCCCGCCAGACAGGCGGTCGCCTCCGGCAGGATGGGCAGCGCCCGAGACAGCAAAATCATGACAACACCATGCCGGTTAAAAATCTGCTCCATTTCTTCCATTTTTTGAGGGTCTCGAATGATTTTGATCAAAAGTTTTCGGCCAATGGACCCGCTCAGCAGGTAACCAGAGATTCCGGCCAGACCCAAACCAAGTGCGCTAAACGCGGCTCCGGCTTGAAACCCCAGAAAATATCCAGACAAGATGCAAACCGTCAGTGTCGGAATGGCAATAAAAAGATCCGCGAACAAAAAAAGTGCGACGAGCAGACCAATGTAGATCGGTGAAATCGTACTCGCCATCTCCAACCACCGGCGAATATCCTCAAGGCTCAGAATACCCGTGAGTTTGATGACAACAAAAGTTGAGGCAAAAAATATTGAAACGACGAGAAAAAGTTTAATCAGTGTTTTCATGGTTTAGTCCTCTTTACAGAATTGTAAACATGCATTTCACAATCGTTATCCATTCTTTAATATTGTCCGTGCAAGGGCTGGGAAAATCGAATGAATCCATTTCAAATATTTCGCCTTACCGATGAAGTGTTCAGCGATCTCCTTTTCAATGCCGTGTAAAATCAAAGACGCGGCGCGATCTGCTGAAATTTTTCCTTTGCCGCGCCCTTCGGTCATTGGGGTGTCCACAAGCGGAAGAATGGCTTGCAGCACGCGTATATCCGTTCTTTCAAACTGATAACTCAGCGATTGCGAGAAAATATTGAGCGCGGCCTTGGTGGCGCAGTAGATGGCTGAATTTGTTTTGGGCACGATTCCTAAGGCCGAACTGACATTTAAGATGATGGCCCTTTGGTCTTCATGTTGAAGTGCAGGTAACAGCAGGGCGATCAAGTAGCAGATCGTGGTGAAATTGACCGTAATCTCGTACTGAATGTTTTCAAAGCAGAAATTATCATCCAGGAACATCGGCGTATACTGTACGGCCGCGTTATTTATCAAAATATCAATTTTTGCCTGATCTTTTGAGAGGGACTGTGCTGCCTGTTTCACATCATCCAAGTCGGATAAATCACAGACATAAGTCCTGATACTGGGATAAAGATGTTTCAAATCCTCTAGTTTCGACTTGTTTCGTCCCATGATGAATAGTTGATTGTTATTTGCCAATTGATCGATAATCTTCCGACCGATACCCGATGTGCCTCCGGTGATGACAATGTTAAGGTCTCTTAAACGCATCTGTACTCCTTCCAGGATCTTGTGATACCGTTACTTCATTACGAGGTAAAAATAACAGCTCTCCGTAACATCGGCATTAACCCAGGTTAAAAAACAGATTTTTTTATTGTGACGGCTTTGGATGAGGTAATTGATGGCACTGGCCGATTATATTCAGGCATGTGGCGAGCGGGTTGAGTACAAAAAAGGCGCGATTGTTTTCCGACAGGGGGAAGCCAATCAATATCTCTATCTTGTGCAAGCAGGCTTACTTAAAGCCTACTACTTGACCGCCGATGGAAAAGAATATGTGAAAACTTTTATATTGGAGAACGGTTTCATTGGCAGTTCGAGTGCGTATCGGCAAGCTGAAACGGGATGTAGCTTTACGCTCGTATGTTTAGAAGCCTCGCACCTGCTGCGGCTTAAATATGCGGACTTGCTCGATGTCGTTCAACAGAAACCTGAAAGATCTCTTGCGTTCATCAATATGCTGATCGACGTTATCGCCAAAAAGGAGCGGCGCGAGTTTGAATTTCTCTGTCTGTCTGCGGAAGAGCGTTATCAACAGATTTTGGAAAATACGCCTGAATTACTGAAGCGGGCCACGCAAAATGATATCGCACGATATCTCGGTATCACACCCGTTGCGCTGAGCCGAATCCGGGGTAGAATGGCAGGGAATTCGTCTTAAGATATGAGTGGCGTCGTGCAGGTTTTTGTAAAACGGGGTTTGTTTACATGGGTTTTGATTTTTTTGATTGCTTCGGCAGCACCCCTTTGGGCACAGCCCCGCGACCTTGCGACGGAATCCATCTCGAAAAATGATGCTGAAACACGGCCCCAGTCGGATACGACCCTGCCTTCGCTTTTTGAACGACGCATGGTCTTCGAAAAATTATCGGACCACAATCCTTTTGTTATTTTGCCCCATAAACCCACCTACCTGCTCCCACTTACTTATGATACTTCCGCCAATGACGAATCCTTTAAAAGACTCACGGGGGACGATGTTCAGCCTGCGGAAATTAAATTTCAGCTCAGCCTTAAAATCTTGATGATGCCGAGCCTTTTAAAAAAAAATACTCAGCTGGCCTTTGCCTATACACAACAATCTAATTGGCAGGCCTATCAATTCAAGCGTTCTTCTCCATTCCGTGAAACCAATCACGAAGCCGAGCTCATATTTTCGTTTTTTAATCACTCACAGTTCATGGGTTATAGGAATCGCATGACAACCTTTGGTTTGAGCCATCATTCAAATGGCAGAGCAGATAATTTTTCTCGAAGCTGGAATCGCTTTTATGTCAATTTTATTTTTGAAAAAAAGAGCCTGCTGCTCAGTATAAAACCCTGGATCCGTATTCCAGATCAAACAAAAAGAGACGAAAACCCTGATATTGAAAAATATTACGGTTACGGGGAAATTTTGGCCCATTATCGTATGGGTGAATATACACTCGGGTTCGTGCTACGCAACAACATGCGAAAAAAAAATAAAGGGGCCATTCAAGTCGATTGGACCTTTCCTTTTTATGGCAAGATCAATGGATATTTTCAGTATTTTAATGGTTACGGCGAGAGTTTGATCGATTACCAGAATTCGACAAATCGTTTCGGTCTAGGCATTATTTTGACAAATTGGCTATAAACAATATGCTTGTTTAAGGGGAGAAACATGATTTTAAAAAGAGACATAAAAATGTACTTTCGTTTATCAGTGTTCATGTTGACGATATTCTTTACAGGCCCCTTGGTAGGGGGCTGCGTCATAAAAACATCGGCTCAAAATCAAACGAATAAAAACGAAACAGCTTCCCGTGCACCTGAAATCGAAGAATCACGGCGTTTTGCCTTGGAAGATGAGCTTAAAAAATTGAAAGCACAGCTTAAAACATTCAAGTCTGATTTAAAGGCCTTGAATGAAAAAGCAATCGGACGATCCAAAGAACTGAAAGAAGAGCTTATCTCTTTGGAGGAAGCCCGTACATTTGTAAAAAAAATGGGAAATCAACTTGAAAAAAAGTTCAAAACCGCGGTTACACCCTTAAGAGAAGGATCTAAAGATGCTTTGGAAAAATCAAATCAAGAAATTAAGGCATTTCAAGAACGGCTCCAGGAAAGAAAGAAAAAACTCTCAAAACTCAAACAGGATGTCACAAACAAAATAAACACCCTGTTTTCTGCTGGAAAGGAGGGTGAGGCGAATGATTGATCTGCTGCGTTCAAACAACCTTAATTTCTGACTTCTTATGGACTTCTCAATACAAGAAGCAATTGAAAAAAATGAAAAAAAATAATGAGATCGTTCTTAAAACACCGATCAAAAAAAGAAGGGGTTTGTCACTAAAATTAGATGAAAAATTCTTGACTTGGAAAGAATGGCTATGCTATCTATCTTATATGTTATGTCGTATTGTTATCCCAAAAGAGCATAAAGATAGAATGTTTTTTATTCATGGCGTTTCCCCGCTCGAAAAAAGCGCGTTAATGACGGGAACCACTATTCTCATGAAGAGTCTCCCTTTCTGATGATTGATTTTTCAATGGAAGCTGCTTCCGCTCTAATTAAACAGGGACTGACTCATGGGTGTTTTACGCGTCTCTAGTCAACTCAACCAGCAACAAGAAGTAGCAAAAGGGGATTTGGTTCATGTCAAAATACAGTGTTTTAAAAGGCCCAGAGGCATTTTTACCTCCTGCGGCAGCGTGTGAAGGTGTCGTTCTTCCTGATCCGGGTCAAGGCCTGATTCAGGGCGATATCGTGCAAGAAACCCTTGCGATGGAAGAGGCCGCCCGGAAGTTTCTCACGGCAAAAAATCCAACACTTTTTCCAGGGCCACTTGTTTTGTGGAATTGGAATGAGATGGCAGCAAGAAAAGCAGCGGCGATCAAACGACTTTATGATGTCCTAAAATCCCACAATTCCAATGCCCTCCACATTCCAATGCCGGACTATCGCCCTAAATATCCAAAAATTGACCCAGCGATCGAGATTAACCCAAACCATCCCAATCTCACCATTTGGTACAACAAAATTGATGTTTGTATGTTTGTTGGTGTTCACTGCCATATGGCCAACTTGTCCCTCAAAATTATTCGCGGTGGGACTGACTGTTACACGATTGCGATGTGTGCGCAGGCCGGACACGAGGACGCAATGGTGACTTTTCGTGACGCAACGCCCGAGAAAATTGATATACTAACGCATACAGTTGAGCGTCTGAAGGCTTCTGGTGATTATTAGAAGGCAACAGGTAACTTACAGAACTGTTTAACTTTGATTGTCTTACCCACACACAAAGGAGGGAAGAGATGGCCACAAAGTCTCTGATAGGAACATATAACAAAAAAGGTCAAAAAATCGTTGATCCAGATTATCTTTTTTATGATGCGCCACGTGAGCGTCATTTTATGACGGGTAGTGAAGTGGTTCGCGAGGCGATTAAGCGCGCGAATGTCGATGTCTCAATTTCTTACCCCATTACGCCTCAGAGTGAAGCGGCTGCGATGGTTGGCGATCTTTGGGTTGAGGGTTATGTCGGTGAATATTTTCGTGGTGAAAACGAATTTGCAGTCATGTCTGAGTGTGCGGGAGCTGCTTTTGGTGGTGCACGCGTTTTCACAACGACTTCAGGTCCGGGAACACTTCGTGCTTATGAAAATTTCCCGATGTGGGTGGGTTCCAGACTTCCCATCATGCTCAATATGATGGTCAGAGGGGTCAATTCTCCTTTGAGTATTCAGCCCGATACCCTGGAAATTGGCTTAATTATTGATACAGGCATGCTCATTTGGCACGCTGAGTCCGCACAGGATTTTTTCGATTATTTGCTCATGGGTTATATGGTTGCAGAAGAGCCCGACGTCCATCTCCCGATTGCGATCTGTATTGACGGTTTTTTTGTGAGTCATACAAAAGATGATGTCTATATTCCCTCTGTTGATTTCACCCTTCCCCCTTATGATCCTTACCGCAATCCGATGCCTGTTATGGACATGGAAGTGCCTCCGGTTCGAATGATGCGTGACCCTTTTGTGATGAAGAGTAACTATATCAGTTACGCGACGCAAGCCAGTTGGCAACAGGAAACACGTGCAGCCTGTGAACGCTCACGAAAGCACACCATTCGTCTTTTGGGGGGCTTGATCGAAGAAGAAAACACCGATGCCGAAATTTTAATCGTTTCTTCCGGTACGGCTGTCGCACAAGGCCGAGAAGCGGTACGACTTTTGGCCGCAGAAGGCATTAAAGTCGGTATTGTCAAAATCAAGACCATTCGTCCCTTCCCTTACGAGGAAGTTCGACAGGCCACAAAAAATGCAAAAATTATTTTTGTGCCGGAATTCAACGTCGTGGGGTGGATGGCCCGAGAAATAAAAGCTTCAATCCCGGACAATCATCGTGTTATTGAAGGCCCTCATGTGGCCGGTGGCATGACGATGCCTCCGGAAGTGATTGTCGAAGAAATCAAAAAAGTACTCGCAAAGAAGAAGGAGAGCCTCAATGTCTAAGGAAAAAATTAGGATCAACCAAGAATTTTATGACATCATGCCGCTCGAATATCGGGAGCTGGTTGAAGAAGGCACCTATGGCAAAGAAAACCGGGGCTGGAAAGATGTTGGAGAATCCAAAGAGCTCATTGAAGAGCATTCTCTTTGCGCGGGCTGCCCAGAATCCATCGCCTTTCGCTATGTCCTTGCCTGTCTGCCTGCTCCAGAAGATACGATTATGGTCGGCTCCACAGGCTGTACCAGTCTCGTTTTTCCGCATGTAGCCATTCATAATATTCACTCTCTCTTTGGAAACCAAAATGCAGTGGCCTCCGGTCTCAAGCGGGCACTGGCTTTTCGTTTCCCAGACAAAATAAAAGATGTTGTCGTGCTTGCCGGAGATGGTGCCACGGTGGACATCGGGCTCGATATGACCCTGCAATCCTGGTTTCGTCAGGAAAAATTTACAACCATTTGTTTTGATAACGAACTCTATGCCAATACGGGTGGTCAATCCAGTGGTCTTATGCAAAAAGGTTTTGTCGCAAAAATGGCCCCAGCAGGGAAAAAATTTGATAAGGTCCCGCTGCCCGAAATCGCAAAAAGTTCCGGCTGTCACTATGTGGTCAAGATGACCGTGAGTAAACCAAACCGTGTGGAAAAAGCCATTCGTGAAGCCATCTTAGTGGCCAGAGAGATTGGGCCTACTTACATCCAGCTTTACACCCCCTGTATTTTGGAGATTGGAAAACAAATGATGGAGGGGCTCCAGGAAATGAGAGACTCAGAAGGTCCCAATAAACGGTTTGAGTTTGAGGAGTATGTTTCTGATGAGGCACGAGTCTATCTCGACTCGATAAAGCCAAAAAAGAAAAAGAGAAAAAAAGCAATTGTCACCAAGTAAGAACTTAATAATTCTTACTGAAATCTTAGACCGAAGGAGTTTTGAATGAGGAAGCGTCTTAATTTGAGGATGTCAGGACTGGGAGGGCAGGGTGTTGTGACCTCAGCTCATGTCTTGGCAACGGCAGCTTCCAAGGAAGGGAAACACGCAATTTCAAATCCCTTCTTTGGCGCTGAAAAAAGAATGGCCCCGGCAGAAAGTTATGTTCGTATGGCAGATGAACGGATTTATGACCGAGGAGAATTGGTTTATCCCGATGTCATCATGGTTTTTCATCCTCAGGTTATTACGATGGGAAAATGTTATACCATGCCCTTTTATTCCGGTATAAAATCTGGCGGCCTACTCATGATCAATTCAGATGAACCTCTTCCGCTCGAAAAGGCCGATCTTGAGTTTCTTGAAGAGAAGAATATCCCTATTTTGTATGTTGCCGCGACGACCTTAGCCGTAGAAATCGCAGGAACTGAGCTTGCCACCAATATGGGCATGTTGGGTGCTTTGATGGGAGCCACAAAGATCGTTGGGATGGATGCCATGGAAGCTGCAATCCTGGATCGCTTCGGAAAAAAATACGTTGCGTCAGGGGGCACGGCAACACTTGACGAGGCCATTAAGAAAAAATTCGCAAAAAAAGAACAACTTTTAAAGAAAAATATGGACACCATCCGCCGGGTTTATGACATAGGTGCGGAGTGGGCAGAGACACTGAAGACACCCATGTTGGTCTAAGTTGAGGGAGAAAATCTGAATGTACGCTGTTGCTGAAGTAATTGATGACTTGTGTGTTGCAAACAAAGGATGTCGTCTGTGTATCATGTATTGTCCTGAAGCCAACACGATTATCTTTAATAAAGAAAATAAAGTAGCTGAGGTGGTTGAACCACGCTGCAAAGGCTGTGAGCTTTGTGTTGTGGTCTGTAGCGCAGCAAAACATAACGCCATCGTGCTTGTTCATCGCTAGATTTTTTTTATTGCTGATTTTAAATCCCATCGCTCTTGAGTGATGGGATTTTTTTATCTCACTGAAAAAAAATGATCAGGAGAGGAAGATTTCTCATGGAAGAAAAATTGAAACAATCTGTCAGTACCGTGCTTCAGTCGATGGAAGAGCTAAACCATGTCTTTGAGGCCGAGCTTTTAAGGCTGGAACAAGAAGGCGCAGATGCACAGGACATACGCCGTTTGGAACAAGGTGTCTTGGCAATGAAAGATGCAGGTCGTCTTTATTTAACCTGGGCAGGTCATTTCATTGAACGTATGGGCGATGCTGAAGTCTACGATGAATTACTCGAATAGCTTTGTTTTCTTTCCACTACGAACAATCTCCTGCGTAACATAATAATTTCCCCCGTCTAAATGAAGTCTCCTTCTTTGGTTTTTAGACAAAGGAGTCATTGTTCGAAAATTTCTCTTTTGCTTTGATAAATCCAAGACCATCTTTTTCAAAATTCCCTCCTTTTGTTTGGAAAGATCACTTTTTCTCTAAAGACTCAATCCCTTTGTTTTCATATTTGCGCAACAGAGGTTCTGGTGGTATAAATAAATGGTCAGGAGTCGTGCGTTATTTGAGGGCAGAAAGAGATGTTAAATCCCGGACTTGTGTTGTTTGAAGAAGATTCCAGACTCATTGATAAAGAGTTAAAAAAACTGAACGAGCTTGCCAGAGCAAAGGTTTCTTTCCTGGTCGATAAAGACGGACAACTTATTTCAAGTATGGGCGAAACCGGAGATATCGACACAACCTCTTTGGCTTCGCTCACTGCAGGAAATATTGCCGCAACGGGAGGAATGGCGAAACTTTTGGGTGAAAAAGAGTTTTCGATCTTATTTCACGAAGGGGAAAAAGATAACATCCATATCTCCCTTGTTGGGCAGCGTGCGATTCTTGTGGTTGTTTTTGATGATCGTTCCTCACTGGGCCTCATTCGTCTCAGGGTGAAACGAAGCGTAACGGCATTAACTGTAGTATTCGATAGCATCACCAAAAAAATTGAAAAATCAAACGCTGAAGAAGGCGGCTCATCTCCATTTCGTGAGATCACGGAAGAGGATATTGAGAGCTTATTTGGCTAAAATATTAAACCGCTGCTTCCAGGGAAGCTTTTCTATTTTTATCAAAAAAAGTAAGGTGAATAAACCGGCTTCTCCGGGGGTGTAAAACATGTCTTTCATTAATTATTCTGCACGTGAAATTTCTTGTAAAATCGTCTACTACGGCCCTGGCCTTTGTGGGAAAACGACGAACCTCCAGCACATCTATACAAAAATCAGCCCAGACAGTAAGGGAAAGATGATCTCTCTGGCAACGGAAACGGAACGGACCCTCTTTTTTGATTTTCTGCCTTTGGCTTTGGGCGAGATCAAGGGATTCAAAGTCCGTTTTCATCTTTACACCGTACCGGGGCAAATTTTTTATGACGCCAGTCGAAAACTTATTTTACGTGGTGTCGATGGGGTTATTTTTGTTGCCGACTCCCAGGTCGAACGCATGGATGCCAATCTGGAAAGTATGGAAAACCTCATCAAAAATCTGAAAGAACATGGATTTAATCTAGAAGAACTTCCCTACGTGATTCAATACAATAAACGGGATCTTCCAAATGTCATCCCCGCCAAAGAACTCGATGGTGCACTCAACCCCAGAAAAGTTCCATCCTACGACGCAATCGCGCCCACGGGAGAAGGGGTTTTTGAAACCCTAAAACATGTGGCCAAATTGGTCATCATGGAACTCAAGAAAAAATCCTAGTTTTATCCCGAAAGACTGCAGACTGAAAATCAGACAAACAGTTGTCGTTTTTAATGTGTAGGCTTCGGGGATGATATTATCTTAGGGCACCGCTCTAAGCGGAATCTGAAAGCAGTGCTTCGTATTCAAGGGAGAGATTTTCCCAGTGTTCTGTGTCTGCGTCGATTTCTTTTTTGAGTTGATTGTGACGTGTCATTATTTTGTGAAATCGTTCTTTTTCTGCATAGATTGTTGGGTCGGATAGAAGTTCGACACATTCTTCATATTCTGTCGTCTTTGTTTCCAGTGTCTTTTCTATTTTGTCTATTTTTTGTTTTAAGGGTTTACGAGCGCGGTAATTTTGATTCCGCTTTTCTGCTGCAAGCCTCCGGTCTTCTTTGTTTGATTGTTTGTCGCTGCTATTTTTTTGAGGGACTTCGGTGGCGATGTTTATCTGGTCCAGTTCTTTTTTATAGAGATAATAGGCATAATCTCCGGGGAAGGGTGTGACTTTTCCTTGATCCACTTCCATGATGGTATTGGCCACTTGATGCATAAAATAGCGGTCATGTGTGATGAGGCAAAGTGTTCCTGTATAGGCCTTCAAGACATCACAAAGCACATCGCAGGATGGGATGTCGAGGTGATTTGTGGGTTCATCCAGCAAAATTAAATTGGCGGGGCGAACGAGCAGTTTTGCGAGGGCCAGACGACTTTTTTCTCCTCCACTTAAGACAGAGACTTTCTTAAATACATCATCGCCTCGAAATAAAAAAGCGCCCAACATGCTTCGCAGAAAAGTGGGCGTACCTTCAGGTGCGGCGGTCCTGATTTCCTCAAGGACAGAATGGTTTGCATTCAGGGTTTCCAATTGGTGTTGACTGTAATAGGCAATTTGAACCTGGCCCCCGAGCTTGCGCTCGCCCTGGTCGATGTCAGTTGCGTCTGCAAGTATTTTAATGAGTGTTGATTTTCCCGCGCCGTTTGGGCCGACGAGTGCGAGCTTTTGGCCGCGTTCCAGAGTCAGATTGAGGTTTTGAAAAACATTTTTTGAGCCATAAAATTTTGAAACCGTCTTGAGTGAAATAACGGATTTTGCGCAGCGTTCTGGCTGCGGAAAACTAAATTTGACCTTTTTATTTTCGGCTTCTAAGGGGGCGATACGCTCCATTTTTTCCAGTTGTTTGATACGGCTTTGTGCTTGTTTTGCTTTTGTTGCTTTTGCCTTAAATCGTTCAATAAAACGCTCGGTTTGTTCAATCTTCTTTTGCTGATTTTCGTAGGTGGCTTGTGTGATCGCAGCTGTTTCAAGTTTCGTTTTTTCGTAGCGGTCGTAGTTCCCGGTGTAAAAAGCGACTTTGCCCCGTTCGATTTCAAAAACACGATTGACGAGTCCGTTGATAAAAGCACGATCATGAGAAATCATGAGAATACCACCGGGATAGTCCTTTAGAAATGCCTCAAGCCAGATGAGCGATGCGAGATCGAGATGATTGGTGGGTTCATCCAATAATATAATATCGGGTTGTGAAACAAGTAGTTTTGAGAGGGCGACGCGCATGAGCCAGCCGCCGCTGAGTTGTTCTGTTTTGCTGCGAATATCTTTGTCTTGAAAGCCCAAGCCGGCGAGTATTTTTTCTGCGCGGAATTCGAGTCCGTAACCATCAAGGGTTTCAAATTTCGATTGCTGTTCAGCATATTGCAAGCCCAAGTCGGCTTTTTGTTCTTGATTTTGGCAGGCTTCTATTTCATTTTCGGTCTGCCGCATCTGTTTTCGGATGTGCTCAATCTCAGTCGCCCCAGAGCAGACCTCTTCCAGTATGCTACGGCCTTTGAGTTGGGCGATTTTCTGGGTGAGGTATCCGGTACGGATGGATTTGGCTTGAATGACTTCGCCTGTATCGGGTGAAAGTTTTCCCGCGACAATATCAAGCAGGGTTGTTTTCCCCGCACCGTTTGGGCCGATGAGCGCGATGCGATCTTTGGGCAATACCTGAAAGCTGACTTCCGAAAATAATGCACGTTCGCCATAGCGTTTTGAGGTTTTAAATAGGGAAATCATGGGAGAATGTGGATAAAAAAAGGCGGCTTAAGCATTGGCCGGCACATTAGAACGGAGGACAAAAAGTAATATGGAGTGGGCTTGAATGGCAGCTTATCTGCCTGAAGTCTTTGAAAAATATTTGACGCCTTTCAATGATTTAAAGTCGATGTCCTGGGTCCAGAGCAAGGCCTCAAATTTTTGGGCGGTCGCATAAATGATGCTATCCGCGAGTGGCAGCTTGAGTTCAACACTATACTGAGCGGCATCAATCGCCAACACACTGTCCAGTGAAATGACTTTGCCTTGTTCCATATGTGCAATGGCTTCCAAAGCCATATCTTCACCCCGCTGCCGTAAAATACATTTAAAAACCTCAGTAATGATAATGCTGGGAACAAGTAGTTTGTCTATATTTTCTATTGGACGTGAAAATAACGCTGCATTTTCATCCCCCGAAAAATAGGATAACCACGCAGAAGAATCCACAATATTCATACGCGATCTTTATCTCGCTGTACATCTGTATCGATCTCTTTCAAGAACCCCCTCATTTTGTTCATTGCTTTGATGGGAATCAATTCTATTCGATTGCGATAGGTCAACATCTGGACCTTTTGACCTGCAACGATCCCCATGGCGTCTCTGACTTCTTTGGGGATAACGACCTGAAACTTAGGGGATACGGTGACTGCTGTCATCTTTTACCTCATCGATAGTGTATTCGTAGTACTTTCGCACTATCGATGGCGTATGTCAAATATTTTAGGATCAGAGGAAGCCGTAAATTGATGACCCGAAATCGCTGAGAAGGAAGTGCAAGTCGGGGAATGAGGTTTTGCAGATCACCATATTGTTGATAATAATGCCGTATCTCTGAGGTTTTGATCCGCAGTGATGATAGGCGCATTTTTAAGTATTGAAGTGGCAGCGATTAATCGATCCGCAGGGTCGTTATTGATTTCCTGGCTGAAGTTCACAGAGAGCTCGGCGATCTCAGGTGTTATCTCTTGGATATAAAAATTTCGCGACTGAAGTAAGAGATTGATAAATCCTGAAGTGGTGTCATTAATGACGATGCGTTTTCGCTTAATGAGCATAGCAATCTCCCAAATGGAGATATCGCAAACCATCAACTCTCCCTTGGCCTCTTCAATCGCCTTTTTTGCTTTAACTGTGAGCTGATCTGGCTTGAGTGCGTCCCATATAATGGCACAGGTATCCAATATGATCATTCAGAGGCGTTCCAATTTTCGTCAATTGGAGAGATGACATCATGGACCATTGCTGTTTGAGCAAGTTTTCTGAGTTTTTCCCCGGCTTTATCCGCCTGACTGGTCGGAGGGCTCAATGTGGCTAAGGATATGCCTTTTGAAGTCACATTGATTTGTTCTCCATGCCGTGCATCCTGTAGGTATCTCAATAGATGGGCTCTTAATTCGCTAATGCTGACATCTTTCATTTTTCTACCTCAAATAATTGTACCATTATTTTGTACAACTATAGGCGAATTGCTACTGCAAGGCAAGTTTGTTTATCTCGAAGCGTTAGAGGCGATGAGGAGAAGCGGCTGGATTTTTTGAGAATTCAGTTGCCGAATTTTGAGGACTTGAGGTGTTCATCGGAGGTGTTTTTTTCCCAAAAACGGTAGGCCAGAAGCGGGTCCCACATGGCCCCCGTTGCAGACATGACGGCGTCGGTTCCGAGGTTTAAATAGTCGTGGATGTGTTCTGTGGTCATGACTCCGCCGACACCGATGATGGCAAAATCGTAGTGATGTTGTTTTTTTAAGGCCACGAGGTGTTCGGTTTGTGAGAGGGCGCGGGCACGAATGGCGGCACCACAAACACCCGCACGAAGTCGTCCTTCTCCGGGCAGGGCCGCTTCGCCTTCTTCATTGATGACTTCAAAAGAAAGGGTGTTTATACTTGAGATGGCATCCACATGGGGGGCATTTGCGCTGATGACTTGTGCACGTTTGAAAGGATCTGCGATGTAGCCCATTTTAATGATGAGGGGGACTTCGCCGATTTCGTGTTTGACGGCTAAAGAAATTTGTGACGAAAACTCAGGATCGGTGTAAATACTGCCTTCGCGAGAGACCACGTTGGGACAGGAGAGGTTGATTTCAATGGCAGGTGCACCGGCTTCAACCGCAAGGGCTGCGCCTTTTACATAATCCGCTTTGAGGTCGACTTCTCCTGGGGTGCCGACCACGCTCACAATCAAAAGTTGTCCCGTGCCCATACCTGCTTTGGCTTTTTGGATATCTGCCTGCCAGATTTCAGGGGTGCGAGATGGCATGCCAAATGAATTGGTGATGCTGATTAAAGCCGGGTCATCCGGTGGGGTCATACTGCCGATCAATTGTCGATTAAAATCGACATCCAAGAGCTGTCGTTTTTGGCTAAGATACATACAGTTGGGATTAGGGTGACAGGGTCTTTCTTCTGTGCGAACGGTTTTATAAACCAGTAGATCAAAGCCCAATTTGGCATAAGCAATGACCCAATTAGCATTTAAAAGTGGCCCCGCTGGCACACCGAATAAGGAATTGACTTTAAATCCTAGAAAGGAAAATTCGGGTGAAATTTTTCTTTGGGGTGGTGTGACATCAAGAAAGGGCCCTTCTTGGTAATTGTCCTCGTAAGACCGTTCGATATTGTATGTTGGATGGGCTTTCATGAAAAAAAATGGCTTGTTTGATGCGAGGATAATTTCTTATTCATCGTTTACTTTTTCGATGACGAGGCTGTAGTGTCCGTTCGGGGTTTCTTCCAGTTCCAATACTTTGTGCCCTTCTGCTTTGACACTACGCGGCACATTCCGAACGGGTTCGCCGTCATCAATGATGACTTCCAGTATTTGGCCTTCTTCCATTTCTTCCAATTCGAGTTTTGTTTTTACAAAGTTCATCGGACATAAGACCCCTGAAAGGTCCAAAAATACATCTGCTTTTTTCTTTTCGCTCATTTTTTCCTCACAAAATTAAAAAATAAATTGGGATCAGCTATTTTTTGCGAAATTTCATTTTCGCATCCATTCGATCATAGGCATCTTGACACTCCTGTACAAAAGCAGCGCCTTCTTCAAGTAAGGGGAGGACGCTTGCTGCATCTTCTCCAAAATCGTCCCATTTGCCCAACTCTGAGGTAAAAGACTCAAAACGCTCGCCTAAAATCCCTTGTTCGACCAATTTTTGCTGAAACTCTTTTAAGATCTGGTCGTCATGGGGTGAGTCTGTGCCGTAGGTATAAAGCAGGGCACGCGCGTCTAAGAGAATCGCTTCTTTAATGAGCGTGGCCGTTTTAGCATAATCATTTTGATCTGCGCTCTGCTGGGCTTTTTCGATGGTTTCTTTGGCCATACGCAGTCCGTATTCGATCATGTCGATTACGGTACCCGAACATTCTCCCGGGCCGATTTCATCGAGGGAAAAGACCTTGTTATCCTCTTTCCAGTCCCAGTAGAGATCAGGCTGTTCTTCCTGTGGGGCCAAGTCTGAAAAACGGGATAACTTTTCACCGATGGCCTCGCGACCAAACCGTTCGACAAATTGATTAAAGTTTTCTTCTCCCTGTCGCTCGGTTCTAAAAAGCTCAATGAGGGCGAGTACAGCCGAAGGCATATTTTTGGCCGGTAATTTTATTTTAGATTTTCCAAGGGTCGGGGTTTCCGCATTGAGCCCCCCCCCCAGATGTAGCTGATAGTGGGGCGTTAAGACGCCATTGACTTTTTTTGCGATGCCGTGCAGTCCGATGCCTGCAATATGGTGGTGTCCGCAGGAATTGGGACAGCCGGAGATTCGGATACGCAGTCCTTCCAAATCATCATACATGGGCAGTTCGCTGCTGAGTTTTTTATTGATTGCGGCGCCGACGCCCATGGAGTTGGTCAGGGCCAGCTGGCAGGTGTCTGCCCCGGGACAGGCCATGACATCCACGACACGTTCTGCGCCTGCACCTGAAAGGCCAATGGCTTCAAGTGCCGTATAAAAACGTGAGAGATCTGCTGTGGCGATGTGATTCAAAATGATATTTTGCTGGTGGGTTGTGCGTGCGCCTTGTGTTGAAAATTGTTCTGTGAGGTCAGCCAATCCACGAAACTGTGCTTCTGTAACATCCCCCAGGGGTAATTTGATTTGAATGGCGAAGCTGTCATCTCCTTGTGGAATCAGGTTTGTTCTGGCCCAAAGCTGAAAAGGGGTGTTGTTATCGCCATTGGTGCTCGGGATCTCCGCAAGCGTGGCGGGTTTTTCTTTCAAACTGGGTTTTGGGAGTTCGGGAAAGACTTTGTCTGATGCCAAGACTTCGGTCAATAATTCTCCCAGGGTGGTTTTAAATTTTTCCAGCCCCCATTTTTCAATGACGAATTTCATGCGGGCTTTACTTTTATTACGTCGGTTGCCGTGGCTGTCAAAGAGTTGAAGTGTTGCTTCGCAAAGTGGAAGAACTTGATCAGTGGGGATAAAATCGCTGTAGGGGAGGGCCAGTTTGGGATGCGAACCCAAGCCCCCGCCAATAAAGACTTTAAATCCTAATTCCTGCTTTCCCTTGATGTGACGAGAGGTCGCAATAAAGCCAAGATCGTGGATGGCGGCCAAGCCGCATTCGCTGGTGCAACCTGAAAAAGAGATTTTGAATTTTCTCGGGAGGTCTTGGTTGATGGGGTTCCAAAGCAGGAAATAAGCCACTTTTTCTGAAATACCTGTGACGTCAAATAGCTCCGTGGGGCAAATACCCGCACGGTGACAGGCCGTGACATTTCTGACGGTGTTGCCGCAGGCTTCTCGTGTGCTCAAACCAACTTTTGATAGTTCGGTCATAAGCGCTTTGACATCATTAAGCTCGACGTAATGAAATTGAATATCCTGACGGGTTGTGACATGTCCGTAGCCCTGTGAATATCGAGTAGAGATGTCCGCCAGGCAGCGAAGCTGGGCGGCATTGAGCAGGCCAGAGGGAATCTTGACACGCACCATTTGGTGGCCTGGCTGACGTTGACCGTAAATCCCGTTTTGTAGCCGATAGCGTTTGAATTTTTCTTCAGGAATTTCTTTGTTTTGAAAGCGTTGGGCCAGTTGATCAAAGGTTTCGATCTCGTTTGAAATGGCCTCGGAGAGCTGTGAATCAATTTCGTTCATTCGCAAAATCCTCGTTGAATTTAGGGAAAATACCTTCTAAAAAGAATACACCATGGTCTTTGGACAATCAATGTAAAATAGGGCGTCTATCATTTGACGCAACACCATTGAGGGAATAGAATCAAGGACTTGTGTCATCTATATATTCGGAGATGGTGATTATGGCAAAATATTTCAAGACGATCGATCGCAAACTAAAAGATTTTATCGAAAGTCAGGCGGTTTTTTTTGTTGCCACAGCGGGGGAGGGCGGACGTATCAATCTTTCTCCAAAGGGCATGGACAGTTTACGTGTTTTGAGCGAAAAAAGAGTGGCCTGGCTGAACTTAACAGGGAGTGGAAATGAAACGGCGGCGCACTTGCTCGAAAATAGTCGGATGACATTGATGTTTTGTGCTTTTGGAGAAAATCCGCTTATTCTTAGGCTTTATGGTCATGCAATAATTTATCATCCGAGAGATAAGGAGTGGTCGGATTTGATTGCAGTTTTCCCCACAATACCTGGGGCGCGTCAGATTATCGACTTACAGATTGACTCGCTGCAAACCTCATGTGGTTGGGCTGTGCCCTTTATGACCTTCAATGAAGAACGCACACAGCTTGAGGCATGGGCCGAAAAACAAGGGGAAGTGGGTGTAAAACAGTATTGGAAAAATAAAAATCAGATCAGTATTGATAATAAACCGACGGGAATACTTAAAACACCGGAGTGAAATCCCCCCTTTTTTTAAGGGGGGAAGATAGAATGGAGTTTATTGAGTCGTCTTTAACTACCCCCACATTTCATCAGGAACCATCAAACGTTCGACGGGTTTGCCATTTGTAATGTGCTCTTCCATAATTTCGACAACATCGGGTGCGGTCACGCCCTTGTACCAAATGCCCTCTGGATAAACGACAACGGTTGCACCAATCGGGCAGGGGCCGAGACAGCTGGATTCCGTAATCAGGATCTGACCGAAAAGCATCTTTTTTTCCATCTCTTGATAAAAGGCGTTGATAAGGTCTTGGCTTTTCTTTTCTCCGCAGGAGCCACGCATATTTCCAGGGGGGCGGGTCGTTGTGCAAACGAGAATATGATATTTGTGTTTTGCCATTTTGTCTCCTTAAGTCCTTAAATTATAAATATTTTTTGAAATATCGACAGGCCCTAGCTTGAGCGCCAGAGGCTGTTTAATAAGGTAATGTATTCCCACTCATACATAGAAGCCCCACCTCGGATGGACTTAAAATAAAGGTCGCCCCAAATGCCAATGATTTTGTGCATGGCTTCATGACGTGTTATGCCGCGATCAACGAGGGCTTGAAGGGTGACTGATGTCTCTTCGGGACTGAGTTCAAGAACCTGTTTTTCGCCAATCACGTGCAAACCCGCATGAATCATGGGGTTTACGACGAAGCCGTCAATTTCCTGTGGGTGTAGCGCAGTTTCTCCCGCCAACCAGAAGGCGTCGAATTCTGGATGTTCTTTCATAACACCCGCAACAATTTCTTCATCTTCGCTCAAGGGAAGTCCTTCTTGGATCTGTTGCCAGACCTGAGCGTATTGCGACAACGATTTCATTGTAAATAATGTATCCATTACATGTGTCCTCTCTTTCAGTTTGGCTCATGGTAGCAGAGGCTTTGTCGGCTCTTCAAGAATCGTTTTTGCGGATCGAATCCGCAGGTTTTCCTGAAATACGGCTTTATTGCTCATTTACTGCTTTACCGTGTCAACCGATTGTCTCTTCATGCGTTAGTTGGGGGGTAAGGGTGAGAAACATTGCGGCCTTATTTGATTGCAAGAGACATAGAATTGAATTTAAGGAGGATAAAAATGAATAGGATGAAACGATGGTTTGCACCCTTCTTTTTCATGACGGGGCTGTTTGTAACAGCGACGGTTTTGACGGGATGCGGCAGTAGCAGTGGCGGCAGTGATGGTGGTGCGGCCGCTTTGGAAAAAGGCGATGTGGTGATTAGTCTCACAGACGCCGAAGGTGATTTTGAAAAATATGAAGTAGATATCTTATCTATCATGCTGACACGCAAAAATGGCGACAAGGTTGAAACCCTGCCGCTGACCACACGTGTTGATTTTGCAGAGTATGTTGAATTGTCGGAAATTCTGACTGCGGCAACCATTCCTTTGGGTGCGTATACAGAAGCGACAATGGTACTTGATTATAGCAATGCCGATATTCAAGTCGAAGTCGGTGGTCTTTCAACACCGGCAGTGACGCAGGATGAGGATGGCAATGCACTCACGACGCTCGAAGTCAAGGTGAAACTGGATATCAATCGCCGGCTTATCATCGCACCGGGTGTTCCGGCACACTTGTCTTTGGATTTTGATTTGGAGGCGACCAATACCGTCGATACTGTGCCCGTACCACCGATGGTAATGGTGGAACCCACCTTGATTGCGGAGGTGGATCCTGATTTTGATCACCTGAAGCGACATCGCATTCGTGGTTTGCTTGCTGAGTTGAATGAGAGAGAAGAAACGTTTGAAATTGCGATTCGTCCTTTCCGTCACCGAATTCATAGGGATGCACGGCATTTTGGAAAACTGACAATTGTGCCCAGTGCGGAAACAACTTATGAAGTGGACGGAGAAACCGGAGAAGGCAGTAAAGGGTTCTCGCTTTTAGCGCAAAAACCCCTGAGAACCCCTGTGGTGGTTTTTGGAGAATTCAATGTTCGGGCGCGTGTTTTTAAGGCACGTGAGGTCTTAGCAGGCAGCAGTGTGCCAGGCGGGGAGCGCGACGCGGTTCGTGGGAGTATCATTGCCCGGTCGGGTGACACCTTGACGGTTCGTGGTGCGACATTGATACGAGACGAAAATGAAATCGTCCTGCATCAGGATGTCAAGGTTCTGCTGGGTGAAGGCACGAAGGTGACGAAACAAGGTGCACATGCCGATGAAACAGATCCTTTCAACAAAGATGATCTTTCCGTGGGGCAGCGCGTTACCGTTTTTGGAACAGTTTCCGGTGTCGTGAACACGGATGTCTTGAGCGATAGTATTGCCGCTGCCTTAAGCATTGATGCCACAGAGGGTTTGGTGCGTATGCTGTACACGACTGTTGTGGGGACGGTGAATGCGATGCAAACCGATGCTTCTGAAGTTGAAATGACACTCAGGGCCATCAACGGTCGAGCGATTGAAATCTTTGATTTCACAGGGACAGGCAGTGATCCGGTGGCTTATGTCGTGGCGACGGGAAATCTCACGCTGGCAGAAGCTGAAGTGGGTGAGCCCATGCGTCTGCGTGGACATGTTGCACCTTTTGGAGCCGCACCCCCTGATTTTTTTGCCCGGACGATCATGGACGTCAATGGGAGAAAAGCCACAATGGCCGTTCACTGGAAACCCGCGACAGAAAAGCCCTTTGTTTCATCTTCAGAATCAGGACTTGCCTTGGATTTGACCGGAGTCGGGCGTTTGCATCATGTCTTTCGGACTCGTCAGCATTTTGTCGAGTTGACACCGGAACCTGCGCCTCAAGTCTTGCCGACGGACGAAGGTCGTGGTCGTTACGCCATTCGGCAATCCGGTGCGGTGAGTGTTCACAGTGATTTTGGGGATTTTGTGAATGATCTGACGCTGCGTTTGGAAAACGACGCTGCGCTGGCTCGTTTATATGCCAAAGGGTCTTACACGGGTATCACACAAACAATGGTGTCCCGTCGTGCGGTTGTTATTTTAAGGTAGTTTTTTGCGGATTGACTAAATAAGGAAGACGTGAGAAAACGTCCTTGTAACCTCCTCTCTCAGATGTTTTGGGAGAGGAGGTTTTTTTTTATACGTCAAAATGTGTTCGTACATCAAAGGTGAAATCTTTTGCCATTTTTTCATACAATGCTTTTGATTCGTCGTCTTCTGCGGGGGGCAGGACCAAGTTAAGTACAACGAAAAAATCTCCATAGGGTTTTCCTGGAATACCGCGGCCTTTGAGTCGTAATTTCTGACCTGATTTAGAGTTTTCCGGAATTCTGAGCTGAACCTTTCCCTCCGGTGTCGGGACTTGAATCGTTGTGCCAAGCATGAGTTCCCAGGGGGCGATGGGAAGATCGAGAAAAACATCTTTTTCTTCCGTGCGGTAGAGTGGGTTTTTTTTGAAGGCAATCTTTAAATAAAGGTCGCCGGGAGACGCACCTCCTGTTCCGGCATCCCCTTTTCCTTGAAGTCGTATCCGTTGTCCTGCTTTGATGCCTTTGGGTATTTTTACTTTTAGACGCTGTTCTTGTTTTTTTGCATGGCCTTGTTGATCTATGACGGGCGTGCGCAGTGCAATGGTTTGTGTCATACCGTGATAAGCATCTTCCAGATTGATGGTGAGATTGACGGTTCGGTCTTCGCCGCGTGTGGGGGCTGTTTGGCCTTGTGTGTGCTGAAATCCCCCGCCCGCTCCTCCAAAAAGGGATTCAAAAAAATCGCTGAAATTTGCTCCAGCACCGGGAGAAAATCCTCCACCGCCAAACCCTGGGTTACCGCCCCAATTGGGTGGTGGGCGAAATTCTTGCCCGTTTTTCCAGTTTGCGCCTAATCGATCATAGGCCGCACGTTTTTTTGGGTCTTTTAAGACTTCGTAGGCTTCGCCCGCTTCTTTAAATTTTTTTTCTGCATTTTTTTCTTTGCTGATGTCTGGATGGTACAAGCGGGCCTGTTTGCGGTAGGCCTTTTTAATCTCGTCCGGTGTTGCATCTCGTTTGACACCCATCATTTCGTAATAGTCTCTGTATTCCATGTCGTTTTTTTCCTGTCCTGAATGGGGTGTTAATTGGAAGCTTGAGATCCGGGGCTTTCAATTAACAAATCAAATAATGACTCCTGTATAACGCAATCGTCCCAGGCTGTGCAATTCGGCCTTAATCAGAGCGGCCTTAAATTGAAAAAAATCTGAATATTCAGTCTCCCTGAACGACTGGATGAATAAAAGTCTTATCCTTGCAATTCAAGGCAAGCAGGATTACACTTAAATGTATACCATTTTGGTGATTTGTTCTTTCCTTTCGACCTGCTTATTTTTTAGAAAATGATGAACTGGGGTTTCTCATGTCTCCTTTTTTTGAAGTTGAACTTGATCTTTTGATTCGACTGCTGATTGCCTCCCTCTTTGGGGGATTCGTTGGTTTGGAGCGTGATATTCATGGTCGCGATGCCGGTTTGCGCACACATTTACTGGTCAGTCTGGGGGCGGGTGTTTTTATGGTACTGTCCGAGGTTGTTGCAAGGACATCGGCTAATACTGGTTCTGTTGCTGATCCCACGCGGATTGCGGCCCAAATTGTAACAGGCATCGGTTTTTTGGGGGCAGGGGTTATTATTAAGGCGGGCGTGAATGTGCGGGGGCTCACCACGGCGGCTTCTTTATGGACTGCTGCGGGGATCGGCATGGCCGCAGGTGGCGGGTACTATGTGATTTCGGGCTTTACGACGGTGCTTGCATTGAGTGGATTGATCTTACTCAAATATTTTGAGCGAACTTATGCAAAAGACTACTACCGAAATTTGATTGTGACGACCCCCGCAAATGTGAATCCTTCGGAACTTGCGGCCTTGATTCAAGGAGAGCATCTTACGATACTGAACTGCGACATCGAAAAAAATTATGAACAAGATACCGTTATCTCGCGCTTTTCCTTGAGGTTACATAACAAAGGACTGCCTGACCACTTATTTCAGGGCATTATGAGATCTTTAGAAGCGTCTCCATTGAAGTTAAAAAAGGTGAAGTGGAGTTATTTGTAGGGAATTATATTTTTGAACCATTGCTGGTCTTGTGGGGGGAGACTTCTTCAGCGGCGGAAGTGTTTTCTCCGCCAATAAAGATAAATGAGAAAGAGTGGCATAGTCAGCAGGATCGTCGTTCGGATGCGATGTGGTGGCTCAAGGGTTATTCGGCTGACGGCTGAGCTTGCAATGATATAAAAAGTTGGAAGGACATACAGGTAGTATGCCCATTTCCGGGCAAGAAGCGCGCCATATCCCGCGATAAAGTGAAAGAGTGGGAAGACAATTAAAATAAAATACCAACCTGCCTTTCCAGGCAATTTCATGCCAAAAATCGGCATCTCGTAATCTGGATTTTTTAGAATAATGCTAATGTCGATAAGTCCGGCGAGAATCATTAGAATGCCGAGTGCCATTAAATCGTAAGGCGGTTTGGTTTTAATCGCAGGGCCTGCATTGTGTTTGTTTTGTGTCATATCGCTCCCCATTTTTAAAAAGATGGCGGCATTTACATTATAATCAGAAAATCAACCCAATTGCATTATCCCTTTTTTAAGTTGACCCTAGATGTTCTTATGGGTTAGCTTTTTTTGCGGGAGGGGTATGATTCTTTTGTTTAAACCCTATCGTGTGGGTGATTTAATTGACTCACAGGGGCATCTTGGCGTTGTGAAGGAAGTGCAGATTTTTAATACCATTTTGGTTTCTCCTGATAACAAACGCATCATTGTTCCCAATCCTGCTTTGTCGAACAATGCTGTCGTAAATTTTTCTGCTGAGGGAGATCTGCGTGTTGACCTTGTGGTCGGAGTTGCCTATCCAGCGGACGTTACACGGGCAAAAGAAGTTCTGGTTAATATGATGAAGTCGGATCCCCTTGTCTTGGAGACGCCGGAACCCTTGGTTGCTGTTTCAGAGCTTGCCGATAGTTCGGTCAATCTTGTTGTGCGTCCCTGGTGTAAGGTGGCCGATTATTGGGATGTGTATTTTTCCGTGACCGAAAAATCAAAATTGGTGCTTGATGCCGCTGGCATTGAGATTCCCTTCCTTCAGAGAGACGTGCATCTCTACGAACACAAAGTTGTCTGATTTTTTTCCGTCTGTTGTGACAAGGTGATTTTCTTGACCCGTGCTGGGTGCTGAGATAAACTATTTTAAATTAGGACGGTTAGAGAGTATGAAAAGACTCAAAGTAGACAAGGCCGTAGTAGAGATGCAGAAGGTCGAACTGCATCAACATGTGGATGGCTCGATTCCGGTTGATGTGACTTGGAAGCTTATGAAAAAACACGGTCTTCATCCGGTTGAGACTAAAAAAGAAATGGAGAAACTCTTGGTCTTGCAAGAAGGGGAAGAAGGGGCGCTATTGCGCTATCTCGACAAGTTTCATTACCCCCAATGGATTACACAGTTTTATGACAACATTACATCGGTGATCGAATCCATTATCGCCGAAGCCTACAACAACAATGTCCGTCTACTTGAGCTGCGGTATGCCCCCATTATTCACTCTTTTGCGGGGCTCACCCTGAGACAAACGATCAGTTCGGTTTTAAGTGGTATTAACAAAGCCAAGCAGCGCTTCTCCGATATGGAGATGGGTTTGATCGTGATTGCCATGCGTCACCAAGGACCGCATATTGCGAAGATACTGGCACGGCAGGCCATTTCGGAATCGCAATCCTTGCATGAACGCAGTGGCGTGATCGGTTTTGATCTCGCAGGTGCGGAACGCGGAAATCCTGCGCGACTTTTTGGAGAATCCTACGATATCGCCCGATCTGGGGGTTTACATCTGACGATTCATGCAGGAGAGGATGAAGGCCCTGAGGCGATATGGGAGTCCATTGATATATTGGGTGCAACACGAATTGGTCATGGGTGTTCTGCGATTTACGACAAAGCCTTGTTAAAACGCCTTGCAAAAGACCAGATTATGATTGAATGTTGTTACACCTCTAATTACCAAACTGGCGCGGTCAAAATCGGGGAACCCCATCCCATCTTGACTTTTCTGGAGTACGGAATTCCTGTCTCGATTTGTACCGACAATACAACGGTTTCTGCGACCCACCAAAACAAGGAAAATCAAATACTGCTGCAATGGCTGAGCCTTGCAGATCTAACTAAAATCCACAAAACTGCGGAAAAACACTCTTTTCTGCACCTCAATGGCAAGCCGAGGGCCATGCAAGTCAGAACAAGGCCCTTCAAGCGGAAAAAATATCTGGGTTTGTCAGGGTGTGTTGACACATCCTAAGATCTTAAGCCGAATTCCCTTCTGTTCTAAGTTAATTTTAAATTTTTTCTAAAGTTCGATGGCCTGTCTTCCGATAGACAATGAGGGAAGATCTGTGTCGGTCGTAGGTCTTTAAAAGAGTATTGTCCTTTTATTTGATTTTTTTAGTTAGGTAAAATAGTCGAGATGATGTCGAAGGGATTAACAAAAAGTAATCTTCTTGTTTTCAGGGACTTTATTCAGATACGGACAGGGCTTTTTTTTCCAGAATCCCGGTTTGATGCCTTTGAAAGCGTCCTCGAAACCCACTATGAAGATGCCGCCTATAAACAGTTCAGTCGCTATATCTCCTTCCTGAAATCTAAAGCAGGGGAGAGCGATTTTAAAAAACTGATTTCCTGTCTCACAACAAATGAGACCTATTTTTTTAGAGGAAAAAGTCATTTTGACCTGCTTGAAAAACAAATTCTGCCTAAGATAATCAAGCGGGAAGTCTGTGTTAATAAATGTATTTCGATTTGGAGTGCAGGTTGTTCGACTGGGGAAGAGCCCTATTCAATCGCGATTCTTTTGGAAAAATTGATCCCAAAAATTAAAACATGGCAAATTGAGATTGTCGCGACAGATATCGATGAAGCGGCTTTAAGAAAGGCCAAATCAGGCATTTACAGTGAATGGTCATTTAGAGGAATTGATGGCGATACGGTGATGAGTGCCTTTCGAAAAAAGGATGAACTATACCATATCAATGCGGCATATAAACCCTTGGTTCGATTTCAAAGAAATAACCTGATCTCGGATGCCCCACCGAAAATGAAGGCTGGGGAAGGTCTCTTCGATATTGTTTTTTGTCGAAATGTCATGATTTATTTTGATCAAAAAACGATAAAAGCCTTGGCCCTAAAGTTTTATGACGCCTTAAAAGAAGGCGGTTATCTCATTGTCGGGGATGCGGAGCATTCCGCGCAAAGTTATGCTTTATTCAAACCCAGGACTTTTCCGGATGCAATCATTTATCAAAAAAATCGTACCAATGGTTCTGATTTTGATGTGGACATGCCACTCTACCAGGGTGCATCTTTTCTAAAAAAAATAGAAGGTGAACAGCGTTCTTTAAAAATAAAGAATCTTGGGCACAAGGCTACGGCAGGGGAAGGTGAGCGATTATTTCAATTTATTCATAAGCATAAAAAGAAGAAAAAATTGCGGGTCTCTGAGAAGAAACTTCCGATTCAACAGGCCAAAAAAGAGGCTGTTTCACTTGAAGAAACGGGTCTTTTTAACGAGGCTATGCACTACTATTTTGAAAAACGCTATGAAATGGCCATCGACTGGTTTTTGCGGATCGTAGATATAAATCCAAAACATACCTGTGCGGCCTGGATGCTTTCTCATATTGCCTCCAACCAAGGCGATTTTGAAGAAGCGATTGCCTGGTCGGAACGCTGTATAAAAATCGACGCGCTTTTTAAGGAACCCTATTACACACTTGCCACCATCTATATGGCAAAGGGGATACTGGATGTCGCGATGCTTCAGATTAAAAAGGCGATCTATATTGATCCGCGATTTATTTTGGGTCATTTTGTGATGGGTAGCCTCTACCGTTCGATGAATGTCCCCGCAGAGGCTGAAAAATGTTTCAAACGCATGCAAGGTTTTATTTCAAAGAAGGCCAGCGACGAAGTCATCTTTGAAACGGAATTTTTGGCCGTGGGGATATTGCAAAAATCGATACAACATAAAACGAGGTGGGTATGACCTTTGTTACGTTTTCCCTCAATCGCATTCACTATGCCTTGGATATTGCGTGTGTGGAGGAGGTGATCCCTTTGCCAGAAATCACGCCTGTGCCAATGCTGCCTTTATCTTTTAGGGGGATGATTAATCTGAGAGGGCTTGCACTTCCCATCATGGATTTGAGAATACGTCTGGGTTTAGAACCCAGGCCTGATGCACTTGAAACGGACATCATTGTGGTTGAAATGGGGCAGAAGCGGGTTGGGCTTATTGTAGACAAGGTGCTGGAGGTCTGTGACATTCAGGATGAGCAATTTCTGCCACCTCCGAAAGTGAGTGATGGCATTGACATTCAGTATATTGTGGGGGTCGCGCAATTGGGCATGGCTTTTGTTTTTCTCATGCAATTGGATCAAATCTTAAACTTTGACCAGAAGGAATCTTTTTCAAACCTTAATTTACAGCTGAGCGAGCGCTAGTCGATGACACGACATGATGCAGCCGAGACTGAAGGTGTGGTTTGGGAGCGTTTTAGAAAAAGGGCACAAGACCTTCAAGCCAAGGCCCAGTCGATTCAAGTCGTGTCTTCTGCTGAGAAAAAACGCATTTTTCGGGCGCGTGCGCAGGCTTTAAGTCAAGAAAAGGGACGGACGCTTGGGAATCAGGATGGGCTGCATTTGATTTCCTTTTATGTTGCGGGAGAATTTTTTGGAATCGAGATTAAGTATTTACAAGAAGTCTACGAAAGTGCCCAGATTACAAAAATCCCCTGCACCCCAGATGTCTTGGTGGGATTGATAAACTACCGTGGTGTCGTCCTGACGATTATAGACTTAAGCATATTATTGGGTTTGAGGCGAGAGGTGCCAGAACATGAAGTGCCTTCAGCCCAGAGCGATTTAAGGGCACCCGTTTCAGTCTCTGAAAAAGTGTTGATTGTGGAATACGCGGGGGCAAGAGCAGGTTTGATCATTCAAAAATTAGATACCCTACTTGAGTTGCCCAAGGATGAGGTGCAAGCCGTTTCCTCTTTTTTTCAGGATAGAAATCAAATCGTCAAGTGGGAGGTTAAGCGTGGCAATACGCCGCTTTTGATCATTGATCCAGAAGAGATGTTGAATGATGAAAGGCTCATGGTGAACGAAGATGTGTCGTAAGGGCTCACTTTGCCCGCCTCGTGCCTTGCCCTGAAAAAAATTCATGCAAATTGAACCCTGACCTTTGGGTTCGAAATCGTAAGTCCGGGAAGGAGAAAGTGAAGTCCATGTCTTCTTATTCGAAGTACACCATGCAGCGGAAGTTGATGCTTATCATTGTCTTGACGCTTGCCATCGGATTGGGCTGTGTTTCATTTCTTTCAATTAGAAACGATATTAAGAATATTAAAAATACCGAAAAAAGCAATATGGATTTGCTCTCAAATGTCATTGTGGAGGGCATTAAAAATGCGATGGTCACGGGAAATGCCCCGATTGTGATCAAGTGGTTGGATGCAATCAAAAAATCAAATGGACTCTTGGAGCTCAAAGATTATCGTAGAGATGGCAAAGCCGCCTTCACAAACAATGATACGAGAAAAGAGGTCAATAAATGGCTTGGCATGAAGCGTTTTTCCATGCGTCTTTCTCCCAAAGAGCCAAGTATCTTTGATCCTGAGCGTATGGATGCGTTTAAGCAGGTGGTCGATAGTTCAAAAGCAGTTTCCTATGATGAAGAAATTGATGGTGAAGCCGTCTTTACTCGGCTTGTTCCGATTCTGAAAGATGAACGTTGTTTTTTATGTCATGGTTATGATGCGCATCCGGTTCGCAGTATTTTGCAAATATCTGTTTCCAAAACCGCTATGATTTCGGCGATTAACAAAGACATTTTTTGGGCGATTGTTTCATCGCTTGTGATGATTCTTGTGATTACTTTTATCATGGGTTTATTGATTAACAGGGAAGTCATTCGTCCCATTACCCAAGCCGTATCGCGTATTTCAAGCGCCGCACTGGGTCAGGATCAAATTACATCGCGACAGGCCTCTTCTGTACATGAAATTACCGCAACCATCGAAGAGTTAAGGGCGTCTTCCAAGCAGGTCAATACAAAGGCCGAGTCTCTCGCAGAGCAATCCAAGGAAGCGCTTTTTGTGACCCATGAGGGACAGAAAGCCATTGATGAAAGTATTTCTGAAATGAACGAAATCAAAAAGAAGGTTGAAAATATTGCGGAAGACGTACTGACTTTGAGTGAAAATACCAATCAAATTGGTTCGATTATTCATGTCGTTGGAGACATTGCGAATAAAACCGATATGTTGGCGGTGAATGCAGCGATTGAAGCGGCAAAAGCGGAAGAACATGGCAAAGGGTTTGCCGTTGTGGCTTCCGAGGTCCGTTCCTTGGCAGATCAAAGTAAAAAAGCCGCAGAAAAAATTGAGTCACTGGTTGAGGAAATCCAAAATTCGGTGAATTCAACCGTCATGACCACTGAAGAAGGGGGGAAAAAAGTTGATCTGGGTGTGAATCATATTTTGCAAGCCGGATCGACCATCAATACGGCCATCGAAACCATTACGGCAACGGCGGATGCGGCCAATGAGATTGCCATCGCCTCGCGACAAGAGTCCTTGGCAAACGCCCAGGTGGCTGAAGCCATGGGTCAAATCAACCGAGGCATGCAAGCTTCTTCCGAAGCCACGAAAGAGTCTTTAAGTTCTATCTTGGAATTGCAAAAACGCATTGATCACAAAATTCGGGAGATTAAAGATCCCTAAAGGATTTTTTCAAATCAAGATTAAGGATATTTGTGATGTCAGATCTGAGTGAGGCGGATTTTCAGCGTATCTTTGCGGTTTTTAAGCTTGAGTGTGATGAGCATATTCAAGCCTTAAACCGTGGGCTCATCGCGCTAGAAGAAAACCCTGAGCAGGATGATTTAATTGAAGCCCTCTTTCGAGACGCGCACAGTTTAAAAGGTGCAGCCTGTATGCTTCATTTTTCAGGTATTGAGCGTATCGCACATGCGATAGAAACGATGCTGGGTCACGTGAAAAAGCGGGAGATGTCACTCTCCTCAGAAGTGAATGATCTGGTTTTGAAGGGTTTGGATGCCGTTGAAAGCATTGTTCAGATCATTGATGCCGGGGAGCCGGAAGAGACACTTGATCTATCCGATTTATTTCAGCAGCTCGAAAGTTTTTTAAATTTAGATCAAAGCCCAAGGGCAACACAGTCTAAAGCCAAAACCAAAAAAAGTCCCAAAAAGAAAACTTCTCTTCTGAAAAAGGATTTGAAGCTGCTTTCAGAAGAGACCCTCATAGAAACAAAACAGGTCAAAATCGGAGCAAATACGGTACGTGTCAGTTCTGAAAAATTGGATCATCTGATGGGTCAGACGGGAGAGTTACTCCTTTTAAAGTTAAAGGCCCGGCAACGTTTAAGGGATACTCAGGAAATTATAAATGATTACACGGTCTTAAACCGTGAAATTAAACATAAAGAGAGTCGGTTTGAAAAATCAAAGCGACAGGAAAGCGCACTTTCAGAAGACAATAATCGCACAAAAAATTCCTTACGATCTATTGGTGGACGGAGTTCCAGGGTATCGGATCGCCTTGCCTTACTACAGAAGGCTTTATTTGACGATTTTAGACAATTTTCAGCGGTAATCGAAAGACTTCAAGACGATGTTCGAAAAACTCGGCTTTTTCCCTTTCAAACGATCTTGGATATTTTCCCACGCATGGTGCGTGATTTGGCGACCTCTGTAAAAAAGAAGGTTAAATTGAGTACTTCGGGTGGCAATATTGAATTGGATAAATATATTCTTGAGGAAATTAAAGACCCTTTGATGCACATCATTCGTAATTGTATCGATCATGGGATCGAAAGTCCTGAGCTGCGTGTGTGCTTAAAAAAGCCTGTGGCGGGACGGATCAAAATTGATGTTTCTCATAAGGGCAATCATGCGGTTATTGAGGTTAGTGACGATGGTTGCGGGATCGATCTGGCTCAGATCAAAGCCTCGGCGATCAAAAAAGGTCTTTATGAAGAAGGCGAAATTAATTTGATGAAAGAGAAACAGATCTTAAATCTGATTTTTCACCCCAGTTTTTCAACCCGCGCCATGATCACCGATATTTCGGGCAGAGGAGTCGGCATGGATGTCGTGAAATCCAATATCGAGAAACTAAATGGTACCATTGAAATTGAAACCCTCGTATCAAAAGGCAGCACTTTTGTGATGACCATCCCGCTGACACTCAGTACCACTCAATGTTTAAAAATCAAGGTCTCAGGTGCCGTCTTTTTTCTGCCGGTGAATAAAGTAGAGCGTATCATCAAGGTTGTTGAAAGTGATCTTTCTGTTATTGAAGGGTATCCGGCGATACATTATGCGGGTTCTTATATTCCTTATGTGCATATGCGTGAAATTCTTGAAGTCCCGAAGTCTGGATTTCCATCTGACAAAAAATCGGTGGCGATTTTAAAAGCGGGGAAAAGCCTGGCAGCTTTTGCGATGGATGATTTTTTGGGGGAAGAAGAAATTTTGATGAAAGGTTTGGGAAATTACATGAAACGTGTATGTCATATTTCGGGTGTGACGATGATGAGAGATGGCACAATTTCCCCCGTTTTAAATGTAGTAGACATGATGAATACCGTGCTGCTTCGTGGTATTTCACACTCAAAAATAAAAGTAAATGAAGGGATGATAAAGTCTAAAAAATGTGTGCTGGTGGTGGATGACTCGGTGATGACGCGGACACTCGCAAAAAATATTCTGGAATCTCACGGTTTTGATGTGTTGACGGCAGTCAATGGAGAAGATGCTTTTTTAAAACTCCAGGAAACTGGGGTTGACCTGATCGTGAGTGATATCCAGATGCCAAATATGGATGGTTTTGCCTTTACCCGTCAGCTCAAGCAGGATGAGAGTATGAAGCATATTCCCGTTGTATTGGTGAGTGCTTTAGAATCAGAGGAAGATAAAAAAGAAGGGGTTGAGGTGGGGGCTGACGCTTATATTACGAAAAGTGCTTTTGATCAATCGAATTTGATTAGTACCATCCAGAGTTTACTCTAAACTGAATTACAAGGAATTCATTAAGGATATTTTTCAGAAAGGAAAGCAGCCGTGAAGCCTAAGAAGCTTATTTTATTGGTGGATGATAGTCAAACTCAATTGCTGATGTTGCAAATTTCGCTGGAAAAAATGGGTTTCGAAGTGATCAATGCTTCGGATGGATTAGAGGGCGTCAGTCGAGCCTTTGCGGATCAACCGGATTTGATTATCTCAGACATCATGATGCCAGAGCTCAATGGCTATCAGCTTTGTCGTTTACTTAAAAATGATAAAAAGACAAGACACATCCCGATTATTTTGTTGACCAGTCTGGATCAGCCACAGGATCGGTTTTGGGGCATTCGTGCAGGGGCTGAGCAATACATTGTTAAAAATTCAGATTTAAGTGACTTGAAAAAAGTCATTCTCCTGCTCCTGAAAAAAACGCGCAAAAATACAAGACCAGATAGAGCAGATAAACGCGCTTCAAAAAAAAGTACGGATTGGCAATCCATTCGCTCCAACGTCAATCATTTATTGGATAAGTTGCTCTTTGAGTCCACGCTTTCTGGAGAGGCGCGGCAGTTGGCCAATTTCATCCACGTTCAAGACGATCTTTTAAGTGCTTTTAGTGGGTTAGTGAGCAGCTTGATTGAATATTCCTGTCTATGTCTCTGTCTGTCTGATCACAGAGGTCGATCATTTTATCTGGATTTAAAACAGCCTTTGTCTGTAAAAATATTGGATAAAACGATCAAAAATATTACAGCGCGTATGGGGGATTATGACAAAAAAGAAGTAATGGAGAAGGTTTTTTTCAAGGGAAGCAAAAAGACAGATGACAAGGTACACGATCCTATTCTGTCTGAGTTGGTGGTGCCTTTAGATATTCATAATGACTGTATTGGCTACCTTTCTTTCTTTTCCACAAAGAAGGATGCTTTTCAGCAAAAATCAGAAGACATCATCCGATTGCTGGCACAGGATTTTTCGATGGTGTTTCAGCTCATGCTCTTGTATGCAGAAACAAAGGAGTTGGCGATTACAGATGGGCTGACGCAGCTTTACAATAAACGGTATTTTTTAGAAATTTTTGAAAAAGAATTTGAACGGGCCAAACGCTCGAATCTGGATTTCTGTGTGATTTTGATGGACATTGATCATTTTAAAGCGGTCAACGATACCTATGGTCATTTGCAGGGAGATAGTATTCTAAAAGAAGTTGCGGAAATTATGAGAGAAAGTATTCGTAAAATAGATTTTCCAGCCCGTTACGGTGGCGAAGAATTCATCATTATTGCACCTAATACCAAAATGGAGGAAATGCTTGAGGTGGCGGAGCGTATTCGAAAATTCACAGCATCGCACGAATTTAAAGGAAGCCCGTCTCCCTTAAAAATCACACTCAGTTTGGGGGTTGCTGCGATGCCAAGAAATCTAGAAAATGCATTCGACTTGATTAAAATGGCGGATGATGCGCTTTATCTCGCCAAGGACAGCGGCCGAAATCTGGTTTGTGTCGCAAATGAACTGGAATGAGGGGGTCGGGATAAATTTAGAATTGCTCTAATTTTAGGAAGAAAAGAAGCTTTTTCTGATTTTTTCTTCTCTCACTTCTTTTTCATAAAACCAGCCTGTAGATTCACGTCAGCGATTAGTGTGCCTTGCGTATCAATTGCTCTAACCAGGACGTAGACAAAATAAAGATAAGTTTCACCGTTGTAAACGCCGATGGTCGGTTCACCCAGGCTAATAATGCGTCCGGGTGTGGTAACTGCAGTGTCGATTTCAACTATACGTACCGGTGTTGCCCAATTGGCATTATTGCTGTAGCCAGCTTGATCATGTGTGCCTGAGTAAGCCGAGTAAAAAATTTCATGATTGCGAACGTTTTTAATCGTTAAAGCGAAGTAGAGTCCGTTGCCGTCAAAAAATGGTTGAATTTCATGGTTTGGCTCGGCACCATTGATATTAGACGGTAGGGTTACTTTGGCCCATGTTCCATTGTCAAGGTCTCCAGAGGTGAGGATATGGACCGATATATCTCTACTATCACCAACCCCGATCTGATCGAACTCATCATCTATCCAAATAGATTTAACAATTCCTCCAGGCGCATAAAGATGGGAGTTTCCTTGGGTGCCGGCGATACCATCGAGTCCTGTTTTTCCAAAATCAACTAACGTCGAATTAAAAATAGTGCCGCGAACGGGAGGGGTTTCCGGTGTTCCTGAGTAGACGAAGTCACCTAGATTATTATTTTGACCGAGCGTTATTCGGGTTTTATAGACGTCAAAATAGCTCTCCGCATCGTCGATGCCATCATTGTCAAAATCGACCTTATCTGGATCGGTAGGATCATTAAAAGTAAAAAGTGTTGTCGCAGTCCCATCGCCATTCATCATAAAACTCAGCCCAAACGGGCCAACAATGCCATCGTTAAGATCGTTAAAGGCGACATAGAACGGTTCTTTAAATGTGCCGTCAGATTGGCGTTTGAAGCCATAAAACATCGTTGAAATGGCGTAGTTGGGTGACTGGTCCACACCTATGCCCCAGGAATTAGCGTTGTGCAAAATAGTGGTTCCACTGTAGCGGCCGTCAAAAAAACCGGGTCTCTCAGGGGCAACATAAGGGCCGATGGTATTATCGATCCATGGATGATTACAGCGATTTGGTGTTAGACGTGACGTTGCGCCACCACAACCACCGTTTGCACGCGAGGCTTGCATCACAAAGAGTCCTGAGAAGTATTGTGGTCCGGTCTGCACGAAGAGGTACTCACCGTCGGGTGTAATGGTTACGCCATCTTCATATCCTTCGGTGTTGACATAGCCCGGTACCGACATCGGTTGATCCCAATCCGCATGGACACTCATCAAGACGATGGGTGTCCTGGTAACGGATATGTCTGCATAGCTCACCGTAACGGGGTACTCGCCCGTTTCCGTGGGCGTTATCGTAAAAGTGTAGCTACCGTCACCGTTGTCACTGATGGCGCTTAGACTTCCCTTAGTCAGCGAAACAGAGGGGGTTAAACCGGCGCTGGGGATTCCCTTTTTGTTGATTGTTGCCACAACCTGAATTGGGTCAAGACCTGTGGAACTTATTCGGTGGAATTCAAGGCTGATAGAATCATTTCCGGTGGGTCGTTGTTCGTTACTGGCGTCATTATTAGAACAAGACATAAATAAGAATAAGCAGATAAATAGGCTTTTAGATCTCACAGCGGATACTCTTTCGGACTGCATAAACGCGTGGGCGACCGACATAAGATCCCTCTCACGGTTAGTTTTCTGGTAGCTTTAACACATAACAAGACTATAGAATAACTTCTCATTTTTTTAAAACAACGAAAAATAGGGATATCAAAATGATGTCCTACCATGAAATCGTCGCTTACTCTTATCGCATACGGCGCCATGGTTTACACTTAAACGTCTATTCGAATTGTTGGCATGGCTGTAAGGAATATTGCTTAAGAAGAAAAGAAGCTTTTTCTGAAACGGTTGAGTTCAACGAGTGTTCGCAAAGGTTTGAGTTGTGAACGGAGTTTTTTAACAATATTTTGTTGGATAATGGTCTTTGGTATTTCGGAAATGGTGAAATAATCCTTCAAGACATCCAACATGAGGTCGGGATATTCTTTGAAAAAACGGCCATTTTTATGGGCCCAATCTTCGACCTGACGATATTTTTTGAGATCTTTTAAAACAAAGCTTTCTTCCAGTTTTTTTAAATAGCTTTTGAGTCCTCGTTGTGAAAAGTCTTCTTTCTTTTTTGCTTCAATAATGGTTTCTGCCGCAAAAAGGCCTGAAGCCATCGCAAGGTTCGTGCCTTCATGATAAAAAGAGGCATTCACCAGGTGTGCCGCATCTCCCACGAGTAATAGCCCGTCGGCAATGACTTCCGGGACTTGTTTGTGACCCCCTTCCGGGATCATGTGTCCGGCATATTCAAGGGTTTCTCCTCCTCGGATAAGACGGCGGATGCTGGGGTGGGCTTTAAAGCGCTCGAGCAGGTCATTGGGCACGATTTTTTTGTCGATGAAGGCGTTGATTGAGCAGGCGACCCCTACGGAAAGTGTTTCTTTGTTGGTATAAATAAATCCTGCACCCACCGTTCCAGCCACAACATCTCCAAAACATTCCATCGCAAGGCCTTCATCTCCTTCAAGTCCAAAACGGTCTTCGATGGTGCCTCTGGGCAATGCGATAATTTCTTTTGCAGCAACAGCGAGCACATTCCAAGTGAAGTTTTTACGCAGTCCACTTTTTTTTGCGAGAAAAGAGTTCACTCCATCGGCGGCAATGACAACGTCGGCTTCTATTTCACCTCCTTCGCGCCGCGCCTTGACCCCGATGACCTTTCCGTCTTTCCAAAGCAGGTCATCTACGACCGTTTCTGTAATAATCAATGCACCGGCGTCTTCTGCTTTTTTTGCGAGCCAGGGATCAAATTGTGCGCGTAGTGCAGAGAAGCTTTGATTGAAGGGTGGTTTTTGATTGAAATCTTCACAGCGAAATTCAAAAGCGGCCTCTGAGGATTCAGAAAAAAGTCCAAAACGCCGCTTGACAATATGTCGTTCAAGGGGTGCTTCTTTCCAAAAATTAGGCACAAGTTTGTCGAGAATTGGCGTATAGAGTACCCCGCCAAACATGTTTTTAGAACCGGGAAACTCCCCCCGTTCAAAAACAACCACAGACAAACCGGCTTTTGCCAAGGTCAGCGCGGCAGCGGAACCCGAAGGGCCAGCACCGACGATGGCGACATCAAATTTATCAGACATCGATTTCCCTAAGTAAGTGCTACGGAGTAATGGTCCATCTTGCTTAACGAATCATTACTCTCCATTTTTAATGGTTTTAATCGCTTCTGTCAACAAAGGCACAATTTCAAAAAGATCACCGACAATACCGTAGTTTGCTATTTTGAAAATAGGGGCATTTATATCTTTATTGATTGCAACGATGTATTTTGAAGAAGACATGCCCGCCTGATGTTGAATCGCACCAGAAATACCACAAGCAATGTAAAGAGAAGGGGAGACCGTTTTCCCGGTCAAACCGACTTGATAGCTGTGGGGTTTCCAGCCCGCATCCACTGCGGCACGTGAGGCGCCCACGGCAGCGCCCAGTGCCTCGGCCAGTGCTTCAATCAAGGCAAAATTTTCCGGGGCTTTCAAGCCACGTCCACCGGATACGATGATGTCGGCTTCAGTTAAGTCTATTTTTGTATTCGCGCTGGCAAGAATTTCTTTGATGACGGCTTTCATCGAAGAAAGGTCGGGCAGTGTGTCTATCTTTTCGAGTACGGTTTCTTTATTTTCATCGGCTTGATTGAGGGGAAAGACATTGGGACGCAGCGTGACCACTTGGTATTTGTTTGTATGGCTGCGCACCATTGAAATAATTTTGCCACCGTACATGGGACGTGTTGCGGTGATTTTTTCTTCGCGATTGCATTCTAATTTGATGCAATCTCCAGCAAAAGGGCCGCCAAGTTTTGCAGCCACTTTGGGGCCAAGGTCTTTGCCCATCGCTGTTGCACCCATTAAAATCAATGAAGTGTCTTCTTTTTTTGCGATATCGGCGATGACCGTCGCGTAGCCTTCTGAGGAATATTGTGCAAAAGCGGGATCATCAACGACAAAAACCGTATCTGCGCCTCTTGTACTTAAGGCTTTTGTTTGTGAAGCGATATTTTCACCTATGAGAATGGCTGTAACTTTTGCATTTGTTTGAGATGCCAGATCGCGTGCAGCGCCGAGTGCTTCCAAGGCAACACGTTTGAGTTTTCCATTTCGTTGTTCGGAAAAGACTAGAATTTGCCCCATATTGATGTCCTTATCAGTTTTGCTCAAAAAAGTGCTGTTTTGTTTTTTTGCTCTAAAAAACTTTTGCCTCTTCGTGAAGCAGTCGGACCAATTCTGAAACAGCCTCTTCTACATTGCCTTCAAGCGGTGTTCCCGCCGCACGAGTCGGAGGTGGTGTGAGTTGCTCACAGGAAATCATGGCCTTGTCCGCCCCGACGGAATCTGTGGGGATGTGCAGGTCTACGAGGCCAAGTACGGTCATGGGTTTTTGTTTGGCCTTCATGATGCCTGGCAGTGAGGCATAACGGGGTTCATTGAGTTCTTTTTGACAGGTGAAAATTGCAGGCAAGGGGATATCGATGATTTCTGTGCCCCCCTCAATCTGCCGATGGGCGATGGCTTTTTTGTCCTCTGACGAGACTTCAAGTTTATTGATGGCGGCGACATGGGGTAGATTCATCATTTCTGCGACGTGAATCCCCACTGCGCCGCTATCATCGTCAATAGCTTGTTTTCCAAAAAAAATAATGTCGTAGTTTTCTTTTTGAAGCGCTGCGCTCAATACACGCGCAATCGCATGGGTATCGCTGCCACGTAAAGCCGAATCTTTGATGTGAATGGCCCGATCTGCACCCATCGCGAGACAGGTACGCAAGGCTTCGGTGACTTTGTCTTCGCCGATGCTGATCACGGTGACTGTCCCTCTGCCCACTTGTTCCTTAATTTTGAGGGCCTCTTCGACACCAAATTCATCGTAAGGATTCACGACAAACGACAGGCCTGTACGGTCGATATCTTTACCATCGGCTGCGGGTTTGATTTTGGATTCCGTCGCAGGCACTTGTTTGATACAGACGGCGATATTCATCAATAACTCCCTTTTTTCAGAACATCTTCCGCAATGACCATGCGTTGAATTTCACTGGTGCCTTCAAAAATCCGGTTGACCCGTGAATCGCGGTAAAAACGCTCGACGGGATGTTCCCCCATAAAGCCATTTCCCCCATGAATTTGAACGGCTTTATCCACGATGCGATCTAAGGCCTCGGAGCAAAATAATTTGCAAATCGCACCTTCTCTTGGAATTTTTGTGCCCTGGTCATACATCCAGGCGGTGCGGTAGACGATGGATTCCATTTGGAATATTTCAGCCGTCATGTCTGCGATCATAAACTGAATGGCCTGAAATTGAGCGATGGCTTGTTTAAAGGCGACACGTTTTTTTGAAAAATCGACAGACATGGCCAGTACTTCTTTTGCGGCACCAATACAGGCGGCGGCCAAGGAGAGACGGGATTCGTCTAGGGTTTGCATGGCGATCACAAAACCCATACCGACTTCTCCGAGTATGTTTTCTGTCGGGACACGCACATCTTGAAAAACAAGTTCTGCCGTGGCGGAACCGCGCAGACCCATTTTATCTTCGATGCGGTTGGCCGAAAAACCGGGCGTATCGGCGTCAACAATAAAAGCGGTGATACCACCCCTGGCTTTGAGTTCTGGATTGCTGAGACCATAAACCACAATGGTATCCGCAATATCGCCATTTGTAATCCAGAGTTTTGTGCCGTTTAAGATATAGTGATTTCCGTCCTCTTTGGCAGAGAGTTGCAGACTTGCGGCATCTGAACCCGCGCCCGGCTCGGTGAGTGCATAGGCCCCGAGTTTTTCGCCCAAAGCCAAAGGGTTGAGGTATTTTTCTTTTTGGGCCTCACTCCCCCCGATGAGGATAGAAGTGCCTGCCAAACCAATGTGCGCGCCGATTGTCACGCTGGTGGATGCGCATCCGCGTGAAAGCTCTTCAAGTAGAATGGCATAACCCATCTCCCCCATGTTTGAGCCACCGTATTTTTCAGGAAAGGGGATACCCAGTAATCCAAGGGGGGCGGCTTTTTTGAGAATGCCTTGAACCAGTGCGACATTGTGTTCTTTGTCGATTTGCTGGGCGAGCGGTTTAATCTCCTGATCAACAAATTTCCGAACCATGTCTCGGAGCATGGTTTGTTCTTCGGTAAAGATAAAGTCCATCGGCTCTCCCTTCTGTGTTCGCTCCCACCCAATGCCTTCCCCGCTTTACATGGGGAGGGAGCAAGTTTCCCGCCACCGTGTAATGGGGGAGGGATTGAGGGAGGGGCAGTCTTTATTTGTCTTGAAACTTGGGTTGACGTTTTTCAAGGAAGGCGGTAATGCCTTCCCGCATATCTTCGGTTTGGCAGATCTGACCAAACAACTGGGCTTCACGGCCCAAACCAATGGAGAGTGGTTCGTTCATGCCTTCTTCGATGGCCTTCATAATGGCTTCAATCGCAGATCGGCTTTTTGATGCGATTTTTTTTGCGAGTCCTAAGGCTTGTTTTAAGACTTCCCCCTCTGGCACAACCTTGTTTGCAAGTCCGATGCGTTTTGCTTCTTCGGCATTGATCATGTCGCCACTTAAAATAAGTTCAATGGCCTTGGCCTGTCCGACGATTCGGGGCAGACGTTGCGTGCCGCCAAAACCAGGGATGATGCCCAGATTGATCTCGGGTTGTCCCATCCGTACACGGTCTCCCAAGATACGCAGGTGACAGGCCATCGCGAGTTCCATGCCGCCGCCTAGACAATAACCGTTGATGGCTGCGATGACCACTTTTTGCATTTGCTCAATTTTGTTAAAGAGGGCTTGTCCACGTCTGGCAAGGGCTTCTCCTGCTTCGGGTGATTTGATGGATGCGATGACTTTGATGTCTGCACCCGCAATAAATATTGGACCAGAACCTGTGATGACGATTGCTTTGATTCCCTCTTTTTTTTCAAGATCCTCAACGACAGTTTCAAAGGCTTCGATTAAGGGAATGGTCAGCACATTTTTTGGCGGGTTGCTGATGGTGACAATTGCGATGGGGCCGTCTTCCGTATAACTTACAAGTGGGTCTGCCAATCGTCTCTCCTCTGTAATATTACGGTTAATATTGGAAAAAGCCTTTCCCTGATTTTTTACCCAGATATCCGCCCTGGACCATACGTTTGAGCATAGGGGCGGGCCAGAAACGATCTCCGAGTGTTTCGCACAAGGCTTTTAGTTCGGACAAAACGAGATCCACGCCAATTTGATCGGCATAATGCAAGGGCCCCCCTTTATCCTGCGGAAATCCCGTACCCGCCATCATTGCAATGTCGATGTCTTCGGCAGAAGCCACCCCTTCTTGCAGCGAGATAACGGCTTCATTGATCATGGGCATGATGATACGATTGGCTGAAAAGTCAGTTTTTGCTGTGCCTTCGGCTTGAACTTTTTGGATAAGGCTATTGAGGTCGCCTTTTTTATCGTCGGCATAATCATAAAAACCCGCCCCATTTTTTAAACCGAAGCGTCCGGCTTGATCCAGTTCCCGCAGGATACGGGCAGCTGTTGCACGTGTCCCGTAGGCGTCGTGCAGGATGTCGGCGACTTTAACAGAGACATCAATACCCACCATGTCAAAAAGCGTGAGTGGCCCCATGGGCATGCCGAGTTTGACCAGCGCGTCGTCGATTTCTTTTGCGGAGGCAGCCCCTTCTTGAAGGGCAATAGCGGCTTCGTTGAGATAAGGCATGAGCAGCCGATTGACCAGAAATCCCGCGCACTCCTGTACACGAATCGGAATTTTTCTCAAACTCTCTGAAAAGAGCACGACGTCATCAATGGTTTCCTGAGATGTGCCAAGACCGGGTACGACTTCGACCAATTTCATGACGGGTGCGGGATTAAAAAAATGCATGCCGATGACTTTATCAGGTTTTTTTGTGGCTGAGGCAATCGCCGAAATAGGCAAAGAAGAGGTATTACTGGCGAAAATACATCCTTCGGGGCAAACTTTTTCCAGGGCTTGAAAAAGTTTTTGTTTGGCTTCAAGGTCTTCGTAAATCGCTTCAATGACGATATCGACATCAGAAAAACCCGTATCGTCTGTCGCACCACTCACGAGAGCCATCTTTTGTTCTAATTCAGCCGCAGTCATTTTTCCTTTATCGACCCGTCCCTGATAGATTTTTCGAACGGTTGCCAATCCTTTATCTACCGCTTCCTGCGTGACGTCTCGTAAAATAACGGGAAGACCTGAGTAGGTAATGACTTGCGCAATGCCCGCGCCCATGGTGCCTGCACCGATCACTGCTGCTTTATAAATGTACATGGTTTGGCCTCCCTATTTTCGTTCAAGTACCATGGCTGAACCCAGTCCACCACCAACACATAGTGAGGCGACGCCGAGTGAAAGATTGCGACGTTTCATTTCTTTGAGTAGTGTGATGATGAGACGTGTGCCGCTCATGCCAACAGGGTGTCCGAGTGCAATCGCACCGCCATTGACATTGGTGATGTCTCGTTTGAGTTTGAGTTCGCGTTCGACGGCAAGATATTGCACAGCAAAGGCTTCGTTGACTTCGATGAGTTCCATGTCAGAAAGCGAGAGCTTGGCTTTTTTGAGGGCCGCCGGGATGGCGATTGCAGGGCCAATGCCCATACGGGAGGGTTCAACCCCCACAGAGGCGTAGCCACGCACATAGCCGAGTGGTTCTTTCCCGAGCGCTTTTGCTTTTTCGCCCGACATAATCACAAGCGCGGCAGCGCCGTCGCTGATGGGGCAGGCATTTCCCGGTGTGACGGAACCGCCTTCTTTAAAGATGGTGGGATAAAGTCCGAGCATTTGTTCCGTGAGGGCGATGTTGGGGCCTTCGTCCTGTGCAAAGGTTTCGGCCGTGACTTCTTTTCCCGCAACCCTTTTTGGAATAGAGATGGGCAGGATTTCGTCACGGAATTTACCTTCACGTGTGGCGCGGAAGGCGCGTTTGTGACTTTCGACGGCGTATTGATCTTGTTCCTGTCGAGAGATTTTAAATTCTTCCGCGAGATTTTCTGCGGTATTGCCCATGATCTGACCACAGAAGCCGTCGGTGAGTCCTTCCCAAATCGTATCAATCATTTGAGAATGTTTGAGGCGTTGTCCAAAACGCATGTCCCGTGAAATAAAAGGCGCGAGACTCATGTTTTCGACGCCGCCTGCCACTTGCACATCGGCATCTTCACAAATGATGTTTTGGCAGGCATTGACTACCGCTTGCATCCCGGAAGCACAGTTTCTTGCCACGGTGTAGGCTGGTGTCGTAATGGGAATACCCGCCATGAGGGCGATGACACGGGAGAGATTTGTGGCATCGCTGTATTGACCGACACAGCCAAAAATCACTTCTTCAATGAGGGCAGGATCGATTTCAGAACGTTTGAGCAATTCGCGGACGATGGTTTCGCCCATCTTCTGATTGGTGATCTCTTTGAGTGCGCCACCTAAGTTTCCGATGGGTGTGCGTAAACCTTCGATAATGGCGATGTCCTTCATGAAGCCCCTTTCACTTTTTTCATTTCTTCATCAAGCAAAACGCGTCTGAGTATTTTGCCGATGATGGTTTTTGGGAGCTCCTTCCGAAAATCGACATGTTTGGGGACTTTAAATTTAGCGAGTCTTTCGGTACAAAACACAATGATTTCTTCTTCTGTGGCGGATTCTCCTTCTTTCAGCACAAGATAGGCTTTGATGATTTCACCCGCAAAATGATCGGGTAGACCGACCACAACCGCATCCAGGACTTTGGGGTGTTCAAAAAGAACCTCCTCTACATCGCGTGGATAGACATTTTCACCTTTTGTTTTGATCATGTCTTTTTTGCGATCCACAATAAAGAAGTATCCTTCTTCATCCATCTTTGCCATATCGCCTGTATAGAGCCAGCCATCGCGTAGGGTCTGGGCTGTTTCATCTTCTTTCTTCCAATAGCCCTGCATGACTTGTGGGCCTTTGACGATCAGTTCCCCAATTTCGCCGATGCCAAGTGTTTTTGAGCCGGTTTCTTCGTCTACAATTTTTGCATCGGTATCTGGAAAGGGAAATCCGATGCTTCCGGGTTTTCTTTTTCCACTAATCGGATTGCAGTGGGTGACGGGTGAGGACTCGGAAAGCCCAAAACCTTCCACTAGTTTTCCGCCCGTAATGGCCTCAAATTTGCGTTGGACTTCGACATGCAAGGGCCCTGCACCAGAGATACAGGTTTTAATGGAGGAGAGGTCATAGTCGTGCACGTTTGGAAAATTGTTAATGGCAACGTACATGGCTTGTATTCCCATAAAAAGCGTGGGCCGTGTTTTTTTGATGGCCTTTAAGACATCCTTTGTGACAAAACGCGGCTGAAGCACAAGGGTCGATCCTAAATGAATGGCAAGGTTCATACAAGTCGACATACCGTAAACATGAAAGAAGGGGATGACGGCCAGAAAAATTTCTTCTCCTTCGATGAGGGTTGTCATCCAGTATCGACATTGTAGTGTGTTGGCGACGAGGTTACCGTGACTCAGCATGACCCCTTTGGGGGTTCCGGTTGTGCCACCCGTGTACTGAAGCAGGGCCAGGTCGTTTGATGCGACGGTGACGTCTGGTGCGGTACTTGAGGCAGATTTGATGAGTTGCGCCATATGATATACAGGTGGTTTTTGGGGAACCTGGATCCACTGCCCTTCCTTTTTAGCTTTGATGGGATAAAGCAAGGACAATAAGAAGGGTAACTCATCCCGAATTGAGGTTAAGATCACATTTTTGAGAGGCGTTTTTTTGAGAACAGATTCGATGCGGGGATAGAAAAAATCCAGTGCGATAATGGTTTCTGCACCAGAATCGGCCATTTGAACTTGTATTTCTCGATCCACATAGAGCGGGTTGGTCATGACGACAACGGCCCCAAGTTTCAGGGCCCCATAATAGGCGATGACACATTGCGGGACATTCGGCAGCATGACTGCGACACGATCCCCCTTTTTGACTCCCAGTCCTTTTAAGGCATTTGCAAAGCGGTTTGTCTGGAGGTCAAGGGCTTTGTAAGTCGTGCGTTTCCCGAAAAAAGAAAGGGCATCTTTTTGTGGAAAATGGGATACAGCGTCATTCAATAATTGGTAAAGCGGAACATTTGGATACGGGATGGATTCAGGGACGTTCGGTTCATAATACGCTAACCAAGGTCTACCCATCTGACCTCCTTATGATGAGGGGGGGGATTTAATCCCAAAAAATCATGATCATGAACGTAATTTCTACGCTTAAATCTACCGAATCATGCCGAAAAAGTCAATGCCATCTAAGGGAATAAGGCCTGAAATCTCAATTGACAGAGATCGATAATTTGGATATCATTTTAACTTCTTTTTTAAGAAGAACACCCTAATTGTGAGGCACCTATGACCCTCAGTGATTTAACCCATCGGAAAATTATTAAGATTATTTCCACAGCGAGTGTTGCCGACGCAGCCCAGGTGATGCGCGAGCAAAAAATTGGGTCTGTTTTTGTTGAGGAAGCAGGAGAATATGTGGGTGTTGTGACGGACAGTGATCTTGTCCGCAAGGTTTTTACAAAAGATTTGTCTTTTGAGACCTTGATTACCCAGGTGATGGGATCTCCTCTGATTGAAATCGATATTGAAAAATCCGTTATGGATGCCAATCACCTGATGTATTTTAATGAAATTCGTCATCTGGCGATTTCCGAAAAAGGCAAAGTGGTCGGTATGATTTCTGTTCGGGATATTGTGCATTGTTTTCTTTCCACTGCGGTGGGGCCGATGAGTGAAATGGGTGATGTCATTAAACCCCTCACGGTATTGACACATCGTAATATTCAGACGATTGATGCGTCCTGCCCCGCACGAGAAGCTGCCTTGCAAATGGCAAAAAGCAAGATCGGATCCTTGATTGTTACGAACAAGGATATTTACACTGGGATCGTGACCGAAGCCGACTTGGTGCGTAAGGTCATTGGCTATCGTCTCAATGCGGCTGAAATTCCGGTTGGCGTTATCATGAATACGCCGATTGTTGATGTTGATATCAATGCTTCTGTGCATGTGGCGACTGAACTGATGGAGTCAAAGGGTATCCGTCATTTGGGTGTGAGTGAAGACGGAAAAATCGTGGGTGTGCTTTCTATCCGTGATTTGATCGGCATGATTGCGGTACGAGATCTACCGCGTTTTTTTTCCAAATAGCGATTCCTCAAAATATGAAACGGAGTGGAGGTCTTTTTTTCATTGTTTATCGAACGAGATAAGTGTGCAAATATGGGATCTCCTCTATGAGCACCCATCGCACCCATCACAAAGAACATCGTAACAAACCTGAATATCATACCCCAATTTATGAAATGGCCTTGGCGCAATTTGAGCAAGCGGCAGACAGGCTGGATCTTGATCCTAATTTACGTAAGCGCTTTATTGCGCCAAAACGCGCCATTATGGTGAACATTCCGATTCGCATGGACGATAACTCTGTTGAGGTCTTTCATGGCTACCGCGTGCATCATGATACGACCTTAGGGCCCTCAAAGGGGGGTATCCGTTTTCATCCTGATGTGACGCTTGGAGAAATTTCTGCCTTGGCCATGTGGATGACCTGGAAATGTGCGCTCATGGGATTGCCTTTTGGCGGGGCGAAGGGAGGGGTCCGTTGCGACCCGCACGCGCTTTCGCGCAATGAGCTACAGCGTTTGACACGAAGGTTTACCGCAGAAATCATTCAATTTATTGGGCCAGAGGTGGATGTGCCTGCACCCGATATCGGGACGAATGAACAAATCATGGCTTGGATGATGGATACCTACAGTCAACTGAAAGGATATTCCATCCCGGGGATTGTGACCGGAAAACCCATCAATATTGGAGGGTCTTTGGGTCGTACCGAAGCCACGGGTCGGGGCGTTGTGTATTGCATTCTTGAGGCGATGCAGCATCTGGATATGCAAGTCGAGGGCAGCAAAATTGTGATTCAGGGTTTTGGAAATGTGGGGTATCATACCGCAAAAATTCTTTACGAAAAAGGGTGCCATATCCTTGCTGTGAGTGATGTGAAATCGGGTATTTATAATGCGAATGGTCTCAACATCCCAGCCTTGAAACAATATATCGAAAAACAGGACTACATGAAGGGGTTTCCCGACGGAGATGAAATAAATAATGCGGAGCTATTAGAGTTACCCTGTGATGTACTGGTGCCTGCAGCGCTTTCCGAACAGATTACAGAAGACAATGCCGAGCGTATTTCCTGTAAAATATTGGCTGAGGCTGCAAACGGGCCGACCACACCTGAAGCCGATAGAATATTGCAAGACAAAGGGCTGTTTCTTATCCCTGATGTGCTCGCCAATGCGGGTGGGGTCACCGTTTCATATTTTGAGTGGGTTCAGGGTTTGCAAAACTTTTTTTGGAAAGAAGCGGAAATAAATGAAAGATTGCATGATATTGTCACACTTGCCTTTAGAAATGTCCTTCGGCTTGCTTTGTCTGAAAAAGTAGATATGCGTTTGGCCGCACTCATGCTCTCCGTCCGAAAAATCACCGAGGCGAAACTCGCCCGTGGTTTGTTTCCCTAAGCTGATTTTTCTACATAAATAAATGAAACAACGATATTTTGAACTGGATGCAATCAGAGGTATTGCAGCCTTAATGGTTGTTTTGTACCACTACACAGACCGATACGGTGAAATCTATGAATATGCGATTGATCCTGTCTTTCGTTTTAATCTTGGGCAACACGGTGTCCAGCTTTTTTTTATGGTAAGCGGTTTTGTTATTTTTCTTACGCTGGATAAAACGGTGCATGTTGCTGATTTCATTGTATCCCGGCTTTCTCGACTTTATCCTGCCTACTGGTTTAGCGTCGCACTGACTTTTACTGTGGTCCATTTTTTTTCACTTCCGGGGAGAGCGGTTGATCTTCAGTCCGCGATCATCAATCTCACAATGCTTCAGAAATGGTTTAGGGTCAGTAATGTCGATGGGGTGTATTGGACCTTGGCGGTGGAGTTATCTTTTTATCTCATCATGGTTGTGTTGTTTCTGACAAAACAAATACAGCGTATTGAGCTTATTTCATTTATGTGGTTATGCGGTATTATTTTTTCACAATACTTAGAGCGTCATCAGTCCGTGCATATCCCAGGACGCATCGAACTCATCTTATTGCTCAAATATGGACATCTTTTTATTGCAGGGATGATGTACTACAAAATCATGCATTCAAAACAGGTTTCTCGTTATTTCATTTTATTCCTGGCCTTGTTTACAGAATATTATTTACATGGGTACCTTGTGATTGTAATCGCGATGTATTTTGCAATCTTTTTTCTCTTTGTGCATGGGTATCTAGCGATTTTAGCGGTCAAGCCATTGATCTTTTTAGGGACGATTTCATACAGTTTGTATTTGATCCATCAGAACATTGGTTACGTCATCATACAAAAACTTGAAGCCCATAATTTGGCCAATTCCATCTCTATCATTTTTGTGCCGATCGTCGTCTCGATTATGATTGCAAGCTTGATGCAAATATTTATCGAGCGACCAATGTTGTTATTTGTGAGAGCGCATTGGAAAGAAGGTGCTCTGAGACGGCATCTTGTGAAAGAAGCTGGGAATCAAGTGTGAAATGTTTCTGTAGGGCTTTGGGAGGATCGTTTGGTGTGCTTGGAAGGGGAGACTTCGAACCTCCTTCTGGACACATTGGAAGAATGGAATACCTACTTAAAACGACATACTAAAGCTTATCGGGAGGCATCCTGATGAGTAAAATTTCAAAAAACTTCAATAAATCAAAAATATACCCGCCTCCTTTTTCCTTGTGCCTGACATTTGAGGAGCGTGCGCTCCTCGAAAAATCCGCTGGAAGCATAGTTTTGGGGGCCTTTATCCGCTCTCAATTACTGGGAAAACAGGAAACTTTTCCTCGCAGGCGTAGCAAACGCCCGGTTAAAGATCATGAAGCATTATGCCAGGTTTTAGGCGAATTGGGCAAAGCCCGGCTTGCCAATAACCTCAACCAGTTAGCCAAAGCCGTCAATACCGGCTCCCTGCCGGTCACACCCGACACGGAAAAATAATCCTGGATGCCTGTATTGGGGTACAGGATATGCGCTCTCTCCTGATGATTGCCCTAGATTCTCCAAACCACTAAGAGAATGCTCATGATCCTCAAAGGCTCTCAGCGTTCAGGAGGGCGGCAGCTTGCTACGCATCTTCTACGCGCTGATCAAAATGAACATGTCGAACTCCATGAAATTCTAGGATTTCTATCCGATGACCCATGTATCGGTTTCGAACTGGAGATTTAAAGCTATGTTAGTCGTTTCCGTAGCAGTGCAAGTGCATCTGAAATCTCGTCCATATCCGGCAAATCGCCATAGACCAAATCGGAGAACGTGTCTTTATATGTCGCATCCAAAGAATTGCGCCATCTTTCAAAATTGGAAAATAGCGGTGCTTCGATTAATGGCTTTTCAAAACAATCTGAATACTCAAAAAAACCTGCCTTTTCATCTTCAATACAAAGGTCACAGAGTGGTTTGAATTCATCACTTTGGACAAAGTTTCGATATTCATCCTCGCGTAAAATCAAACAAATGTCATATAAATGGCGAATACGATCTGACAGTTTTGCGACAGGATCGTCATTGTAACTATCTTTGATAATGCCCAGCATTTTCTCGACCAGTGTTCGCCTGACTGAAAGCACATTTATTGAAAAGCTTCCGAGACCAAATTTGGCGATTAAATCCGTTTCGCTTCTTTTAGCAAGCACCTCGGCAATGAAGGTCTGCAGTTCCCTCTTTTCATAGGGTTCGGGGTGAGTAAACGCATTGATCTCAATCAATAACTCAGACGATGCTTGCCCAAAGTTAGCACCATCAATACTGCGCGGATACTGATAAACAGTTTTTCTAAACTTGGAGCCTTTGGATTCTCGCTCATCATTTTCGAGATAATCGAGACCTTGAGTCACAGTGTTTTCGACACTCTTAATCAGCTTTTTTCGCGCACTATCACTTTGACCGGCTGGGAACACAGCCAGATCAATATCTTCGGAAAATCGATCTATCAACCGGTAAGCTTTAGATAATGATGTTCCGCCCTTAAAAACCACTTCATCAACATGCGAAGATTCAGAAAGGAATTTAAGCGCCCTTGTCACCCAATAGTCTTTTTCGACATAGATTTGAGGCAAGCCAATTGTTTCAGCCGTTACAGCCACCAATTCGGCAAAGGCTTCACCGTCTTCGTGCAAATTCATTGAATTTTCCATTCTTTCGCCATCGGCCATTTCGATTGATCCAGATTGAGCTTATAGGTAGTGGTCGGGTTAAGCGAGCGTGACAAGCTGCGCGGTACGGATAATTTTAAACTCGTGAACAACAAACCAACCAGCGCCCGAACTTGTGGGCCATAGTAGTTTTCTACCAATTTAACAAAACAGCTCTGCTCGCTAGCCGATAATTCCGAGACACATCTGCGCATCATTGTGAGTGATAAATTCACATCTGAATCCAAAATTTTCTTTATGTCTTTCAGTGCATCCAGATATTGAAGCAGTTTAACGTCATTTTCTTTGATAGGAATACGCGTCACCACTGTTTTGATACGGATCGTCCCGAAGTCCTTCTCCTGACGGCCACCATTCACAGCCACGGTAATGGTACGCGGCACTTGCGTTGTAAGGCCTAGCTGATTATAGAGCGATAGACCCGTCACATAGCCCCGCAAGCGTCCATCCTTGTACAACATTGAACGGATCAATTCACTATCGGAAGGCTTTCTGAGGCCAAACATTCCTTTTTTCGGGACATAGAACCGGCCTTTAGAGAAGCGCTCAAGCCTCTTATCTGACACCATGCGGCCAACAGCCTTGGTTACAGCGCTAGGCGATTTGGCATAGCTCGGCAGCTCTTGATAGCCGAATATCTGCCCCGCAGGCATGGATTCAACGCTGTTTTGAATAATTTGCGCAATGTTCATATGCATCTCCTTACCTTAATAGGTTACTCTGACACACCAAGATATGCAAGTTTTTACTTCTATAAACATGACACGTAGGATGATATAAACAAAAAGAAACCGACTTGGAGGCCAAGCCTCCTCTCCATTTTTCAAGCGCCGAAACAACCATGGTTCGGCGGAATTTTTTTTGCCCTTTTCAAAACAAAAATAAGCGAAAGTAGGGGCTACCGGATAATCCGGCAGCCCCCACTTTCTAATGGTTCCAAAAAATATGAACCTCTTCATAGCCGGTTTCTATCGTGAAGACATCGCCGCTCATTTCCATGTCACGGCCCATTTTTTCATAGTCGATATAATAGGTCAGGGTTTCGGGGATTTGCGTTGTTTGCTCAGTGAGTTCTTCCGCATAATCCCCCATTGATTTATAACAACCACAGTAAAAGTCATCGGCTGCTTTTCTGGCTTCATCGATACCAGAAAAATGGTCTAAAAGTTCTCCGCCTATCTCCGGGCTTTTTGCCAGCATTTTATTGACTTGCTCTTGAATGTCTTCCAGATCATCACAGGCGTTAACCCAAACCCCGTGTAATTTGCCGTTATTATAAGCCGCCAAATCTGCCACATAAATCCTGATTTCTTCACTCATTGTCTGGTCTCCTTTTAATCGCTGTTGAGGTCATTGCAAGCACCGCGTAGGTGCGCTGCTGATGAACCTCTGGCGACTAGGCCGACTAGGCGGGGGTGAAAAAATCCAGAAAAATTGCGGAGGGTCTGCCGAGCGAAGCTGCCCCGGGGGAAACCGTCATTATTCTTGATTTTGAGGGGATGCAAAGCCCCTCCATCCCTTCGTTTTCAAAGCGCTTTAAAAATCTGGCTCTCATCTGAGAATCATTCAACCTCTCTTTCCTCCTGTTTTGAGAGGCGGACATCACGTCCTTCCATAAAACCGATTAAAGCACAAGAGATCATTAGAACCGCAAGCGTGCCAAGGGTTTCAGAGGCACGCTTCTCCATATATTTCGGGCCAAGGTGCAGTCCATTTCCTCTCGCGCTTACACGGCCTTAGATAAGGTCGTGAGCGTCACGTCCTCCGAAAAACAGGAGGTAAAAATGAAAGAATGGGGTCATGAAAGAATGGTCAAAAGAATGGGGTCAGGTCTTTAAAATTGACATGAATAATCTCTTCAGATATTTTTATTCATGTGTCGAGACTTTTGAAAATAGAATACGGCAGAGCGATATGGGACGGACTGCCTGGTCAGTGCTTGCTCGGCAGGGGAGGGTGATCATCTCAATCTTCATTATCCAACAATAAGTCGACTGCTTAATAAGAAAAACAAAACAGCAATTTTAAAGACCTGACCCCATTTCCGACCCCATTTCCATGACCCCATTTCCATATCGTGAAGACATCGCCGCTCATTTCCATGTCACGGCCCATTTTTTCATAGTCG
>CAYVHO010000015.1:0-75104 GCA_964451325.1 uncultured Nitrospira sp. | reverse complement strand
TGCCACATGCCTAACCAATTGAATTTATTCGATAATTTAACGGGACAGTAGTGATCCACTTTACAAAATTCCGACACAGATTTCGACGAATTCGTCCCAATGAAATGATTACCTTTACCCTCCAACTGGCGACCTTGATTGGCGCGGGGGTTCCCATCCTGACAAGCTTCGACGCCTTAATTGAACAATCCAGCAATGCAAAGCTAAGAGAGGTGATTCTACAGATTCGAAAAGATGTCGAAGGGGGCAGCGCCTTTTCCGATGCACTCGAAAAACACCCTGATGTCTTTTCCTATCTCTTTATCAATCTCGTGCGCGCCGGAGAGGCCAGCGGAGTTTTGGACGAAATTCTCTATCGCCTGGCAACACTCGGAGAATATGAAGAAGAGACACGTGGAAGAATCAGATCGGCCACCCTCTACCCTCAGATCGTCGTCGCATTGCTCTTGATCGCCTTTGGCATACTCGTCACCGTTGTGCTGCCAAAACTGACTTCTTTTTACGACCAATTTAACGCGACCCTGCCCCTCCCCACACGAATTTTAATCGGCTTAAACAATGTCGTTCAAGACTACGGACTACTCATCGCAGCCTTGATCGCAGCCTGTGTCTATGGTCTTCGACGTTATGTGCAAACGGATTCAGGGGCATTTTTGTGGGATGGAATTAAACTAAAGTTGCCTGTCTTTGGAGAAATTTTTTTAAAAGTTGCTTTATCCCGGTTCGCCCGAATCTTCGGCATATTGAACCGAAGCGGCCTGCCTATACTGCAATCCCTCGAAATTGTTTCAACCACGACCGGAAACAAAGTCATCGCCCGTGTGGTGAATACAATTCGTGATGGGGCCAGAGAAGGCCGAGGTCTTGTGGAACCCATGAAGATGAGTCGTGTCTTTCCAGCGACCATTACTCAAATGGTCGCGATTGGGGAACAAACGGGTCAAATGGACGAAATGATGGAAAAGGTTTCGGAATATTACGACCGAGACGTGGACACCGCCATTCGAAATCTCTCCAAATCCATCGAGCCTATTCTGCTGGTAATCATTGGCGCGGCTATTTTATTTCTGGCTTTGGCCATCTTCATGCCCTGGTGGAACATGGCTTCGGTATTTAAGGGAGGATAGGATGCAATCGAAAACCCAAACCAAGACCAGGACACCACCGGGCGGGCACCGAAGGCTGGACCTGCGATCTGCAACAGGCCAGTTTTTTGTCAACCTAGTACTACCCAATGACAGCAAGAACATTCCTGTAAGTCAATGCGTAATCCATAAAGGAGAAGAAAAAAATGAAAAATATTAAAAATCAAAAAGGGTTTACCCTAGTCGAAATGATTGTGGTCATCGTGATTCTCGGGATTATTGCGGGGGCAGCGGTTCCAGCCTATATCAACCTGCAAACGGATGCACAAGCTGCAAACAACATGGCTTATGTTGGGGCTTTAAGGAGCGCATTGGGGATGCGTTTTGGCCAACAACTCGTCCGCCAAGGTGACACCGCGCCAGCAAGCACCGATGTCATCGGCACCGCAACCACCTCGAATGCAACACAAGTCTATTTGGATAGTTTGGTCTCCACACCCATTCCCTCAACGCTCACCGCGACCTCTGGCATTTGTGGCACGGGACAATGGGTCGGATTAGCGCCAGGGAATCCGCCCGCAAATGCCACATGGGCCATCACCTGTGGTGCTGGAAATACAGACCCTTTGACCATCAGCGGCCCCTAATTCGCTGTGACAATGCACTTAAAGGGGCAAAAAGGCTTTACTCTGGTTGAAATCACCTTGGTCATCGTGATGCTCGCAATTTTGAGCGCCACAATGATCGTCCCGGGGGATCTCACAGGCCATCGCGCAGCAGTTGCCGCACAAAAGCTCGCTGCGGACCTGCATTATGCCCAAAACCTGGCCAATACACAGCGCATCCGTCATGGCATCGAGGTGACCACATCAAGCTCCTACCGTGTATTCCAAGACAATGGTGGAAGCGGTACGACCATTACCTCACCCATGACGGGCGGACCCTACATCGTCAATATGACCGGAGATTTTAAGGGCGTCACGCTGAGCACGACACTAGGGGGCACACCTCCCAAAAGCCAGTTTGACTCCATTGGTCGCCCCTTTGATGGAAACGGCGCTTCCATCGGAGTAGGCAGCAATACCATTGACCTTCTGGCCACAGGGACGGTGATAAAAACCATCACCATTGTACCCAACACAGGGATGATACAAGTGAATTAAAGCCTATGTCGAATCATCGGGGATTTACATTAGTCGAGGTTATCTTGGTGGTCCTTTTATTAGCAATCGGACTCACCGGCGTGCTGACTTACGTCACCCAAGCCGCGCAAGACAGTGCTTACGCCCACAATCTTTCTGTGGCGACGATCCTCGCACAGGATCTTATGGAAGAAGTCCGATCCAAGTGTTGGGATGAAACCTCGACCACATCCGTCGCCTGCTCAGGAACGGTCGTCGCTTCAGTCATCGGAGCGGACGGCGCTGAAAATCGCGCCAATTACGATGACATCGATGACTTCAATAATTTAGCCCTCATTGGGAATACCCCTCCGCAGGATTCTCAGGGTGTATCCATGACGGTTTTTCCTTTTTTTACGCAGCGCGCAACAGTTTGTTATGTCAATTCAGCGGGACTCAATACTTGTGTCGCAGGCCCAACGGATTACAAAAGGGTCTCCGTCAATATCGCCTGGTCTACCAACGATCAAGCGCAATTGGTGAGTGTTTTTTCAAACCATGTGTTTTAAATCATGAGACGGATAAAGAATGAAAAAGGGACAACACTGATTGAGATGGTGCTTGTCATTGTCATCCTCAGTACCATCGGGATATTGATTACCACGCCGCTCATTGAAACAGGCATTGCATGGCGCGAAATCAGCAGCCGTAAAAATGTACTTAAAATCGCTCGTTTTGCAATGGATAAAATGGTACGTGAACTGAGAAACACACAGCGTTTGGCCAGCAATACCCCGAATATCTCGGTCAATTCGACGACAAGTTGTCTGAGTTTTGAGACAGTGGACAATCTGAATTTCACCTTCAATTTAAACGGTTCCGTCTTGGAAGAATGTCGCGCATGCGACTGCGGTGCGATTCTTACCCCCAATGACTTAGCGGTGAACATCTCTGGATTCACCGTGACTTGTTACGACGCCCTCAACTTCGCGATCGCCTGCAATACCGTCGCAAGTGTGCGAAGGCTTAGATTGCAGCTTTCAGTCACTGAAAATGGAGAAACCGTCAATCTCGATTCGGAAGTGACGCTACGTAATTTAATAGGAGTTTAGGGTCTATCCCCAAATGGCTATTTTATCCCATGAAAAAGGATTTTCAATCATCGCTGTTGTCGTCATGATGCTCATGATCGCGGTCATGGGACAGGCTTTGGTTTCAATGGTCGGGACGGAGAATTTTTCAACCGTGAATCAAATAAGAGCCGTACAGGCACAATATATCGCCGAATCAGGGATAGAACGTGCCCTCTACGGGCTGGGCAGCGGCACAGACTGTAATCTGCTGAGCTACAATGATGCCCTCGGCGCGGGCACTTATGCCACGACCGGCACGTCCTATAATCCAGCATCCAGCACACTTTCCGCTGCCATTGCCGGTGGGGATTCAATCATTCCCATGGTTTCAATCGCGGGTTATGCACCCCACGGCAGGGTCACCATCGAATCAGAAGAAATCGACTACGGCAAAACATCAACGCTAGCCGCAGACTGTGCGCCCTTTGGCACACCCTGCTTGCCCGACGTGCAACGCGGCGTAAACGGAAGCACTGCATCAGCCCATGGCTTCGCAATACCCGTCACCCAGAATCAATGCCTCATTCAATCGATCGCGACGGTCGCAGGTGCACCAACGATCGCCCAGCGTGTCATCGAATCCGGGGTTTCCCAATCTTCCGGCCCAGGGGCCACAGTTCAAAGCGGCATTGCGACCAGTACGACAAACGGCGCACTCACGATTATAATCCCCACGGCCATTAACATGCGCCAGTCTTTCCTCATGTTCAATACAAGACATAACAGCAATCGACCCGTGGGTTCCATGCTTCGGGGACGTATTGCAAGCACCACCACCCTCGAATTTGTCCGTGTCACCAACGAAGCCAGCCCAGTCCCCATCACCATTCACTGGTCTGTGGTTGGATTTTCCTCCGGTGTGCGTGTTCAGCGCGGATCACTCAATCAAACCAGCACCGTGCTCAACGTACCGCTTGCAACACCGATCGCATCATTGAATCAGGCTTTTGTCACTTGGTCAAAAACACCCGCCATTGGCGATCAAATCTGGAGTCAGGATGATCCCATTGTAGGAGATCTCACTGCAGCAGACAATCTTCAGTTTAGGGTTAACAATGTCAATGGAAACCATATCATCTGGTGGCAGGTCATCGAATTTACAAATCCAGCTGATATTTTTGTGCAACGCGGCACAACATCCCTCACAGGGAATGGCCCCGCAAGTTTATCGGTCAACATCACTTTGCCCACCCCGATGGACACGGCCAAAACCTTTGTACTGGCGGGCTATCGCACCAACGGCTCAGGCGCAGATGTCGGACGAAGAATGCTGCGCGCCCGGCTGATCAACGCCACAACCATTACGATTGATCGCAGTATTTCTGGAAGTTCTGACCCCATTTCTGAAATTGTCTGGCAGGCCGTGCAGCTAAATAACACGACCGTGCAACACGGCAGCCAAAATTTCCCTGTAGGCGGATCTAACATTGTCGTGACTTTCAATGGCTCCGTAAACGTCGCCAATGCAGGGGCTATCTCTCTCGAAGAAGCCGCAGCGGGTCTGCCGGAAGCAGTTGAAAGAAATTCTATTGCCTTCTCCTTTAGCCCAACAATTACAAGTAATATCACCCCCCTTACAAATAATGCCTGGGTCGTGGATGTCGTTGGAAGCAGACTCAATGGCACCTATACCCCTGGTCTTGGACAAACCCAAGGTTGGCAAAATTCTGGAAATGGCACAAGCGCATCCATGAGCACAAAACCAGTCCCAACTTCAGGCCCAAATTCGATGACGCAAACCCATAACAGTTTCTCATTACAAACAGTTCATATCCTTGCTTCTGTCGCGCCTAACAGTACTGCCGTGCCCATCCTCTATGACGCACAAAGCAATAATAGAGCAAGCAATACCAACACACTCACCTGGCCCCATGTGCTTGGAGGAGGTGCCAGCCGAAAACTCTTAGTCGGTATTACTGTTGGAGAAAGCAACATAAACAGTGGGGACGAAGATGTCTTGAGCGTGACCTACGGAGGCATACCCTTGAGCTATATCGCTGATGTTTCTGTGAACTTCTTCTTCGGTCGTCAGCACGCGGAACTTTGGTATTTGGATGAAACGAACATGCCCTCTGGAAATAGCACAACTCAAGTTGTTCCCATTACCACCGTTGACATCACACGATCTGTGGCTTTTGCATCGGTACAAGCCGTCGGGGGACAGAACATGGGTCGTTCTCCCTACAACGGCGATGACATCATTGGTGTCGGCTCCGTCACGATGGATCTGGCTTCTAATCAGATCACGATGCGACGAGCCAACAGCGCAGATCAGGCGGATATCGGCTGGTTTGTTGTGGAGTTTGGTCATTCAGGGCCGGGTGGGATTATTGACTGGTTAGAGGTTTTTTAGGATGAGTTTTTTTTCAAAAAATCCGTTTTGGGGGATTGATATCGGCTCTGACGCGATAAAGGGCGTTTGCCTCACTCGAACTCGATCCGGTTTCCGGCTTAAAAATGCAGCAATCGTTGAACGCTCCATCGTTGAACGCTCCGACGAAAAGACCGCCCTGACTGAGGAGATTTCAGAATTACTTGGAAAATCGCGGCCCAAGGTTCATGCAGCGGTTCATTTTTCAGGCCGCGTTTCTCCAGAAGTTCGGAGACTGACGCTTCCGGTCATGCCAAAAAAAGAGCTCAGGGAAGCCATTCGATGGGAAGCACGCAAGCTGACACCGCTTCCCGAAGATGAGATCGTCGTCGACTTCTTCATTATGGGGAAACACGAGGCAGAACGCGGGGAACAGCATGAAATTTTAGTGGTCATTGTCGAGCGGGCGGCGCTTGAGGAGCAACTCACTCAAATTAAGATGGCGGGACTGACTGTCAGTGCGGTGGATGTCTCTGCAATCGCCCTTTTAAATACCGCGCGGCTGCATTTTTTAGCAGAAATGCCGAATAGTTTGCTCTACGTCAATATTGGCGCACAAAGGATGGAAATTAATATCGTTAAAAATGGCGTCATTCGCTTCACCCGTCAACTGACCCTAGGGGGTAAGACCATGACCGCAAGCCTCAGTGAAAAGCTGGGCTTAACCCTGGCTGAGGCAGAACAGTACAAACGAAAAAAAGGGATTCCATCCGAGGCATTGGCGCGTACCGCGATATTAAAACAAATTGATCGCATGATTGTTGAAATTCAACGTTCCGTCGATTATTACCGGGCACAATCCCGCGAAAGCGGGATTGACAAGATACTGCTCATGGGTGGCTTGCCGCTACTTCCTGGATTTTTGCCTTATTTTTCAGATTTTTTTGATGCCCCCGTGGAAATAGAAAGCGCGCTTTCCGATCTGGAGATCCAAAACCCAGATCTTGCGATACTTCAGACAATGGCACCCCAGTTTTCCCTGGCCCTGGGCCTGGCCATGAGGAAACAATAATGCAAAATCAGCAGATTAACCTGCTAAAAGCCATGTCTCTTGAAACGGAAGCGGACAGCGCTCTTCCGACTTGGACGTCCTGGGGACTTGTCGCATTGATTCTATTGACCGGGATCGGCATTTACATGAAAACCACAGCAATCACTTCCGCCCATCTTGAAATCGCAGGTCTTCAAAAAAAGAAAACTTTTTTGATCAATGAAATGGGGGCTGCCGAGGCGGCGATGAAAGACGTCGTTCAGGTTTTGGCACACACCTTGTCCAAACGAATTCGATGGTCTCAACTCATGCGTGAGGTGAGCATGATTATCCCAGAAGGCGTGTGGATTACACGATGGGAAAGTTTGAGCCCTCTAGCACCTCCCCAAAACAATGCAAACGGACAAAACTCAGAAACCCAGACCGGGATACGAATAAAAATCTCTGGTGAAGCCATTTCACAAGAGCAGTTAACCCTTTTTTTGTCCACACTGGATCGATCACCACTGCTCACTGAATCCAGACTCGCACATGCCCGGAAAATAAATGGAGAGGTTCAATTTGAAGTGAATGTCGCTCTCAAAATGGAAAAAACATCGTGAAGGCACAGATCAATCAATATAAAGTTCCCGCAATCTTATTGACTGTTCTAATCGCAGCACTCTACCTGCTCTTTCTCCGTGCCCAAACGGCAAAGACACTTACTCAACAGGCCGACACAATGCAAGAAGAGATTGCCGCCTTGCCCCTGCCCTCGGCCCACAAACGACCCGACCTGGGCGTCACATTTTCCTGGATTCGCTCTATGCCTGACTTTTTAAGAGATTTAACACTTTGGGCAAAAAACCGATCCATGACCATTGTTTCAATCGAACCGGGAGAAACACGACAACACAATGGATACAGCGCGCAGCCCGTAAAAATCGAGATCCAGGGAGGGTTTCGTCCCATTGGGAATTACCTGACTTTTCTTGAGAAACTGCCGCGCCCCATACAGGTCATGGGACTGCGTCTCACCCGTCCGTCCTCCATTAAGCCGGACTTGCTCGCAAAGCTTGAACTCATCATCTATATCAGGGATGACCTATGAAGGTTTTTTCAAAACGAATCTGGCTGCTGCCTCTCATCTTTTTGAGCCTGCTGCCACTCAATTATGTCGTCTCTGAAACACAAGTTGATGCTGACATGGGACCGGAAATCGAGCAGACAGAAAATAATCGCTGGGGCCGTGACCCTTTTTACCGAGACCGAACAAGGGAAAACAATGAAGGCGAAAACAATGTCGAGGAACAAGAAGATAAAGTCGATTTTCTACTCTCTGCCATTATTTTCAGAGATGGGAAAAGTGTGGCCATTATCAATGATCAAATTTTCCGCCCCGGAGACAAGATCGGAACAGACGTCATCGTAAGTCGTATATTGCCTCACAAGGTATTTTTGCGTGAAGGAACACGCACGATTGTGCTCCAAGTTAAACCATTCGGGAGTAAATAAGGGGGTCTATATGAAATGCGCATCAGGAATTTTTATCATCCTATTCTTATTGGGAACAGTCGCATGGGCCAATCCAAACGCAGAAAAAATCGAAAAGGAGCAGACATTTATCTCACTGAGAAAACAGGGCCAATTTTTCTTTATGGAGCTTCGTAACGCCGACATCAAAGAAGTCCTCAGGGCTTTGTCTCAGGAAAATAACATCAATATCATTATTGGAGATGCAGTGGAAGGAAAGATTACCTTAAGTTTTCGCGCCGTCACATTTGACGAGGCCTTTAACGCCATTCTCCGCATGAACAACCTCAGCGCTTTTCACGAAGAGAATATCATTCGTGTTGTTCAATCGCCTTTTGCCGTGGAAGAAGCCGGGCTGACAACTCACATCATCGCGATTAATTTTGCCACTGCAGTCGACATCCAAGAAACCGTGAAGGGGCTTTTGAGCAAATATGGAACGGTCATGGCCGATCGTCGCACGAATATCCTTGTGATTCGAGACCTTCCCAGCAATCTTGAGAAAATTTCAGAGGTCGTGCATCGACTCGATAGCAGGACCCCTCAAATTATGATTGAAGCACGCATTGTCGAAATAAATAGAAACTTCACAAAGGAGTTGGGTGTGCAATGGGGCGGCCAATACGCCTCACAATCCGGTGGCACCACAACAATACTGCACGGCGGAGGAACGAAGAACCAATCAACAGACACATCTTTTGATGCCCTCACCGGTGACATCGGCGTTTCTGGTGGGCCTTTTGCCGTAAACCTTCCTGCAGATGTCAACGCGGGATCGGGTGGCGCATTCGGATTTTCAATCGGAAATGTTGCCAACACCCGGCTTTTGGATGTCCAGCTTTCCGCACTGGAGGATGAAGGAAACGGCAAAATTCTTTCCAACCCCATTATCATGACCCTGAGTAACAAAGAAGCCAAGATTTCCAGTGGCACCGAGATTTTGATCCCCACAACATCGATTGTCTCGACTTCTGTATCTCCCACCTCTCCCAATATCTCCGGCGGAACTTCGAGTACCGGCGTGACCACCATCAACGCAAAGCTGGAACTCACCGTCATCCCTCAGGTTACTCATGACAACCAAATTTTAATCTACGTTCGTGTGGACAAAAAAGATCCCGATTATAGTCGAGAAGTCAGAAACATCCCGCCACTGATCACACGAACCGCAGAGACCAATCTATTGGTGAAGGATATGGAAACCATCGTCATCGGAGGCATCTACACCCATAGCGAATCCGAAAGCATCGCTGGTGTGCCCTGGCTCTCAAAAATCCCCTTACTGGGCTGGCTTTTTAAAAAAGAAACCAAGGTCGATATCCAAAATGAGCTGATGATCTTCATCACCCCCACCATTCGAAGAGGAGACGAAGAAATGGGTGAAGAAATCTTTCCTTGGAAAAAAGAGATCACATTGGAATAATCCGTCTGGACTTACACCGCAAAAATGGTCCAGATAAATTGTCTTTCATACCGACCCGGTTTATAATGAAAAGCACCATAATGCCGTCCCCAAAATACAACACCACCTTGGACGCTTCAGACATTGAAAGAAACATTTGAAAGCAAGTTTGGACTTTGGGTGGTCCGCCGACGTTTTTTGCTCATTGTGATCACCCTGCTTGCGGTCGTGTTTGCAGGTCGAGGCATGTTTTTTTTAACCTTTAATAACGACAATCGTGTCTTTTTTAGTCCTGAAAACCCTCATCTCAAAGCCCTGGAGGCTTTAGAAAACACCTACACCAAAGAAAACGGCGTGGTTTTTGTCATCGCCGAAAAAGACGGTGATATATTCACACAAAAAACACTCTCCGCCATTGAAGACCTGACAGAAAAAGCCTGGTTTATCCCCTACAGCATCCGCGTGGACTCAATCAGCAATTACCAACATACCGAAGTCAATGAAGACGATCTGATCGTTGAAAATCTCGTCACCAATGCAATGCAGCTCAGCAAGACTAAACGGGCAGAAATAAAAAAAATTGCCCTCTCTGAACCACTCTTGCTCAACCGAATGATCTCAAGTGCTGGAGACGTAAGCCAGATCTACGCCAACACCCTCCTGCCGGGAAAATCCATGAATGAAGTCACAGAAGTCAGTGACTACGCAAACAAGCTGGCCGAGGCAGCCCGTAAGGCACATCCCGGTATTGAGATCTATCTCACGGGAGGGGTGTTGCTCGACAATGCCTTTGGAGAAGCCAGAAAAAAAGACATGGCAACCCTGGTTCCAGCCATGTTTTTAACACTGGTGCTGATTGTGGGTTTCAGCCTACGCTCATTTTACGGCACCATCGCCACACTCCTGGTCATTCTGATTTCGACCGTGATGGCGATGGGAATTGCCGGTTGGCTCGGAATCTCCATCACGGCAGCCTCAGTCAATGCCCCGACCATTATTCTCACCCTTGCGGTTGCAGACAGTGTACATCTGCTTTCAACAATGTTACGGCTGATGCGCCAGGGGAAAAACAAACATGAGGCGATTGCAGAGGCCGTGCGGATCAACCTGCAAGCGGTTTTTCTCACCAGTACCACCACGGCCATCGGCTTTTTGAGTATGAATTTTTCCGATGCGCCGCCCTTTCGTGATTTGGGCAATATCGTGGCACTCGGTGTTGTGGCGGCCTTCTTCTCCTCCATCCTCTTTCTGCCTGCGATGATGGCGATCTCTCCCCTGCGGATCAAAATAAAAAAAGAAGAAGTGTCACAAACATGCTTCAAGTTTTTAGCCGATTTTGTCATCAAGCGGCCCAGGACAATTCTCTACGCCTCTTTGTTCATGAGTGCAGCATTAACGATGGGGATACTCCGCATCGAATTAAATGACAATTTTGTGAAATATTTCGACGAGCGAAACCCGGTACGACAAACGACTGACTTCATGCAAGCAAGGCTGACAGGCACCGACTTGATTCAATATGCACTGGAATCGGGTGAAGAAAGTAGCATCAACGATCCCGCCTATCTTGCTACAGTGGACGCATTTGCAAACTGGTATCGGACACAAGCCAAGGTTTCACATGTATTGGCGATTACCGATATCATCAAACGGCTGAACCAAAACATGCATGAAAATGATCCCGCCTATTACCGCATTCCCGAACGACGTGATCTGACGGCACAATACCTGCTCTTGTATGAACTATCCCTGCCTTTTGGGCTCGACCTCAATAACCAGATCAATGTCAAAAAATCGTCCACACGAATGCTGGTCACCGTGAAAGATACCAGCACAAAAGAACTTCAGATTTTGGAAAATGACGCACGGACATGGCTACGAAAAAATGCACCACAAGAGATGTTTACCTACGGCTCTGGACTTTCCGTGATCTGGGCAGACCTCTCACAACGAAATATCCACAGCATGTTAAAGGCTTCTTTTGGTGCACTGATTTTGATTTCAGTCATCCTCATTTTTGCATTGAAGAGCCTGAAGCTCGGCCTCATCAGTCTCCTACCAAACCTTCTGCCGGCACTTATGGGCTTTGGGGGATGTTTGTTGGACAAGTCGGTTTGGGTTTGTCCGTCGTCGTGACCATGACCCTGGGCATTGTTGTGGATGATACCGTTCATTTCCTGAATAAATATGTGCGGGCACGTCGAGAGCAAAAGCTGGATCCAGCCCACGCCGTCCGCTATGCCTTCAACACTGTGGGGACAGCCATTGGGGTGACGACCGTGGCCTTGGTCGCGGGCTTTATGGTACTGACACTCTCCGGTTATCGCATGAACGCCGACATGGGATTGATGTCAGCTCTGACCATTACACTCGCCCTGGTCATGGACTTTTTATTGCTACCCAGTGTCCTGATCAAATTCAAGGCTTAGTTCAGGCTTAATCAGAACTTCCTGAGTGCCACATGAACACACATTGACAGTCTCGACCTCTTCTTTGTAGAATGAGCCAATGAATCGAATCGGTATATTACTCGCCCTGCTTCTGCCATTTTTTGGGAGTGCTTGTAGCAAACAGGCACACAAACCCATGCATGCAATGGTGGAAAAAGTGGAAACACCCTCCGAGTCGGCCCCATCAACATCCGCCAGCCCTGAATCACCCTATCAAGACATCACAAAAATCAAACCCGGACAAATTGTTCATTTAAAAACAGGACAAACACTCTCTGAAGCAGAAGTCATCGAAACACTGGCTGCATCCCGTATCATTTACGCAGGAGAAGTCCATGACAGCTTAGAAGACCACCAAGTCCAGCTCAAAATTCTCAAAGCTTTGGTCTCACGCTTTCCGGGACAAGTCGTCGTGGGCATGGAAATGTTCCGACGCTCCTCACAGGATGTACTGGATCAGTGGATTAGAAATGACGGAGATGACAAAGCTTTTCTCAAGCGCTGGTACGAAGACTGGAGCCATAACGACGCCTATTACAGAGACCTGCTTGACTTTATTAAGGCAGAAAAAATACCGCTCGTGGCCTTAAGACCCACTTCAGAAATGGCCTTTAAAATGCGTGCTTCAGGCATGGCCGGACTTTCGGACAATGATAAAAAAAAGTTGCCGGAAATCGACGACAATGACCCACATCATCGCACGGCGGTAAACGCCATTTTTCAAGGCCACGGCCCTGGCGCATCCGAGCAATTTGAGTCTTTTTACCAGATGATGCTTTTTTGGGAAGAAACCATGTCTGAAACCATCGCGGACTATCTTTCCTCACTGGAAGGCAAAGATAAAAAAATGATGGTTATGGCGGGTGGATTTCATGTCGGCTATGGATTTGGACTGCCCCGGCGCACCTTTCGCCGTCTGCCTGTGCCCTATCAAATTGTCATCCCTCACGCACAAAACTTTCCCGATGAAATGAAAATGCTTGATGTCAAAGCCCCCAATCTACCCCTGCCATTGGCCGACTTTGTCTGGGGGGTGTCTTATCAGGAACTTAAAGAAAAAAAAGTGCGTTTGGGTATTATGATGGATCAATTTCAGGCCGGAGTGCAGGTCAGCGATGTTTTCCCCGATTCACCCGCAGCAAAAGCAGGCATCAAAAAAGGGGATATCGTTTCACGCATGGATGATGTGACCATCCACGAGCGCTTCGACATCATTTATTATCTGCAACAGAAAAAACCCGGAGATCGGATCAAAATCAAACTCATCCGTAATGGCAAATCCATCGAAACCGAGGCGCTCATGACCGCTTCGGGTTCGGGCCACCCCTAAGATGGAACACCGCGCTCAAAGCCCCGCACCCCTGCTTGTCCATAATCTGTCCTACCTGCCCAAAGGCCGTGCCCTCGATTTTGCCTGTGGTTTCGGCCGAAATGCTTTTTTTCTGGCAAACAATGCTTACACCGTTGATGGATTTGATCGCAATGAAGATGCCGTCAATTTTTGCAACGACAAGGCACAAAAAGAAGCACTTCCTTTTACCGCCCATTGCGCCGACCTTGAAAAAGAAAGTCCTTTTTCCGATGAAATTTTCGACCTACTGACCTGCTTTTATTATCTCGACCGAAACGTCATTTCCCGCCTCAAAAAAGCCCTAAAAATAGGAGGCGTCCTCATCTACGAAACCTTCCTGATTGATCAACATCGTCAATTTGGAAAACCCTCCCGCACGGCTTTTTGCTGGGATCACAATGAACTGCTGCACCTTTTTTCTGATTTCCGCATCCTTTTCTATCACGAGGGCATGATTGATCAAAAGGGCGAAAAAATGGAAGCCTTGCCCGATGCAGACGGCACTTGGGTCGCACAACTGATTGCACAACGGATCGCCTGAACGGATCGCCTGAAGGGAGCTTAAAATGGCAAAAGTGCTCTTTGTCGGTTTGGGTGGATTCCTCGGCGCAATTTTGCGATATGGACTCAGCGGGTGGGCACAAAATCTTTCCGGCAACACAAGCTTCCCCTACGGGACACTCACCGTCAATGTCATCGGCTGTCTTGCCATCGGTCTGCTTTCTCAATGGGCCGATGCGTCTCAGATCATGAACCCTGAAACACGACTCTTTCTTTTCATGGGTCTCCTGGGGGCATTCACCACTTTTTCCACCTTTGGAAACGAAACCATGCACCTGATGCGTGAGGGGCAAAATGGTCTCGCCCTTCTAAACATTGGCGCGCAGATCTTATTAGGGCTTCTGGCCGTTTGGCTTGGACATCGCTTTGGACAACTGATTTGGAGATAGCCTTTGGTGAGGCCTCGCTCACCATTCAAACCCAAGCAAAAAACAAAATTTAGAATTAGAAATTGATGTTTCACACTTGCTCAAGCACCTTCACCAGCTCAAATAAAACAAACTATTTCTTTTTCAAACCTGCTTTTGCAAGCGCGGCGGCCATTGCATTTTGTAGCATTGTGGGATTTTTTGAGGGTTGCGGCTTCCGCAGTTTTTTCTCTCTTTTTTGCTCAGGTCGCGGTTCTGTTTGTTTCTCTGGTTTTCTGGGCTTTTTTATGGCTTGTTTTGTTTCGGGTGGATTTTCTGTGCGCATCGTCAATGCAATGCGTTTGCGTTCAAGGTCAACGGATTGCACTTTGACTTTGACAATATCTCCGGCCTTCACCACTTTGTGCGGATCGGAAACGTAACGATCTGCCAATTGAGAAATATGCACCAAACCATCCTGATGCACACCCACATCCACAAAGGCCCCAAAATTGGTGACATTGCTCACCACGCCTTCAAGCTGCATCCCTGTTTTTAAATCAGAAACTTTTTCAATGCCCACTTTAAATTGTGGCATTTTGAATTCAGGGCGCGGATCGCGTCCCGGTTTTTCTAATTCTAAAAGAATGTCACAGACCGTGGGTTCACCAAATTGTGCATCCACATAGTTTTTGGCCTCTAAAGATTTCAAAAAAACCGCATCCCCAATCAGGGTATTAATTTCACGCCCGTTTTTTTCCGCAATACGCTCCACCACGGCATAGGCTTCGGGATGTACGGTCGAGGCATCCAGGGTATTGTCCCCATTCATCACCCGTAAAAAACCCGCACATTGCTCAAAGGCTTTTGCGCCAAGACGCGGCACTTTCATAAGTTTTTTTCGGTTTGCATAAGGCCCGTTTTCATCTCTGAAGGCCACAATATTATTTGCCAAAACAGGACTCAGACCCGAGACAAAACTGAGCAAGGGCGCAGAGGCCGTATTCAAATCAACCCCCACGGCATTCACGCCATCTTCGACCACATGCGCTAAAGACTGAGACAAACGCACCTGATTTACATCGTGCTGATATTGTCCGACGCCGATGGCTTTGGCGTCTATTTTCACCAATTCCGCCAGGGGATCTTGCAGACGCCGGGCGATGGAAACGGCACCACGAAGCGAGACATCCAGTTCAGGAAACTCCTGAGACGCAAATGCGGAGGCTGAATACACCGAGGCCCCCGCTTCGGAGACGATCATTTTTTTCAGATTTAATTCAGGGTGACGCGTGATCAAATCCGCCACCAAACGGTCGGTTTCTCGCGAGGCCGTGCCATTGCCGATACTAATCAAGTCCACCTTGTATTTTGCAGAAAGCAAAGATAAGTTGTGGATGGATTGATCCCATTCATTACGCGGGGCATGGGCATACAGCGTGGCCGTATCCAAAAGCTTGCCCGTGCCGTCGATCACCGCAACTTTGATGCCGGTACGAATCCCCGGATCAAGTCCCATTGTCACGCGTGGCCCGGCGGGTGCAGCCAATAGCAAGTCATGCAGATTACGCGCAAAAACCGTGATGGCGGTCTGCTCGGCCCGTTCTCGAATCTGTCGTTTCATCTCTAAATCCAAATGCAGAGAAGACTTCACCCGCCAGGTCCAACGCACGACCTCCCACAACCACGCATCTGCTGGGCGACCTTCGGATTTAATTTTAAAATGGCTGGCGATCATGTGTTCTAGTTTTGAAGGATCTTGACGCTTTTTTGCATCGGCTTGTGTTTCTTCAAAAACAACATTCAGACGGAGGATCTCTTGTTTTTGACCGCGAAATAAAGCCAGGGTACGGTGCGAGGGAATTGTTTTAAGGGCCTCACTAAAATCAAAATAATCTGAAAACTTCGCCCCCTCGTTCTCTTTGCCCTTAATCACTTGAGACTGAATCTTGCCATTGTTTTGTGTAAATTCCCGCAAGGCCGCCAACAAACCCGCATCTTCCGCAAAATGTTCCATCAAAATATGACGTGCGCCCAACAAAGCCGCTTCAACATCGGCAATCTCTTTTTCAGGATTAAGATAGTCTGCCGCAATAATCTCAGGCACTAAAGTCGGCGTTTCAAGCAAGGCAAACGCCAAGGGCTCAAGACCCGCCTCACGTGCAATCTGCCCCTTGGTACGACGTTTTTTCACAAAAGGGCGATAAAGATCTTCAAGCCGTGTTTTGGTCTCGGCGGCCAGAATGTCTATTTTCAAGGCATCAGTAAGTTTGCCTGTTTCATTGATATTTGAGAGTACGACTTCACGACGCGCTTCCAACTCGCGCAAATAATTCAAGCGCTCTTCCAAATGACGCAACTGAATATCATCCAAACCGCCCGTCGCTTCCTTACGATAACGCGCAATAAAAGGCACCGTCGCCCCCTCATCCAGTAAGGCGATTGCAGCGGTAATTTGGCTTTTTTCAGCTTTGAGCTCTTTTGCAATAATGTAATGCAGGTCAATCATGTAGGTTGGCCTTTCTGGGGTTTTAGTTTTGGAGCAGTTTAGCAGAAAAATGGGAGGTGGGTCGTTAGGGGAGAGAAAAGCATTTATCTATCAAATCAAAACAGTCTCAACAACTCACTATCAGACCGTGATGATATATTCACCCTTCTCCAGTGTATTCGATAGGATTTTTGTCAATTCCGATATCAATACGGATTTCATTCAGTAAGTTGATTATTAACGGCCGGAGCAATTCCCATTCGTATGGCTTCTTTCCCATGCTTATAGGGAGTAATTGACCCATAAGTTTATCGCGCGCAGTCATCACTTTTTGTGGGGCAATCATTGCGAGATATCCATAAACTCTCATTCTTTGTTCATTAAATTCATGGAAACGAGTCTCAAATTCTTTCTGCCCCAGTGCTCCCAAATCGTATGCATCGAGGGAAGCAAGAAGCCTTGAAATAATATCTATAACGGATCGATACGTGAGTATTTTATCATTTTGAAATCTGAGGGTGGTCTCCTTAACAACATCAAGCTCCCGTTTTGTTTTTTCTAACGCAGCGCCTAGTTCGTGTTTTTGAGTTGCAAGAATACGATCTGCCCATATTTTTCCAAACCAACTGGAAAATGCCAATATGAGAACGGCTCCCCCTCCAAGAGAGGCCAAGATAGCCAAGGCAATCTCAAATATTTCGGATAAATTCATTTTATAGGTCTAACCTAGTTTTATACAAATAAGAGATAACTAAAGTCTGCGTTCAAAGAATTTCGCAGAGTCATCAGGTTTTCTATGCTTACAAGATAGTTTTAACTGAGTGAAACAAAACAACTCATTCTATCTCACGAAAAAACCTCTGTAATAAGACAAGCTGAATATCATTCGCCTTTGCTCCGAAGGACAAGAGGCTTCCAAAGCCCACCCAAGAACAAACATAATAGCAGATTTCATTCTCCCTTAAAAAATGTTCGAATCTGGATTCGATACCTAATTTATGCTATATTTTGCCTCATATTCAAGACATCCATTTACCCCGATTAATCAGCATTTTTAAGAAAGTCGCGCGTAAAAAACTATGGAACAGATTGTCAATCTTCATATCGAAAAATTGCCAGAGGGTGTTTACCTGGCAACATCAGATGAAATTCCGGGACTTGTGGCCCAGGGACGTACAATTACCGAAACATTGGAGATTGCACGGGATGTTGCAAAGAAACTCTTTGAGGCACAAGGTGAACGCAAAGGCGCTCCACATCTAAAAGACCCAGGAGAATCGTTTGATTACCCGCTTGTCGTTGGGGGGTAAGTGGGAAAACTAGCGGGCTTCCGGTACAGGAAGATCGTTAAAACCTTGAAACGTCTCGGTTTTTCCTTCGACCGACAGGCCGCAGGTTCCCATGAAATCTGGCACAATCCTCAAACAAATTGTTATACAACAATTCCCAATCACCCCGGTGACATGCCTGAGGGAACACTTCACGCCATTCTAAAACAAGCCAAAATTTCGCCTGATCACTTTTTGAAAAAAGTCTAAACTGCCGAGCTGATAAAAGAGCTCACATCAATATCACTAACCCCATCTTCTCCCCTTTAATTCTTTACGAAACGGAGTTAAGCAGAAACGGTTCTTTCATAGTAAGACACGTCAATTTTGTCAGCGTTTTTTTCTGCTTCGGCCAAGTCATAGGCCCACTGCATTTTAAGCCATGTTTTTGGTGTGCTGCCAAACGCTTTTGACAATCGGATCGCCATTTCTGGAGAGATCCCAGATTTCGCGTTAATCACATTAGACAAAGCAACACGCGTCACTCCAAGGATTTCAGCACCCTTTGTAATGGTCAATCCAAGCGGATCGAGACAAGCATCTTTTATTGATCTTCCGGGATGTGGTGGGTCTTTCATCGGCATTCTCCTGTCCTCCTAATGATAATCTATTAAATCAAGATTACTGGCATTACCATCTTCAAATTGAAAAATAATACGCCAGTTTCTTGAGACCGTAACACTCCAAAACGACTTCAAACCTCCTCTTAAGCGGTGAAGCCCATAACCCGGCAAATCCATTGCCTCGACTTCCTCTGCAACATCCAAACGCGCAAAGATGTCTTCAATTCGCTTTAGAAAGTCGAGGTGTACTTGACCTTTGTCACCCCTAAAGTAGAGCCGCTTTAGCCCTTTGTGCTTGAAACTCTTAATCATAGTGTAAAGCGTCTATTTACAATTATCAATAATTATAGAGAAGCAATGAAATCAACTCAAGTTTTAAATCAAGAACTATTCCGAAATGGAGAGACCCATTAAGCGTCTGAACAATCTCACCAATCTTTGTGGACTCCCAAGATAAAACGCGATCTTCCAAGATCCGCGCCAAGGGTCAGGTGCTTCCAAAGTACGATTTTGAAGGGTTTCTTAAAAAAATAGGGGGGATTTGACAAAAAAAATCCCCCTGCCGCACAAAGCCAAGCAGGGGGATTACATTCATGCCGAAGTTTTATTTTTTCTCTGCGGCTTTTTCTTCTTGGTAGGCCTTGATCAAGTCTGCGGAGATTTGTTTTGGAACGGGGGAATATTTTAGAAATTCCATCGAAAATTCCCCTTTTCCCTGTGTGCCACTTCGCAAATCAGTGGAAAATCCGAACATTGTGGAAAGCGGAATCTCGGCTTCGATTTGCACAAAGGCACCGTTGTTTTGCGTTCCGAGGATAACGCCCCTTCTCTGATTGAGCAGTCCGATTACACCCCCTTGGAACTCAACGGGCGCTTCACAGCCCAATTTCATGATCGGCTCCAGGATGATTGGTTTGCCCTGCGGATAGAACTCCTTAAAAGCGGCGATCGAGCAGGTTTTGAAGGCCATTTCGGAAGAATCTACCGCATGGAAGGCGCCGTCATTCAGCACGACGCGAACACCCACCACAGGGAAGCCGATGAGCGAACCGCTCTTAATTTGTTCACGAAATCCCTTCTCACAGGCAGGGATATATTCGCGTGGAATGGCACCGCCCTTGATGTCTTCGACAAACTCAAAGGGCTCAATGGCGTCGGATGGCAGCGGCTCCATGTATCCCCCGATTTTGGCGTATTGACCGGAACCACCGGTCTGCTTTTTATGGGTATAGCTAAACTCGGCCTTCCGAGAGATCGTTTCCCGGTAGGCCACTTGCGGCTCACCCGACTCGATCTCACAGTCGTATTCTCGTTTAATGCGTTCCATGTAAATATGAAGGTGAAGCTCGCCCATACCGGAAATGATGGTCTGGTTACTCTCGTCGTCGCGGTGAATCCGAAAAGTGGGATCTTCTCTCATAAAGCGGTTGAGTGCTTTGGAAAAATTTCCGGCGCTGGCCTTCTTTTTTGGCCAGACCGCCAAGGAAATAACTGCGTCAGGGACAAACATGGAGGTCATGGTGTAGTCGAGTGCGCCATCGGTGAAGGTGTCTCCAGAAGCGCAATCCACACCAAAGATCGCCGCAATGTCTCCCGCCTCAGCAAAGTCGATATCGTGCATCTCGTCGGAGTGCATGCGAACCAAGCGAGAGACACGCACCTTCTTGCCCGTTGCGGCATTGTGAATGGTGTCTCCTCTGCCGACTTTACCCTGATAAATCCGCATATAGGTCAATTGACCGTAGCGGCCGTCTTCTAATTTGAAGGCAAGCATGACGAGCGGTTTCTTGGATGTGCTTTCGAGAACCACTTTAGCTTCGTCGTTGCCCTGATCGTGCGCCTCATTGGTGACCTCGGTTGGATTGGGCAGATAGTGCCCAACACCGTCGAGAAGCAATTGAACGCCTTTGTTCTTAAATGCGGAGCCCATCATCACGGGGATGAATTGAAGGGAGATTGTTGCCTTGCGGATTCCCTGGCGAAGCTCGTCCGTTGAAACAGGTTCGTCCTCTAGGAATTTTTCGGCGATGTCGTCATCAAAGTCGCTGATCGCTTCGAGCAGATCATGACGAAGGCTTTCGGCCCGCTCCTTCAATTCGGCCGGAATCTCTTCCTCTCGGATATTTTCCCCGTTGTCACCGTCAAAGTAGTAGGCCCTCATGTTGGTGAGATCGATGGTGCCCTGGAGATCCATTTCCGCGCCAATTGGCATGCTGATGGCGTGTGCGTTGTGGCCCAATTTTTCGCGAAGCTGCGTGATGACCCGGAAGGGATCGGCTCCGGTTCGGTCTAATTTGTTAATGAAGGCAATCCGTGGCACCTTGTAACGGCGCATCTGGCGGTCGACGGTGATGGATTGACTCTGAACACCGGAGACGCCACAGAGCACGAGGATGGCAGCGTCCAGCACACGAAGCGCCCGTTCCACTTCAATGGTGAAATCGACGTGACCGGGGGTATCGATGATGTTAATGACGTAGTCTTTCCATTCGCAATAGGTCGCAGCCGATTGGATCGTGATCCCTTTTTCTCGTTCCAGATCCATTGAATCCATCGTCGCACCCACGCCTGATTTTCCGCGGACTTCTTCGATTTTGTGGATTTTTCCTGTGTAATATAATGCCCGTTCCGTCAAGGTGGTTTTGCCGGAATCAATGTGGGCTGAAATGCCGATATTTCTCACTTGATTGATGTTTGCCATGGACTTTTTCCTTAATTGATAATGAATACAAAATAGTGAGGGACTATACTACCCCATGAACGACTATGCAATTTATTTTACCTTGTTTCCCGTGGAAGTGTCACCACACTTTCAGATTTGTGCCCGCTTGACTCCATTATTCAATGATGAACCTTGCAATACCACCCAGGACACCTCACAGACCCCCGATTCAGACGAAACATAGGCCACGTCGCCTGTAATGGTGATGGAAAGATCCATCCGCCGCGTAACCAGGGTCGCCAATTTTTGGATGCTCTGCCATTGAAACTGAATAATAGCGGCTTTCAGAGCATTAAATTTTTCTCGGCTCTGCGTCCACCAACGATCTGATTTTGAATTAAAACTATAGACCTTAACACTGGCAGAAAGCCGTGTTGCCTTTTTGATTCGTTCAAAAGCAGGCTCCCCCACATCAAGCCACAGTGAGACCTGCCCATCCAAAGTCCGTGCCCAAAGATCGGGTTCTTCCACCGCACAAAGTCCGTTTGTAAAAACGGGATGTTCTTTTGCATTCAGACAAAAAGCCAAGACACGCACCATCATGCGCTCTGGCGTTTCAGAAGGGTGCTGCGCAATCGTCAAATTGAAGGTGTCGTAAAATGCACGGTCAACATCAGATAAGTTGATGCCTATTTTATAAATGGTCGGTTTTAATGCCATCAATCAATTCCGATTTTCGCCACATCTGTACACATGAAATGGATGATATGCCCTTCAGCTCACAACAAGCCAAGAGGGATCGCATTGGCCTTTGCCGTGATGGGTAACAGGGTTTCCGTAAGGCAGATTACCCCGCCTTCTTCAATCTGCTCTTGCAGAGACGAAAGTCTCTTGAAATGCCGTATCGCTTTTTTATCCGGGGAGGCCGTCTTTTTAAACTCCAGCGGGTAAATCATGTCGTCCTGCACAATTAATAAATCAATTTCCTTTTTGTCCTTATCACGATAATAGTAGAGCGGCGCACGTTTTCCATTGTGCCAATAGCTTTTTAAGATTTCCGTAAAGATGAAGGTTTCCAGAATTGCACCCGACATTGCACCTGCCTCCAGCGTTTCCGGGCTAGACCATTCCGTCAGATAAGCACAAAGCCCGGTATCCAGAAAATACAACTTCGGCGCTTTTATGAGTCGTTTTATCGTGTTGCGGTGATAGGGTTCCAGCAAATAAACAACACCGGAAGCTTCCAGAATAGAAAGCCAGCGTTTTGCGGTTGGCACGGAAATGGCTGCGTCACGTGCCATATCAGATAGATTAAGCAATTGCCCCGTTCGAGCAGCAGCAGCACGAATGAATTTCAAAAATGCACTTTCATCCCCGACATTCGCCAAATCCCGCACGTCACGTTGCAAATAGGTTTGAAGATAAGAACTATAAAATAGGTCACGATCCATGCCAGATTCGAGGACTTGCCCCGGACCTTCACCTAATCTCCACATCGCAGGGTAGGAACCCCGCCAGATGGTGCGATACACTTCTCGAAGCGTAAAGCTCCGTGAAGACTTTAGCCTCATCTGCAAGTGTTTACTCGTGGGTAAAAATGGTAACGCAAGCTCAGAACGTCCTTGCAGCTCTTTTAAGGAAAGTCCCAGTAAATTAACAATCCCAACACGTCCGGCCAGTGATTCCGACACCCCCTGCATTAACTGGAACTGCTGAGAACCCGTCAGCCAGAACATTCCGGGGCTGTGCGATTTGTCCACCTGTATTTTAATATGCGGTAAAAGCTGCGGGGCATACTGAATTTCATCAATCAGGACTGGAGCATTAAAACGCTGTAAAAACAATACTGGTTCTTCTCTTGCTAAGGCCGCGAGTGTCGGATCGTCCAAAGTGACATAAGAACGGCTTCCTTCACCTAAATGTTTCAAGATCGTTGTCTTGCCGACCTGCCGTGGCCCAACAACAAGCACGACAGGAAATTGTGCCGAGGCCTTATTCAGAAAACCTTCCAATGTGCGCTTTATATACACAAAACAACCTAATTTAATATTTAATGTTAAATTAGACGAGATAAAAGAAAAGAGCAAGCAAAAAAGGGCTTTCCAAAAGAACCACGTTTTACCGCAGCCCCCTGGAAAGCCCTCAAAAAAAGAAAAGGTTCTCCCCTACTGCGTGGCCTCTTCCATGATTTCCATCATGCGTTTGACGTATTCACTTTTGGAGGTGAGTTCGTCGTCAATCAACTGCGCACTTTGAAAAAGCTGTACGATGCACTTTTCCAGCATGGGGTCTTTGTCGTTTGCGATGTAGCGTTTTGAGAGATTCCGGATGACGGGATGTTCGGCGTTGACTTCCAGGATGCGTTTGGATTTGGGCACGTCCTGTCCCATCATTTTCATAAGCTGTTCGGTGTGTTTGTCCGCACCGTCCGCCGTTGCCACCAGAGTGACCGCAGAATCGACGAGACGTTTAGAAATCTTCACATCCTGCGCCTGCTCTTTGAGCGTTTCTTTAAAAAGATCAATCAAGGCCCCTGAAAGGGTATTTTTTTCAGTATCTTTCGATTTTTCGTCTTCTTTTAAATCAATATCGCCTTTGTCGATGGCTTTGATTTTTTTCCCGTCATATTCTGGAATGGAGGGGATAATAAACGCATCCACCGGGTCAATTAAAAACAAGACCTCTGTTTCGTGTTTTTTGAAATATTCCATATTGGGGTTGTTTTCAACCTGAGCGCGGCTTTCACCTGTGATGTAATAAATCTCTTTCTGGTCTTCTTTCATACGACCCACGTAGTCTTTGAAGGACGAAGATGTCTTTTCATCCTGCGTCGAGGTTTCAAAACGAAGCAGGTCGATCACCTTGTCTTTATTGGTAAAATCGCTGTTGATGCCGTATTTAAAAAGCTTGCCAAAAGTCTTGTAAAATTTGTCGTATTTTTCCGTGTCTTTTTTCGCCATTTTATCAAGCCACTGTAAGACTTTTGTGGTGATCGTGGTTTTGATCTTTTGCATGACGGGCGAGGCCTGCACCATTTCCCGCGAGACATTGAGCGGCAAATCGGCGGTATCGACCACACCACGGATAAAATGAAGATATTCCGGCAAGAGTTCTTTGCAGTCTTCTACAATCATTATTTTGTTCGCGTAAAGCTGTACGGTTTTATGCTCCTGTGTGCGCATTAAATCAAAAGAATCTTTTTGCGGAATAAAGAGCAGGGCTTTAAAGGTCGAACCCACGCCTTCAAGGGAAAGCTGCAAGTGCGCCAGGGGATCTTCCCAGTCATTTGCGACAAATTTGTAAAATTCGTTGAGCTCTTCGTCCTTTAGATCCTTTTTCTTTTTGGTCCAAAGGGCCTCAATGGTGTTGACTTTCTCTTTGCCGACAAAAATGGGGAAGACTGCGAAATTAGAATATTTCTTGATGGTTTCTTTAATTTTGTATTCTTTTGAAAAATCCTTAAATTCATCTTTTAACTTAAAAGAGATTTTTGTGCCACGTTCTTTCCGATCAATTTCTTCGATGCTGTAACCGCCCTGGCCGGAGGAAGTCCATCGCAGCCCCACGGAATCTTTATCGGCATGACGTGTTTCAATGGTGATTTCATCGGTCACCATGTAAGACGCATAAAAACCCACACCAAATTGGCCGATGAGATCACCGACTTTATCTTTATCTGTTTTCATTTTTTCTAAAAACTTTAAGGTACCGGAAGAGGCAATGGTGCCGATATTTTCAATCAAGTCATCGCGGGACATGCCGATGCCTGCGTCTTCAATTGAAAAGGTTTCTGCTTTTTCATCCACTTCGATTTTGATCGTTAATTCTTTGTGGCGATCTAAGATGGATTCATCGGTGATTTCCAAGTGACGTACCTTGTTTGAGGCATCGGAGGCATTTGAAATGAGCTCGCGTAAAAAGATCTCAGGGTGGGTATAGAGCGAATGAACGATTAAATTCAAAAGCTGATTCATTTCCGCTTTATATTCAAATGTCTCTTTCGTGCTGGTTTCCGGGCTCATTTAATGGTTCTCCTTATTTCATGTTTTTAAACTAAAAGCCTTCAAAAGTGGGCTTAGCATAGTCGATCAGCCCCTTCATTGACAAGATATGGGAAGACTTACAAAAGACCTCTCCAAGAAATAATACGGGGTGTGCAGATTTTCAAGCCCCCCATATGACACCCCTTTTATAAATTGACTGACATCAGCACATATTTCTCTCTTGTTTTAAAGTCAGCCTTAGCATAGAGCGCTTGCGCTTGGACATTTTTACGCGCCACTTCTAAATGTAGCGCCTGTATGTTCATTTTTTTTGCTTCTGCTTTAATGAGCACCAGGACTTTCGTCCCCATACCTTTTCCACGAAACGGCGGATGGATATAAAATTCATCTACAAATCCATCCAAACCAGCAAATTCAAGACTGAATCCGACACACAGGGTAATATAGCCGACCAGCTCGAGCCCATTGTATATCAGCCATATCCCACCAAGAGATCGATCACAGAGCAGTTTTCTTACAGCCTCTTCTCGGACTTTTTCCGAAAGATTAAACCCCTCAAATGTGTGGTAAGCACGGACAAGTGGTAATAGTTCAGCGACATTGTTTTCCAGTGCCAATTGAATCCTTATATTCGGCATTTTATCCTCTTTTAGCCCCTCATTCTCGGTTTTAGGGAAATACCCCAGTCAAAAATAAATTGAACACACGAACAAATCTCACACTTTAGACCAAGAATTTTAAGGAGCATCTCGAATGAATAAGGGCAGATCATTTGAGCTTGGCAAAATGGATTAGGCCAATGTATGCTGAACCCCACGATTTCATCCTCCCATAAGGGAAAAAACTTCAAAGAATATGCAAAACCCGTTCTTAAAATACAGCATCTTCATCGTAATCATCGCCGCGCTCTTTGTTTACATCCGGCGTTTCTTTTTTAAGCTCGATGAAAGTGCTAAAGACAAACATTACGACCTCTTTATTTTTTTAGCACTCTCTGTGCCGTTTGTCCTACCTGCCCTCATTTTTAAGGAATGGGCCGTGCTCTTTCTTGCACCACAATTTGCCTTTTTTTATATGCTCATCCACCGTGCCACCATCCCCAGCCATTGTGGCCGCTGCGGCAAAAAATTTCACATCCTCTTTAATCGGGGCTTACTGCGCTGTCCGCATTGCAAAGAACGGGTGATGCTCAAAACACCCAAATTTCTACGACGATCATAAACGTCTTCAATGATGAACGTATTTAAACCCAAAATCCATTTACGCAAAACAAAACACGGCCTCTCCGCATCACTGCTTGCCTACTTCCTGCTTGTCGCTTTTGCATCCCAACATTACGAGGAGAAAACAAATACATTTTCAAAAAAATCGATGGCGATTTTTGAAACACTTGAAGACCGAAACCCTGACGATCCCGAAAAACACATCGCATCTGCAAGGGCACATTTTCCTCCGAAAAAACCCAATTTTTTACTCCCGCAAAACCTTTTTGAACTTTTCCTGCGCCCCGAAAACATTCATACAGAAAACAAGAGAAGTCTCATTCAGGTGCTCAGTGCGTTTAAAAAAGACCTTTCCAAACTGGATCTTTCGAACTTGAATCTCAGTGGCAAAAATACTGACCTCAGCTTTGCCAATCTCAATCAGGCTAATTTAAACGGGACAAACTTACACAAAACAAACCTCATTCACGCAAAACTCACAGGGGCAACTTTAAAAGGTGCAACCCTCACCTACACACAACTCGATTTCACTGACTTAAGCGAGACCGATCTACGCGAAGCAAAACTCCGAGGCGCAATCCTAAGCGATGCAAAACTCTTTAAGGCCGATCTTAGCAATACTGATTTGAGAGACGCTTTCCTTAAACGTGCTGACTTACGTGGGGTCAACTTTTTTTACGCCGACCTGCAAGGTGCAGACTTAAGTCACGCCCACTTAATGGGTGTCAGCCTCAGCGCTGCCGATTTCAGAAAGGTAAATTTGCAAAAAGCCGACTTAAGCGGCGCGACACTCAGTGGCGCACGCCTTGATGGTGCCGATTTGACAGATGCAAAGCTTGATGGCACAGATCTACGTTATGCAGATTTAAGTAAGGTGATCGGCTTGAAAGAAAATCAGTTGGTCGAGGTGCAAATGGATCACAATACGACACTGCCATTCAAAAAAAAAGTCCCCGACAACCAGCAGGATAAGTTGGGCTCCTAGCCCTCCGATCCATCTTCCGCAAAAATGGCATCCAGGTCTTCGTCAATTTTTCCTTCTTCCAGGGGGTCTTGTGGGTCTGAATGGGGAGTCGATCCTTTTTCATGCTCGGGCAGATTACTTTCGTCGGCTTCACGGGCAGCATCCATCAATAGGCTTTCCCAGCCATCATGAATGTTCCGCACACCAGGGTCCCCCACAAGCGCCTGACAAGCCACATGAACCCCAGGTAAAAAAGCAATGTTGCGAAAGATCGCTTTTCCTTCTTCTTCCTCATCCCCGCCTTGCGATTCATAACGTGCAGACCAAATCTCACCCGAAACGACAATTATACTTCCAACACTCACGCCCTTTTTTTGCACGGTAATGGAAACGGAATAGCGCCCCATACCTGCAAGCTGAAGATAATCCGGCACACCAAAAGGTGCGGGCTCGGCCTCTACAGCTTTCTTTTCTATGTGTTCAAGTACGATGCTTCTAAGCTCATTCAATCCAATGGGCTTTTCAAGCACCTTGACGTTTTTGTGCATCGGAATCATGGTTTTGAAGGTATTTAAAAAAGCGGTAATGTAAACCACGGGGATATGGATTTTACGTTTTTCTAATTCTCCCAGTAACTCAACCCCGGAACGCCCTGGCAAATTAAGATCGGAAAGAATCATTTGTGGTGGCTCTGCATCAATTTCACGCAGGGCTTCTTCTAAGGTGCCCGCATCTAATACTTCGATATTGGGAAGTTTTGAAATACCACGCACCATCGTCGTTCGCAGCATTTCTTCATCTTCTACAATTAAAACCCGCGCCATCACATTATCCTTTCGTGTTACGGGGGAAACTTTTTTAATTACGCGCCTCGCCATCAAGCGGGACTGTAACCGTGATGCACGTCCCCCGATTCACCTTAGATACGATGTGTAGCACTCCTCCGGCAGCCGCGACCGTGTTTTGACAGAGACTCAAGCCGATTCCACTGCCATTGGGTTTTGTGGTCTTAAAAAGCTCGGTACAGTGTGCCTGAACTGATTCAGGCATACCACATCCCGTATCTTTGACAACAAGCTCAAAACACCGGGGATCGTCCTTCAATTCGGCCTTCACAGTAATTTCATCCCCCGAACGACAGGCATCAATGGCATTGCTGAGTAAGTTAAAAAGAATGGCCCGCACAACAGCCGTATCCAGAAAAAGGGGCGGCATATTTTCCACCACACAACACAGTGAAATACCCACCGATTTTGCCTTGGCTTTTAAGACAGAAACGGCTTCTCGAATCGCCTCATCCACAACCATCTCCATCGAACTACTCAGTTCTCGATGACTGGAGCCGATGCCTTCAAAGACAAGCTTCATCCGGCGAATTTCACCGAGAATGGCCTGAAGTAAATCCTTGCTTTCTTTGGCCGGAATTTCTTCAACCTCTTCGATTAAAACTTCAACCGCCGTGGTAATTGCAGCTAAAGGGTTTTTTAATTCATGAAGAATGGTCGGCAGCACATCACCCACTGTGGCAATTCGAAGCAAGCGGTCACGGTCTCGGTGTAGCGCATTCCACTTTGTGATGTCTTGAAACGTCACGACAAACTGAGAATGCTCTCCCTTATTCCCGGCAGCGATGGTGACTTCAGAAAGGTGATAACCAATGGTCACCTCCTCCCCGTTTTGCAGCAGAATATTTTTTTCCTGTCTCGACCGTTCTTGGGAATTACTCTGCACAATCTCAATAATGTCTTCAATGGGCAGCAGCATACGCTCCATACGGCTTTGCGTAATATCTTTTTGGGGGCATTTTAAAATTTTGGAAGCATAAGCGTTCGCAAAAGAAATCTCACCCGAATGATGACAGACAATCACACCCGTATTGAGGGAATTTAAAATTTGAATTGCAGGGGCATCCGGCCCCAGAAAATCCGCCTCAAAACCCTTGGGAAATACCGAGGGGGCTTTCAGTGAAAGTGGCCTTTTTTTAACACTTTTATTCAATGAAGGCGCTCTTAAAGAAACCATTCGCAATCTGCGCACATGCACGCACTCTGGAAAAGTCTATCACTCGGAAAACGGTTGTCAAATCGCCCATAAAGAGAGATTTGATTCATCTGCTTGTTTTGAAAAGGGCTCACTGCTATAATGATCGAGATTCATCCAGTTTTTGGGTGTCCTTTTTTTGCCCCCCAAGACTGCCTGGATTTTTTTTTGGGAAAAATCAGCAAAAACCATACATTAGAGAGGGTGTCTCCAGCACACACAAGATATGATGACGACAGAAGCGAACACAAAAGTGAGAGAAGATATTCGAAATATCGCCATTATCGCCCATGTTGATCACGGGAAAACCACATTGGTTGATAAGATGCTGCAACAGGGCGGAGCCTTTCACGCCCGTGAAACCATTGTTGATCGGGTCATGGACTCAAATGACCTGGAACGAGAACGCGGCATCACCATTCTCGCAAAAAACACCTCCATTCATTACGGCGATTATAAAATCAATATTGTGGACACCCCCGGCCATGCTGACTTTTCCGGTGAGGTGGAACGAACCCTTAAAATGGTTGACGGCGTCCTGCTACTCATTGATGCCTTTGAAGGCCCCATGCCACAAACCACCTTTGTGCTTAAAAAGGCATTGGAGCTTAAACTCCGCCCCATTGTGGTCATCAATAAAATTGACCGCCCGGACGAGCGTGCCTTAGAAGTGGCTGACATGGTCACCGACTTGTTTCTGGAACTAGACGAAGAAGGCGACCAGCTTGATTTCCCCGTGATTTACGCCTCCGCCAAAGGCGGGATTTCAAAGCTCGAATTAGACGACCCCGATTCAGATCTAAAACCCCTTTTTGATATGATTCTTAAACACGTCGCTCCGCCCTCGGGAGACATTGACGCACCGTTTCAGATGCTCGTTTCATCCTTGGAATACGACAACTTTGTGGGACAAATCGCCTTGGGTCGTGTCAATAACGGCCGAATCAAAACAGGAGAACAACTAACGCTCGTACAGAGAGACGGCAGCACTGTCAAAGGTAAAGTCACCCGGCTGATCGGCTATGAAGGACTGAAAAAGGTCGAAATTAAAGAAGCCAGCGCCGGTGAAATTATTGGAATCGCGGGCATGGATGCCTCCAAAATCGGAGAAACCCTCGCCGCCCCAGGGCATGCCGTTGCCCTGCCGACCATCGAAATTGGCGAACCCACGATTTCGATCAACTTTATGGTGAATAATTCGCCCTTTGCAGGTTTAGAGGGCGATTATGTCACCAGTCGCCAACTCAGAGATCGGCTCTTTAAAGAACTGCGCGCCAATGTGGCGCTCAAGGTCGAAGAAACCGGCTCGACAGACGCCTTCAAAGTTTCAGGACGCGGCGAGCTACATCTGTCTATTCTCATCGAAACCATGCGACGGGAAGGTTATGAATTTGCCATCTCCCGTCCAGAAGTGATCTATAGAACCGTTGACGGAAAAAAACACGAACCCATCGAACATTTGACCTTGGATGTGGATGATGCCTACATCGGTCCAGTGATGGAATCCCTGGGCCGTCGAAAGGGTGAAATCCAAAATATGGGCAGCTCCCACGCGGGCAATACTCGTCTTGAGTTTGAAATCCCCTCACGCGGTTTAATCGGCTATCGTTCTGATTTTTTGACGATGACACGTGGCACAGGACTCATGAATTACGTTTTTTCTGCCTATCAACCCTTCAAAGGCAAGATTTCCGCCCGCACCAAAGGCGCACTCATTTCACTCTGCGCCGGAGAAACGATCACCTTTTCGCTGCACAACATCCAGGAACGTGGCACCTTGTTCATGGGTTCAGGGCACAAGGTCTATGAAGGCATGGTCATTGGAGCGCATTCACGCGGAAACGACCTCGTCGTCAACTGCTGCAAGAAAAAACAGCTCAGTAACATGCGCTCATCCGGAGCCGACGAAGCATTGACCCTGACCCCTCCAAAACAAATGTCCTTGGAAGAAGCCATCTCCTTTTTGGCCGAAGACGAATTATTGGAAGTCACCCCAAAATCCATTCGTTTGAGGAAAAGACATCTAAACGAAAACGACCGGAAAAGAGCGGCGAAGAAAAAGACGGTCGCTTAAGCTCATAAAAGACCTTCACTGATTTTAAGGCAATGCTGTAAGAGGTGAAGATTTTAGTTTAAATATTTTTTAGGATGCATCCGTTCATGTAATACATGGACGATGATAATCCCATTTTTTATTTTGAGATAGTACAGAACATGGCTCTGATAACGAAAACTCAATAAGCCTCTTTGGAGGGTATCTCGATTTTTTCCTAAGTCTGGATTTTTTGAAAGGTTTTCGGACAGTTCTTCCAGCCCATCAATATATTTGCTTGCTTGCGCTTTTCCCCAATTTTTGATCGTGTAATCAAGAATATTTTTGAGTTCATTTCGTGCTTCCGGGGTATATTTATAAATCGGCACTGCTGACATGTTTCTTGAGTTCAGCCATTACTTTTTTACCATCAAGTAAGTGGCCTTCTTTTACGCTTTTCATGCCTTTTTGGATTTCGGTTTTAAGCCATTCTTCTCGAAATTGCTCAAGGTGTACATATTCACTGGCCGAAAGGACCACGGCCACGGGTTTGCCATTTTTGTTAATCCGGACAGGTTCCCTTTGTACTTTTATGAGCATTCCGCCAAATTCACGTTTGGCATCACTTGCAGTGAGTGTTTCCATGTTAAACCTCTAAATCGACCACTTTAATTAAATTAGTCGATTTAAGCAGAAGAGTCAAGTTCCAAGAACCAAGAACCAAGAACCAAGAACAGGGTAAGCCCTTGACCTTAGAGAAGTCTTTCTCTAATTCGGTGACCTTTTTTAGCGGACTCTCCTGTTTATCTCCGACGGCACTTTCTAAAAATTTATGGTATCCCCTCCTGACCTCTGCTTTCTCTTTGGAAGGCATGTGCTAGATAAATACGTGTATGACAATTTTTTCTGTGTTACTGCTGACATGGTCCAGATAATGCGCAAAAACCGACAAAAAATGCTTTAAACGGTGGGATTCAAAGCCTTTTTCAATAACGAAACAAAGCCACTCAAATCAGACAGATAATCAGGGTTTTCAGCAGCCGTCCCGATAATTTTGACAATAGCACTGCCGACGATGATCCCGTCGGCGGCTTGTCCAATTTCTCGCGCGTCCTCCGCAGAGGAAATACTAAAGCCTGCGGCGACGGGACGCTCCATGTGGGTTTTTATAAAAAAATAGAGTCAGGTCTTGCAATCACAGATTCTTCTTTTCCATCCGCTTCAATCGTCGGCTTACTGTCGAATAATGGACGTTTAAATGTTTCGCGATCTCGGACATTCGATAACCATACCGACGGTAGGCCTCTAAAAGGGCTGATTCGGTACTCCCCTTTTTCTCGAACAATCCCTTCAGTTCCGGGCGATGGGCCTGTGTCTGCACACGAGGCATCTCCTCAATCGGTCGATTCGGCTGATGTTTTTTTATGAAGTCCTCTCCTCCAAGGTAAATCTGGCCCTGTAATTTATCCCAAGGGCCAGGTGCCTTAAGACCTTCGGTTATAAAATCTATATATTTTTTACGGGCCGTGGCGACTCTTTTTCCAAACTGTGCAAGAAGCCAATCCACCGACAAAAATGTAGGCGCAGCGACCTCACCCGTCGTTGCGAGACAACTGCTCCAGGGCCATTCCTGGGGATGGCTGATCTTCCCTGCGCGCACGGGATTTAAGACGACATAGCGGCACAGTTCCAATAAATGTGCCTCCTTTTCTACGAGTATCGACTTAAAACGGCCTTGCAATAGATGCCCAACCTTAGCATGTCGGCGGTTGTAGGATTGGGTGTATGTGCCGTTAAGTTGGCGCATGCCGCGAGAGAGGTTCGGCATCGGGGTTTCGATGAGAAGGTGATAATGATTATCCATCAGACAATAGGCATGACATATCCAGCCGAATCGCTCGACAACATGAGAAAAGATCGCAAGAAATGTTTCTCTGTCGGCGTCGTCCTTATAGATTATCTGCTTGGCATTTCCCCGACTTGTGACATGATACACTGCACCGGGAAACTCGATTCTCAATGGTCTGGACATGCACAGAGTTTAACAAAAGATTTGCATGATTGCAAGACCTGACCCCTTTTTGTGCTTTTTGTGCATCCGGAGCAGACGAAGCATTAACCCTAACGCCTCCAAAACAAATGTCCTTAAGAAGAAGCCATCTCATTTTTAGCCGAAGACGAATTATTGGAAGTCACCCCAAAATCCATTCGTTTGAGGAAAAGACATCTAAACGAAAACGACCGAAAAAGAGCGTCGAAGAAGAAGGCCAGTTAATCGGCTGCGCTTATTTCATTGATAGGGTTTATGAGACCATACTGGTTGCAGACAGGTTTTTTATTCAAACGCAGCACGAGGAATGCCTGATTGGCGGATAATGGACATGAGCGTTCCTGTTCTGATTTCTTTGTGGTCTGGAATCGGCACAGTTATCGTAGCCCCTGCGCTCTTTTTTTGCATCACGACATGGCTTCCGCGTTGCCTCACTTTTTCAAATCCATGCATCGCAAGAATCTGACAGACTTCCTTTCCGGAAAAGACCTTGAGCTTACCCAATTGCGATGTCCACATGCGTAATGTAGATTTCTTCGCGTAACCTCCCACTCACCTCTTCCGGCGAAGCTGTTTCAAAAAAGAGTTCCAAAGCTTCTTTCAAATTATTCCGGGCTTCGTCAACAGTATTCCCCTGGCTTGCAACATCCACTTCTGGACACAAGGCCACAAAACCATCACCCTCTTTTTCAATAATCGCCGTCAACTGCCTATTCATTTTTCACCTCGCTTTAATTAAGCTCAATTTTCGATAGCATCAAGGTTTTTTTCCATCGACTCAAGGGTTACATCATATATCTTAAATTGATCAGATTTCAACTGATCCGACAGACCCCCTATCATTGCTTGAATACGTGCAGGTTCATACTGTTTCCACTCTTTAACTTTTTTTAGAACACTATCAAAAAACAGCAAAAAATAGAGTCAGATACCATCTTAAAAATCAAACGAAATTAGTGTGACCCCGATGTTTGCGATATTTTTTTCTAGCGTAAGCAGCGTACTCATACCGGAGAACCTTCCAGAAAACCATTACCCCTGACCTTTATTGATCTTGACTCCTCAAACCGCTACACTTTTCCGAGAGTTAAACCTATTGAATGTAACTGAAGAGTATCTTCAAATAGACAAGCGGTATTTTTACTTTGAAAAAAATCCAATCCTATTTTAAATTTTACTGGAAAGAAATTTCGGCATCTATCGTTTTTGGCGTATCTACAGCTTTTTGGGTTCTTCCCTTAATTCTTGAGAAAAAAACAGTTCAGAAATTTTTTTTGCTGAACTTATCGCCAACCCTGATTCTTTTTGGATTGATTGCATTCCTTTTTTTGAGTTTTTCTTTTAATCCGTTTCTCTCTTTTTTAGTTAGATGGAAGAATAATTTCCATCTATTGAGTCCACCATTTACTCTTTTCGATGGGATTTTTTTAGCAATGGCTTCTCTGATGCTATCAGGAATAGCTTTAAGAGAAACCTTGTTTCAAAGTCTTCAGATTTCTACAGATGTGAAAATATTTTTGTGGATATTTTTTGGTTACCTATTCTGTTGGACTTTGAGGATGACAATAAGGGCAAACTCGACTGGATTTAAGGCCAAGACTGAAAGATCTGCTACTCCTGGAGATACTCACTTTCCTGATGATCCTATTTCTGATGAAAGTGAAGATTTATTGGGACGAGGGGGTTTCATTGATGGGTTATTCCGTCAAGTGAGTAATTATCCTTCCTCTGATTCTTTTGTGTTTGGTCTCTATGGGCGCTGGGGAGAAGGAAAAACCTCGGTACTGAATTTATTGAAAAAAAGGCTTATACAAGAAGACAATGAGATCATTTTTGAATTTGATCCTTGGAATTATTCATCTGAAGAAGCACTTGTCAAAGCATACTATACTGGCCTCTATCAAGTTTTTAATGAAAGGTATTGCTTGCCAAATTTTAAAAGACTTTTGGATAAATATCAAAAGACACTCAGCGCTGGTCTTAAGTTTTCGGGTGTAAATCCTGAGATCTTATCGGGTTTTTCGCGCGATGAGTCTCTCAATGGATTGAGGGACGAGATCAACGATTTAATTATGAGCACGGGAAAGAAGGTCATTGCCTTAATTGACGATATAGACCGACTTCAAGAGAAAACAGAACTCCTGCAAGTTTTTAAACTTGCAAAATTATCGGCGCGATTCAAAAATACCATTTTTATTTTGAGTTTTGACCCTCTGCTTGTTAACGAATTTCTTAAAGATGAGTCCTCTTCAGATTCAAAATTTCTAGATAAAATTGTTCAAGCACCCATCCATTTGCCCGCCATTGATCAGGCGAACATAAACAAATTTCTCTACTACTCGATTCCAGATGAAAATCATTTGTCTGGAATCGACCGTTTATTTCAGTCCCTCAAAATTGGCTCAGAAAGGATCAAAATTTTTGAGGGCGAGTTCAATTATATTTTTCAAACGCATGTCGAAAAATATTTCACAACACTACGGGATGCGAAGCGGTATCTTAATCGACTTTATCAAAATTTGCCTTCAATCGTGAATGAAATCAATCTGGCAGATTTCTTGATTTTGGAACTTATCGGCGTATTTTATCCGAAGGTCTATGCCGATATCTGGACAAACCCTTGGTATTACATGCCAGCGTGGGGAGATAACATGTATTCCTCTCCGTTTGTATTGGAAGATAAAAAAATTAGGGATGAAAAGATTAAAAAACATCTACGTAAGTTTTTGGACAATGAGCCACGATCTGATTCCTTAGGTGCTTTTTTGAGTCTGTTGTTTTTTCAGGTAGACAAATCATTAGGGGGATTTTCCTCAAGTCAAAGAAGCTCTGATTATGAAACCACTTTACTTGAACAACGAATTACAAATCCTGAGGTATTTCCAAAATATTTTATGTTAAAGACGCCGAGTTCAGGCATTCCAGATGAAACAATCAAAACGATAATCTCAATTTGGAATAGCCTAGAGTTTTCGGCTTGCGAATTGAGATTCCTTGAAAATTTTAAGAAATTTCAAGAAGCAAAAAGGGCAGCAAAATACCTAGAAAAGCTTTTAAATTCAGTTGCTCGTTTTAGCGTCGTTACGGCAAAGGCGGCTGTTTCAGCAATCTACAAAAATATCAATCACTTTCCTTATCTCAGGGGAGCGGCCTTTTTTGATTCTGAATTTAGCAAAGCAAAAAATCTCATGCTTCGCTTGATCAATGAGCAGGTTCCTATTGGTGATATCGAAGAAATTTTAAGAAAAATTGTTACAGAAACGACTTCTTTTAGATTTGCGATATGCGTCGTCTCCTCTTGTGCTGAAGTAAAAAACAACTCTTTATATCGTATTAGTGAAAACACAAATATCGAGGTCTTGAAACAATATCTATCCGCAAGGTTGAGCCAGTTTTTTATTGAAGAAAATCGAGATGTTTTTGAGGAAGAAGAACCGGAGTCATCACTTTTTATCCTCGCTCAGTGGGGAGCTTACAGTCTGGAAGATAAAGAAAAAGTAAATGGCTACGTTTTTTCATTGATAGAAAATAACGCTCAATACATTGGGAGAATTATCAAAGGGTATATGCAACTTGATCAGATACGCTATGACGATCTAATAGAACTGTATGACGAGAACAAACTATACGAAGAAATTAAAAGAGATTATGAAAATAGCTTTTCTGATTCAGCTGAAAAACAAGCGATAGATTTATTTTTAACAGTCTACGAGGAAAAAAGAGCGTCTCTGGGCAATCAAGAGTAATCTGCCGACTCTTTCAAGAGGAGAAATTTACTTCTTCTCTTCCACTTCCTTCTTTTTCAACTCTGCTGTCGAAGCATGTAAATAAACAGGATTGGCTAAATCCGGTGGTGTGATTTCTCCATTTAAAAATCGTTCAATAGCCAATCTTTCGGCAGAAGAAAATTAAAAGGCTTTAGGGGGGGTTCCTAGCCTTGGATGCTACATGATGAATCCTAAGTCAAGAAGCAGCCTTCAAAGCCATTTTCAGCGAAGAAACAAAAGTACTCAAATCAGACAGATAATCAGGATTTTCAGAAGCCGTTCCGATAATTTTGACGATGGCACTGCCGACGATGATCCCGTCGGCGGCTTGTCCAATTTCTCCGGCATCCTCAGGCGATGAAATACCAAAGCCTGCGGCGACGGGACGCTCCGTATGCGTTTTTAAAACCGCAATACGTTTGCAGATTTCGGCCTTGTCTGAGAGTTTTGAGCCGGTCACGCCTGTTAGAGGCACATAATAAACAAAACCGCTGCCTGCTTTGAGGATCTTTTTTAAACGTGTCTCCGGTGTAGTGGGCGCAACCAAAAAAATCATGTTGATTAGTTCTCGTCTCGCTAAAGGCAAAAACTCCCCCGCTTCTTCCGGCGGTAAGTCCGGCACGATCAAGCCATTCACGCCCACCCGTCTGGCTTCTTTAAAAAAACCGGGTAAACCGTAAGCTAAGATTGGATTGCAGTAGGACATGAGAATGAGAGGGACTTTCGTTTTTTTTCTGAGTCTTGCCACCAGAGCCAATACATCTTTTAAGGATACATTGTGTTTTAAAGCACGGTCTGCCGCTTTTTGGATGGTCGGGCCATCGGCGATGGGATCTGAAAAAGGCACCCCGATTTCAATCAAATCCGCCCCGGCGCGATCCACTTCAAGGACAATTTCTTCGGTCGCGGCAAGGCTCGGATCGCCTGCCATCACATAGGCAATCAGGGCCTTTTCCCGCAGGAGCAAGACATTTTTCAAGGTGGCCTCTATTCTGCCCATTTATGCCTCCCCCTCGTTTATGGCCCCGGTCAATCCCATCAGCTCAGAGACTTGGTTCACATCTTTATCACCCCGCCCGGATAGATTTAAAATAACAATCTGATCTTTAGCGATTTTTGGCGCGACTTTCGCCAAATGGGCCAGGGCATGAGAAGATTCCAAGGCCGGAATAATACCTTCCGTCCTTGCCAATAGATGAAAGGCGGCCAAGGCTTCCTCATCTGTTGCGGCGGTGTAATCAATGCGCTGCGTATCATGATAATAACTGTGCTCAGGCCCAACCGCCGCATAATCCAAACCGGCCGATACGGAATGCGTCAGATTGATTTGTCCATTTTCATCTTGCAAGAGTACGGTCATCGTGCCTTGTAAGACCCCCACAGAACCCGTCGCAAAACGCGCGGCATGTTGGTCGGTATCAAGCCCCAATCCACCGGCTTCAACACCGACCATTTTCACCGATGCCTCCTTAAGGAAGGGATGAAAAAGGCCAATGGCATTGCTGCCTCCCCCCACACAGGCAATGAGCAAATCAGGCAGTCGCCCCTCAGCCCTTAAGATTTGTTGACGAGACTCCAAACCAATGACGGATTGAAAATCACGAATCATCATGGGGTAAGGATGCGGCCCCAAAACCGAACCCAGGATATAGTGGGTATCGCCGACATTCGCCGTCCAATCGCGTAAGGCCTCGCTGATGGCATCTTTCAAAGTCCGGCTGCCCGTATTCACCCCCGTAACCGTCGCACCCAACATGCGCATGCGAATCACATTCAAAGCCTGGCGGGCCATGTCTTCCGTGCCCATGTAAACTTCGCATTCTAAACCCGCACGGGCCGCAACCGTCGCGACGGCCACACCATGCTGCCCCGCGCCCGTTTCCGCAATGACCCTTTTTTTTCCCATTTCCTGGGTCAATAGAATCTGACCGATGGTATTGTTAATTTTGTGGGCACCCGTATGACAAAGATCTTCCCGTTTTAAATAGATTTTTGGGCCGCCAAAATGTTCACTCAAACGTTCTGCAAAATAGAGCGAGGTCGGTCGTCCGACATAGTTTTTGAGATGTTCACTCAGGGTCTTTTTAAAGTCGGGTTTGCGCCGCAATGACTGATAGACCTGCTCCAACTCCTGAAGTGCGGGCATCAGGGTTTCCGCCACATAACAGCCACCATAGGGGCCAAAACGCCCTTTTTTATTCGGAAGCTGCAAGTTCACCCTCCATTTCCTTTGCTAACACAATAAATTTTTTTAATTTCACGAGATCTTTTTTCCCTTTTTTAGCTTCAACACCACTACTCACATCAACCCCATAGGGTCTGGCCTGCCGTATCGCTTCCTGCACATTATCAGGGCTCAAACCTCCGGCCAAAATAATGTTTCCATGTGCCGCTGCTTTTCGAGCGATCTGCCAATTAAAGGGAATCCCGCTCCCACCCGCTTGTTTTTCATGATAGGTATCGAGCAGATGCGCACGAACCGGGAGCCTGGAAAGCGGTGCCAAAAGACCTTCATCTTTCACCCGCAGGACCTGAATGGCCCGATGCGAAAAACGACGCAGGGTTGTCTCCGGAAAATCGCCATGAAACTGAATGAGATGCAAACCGATGCCGTGAATCATGCGGTGTACTGCAGCTTCGTCACCCGAAGTAATCACACCAACAGTGGTGACAAAAGGCGGTAATTGTTTAATGATTGAAGACGCGGTTTCGGGAGAAATACAACGTGGGCTTTCAGACGCAAGAATAAATCCCAAAGCATCGGCACCAAAAGACACGGCCGCCAAGGCATCAGCAAGGTTTGTAATTCCGCAAATCTTAACGCGCATCAGGATTAACTAAAAACTTCATGCGGCCACATCAACGTAAGCGGAAGCACAAGAGGGTTTCGGAATTTCAAAACCCTCTTGTTTTAGACCTTCGATATGAAAGCCTATGGCCTCACGTATATTTTGCTCTGCTTCTTTCTGACTTACCCCTGTTGTAACACAACCCGGAAGATCGGGGGAATAGGCAGAATAACCTGATTTCGTCTCTTCGATAACAACAAGATATCTCATGGTTTTATCCCCGCTTGTTTAAGAATGCTGTTCAATGTACCCGGAGCCAATTCATCAGATAGTTTTCCAGGCACTGTCACAAGACCTGATTTTGTAGCATGATGATACTGCCGATGACTGCCTTTTGTTCGGATTAAAGACCAACCTTTTTTCTCAATCATTTTGATCACATGTTTGATCTTCATTTTTGAGATCTACACATTTACCTTCGCTGATTAGGTGTTTAAGCGCCAAACAGTTCTTTCATTTTCTCGGCGATGTCTTTTGAGGCCATGAGGGTTTCTCCGATCAAGACGGCATGTACACCCGCTTCGGCTAAAATTTCTAGTTCGGCATGGCTGCGAATCCCGCTTTCACTGACCAGCGTGCGGTCTTTCGGAATCTCTTTACAGATGCGAAATGTCGTTTCAAGCTTTGTTTCAAAGGTGTTTAAATCGCGATTATTGATCCCAATCACGGGGGCCCATTCAATGATTTTTTCCAATTCGGCTTCGGTATGGACTTCAATCAGGACATGCAAAGAAAGCGATTGCGCCAAATCAAAATAATCTCTTATTTGTGTCGGCTCTAAAAGAGCTCCGATTAACAAAATCGCATCTGCACCCCAGGCACGGGCCTCGTAAACTTGAAGTTCATCTATAATAAAATCTTTTTGAAGGATGGGGAGAGCCACCTTGGCACGAATCTCATTGAGATAAGTCGGGTGACCTAAAAAATAATGTTCTTCGGTTAAAACCGAAAGCGCCGAAGCGCCACCGGCTTCGTAGATCTGTGCGATTTCAACAGGATCAAAATCAGCGCGAATGACGCCCTTTGAAGGGGAGGCTTTTTTTACCTCGGCGATGAGTGCGGGCAGCGTTTCTTTTGCCAGCAGGGCTTTTGAAAAATCACGCGTGGGCCCGATATCTGTGGCTTGAACCCGCATTCTTTTGAGATAATCTCGTCCTTTTCTGGACTGCACATCGGATCGTTTTTGAGAAACAACCTGACCTAATAAACTCATGGGGAAAACGCCTTATTTTATTTATTGGTCATCTCAATAAGCTGGTCTAATTTTGCCATTGCACGTCCTGAGTCAATGGATTCTTCTGCCAGGGCAAAACCCTCTTGCAAATGTTCAGCTTTTCCGGCTGCAACAAAAGCAGGGGCCGCGTTCATCAAAACCACATCTCGTTTCGCACCTTGCTCGCCCCGCAAAATGGATTGAAGAATTGCGGCGTTCGTCTGGGCGTTACCACCCATCAAATCTTTGATCATTCCTTCTTCTCGTTTAAAATCTTTTGGCTCAATAAAGTAGGCGGCAACACGACCACTTTTGCCTTCGGAAATACGACTTTTCCCGGTGATGGTCACTTCATCCAAACCATCCATGCCATGCACAATAAAACAATGACGCGAGCCTAGTTTCACCAGAACCTGCGCCATCAAGTCGGTCAATTCCGGTGCAAAAACCCCCAGCACTTGAATGGAGGCCCGTGCAGGATTAGAAAGCGGGCCGAGAATATTGAAGATCGAGCGGATGCCTGTTTCCTGACGCGGCAATGCCGCATGTTTCATCGCCCCATGAAATAAAGGGGCAAATAGAAAGCCAATGCCAATCTCATTGATGCAGGCCTCGACCTTCTCTGGCGCAATGTCAATCGCAACACCCAGGGCTTTCAAGACATCGGCACTACCGCAGGCGCTTGAAACAGAACGATTGCCATGTTTTGCAACGGTCACCCCCACACCGGCAACAACAAAGGCCACAGTTGTGGAGATATTGAAGGTGTTGAGATGATCGCCCCCTGTACCACAAGTATCCACAAGCAAAGGATCATCTATTCTCACCTGAATGGCCTTTTCACGCATGACACGTGCGGAACCCGTAATTTCATCAACGGTCTCCCCCTTCATACGCAAAGCCGTCATATAGGCTGCGATCTGGGCGGGTGTAGCGACCCCTTCCATGATTTCACGCATCACGGCCTCGGCCTCGACCGCACTCAGATCGATTTGCTCAACAAGCTTAGAGATCGCCTCTTTAATCATAGAAAAACTCCATTAGGAACAACAATCAGAGGGGATTAAAACTAATTCCACAAAAAAGGGGACATCTCTTGTGCCCGCTTAAAAGAATGATCTATACGATCAGAAGGTTGAAGCGCTTGCACTTCACAAGATTCGGGTTCGTACAGGGTCTCATACATCTGCTCATCCCGGATGATTTCACTTAATGTCATCTTCACCTGGGCCAGTGCAATTTCAATGGTTCTTTTTTTGGACATTGCCATCTTCATTTCTCCCTTTAGATTGCTTATATCAAATTACAGATTCAAAAAATTATTCAGCAGATCTTTCCCTGCCTGTGTCAAAATAGATTCCGGGTGAAACTGAACGCCTTCAATCGGAAGCGTCTTGTGTCGAATCCCCATGATTTCCCCCTCATCCGTCCAGGATGAAATTTCAAAAACATCGGGCAAAGTTTCTTTACGTAAAATCAGCGAATGATACCGTGTCGCCTCAAAAGGCATGGGTAATTTTTCATAGATGGATTTTTCATCGTGTGAAATCATGGAGGTCTTTCCGTGCATCAAACGATCTGCACAAATCACCTCTCCGCCAAAGGCTTCTCCGATAGACTGATGTCCCAGACAAACCCCCAAAATAGGAATCTGCCCGCCAAATTTTTGAATCAGCGCCACAGAAATACCCGCGTTTTTGGGACGGCCCGGCCCCGGTGAAATCACGATTTTCTCCGGCTGCATGGCCGAAATTTCATCAAGCGTGATTTGATCGTTCCGAAAAACGGCAATCTCCTGACCCAATTCCCCCAAATATTGCACCAGGTTGTAGGTAAAGGAGTCGTAGTTGTCGATGACAAGCAACATCTAATTTATTTCAAACCTCTTTCAGCAAAAACGATTGCGGCCTGCATAGCTTTTGCTTTATTCACGGTCTCTTCGTATTCGCGCCCAGGATCAGAATCCGCGACGATGCCTGCCGCAGCCTGAACCGTCGCTTGACCGTCTTCAACCACGATCGTGCGAATGGTGATGCAGGTGTCCATATTGCCCTGAAAACTAAAATAACCCACGGCTCCCGCGTAAAGCGAACGTCTTTCGGTTTCCAGTTCGTCGATAATTTCCATCGCCCGGATTTTCGGTGCACCCGTAACCGTGCCCGCAGGAAAACACGCCGCCAACACATCAAAGGCATCTTTTCCTTCCTGCAAACCCCCACGCACATTAGAGACGATGTGCATCACATGGGAATAACGCTCAATGACCATAATTTCATTGGCATCGACCGTGCCGTATTGACACACACGCCCGACATCATTTCGACCCAGATCGATCAACATCACATGTTCTGCGCATTCTTTCGGATCCGCCAAAAGTTCCACCGCAAGCCTTTGGTCTTCTGCTTCGGTTTTACCGCGCGGGCGTGTGCCTGCAATGGGACGGGTTTCCACCTGCTGGCCTTCTAAACGCACAAGCACTTCGGGAGAAGTGCCCACGAGACGTGTTTCTCCAATTTCAAGATAAAACATATAGGGCGAAGGGTTAATACTACGAAGCGCCCGGTAGACGGTAAAGGCATCTGCCGTCAACGGCACGGAGAAACGTTGGGAGATTTGCACCTGAAAAATGTCCCCCGCCGTAATATAGTCCTTCGCTTTTAAAACACTTTTTTCAAATTGAGTCCGTGTACGATTTGAAACAGGCTTAGGAATAGGCCCTTCTTTTTCAGAAAGCGGTGGGGCGACAAGCGGTTGTTTTAGACAATCCACTAATTTTTCGATCTTTTGAACTGCGGTGTCGTAGATGGTTTTAAGATCGTCTCCCTCAATAAAGGCATTGCAGACGACCTTGATGCGGTGTTTCACATTGTCAAAGATAAGCAGGGTGTCGGTAATCAGAAAAAAGAAATCGGGTGCGGATTTGGCAGGATGTCGAAGCTGAATGGGCTCAAAAAATCGCACCATGTCGTAGGAAAGATAACCCACCGCCCCTCCAAAAAAACGGGGAAGCTCTTCAACATCAACCGGCTTGAATTCGGCGAGCAAGTCTCGAAGCACCTCTAAGGGTTGCTCGCGGGTCGTCACGGTCTCACGGCCCCCACGTCGCGTCACAGTGACTCGCGTTCCCTCCCCTTTGATGAGGATAGAAGGATCTGCGCCTAAAAAAGAATAACGGCCCCACTTTTCACCGCCTTCGACGGACTCAAAAAGGAAGGGATATTTGCCCTTTCTAATTTTTAAAAAGGCCGAAACCGGGGTTTCACAATCTGCCACAATTTCTTGATAGATGGGAATGAGATTGCCTTCTTTGGCCTTCTCGCAAAACATCTCAAACGAGGGAGTGAGCATGCGTTCCTTAATTTAGAGCTGGATTGAAAAGAGAAAAAGTACCACAAAAAAGATAAAAAAGTCAATGAAAATAAAGGGTTTTAACCTTAACAGCCATCAATGTGTCGGGGGAATCTCCTTGGACTTTTCTCGTTTCAGCGTGCCATTTCGAATGCGTTTCACCTGGGCTTTTAAGGCATCAGCCAAAGGATCATTGGGATTGATTTTCACCAAACGCTCCCAGACTTCGGCCGCGCCTTCTAAATCTTCTGTGTCATTCAGCAAAATAATGCCGATATTATAGAGCGCAACTTCGTGATTCGGGTTCAAAGAAAGCACCACGCGCAAGGTCTCTACCGCTTTGCCTGGATCATCCAGATTCCGATACACAGACGCAAGATCCGTACGGACATGCAAATTATTGGGATCAATTTTTAAGACACGCAAATAAAGCGCCTCGGCATTTTCAAAGCGTTGAATATCAAAATTGGCATTGGCTAAAAAAACCAGCGCCTCCATGTCTTCCGGGTTTTCCTGCAAACGCTTGTTATAGCCCTCAAGTTTTTTCATAAAGGGTTGCGCGCCTTTGGATGGACCATGAGGTGAATTGGGCTGCACAGGATTTCGTGGGGTCTTAGGATGCGGAATAGCCGTTCTGGGTGGCGGATGAGGCGTCGTGCTTGTCGGCGCATCTTCCGCATACACCAAAAAATCAAAACCCACAAAAACCACCAATAGAACGACACTCAAAAAAAGACGCGATAAAGACTTCGGGCTATTCATATTTTTCAATCCAATCCCTTATTTTAAGGAAGCTCTAAACAAAAACCACATTTTTTGTCAATAACGAAGCCTCTCTCAGCCATCCACCGAACCCACACGATTAACGACGATTTCTCGAATCACCGTCAAGGAAGAGAGCTGCAACAGGCTTTGCACAATCTTTGCGATGTCTTCGGGCGGGATCATTTCCGATTGTGGGACATCCACGCCTGCGACCATGGGAGTCGCCACATAACCGGGACAGATCGCCGTTGCACGAATGCCATCTTTGACCCCTTCTTCAAGCAGGCTTTCGGTCAAGCCAATCAGTCCAAATTTTGAGGCACAATAGGCCGAAGCTTCACCAAAACCGGTTTTACCCGCAACCGATGAAATATTAACAACATACCCGGACTGCTGGTTTTTCATTATGGGCAAAACAGCCTTTGTACAAAGAAAGGCGCCTTTCAGGTTAATGTTTTGAACGGCATCCCAATCGGCTTCCGATAAATCCGCAATTTCACCCAGACGAAAGATCCCTGCATTGTTGACCAGTAAGTCGATACGACCGACCTCATGCATCACCTGAGACACAAAGGCCTCAACCTGCGAAGCCTTGGAAACATCCGTGGGTGCCGCAATCACACGTCCCCCTTTTTTTCGCAAGGTCTCTGCTGCGGCTTCGAGTCGTTTTCCTTCTCTGGCCGTGATGGCAACCGTCATGCCTTCGGCCAGCAAGGTTTCTGCAATTGCAAACCCGATTCCGCTACTGCCACCCGTAATCAGCGCGACCTGTCCGTTTAAATCTGACATAAATCCCCCATCATTGCGTATCGCTATATTTTTGCTATCACACCCTGATTCGCAGAGCGATAGTTCTCCGCCAAGTCCACATAATTTTGCGCGGATTGGCCTAAAAAGTACAACTCTTCCGGCTTAAGGGGCCGTTTAATTTTTGCGGGATTCCCAAATGCAAGAGAACCCGGCGGAATTTCCATGCCTTGTGTCACAAGTGCACCCGCGCCGACCATGGAATTTTCACCAATGACCGCACCGTCTAAAATGACAGCACCCATGCCGATCAACACACGGTCTTCCACAGTGCAGCCGTGCAAGGTCACATGATGGCCCACCGTGACTTCATTGCCGATGAGCAAAGGGTGGGTCTTCCGTGTCACATGCAGTATGGAGAGATCCTGAATATTTGTACGGGCACCGATGCGAATATAATGCACATCGCCCCGAATCACCGTGCCAAACCAGACCGAACTCGCTTCACCCAAAACGACATCTCCGATCACATCGGCCGAGGACGCAATAAAAACACTGGAAGGAATTGTAGGGAAAACATCGAGAAAGGATTGGATCATGGGCGAGATCAACTCATTGAAAAATCAAATAATCAAGAGCACATGCGCACAAGAAGGCCTGAAGAGCGACATGCATCAAAAAAGGCCAAGCTGAGATAAAACACTCAGCTTGGCCTCAAAGAATCAACGCTCTTCGACAAAAGCGAGAAAGGCAATATTACGCGCCCGTTTAATCGCCCGCGTAAGCTGCTTTTGATGGGGCGTACAGTTCCCTGAAATACGTCTCGGAATAATTTTTCCGCGCTCCGTGAGAAAAAATTTCAAAACGGAGGCTTCTTTGTAACTAATATCTGTTTTCTTTTCTGTGCAAAACCGACAGACACGTCTTCGGTTTGTGTATTTTTTTTCCACGCTATTTCTCCTATCGATTGACCATCAAAAGACTAAAAGGGAACGTCTTGGCTCTCTCCGCCACCTGAGGCTGAGGACTGACCACCACCGTCACCGCCTTGCCGCTTGGGTAAAAAGGTCACGCTTTGTGCCACCACTTCATGACGACTCCGCTTCTGGCCATCGTCGGATTCCCAACGTCGCTGCTGAAGTCGACCATCCACAATGATTCCATGTCCCTTCGACAGATATTGTCCGCAATTTTCGGCCTGTTTGCCAAAAACAACAATATCAACAAAACAAACTTCGTCTCGCATTTCATCGCCCTGTTTATAACGATGATTAACCGCAAGACCAAAATTTGCGACGGCAGTCCCGCTGGGGGTGTATCGAATTTCAGGGTCTTTGGTCAGGTTTCCCATAAGAATGGTTTTATTGAAACTGGTCATCTCCAACCTCTTGAAACACGACCCCGATAGGAAAATGCTTTATCTTCTTTTGGTGGCTGGCTTTGGCCTAAGGTGTCCGATTCAATGCGAACCGTCATGTACTTGATGATGGATTCGGAAAAACGGTAATGCTGTTCCAAGACAATGAGGGTGCTTGTTTTTGCTTTAAAGTGCTGTACGATGTAGATGCCTCGGCGCTCTTTTTTCACTTCGTAAGCAAGCTTTTTCTTTCCCCAATTATCCGAAGAAACGATTTCGCCGCCCGCGTCTTCGATAATGCCCTTGATCTTCTCGATCACTGCGGCAACGTCCTCATCGCCAAGCGTGGATTTCAAAATAACGATGGATTCGTAGGGATGTAAAATGCGTTGTTCCGGTGTTTCTGGTTTTTCCGCTGACACCTTCGAGGTGCTACGCGAGGTTTTAACTTTCAATCCTGCCCCTCCTGGATAAAGTCCCACTGTACGACATGGAACGAGGATTAATTTCAATCTGACTCAAAAGACTCATTTAAGCAACTGCAATTTTTAACATATTACAAAGACCAGGGTCAATTTGATTCTCAGGTCTAGGAGACTTCCATCACAAGAAGACGACACTCAAATACCAAACAACATGCGAACGGGGGCCGCCACAAAGACCTCTTTTGCCCCGGCCTTTTTCAAGACTTTGGCACCCGCCTTTAAGGTCGCACCTGTTGTGTAGACATCATCGATCAGCAGCACGCACTTTCCGCGCACCCTCTTTTTCTCACGCACAGCAAAAACACCCTGCACATTTTTTTGACGGGCCTTTTTAGAAAGCTCAACCTGAGGCGACGTCTCACGTGTGCGACACAAAATATCCACAGAAAGCGGCCAGGAAAAATGCAGAGAGAGCTTTTTTGCCAATAGAATCGACTGATTAAAAGAACGACTTCTTAATTTTTTAGGATGTAAAGGAATACCCGTCACCACATCAATTTTCAAATCAGCCAACTCGCCAATAAGCAAAGCCGCCAGGGGTTTTGCCAAGGCAACCTGCGCTTCATATTTAAAGAGCTGAACGGCTTTGATCAATGCGCCTTCATAACGATAGGGCGTAAAGGCTTTTGTGAAATGAGGCGGGTCTAAGCGACAATCACCGCAGATATGGGCCGGACTATGGGATAAGGCCGCATCTGATCGAAAAGGATAGGAACAGACCGGACAGCGAGAAACACCGATGGCTTTTATTTTCCCCCAGCAATCACGACAAAAAAAGCAATTGAGAGAAACCGATTGATCACTGGACTCAACAGGATCGTGAATGTCGACCTGACATTCACGGCATTTTTCGGGATAAACCCAAGACAGAAAACTTTTGAGGGAAGCTCGGAGCCTAAGCGCGCCGAACATAGAACAAAACACCCGCAATCCCGGCGACGACACCGACGACCAGCGGCACAGTCATCATCTGCCAAACCGCAAGAGATGCACCCTTTGAAACAATGAGCACCATGACGGCCGAAAAACCACCCCAGGCAAACCACCATCCAAAATATTTTGCTTTGATTTTAGCCTCAGAAGACATGCTTAAAGTGGTCCCTCCCTTCAACAATAAAATACCCAGCACCGCCCCAATGGCATCAATGCCCACGTCGGTCATGCTGCCCGTGCGTGACCTTACAAAGCCTTGGTGTAATTCGTCAAGACCGGCATAAAAAATCGCAATCGAAAGCGCACGAAAAACAGGAGAAAACCTGCTCTTCTGATCCGTCTTTAAAGCAATGCACCACAAAACCGAAAGCACTGCATATTCAAAAAGATGGGCGGATTTACGAATGATTAACTGAAACAGATGGAGCCCTTCAGGGGAAATGCCAGGCACAAAGAACCGAATCAAAGGATCCAATAAAGAGCGGGTATGATTCATCGAACCCAGATCACTTGAAAAAACAAATATCAAGCCCATCCAGGCGATCGGAGGCAAATACCGCGTCACTGTCATTGAACGCGGCTCAGGAGGGCTCCATGGGTTCGTCGAACAAAACCCAGCGTGTCAGACGCCCAGTGACATCGGAGATCACCGCAAATTGCTGGGCCACCAGAAAAGAAAACGCAAGATCCGGCATCGCAACAATCTTAGAAATATCCTCTCCAAACTTAAACGCAGGGGCCATTTTATGATCTTCAAATTGAGGGTTTTGATAAGTCAGATAGGAAACAAAACTCTCTTTTCCTGGCAATACCCCATAAATTTCATAATGCAGGGCATCCGTTAAAGCCGAAGGAACAGGCCCATCCGGCAAAATATTCGACAATTCTTTGAAACAGGCCATCAACATAAGACTGGTAATTTTATCCAGCATCAGCACGCTTTTTTCTTCTGTCATTTCTTTAGAAAGCGTGACGCCATATTGCAAATCGTACTCCTCAAACTGGCTCAGCAGGGTTTTGTGTAATAGGTACTCGCCCCCTTCCTTGTAGGTTTCAGCCAGTTTTGGAAGCAGGGGAATGATTTCTTCAGACTTTGCATCAAGCACCTCCTGCTTTCGATAGAGCGCATGTATTGCCGGATTTGCGTGTTTTTTTCCAAAAAATTGTTTGATGAAATTCATAGCACATCTTCTCACACTTTAAAGACTCAAGGCACTATATCTAAATCTCTAAACGGGAACAAGATCAGCGACTTTAGTTTTAAGAAAAATTTAATGTTCACACTCAGAAACCGCCCCCATTTTTAAGATCGCTACAAAATTTTATTTGTTTTGATTTTCCGCTATTTTTATGGCATATTCCCGGCAACTCATCCTTACATTCTTAATCGATACCTTGAAAACAACAGGCGGAACGTTCAGGGCTATCCCTCCGTGAACACATGGTGCATGGTTTTCCATGCCACCATGCATGCGATGTGGTTCGACTTCAATCAAATCGCGCTGCCAAAAGATGGAGCATTGACGGCATAAACCGTCACTGAGGGCTTGTTCTCCTCTCCTTTACCAGAAAGCCCATGGATGGCACTTTTTTTGCTTTGTTTAAAGACCCATAAGGAATCAGGCCATGAATCCCATTAAACATCAAGACTCTAGCAAGAGAAACAAACGCACGCTCATTCCAGGTATCTTCCTTCTAATGATCTGGCTTTCAGCTTGTGCGGCACTTTCAGATCCACCGCCCCATCTGAGTCATCAAAAAAAACATATTTCACCTGAAGTTCAGACACTGCTCACACTCAGACCCAGACACACAACAATGAATGTCGTGATCTGGACCGACAAAAAAAGCTATGCCATTGGGGATGAAATTGTTTTCTTTTTTCGCACAAGTGAGGACAGCTACCTCAATTTATTCGACCTCGGAAGCAGCGGGAAACTGCGGCGTATTTTTCCAAACAAGGCCCATCACAACAGGCTGTTTAAAGCAGAAAAAATTCACCGTATCCCCGCATTAAATAGCCGTTTCGCCATCCAGGTCACTGGCCCCTTAGGCATCGAACAGATCAAAGCCATCGCAACACCAGAACCCTGGTTCACAAACCCTTCGACTAAAGATGTCGATTTTTTGAATATCTCAATAACACAAACAAACGAAAGAGAATCACTACGGGACGCACTTGAAAAATTAAAACGGCTCCCCTGGGCCGAAGCACAAACCGAAATCACCATCAGGGGAAATGATCAAATCAAAACACCGCTCGGACAGGAACGTCAGATCAAACCCAAACCACCAGAAAAACCCATTGACATTACCGGAACCCCCGGACGAAAAGAAAAAGCACAGTCTTTGGAAAAACAAACAAGCGGACTCAATCCTCCAATGACACACTCAAAATAAGTTAAATCATACAAAAAATGCCACAGACCCTCCCACAAAAACAGGAAAAGCTTGCCATCTTCGGCATTCCTCTGCTCTGTACCCTGCTTGTTTTTAGCATGATTTCTCTCAGCGCAGACCTTTTTCAAGACTGGGAAAACAAAACCCTCGATTATCGCTTCAAACTCAGAGAATCGCTCCCCGTCAGCTCAAAAATTGTACTCATCGACATCGACGATCAAAGCATTTCAGCCATAGGCCGCTGGCCCTGGAATCGCACGATTCATGCCGAAATGATTGACATCCTTTCCAAAAGCGGTGCCGCCGTTATCGGCTACGACATTCTTTTTAACCAGAAGGCCAGTGAAACAGAAGATGCCAGCCTGGAAACCGCAATAAAAAAAGCGGGTAATCTCTACCTGCCCACGGGTTTTGAACTCGCGCTAAAACCATCGGCGTCTCCCCTGCTCACCGTAGAACGTGAAATCGGCCCCCTGCCAAGACTGCAGAATGCCGCTGCAGGCATTGGACACATCTCCTCCAATCGCGACCCGGATGGCACGATTCGAAAAGTACCCCTGCTGGTCAACAATGCCGAAAAAGAATTTCCCGCTTTTGCCATCACCCTGCTTCAGGGTTATTTTCAAAACACGCAAACCACAAAAATACACTCGGCGCAAAATGAAATCATGCTGCAAACCGAAAAAAATCAAAACATCATAATCCCCGTCAATAATCTGGGCATGATGCGGATCAACTATGCAGGCCCCTGGGTTTCCACTTTTTCCCACTACCCTTTTGTCGATATCTTAGCGGCCTGGAAAGACCCCAAAAACCGACAGGATTTGAAAAAAACATTTGAAGGGAAAATTCTACTCGTTTCAAACACCGCCACGGGATATGACCTGAAACCCATCCCCATTGAGGCAGACTATCCCGGTGGCGGCATCCATGCCAACATCATCAATACGATTTTAACCGGGCAATATCTGCGAGAACCTGGTGCTATTTTAAAATTTGGCCTCAGTTTTTTTGTCTCCCTTATGATCTCAACCCTTCTTTTTTTAAAAAAAGGCCGAAGTGTTGTCCCCCTCGGTCTTTCCCTGGCTCTAGTCTATCTTGTACTGACCTATTTTCTTTTTTTAAAAGGCATTAACCTCCCTGTACTCTTCCCGATTTTGACGATCATCCTTACTTCAGTTTCCTCCCTGCTTTATCAAAATAAGATGAACACACGGGAAATGGCACAACTGACAGAAGAAAAAAATCTCGTATCGGAAAAATTCCAGACCGCAGCAACAGCACTCAAATCAAAACACGCAAGCCTCGTATCAGAAAAAAATACGCTGGCACAAATGATGATCAAAGTCCATCAAGCCAAAGGAGCAGAAAAAACACACAGAAGACAAATGGGACGACTTCGAGAAAATTTGGAAAAATCAAAAAAGGAACAAAGCAGTCTGACTCAGGAAAAAAAAGTGCTCAAAAAACAGGTCGATCAATTCACAGTCGCCAAAATCAAGACAGGATCTTCACTCCATGAACCTTTTGAAACACTTCGAAAAGAAGCCGAAACCCATGGCCTCATCACAAAAAACCACAGCTTGCTTAAGGGTTTTGCAGACCTCAAAAAAACCGTAAAATCTTCACTTCCCATCCTGATTCTTGGGGAAACCGGCACCGGGAAAGAACGCATCGCGCAAATTGTTCATGCCATGAATGCAACGAAGAAGGCACTGGTCACCGTCAACCTGCCTGCGATTCCCCCAACCTTGTTTGAAAGCACGCTTTTTGGATATGTAAAAGGGGCTTTTAACGATGCACGTTCAGATCGGCCCGGAAAATTTCAAGAGGCCGATGGCGGCACACTCTTTTTGGACGAGATTGGCGAAATCCCCCCAGAGATGCAGGCAAAACTGCTCAGAGCCATCGAAACAGGGGAAATCGACCGGGTCGGTGCCACACGTCCCGACCATGTCAAGCTCAAGATCGTCGCCGCCACCCACCGCCGTTTAGATGACGAAATTCAGAATAAGCGTTTTCGATCCGACCTGTTTTTTCGGCTTTCTGGCATCACCATCAACATCCCGCCACTTCGTGAAAGAAAAGAAGACCTTGAAGCCCTCACCTACTATTTTCTTGAAAGATTCACTGTGGGAAATGGGACAGAAAATAAAACACTTTCAAAAGACGCATTGGCAAAAATCAAGACCCATGATTGGCCGGGAAACGTGCGAGAATTAAAAGACAGAATCGAAAAGGCCCTTGCACTTTCGGATGCGGGTGCCGTCATTTCAGCCGCCGACCTCGGACTGGATCACACAGAAGAAAAAACCCCCACTCAAGCTCCGGGAAGCACTCAAATTGATTCCATACTGCCCCGAGTCGCAGTTACGCTGCCACAAGACAAAGACCTCTCCGATACCGATTTCCTTCAAGTACTGAGAGAAAACAACTTCGACAAAACCCAGACAGGAAGGCAATTGGGACCAAGATCCATGGCCGTCGGATCACGCTTTCGCGGGATCTGCCTCAAAACCTTTAACGAACACGAGCGAGATCTAAAAAAAGCAGCACAAGCTCTGTGTGAACTCGGTGAAGACACCACGAACATGGAGAACATGATCTTGAAGTACCACAACAACCTCATCCGTTCAGTGCAACGTTTCAAAAACAAAGAAGAAGCAGTCAAACGATGCAAAACAGTCCTCTTTAAAAATATCAAGATGAAATATCGGGATCATATGATCGCCCTTGTCCAGCATTATTTTGACAGCCTGGGAAGGACGAAGATTTGAAAGTCCCTGGCCTCATCATTTCGACGGCTTTAAAATTACTTTTTTTGCTCTTATTCTTAAACACGACAGCCTGTCAAACAACGCGACCACCTACGCTCCCCTCTCAATCGACAATAGCATCAGACTTCTCCAAGACCGCTGTTTCGACATTGCAAAACAGGACTTCATGGCAAAACAAACACCCTCTTGAGGTCTTTGCCCTCAGTCCATCGGGAGAAATGCTTGCCCTGGGCGGACAACAAAACATACAAATGATCGATACCTCTGAAGGAAACATCCTTCAAAATTTCCTCAAGTCATCCGGGGACACCCTCTCACTGGCCTTCAGTCCCGATGCCACCGTGCTCGCAGCAGGGAGCCACTCAAATACCACGCTTTGGCTGACCCAAAATGGACAAAAGCTGGCCACCCTAAAGGGGAAGGGCCACGACATCACCGCCCTTGCCTTCAGCCCGGATGGACAAAAACTAGCCACGGGAAGCGTGGGAGAACAAACAGAAATCACGATTTGGAATATCAAAACCTTAAAGCAGGAAATCATTCAAAGTTATGACACTCACTACGCCGACAGACTGCAAACACTGGTTTTCAGTCCCGACAGCCGATATCTGGCCGCAGCTGGGCGAGACCAACGGGTCCGAATATGGCGAATGCAGCGTCCTCTTTTTACCGAGCCACCCATACAAACCCTGCATTCGTCCAGTCTGAATCCCGCGATATTTGCCTTCAGCCCCGACCTAAAAACGCTTGCCCTTGGCACAGCCGAAGGCCCTATCCTGCTCTATGACTGGCGTAGCGGAAAGATCATGCAAAGCCTGAACCGGCATCAGGGGCCAATTCATACACTTGCTTTTCAAGATAACGGCAGGATTCTGCTCTCCACGGGACAAGATCAGATCCTGAGACATTGGCAACTTCAAAGCGGAATGGAAATTAAAACAGAGACCTTAGGTCCGCCCGCAGAAATTTTTCAAATTTCACAAAACGCCTCGACCCTCGTCGCGCAGGGCCTCACACAAACACATATTTTTGCAGTCCATTCAAAGCAGCAGAATGCGCCCAAAATTATCATCCACAGCCCTGAAAGCCCTGCAAATACATTTGAAGCCAAAACCCGACTCATTGGAAGTGTCGTTGATGTTCAGGGCATCGCCGAAGTCTCCATTCAAATCAACAACCTGATCTGGACACGAAATAGGGGCCAAGGCACACGTGATTTAACCTTGGTCGAAAAAAAGCCGCAAACACGGGAAGTCCGTATCGACGAAAGCATCCCCCTTCGCGCGGGAGAAAACACGCTCACCATCACCGCCCGGAATGTTGCGGGACACAGCCGATCCACCACATTAAAGATCCACTATACCCCTCAAGGTGGAAAGGTCTGGGCAGCCGTCATTGGCATCAGCGAATATCAGCATGTTCCAGGGCTCAAATACGCCGATGACGATGCACAAGCGTTTTATGACTACCTCATCAATGATAATCAGATTCCCAAAAACCAAGTCACGCTCCTACTCAACGAAGCAGCAACCCTGCAAAACCTGCGTGACCTCTTGGGCGTCGAACTCAGAAAAAAGGCGCGAAAACAAGACACGGTCATCATTTATTATGCCGGACACGGGGCACCCGAACCCGACCGGAGCAGCGAAGATGGCGATGGACTCGAAAAATATCTCTTGCCCTATGATGCCGATCCGACGCGCCTCTATTCCACGGCCCTGCCCATGTCTGAAATCGCACGCATCTTTCCCCGGCTCGCCGCCGAACGTGTCGTCATGCTGCAAGACACCTGCTTTTCCGGCGCAACGGGCCTTACGGGCCGTACCATTCAAACCGCCATGTTCCGCGCTTCTATCTCCGATCACTTTTTAAATCGCCTCACCCAGGGCAAAGGACGCATCATCATTACCGCAAGCGAAGCCAACGAAGTCAGTCTGGAACGCGATGACTTCGGGCACGGCGTCTTCACTTATTTTTTATTGGAGGCCCTGCGTCATGGCGATCGTGATGGCGACGGCTTCATCACCACGACTGAAGCCTTTCGTTATGTTTCAGAAAAAGTCCCTGCGGCGACAGGACAAACGCAGCATCCCGTGAAAAAAGGCATCGAAAGCGCCGAAATTATCCTCGGCAGAGTACGGACAGGAAAATAGAGTGATACAGAAAATACTCACACTGCTTCTCAGCTTCATTTTAAGCGGATTTTTCAGCCTAGGCACACAGCTCGCCCTCGCAGAAAGCTCAAAGCCGACTTTACCCACCGTGCGCCACACAGCCCCGCAACCCGATACACAAAACGGAAGGTTTAAAATTAAGGCCATCATCAAAAGCCCTCATCCCCTATCAAAAATCACGCTCTGGTATCGCAACAAAGGGGAAACCGCATTCCAAAAAATTGAAATGCATGGAGATGGGGAAAGACGCTACAGCGCCGACCTGGTACAAACAGAAAACGGCGTCGAATATTACATTGAAGTCACAGATACACAAGGACAGCAAGCGCGTGATGGGCAAAAAAACAAACCCTATTTTTTTGAAAGCAGCATACCGGAACCCCCACCCGCGTTTCAGTTCAGCACGGCAAACACCGAAACAGGAACGACAAAACCCTTTTGGAAAAAGACCTGGTTTTGGGTCGCCGTCGTCACCGTCACCGTCATCGGTGGCGGGGTCGCACTCGCAGGCAGCGGTAGCGACGAGGGACAGCCAACGGGAACCGTCACAGTGAATTGATAACCCGTAGGGGCAGGCCCCTGTGCCTGCCCATCACCAACACGACAAAACAGAAAAACAGGACATACCGATTTAAAATGAAAAACAGATGCGAAACCCAATTCAAAACAAGGGCAGGCACAGGGGCCTGCCCCTACCAGTTGTTTTTATCTTTATTCATTTTCATTGCCTTTTCAGGTTGCTCCAATGACGATGCCGATACCAGCGCACGTTTTACACTCAATACACCGCCCTTTCCCGAAATACAGGAAATGCGCGCTCAAACAAAAGTCTCACTCGAAATCGCCGGGAAGACCTGCGCCCTGAATATAGACGACGACTGGACCCTTAGCGGGCAATGCCCCGGTCTTGCCATCGGCACACATGCCTTCGTTCTAAAATATGAACGGCCCGATCTCAACGTGATCCTCGCCTCGGCCTCGGAAAATGCCCTGATTGAAAGCGGAAATCAAAACAACACACTTACGCTCAACAGCCTCAAAAAGGATCAGGACGACGACAATGATCAGTACACAAATCTAATGGAAGCCCTCTTTGGCAGTGATCCCCTTAACCCCAATGCCATGCCCCCGATTCCACCTTTTGAGCCCATCGCCTATTTCACTACGGGAGACGCACCCAATGCGCTCACCCTGGGGCTTCTTGATGGCGACAGCATTCCCGATGTCGTCGTCACCAATGGTCAAAGCGATACCCTCACCGTACGTTTAGGCAACAGTGATGGCAGCCTGCAAGCCGCAACCCACTATGCCAGCGTCCCGAACATCGGGGAACCCTTAATTCCGATAGCCCCTGTTTTAACGGAGCTTAACGGAGACGGTGCACTGGATATCATCGTCGTCAATACAGGGGAAGGCGGCAGCGGACCGGGCAGTCTGGGCGTATTGCTTGGCAATGGGGACGGGACTTTTCAAAACGTGCAAACCTACACAAGCGGAACATACCCCGTCGCGGTCGTTGCGGGGGACCTGAACCAGGACGGTAAAATGGATGCCGTAACGGGGCACTTTATCTCGAAAAATGTGGGAGTACTGCTCGGCAATGGCGACGGGACTTTTCAGCCTGCCGTCTTTTATGCCACAGGCGCAGTCGGTGATGTCACGGCGCTCGCACTCGGAGACCTTGATGGCGACGGAAATCTGGATGTCACAGCATCCGTGCTTTCAGGACAACAGATTCTTATTTTTTTAGGCAAGGGAGACGGCACGCTGCAAGCCCCCAGCGCCATCTCCGTCGGCATCATCATCTCACTCGGCCTCGCCGACCTAAATGGTGACACACGTTTGGATCTGATCGCGGCCATTCAAGACGATATCATCGCCATTTTGATCGGAAATGGAGACGGCTCCTTCCAAATACCCACATTTTTTAAAGCCGGAAAAAATCCCGGCTCCCTGGTCATCGCAGACATCGACGGAGACGGGAAAATTGATCTGCTGACAGAAAATGAAAACGACGCTTTGATTGCCCTGCTCATGGGGAATGGAGATGGCACATTTAAGACCCCCGTCTTTTTTGAAGCAGGAACATCCCCCAGTTGGATTGCACTCGGCGATATCAACCAGGATGGGGCATTTGACCTTTTTATGACAGACCGTAATTCAGATCGTATCGGTATTCTTCTGACACGCTGAAACAGGACTGCATGGGAAACCATGTATGGAAACAAAATTGCACGCTCATTTTGACAATGGGTCTAAAAAACAGACAAAAAATATTCACATTAAAAATCAAACACTTAAAACTATTTCACCCCTAAATTAAAGGGCAATAACAAAATGGAACCTTTATTGCTATTAGCTAAAGCCGACATTCAAAAATCGACAGGAAAGACCTTGACGATGAAAGACTTGAAACACTTGGAAATCATGCCCGTGCAAAACCTGAATGCCGCTGAACATCGCTACACCCTGCTGGGCGTGAACGATGTGGCTTATGCTTTTTTGGGTTCCGCATTTTCTCGCAAAACAACTGAAACACAGCAACAAAATGAACCCGCTTTCCGTGACGATCGTCTCTACATCCGCACAATTCAGGGAGCATATTTCCGCTCGCCCTGTCGATCATTAAAGACACTCTCGACTTCGCTAAGGCCGCACCTGTTTTTAAATATCCAAAAAGCCCTGCTCGTCAATATGAAAAATGTCAAAGAGATCGACTTTAGCGAAAAAAAACTTGCTTTGGGTCTGGCAAAGGGATCGCTTCTGTGGTTAAAAATCGGCCGACGCTATGTCAAAACCTTTCGCCAGCTCCTGCTTTCTCCGGAAAAAGCAGAAGGAGGGACTGAATAAGGTTCATCATGTATAAAACACATATCATACAAAATAAACCGCTCAAGGCGCAGATCGTACCGGAAGCCGTATTTTACTTGAAAAATGTATTTTTTCATGAGACCGTTCACGCGACTTTTCGAAAACGTTCCGGGGGGGAATATTATCCGTTTTCGACATAGCACTTTTATTTTTATTGACCCATTTAAAAATTAAAATGAATCGCCCTTAAGGACACAATTTTCAAATTTTGGAGATCGCCTGACCACCTTTTTCTTTGGAGGAAAGTCCATGAAACTGTTTGAATCCGTAAAACGTCCCGTTTTGAAATCCGTATTGATGTCTGTTTTTTTTGTGGTGTTTTTGGCGGGCTGCGGGGGAGGAGGTGGCGGAGGCGGAACACCGCCTCCCAGCATGAAAGGCCAGGCCCTGCTCCCACCTGGTAATGGCCCAAGTGCAACACTCGTGGTGTCAAAGGCACTGCCCGGTAGCGCCGCTTTCGCAAATGCGACTGTCATCGCGAGGAGCCTGAGTACTGGCAACACCTACCAAGCAAGCACCACGGTAGATGAGAACGGGAATTTTACGATTGAAAACACCCCTTATGACGACGACTACCTCGTCATCGCAAAAAAAGGGAATATTGTCTTACTCAAGTTCGTATCCATCTCGAACAATGCAGCGCGACCTTTTGAACTCGGTGAAGTCGACGCAAGCAGCACGGCACACGCCATTATGTTGAGCAACCTTATTGATGGCCAATTTCCTCAAGATATTGATTTAAGGGAAAATATTCCGGGAGATGTCAGTGTTGACGATTTGCTCGCGCTGCTACGGGCTGCGTTAATCGATCAGCCTGAGATTGAAATTCGGGATCTGGTCAATATTGTCATCAATGAAGCGGGAGAACTGAGAGGCGATGCGGAAACCTTGAATGAAAATTTTCGAGACAACGACGACAATATCAACCCGGACAATATTGCAAGAATCAATATTTATCTGAGCATACAGCAAATTATCAACGAAGGAGATGCAGACAACGGAAGCGGTGACACCATCAAAGACTGGCTTGAAAACAAAGACATCACCGTGAATACCACAACAATTACCTATAATTTTACAAATATCACCGTCAACAACAATTTTACGGCGAACAATGTCTATTTTGAAGACCAACTCAACAACGTACAAAAAACCGAAACCGTGATTTCCAGTGGGCCAAGCAACCCCACGGAAAATGAGGCCGCTACGTTTTCCTTTTTCGCAGACCCACCTGATGCCACTTTTGAGTGTGCTTTGGATGATGAGACTCCTTCAGAGTGTACGAGTCCTGTCAATTACACCGCGCTTTCAATCGGATCACACACCTTCTGTGTCATCGCGACCGATCCAACAACCGGCATCATCGATCCAACACCCGCCTGTTATACCTGGGTCATTAGCAGCGATTTGGATACCGGCTTGATCGCCTATTATCCCTTCAATGGTAATGCCAACGATGAAAGTGGAAATGAACATCACGGGACGGTGAATGGAGCAGCCACGACAAACGAAAACCTGTTCATTGGAGATAACGCTTCTGATTATCTCTCTTTACCAAACACAGTCGTTGATGGTTTAAATGATTTCACTCTTTCCGCCAACGTAAAGATCAATACACTTCATCTGTCAGGCAACCTCCCAGATAATTTTTTGATAAGCGGAGCGAGATCCGCTGAGGATAACGCCTTATCTTTATATTACAAAGGTAATCAGAATGAATGGCGGTTCAGAATCAACGATCAATTGTATACTTTTGACGATAATATTATTGAGGATGAAAACACCCACCATCTTGCCTTGATTAGAAATGGATCAACTGCAAGGTTATTCATTGATGGAAGTGAAATTGGAAACGGAAAAACAGTTATCGCCTCCACTATCTCGGTTGATCCAGGCGGTTTAATCATTGGGCAAGACCAGGACAGTCTAGGGGGGACATTTGCGAGAAACCAATCCTGGGCGGGTCTCGTTGATAATCTCCGAATCTATAACCGTGCATTGTCTGATACTGAAATTTCAGAACTGGCCACTCAACAGCCCAACCCGATCTTATCGGTAACCTTGGCGGGTTCCGGCACGGGTGTCGTGACCTCAGACATCGCGGGCATCAACTGCGAAAGCGATTGTGACGAAGCCTACGCCAGCGGCACTTCGGTCACTTTATCGGCAACCCCGGCAATGGGATCTGTTTTTGTGGCATGGGGTGGCGTCTGCTCCGGCAGCGGGGCCTGCGTCCTGAACATGGATGCCAACAAAACCGTCACAGCCACTTTTGATACCGCGCCGCCGGATACTTTCCCGCTGGATGTGACCATTGATCCCTCTGGAACGGGCGACGGCAGCGTAACAGGAACAAACATTGACTGCCCCGGCGATTGTAACGAAATTTACACGGAGGGGACCTCAATCACATTGACACCCAATCCTGCCACAGGATCGGTTTTTGTGACCTGGAGCGGCGACTGTACCGGTTCGGGTGATTGCACGGTGACGATGAATGCCAGCCAATCCGTCACGGCAAAATTTGATGTCATACAACACAATCTGAATGTCAGCTTAGATGCCGCAGGAACAGGTAACGGCACGGTCACAGCCACAGGCATCAGCTGCCCAGGCGACTGTGATGAACTCTATAATCAGGGGACAGACCTCACACTCACAGCCACTCCCGACGGAAGTTCTGTTTTTGTGGCATGGGGCGGAGCCTGCACAGGTTCGGCGGGTTGTACCGTAACGATGAGTACGGTTCAGTCGGTCACCGCAAAGTTTGATGCAACACCAACAACAACCTTCAAACTTGATGTATTTATGGACGCCGCTGGAACCGGAACAGGCACAGTCACATCTGTGCCTACAGGCATTGACTGTGGCAGTGATTGCACTGAGGACTATAACCAAGGCACCCCTGTGACCCTGACCGCAACACCAGACTCAGGATCCGTGTTTTCGGGGTGGATTGGGGATTGTTCGGGGCTCGGCAATTGCGACCTGACGATGGACTCTGAGCAATCAGCAACCGCCAAATTCGATGTCACAACCGTCGAAATCCTTTTCTCAGAGGATTTTGAAACGAGCGCATTTGACTGGACGATCAGTTTTGGCATGTGGGAATTCGGACTCCCCACTGCGGGACCAAGTACCTGTTTTACGGGTGTGCAATGTGCCGGAACGATTTTGAACGGTAACTATGGAGCCGATATTGACAGCCGCTTAGAGAGCCCGAGTGGGGCTAGAAGAATCGTCTTGCCGACTGTTAGCGGCGCAGAGGAGATTCATCTTCGGTTTCAGAATTGGTTTTCGTATTCTGCTGGAGATTCTGGACAAGTGCAGGTCGCAGTTCTCGATCCAGACAGCGGAACATTTGGTGCCTGGGAGAATGTGGGCGGAACCGTTTCTGATGTTTCAATCAATTGGACATTAAAAGATGTGGATCTAACAATTTATGCGGGAAAGACGATTCAGATCAGTTTCTTGCACACGGCTGTGAATGTTTGTTGTGGCAATAGCATTGACGTCAGCTCAGGATGGTATATCGATGATGTCGAAGTGGTGAAGAAAGCACCGGTCTTTACTGGCGATTTTGAGGCTGGTGCGCTTGATTGGGTTGCAAGCTTCGGGATGTGGGAGGTAGGTCTTCCAACAGCGGGCCCTGCTAGTTGTTTTAACGGTACACAGTGTGCCGGAACAATTCTGAATGGGAATTATGGAGCAAATATCGACAGCCGCTTTATTAGTGCTCCGACGATAGTACAAACCGTAACAGGGAATGAGGAAATTCACTTACGGTTCCAGAATTGGTTCTCATACTCAGCTGGAGATTCTGGACGCGTCCAGATTTCAGTTTTTGATCCTGTGACCCAAACCTGGGGCTCTTGGGTGAATGAGGGGGGAGCAATCTTCGATGTCTCAATCAATTGGACGCTAAAAGATGTGGATCTAACAGCTTATGCGGGAAAGACGATTCGGATCAGTTTCTTGCACACGGCTGTGAATGTTTGTTGTGGCAATAGCATTGACGTCAGCTCAGGATGGTATATCGATGATGTCGAAGTGGTGAAGAAAGCACCGGTCTTTACTGGCGATTTTGAGGCTGGTGCGCTTGATTGGGTTGCAAGCTTCGGGATGTGGGAGGTAGGTCTTCCAACAGCGGGCCCTGCTAGTTGTTTTAACGGTACACAGTGTGCCGGAACAATTCTGAATGGGAATTATGGAGCAAATATCGACAGCCGCTTTATTAGTGCTCCGACGATAGTACAAACCGTAACAGGGAATGAGGAAATTCACTTACGGTTCCAGAATTGGTTCTCATACTCAGCTGGAGATTCTGGACGCGTCCAGATTTCAGTTTTTGATCCTGTGACCCAAACCTGGGGTGCTTGGATGAATGAGGGAGGCGCAGTATCTAATGTCTCAATAAACTGGACACTAAAAGACGTGAACCTGACGGCCTATGCGGGAAAGACGATTCGGATCGGCTTTTTACATACGGCAGAGAATGTCTGTTGTGGTAACAGTATTGATGTCAGTTCGGGTTGGTATATCGACGATATCGTCATTTCAAAGTTTTAAACCTAGAAGGTTTTAAATATGAGATGAGGTAGACCCACACATCTGCCTCATCTCATAAAACAAACCCCTTGAACCTACAAACGAACACAGAGAACTCAGATCTACGCTTTTGATTGGATTATATGGCTTGTGAAAATACGAGAACCAATAAAAAAGAAATCGTGAACCGGGCGAGTCTTTTGTTGGCCTCTTTGTGTAGGGGCAAGCCCCTGTGCTTGCCCTCAATGGGATTCAATAAACGAGAGATACGAAAGGAAGAAATCGCCATGAAAAGATCCAATAAAAATTTTCAGTCAAACAAAATTAGGATTCAATGGCTGCTCGTCGCGTTTTCTATCATCACACTCACGGCTTGCGGAAGTGGCGGCGATGATGGTGCAGGCGCAACAAATACGAATGGGCCCTGGCTGGGAAAGTGGGTTTTGGTGAATTCTTTGGGGCTTGACGACAACGGAGACTGGGGACGCGACAGAAACTCTGGTATTGGCACAAAAGTCGAAATCACAGAAGCCGAATGGAAAGAGATTGATCGCAATGGCTGCGAGGTGACTTTTTCTTACGGAGTCGATGGCAACAATCGTATCCGTAAAACAGCGACAAATATCACTTCCGAATGCGGAAATGTGCCGCTAGCCAATTTCAACGAAACAGGGCGTCTTGAATTCGCAGATAACAACACCATCATGGAAGATCACTTTGATGTACAAGCAGGTGATACGCTCTTAGCCTGGCGGTATTTGAGGCAATAAAATCGGGCGGGCTTGGAAAATAACTGAAAGGGAAAACCGAACAACGGGACTATCCCAACGGATAATATGCACTCTAAGAACAAAGGGCTTATGCCCTCACTTGTCACTCAAAACAGAAAATGATACCTCCGCGCGCCATGAATCACGCGACGGATTTGTATCATCTTTGGTTTGACGACATAAAACACGAGGTATTGATCAACAACTAATATTCTGTAGATAAGCGTCTTAAGACGTTTATCTTTTGGAACAATGCCCATATATGGATTGAGGGCGAGCAGAAAAATAGAGGCATCAAATTTTTCAAGTTGGAAGGCGGCAGCAGAAGGATTATCTTTTTTTATATATTTGAAAATATCGAGAAGGTCACGTTCTGCTGTTTTTAAGTAGCGGATTTCATAAGGTTTACTCAAGCGATGTTTTCCCTTAGCCGCGTCATCATCTCTTGGTGTGAGATCCCTTTTTCACCTGCAACGTCAAGGGCCTCGGATTCTGAAAGGGTTTGATAGAGCTCAAGCAAACTGTGGAGACGTTCGTAATGGGCTTCACTCATCACAACAAGATCTCCAACTCCATTTTTGGTGATGAAGACCGGTTGATCTTCTTTGTGACAAAGCTTGGATATATCGTTCGCCCTATTTCGTAAATCGGACATGGGTCTGATGAGTGGCATAAGCTTCTCCGTGATTGTGGTTTCTCGATACAAAATATCATAATTATGATATTTTGTCGATTTTTGGAATAAATAGGGATAAACGGTGATGGTTGCATCTTCAATTTGGAAGGTGGCAGAAGGTCTTATTAATGTTAGAGATGAACGGGATCAACAATTTCAAGAAACTTAAAGCGATGAAAATCCGTATCGCGTGTGCAGATCTGGTGGATGCCGTGCTCGCGCATGAGGATGGCTGTGTGCGTATCATGCAAAATGTTGCCGGAAAGGTGGGGGTGTTCGGAAATGAGCAAAGCCGCCACTTCAGCATGGCGTTCGCTTGGAACGAGAAAATCAAGACCCGGCGACGCGATCAAGGCGATCACAAAATGCCATGCCTCCGATATGGACCAGGGCTGCTTCATTACTCTTGCGTGTGTCGTCACCCTGAGAAATTCATAGATGATGGGCCAAGTGGTATACCATGCTTCGACACGAAGCCGTTGTTGCGCCAACCAATCACGGCAGGCCACGTGAAAGGGCGAGTCGGTATCCGCCGCGTAGACCAGAATATTGGTGTCAACAACGAGCACTATCTGCCTTCCATGGCTTGGTATAAGGCATCCCGATCAGAAATATCGACGAATGCACCCCCACTGGAAAATGTTGGAAGCGGCGGAATATCCTCTTTTTTCTTCTGGTTTTTGAAGAGCGTACGCAATGCCGTCTCAACCATCTCAGACATGGTGCGTCGCTGGAGAACGGCCTCGCGTTTAAGCTCTGCCATGACCGTATCATCAATATTGAGCGTGGTTTTCATATGGAAAACCATATCATCGGAATGGTTATATGTCAAACAGAGTTATAAACACAGAGGAGCCGGGTCTACACTTTCGATTAGATTGCAGGGCTTGTGAAAATACGGGTGATAACAAAAATCAAGTGGGCAGAATCTTCAGCATCAATACGGAGGTCTTCCTCACACGCAATTTTGCCACCGCGCTCTCTTTTGAAAAGTTTTCTGCCGGAGACTCAGAGGGTGAAGACCAAGAAAATTTCACCCTGTCCTTTTTAGTCCGGTTTTGATACGCGAAAAAACACCTTTTGGAGACAGATAAACAATGAAAATAATAATGCACCGTGTGCTCAGATGTCTTTGTGTGATGAGCCTTCTTTCTCTCATCACCGTACAGATTTCATATCCCAGCAGTCCGGGACGCGAGACCTATCGCCCGGTTTATTTATCCTTTGAAAAACTCCGCACCGCGGTGAAGTCCGAAGCCTCAAGATTTTTGAAAAATCCGGGTAAAATACTGGTGAAAGATCATTTGATCTTTATCAACGAGCGTTTTGAAGGCGTGCATGTCTTTGATAACAGCAATCCGCGCGTACCGAAACCCATCGCCTTTATCAGGATTCCCGGCAATATTGATCTGGCGATGAAGAACAACGTGCTTTATGCAGACAGTTATGTGGATCTTGTCGCGCTGGATATCAGCGATCCCAAGGCCGTTAAGGTGACAGGGCGACTGGAAGATATTTATCCCAACGAACCTTTTGTCGCAGAAGAAACGGCTTGGAATGAAGACATTGATCAAGAAAAAGGGGTGGTGGTCGAAAGAGAGCGGGTCAGCGTTGCGCCTGCAAACACCAATGGCTCAGACGGTATTGCCCCCGGTTGTTCGAGGAGCAGCTAAAATGAATCGCATCCAAAAAATCACTCGAAATCTCCTTGTATTTACATTAGCCCTTTTGATCAGTGCCTGCGGCAGTGGTGGCGGAGGAGGAGGGGGCGCGGCTGCGCCTTCATCGCCCTCGGATAAATCCATAGGGGCCAATGGCTCTCTCGCAAGAATCACAATCGTGGATGATTATCTTTATCTGCTGGCAGGTGAAACACTGAAAACCGTATCGATTGTGGACCATCTTCAGCCCACTTATATCAACGCCACCCTACTCGCACCCAACATCGAAACACTCTATCCCCATGGGACGGCCCTATTTGTGGGCGGGCGAAACGGGGTGCAGATCGTGGACATCAGTATCCCAGATGACCCGAGACTGATTTCAAACTACCAACACGCCTGGCAATGTGATCCGGTTGTGGTCAATGGCGACATCGCTTATGTCACGCTGCGCACCGGAAGGGGCTGTCGAAGAGGCGACAATCGACTCGATATTCTGGATGTCTCAGACTTGTCATCACCGACCTTGATCAAATCCTATTCATTCGACAATCCGAATGGTCTCGCAATTGATGGCACCACTTTATTTATTGCAGATGGCACTTCAGGATTGAAGGTGTTTAACGCTGAAAATCCCTTTAATCTGATTGAAATAGAAAGGTTTCCCGGAAAATTATCGGAAGACATTGTTTTGTACGAGAAACGCGCACACGTCATCGGAAAAAACGGGCTCTATCAATACGACTACTCCGTATTGGACAACATTGACTTCTTGAGTCATATCCCCGTCGTGCAGTGATTTTTGATGCGATCAATCACAACACAATGAGAAACATTAATGAAGCAACACGAAAAACAGAAGGCTTAGGTCTAAGCTTTTATGTTGGATTATAAGGCTTGTGAAAATACGGGAACCAACGAAAATAGCAAATTCAAAGCTTGCTGAAGGCTTCAATCGTAAACCCTACCTGCCGGATCAATTGAGCAGGCCGGGGCCAAGTTCACGGTGTTGAGGGATGGATAATGTCCACTGATCGCTGGGTTTTGTCATCATTATGTGCGACCCTTTTTGTCGCGCGGCGTTCCAGCCAGCGCGCTGGAACTTACGAACCGCTTCAGCGACAGAAATGGATTTCACTTTTTTATCCACTACACCGCAACTTCAGTCAGATGGGCGGGATCAATGGCTTGTTTTGCCTCCATGATTTCCAACCAGCTTTCTATCGCCTCCTTGATATTGTCAATCGCTTCTTCATGCGTTTTACCTTGCGAAAAACAGCCGGGCAATGCAGGGACTTCCGCGACATAATTGCCTCATCCTGCTCGATTTTAACATGCAATTTCATAGGGTCTCCTGCTTAGATTAAGGCATTTATCTCAATGAAACTCTACACGCACACAAATATTGAGTCAAGAAATGAAAGGAAGCATAGGGGCAGACCGACATGTCTACCCCATGCCAACGAAATAAACCCTTTGAAGCCATATAAAAAAATCAGGACGAACACACAGATTCGTCTCTACATTTACGTCATGAGGTTCGTAGAGGCAAACCCCTGAGTGAGGGAATACACCATTAGCAAATTTTAACGAATCAGGACGACTTCAATTTTCAAATAACGACAAATTATGGAAGACCATTTTAACCTACAGGCGGGTGACTCTCTCCCTGCGTGGCGGTATTTGAGACAATAAACAATCACCAAACAAGGAGAAATAAATGAACCATTTAAAAAAATTAGGATTGGGCATTGTATTATTCGCATTCATTGTAAACGGCTGTAGCGGTGGTGGTGGCGGAGGAAACCCAGCACCACCAACAGCGACCACTAAAATATCAGGCAGTGTCAGCGGCACGACCATCATTGCGGTCAATGATGCGGGCGATATTGTCGATTCAACGGACACAGACGGGACAGCAGAAAACGCGCAGGGAAATTTTGACTTTGTCTTAGAGAGCATCCCCATCGGAGAAAATGTAAGGGTTTTTCTTATCACCGGAGACGGCGTTTATCCCATGTATTTTGATGCGGATGGCGACGGCACACCCGATACAAATGTCTTCAATCCTGGCAGCGAAACGGAAATCAGCCTGGGTTTTGTCAATACAGAAGTCGCGGGTCAAATTGGACGCGCGGTTCCAGAAAACAATCCTGTAGATATCTCCGGCATTGTTTCAGTCGCAGCAAATGAAGCCATTCCGGATCGCTTGTTTAATCCCGATACCGAAGGACTCACCCTGGCGCAATTGCTGCAAAAAGGATTGTCTGCTTTCAAAAACGAATGGTTTCAGGGAGCAAGAACCTATTTCAAGAAAGCGGCCGAGCTGGCCGAAAGCGATACTTCAAATGATGCAGACACCGCGCGGTTTTTTTATGCCCTTATCCGTGTGGCCACTTTGCCTCTCGACACCCTGTCCGATGGCAACACCGATGATCTCAGCCATGTGGGAGACTATCTCGATAAACTTGGCTGCGATACCTCAGCCGCCCGCCGTGCAAATGGTGATGCACAGGAAGGGATGTGTCCTGATGACGGGGAACCGCTGCCGACCAATTCCCCAACCGGCGCGGACTATCAACACCTTCTCGCCAATCTCGTCGGCAAGGAAGTTTCGGGTGCTATCTCAAATCTGGATGCGATTTCGACATCTTTTAATTTTAAGACCGTTTTTAAAAACGAGAATATTGAAATTGACCACAGCGACGTCCTTGTTTTACGCGCAGGCATGAAGGGCGCACTTGCCCTCATCCTGATACAAGACGCCTATGATCTGAACATTGATATCGATGCAGAAATCGCTTCCGCGCCAGACACCATTGAAAATATCCTCGCGCGAAATGCGACAATGCTCGCCCTGCAAGACGCCTCAAAGCTGGCTGAAGTGAAGGTTTTATTGATCGGCGGGGTGAACGACACACTCATGGCCATCACTTCAATTCAAAACGAAGGGGACGATCAAACGGACGATCTCGTGAATTTTTTAGGTGATCCGGGGGATACTCCGGCGTCGCTTGCTATGGAAATTGATACCGGGCAGGTGATTCTGAACGATTTCTTGAGATGTTTAAACGACACAACAAGCTGCGTGGATCATCAAAATCCTTTTGACCCCACGGATGACGTGACCTTCACGCTTCAACCGTTTTTTTTAGGGATGGTGGATTTCAACAGCCTTCTCCCCTCCTTTTCGGGCAATATTCCGAGCCTCTTTAATGACGACGGAAGTGTCGCAGGCAGCATTATCAGCGGTGCCGATATCAATAAGGATGTGGCCCCGAAGAATGGCATTCCTGACATCATTGATGATCTGAATCCCGGCGGTAGCCCTCCTACGCCCTCCTGATCACAAAAACAGATGGAAACCGGGGGGGCACAAAACCGCCTCCCCGGATAGAATAAGATGACCTACAGCACCCTTATAAAAAAAGGCTTGATACTCAGTTGTTGCCTCTTCGTCGGATTTTTTATCTGGGGCTTCAATCAAACAAAACGTCCTCACATGCTTCCGAAACCTCATCAAACATCAACATCCCCCATCATAATCGAAGGCTTTAGCCATGCGATTTATCACGAGGGGAATTTGGTTTCTAAAATAGAAGCCGATCAATTCAGAATTTCTCCCAGAAAGTTTTTTATTTTCAGGGTTAAATCGGTCAATGAAGCCCTTATCAAGAAGCTCCGAATTTCACTTTATCTCGATCCTCTTAAAAAACGAGGACCTGAGCTGCTCCCCTTTTTAGAAATTCTGCCTACAAAAAAAGACGGGATCAAATTAAAAGGCATGGGCTATGTCACAAGAGGAGTCATCCAAGGTCTTGATATAAAAATATACCAAAATAAAATACTTTCTTATCACCTCTCAGACGGAAAAGCCATCCTGGATTTAAAAAAGAAAACACTCAAAATCAATACGGCTCGTCTTAAAAATTTCATGACGGACGAGGTATTCACAAGCAAAACAATGCTGTGGCACAACGAAAAAAACAGACTGGACATTCCGGGAAAATACACGCTTCACAGCAAAAGCACACAAAAAACAGGACAACAAATAAACATCCCGCTTTATCTGCCGATCCACCCTTAAAGACCCGACCTCACAAAACAGAATCGCCCCAGTATTCAGCAGAAAACCATGCATGGTAAACCATGTGCACCGTTTTAGGAATTAACTTCAGACACAATATCAAACAGAGCACACGAACAATTTTACACATTAAAATCAACACCTTAGAACCAATTCTTCCCCCGAAAAAACAATAGACCCACCTGGCACCTGCCTTGCTATATAAAATTTATGAGCAAAGAAAGATCCAGCACAAAACCGCATCAAGCACCAGATGGCCTTATCTCATAAACATGAGGGCAAACAAATACAAAAACAGACTTAACAATGTTCAAAACAAAAAAAGGGGGAAGAGATGAATCGCTTTAGAAACATATTTTTTATTTTTTGGGTCGCAGTGATGGGGATTGTTTCTGGGTGCGGAAAGGGCAATCCATCCGCAGGTCAAAATACCACGGAAACACAACTTTCAAAGGTGACGGTTCAAATGGGAGGAGCCGCAGCACTTGAAGCAGGCACACAATCAAAAGCCATTGCAACAATTCCGGCTGAGGTCAATTCAGTCAAACTTGATATCAGCCGAAATGCAGAAAACCTGTTCAGCGAATGCCGAAGTGTCACACCCGGCCAAACCATCACCTTTGAAAACATTTCATTAAGCGCCGGGCCAAATAGCTTGTTTGAAGGACAGGCCTTTGCTGCAAGTGACTGTAGCAGTGCGACGCTGTATGCAGGCACAACATCCGGCGTCACACTGACACCGGGAGAAAATCCACCCGTTCCAGTCAATTTAGGGTTCGTCGGTAGCATCGCACCGACGCTCACAACGGATGCCGCAACAAATATTGGGACGACCTGTGTCGATTTAAACAACACAATAAATGCAAACGGGTTTGAAGTGGTCGCCTGGTTTGAATGGGGTCTGGACTCAAACTACGGGAGCCAAACCGCAATCCGAACCGCAGGAAATAGCACAAGCGATACAGCCTTTACCGAGATGCTCTGCGGGCTGACACCTGCCACAGGCTACAATTACCGTGCGGTCGCAAGTAACGGCGGAGATCTTGTTTTTGGAAATGATCAGGCCTTTGCAACACAAACAATCGGCAACTCAGGTGTCGATGTGCCCATCGGTTTTCCGGGTGAAATTCCGCCCACCGTGCTTACAGATACCGCGACAGATATCAGCGCATCCAGTGCAACACTCCTCGCAAACATCAATCCAGAAGGTGTCACCACTCAGGTTTATTTTGAATGGGGGACAGATGCGAGCTACGGGAATATCACCTCACTACAAACATTGGGCAATGGTTTTGAGGGTCTCATCTCCTCCTCAGCATTGAATAATCTCAGCCCGGAAACCCCCTACCACTTCAGGGCGGTCGCATTCAACGCCTTCGGTACAACGGTCGGTGCAAATCAAAGTTTTACTACATCGGGTGTGAGGCCCGCCGGGGAGCCCGAAGTCGCATGTATCGAAGGCAGTGAACCCACGATGATGAAATACGGGGATCACACCGTAGATTGCAGAATCGATACAAACTCGGATGGAGATACCTTTAATTTTGCGGGAACGACTGGAGATGTCATTCGAGTCGTGGTTTCGGCAACGGCAGATTTTATGGACCCGCGATTAGAACTACGAGACCCTGACGGTATACTTCTCCACAATGGCACCTGCGGAGGACGCTGTTCAATCGTTGTTCAGCCGGGAACTTTCACTGAAATTCCTTCAGATTCGCTCACGAAAACGGGAACGTATTCCATACTTTTGTCGGATGTCAACACCGATGAAGGTGGAGCATATACCATTCAGTTGGAGAGACTCCCTCCACTGATTACACCTGAAAAAATCCTCTACGACCTTCCAATACAAGAAACCATCAATCATGCGGCAGATCATGATTTCTTTGTTTTCGATGGCGTAGACGCAACAAACATCAGGATCACAATTTCAGCCGTAGCAGATTTTATGGATCCGCAATTGGAAATCTATGATCCCGATGGAATTCTTCTCCATATAGGCACTTGTGGTGGCCGATGTTCCATGGTGGTTGAGCCCAACTTCTTCAGTGAGGTTCCTACTCCCACTCTGACAAAAACCGGAAACTACCACGTGCTTTTGTCAGATGTAAATAACGATGAAGGTGGAAATTATGAGGTCAATACCCAGTGTCTCTTTGGGGAATGCCCGGAATAAAAGCCGTAACATACCCAAATGATCGTCCAATAGGATCTCCCGTCGCCTTCTTACATCGGACGACGGGAGATCCACTCAAAGCAAAAATTATTGAATAGGGAGGCAAAGAAACACATGAAAAAAAGCAGACTGGGATCTTTTATTTTAGGAGCCGTTTTACTCTTTCTGAACAGTGGCTGCGCAAGCCTCATCAGCGGGAGTACACAACCCGTGACCTTTAAATCTTCACCGGACGACGTCACGATCAGTATCAATGGAGAAACATTAGGAAAAACACCCACCATTCTCCCTTTAAAAAGAAAGTCAGATAATATTGTTGAATTTTCAAAAGACGGCTATGCAAAACAGATGATGAAGATGGACACCAAAATGAACGGCTGGGTCATTTCAAATGTCATCTGGTGCATGGCCTGTCCGCTTTCCACCACCACAGATTATGCGAGCGGTGCAGCCTATGAATATGCACCCAACAGTTATTTTGTCACCCTGGTTCCGGAAGGCGTCACGGAGACGCCCACCGACATCAAAAAACGCAAAGCCAAATCCTTCATCGTCGGAAACTACAGCAGTATCATCACAGAACTCAGCAGGGCATCCATGCAATCCGGCGTTTCAAAATCAAAACGACCCGGATCAAAATCATCCCGTTCGGGTGAGTATCTGAAAACCCTGTTTACGATGTTTGAAATCCCCGAATCCGACCATCAAACGGCAAAAGACAGGATCAAAAATATTTCCGCTCAGACAAAAGATGTGCTGGTATTTGCAGACAAAGTCATTCAGGCATTCATCCAATAACAGCAGATGACACCCATAACCCGGGCCGACCGACAATGCCGGTTTTTAATGGCATTGTCGGTCGGCCTCAAGTCGAGGGCTGGATTTGCGAACAAACGTCGCCTTTTCAATTTTCGTTTTTCTGATCATGCTTGCACCTGGTATTTCTGTCGGGGCAACAGAGATGTATCTTGAGCAATTGATTGAAAAAACGCGTAAAAACAAGCTTTCGGAACAACGCTACTGGAACCTCCTCTTGCATTATCGGCCTGAGCGGGGTGGCAGGCGAAAAAGCACAGTGGACGACCCGCAGTTTTTTCTCTCAAAAAATGGCAAGAGCCATCCTCAAGCAGAAATGGAGGCGACACTCAAGGGATTTTTTGCAGGACGTGTTCATAAAAAAGAACACGCACGCTGTCGCTTTGTCGCACGTTATGCCTGGATCAAAACACAATTGCAAATAGACGAATCTCGCCTGCCCCTTGTCGTCTGTTCTGATTTCGAAAAGGCACTTGCAGAGATAAACCCGCAGTCCCTCACACTCATTTTCCCGGTCGCCTATATGGGGAGTCCGGCCTCTTTGTTTGGACACACATTCCTCCGTATTGACGGCGCCCACGGGGCCGAACTTTTGTCCACAGCACTCAACTATGCCGCACACACCAAAGAAGAAACAGGGCTTTCTTACGTCTTGAAGGGAATATTTGGCGGCTTCCACGGCTATTATTACACGCGCCCCTACCATGAAAAAATACGGGAATACACGGCAATCGAACATCGTGATATTTGGGAGTACCATTTAAACTTCACACAAGCGGAAGTCTTACGAATCGTGCGTCATGTCTGGGAAATGCGGGATATGCATTCGGCCTATTATTTTTTTGATGAAAATTGTTCATACGCTGCGCTCTACCTGCTTGAAATCGCGCGTCCGGCACTCTACCTAACCCAAAATACAAACCGTTTGTTGGTCATCCCCATTTCTACAATTAGGGTTTGCTGAAAAAGTCAGGCTGGCAATCTCACCCAAAGAGGTTCAGCA
>CAYVHO010000014.1:74663-76836 GCA_964451325.1 uncultured Nitrospira sp. | reverse complement strand
TGCCACATGCCTAACCAATTGAATTTATTCGATAATTTAACGGGACAGTAGTGATTCAATTTCTCGAAAGACGCACGCCAGACCATATCAGAGCCTGTTTTAATCGCCTAAATAAAGAACGAAGTTTATGAATTATTCCTCCAAAAACCCCCATATTCTCAATAAATATGGTATAATTCGCCATTCGTTGATTTAAATTATATTAAGTATATTTAATTTTTATTCGTTTTTTTATTTTGGGAAGGCTTATCAAGATTTGAGCATGCTCAATGTTTTCTATCCTAATTTTATTAAGGTGAGGCAAAAAAAAGAACACAAAAAATTGCAGCCTCTAAGGATTTCCAGTATAAGTCAAGCGAAATCCAGATCACATGGCATCGCACAAATTCGTATTGACTAAGCCCCTCATTCGCGTTGTTTCTTATGCCTTTGTAGACATAGAAACAAATGTGCAAGACCTGAGGTGGATATGAAAAATAAATTGACAGATACACCCTATCCAGGGCTCTATTCCTTTCAAGAAAAAGATCAGGCCTATTTTTTCGGACGAAAACAAGAAACACAAGAGATAATCGCCTCCTTACTTACCGCCCGACTCACCTTCCTTTTTGGAAGCAGTGGCGTCGGAAAGACCTCCCTTTTGAATGCAGGTGTGATTGCCTCACTACGCAAGAAAATACCAACACCACTGACACAAAATATCTCTTTTAAACGGATCATCGTCTCTTTTAATGATTGGCGGGAACAAAACCAGGGGACTCAAACCAACGGATTTTCATCCCTCAAACAAATAATCAAAGCAGAATTAATCGCAGTCTTGACTCAAAAACCCGATGTCAGAGCACTCAACGAAACGGAAAAATTAAAAGAAAGCCTTCGATCTGTTTTAGGCGATGTTCTCGAAGAACAATCACCACAGGACTTGGATACGCATGCCGATCTTTCATCCGTACTCACCACAGCCACAAAACTGCTTGATGGCAATATCATCATCCTGCTCGACCAATTTGAAGAATATCTGAGTCAATCCGGAACCGAAACGGAAATACAAGAGCGAGACAAGGAGCTCATTGAGGCCATTAATCACGCCGACCCACGGATTAGGTTTCTGATTGCTATCCGAGAAGAAAACCTGCATTTGCTTGATCGCTTTAGAAAGAAAATTCCTCAGTTTTTTACAAGGTCATATCGCCTGAACCCCTTAAGTCCAGATCAGGTACGAGATGCGATCGAAAAACCATTACAGACCTATCATCGACTGTCCTCCTCAAAGGATCCTGTACGCGTCGACATCGAACTCGTCGAACAAATCATGGCGGACTTACCCCTCGCCAATCCCTCACAAGCTTGCAAACTCAAAGATTTTCAGTATCAAGAAATTACGCAGGCGACAGTCGGATTTGAGGCATCGTATTTACAACTGCTTCTCTCCCAACTCTGGGAAACCGCAGTCAAACAAGAAATTTCAGACTTAAACCTTTCAAGCTACAACAACCTGAGCGACATCACATCGCTGCTTAAAAAGCATATCAAAAGCGCCATTGACCGACAAGGCGAATTAAAAGAGATTGCAAAAAAATGCTCTATTTGTCTAGTGACTTCCGAGGGAGAACAATCCACAGTATCCTTGAGCGCACTGAGCAAATCCTGTAAAAGCACACCGGAAATAATTTCAAAAATTTTGAGGGCATTCATAGACAGAGAACGCATCCTCCGCCCGCTTGCTGACGGCCGTTTCATCCTTTTTCACGACCTATTGGCACCTATTCTCCTGGAAGATCGCAAAGCCTATGAAAAAGATCTCGAAGATATTGCGGTAAAACAAAAACTCATAAATTCTAAAAACCAGACAAAAAAAGCGATACAAACGGCGCAACGCTTTCGACGCATTTCCGCCTCACTTGCCGCTATTTTACTCCTCTCGATTGGCGTGACACTCTTTGCATTCAATCAAGAAAAACAAGCAGAAGAACGTATTCAAATCGCGACAACAAAAGTAGAGCAGGCCGACAAGGCACAAAAACAAGCCGAGTTGAAACGAGAAAAAGCAGAAACACAAACAAAGCAGGCCGAAGTCACACGACAAAAGGCTGAAATAAAACGTAAAGAAACTGAAAAAAGTCTCTCTCTCGCTGCGGCAAAAGCAAAACAAGCACAAATTGCACAACAAAAG
>CAYVHO010000014.1:0-74563 GCA_964451325.1 uncultured Nitrospira sp. | reverse complement strand
GCTGCGGCAAAAGCAAAACAAGCACAAATTGCACAACAAAAGACCGAAGCCAAACACAAACAAACTGAAAAAAAACGGGCGCTCGCTGCTTCAAAAGCAAAACAAGTTGCACTTGCCACCCCAAAACTTCCCACTGTTCCCCAGCCACGCTTGGGACTTAATTCGGAACAACAACAACTCGCCTTAATGCTCAAAGCCACAAAAAAACCCGTCAGACTGGATGATACACTCGGCGTACAAATTGACCGACTCGTAAGACACTCATCAAAAGTAAGTGAAACAGCAACATTAAGAGGTCATGTGATGAAAATAAATCACGTGGCCTTCAGTCCGGATGGTTTACAAATCGCAACGGCGAGCACAGACAAAACAAGCATCATTTGGCAAGCAAAGACCGGGAAGGCACTGCGCTTCCTGGAAGGCCACAAAAACAGTGTCAACGGGGTTGCCTTCAGCCCCGATGGCTCAAAAATCGCCACTGCAAGTTCCGATCACACCGTAAAAATCTGGAATGCCCAATCAGGAGAAGTCATTTCAACCCTGAAAGGACACACTGCCGGGGTCACTCACCTTGCATTTGACGCCACTGGAAAACGGGTGATCACAGGAAGCAAAGATAAAAAGGCGATCATTTGGGATATAAAATCTGAAAAAATATTACAGACCCTCACAGGCCACACAGACAGCATTACCCATGTTGCAGTGAGTGCGAACGGCAAATGGATCGCAACAGCCAGCGCAGACAACACCGCGCGGGTTTGGAATCAAGCAGGTCAAAACCACACGATCCTCAAAGGACATTCTGGCAGCGTGAATGGACTTGCATTCAGCCCTGATGGCAAACGAATTGCCACAGTCAGTACCGACAAAACAGCACGCATGTGGAATGTCCGCACAGGAAAAGTCCTACTTGCCTTTAACGGACATCTCAGCACAGTCACCAGTGTGGCCTTCAGTCCCGATGGCAAACAAATCGCAACAAGTAGTTGGGACAAAACAACAAAAATTTGGGACTCACATTCAGCCAAGATGCGTGCTTCCATCCGAGGACATGCAAGTTTTATTAGTGCTGTGGCCTTTAGCCCTGATGGCAAACAGCTTGTCACCTCAAGCTTAGATAAAACCGCAAAGGTCTGGAATCAACCTTCACAAGCGGCCCTATTTTCCCTGAATGACTCCTCAGACAAAGTCACAGGTGTTACTTTCAGTCCTAATGGAAAATGGATAGCGACGACCAATGCAGGAAAAATAGCTAAAATTTGGGATGCAGACTCCGGAAAAATCTTACTCACACTACAAGGCCATGCCAAATCGGTCACCGGTGTCGCCTTCAGTCCTGATGCAAGGCGGATTGCAACAGCCAGCGCAGATAAAACAACAAAAATATGGGACACTACAACGGGAAAAACACTGATCAGCCTTAAAGGCCATTCCGGACCAGTCACTGATGTTGCTTTTAGCCCAAATGGAAGACTCATCGCCTCCGTCAGTATAGACAAAACCGTCATCATTTGGTACGTCAACTCAGGAGAAATCAGGACAAGATTCTCAGGACACCAGGGCGACGTGATGGCCGTTGCTTTTAGCCCGAATGGCAAACAAATCGCGACCACCAGCAGCGATAAAACAGCAAAAATATGGGAGGTCCCCTCTGGAAAGATATTGCATACTTTTGTGGGACACACAGACACAGTAACGGGTGTTGCTTTTAGTTCAGATGGCAAACAAATTGCGACCACCAGCGCAGACAAGGCCGCAAAAATTTGGGATCTTTCCTCAGGAAAAGGGCTGCTTGCAACACGTCGGCTCTCTAGTTTCACCAATGGCATTGCCTTCAGTGATACGGGTCGGCGAATTGTCACCGCCGATACCAATAAACAGATCCAGGTTTACGCAATGAACCTTAAAGAACTCGTCGATTTGGCACAAGCCAGCGCGAAAAAGCGTAAATAAAAAAAGCCTCCCATTTTCAAGAAAATGGGAGGCTTTTTAAGAAGGGCTTGTCCCTTACACTAAGCCGATTTAATCCCCTTTTCACGTTCGTACAAAAGAAGCGGCTCTCCCTCACCTTTAATGACTTCTTCTGTCACGAGACATTCTTTTACGTTTTTAAGTGAGGGAATCTCGTACATGACCTCCAACATCACTTCTTCAAGAATTGAACGTAAACCACGGGCACCCGTTTTTTGCTCAAATGACTTTTTCGCAATCGCTGCGAGTGCGCTGTCTGTAAATTTGAGTTTAACCTTCTCCAAAGAAAAAAGTTTTTCGTATTGTTTAACCAAAGCATTTTTAGGCTGACTTAAAATCCGCACCAATGCCGCTTCGTCCAAGTCATCCAAAGTGGCCACAACAGGCAAACGCCCGACAAATTCTGGGATCAAACCATGCTGGATAAGGTCTTTACCTTGGACTTTTGACAAAAGTTCTCCGACTTTTCTATCCCCTTTGGCTTTAAGGTCTGCACCAAAACCCATGGATTTTTTATAAATTCTATTTTCGATATGATTTTCTAATCCAATAAAAGCCCCACCACAAATAAATAAAATATTCGTCGTATCGACCTGAATAAATTCCTGATGCGGATGTTTTCGTCCGCCTTGCGGTGGAATATTTGCAATAGTGCCTTCGATCAATTTCAGGAGGGCCTGCTGAACTCCTTCTCCGGAAACATCTCGTGTAATAGAGGGGGAGTCACTTTTCCGACACACCTTATCGACTTCATCAATGTAAACAATGCCACGCTCTGCTTTTTCGACATCATAATCAGCCGCTTGAAGCAGTTTCAGCACGATATTTTCAACATCTTCGCCCACATAACCGGCTTCCGTTAATGTTGTTGCATCCGCAATGGTAAAAGGAACATCAATAATGCGCGCCAGGGTCTGCGCCAGCAGGGTCTTGCCTGTTCCTGTAGGACCCACCATTAAGATGTTACCTTTTTGTAACTCAACATCATCATTTTGGGCATTTGATGCCACGCGTTTGTAATGGTTGTGAACCGCAACAGCAAGGACTTTCTTGGCCTGATCTTGTCCAATGACGTACTGATCCAAGGTCTTTTTTATATCCACGGGCTTTGGCGTTGATGAAGAACGTTCGTCTTTCTCTTCTTCCCACTCCTCAGCGATAATGTCATTACAAAGATCAACACATTCGTCGCAAATATAGACGGTCGGGCCTGCAATCAGTTTCTTGACCTCGTCCCTATTTTTTCCACAAAAGGAACACCGTAGGAGGCTGTCTATTTTTTCTTGCTTTGCCATAATTCTCCTTAAAAAAACGATCTAACTATTTGTTCCTATTTTTTCTTAATGCTGTCCGCATGTTCGATCACCTCATCAATAAGACGATAAGTCTTTGCTTCTTCAGCGGACATAAAATTATCGCGCTCGGTATCATCCTGAATCTTTTTAACCGTTTTTCCCGTGTGTTTGGCGATAATGCTATTTAAGTTGGCTTTAACACGAAGAATTTCCTTGGCATGAATACTGATATCTGTTGCCTGACCCTGAAACCCACCACTGGGTTGGTGCAACATAATGCGCGCATTAGGTAAAGCATAACGTTTCCCAGCCGCACCCGCTTGCAACAAGAGGGCACCCATGCTCGCGGCCTGTCCGATGCAAATCGTCGAAACATCGGGTTTGATATATTGCATCGTATCATAGATGGCCATCCCTGAGGTCACGACACCACCAGGAGAATTGATATAGATAAAGATATCTTTTTCTGGATCTTCGGCCTCAAGAAATAAGAGTTGGGCAATAATTAAATTTGAAACATTGTCATCAATCCCTATTCCCAAAAAGATAATACGATCCTTCAGCAGTCTGGAATAAATATCGTAGGCGCGTTCACCCCGGCTGGATTGTTCAATCACCATCGGCACTAACATTAGGCTTTTTCTCCTTTCGCTGTATCGGCTGCGACTTCTGCCACCGCTTCAAATTTTGCTTGTGCATAGATTAAATCAAGCACTTGAGATTCCTTCATTTGAGATTTTAAGCCTTCTAACGCCCCTTCTTTTTGATAAAACATTTTTTTAACTTCTTTGAGTGTTGCACCCCGTCTTTTGGAAATCGCCTCAAGCTCAGCCTCGACCGCCGCATCGCCCACCGCAATATCTTCCTGCTCCGCAATTTGCGTTAGAATCAAGCTCTCAGCCGCACGATGACGGGCCAAGGGCTCCAACTCCCGCATTAAAGCTTCTTTTTTTTCTGAATCTTCAGACATACCTTGCTGGTCCGGAAAAGAACCCATGATGGTTTTTAATTCATGTGCAACCAAGGCAGCAGGAATATCAAAAGGGTTTGCCTCGATCAGTTTATCCATCAGGGCTTTTTTCTGATCATGTTCTTGTTTGTGTTTTGCTTCCGCCTCTAGGGTTTCTCTGGTTTTGGCTTTTAACTCCTCTAAGGTTTCATGTTCAAGATCCTTCGCAAATTCATCATCAAGCGCGGGTAAAACTTTTTTCTTTATTTCCTGAATTTCGATGTGAAAATCAATGGACTTTCCCGCAATGGCTTTATTCTGAAAATCCTCTGGATAAGGAATGCTTAAATCAAAAACATCTCCCTGTTTTTTCCCCAGTAATTCATCTTCAAAAGGGGGTGGAAAAGCTTTAGAACCAATCTGAATCGTATAACCCGCTTGTTTTCCATCTTGAATGGGTTTTCCATGCAAAGCGCCTTCAAAATCAATAATGGCAAAATCATCGGAGACAATCTCATGGTCTTCGAGACAGGTTTCAAGCTGTGCATGCTGCTCCTGTTTCGCCGTAAGCGCCCCATCCACATCGGCATCAGTCACAATAGTCTCCATCAAGGGCACAACCACACCTTTATAGTCACTGATCGTGATGACCGGTTTCACTTCGACCGTTGCGGTGAAAGAGAGGGCTTCACCTCTTTTGGGCTCAATTTTGTCAAAAGAAGGAAATTCCACGGGAAAAATGCCCGTTTCTTCAACCGCTTTTTGATAATAATCGGGCACGAGTTCTCGCATAATGTCTTCAGTGACAGAAGGGCCGTATTTTTTCTCCAATAAATAGAGAGGGACTTTTCCCGGTCTAAACCCTGGCACTTTCACTTGCCGACCCAGGTTGGCATAGGCCTTGGAAAAGGCTTTTGAAACCACCTCTTCTGGAATTTCTATGGTGAGGGACTTCTTAACGGATGTAATTTCATTGATTTGAACTTTCATAGACCTCTTCTTTTTGTCGGGCGTCGACATTTTATCGTCCGCTCCTTAATGATGTCAAATACGCGACACAGCGCGCTCCCCTTAATCATACAAAACAGAAAACCACCATTTGAGTACGAGAGGGGGGACTTGAACCCCCACAGGAAATCCCACCAGATCCTAAATCTGGCGCGTCTACCAATTCCGCCACTCTCGCGTCTCTCGAGGAGCCTGTCCGACTTAGGATGAATCTACTGCGAAAAAGCCATTGTGGCCCATTTCTCCGATCATATTCGTTAAATATCCGCGATATTCGCCTTAAATAATCAAAAAAATGGACTCAAAATGACTTTCTCTCGCTACGATCACCTCAGTCCAACAGGCTCCTAATAAAAATAAAGGGCGATTATAACATGAGATCTTTTAGAAGAGGAAGGATTGATTTCTAAAGGAAGCTTTAACACCCCTATTTTTACCAATGCAGCAGGACGTTTCCCCAAGTGACCCCACCACCAAAGGCCGAAAGAACCACACGGTCTCCCTTTTTGAGTTTTCCGGCACGCACGGCAACATCCAAAGCAATGGGAATACTTGAAGAGGAGGTATTACCAAATTGAGAAAGTGTGATCTCTGTTTTGTGCCTTTGCAGTGAAACCCGTTTAAAGAGCGCCTCTAAAATCCGCAAATTGGCTTGATGAAAGAGATAAAAATCGATTTCATCAATGGAGAGAGAGACCTCACTCAAAAACCGGGTCAGCGTTGATTCCATTTTTCGGACCGCGATACGAAAAAGTCGTTTGCCCTGCATTCGCATATAATGACGTTCTTCCTTTAAAGATTGAAGCGTAATCGGAAGACTTGCGCCTCCACCCGGAAGATCAATGAGTTGATGAAAGGCCCCGTCTGCACCCAAGGTGATCTTTTGAATACCACAATCCCCTCTTCTTAAGATCACTGCGCCCGCACCATCACCAAATAAAATCGCCGTCGCTTGATCCTTTCGATCGATAAATCGAGACTTTAAATCAGTCGCAACCACCAACACCGTTTTTGCTGTGCCGTTTTTAATATATTGATCTGCAAGTGACAAGGCATATAAAAACCCGGAACAAGAAGCATTCAGATCAAAGGCGGGAATGGTACGCGCCTTCAAATCCCGCTGGACAAGACAGGCCGTTGAAGGAAAATACATATCGGGTGTTGTCGTACTCACCAGGATCAGATCAAGATCTCGCGAATGACAGCCTGCGGCCTCAAGCGCATTTTGAGCCGCCGCGACGGCAAGACTGGAAGGTTTGTCGGAAGCTTCTGCCCAGTAGCGCTTTTCGATACCCGTCTTTCGGAGAATCTCAGAAGCCGTTATATTAAACTGTTTTGCAAGTGTTTCGTTTGTCACAACACGCTTGGGCAACGCACGCCCCGTGCCAATCACTTCAGATACCATATCGACGGATTATAACAGGTCTTTGATTGAAGTTTCAGTACCGGAGAACGGCAATAAATATTGCTTTGCTTTACCTGTCCGCCAAGCTCAGTTAAAATAAATAGAGGTCAGTTGTCTGCTTCAATACCGTATAAAAATAAGGGGGTCGGATCATGGAAAACTATTCACCCGGATTGGCCGGGGTGCTTGCCGCACGCTCCAAAGTGAGTTATCTTGACGGGACCAAAGGGCTGCTTGAGTATCGCGGGATCCCCATTGGGATCCTGGCCGAAAAAAGCAATTTTCTGGAAACAGCCTATCTACTGCTCTTCGGCAACCTGCCAAATCCCAAACAACTGGAAAAATTTGACCAAGACATTCGTGCCCATCGGCGGATCAAATATAGAATTATTGATCTGATTAAATGTCTGCCCGAATCTGGACATCCCATGGATGCACTTCAAGCGGCGGTTGCCGCCTTAGGAATGTTTTATCCCGCAAAGGACGTGCAAGATCCAGAAATACAATATATTTCAGCCGTGCGTCTCATTGCAAAACTGCCGACAATCATTGCCGCCTACGCGCGACTTCGACGGGGTGATGACCATGTGCAACCCCGAGATGACCTCTCTTTTGCCGAAAACTTTCTCTATATGTTAAGCGAAAGAGTCCCGGACAAAGTCATGTCAGAAATATTCGATACCTGTTTGATCCTGCACGCGGAACACACCATGAACGCCTCAACTTTCAGCGGCCTGGTCACAGCATCTACACTTTCTGATCCTTATACCGTCGTTTCCTCTGCTGTGGGAACACTTATGGGGCCACTTCATGGGGGCGCCAATGAGAAGGTTCTATCAATGCTCTCAAAAATAGGCAGCATTGATAAAGTTCGCCCCTATATTGAAGAAAAAGTCCGTACAAATTCAAAAATTATGGGGCTCGGTCACCGTGTCTATAAAGTCAAAGACCCGCGTGCCATCATCCTACAGGAACTGGCTAAACGGCTTTTTAAACATCTCGGCACCTCACCGCTTTACGAAATTGCCGTTGAGGTCGAAAAAGTGGGAGAGGAATTTCTCGCAGGTAAAAAAGTCTATGCCAATGTAGACTTTTATTCAGGTATTCTTTATCAGAAAATGGGAATCGAGACCGACTTTTTTACACCGATTTTTGCAATGGCACGAGTGACAGGCTGGCTCGCACACGCATTTGAGCAAGTCAAAGACAACCACATTTTCCGACCCCGCGAAATCTACGAGGGAGAACACGGACGGCCCTACGTTCCGATATCAGATCGATCATTTTGAGTTGAAAAAACCGTGATCTTCTTTCAAGAACGATTAAAGAAGATCACGGCAATTGAGCAGAAAGTTACAAAGTCACGATATCGTAGTGTTCGACATGGAGGTTGGAATCGGCCTTAATGATAATTTTCTTCTTGTATTGGGCCTCCAGTGCCTCGACCTCATGCCGCGCTTCGTCATAAAGCAGGGCTGCAACAGAAGGGTGTACGCCGATAATAATCTTTTTATCCCGCGGGGAAGCACCAATCAAACGGATTTCACGAAACAGCTCGTAACTGACGGTCGTCGGGGATTTCACAAAACCCCTTCCATCACAATAGGAACAAGGCTCACAGAGAATACTCAGGATGTCTTCTCGAATGCGCTCACGTGAGATTTGAACCAGCCCCAAATCAGACATTTTTAAGATATTAACCCGAGCCTTATCTCCCACAAAAGATTCATGCAGTAGCTTCATCACTTTCTCACGGTTGCGCTCTTTTTCCATATCAATGAGATCAATGATGATAATGCCACCGATATTACGCAGACGCATTTGAGCGGGAATTTCTTTCACGGCTTCGAGATTGGTTCGAAAAATGGTTTCTTCTAAATCCCGTTTCCCAACATAACGACCCGTATTTACATCAATCACGGTGAGCGCTTCGGCGTGATCAATGACAAGATAACCGCCTGACTTCAACCAGACCCGACGGTTTCTGATCTTGGAAATTTCGATCTCAATGCCATAGGCATCAAAGATGGGTTCGTTGTTATCCCATAAGTGAACCCGGGAAAGAAATGAAGGCAGGTAAGTCCCGACAAACTCAATGATGCCATCGTGTTCTTTTTTAGAGTCGATGATCAATTTTTTGACTTCTTTTGTAAAAAGATCACGCACCGTACGAAAAACAAGATCAAGGTCATTGTGCAGCAGGGCCGGCGACTTCTGTTTTTCACCTTTTTTTAAGATGTTTTGCCAAACGACTTCTAAAAAATCAACATCTTGTTTGAATTCTTCATCGGTAATACCATCACTCACCGTGCGCACAATATAACCACAGCCCTTTTTTCTGACCCGATGGATCATCTCTTTTAGACGTTGACGCTCCCCCTCTTTTCCAATACGACGTGAGACCCCCACATGATTTACCATCGGCATATACACCAAGTAGCGCCCCGGTAAAGAAACATAGGTCGTCACACGTGGACCTTTTGTTCCAATGGGTCCCTTTGAAACCTGAACGACAATATCCTGGCCTTCTTTGATCAAGTCTTCAATGGCCCGAGAAGATCTCTTTTTTGGACGTCTGACCACAGAGACAGGGTCTTCTTCTGTGCTCTCTTCCAGATCAAGCTCTTCTTCCTCGTCCTCTTGCTTGTCCTTCCCGTCCTCACTCGCCTCAGCCTTGTCAGAAACTTCAAAGGCTTCCAGCGTTTCGCCCTCTCCCGAGCTTTCGGATTCGACCCTATCCGAGCCACCTTCTTCGCATTCTTTAAACGCTTCAGGTAACTCAGGTTCTTCAGGTAATTCATGCTTTATCGCAGGGGCCTTTTTCTGAGAAACAACCGCTTCTTTCACAGGCCGGACCTCAACCGATTTTTTGATCATGATATCAGCAACATAGAGAAAAGCCGCTTTCTCCATGCCAATGTCAATAAAAGCCGCCTGCATCCCTGGAAGCACCTTGACGATCTTCCCCTTGTAAACATTGCCAACAATGCCCCGTTCTTTTTTACGGTCAAAGTACAACTCAGTGACCACTTTGTTTTCGATCAATGCCACACGCGATTCCTCCCGTGCGACATTGATCACAATTTCTGTTGCCATCTCATATCCTCTTTCTGGAATTGTTCATTCGAAGCCTTCCACATTGATCTGCGTTTCAAAAAATGAATTCAAGATGAGAGATAAAAATCAATTAACTCACATCTTCATGACGCAAATAGTTTAGTGATGGATGAATGTCATCCCGATTTTTATCGCATCAGCCTGCGTACCTTGATGTTGAGTAAGAGCCCAAGCATTCCAAGTGTTGTTACCATGGCACTTCCACCATAACTCACAAGCGGAAGAGGGACACCGACAACGGGCATAACCCCTAAGGTCATACCGACATTGACAAAAAAGTAGAAAAAAATCAGCCCAATAACGCCCACAGCCAAGAGCGATCCGAGCATGTCTTTTGCTTTCACCGCGACATCAATGGCCCATAATATCACTAAAAAAAAGAGCACAAAAAGCACAAGCACACCCACAAAACCCCACTGCTCTGCCAGTACAGAAAAGATAAAATCAGTATGTCGCTCCGGTAAAAATTTCAACTGGCTCTGCGTTCCCTCTAAAAACCCCCTCCCCAAAAGCCCCCCTGATCCGATGGCTATTTTGGATTGTATAATTTGATACCCTGTTCCGGTTGGATCTTCCATGGGATTTATAAATGTAAAGAGCCGCCGCTTCTGATAGCCCTTGAGATTATCCCAAACCAACTGACCAATAAAAGGGGAAAGCATTGCCGTAATGAGTGATGAATAGATGAGAAACCTGGAACGTAAACCAATGACAAACAGCATACTAATAAAAATAATTGAGATAGAGAGTGCGGTGCCTAAATCCGGCTGTTTCAAAATAAGGACAAAAGGAAGAAAGAGAAAACTTCCAGAAATAAGAAGGCGTTTGAGATCCAGTCCGCCGTTGGGATAATCATCTGAAAAATGTTTTGCCAAGGCGAACAAAAGCCCAATTTTAGCAAGCTCCGAAGGTTGGAAAGAAAAAGACCCCAGAGTCAGCCAACGCCGTGCCCCCATGCCTGTCCGCCCAATCAAAGGCACTAGAACAAGCAGAAACAATGTTATCCCGTAGATTGGATATGCGAAACGTGCCATTTCTCTGTAATCCACCCAGGCCATCACTAAAAAAATGATCCAACCGACGATAATCCAAGAAATCTGTTTGAGGTAAAAGGGCGTCTTACTTCTCTCAAGCGTCCCGCCTGTGACACTGTAGATTGAAAGCACACCAATTGCAAGAATCAAAAAAATCACCACAAAAAGAAGTTTGTCGTAACGCGAAAGCATGGGCTGATCAGCCATGGTCATTCTCCAATGCTTCTTGCGATACGGGTTGTTTCTCCACATTTTTGGGCACATCCGATTCGGAATCACGCGTGCCCAGTGCAGCTTCAATCACACGCAAAGCCAGCGGCGCCGCGGTAGCGCCCCCGTGTCCGCCATTTTCGGCCAAGACAAGCACCGCAATTTTGGGTGCATCCAAGGGAGCATAAGCCACAAACCAGGCATGGTCAGCCAGTTCCTCCGGTACGGCATCAAATGCATGGGTTTCTCGCCCCACGACTTGGGCCGTACCCGTTTTTCCTGCAATGGAAAAACGATCTGATCGTGCCTTTTTCCCTGTACCATGTTTTTCAGAAACGACACCGGCCAAAGCCTTACGAATGGCCTCAAGGGTCTTTTCTGAAATCGGAATTTTATCCCCGACTGGCGCAGCAGCTAAGGTGATTTGGTTTGTGCGGTGATCTCGACTTTTCATTAAGAGACGGGGTTTATACCAAATTCCGCCTCCCGCGACAGAAGCAATCATGGATGCCAACTGCAGCGGTGTCGTCGATACAAAACCTTGCCCGATGGCAACAGAAAGCGTCTCTCCCGGATACCAGGGTTCATTAAAGTGTTTTTCCTTCCAGGCCCGCGTCGGGATGAGCCCGCCCTTTTCATAAGCCAAATCGATGCCTGTGGGTTTGCCTAAGTGAAAGAGCTTGGAAAATTTTGCGATATTATCCACACCCACTTCACGTCCGAACTCATAATAATACACATCGCAGGACTCGACGAGCGAACGATGGAGATCCACTTCACCATGCCCCCACTTCTTCCAGTCTCTAAAATCCCGCTTGCCAAAACGAACAAAACCCCGACATTTTATTTTATCTTCTGCCTTGGCAACCTTCGTCTCCAAAATGGCTGCGGCAAGGACAATTTTAAAGATCGAGCCCGGTGGATATAAACCATGAATCACTCGGTTTGTGAGGGGGCGGTCTTTATCTCGGATCAGACCCTGCCATACTTCTGAAGAGATACCCCCCGACATCAGATTGGGATCAAAGGCCGGATGGCTCACCATCGCAAGCACATCCCCATTCGCGGGATCAAGCGCAATAATCGCACCAGGGCGATTGCCCAAGGCCATTTCCGCTTCCCTTTGAATCTTAAGATCCAGACTCAAAAAAATATCATCTCCCTGTACAGGCAAAACTTCCTGAACCACTTGCTGCTCATGTCCTAAGGCATCCACCTCAATCTTTTTTTCTCCGGGTGTGCCACGGAGTATAGCGTCATAAGATTGCTCTACGCCATACTGTCCGATAATCATCCCACTTTTCACCTGGGCATAGGCTTCTTTATTCAACTGATCTTGTGTAACTTCACCGACATATCCGAGCAAATGGGCCGCAAGCGGACCGGAAACCGCGTCCCTTTTGAATTCAGCCTCAATTTTAACGCCAGGTAATTCTAAACCATGACCCTCAATCCGAGCCACCTCTCGCATACTCAAATCTTCTTTAATCTTGATGGGCGCGTAAGGATCACCCTTCTTTCTTTTTTCAATACGCCTTGAAATTTCATCCGGACTCACTTCAACAATTTTTGAAAGACGTTCCAGGACACGTGTGCGATCCTGAATATCTGCAAGCACCAGATAGAGATTAAAGCTCGGGATATTGTTGACCAGGAGGTCCCCATGACGATCAAAAATTCGGCCACGGGGGGCTGGAGTCTCCACCACACGAAGTCGATTGTTTTCAGAAAGCTCTAAATAGTAGGCCCCTTTGGAAACCTGAAGATGCCATGCACGCAATAAGAGCAAGACCAGCCCAGTGACCAAAATGACAAAGAACCAATATATTTTACTTTCGAGCTCCCGATTTTCTTCCTGGGGAAAGTATCGCCCCGCCATATGCAAAACTTCCTTTCTGAGTCGATTTTTCCCAAACGATCAGAATAGCAATAATCGCCAGTAGGGTATTGTAAATCGCTCGCAGGAGAATTTCTCCTGTGAGCACCGCGCCGAGGTCTTCCAGAACAAATTCATGCAGAAAAAAAATCCCCACAAGATCATGTAGCAAGGAAATCCCAACAAAAAAGATGACATAACTCTGAAGCGAGAGATGAAGAAAGGATTTCCCCAAGCCCCCTGCAATTAAACCCACAACACCCTTAAGCACCAGCGCAAGACCCAGCACCCCACTGGAGAAAAGATCAATCAGACCACCCAATGCAAGGCCCCAAAGCCCCCCGACCTTTCGCCCCTGAGTCCAACCCATCACAAAAACAAAAATCAGGGCGATATCGGGTTTGACCCCGGCGATTTTCACCTTCTCTAAAAGAATACTTTGCACTGGAATCAGAAGGAGAAAAATGAGAATTCGATAAGACCAATTCAATCCGTTTCTTTCCTTATCGTGCTAAGGCGCACTTTTCATGGCTCGTCTTGAATGGATTGGATAATCAAAACCTCTTCCACCTTGTTTAAGTCAACCGCCACAGTGGTTTTGATTTTTAGGAACATTTCTCCGTCGCGTCGCTCAAGATCTTCAACACGTCCGATATTAAGCCCTTTAATGAAACTGCCTTCCATGCCGGAAGTGACCAGGAGATCGCCGATAGACACCTTGGAATCATGCGATAAGTACTTGAGTTGCAGTGAATCCACATTCACCCCTTGAACAATTCCCTCATCCCGCGTACGGAACACCCTTGCCCCGATCGCACTATTAAAATCCGAAACAAGCAGTACCTGGGCATGCCGCGATCCAACATGGATAACCTTTCCAACAACACCCATCGGCGTGACAACTCCCATATCTACCGCAATACCATCCATACTGCCCTTGTTAAGAATAATCGTATCAAACCACTGAGAAGGGTTGCGACCAATCACCTCGGCCGACACCATCTCGACATCAGCATGCTCCTTATAATCCAATAAGGTCTTGAGCCGCTCTGTCAAAACGTCCTTTTCCCTGAACCGGCTGTTTTCCAATCTTAAACGATCAATTTCATGAAGGAGTTTCAAATTTTCTTCCCGGACATCCATCAAATCAATATAACCGTCCCAAATCTCAAAAATACCGTCAAAAAAACCATTTGAAGTCACCTGAAGATAGTACACGGAGTTTTCCACAGGAAGACTGAGCAGTTTCAGGGGTTTTTTTTGTGTCTCAGGGGAAAAGATAAAAAAAAGGACGATCAGAAAAACAAGAAGGGCTGCACCTTTTTTTGCAAAACTCGCGAGGTAGATCATCTTTAAAAACCTTACCGCGGACAGACACTCAGGGGACAGAAAGCCGAGACTGCGGTAGGCACGGGAAACAAGAAAGGCTTCTCCCCTTTTATGAAACGACTGTCAAAAAAAATTGCGTTTTTTATCTCCCAGAAGATTGTGAAGCGATCGCAATTTTTCGCAGCAGACTCAGCTGGTCCAAGGCTTTTCCCGTGCCGAGTACGACCGTGGTTAAGGGATTGTCCACCGTAATAATAGGCAGATTGGTCTCTTCGCGTATCCGTGTATCCAACCCACGCAAAAGGGCACCGCCTCCCGCCAAAACAATACCATGATCAATGATGTCTCCGGCTAATTCGGGGGGCGTATTTTCCAAGGCCACCCGAATGGCATTGACAATCACAGAAACCGGACCCGCCAAGGCTTCTCGAATTTCACCATCTTCAATCACAAGGGTTTTCGGAATTCCGGAAATAAGATCCCGCCCCTTAATCATATAGGTGCGTTTCTCTTTTAAGGGATAGGCCGATCCCACCTCAAACTTGATTAGCTCCGCCATGTGATCACCGATGAGCAAATTGTATTTTCGTTTGATATAACTTACGATGGCCTCATCCATTTTATCCCCGGCCGTTTTAACCGACTCTGAGTAGACAATTCCCGCCAGCGAAATCACCGCAATATCCGTTGTGCCTCCACCAATATCGACGACCATGTTTCCCGAAGGCTCGGAAATAGGCATGCCTGCCCCGATGGCCGCAGCAATGGGCTGCTCAATTAGATAAACCTCGCGGGCACCCGCAAGCTCCGCAGAATCTCGTACTGCGCGTTGTTCAACCTGCGTAATTTTTGAGGGGATGCCAATAATCACCCGGGGTCGGACAAAAGTAGTACGATTGTGTGCCTTTCTAATAAAGTAACTCAACATCTTTTCAGCCACTTCAAAATCAGCAATCACACCATCACGCATGGGGCGAATGGCAATAATGTTGCCCGGCGTTCGTCCAAACATTCTTTTGGCTTCGGTTCCAATGGCCACCACTTTTTCAGAGCGCCTTTCAATCGCGACCACAGAGGGTTCATTGATCACAATGCCCTTGCCACGTGAATACACCAAGGTATTGGCTGTTCCCAGATCAATGGCCAGATCGTTTGAAAACCACCCTAAAATACTACTGGTTAAACCCATCTTTTCTTTACTCCGCTTGACATTTTCTCTTTCATTTTTTATCGGTCTCTAAAATAGTATAATCGAGCACTTGCGTTTTGGCGAGTTCATCCCCCGCGCGACAGCCTTTTGCATTGCCAATTAGCAACAAAGATTCAAACCCGGCCAGAGATATCCCCAAGAACCATCCAATATAAGGAATTTGAAACAAGAGATAAGCAAGCCCCAAGGGCATATTGCGAATGATGGACTCTTTGAAGGTAATCTCGCGTCCTGTTTCCGGCACCATGGTCTGGAGACCAATCATCTGTTTTCCAAGACTCCGGCCCCCGGCGAAACCATCCGCAATCAAAATATAAGACAGTGCGGCTAAAAAACTCACATTAAGCGGAATCTGCACAATCGCAGAAACAATCAGCAAATCCAAGAATTTTGCAATAAACCGATTCAGAATATTGGCTTTGGGCGAAACCGAGGGGACCTCGATTTCGTCTCCCGGAACGGTCAACACAGAAACCTTTCTTATGGCATCCACACCCAAGATGGGCAGATCCCTTTACAGACAAAAACAGGAAACATTATAATCAGGTTTTTCCTTTTCTTTCAATAAAATAAACAGAATGACTTGAAGTAACAGATACAGTGAAAGACAAAAAAATCTCAGTTGTTATTCCGCTCAGAAACGAAGCGAGAAATCTCCCACGATTTCTCGACGCGCTTCATCAACAGCCCATCGACGAAATCATTATTGTTGATGGCGGAAGCAGTGATGGCAGCGGCGCCCTACTTCAGGCCTGGGCAAAAACCTCAAACAAAGACACACGTCGTATTGCCATAAATGCCCCAGCAGGCAGAGCCACGCAAATGAATACAGGGGCAAAAGAAGCCACAGGTGATATCCTACTCTTTTTACACGCCGACACACAGCTTCCGCCCGATGGCATCGCACGGGTCTTGCAGACGATGAAAAATAAAAACATACTTGGCGGCGCTTTCCGGCTTCAGATTGATTCCAGACATCCTTTTATGCTTTGGGTGACGTGGCTTGCAAATCTGCGCTCTTTTTATTGGGCATTGCCCTACGGGGATCAAGCCATTTTTGTGCGCCGGATCATTTTTGAAGAACTGGGTGGGTATCCGGTACTTCCACTGATGGAAGATGTTGCATTCGTCCAGAAATTAAATAAAACAGGGCGAATGCTTTTACTCAAAGAGGCGGTCACGACCTCCGCGCGACGTTGGCAACGACAGGGCTATTTTTTGAATAGTTTCAAAAACATGCTGATTCTACTTTTCTATTTTTGTGGTATCTCCCCCCAACGACTTGCCACATGGTATTATTCGAAGAAATCAGTCCAGCAGAGTAAAGAATAATGCCTGAACAGCAACAAGAAAAACGCATTGATCTCCCCGTCTCCGGCATGACCTGTGCCTCTTGTGTCCGACGAGTGGAAAAGGGGCTCAAGGCAACAGCGGGCGTCATCCACGCCACCGTGAATCTAGCCACAAAAAAAGCCACGATTCAATTCAATGAAAGAGCATCCCTGCCTGACTTAGTCGCCTCTGTTCATGAAATGGGATATACGGTGCATCAGCAAGAAAGTACATTGCAAATCGGTGGAATCAGCTGTGCCGCCTGTGTGAGACGGATAGAAAGGGCCATCAAAAAAGCGCCCGGAGTGCTTGAAGCGAGTGTTAATCTCGCAACAGAAAAAGCGACGATCTCCTATATTGAAACCCTCACCGATACCATAAGACTCAAAAACACCGTGCGATCAGCAGGTTACGACATTATCGAGACAGACGAAACAGATATAAAAGAAACAGAAAAAGACCGAGAAGCCACAACAGAAGCCGCTCTAAAAAAGAAAGTGTCCGTGGCCACATCGCTCACCCTTGCGATTTTTGCCGTCATGCATTTAGGCCCCCGTTTCGGACTCACTGAAAACCTAGGACGAATCATACAATTTTTGCTCGCGACCCCCGTGCAATTTTGGGCAGGCTGGCCATTTTATCGCGGGGCTTTGGGTGCCGCCCGTCACCGCACAAGCGACATGAATACCCTCATCGCCGTGGGCACCTCCGCTGCCTATTTTTACAGCATTGTCGCGACTTTTTTTCCCTTAGCACTGGAATCCGGCGATATCAATACGGCCGTTTATTTTGATACCTCCGCCGCAATCATCGCACTCATTTTGCTGGGGCGACTACTGGAACATCGTGCAAAAAGAAAGACCTCGGATGCCATCCGGAAATTGATGGGCGTTCAAGCCAAGTCTGCACGCATTCTTCAGGAAGATGGCGAAGAACGCGACGTGCCCTTGGGCGATGTCATCGTGGGAGATCGTGTCGTCGTCAAACCCGGAGAAAAAATTCCGGTCGATGGAGAAATCATTGAAGGCTATTCGGCCGTCAATGAATCCATGATTACGGGGGAAAGCCTACCGGCTGAAAAAGGCATCGGAGATCGCGTGGTCGGTGGGACGATGAATCAAACGGGCCGTTTTGTCTTTGTCGCAAAACAAGTGGGCGCGGAGATGGCCCTCTCCCAAATCATCCGCATGGTTGAAGAGGCCCAGGGCAGCAAACCCCCGATTGCCAAATTGGCGGATCAAATCGCCTCCGTCTTTGTACCTGTGGTCATCGCCATTGCTTCGGTTTCGTTTTTAATTTGGTATTTCATCGGCCCCGAGCCCGTACTCACACATGCGCTCTTTACCGCCGTCGCAGTGCTGATTGTCGCCTGCCCCTGTGCTTTGGGTTTGGCCACACCGACTTCCATCATGGTCGGCATTAGTCGCGGTGCGGAGACAGGCATCTTGATCCGAAGCGGTGAAGCCCTGCAAAAGGCCCATCAAATTACCGCCGTCGTCTTCGATAAAACTGGCACACTCACACACGGAAAACCCGTCGTCACCGACCTCATTGCGCCTTCGGGCGATACAAAAAAGCTGCTCTTTTTTGCGGCCAGCGCCGAGAAAAGCTCCGAACATCCGCTCGCCGAAGCCATCGTTAATGAAGCAAAAAAAGAAACCATTTCTTTGTCCGACGCGACAGACTTTGAAGCCATGCCCGGCAAAGGCATCCGTGCAAAAATTGAAGGAAAAACCGTGTTATTGGGGACCGCACGCTGGTTTCAGGCCGAAGGTATTTCGACCACCGCACTTGAAAAAGACTCGGAAACACTGGCAGCATCAGGAAAAACACCCATGTTTGTGGCCGTAGCGGGAACGGCCTTAGGTATCATTGCTGTAGCCGATACCGTCAAAGAAGAGGCAAAAGCAGTCGTCGCATCCCTGCATAAAATCGGACTCAAAGTGTTACTACTCACGGGCGATCAAAAAAAAACAGCAGAAGCCATCGCCCAATCCGTCGGTATTGATCAAGTCATCGCCGAAGTGCTGCCCGATGAAAAGGCAGATCAGATTGCGCGATTACAAGAAGAGGGGCACCGGGTCGCCATGATCGGCGACGGTATCAATGACGCGCCTGCCCTGGCCCGCGCCGATGTCGGCATGGCCATCGGCACAGGAACCGATGTGGCCTTGGCCGCCGCCGACATGACTCTCGTGAGCGGCCAGCTCACAGGCATCCCGAGGGCCATTCGGCTTTCACGCGCAACCATCAGAAACATCAAAGAAAACCTCTTTTTTGCGTTTATCTACAATATTATCCTAATTCCTGTCGCTGCAGGTGCACTCTATCCGCTGTGGGGCATTCGCCTCTCCCCGATTTTAGGGGCAGCCGCGATGGGACTTTCTTCCGTCAGTGTTGTGACAAATGCCTTGCGGCTTCGGTCTTTTAAGGCCGATCAGAATGAGTAAGTTCTCCTAAAAAAGACACAATCATATTTTCGCAGTAAACTTGAAGAAGTATTCAAGACCCATTTACAGCGAAGGAGAACATTTATGATCAATGCAAAATATTTTCTGATTTTGGCCTGTATTACCGCTTCAGTCGCTTGTTCGAGCGAAGGCAGTACCATAAATATGAAGGAAAAAAAAGCACCAAATATCATTCAAAAAACCTTTGATGCAAGCATTCAACCTCAAATCAATTCTCTGAACAAGGCCAAAGCTCTGGAAGGAAAGTTGAAAAAAATTGAAGAAGAACGGCTTAAGACGATTGGAGGATTTGAGGAATAGCCCACCGACTAAAGCCGGAGCTTCAAAATTCTTCAGAGTTTCTTGCATTATCCTCCAGTAGCTATCCACCTAATAACGTAATAATTTGTGGCAGCTTGTTCCTGTTTATGTATATGTCCATACTAAGGGGCATGGTTCCTGCTTCAACATGAGATATATACTTCAATAGTCTCTGCTCTCCAGCTTCAGATTTTTCCAGCATATTTTGTTCAAATTCTTCAAGAGTAAGGGTATTTGCTAAAATCGGGCGAATATCAACACCCACGACACCTACGAAGGATTTTATGTATTCAAGATGTTCTGGCACAACCTGTTTATCTATGGTCTCTGCTGACATCGAGGGCTTTTTCTTAAATATTCCATATGCCTTTTCTTTAATTTTCCTCCAAGTGATACACCTACGAGCCGCACTAACTAATCGTTCATCGCCTAATGCTTGTGAACCTATTTTTAAGTTTAGCTCTTATGTATTTTTTCTGCTTTTTTCAAAAGCATTTCAAACTCTTTTTTTGTTGCCTGTCTCAACCGCCCCAGACCGATAATAGAAGCCATTTTTTCAACTGGATTAGAAGAGTTTTTACTGATTACAGATACGGCCAAACCCAGTTTTTCAGGGTATGGGACATCTGACCAAACTCTTTTACCATCGTTCTTTATACCGTTAAAGTCATATACTTCCTTGATCTTTACGCCTTCCGGCCAGAAAACCGTTTGTTGATCTGGCGTCTTATTATGACTTCGCTTTCTATGAATAGCAGCCCATACCTGCTTTTTAATTTGAGAGCCTGTTCTCTGAAAACCGTGGATACGGGCAACCTTGGTGCTCAAATATTTAAACGTAATAGGCCCCGTCTGGTCTATGAAGCTCTTGCTAATTTCTTCTATAACAGGAAGATATTCATCGTCATAAAAAGAATCTGGAGAAAGATTTTTTTTCACTTTCTCAGACAGAATATCTTTATTTTTCGTTAGCGTCGACTCCTCTTTAATAAACGGTACAACATTGTCATTACCTAAGTCCTCTGATTTATCAGCAATAACTACTTCATCAGCTTGTCGCTTCAGCTTTTGTTCCTGCTCAGTTTCTTTTTGTCTATCCTGCTCCAATAATTGATTTAAACGCTCATCGACTTGCTCAATTGCTTTCTTCGAATCATTCCAGTAGTCAGTTGACCATATGCGCACAAGGCTCCAACCGAGGTTTTCTAATATTGCATGGCGTACACGATCTCTATCTCTGGCCGAAGGAGAGCTATGGTAGGTTGCACCATCACACTCAATACCAGCGAGATACTTACCGGGATGGTTTGGATGCACAATTCCCAAATCAATACGGAATTTTGACACTCCGATTTGTGTGTGAACCGTCCATCCCTTTTTGCGTATGGCATCTGCAATCGCTTCTTCAAGGTCTGAATCGTATGTATCCATACCCCCAACGCTTAGAACAGCTTCTCCTAATGCGGCAGGCCCTCTATCTGCAAACTCAAGATAATGCTTAAGATCACGCACGGCATTTGCTGATGTTCTCGTTAAATCGATCATAGACGGGTCAAAACTTGCGAAAATCAACACTTCCGAGGTTGCACGGGTAATCGCAACATTAAGCCGTCTTTCACCGCCCTTGCGGTTAAGAGGGCCAAAATTCATAGACATAGTTGATGCACCGGGGGTGTCGGGCCCATAGCCAACACTCAATAAGATGACATCTCTTTGGTCACCCTGAACCGTCTCTAGATTTTTCACAAAAACTGGTTCTTCTACATCATCATTAAAAAACCTCTCTAAATCCGGGCTTTTTCTGCGTTCATGATCCAAAAGATCATCAATCAATCTTTGTTGTTCGGAATTTAAGGTGACGACACCGATGCTGTATTGACTCAATTCCTCATCGTTCAGGCGTTCAACAACCTCCTTAACTATAGTCTTGGCTTCATCAGGATTTGTTCGGCCTCGACCTCTTTGATACAAACCATCACATCTTACAAGTGAAACTGCACTCTGCTTTGTTTCAGCAGATGGATAGGTAACCAAATCACCTTTGTAGTAACGGTGGTTAGAAAAGGCAATCAGACTCTCATGTCTGCTTCGATAATGTCCGGTAAGTCTGTGAAGTTTGACACTAGCGGCCAATGCCTCATCCAAAATACTTTCAAGGTCGTCAAAATTACTATCTTCCTCCTGATCATCAGAGGCTGCTCGATCAAAGAAATTTGATGGAGGCATTTGCTTTGGATCACCAACAACAATAGCGTTCTTAGCCCGTGCAATGGCACCTATAGCATCCCAAACTGTAATTTGAGACGCTTCATCAAAGACGACCAAATCGAATAAGCTGCTATCTGCTTCCAAAAATTGAGCGACTGAAAGAGGACTCATTAAAAGACATGGTGTTAAGGATGTTAAAGCATCTCCCATCTCGTGAACTAGCTGGCGTACAGGCTTATGACGCATTTTTTTTTGCAACTCTCTTTGCAATATTCCGTAACCGGCAGGGCGATTTTTATCTTGAGGATCAGGAATATCACCACTTAGTTTTGCTCGGATATAGTCAACGGACAGCTCAGACATTCTTTGATCAAGTTTTCGGAATTCTTGAATTTTACCTTCATGTTCCAATGCAGAAAAAGTTCTTAATTCTGGCCGTTGGTCTTGAAGGATTGGTGCAAGCCACACACAATATGCTGTTTTAAATGCATTTAGAGAATTAGGAGGTTCTACAACTTCATTTTCAAGTGCATGGAGTAAACCCTTAAGTCCGCTGGCCTCAGCCTCTCGACAAACAGCCTGCCATCTGCACCAAGCGTTAATATGGGGCTGTATATCAATCATTGCGCTGGCTTTCTTGCCTAATTCTTCAATGTTTTGATTGTTATCGCTAATGCCATCAATTTCTGTAACAAACTCGCTATATAATTTTTCAAAAGAGGCCATTTTATCTTGCAAACTTACTCCAGAAGATGAAATAGGCAGACCATCTTGAAGCAGTTCCCGGCCTTCAATAAATATCTTTTGGACTTTCTGACGTAATTCACTCAAATCATCTACGTTTTCTATGATTTGTGCCATGGCTTTTCTAATGGCTTGCGCCGTGTTAAGACTTTCATCTGCTTTTTCAATATTTGTTTGTAAATCTTTCCAAGGTGTATTGGGCGGCAGTTCAGATGAAATTTGTTGCATCTTTAACCTACATTCTTGAAGTCTTTTTAGGACAACAAGGTCTTTTTCAAGGCTTGGGTTTACAAACAACCCAAAAGACTTCCTTACTTCTCTTACAAAAAGCCAATGCTTAATATGCTCAATTCCCCATGGCTGAGATTTTATGACTTCGTATGTGGCAAGTAGTTGGTCAATTGGTGCATCAAGAATTCTATCGTCATTGTATTCGCACGAGAGCATTTCCTTATCTGAGTGATAGGACTCATACAATTGGATGCTCTTTCCCAGACACTCGAAAACGTCTGCGTAATTAGTATCCATTGCATAAGATAAATCGTGTTTTGCCGCATTTGGGATTTGTTCGGCAAGCAAAGCCATTCCATGAACTTTAGATATGGTTTTTATCTGCATTTCTGGCAAACCAGATTTCTGAGAAAATTGGGACAAGGCCTCAATAAGAGAATTAATGACCGTTACTAAACTCTTTGCTTTTGCGATAATATTTCCCTGCCAAGCATTCGACCATTCTGATCGCCGTATCTCTGCAAAGACTTCACGATCTTTGTTGTCTAACTCACCGAATGTTTGACCAAGACGCCTTGCAATATCTTCTAACTTTTTTAGTCCATCCTTATCTGTCGCATAGTCAGAACTGATTTCATTTGGCCAGTCCAAACGGAAACGATGTAAATCACTCCACTTTGCAGCACGGCCTATCGCTTGGCGAGGGCTTACGCCTGTTGGCCCAGAACTATGCAACGCCTTAACCAAACCATTTAAATCTTTTTTGATTTTAGATAGGTTTTCAGCCTGCTCATGCCATTCGGATTGAGTATGCTTCGATCTCTTGTGCCAAGAGTTTCCAAGCTGATTTAAAACTTCTTTTTTATTGGCTTTGCTGGAATGAAGTTCTAAACAGAAATCACCCAATCCTTGATCACATAATCGTTTGTAAACAACTTCAAGCGCTGCCATTTTTTCAGAAACGAAGAGAACTCTGCGGCCTATCGCTAGATTATGAGCAATAATATTGGAAATTGTTTGTGATTTTCCGGTTCCCGGCGGCCCCTCCAAAACAAAATCCCCACTCTGAGATGAGGCATGAACAGCTACGATCTGAGAACTGTCTGCCTGTAACGGCATAAACAATTCAGAAGGCTGTATTTTTTCATCTATTTCATCTGGTTGTAGAAAAGATGCCGAGTTATCATAGGCGTCACGCGGGTGATCTATAAGATGCTGAACGAATGGGTTTTGTTTAAGTATATCGGTTCTATCAGCTAAATCCTTCCACATAAGATATTTAGCAAAGGAAAACGTACTTAAAACAATTTCCTCTACAACCTCAAAGCCCGGCACATCCCTTACAGCTTTCCTTACCCATCCCCAAATCAAAGGAATATCAATACCTGAGTGGTCTTTCGGTAATTCCTCTTCTAACTGCGGAATATTTAACTCAAAATCCTGCCGTAACATCTCAAGCAGGGTCATGTTGAATACTGGCTCATCGTCATGGAGTACGATTTTTACCCTTGAGGCCGCACTTTTTCGCTCAAGTTTTACAGGTAAAAGAATAAGGGGTGCCCTGTATACGCGCTCCTCATGCTCTGATTGCTTCCATTTCAATATACCAAGCGCGAGGTATAGCGTGTTAGCACCGCCTTCCTGGATGTCCGTACGGGCTTTTCTGTACAATTGCACCATCCCCGCATCAAGGTCTTTTTGCTCAAGGTCTGATACTATTTCATTACGTTCTAAGGCAGACTCAATAAAACTCTTTTTAAAATCCTTACCTGTTCTTTCAACGAACAGGTCGTTATCACGCTCACCTTTCTCACCGGATAGTTTTTCCATTGGAATAACAACTATCTTTTTACCAGCCGCCAACTTATCCTCTAAAATAGCCGGATTTGAGCAATGTAGTTTAATTGCCGTTTTAGATGGCTTAAGATTCAAAAGCCTGTTCCTCTTGGTAAGATCGAGAAGTTTCCTTTTCCAGTGATCTAGCCTTGTTTCTGGAGTATCAGGTTGCGGAGAGTCATCAATCCCCAAGTCGAAAGAAGGTAGTTCTGGTGCCTCTTCTATACCCAAATTCACCTGAATACTCGTCTCTGCACCATCCACATTTCGTGCAACTTTTTCTATGATTGAAGCCAGCGGGGATATTCCGTACCCTCGCGCTCTCTTAACGTCTATGGCATACACAAACTCAGCTTCATGTTCCTCTGAAATCTGTCTATTTGCCTCCGCTATAGCCTTGGAAAAAGACACCGGTGGTTCATTGGTAACGAACGTGGTTTCAAACAAAACCAATTCTTTTAAAGCAATATATTTTCTTAAATCTGTTGGATCATCTATCGTCAAAGATGGTAGATGTTGTGGTTGCAACCATACGCCACAAAAGGCATGACCTTTGGTAAATGCAACAATTGGATATAAGCCTGCTTGTTCAAGTGCAGACGCAAATAACAATGTGGTATCAAGACACGTCGCCAAGCCATTTTCCATCATTTCGCTTGGGGTTCTAACCTTTTGACCTTCTTTTTCAAAACTCGAAGGTGGCTCGGCATAAACCATTCTCATCGCAGAGATGGAAGACCACACAGAAGATACGACCTGCCAAACACGTTTCCTTGATTTAGATTGATAACCATCTAATGCTGGCCTAAACCCTGCCGACCTTAGCGTTTCTCCTGCTTCTTTAAGGATTTTACTAACCGCTGGATCATTCGGCATGATAAAAGCCGACAGAAGTTCTGGCATATGGGACGCACCTCCCCATTCATTTTTTGCCAAGCCTGTTAAATCGAACTGCTCGCTGGTTAAAACTTTATCACCTTGTTTCAACTCAAGTGTTACCTGAGCCTTCATGCGTTCCGTCAGTTGTGAGAGCATCCCGCCAGACAAAGAAATAGATCGGCTTTTAATCCGAGACTCTCCATCAGGATCCAAGCGATCAATTTTCCAAATTTTTGGTTTAATAAGCGGCGGTTCACAAAAAATAGATAACTCAAGATTCTCAAGTAAACTTTCGGTGGTATTTATGATATTTAGGTCAGCAATAACAGGAACGTCATTCTGCTGGGTCGCGAAGGTTATTTTCTCTGCAATTGAGGCATTGATCTTTACTTGTCCGAGCTCACACTTCAAATTTAAATCATTCCGCACATTAGATTCCATAATATCTTCCCCTCGTCAGGGTTTTAGAGTTATTGTCAAATGTGATGTATGAAGCATTGATCAAGCGGCAATCTGGGCTGGCTTTTCAGTCTGCTTTATCTCGATTTCGTCCTTAAATTGAACTCCCGCAATGACTTTGCCCAGAGAGTCAAATCCTCGCAGCTTTCGCCAGTTTTTTTCTACACATTGACTCAGTTCAACTATAGCTCATGTGGCCTCCGTGCTTTGCTTTGTCTGTCTTGCGGTTTCGCAGATTGCAAAACCTACAATACAGGCCCGGAGGTCAAAGCTCAATTTCAACTAAGTTTGGGACTTCTTCTGCGTTAACTCTAATACTTGTTATTAACTCGGCAACTAAAAGCATCGCCCATGCAGCATAGGCGATCTTTTATAGTTGCCGAGTTAAGAGTTATTTCCTGAAAAGTTTACAACTCCCTGGCCTATTAACTGTTCTTGCTTTGAGCAATCGATTCGGGTCGCTTATCGACAAACTGAAAATAGACCACATCTCTTTATTTAATTCAGGCTTAGAACCTGTGCCTTTCCCCCGACTGAGAAACAACCGTTTTTGAAGCACCCAATTGACCCAAATACAATCTCAAAGCCATGCATAATATGCTTGTTATTCACGAGATGATATTGTAAACCAATCGTGATGACAATAAACGAAAAACTAGACACCCTTTCCAAATCACCCGGCGTCTATCTCATGAAGGGCGCACGCGGCGAAGTGCTCTACGTGGGAAAAGCAAAAATTCTGGCCAATCGGGTGCGGAGTTATTTTCAATCCAGCCGAGATGTCACACCTCGGATTGCGTCGATGATTGCGCGGATTGTGGATCTTGAAACCATCGTTACGGGTTCGGAACTCGAAGCGCTCATTCTTGAAAATAACCTCATCAAACGTCATCGCCCCAAGTACAACGTCACCTTGCGAGACGACAAAAACTATCCCCTGCTGAGGCTTCCGATTCTGGAAAACTACCCCCGACTCGAAAAAGTCAGAAAATTAAAACAGGACGGCGCACGTTATTTTGGACCTTATGTGCCCGGTGGAGGCTTGCGTGAAATCATGGGCCTTATCAGACGTATTTTTCCCATCCCCAATTGCACCATCAAGATTGATGGCAAACTTGACCGTCCCTGTATCGAATACGAAATCAAACGCTGTCTGGCCCCCTGCACAGGGTATCAAAGCCAGGGCGAATATCGCGAAATGATTGCCCAGCTGATTCTTTTTTTAGAAGGAAAAGACAAAGCCTTGATCAAAACATTAAAAATGCAAATGCAACAACGGGCAGATGCACTCGATTTTGAATCGGCCGCCCGTCTGCGAGATCAAATCCGACGGGTGGAGCGTGCCTTAGAACATCAGCGCATTACTTCCTCAAAAATAACCGATCAGGATGTGATCGGGCTTGCGCGTGATGGGAATTTGGCCGAGATTCACGTTATTTTTGTGCGCGGCGGCAAGGTCATCGGTCGAAAAGATTTCTTTTTTGAACAGGTTTCTGAAATTTCAGATGAGGCACTTTGCACCGGTTTTGTCCAGCAGTTTTACCACAAAGAGGGGCTCGTTCCCTCTGAGATACTGCTGCCCTTTGATTTGCGAGGAACACCATTATTACAGCAGTGGCTTTCAAATCAAAGAGGCGGATCGGTGCATCTCATCTGCCCAAAACGTGGCAAAAAAAAAGATCTACTGCAATTGGCAAAAGACAATGCAGAGCATGGGCTTTCGGGACAAAAAAAGGTTCGCGCCGGTGGGCAGACCGAACTGGTGATGTTACAGGATTTACTACACTTAAAAAAATTGCCCACACGGATTGAAGGCTATGATATTTCAAATATCATGGGCACACACGCGGTCGGCTCGATGGTTGTTTTTGAGAATGGCCTGCCTTTGAAATCAGACTATCGTCATTTTAAGATCAAAACCATTGAAGGCGCCAACGATTTTGGCATGATGGCGGAAGTGCTTTCACGCAGATTCAGAAAAAAAGAAGACACACAGAAAGAAACAAAACAACCCGATCTCATTTTAATCGACGGGGGTTTGGGCCAATTGTCTTCGGTCGATCCTGTACTGCAAGACTATGGTTTGGGGGCGATTGATCTCATTGGCCTTGCCAAAGAACGCGGCGAGCGTTTCGAGCGGGTTTTTCTGCCTTATGAAAGTGATCCTATTGCACTGCCTCCGGGGGATCCGGCAACCCACTTGCTCATGCGTGTGCGAGATGAGGCCCACCGCTTTGCGATATCGTATCATCGTAAAATAAGAAATAAAGCAATGACGGAAACACCCCTGCAAAAAGTGGAAGGCATCGGCCCGGTGAGACGAAGGGCTCTTTTAAAACACTTTGGCAGCTTAAAAAAAATTCGGGAAGCAAGTTTGCAAGCACTCAAAAATGCACCTTCCATGAATGCAAAAATTGCAAACGCAGTTTTTGTGGCGTTACAAGAAACAGACTAGAGGAAGATCAAAACTGACTATCCTCAATGATAATCGCGCCATTTGTTGCTTCATTTACGTGCAAAATCCCTGGATCAACCTGCCTAAGGTGCTCGACATCATGTCTTTTTTTTTCGGGAGTACATCTTCCCGACAGCCCTTGTTTCTTTTCCATTTCCTGGATGGCTTTGCGAACGATCTCTTTGAGCACAGTATTATCCCAGGGTTTTAATAAAAAATGTGAAACGACCCCTTCTCGGACACCTGTCATAATGGATTCCATATCTGCTTTTCCGCTTAAAACAATGCGAATGGCCTGAGGATAGCGTTTTTTCACTACGTTTAAAAATGCGACACCCGATTGTCCCGGCATCCGGTAATCTGTCAAGACAACCGATACAGGCCCTGTTTCCAAAAGATCCAGTGCATCTGCCCCTGTTTCCGCCAACAAAGTCTCGTAGCCCTCTCGATGAAAGAGTCGGCCCAGACTACTGCGTATATTGGCTTCGTCATCAACAATGAGAATAGGATAGGGTTTCATCATTTTAGCCTTTTCATCTGCGATGGTCCTCAGTGAACCGCGCGTATTGCCGGAATGGTCATGGCAGGATGCACTAAGGACTCTGAATGTGCCACCGGTAATTTAATGGTAAATGTGCTGCCCTCTCCTGGTTTGCTCTCAACTGAAAGTGTTCCTTTGTGTTTTTCGACAATACCATAACTAATATAAAGACCAAGCCCCGTGCCTTTGCCAACCGCTTTGGTGGTAAAAAAGGGATCAAATATTTTTTTCAAATTTTCGGAGGGGATGCCAATGCCCGTGTCTTTAAAGACCACATAGATTTGCCCATCCCGATAGTGGGTTCGAATATGAATCACATCGCCTTCAGATACCGCATGTGAGGCGTTGATGAGGAGATTCATAAAAACCTGATTCAGTTGTTGCGGGTAACAATTGAGCGGCGGAACAAACTCAAATTGGGTCACAATCTCCGCTTTATGTTTTAATTCGTGTTCAACAATGTTTAAGGTATTTTGAATCTCATGATTTAAGTCCGTTGAAATCATTTTATTTTCGTCGCTGTGCGAAAACATTCTTAAATCATGGATAATACGTTTAATGCGTTTGAGTCCCTGACCGGACTCTTTGATGATTTTTTCTGAGTCGGAAAAGAGTTTTTCGACCTTCATTCTCGCCTGAACCTGCTTGATTTGATCCATCTCAAGCGCGCGGCGTTTTGCATCGTTTTCTTTGGTTTGGGCCGCAATGCCGTACTCCAGTAATTGGGTATAAGAAACAATATCCCCTAAACTTTCCTGAAGTAACTCCATATTACTACTGATATAACCCACGGGGTTATTGATTTCATGGGCAATGCCTGCGGTCAAAACACCAATGGAGGCCATTTTTTCCTGCTGTAAAATTTGGGCATCCTTCATTTTCAGGGCCTGACAACTCTCTTGAAGCGCCTGCGTTCTTTCTTGCACAATCACTTCCAGAGAGGTATTGGCTTCTTCGAGACGGGAGATCAGATCCAATGTCACTCGCATATCCCTTACAACCAGGACATGACCAATGCGTGTGTCATTTAAATCAATCAAAGGCTGAATATTGACATCCACAGGGATTTTTTCATTTTCCATCGTGATACAGCACATACGTTTTCCGGTCACCCCTTTTGAATTAAAAAATGAGTTTTCATCAATATATTCAAAAAGAGAATCAATCGTACGCGCAATGAGATCATCTTCGTCGTACTTTAAGAGGGATTTCGCCATTTGATTGATGCGCTTAATCTTGTATTCAGAGTCAATCACAATGAGCGCATCTCCCATGGAATTCATAACACTTTCGACATACAGCAAGGTGTCGTTGAGATCTTTTTTCGTTTTTTCAATCAAGGCCGTCGAACGTTGCAGGTCTTCCATATTTTCGACAATTTTTTTTGAAATGACCTCTATCGAATTCCCCATGATCTCCAACTCGTCTGAAGACTTTGGCATGCTTCCCTTTAAATCGTTTTTGGTAATCTCATCAATATTTCTGAATATGGCACGAATGGAGCGGACAATGTCCCAAATCAGATGTGTGCCAATTCCAATGAGTAAGATCGTCGACGCAAACAATAAAAAGGTACTCCGCGTCGAGAGATCTTCCCACATGTAAAGAAAAACCAATTGAGGGATCATCAATGTAAGCGCTAAAGCGACCAGAACCTTAGTAACAATTCTTTTTGTTCTCATGAGCTGTTTTTTCGCACCCCTATCATGCTTAAAAAATGATTCATAGGAAATGACTCATAGGAAAAGCAATAAATATGCCGATTGTTTAAACAGGGAGATATTGAGAAAAAAATGCAAATAAGTAACATATTGGGGACATTAGACTACTTATTTACAAATAAACAGGGATGTCATAATGACAATAATCGTCGTGAGTGTGTAATTAAGGTGCGATTAGAGAGGAAAGAAGGTGCTAAGAAAGCTCTGATTAAAGACCAAGCCGAAAGAGGCGCTCTGCATTCAGCGTCGTGGTTTCGCAGAGTGCATCAAAAGGCATATTTCTAAGCTCGGCCAATTTTTTTGCCACAAGCGTAACATAAGCGGGCTCGTTTCGTTTGCCACGCTTGCCTTGCGGGGCGAGGTAGGGCGCATCTGTTTCGACCAGCAGTTTGTCGATATCAACGCTTATGGCAGCCGCTTGCACATCAAAGGCCTTTTTAAAGGTCATGATGCCTGAAAAAGAAAGATAACAGTCAAAATCAAGGGCACGTTTTACGATTTTTTTGTCACCCGTAAAACAATGCAGCACCACCCCGACATGCTGAGCATGTATGCGGATATCTTCTTTCTCAAAAAGATCAAAGGTCTCAGGCCATGCATCCCGTGTGTGTATCACAAGGGGCAGTTGTTTTTCTTTGGCCAAACGAATTTGTTCAATAAAAGCATGGCGCTGCACCTCTAAACTGGCATGATTGTAAAAAAGGTCAAAACCTGTTTCCCCAATTGCAACCACTTTGGGATGGCTCGCCATTTGACTAAAAGTTTCAAACAATTTGTCGTCAAACGCCTTTGCATCATGGGGATGAAGACCAACAGTTGCCCAAAGAAAGGGGTGTTGTTCCGCCAATGCAATCGCCCGTTGGCTGGACTCAAGGCTCGTGCCAATGACAATCATTTTTTGCACACCTGCAACAATGGCAGCTTTAATGACGGCATCACGATCTGCATCAAACTCAATATCTGCAATGTGACAATGGGTATCAATGAGCATGTAAAAAATCCTTCTTTAACAAAAAAATATGAACGAATTGATTGATTTATATTTGTTTTAGTGACACAGCTTTAAAATGTCCTGCCATTCTTCTTCAGTGAGCGGTGTAATCGAAAGCCGATTGCCCTTGCGCAAAATGACCAAAGTCTCAAGTGTGGGTTCAGCCCGGAGTGCCGACAGCGACAACATCTTAGGGAAAGTTGCGCCATAAACCAGATCAACCATTTCCCAACGCGGCTGATCTTTTTTACTTTTTGGGTCAAAGTGAATGTCTTTTGGATCAAAGGCCGTGTGATCAGTATACACCGTTTTACTCACCTTCATCGTGCCAACGATGCCCGGAGGGCTGCAATTGGAATGATAAAAAAAAGCTTCGTCCCCGACCTGCATCTCCCGCATATAGTTCCGAGCCTGATAGTTTCTGATGCCATCCCAATGCGTCTGCCCTTCGCGTTTTAAATCATCAATGCTGTATGCGGAAGGTTCTGATTTCATTAACCAATAAGCCATTTGTGTTATCCCCTGAATTTGAAGTCCGATTATATGAAATCACTCCCGGAAGTGCAACGCCCTATCTTGCCAATAGAGAGAATATCTGATATTTTGGGTGGCCTTAATCTGACGATGGACTTTAAATGAAAACCACTTTATTTCGTTTTGCAGCCCCGATCATGAGCTTATTTTTTTTGACGGGATGCTCTGGCACCGAGGAAAAGTCTGAGTTGCTCTCCTTACTCGGTGTTGACGAAAAAATTGTCGATACCAATCAAGACACAGAAAATATTTATGACGCCATTACCCTGCTCAAACGCGGCGAAGCCTTCTACGTCAAAGAAGAGTATATTGAGGCCATCGCTGAATTTGAACGCTTTCTCTTGTTACATCCCTTTCACAGAATGGCGGCTTTTTCACAATTCAAGCTCGCCATGGCCTATTTTCAACAACTCAACACCATTGATCGAGACCCCGGACCCATGGTAAACGCAATGACGGCCTTTGAGCGCATTATCTCACAATATCCCCAGTCGCTTTATGTAGAAGAGGCCAAGGAAAAGATCGCAAAGCTCGAACTTCGCACCTTGAAACATGAATTTTTGATCGGACATTTTTATTACAGAACGGAAACCTATCCCGCAGCAATCGCACGTTTTAATAAAATACTCACAAAAAAACCCGACGACACCCTTCGCGAAAAAACACTTTATTTTTTGGGTTTATCCCATTTTGAATCCGGGGATCAGGCCAGTGCCACGAACACGTTTCAAAACTTTTCAGAAAACTACCCTCAGTCTGAATTTCTAAAAGAAGTGATCAAAATACAGATGAAACTTAAAAAGACCCGCCCCGTTTCGTGAAGAACACCCCTGTTTTCCACTACCCCCTATTTCTAAATTTAAAAGACCGTCCAGTCATTGTCATCGGCGGAGGTGCTGTCGCGACCCGTAAAATCCTCACCCTGCTACAATCTGAGGCAAACCTTACGGTGATTAGCCCACAACTGACACCGGAATTGCTCAAACTAGAACAACAAGGCCAGATTAAAATTAGACAACGCAGCTATCAATACGGGGATCTTCAAGACGCTTTCCTGGCTTTTACCGCAACGAACAAAGCAGAGGTCAACCAAGCGGTTGCCGATGAAGCAAAAAAAGCCCAAATTTTGATCAATGTTGCTGACCGCTCCTCAGCAGGTGATTTTATCGTGCCGGCCATTTTTTCAGAACAAACATTTACCGTCGCCGTCTCCACGCAAGGGAAAACCCCCACTTTGGCCGTGTCCATCCGAGATAAAATCAAGACCCTATTGACACAGAAATCATAAATTCAGGAAGCGAATGAAATCAAAAAAAATATTTAATCTCAAAAGTTTAGAAAAAGAATGTGCACACCTGAAAAAACAAAATAAAAAGGTTGTTTTTACAAACGGCTGTTTTGATCTCGTGCACGCAGGACATGTGCGCTACCTCACCGAGGCCCGAAACCTGGGCGATGTCCTGGTGGTGGCGGTTAATTCAGATGTCTCTGTGCGAAAACTCAAAGGCGAAAAACGCCCCATTGTTTCGCAAGCCCAACGGCTTGAAGTTTTGTCCGGCTTTTGGTTTATTGACTACCTCATTTTATTTTCAGGCAATACGCCCCTTAATCTGATTAAAACACTCACACCCAACATCCTCGTCAAAGGGGGAGACTGGACTTTAGATCAAATTGTGGGGCGAGACCATGTGGAAACCCACGGCGGGAAAGTCGTCCGCATCCCCTTGGTAAAAGGCACTTCCACCACCTCACTCATTGATCGTGTGCTCGCACGTTTTCAGGACAAAAAATAATGCTTCGACAAACATCTCCCCCTTTTGCCCCTCTACTGGACGCAATCGCCGCAGGGCAAAAAAAAATCAAAATAAATGGTCTGACACAATCTGCACGGGCACTCTTTCTTTCTGCGATCGCACACAGTGGCCTACCATTTTGCCTACTGACTTCCTCGACAGACCGTGCACGACTTCTTTTTGAAGAGCTGTCTTTTTTTATGGCGCTTGAACCTGCCCAAGACGATACAAGGATTAAACCCTATTTTTTTCCGCCTTGGGACATCCTTCCCTATGAACCCTCAAATCCACGTCCCGATTGGATCGCACAACGTTTGTCTATCCTGCATAAACTGGCATCAAAAGAAGCCTGCGCGGTCATCACCACGCTGGATGGGTTTTTACAACGTGTCGTCAAAAAATCACTTTTGTTGGAAAGCGTAGAAATGCTCTCTGTTGGAGAAATCGTGCCCCGCGAAGCCCTCATCAAAAGACTCACACGTGCAGGATATGAAGGCACAACGGCGGTCACCTCACCGGGAGAGATTTCTTTGCGCGGAGGCATTGTCGATCTCTATGCCCCCACAAGTCATTCTCCCGTTCGCATTGAGTTTTTTGATGATGAAATCGAGTCGATCAGAACCTTCGATACAGAAACACAGCGTTCACAAGATCAAATCGAATCCGTTCAAATCATTTTAGGACGTGAAAATATTTTTAACAAAGAACATCACGCATGTTTACTTTCAGACTATCTCTCACCTGAAACGGTTTTGATTTTTGATGAGCCCAATGAACTGCTGCAACATGGCAAACGCTTTTTAGAAGAAGCCGAAGATGCGTCCATCTTTGCCGCAACACGAAACACGGGCTACCCGACTGTAAAATCCCTTTATGCCCCGCTCTCTTACCTGATTGATGTCACAGAAAATCGCAGCACCATCGACATCGAAACCTTGTTCATGAAAGCAGAAAAAGGCGCACTGCGATTCACTTATGAACCGCGCTCGCTCACGGCCTTAGGGTTTTCCCGCCCTGGCCAAAATTTTTCTGAGGCTTGTCGACTACTCAACGAAGGGCGACAGACACAGATCATCCTACTCATCGTCAAAAATGAGCATCAAGCCGAACGATTTCGCCGTCTGCTCTCTGATCACGAACTGCCCTGGGCAAACTGGAATGCAATGACCACACAAAACCTAAGCCCACCCGCACCCATTTTGATCAAAATCGGCAGCATTTCAGAAGGTTTTGCACTCGAAGGATCAAAAATCGTTTTTCTCACCGAAGAAGCCTTAACGGGAGGGGGAAAGTCAGGCGGACGCCGTCCCGCTTCAGCATCAAAACAATCCATCGAACAATCAAAACGGGCCGGGTTTTTGGCCTCTTTTGAAGAGCTTAATCCAGGAGACCATGTCGTTCACATGGATCACGGTGTTGGCAAATACATCGGCCTAAAACGCTTGACCATCCGGCAGGGAGAACGGGATGCAGGGTACGAATCAGATTTTCTGGTTCTGGAATATTTATCAAAAGATAAGGTTTATGTGCCGCTGGACTCATTGAATCTCGTTCAACGCTACATCGGCATGGGGGGAGGATCGCCTAAAGTAGACAAACTCGGCGGTGCACGCTGGGCCAAAACAAAAGCCCGTGTCAAAAAAGAAATCAAAGAAATGACACAGGAATTGTTAGAACTTTATGCAGAACGTGAGGTACTGGAAGGCCACGCCTTTGCAAGCGCCGCCTCAGATGCAGAGGCCTTTGCCGCAGCCTTTGAATACGAAGAAACACCCGATCAGCTGCGCACGATTCAAGAAGTGTTGGCCGATATGGAAAAAGCCAAACCCATGGATCGGCTGGTTTGTGGCGATGTCGGCTATGGCAAAACAGAAGTCGCCATGCGGGCGGCTTTTCAAGCCGTAATGGACAACAAACAAGTCGCCATGGTCGTGCCCACCACCCTACTGGCCCAACAGCATTACGAAACTTTTGTCGAACGCTTTGCACCTTTCCCCGTAAATGTCGCCGTCTTAAGTCGTTTTGTCTCACGCAAAGCACAACGAGAAACCCTTGCCGCGCTCAAAAAAGGAACCGTAGACATCCTACTCGGCACACACAGAGTCCTGCAAAAAGATGTCTTTTTTAAAGATTTAGGTTTGATTATTGTGGATGAAGAGCACCGTTTTGGGGTCCGCCACAAAGAATGGCTCAAAAAAATGCGTAAAGAAGTGGACGTGCTCACCCTGACCGCGACCCCCATTCCACGCACCTTGCAGATGTCGCTGGCACAAGTCCGTGACCTCTCAGTCATTGAAACACCGCCTGCCGACCGACTGGCCATTCGCACCATTATGGCCCCCTTCGATCCCACCATTATTCGAGAGGTCGTCTTTCGAGAATTGGTCCGTGGCGGGCAGGTCTTTTTTCTACACAACCGCGTGCATAACATCGAAAAAATCGCCCTGTTTTTAGCAGAACTATTGCCCGAAGCAAAAATAGGCATTGCCCATGGGCAAATGGCAGAAGGCGCACTTGAAAAAGTGATGCGTAAATTTATCAACAAAGAATACAATCTACTGCTGACCACAACCATCATTGAGTCCGGTATTGACATCCCCTCCGCCAATACCATCATCATCAACGATGCCGACCGTTTTGGCCTCTCCGAACTCTATCAGTTGCGCGGTCGTGTTGGCCGCTCCGGCGAGCAGGCCTATGCCTATTTGCTTGTTCGTGAAGATCGGATTTTAACCGAGGAGGCCAAAGAACGCCTGAACGCCATTCAAGAATTCACCGAGTTGGGTTCAGGCTTCAAGGTGGCCGCACGGGATCTCGAAATTCGCGGGGCAGGAAATTTACTGGGACAGGAACAATCCGGACAAATCGCCGCAGTAGGTTTTGAGATGTATCTCGAAATGATTAACGAACTGGTCACCAATTTAAAGGGCGCTCCAATCGAAAAAAAGGTCGAAACCAACCTGCACTTTCGTGTCTCCGCTTTTATTCCTGAAGACTACATCACAGACCCTTTGCAACGACTTTCCACCTATAAACGCCTCTCACGTTGCGAAAACCTGGATGAGATTCAGGCCATTCGCCTTGAATTGGAAGACCGTTACGGGCCTCTACCCCCTCCGGCAAGCCAGCTCTTACAAGTCATTCAGCTCAAGGGCATGGCGAAAATACTTAAAATGAGCAAAATAGAAGAACGGGGTGAAAATATTCGCTTTTCATTTGAGACGGACAATAGCCCACCCCCTATTGACCCTGGCACACTACTGCAACAATTTCCCGGAAGGATACAATTTATCAGCCCTTATGCCTTTGAACTGGCAATCAAAAACAATACATGGGAAAATATCTATTTGGAAACGGCCCTTTGTTTAAAAAACCTCAGTGGTGAGCCTGTCACGTGAAGTATCAGATCTTACTACTGCTCTCCCTCATTTTTTTCTTGGAGGCCTGTTGGAAAAAAGACGTGGACCCGCTCAGTGCAACGGTCGCACTGGTCAATGAAGAGGTCATCACGGTTGCGGAATTAAGTGCGCTCTTGCCTGAAAATGAAGAAGACGCCGGACAAAAAGATGAAAAGGCCAGTACGCAAGATACCGAGGCCCTCAGACGCGGCTTACTGGATCAACTGATTGAGCGCAAAATGCTGTTACAAGAAGCCAAACGGCTCGACATTACCCTGAGTGAGACAGAAATCACCCAGCAAACGGCTCTTTTGATGCACGGGATGGATAAGGCCCATTTTTTTCAATATTTATCCGAGCAAAAAATCGAACAAGCGGCCTGGGAAAAATCAACCCATGAAAACCTCTTGATTGAAAAACTGCTTCAACAACTTGTTGGTGAAAACGATGAAAAAAGATTGATGCTCTCGGATCAAGCGGTACGGGCTTATTATGAAAATAACCGTGAGCAGTGGCATGTCGGGGAGCGGCTCAAACTCAAACAAATTATTGTCGATGATGAAAAAAAGGCCAAAGTACTCCATAAAAACCTGCTCGAAGGGGCTGATTTTGACAAAATGGCAGGACTGCACTCGATACAAACACAGACTGAAAACGACAAACGCCCCACTTACCTCACACGGGAAGAGCTACCCCTGGCCTTTGATCCCCTATTTCAAAATGATGTCGGATCCATCAGCGAGGTGATCAAAACCCCCTTCGGCTACCATCTCGTCAGGATTGAAGAGAAACAAGCCGAACAGATACTGCCTTTCCAGGAAATCGAGGAAAAACTCCATCAAACATTACTGAATAGGAAAAGAGAACGTGTTTATTCCGAATGGATCGAAAAACTGCATCGCCGCACAGAAGTACGCATCAATGAAGAGCTGCTTAAAACGTTTTCTTGAGGGGACATTTATCCTTGCCCTCTCAGTGATCGCCACACAAAGCTTAAGCCAGGCCGAGACAGCCATCGACCGCGTTGTTGCCATCGCAGGGAAAGAAGTCATCACACAAAGCCAGCTGGACCGCATCATCCGCTCTAGAAAAGACGCAGGAAATCCCGTACGGACCTCAGACGAGCGATGGGAAATTCTCAGACAATTGATCGAAGAACAGTTGCTGATTCAAGAAGCACGGAGAAAAGGCATTTCGGTCTCAGATGAGGAGGTCGAGTTTGCCCTAAAAGATATTGAACAACGGAACAAAATCCCCGACCGAAAAACACTCAAACAAGCCGTTTCCCAAGACAACATGTCCTGGGATCAATATGTCAAAAACCTCAAGAACCAAGTCATGGCAATCAAACTACTGGGTCGCGAAGTCAGGACCATGGTGAGCTTGAGCGATCAAGTCGTGCAAGCCTATTATCATGAAAACCCTGAAATTTTCAGCCTGCCCGACCGGGTGAAGATCACTCAGATTTTGTTACGTATTCCTAAAAACACCAGCGAAACCCTTGAACAACAAATCAAAGAAAAAGCAGAAACAATCTACAATGAAGCACACAGCGGAACAAACTTCGCACAACTCGTTTCCGAATACAGCGAGGGACGCGAGAAAAAACAAGCCGGAAATCTTGGTTTTTTTAAGAGAGGAGATCTCACGCCCAAAATAGATGCCGAAATTTTTCGTCTAAAAGCCGGGGAAATCACCGCCCCAATCCGGACGCCGCTCGGTATTCACATCTTCAAAATTGAGGAGCAGGAAATTGGGAAAATGAGACCTTTTGATTCGGTCAAAAAAAGAATCAAAGAAAGGCTCATCGCAAAAGAAACCAATACGCTTCGCAGTCAATGGATCAGCGATCTCTGGAAACGCTCATTCGTAGAAATTAAATAAAAGAAGCTTGGCTCAAGACTCAAACAATATCGCCGAAATCCTTTTCCAAATCTCGGTTTTTCCCGTTTTTTTGAGTGAAGAGCAGACCGTTAGTTCATCAATAGCATAAGCAGACTTAATCGCATCGACGTAGGTTTTCCGTTTTCCCATGGCGATTTTGTCTGCCTTCGTCACAATGCAAAAGGTAGAAATTTGATGATAGCTCAGCCATTCGCGCATCTGAAAATCAAGCGGGCTATCGGAACGGCGGATATCAATGAGCAGTCCCACAGCAGCCAAGGTCTTTCTTTTGGTCATATAGGCATCCACCATAGGCCCCCATGCCTTTTTGGTTTTTTTGCCCACCTTGGCATATCCGTAGCCCGGTAAATCCACAAGGTAAAATGTGCGGTTAATTAAAAAATATTGGATCAATTGTGTTTTCCCAGGCGCTTTAGCGACATGGGCCATTTTCCGTCCCGTGAGCAGGTTGATCAGAGAAGACTTCCCCACATTGGAGCGACCAATAACGGCAACCTCCGGCAGACCATCTGTGGGTCCATCCTGCCAATGCGTCGCAGCCTTGATATATTCAATTGAGGTTATTTTCATTTATTTTCCATCATTATATTTTTAATGTGATTTGTAAGGATTCACTTTAATAATTCAATGTATCTGATGTCAAAACTTTCTTGACATGATCCACTCAAAAATATAGTATCGCGTTCTTGCCGAAGTGGTGGAATTTGGTAGACACGCACGTTTGAGGGGCGTGTGGGGCAACCTGTGGGGGTTCAAATCCCCCCTTCGGCACCAAAAATCCGGCTCATGGCCGTCTTCCCCTCAGTCCATTTCGCAGTTTAGCGACCCAGACAAAAAAAATGCCCGATAAACGGGCATTTGAGTTTTTTTATTGTTTTCAATCGTGCAGGTTTACGAAAGGGCATGGCTCCCGTAGGTCTTGAGCAGTCTCCTCTCGGTTTTAAAGCCGTTTTGCAATAAGACCATCCGCTGCTCAACCCATATTTTTGTTTCAGTGTCTGCTGAGAGAATACGCTGTATCAAATCGACTTTTTGACCGCTCTCTCTCTCTTTAAGCTGGGTACTTTTGCTCAGCGTCTTTGCCTGCTCAATGAGGACACGACGTTTCTCTTCAATGGCAATCATTTCATCCCAAACTCCCGTTTTTGCAAGCGAAAGCATTTCTTCGGACAAACAACAAATTGCGGTATAAAGGGTCAGTTCAGTCAATTTTTCCTCCTTAAGCAAGACCGTAACTTGCGCTTGACATCTCCGCCGAAGGGTTTGGCCCTGTCACTTGAACCGCTTCTCGGACTTCGTCGGCGATGCCCTGCCAACCTGCTCTGAGCTCTGAAAGAAGCTGCATGACCTCAAGAAGTTTCTTGACATCATTTTTTAAATTGGCTTCAACCAGGGCAATCGACATATATTCGTAGAGGTTTCTCAGGTTTTCCGCGATCTCCCCACCCGCTTCCATATTCAAACTGGTGTCGAGTTCTCCGATGATGCGAATCGCCTTTGCAATCGCCTCACCTTTCGCAGAGATATTTCCCGCATCGATTTCCTTTTTTGCAAATAAAATTGAAGTAATCGCACCTTCAAGCAACATCAAAATCAGACGATGTGGATCTGCCGAAGCAATGCCAGTCTCCATTCCGACTTTCGAGTATTCTTGAACATAATTATTCTGCACAGGCTAAAATCTCCTCTTTATTAAATGGGGCGATCATTATCGCCGACCTGTTTTCGGGAGTGTTGCCAATGAAGCCAGTTGTTGTGTCAAAAAATCACTTTGCGCCTGAAATTGGCTCAGTAATATATCGAGCGTTGTATATTGTTTTCGATAACGTGCTTCTATATTGACCAAACGTGCATTAATATCGATTCTCTGCTGATTGATGTCCTCAATGCTCGTGTTAATACCAATCGTTCGGCTTTCAATGGAACCATCCGTGCCAAGAATCTCAGCCGTCAATTCATCAAGTTGAAAGGCATAACCCTCTGAATAGGCCAAAGTGCCCCGACTCCCTGTAGTACCACCGATCACCTGAATTTTAAGTCCCTCGGCAACATTCCCAGTACTCACAGTCAGAAACTGTCCAAAACCCGTCGATGCAGCGCCATTGATTGTTCCAGTGACATTCACTCCGACCGTGCTGATTGCACTGCCCCCCACCAGATTGCTCTCTCCATTTCCTCCACTTACATCCACTCTTGAACTTGATCCGTAGCCCTTCGAAGTAAGCGTCAAAACACCCGCAGATTCCGTGACCGTCACGGAAACCCCGGCACTTGAGAAATCACTTAAACCGTTTATTTTAGACTGAACTTCCGTCGCAAGTGCACTGGCACTTGCGTAGGTTCCCGCCGCTAATGTGATTGTGCCACTTGCACCATCTACCGTAATGTCAATGGTGTCGTTGACGCCTCCCGTAATGGTCAATCCAGCAGCGGCACTGCCCACTTCCTTCCCTTGCGTCGCCAACTGCGTAATATTCACGGCGTAATCTCCGCCCTCTGTTTTGTTTGTCGCGCTAACGTACTTAATTAAGCTGTCTGAGGGTTTTCCCTGTGCAATAAAAATACCCGCAATATCATTGTAATTATCATCAATGGCCGTCTGAAGTTGTGTGGAATCAAGCGACAAAGTACCGTCTGCTTTAAATGAGACACCGACATCGCTCAGAGTCGTTAAACTTCCACTCAAGGCTGTTACTGAGGACGTCATCACTCGGTTAATTCTAGTTTCTATAGAAATAGTCGAGGGATCACCTTGCAATAATCCATTAATTTTTGTGACCGGATCATAAACAGTCAGTTCATCAATCGCAGCTTTCACGGCGTTGTAGGCCGCGACAAAAGAACCAACGGAACCCGTCACCGTGGAGGTATCCCTAGAAACACTTAGGATTTTGGCATCAGCAATATTTGTTTTGAGCAGATTAAGCGTTACCCCCTCAACAACATCTGTGACCGTATTCGATGATTTTGTAATTGAAACCCCATCCACTAAAAAAGCTGAATCGGATGCTGTAACAGTCTCGTCAAGGTTTTGTGTTCCTGCGGGATCATTTGCGAGCAAGGTATCAAGGGCTGCATCACCACTAACCGAGATTTTGATGCTATTTTTAAGTCCGATATTTTCCGAAGTGAGGGAAAGAATATAAGGTGTTGAGGGATCACCGTTGTTTATAATCGTCGCGGTCACACCAATATTTGCCGAATTGATCGCATCTCGAATACCGGAAAGAGAGTCATTCGTACTGTCAATCGTAACCGTTTTCACACCCGCGCCGTTACTTGTAAAGGTCGCCCCCGAATACTTTCCAGCACTCAGCGTGCCTCCACTAATCGTTCCGAAGTCAAAGGTGAGTGTGCCTGTTCCAATAGAAGAGCTGGTGTCTGCTTGTTTATTATCGTCCGTGGTGAGTTTTTGGTTTGAGGCCAGTGCGCTGACCTCAACAGAATAAGACCCGACATTCGCAGTTGCATCAGCACTTGCCGTAAAAACAGTCGCATCAGAAGTGGACGCCGTTAAGTTAATATATTTTGAAATATCGCTTAAACCCGAAACTGCCGTTTGAAATGCAGAGATAGATGCTTTTAAGCTACCGTATCCACTTAACTCTGCTTGAAAGGCCGCTTCTTTCTGATCAAGCAATAAGAGTGGGCGGGCTTCAAAGTTCATTAAACTTGTGATGATGCCATTGACATCTAAGCCTGAACCTACACCCGGGGTTGCGATTGACATATTCTATTGCCCCTTGCAGAAAAAATTAGACCGAATAAACATTCAAATCGTAAATTCAATGACAGATTGAATGAACTTAAGTACAAATCTAGCCTTGAACCTCCAGGATTTAAAGTGATTTCCCCTGAAATTCCTGCTTGGCTTCAACTTGGATAATGCAGTTTCGATGCCTAAATAATACTTTAGGCTAGGACATCAAGTATTGCGCTCGCCGACGCATCGGTACGTCTTGCAATTGCAAGCATTTCCTCTGATGGGATCTGTCGAATGACCTGCTTTGTATCTGTGTCGACCACACGAATCACGGTGCGATTTAAGTCCTTATCCACACTAAACTGTAAATTCCGCTTTAAATTCTGTGCATACCCATTCAGGCTATCCACCGTTTTTTGAAGCGCCTCATGATTGACCTCCGAAGATGCTTTGTTTTCTTCTGGACTTTCGGTTTCTTGATTTCCAGAAGTAGCAGGCATATTTTGCCCTGTACTGGGCAATTTCCCTCTACGGTTTGTCTGAGACGATGCATTCGGACCCGTCAAGGGCGTAACCGCCTGGGGGATGGGATTGATTGTATCCATCATCTTATCCTCCAACTTTCCAGAAGACCTTTCGGAGGAGGGCAAGCCCTCCTCCGAGGTCATTCTTTATTTCTGTCGTTTGACTTGCCATTATTGCAGCAGGGCCAAAACACTTTGTGGCAGTGAATTCGCCTGTGCCAAAATGGCAATACCCGCCTGTTGTAGGATCTGTCCTCGCGCCAATGCCGCAGTCTCCTGGGCAAAATCGGCATCCTGAATACGACTTCTGGAAGCCGAGAGATTTTCAGAGGTCGTCTGAATACTCACAATGGTCGATGCAAACCTGTTCTGAATCGCCCCTAAGTCTCCTCGAGAGCTATTCACCGTCGCCAAAGCCGCATCAATAATCGTCAGAGCACTGGTTGAACCTGTACTCGTGGTTAAATCCAAGGAAGAAACACCCGCACCGACGGTCGCCGTTGCGGCAGTGAATCCCGCCGCCAATCCAGCTGCACCCAGCCCCGCTACCGATCCAGAAACAGTGATACCAGCTGAATCTGTAGAGCTTAAGTCATAAGTCGCAACAGTTGTGACTGTATTCACTGCAAAACCTGTATTGGCCGCCTGAGTCGCATCACTAACCTCTAAAGTGATATTTCGACCATCAACCGCAGTCAAAGTCACTCCACCGCTAGTCCCGGTTCCAGCTGTCGCAGTAACCCCTGTTTGTGCCGTGATCGAATTAATTTTCGCTGCGACTTCAGAACTACGGGCTTCCTCACTGGTTTGCGCTTCGAAAGCACCCAAATCGACACCGTTCAAAACAATATCACCCGCAGCAATCGCGGTAGCGCTTGTAACGGCTCCGCCGTTTACCGTTGTCGCATCAACTGTTGCTGTAACGTTTGTACTACCCGTAATGGCGTTGATCGCCGCGACTTTAGCAATGGCACTTCCCAAAGCATTGGAATAAGAAACACCATCTGTAACGGTGTCACCCACTTGATAACCATTAAGCGTCACATCCCCTGCAGCCAGTGTAACTGTCGTCCCGGCAGCATTGTTTGTCGTCGTCGAATAGCTTGATCCTGATCCCACCCCAAGCGCAGACGTTCTTGCACTCGAAATAGAAGTAATCGAAACAACATTCGATCCACCACCATTGGCACCCACTTGAAAATTCTGGGAGGTAAAGGTGCCGTTAAGCAAGTTCACCCCATTAAAGTTTGTATTTTGTGCAACACGATCAATTTCAGCAATCAAAGCAGTCGCCTCTGCATTCAGCGCCGCTCTATCTGTTGCGCTGTTTGTGGAGTTGGCGGATTGCACGGCCAGCTCACGAATACGCTGAAGGTTGTTGACCACTTCATCTAAAGCACCCTCTGCGGTCTGCGCAAGTGAAATACCATCAGCAGCATTTCTAGAAGCCACATTCAAACCCCGAATCTGAGTTGTAAACCGGGTTGCGATGGCGATTCCGGCCGCATCATCTTTCGCACTATTCAGACGTAGACCTGAAGACAAACGCTGAAGTGCAGTCGCCAAAGCACCTTGTGATTTATTTAAATTCCTTTGCGCGTTTAGCGAAGGAATATTGACATTAACTGTAAGAGCCATTTCTTATCCTCCTTGATTATTGTGATGGACATCCGTGCCCAAATTGAAGAATAGACCGAGGTCTTCTTCAAAGCTTCACTTTCTCTTATCGGAAGATGAGAAAAAAACTTTAGGTTTTTTGTAAAAAAAGTGGGGTTTGGTGGGAGTATTTATTTTGAGGTAAAATGACTTGCTTTGCGATACGATTGGCTGGGTTAATACATATGGGGGCCATTAGATTGGCGGTAGAACGATTGGGCGCTCCCTGAGGAATGGTGACAAGAACCAGTATAATCAATGAGTTTGCATCATCGACATTCAATAATTTAATCTCTTCCTCTGGATAATCTGGCTGATAATCCGCTTTGAAAAACAGAGGGTCTGTCACCACAAAAGCAAGTGCCGGGTCTTTGAAGGCCTGAAGCCAATAAAAAGGACTGTCATTGTCGGGTGGAATGAGAGCATATTCTTTAATGCCTTGAAAGCCCGGAATTCCTTCGGGAAAGGTGATCAGAAAATCGGGATTCACCGAGAGTTTTCCAAGTTTGACACTATCGATCTCAATATTTATCATCGTTATTCCTCGAAAAAAGATCCTTGTTTCTTGAATGGATGCCTTGAATATCCTTAAATGTTTCTAGGATAACCTTCGCCTCTAAAACATTCGGCACGGCTTGGGCTGCGGCTTGATTTTCTGCAAGAATTTTTCGAAGCAGTTCATCTCGATAGATTGGAACACCGAGTGGCGCCTCCACACCAATCTTGACTTGTTTGCCTTTCACTTCAATAATCACAATACGGATTTCATCTCCAATGGAAATGGCTTCCCCCGCTTTTCGTCTTAATATCAGCAAAGAACAACCCTCTTTTTTTCTGAAGTATTTTCTGTATACAACTCCGGAAATCGTTCGTGAATCAGTTTAATTTGCCGTTCAATCAGCGCATTGCCAAAACCGGTCTCTTGAATGGCTTCTAGAGTAGAAAGAGACTGCATTTCTGAAAAATAAGTCGAAAAGGCCCGACGCATCTCACGTGTTTTGAGTACGGAAGCAAAAAGCCATTTGGCAAAATCCGATCCCGGATCAACGGCCGCATCCTCATCAGAAAGTGCCAAGAAAGGTTCATTAATCTCTATCTTGTCACCCGACTCAAAAAGAGAAACCAATTGATTTAAAAAGTTGACCGAGGCCTCTCTTTTCCCCAATTCGAGCATTACACGGACCAAAGATAACAAACGGGGCAAAGTCGCATTGACTTTAAGCAAGAGTGCAAGCAGGCCGAAAGATGAATTCAAAGCGGCGTAACGTTCTTCAGGTAATTTTTTAGGGTTTTTCGCCTGGGCAAACAGGTTAAGGGCCGTGTAATAATTTTCCCATTCTTCCATTTTGATGGGATGATTAATCCAGTCTTCTTTTAAGTCATTTGAATAGGGTAGGACACCGACATAATCCTGCCACGCCTTGTCCTCAAAACCAGGAAGTTGCACCAAAGGCTTGAACCCTTTGATCAAGACCCCTTGTTTTTCTAATTGATCTGCACGGTCTGTTTTGCAAACAAATAGATTTAGCGCAAAAATATCCAAATCCTGTTCTGAAACAAAAGGGACGAGCAGGTTCAAACCGGGAACATAACGATAGGCTTGATATGCAAAGGTCTTAAACATTGAAACAGCAGCCGTCGTCCTCGTATCGTCTTCCTTTTTGATACGAAACATAATCAATGGGGAATTTCCCTTGAGTAAGGCCTCTCCTTTTGAAAAAAGGTTTTCGAGATCTTCGGCAAAAGCAATTCGCATGAAATCCAAGTCATGCACTCCCATTTTCTGCATGACCGCATCAATCTCCATACTTCCCACGTCGCAAACTTTGGGCTGAAGCTGGAGCAATTGATTGTGGTTTTTACTGTAATGGAGATATTGCGCTTCAGTTGAAGAAGCAGTCATCGCCCAACAGATCCCCGTCGCACCGATGATTTTTGAAAAAGGAAGAGAAAAACTCCCAATACCCGCTCCTAGATCCAAGACCTTCATGCCCGGCTGAAGACAATCCAAGGCAAATCCATATTCTGGATCGAACCAACCCACCTGCTCTGACAAGATATAATGCTCAGGGTTATCAAGGGCATCTGGAACGGCAATTTCAAGCCCAGAATTGATTGGTAAATAAACAATCGTGTTTTCTTTGACCTTAATGTCAATTTTTTGATCGGGAAACTTTTGATTCCAGCCTTTGATATATGCGGCCTCCATCTGTCGTGTGAGACGGTAAGGATCACAAAGAATCGATTTTTTGAGTTGAAGTGGAATCTCCCGATGGAGTGCAATAATCCGCGCAGGGTTCTTTGCAAGTGCCACGGCTTTTGAAACATATTCTTCCGTACTAAAAGCAATAAGGTCATCCACCTCTAGCCCGATATTTTTAAGGATCGAATACGACAAACGATGGGGATAGATCTCACCCACCTGCGTAATCAAAGGTGTGCCCATCCAGACCGCATCAATGGTTCCCGTTCCCCCCGTCACGGGAAAAGAATCCAAAACAATATCAAAATCGTTGTAATACAGGAAATGACTCTCCTCGGGATGTGTCTTCCAAACAATCTCAATGCGATCTGCGGAAAGGCCGTTTTCTTCAAATACGTTGAGAATGCGTTTTCGCGTTTCTTCCTGGCTAAAATTAGGATGATTCAAAATCATTCGAGACTCTGGCACCTGAAGCAAAACCTCAGCCCAAGTCTTAATCAGTTCGGGACTGAGTTTATAGGCATTGTTCATCGAGCCAAAAGTAATATACGAATTTTGGATATAGGGGATGTCTGTCGTAATCGGAGCATCACTCAAATGTCCCACAGAAAAAAAGGATTCGGGTAATCTCAACTGCTTTTCGCTAAAACAATCAGCATTTTTAGGGCCATCCAAATAAGGGTCTGTAATGAAATAATCGACCGAAGACAAACCTGAGGTATAGGGGTATCCCAAATACATCATCTGCATAGGAGCAGGTCGATAACTCATGACAGCAATCCGGGTATTCGTCGTATATCCGGCCAGATCCACCAAAAAATGAATACCGTCATCGTGTATACGTGCTGCTAATTCTCGGTCAGACAATTCACTTACATTGATAAAAAAAGTCGATCTGGCTTTGTATTCTGCCGTCACTTCATCTTCAATCTTTGAATTGGAATAACAATAGATTTCGAAATGATCTTGGTTGTGAAAGTTCATCAAGCCACGAAACCCGACCTTCATAACATGTTGATGAAAATCGGGGGAAAGATAAGCCACCCTGATTTTATCTCTGTTTTGCATGGCCTTTGGATAATCGCTATATGTAGAACCTTCGCGACGCTGATCAAGAATATCCCCCGCTTTTTTGTGGTAATCGAAAAACGTTGCGGAAGAAATACCAGGCGTTGCTAAAAGCGATAAATTCACTTCAAGAAAAGTGTCGAATGACGTTTCTCCTTCTTGAATCAATCCTTGAACCTTGGGCAAGAGTTGATTCGCTTCCTCCCAAAGACAATATATTTTTGCTGCACTGTAGGATGGAAAAACAGCTGCGCCTGGATTCGGCATCTCCAAGACCTTTGGAATTAGTTTCAGCGCATTATGGTTGTCACCGATAATTCGATTGACCGTCATCAAGTTTGAGAGAATTTCAAACTGTTCTGGCAAGAAGCTCAGTGCTTGCTCATAATATATTTTTGCCTCTGCATATTTCCCCAGTTTTGAGAAAATACTGCCCAAATTATTCAGCACATTTCCATTGTTTGGATCAATCTCAAGGGCTTTCAGGTAATACTGTTCCGCGTCTTGAAGCTGGTAAAGTGATCGACTAATATTCCCCAAATTCATTAGGGCATTGACATGATTCGGCTCAAACACAAGCACTTTTTTGAAATAGTCTGCAGCATCGTCAAAATTCCGGTCATATTCTAAACACACTAGACCCAGGTTATTGAGCGCCTTTGTGTCCTCAGGATAAACTGACAACACGAGCTCAAAACATTCGGCAGCGATTTCGTAACTTTTTTCCATCAAATGAATTGTTCCCAATAAATTAAGTGCTTCAATGTTTTCTGGATCGATCTTAAAAATTTTCCGACAAAGTGTCTTTCCTTGATTCATCTCTCCCGTCTGTACAGCTTCGATCGCCTTTTTCAGCATTTCTTTCGGATCGTCTGTTTGCCTGATTTCCTTTCCCCATTTGATCTCCTGGTTTGGAAATTTTTGCTGCCATGCCTCAAGATAGGCTGCTTCCATGTGTTGTGTATGTCGGACGGGATTGCATTGAATAGAATGATCCAAGGCATCTGGAATCAGCCGATGCAGCGCTTCCATTCTGTCGTGATTTTTTGCCAAGGCACATGTTTTTTCAAAATATTCCTGCTCCGTAAAGGCGATCAATTCACTCAGATCCATGCCCGCGTTACTGAGAATGGTGTAAGAAAGGCGATGCGGGTAGATATCTCCGACCAAAGTCACAACGGGAACACCCATCCAAAGCGCCTCGTACGTCGTTGTCCCTCCGGTTAGGGGGAAGGTGTCTAAGGCAATGTCTATTTCATTGTAATACCGCAAATGAAAACCGCTTTTATGTTTTTCACTCACGATGTCGACACGCCCATCTTCAATTCCATGTCGATTAAATTCATCCCTAATTTTTCGGCACATTTGCTCAAAGTCATAGTGAGGATTATTAAGAAATATTCTAGAATTGGGCAGATTTTGCATCAATTGACTCCAAAGACGGACCACTTTTGGCGTCAATTTGTAACTATTCACGAGAGAACCAAAGGTCACATATCCATTCGCCCTAAAAGGAAGTTCTGGCGCAATTTCCCTATCATTCAGCCTGTCGAAAGTTGCAAAACACTCAGGAAGACGCAGTTGTTTTTCAACAAAATACTGGGCATTTTTGGGTCCATCCAAATAAGGATCTGAAATAAAATAATCGACCACATTTAAACCAGAGGTGTAGGGATAACCGAGATACATGATTTGAACGGGAGCCGCGCGATAGGCCATAATGGCCATGCGACCGCCTAAGGTGTAACCGGCCAGATTCACCAGTAAATGAATACCATCCTCATGAATTCGCGCTGCGACCTCGACATCCATCATCCCGGTAATATCGACAAAAGCATCGGCTGATTGTTTGTATTGTTCCGTGGTCCCATCTTCATCTGCTGTGTTTGAATAACAGTAAATTTCAAAACGCTCCCGGTCGTGAAAATTGAAAAGCCCTCGAATAAAGGTATTAATGACGTGTTGCTTAAAATCACCTGAAAGATACCCAATCCTTAATTTAGAGGTCTCTTTAAAAGCGTTTTCATGGGAGGCATAAACTGGAGCCATGCGCTTTCTCTCAAGCGTTCGACCGGTGATGCGATGAATGGCCAACAAATCTTCAGACGAAAGACCTGTCGCCGCCAATAGATCAAGATTCGACATCTCCAAAGCACTGTAGTCAAAAGTTCCTCCCAGAATAAGCGCGACAACCTTTTTTGATAATTTTTCAGAAATCGCCCAAAAACAGTTTCGCTTCGCAAACGAAAAACACGGAAAATAAGCTCGGCCGGGATTCGGCAACTTCAAAACCTCTTCAATCATGGACATCAGAGCAGGTTTGTCTCCTTTGCCGTAGTGCACCAACAAAAAATTACGAATGATGTCTGTATTGTTGGGAGAAAGCTTGAGTGCGCGCTCGAGATAATCAATTGCTTCGTCAAACTTTTTTTTTCTAAAACAGACATTGCCAAGATTCGTCAAAAGCACAGCATTTTCAGCGCTTCCCGGATTGACCTTCAACGCTTTTTTATAACAGGCCTCACTGCGCTCATCCTGACCGTAGTCAGAATAGATATTGCCCAGATTCATCAGCGCACGGAAATGTGTGGGCTTGGCTGCAATGACCTTTTCAAAAAGGTCTCGGGCCATTTCCAGATTTTTGTGATGCTCACGATAAACAATACCTAGATTATTCATAGCAGAAACATGATTTGGATTTACGGATAGAACTTTTTGTAAAAGGGCTTCGGATTCTGTATATCTTTTTTCCATCAGCATAATGCCACTTAATAGAAAGATCGCCTCAACATGATCTGGGTTCTTCTTTAAAAGTTTTTTGCAAATTCTTTCTGCTTCTTTCGCCCTACCCGCATGAGCATGGGCCTCGGCTTTTTCGATGAGATTCTTTTTCGCCACCTTTTCTCTCCTCTTACACAGAAACAGATTCGCTCACAGGCAATACACACGCTGAAACAGGAACAAAATCATATTTTTTCTTCCAGGCTTCGAGATACAGTGTTTCCATCTGCCGGGTAAAACGAGGCGGATCACACAAAATTGATGTTTTCAAAGCTTCTGGAATTTTGCGGTGCAATACCCTGATTCTTTCAGGATTAAGCGACAATGCGATTGCCTTTTCGATGTACTCCGTCTGAGTAAATGCAATTAAGTCATCCAGTTCAATACCGACATTTTTTAGGATGGAATAAGAAAGCCGCTCGTAATTCACATCGCCGACAAGCGTTACGACAGGCTTCCCCATTTGAAGGGCGTCAATTGTTGTTGTGCCACCTGTCGCAGGAAAAGGATCCAATACAATATCGATCTCATTGTAATATTGAAGAAAGTTTCCAGAAGGATGTGAATGCCAAATAAATGAAATGTACTTCGAATCGATTCCATGCTCTAAAAATCTTTTTAGAATATTGGAACGGGTCACCTCAAAATCGTATTCAGGGTGATTGAGTATGAGTTTTGAACCGGGAAGCGCTTGCAGTATCTCGCTCCAAACGGAAATCACTTCAGGGTTTAGCTTATAGGGGTTGACCAAGACGCCAAAGGTGACCCACTGATTTTTAATACAAGGGGGCTCATTCACAACTTCAGGCCTTTCAATCGGGAAAAAGGAAACAAACGATGCAGGCAGTTTGAGCATGCTTTCAGTAAAATACACCGAATTCTCAGGACCATCCAAGTAAGAATCACTCATAAAATAATCAACCGTTTCAAGCCCGGAAGTATAAGGATAGCCCAGGTACATGATCTGCACCGGCGCTGGACGGTAACTCAAGACAGGAAGGCGGCCGCCTTCTGTAAAACCTGACAAATCGATTAAGAAATGGATCCCATCCGCATAAATTTTTTCGGCCACTTCTCGATCATTCATAGAACTAACGTCGATAAATTGCTCCGCAAGTCTTCTATACTTCGCTGTGAGTTCATCTTCTTCTCTTGTGTTTGAGTAACAGAAGACTTCAAAATAAGATGGGTCATGATGCTTGAGCAAGCCAGAGATGAACCGATGGACCACGTGCTTTCTAAAATCGGGGGAGAGATAGCCAACACGCCACCGTTTTACCGCCGCGCTCGCGTTTTCAGTGTGCTGAAAAGCAGCTTCTTTCCGAAGCGATATAATCGAACCCCCCGCTTTTTTCAAGATTTCAAAAAGCCGATCAGGGCTCAAATTAGCATCCGTGAGCAGTGCTAAATTGATATGTTCAAAATCATTTGCAGACACATTCTCATTCCCTATTTTTTGAACGAGATTCGGCAAAACTTCGGCCGTTTCTTCCCAGGCACAATAACGATTGAACAAATTAAATAGAGGAAAAATAGCCCGTCCCAAGTGCTCTGTTTTTACAATTTGCAATGCAAGAGAAAGGGCAGCTTCTTTTTCTCCAATCGCATGATAGGACAAGGTGAGATTTGTCATAATTTCAATGTCATCCGGTGTCACTTTCAAGGCTTCTTCATAATGATGTACTGCGCTCTTGTGGTTTTTCTGCTCGGCACAAATCGCACCCAGATTATTTCTGGCCATTACATTGTTTGGATCAAAAAAAAGCACTTTTTTAAAACAATCTGCTGCCGCATGAAAACGCTTCAAACCCAAATAACAAACACCCAGATTGGTCCAGGCATTCAAGTGAGAAGGTTCTAATTCAAGGAGTCGAACAAAGGGCTTTATTCCCAACTCAAATGCCTGGGTCATCACATGGACTGTCCCTGATAAATACAAGGCATCACAATCATTCGGATTTGAATCGAGACGCATCTGACAAAACAAGGTTGCCGCTTCATGTCTTCCCAAACGAACGAGGCCATCTATTTTTTCAATGAGCGTGGGCAATCGTTTCTCCGCAGATTCCATCTTTACAGGAACATCCAAGACGGCTTTTGCAATAGTCTTGCCAAACTTAACCAATAAGTTCGCACACTGAGAATGAGCGCACTAAGGCACTTTTATGGGAGGTTTGGAATTAAATCAGGCTGTAATAAAATTCTTGCGGGCAAAGATCAAGATTATTCGTCAAAATTATGACGAATAATCTTGGGGATAAGACCTGAGGCTCGAAAAACTTTGGGAAAACCTTCAAAAAGTGCGTACTGCCCTATTTTTTAATGATCCTCGAGCTGAGGACTCCCGCATATGGTGTGTCTTTAGTGCAAAAGACCTATAAAAACCCCAAGGACTAGGTCTTTTCCTTTATTGAAGAAAGCTCCCTCAACACGCTATCATGAGCCGTTTTCATCCCAATAGGTATTTTGACTGATCTGGAGTGCATGAGATGCTTGATGCAGCACCGCCAATCAACTACATCCCGATCTTTATTTTTATCGTGATTTCTCTTGCTTTTGGCATCGGCACACTCGTACTCAGCTACTTTGTACAAGTTCGCATTGACGACCCCGAAAAACTTTCCCCTTACGAATGCGGGAGCGAACCTATTTCCGATGCCAGAACCCCCATTCCAGCCCGCTACTACATCATCGCCATGCTCTTTGTTATTTTTGACGTGGAAGTTGCTTTTCTCTACCCCTGGGCCGTTGTTTTTAATAAGATCGGACTTTTTGGTTTAATCGAAATGATTATCTTTATCGCACTGTTTATCGTTGCTTATATCTATGCTTGGAAAAAAGGAGGTCTTGAATGGGACTGACACTCACGGGAAAATTCGAAGCCAATTTTGTCACTCTGAAACTGGATCACGCCGTCAATTGGGCCAGAAAAGGCTCTCTTTGGCCGATGGTCTTTGGTCTCGCCTGTTGTGCCATCGAAATGATCGCTGCCGTGGCTTCTCGTTATGACATGGATCGATTTGGCGCAGGTATTTTCCGCGGCTCACCCCGGCAGTCCGACCTGATTATCATCGCAGGGACCGTTTGTCGTCGTATGGCCCCGGTTATTCGCAAGGTTTATGATCAAATGCCTGAACCTCGCTACGTCATCGCCATGGGTTCCTGTGCGACGTCAGGCAATATTTACGATGCCTACCCTGTTGTGCAGGGGGTTGACCGTTTTATCCCGGTCGATGTTTATGTGCCGGGTTGCCCACCCACACCCGAAGCACTCCTGGAAGGTTTATTGAAACTACAAGAACAAATCATGAAAAAAAAGGTTTTTATCAAAGCATGAAAAGAGCCAAGCCCTTCAGAGTCCCTCGGTGGATGGACAACGGGAAAGACCACGTCATCGCACAAAAAGTACACGATGAATTTCCTGATTTCTACATTGGTGCGACGCTCTACAGAGGCGACCTTTCAATTCACTTAAAACGGGCAGGTATCCTTCCCGTTTGCACCTTTCTAAAGGAAAATCCCTCACTCGATTTTGACTATCCCGTGCATATCAGTTCTGTTGATTTCCCAAAAGAAGCCGAACGCTTTGAGATGGTTTATGAGTTTTTTTCCATTCGCAAAAAACATCAGGTACGTCTCAAAGTCCGTGTACCTGAGGATGACTGTGAGATCGAATCCCTCACATCGCTTTGGCCGGGTGCAAACTATTTGGAACGAGAAGTGTACGACATGATGGGCATTCGCTTTCTGAATCACCCGGAACTCAAACGCATTCTTTTACCCGATGACTATGACGAAGGCTATCCGCTTCGGAAAAATTTCCCGATTCAGGGCCGGGGTTGGCGCGACACTTTTGATTTTAAGGTTTAAGGATCACTTGTAAATAAAATGGCGACAAAAAACCCACCGACAAAAGAAAGAAACCCTAATCTTCCACTGCTTCGCACGGAAGAGCTTCTCCTCAACTTAGGCCCACAGCATCCTTCAACCCATGGCGTGCTCAAGGTTATTCTCACGCTCGAAGGGGAAAAAGTCATTAAATCAGAACCGGTCTTGGGTTTTTTACATCGGGGTGTTGAGAAAATTGCGGAAAGCATTACCTACAACCAGTTTATCCCGCACACGGATCGCCTGGATTATGTCTGCGCCATGTACAACAATTTTGCTTATGTGCGGGCCATCGAAAAACTACTCGGTATCACGGTTCCCGAACGTGCCGAATACTTACGCACCATTGTCGCAGAGGTACAACGCCTTATTGGACATCTCTTTTGGCTGGGCACACAAGCACTCGACATCGGTGCAATGACCGTTTTCTTTTATACCTTTCGAGAGCGTGAAGCCTTATTGGACATTTTTGTGGATTTATGCGGCGCACGCTTGACCACCTCCTGGTATCGAGTGGGCGGGGTTGAACGTGATTTTGATGAAAAAATCATCGCCGACATTTATCGTTTCATCGACAACTTTGACGAAAAAATTGCCGAGTACGACACCTTGCTCATTAACAACCGAATCTGGCTGGCTCGGACAAAAAATATCGCGGTCATTTCAGGGGAAGACGCCATTGCCTACGGACTCTCCGGCTCAACTTTACGGGGCTCCGGCGTGGATTATGACCTCAGGAAAGTGGCCCCTTATGGGGCTTACGACAAAGTCAAATGGACGGTGCCTTTGGGGAAAAAAGGCGATACCTATGATCGTTACTGGGTCCGCATGGAAGAGATGAAAGAAAGCAGCAAGATTGTCAAACAATGCCTGGATCAGCTTCCAGAAGGCCCCTACAAGGCCTACTTACCCAAGTACGTTGCACCCGACAAAGAACGGGTGTTTACCGATATGGAAAGTATGATTTACCAATTTAAACTCTATTCCGACGGCTTCGATGCCCCCCCCGGAGACATCTACTGTGGCACGGAGGCCCATAAAGGCGAGCTTGGATTTTATATTGTAAGCCAAGGCGGGGGAAAGCCCTATCGTCTCAAAATTCGTGCCCCTTCTTTTGTGCACATGGGTGCCTTTGATTACATGGCCAAGGGGTATATGATCGCCGACATTATTACTATTTTTGGAACATATGACATTGTCATGGGGGAGTGTGACCGATAAACCATGAGTAGCGTAAGCAAACAAAGTGCATCGCCGGATCGTAAAATTGAACTAATCGACATCGTCATTGACGGAAAAACTGTTCAGGCAGAAGAAGGGTCCTCGCTTTTTGATGCCATCAAATGGACAGGAGTTGAACTGCCTGCCATGTGTTATCACTACAGCTTTTCTCCCTTTGGTTCCTGCGGCCTTTGCCTCGTTGAGGTGGAAGGCAAAAAGAATAACGTGCGGGCCTGTACCGCAAAAGTAATCAAAGACATGGTCGTCAATACACAAACAGAGAAGATGGTCGACGCGCAAAAAGCCGCCGTAGAAAAGCACCTCAAAACACACCCGCTTGACTGCCCCGTCTGCGATAAAGATGGACAGTGCGAGTTACAGGACATGGCCTACGATCTCGAAGTGTATGACATCAAAGAAGGAAAACGAAAAGTCATTCCCGAAGACACACGGGCCGTTGCACTCGATTTTAATATGGAGCGTTGCATCCTCTGCGGTCAGTGCATCAATGTCTGTAAAGAAGTACAACTGGTCGATGCCCTCTGTTTTTATAAAAAAGACAAAGCAAAACATGTCGGCGCACATGGTGGCGAAACACTCGACTGTGAATTTTGTGGCGATTGTCTTGCGGTCTGTCCCGTCGGGGCCATTGTCAATAAGTTTTCGAAATATACCTTCAAACCCTGGCAGCTCGAAAAAACGGAAACGACTTGTGGTTTTTGCTCCGACGGTTGCACACTCACACTCGAAACAAACGCACGCGACATCAAGGTGGTGACCTCTGAACTTTCTTACACCTCCAAGTTTGGTTTTGATGTCGAAGCAGGCGACGGACATGGCGGCATCTGTGTACGCGGGCGTTTTGGCTTTCAGTATGTGATGAGTGATAAACGCCTCAAAAAACCTTTGGTCAAAATTGACGGAGAATTTGTTGAAATTCCCTGGTTTAAAAGCATGGTCGAAATCGCGAAGCGTCTAAACGACATCAAAGCAGTACACGGCGGAGCAGCGATTGCCGGACTCATCAGCGGTCGTTGTACAAACGAGTCGGTTTATTTATTTCAAAGGCTCATGCGCTCTGTCCTGGATACAAACAATATTGATACCGCCGCACGCTACGGGCATATGAATTCGGTCCTTGCCTTACAAGAAACGCTTCAAATCGGCGGCGCGACCATTAGCCTGCAAGAACTCGCGCTTTCCGATGCCATTTTAATGGTGGGTTCTGACTTTACAGAAACCAATCCCATTACAGCGCTGCGAGTGAAAGCATCCATGGCTGAGTATGGCGGAAAACTGATGGTGGCCCATAACACCGCAACAAAAATGCTCAAACTTTCGAGCCATCCACTTCAAATCACCCTGGGTTCTGAATCATACTTTATTCAAGGCTTGCTCAAGGCCGTCATTTCAAAGGAGATGGCCGATTCTGATTTTATCGAAAACGAACCTGCGGCTTACAGCGCCCTTAAAAGCGCCGTCGCGCAAATCTCAGAAACCGCTGTTGCTGAAGAAACGGGACTCGATTGGGAAAAAATCGAAGAAGTCGCACAAATTTTATCTCAGTCCAAACGCGGGGTATTGCTCTGGGGCGAAGACATCGTTTCACAAAAAGGCGGCTATCAAAATGTACAGCGTTTGATTGATCTTGCTTTACTCTGCGGCCTTTTCAGAAAAAAAGGTGCAGGCATATTGCCCGTCTGTGAAGAAAATAATGAACAAGGGGCCGTCGACATGGGCGCTGTGCCAGAATTCCTGCCCGGTCAAATGCCTTTTGATTCAGAAGATGCCCGGCAAGGTTTTGAATCCTCCTGGCATGCCACGCTACCGGTCATTTCAAGAGAAAAACCCGGCTTGAGCCTCCCTGAAATCATTGAAGCGGCCCATCGTGGCGAAATAAAAGCCCTCTACCTTGTGGGTGAAAATCCACTGGGAACCCTGCCCGCCTCCATGAAGGTGAGAGAAGCCTTAGAAAAAATCGATTTAATCATCTGTCAAGATCCCTTTATGAGCGAAACGGCTGCTTTGGCGGACTATGTCCTGCCTGTTGCAACCTTTGCTGAAAATGAAGGCACCTATACCAACATTGTTGGAGAGGTCAATCCTGTTGTCGAAGCCTTTTCTCCCCGAGATGAAGTCCGTCCCGACTGGAAGATTTTTAGCGATTTATCAAAAAACCTCGGACACCCCATCCAATATCGTGCCGTCGAAGAAATCCGGGCTGAAATCAATAAACTGGTTCCAGGATATTATCGTCAGGATAAAACAATGCAAATCGGCAATTTAAGAGATGATTTTGCAAAAAATGTTGCTGATCGCTACAAAACAATCTCCAGCGAACCTAAAAAAGAAACCATCACACTGGCCTTACGGCAAAGCCTGTATCACTCTGGAAAACTTTCGACACATGATGAAAATTTGATGGAGATCAACAGCAAAAACTTTTTACAAATCAGTCCTGTCGACGCCGAAACCCTTCAAGCAGAAACAGGCGATTTCATCATCATTAAATCGGACTTCGGGCAACTCGAAGTACAAATTGAAGTTGCCGAAGGCTTGCCCAAAGGCCTGGTATCTTACCCCATTCATTTTAATGATCCGCCCGTAAAAGATTTAATGGCTGTTGAAGTCGATGCAAAGAGCAAGGCCATCTACTTCAGGTCGATCACGGTCACACTTGCACGTTCTGCCTCACTGGACTTGAAAGTCATTACTTCTGAAAAGGCCGCTCAAGAAGTCGAGAAAAACAAGGAAGAAGAAACCGAAGTCCAAGCGGAAACAAAACAGGCATGAGGAAGTTTCTGCACAATGTGCTCTTCATGGAAATCATGAAGGCCCTGAAGTTGGTCTTTAGTCATTATTTTGTAAAAGAAGTCACCCTTCAATATCCCCACGAAAAGACCGTCTTACCCAGTACACAACGTGGAGCACTCTGCCTGCTGCGCTACGAAGAAAACCAAGAAGAACGCTGTGTCGGATGTGATCTTTGTGGTGTGGCCTGTCCCTCTGCCTGTATTAAGGTGGTGAGTGAAGTCGATGAAGAAGAGGGACAAGTCGTGCGACGTTATGCCAGCGTTTTCGACATTGATATTACAAAATGTGTTTTTTGTGGTTTCTGTGTTGAAGCCTGTCCGGTCAATGCCTTGGCCATGACCAAGATGTACGAATATTCAACCATCAATAAAAGAGACCTCATCTTCGATAAAAACAAGCTTTACGATATCGGGGAGAAATTTCACGGAGAAGCAAAAAGCTATCTTGTCGCCCATAATCAAGAAAATGCAGATGAAGAAATTGTCAGCCAGTACCGCTACCGTTTCCCTTCATCACGTCAAGAAGAGGATCCAACAGCACCCGAAGTGAAAAAAGAAGTCAAAAAGAAAGTCACAAAAGTGGAAAAGAAAGTCGAGGCCGCCGTAAAAACAAATGACTGAGCTCTTATTTTTTCTCTATTTCGCAGTAATGACCATTGTTTCTTCCGTCTTGACCGTTGGATTAAGAAGCCCGGTTTATTGTGCGCTCGCACTGCTTTCAACCTTGCTGCATGTCGCCGGTTTGTTTGTGCTCTTACACGCAGAATTTGTTGCAGCACTGCAAGTCATTGTCTATGCGGGTGCGGTACTCGTTTTGTACATTTTTGTGATCATGTTGCTGGATTTAAAAACCGTAGAAAAATTTTTACACAAACAAGTCGGCATTGCGATCTTTTTTGGGGTGGTTTTAGTTTTTGAAATCTTAATTGGACTCTTTCAATCGCCCTTGTTTTCTGCTGCACCCAAAGTCATTGCAAAGACAGAAGCCCCCATAGGCAATACGGCAGAAGTCGGGATCGCGCTTTTCACCAAGTACCTCTTGCCTTTTGAAATCGTTGGCATTATTTTGCTCGGCGCGGTCATTGGTGCTTTGGTGCTCGCAAAAAAGGTCCCCGCATCTTAAAAGTAAATTTATGATTCCTTTGTCTTATTACATTACAGTTTCCACAACGATGTTTGTGATCGGATTGGTGGGGGTACTGATTCGAAGAAATTTTTTGATCATCCTTTTTTCCATTGAGCTGATGTTAAATGCCGCCAATATCAACTTAATTGCCTTTTCTCGCCATCACGGCGAGATCGACGGTCAAGTCATCTCACTCTTTATTATTACGATCGCTGCCGCAGAGGCCGCTGTCGGTTTGGCCATTATCATCGTGCTCTTCCGGAAAAAAGCCGTGACCAATGTTGATGAGTTGAATTTAATGAAATGGTAATAACGATATTTTTTGGATTAGGTAAAAAATTAGCGTGGAAGCAGTAGAATCAATAATGCCCGTATTGCCCGTACTTCTCTCGATGATTGCGGCAGGGGTGGTCCTCAAATTTGATCGAACGCCCAATACCCGAGATGGCATCTCCATTGCTGCGGGCGTGCTCACTTTTTTCACGGTCATTTCAATGGCACCTGCTGTGCTTGCAGGGACGACCTTTAAATACACCCTATTCACCTTTGTCCCGGGTCTTGAAATCGCTTTTATGGCGGATTCTCTCGGCCTCGTTTTTGGGACAGTTGCCTCTTTTCTTTGGATCATCACCTCCTGTTATTCCATCGGCTACATGCGAACGGCCAAAGAAAAAAATCAGACCCGCTTTTCTTCCTGTTTTGCCGTCAGTGTCTCTTCGGCCCTTGCAATTGCTTTTTCGGGAAACCTGCTGACCCTCTTTATTTTTTATGAAATCTTAAGTTTTGCGACCTTCCCGCTCGTCAACCACAAAGGGACACAAACCTCTTTCGAGGGCGCAAAAAAGTATATGATCTATCTCTTCGGCACCTCAAAAACCTTTTTCCTCGCCGCATTGATCATCACTTACAACGTCGCAGGCACACTGGATTTTGCCCCTGGCGGTCTTTTTGCGGGGCAAGGCTCCCCCATGATCCTGACGGTGACCTATGTCCTGTTTATTGCGGGTATCGCAAAAGCGGGCATCATGCCTTTCCATGCATGGCTGCCCGCCGCCATGGTCGCACCCACACCCGTCAGCGCATTATTACATGCCGTGGCGGTTGTTAAAGTCGGTGTCTTTTCTGTCTTGCGGATTATCTTCCACGTCTTTGGTGTGGATCTTATGCAGTCATTGAATTTGGGTATTCCGACGGCATATTTTGTGTCATTCACCATTATCACCGCTTCGATTTACGCACTCACCCGAGACAACCTCAAAGCACGACTCGCTTACTCCACGGTGAGCCAGCTTTCCTACATCATCCTGGGTGCGGCTTTGCTCACGCCCAGCAGCATGACGGGCAGCGTCATGCACATTGCAAACCATGCCTTTTCTAAAATCACCCTGTTTTTCTGTGCAGGATCAATTTATGTGGCAACCCATAAAATTAAAATCAGCGAGCTGAATGGCATCGGACGCAAAATGCCCTGGACGATGACGGCCTTTGCCATCGGAACCTTGAGCATGATCGGTGTACCACCCGCCGCAGGATTTATCACAAAATGGTACTTGGCTTTAGGGGCAATTGAAGCCGGAGAAATTCTGATCCTTTTTGTACTGCTCACAAGTACGGTACTCAACGCCGCCTATTTCGTGCCCATCATTTATAAAGCCTTCTTCCATAAACCGGAAAATAAGGCCGCAGATGCAGAAGGCAATTACGGCATACACCACGATGAAATAAAAGAAGCCCCCTATTTTGTCGTTGTGCCACTGGTCGTCACCGCCACACTCTCGCTCTTAATTGGTCTTTTTCCAAGCTATTTCATGGCGCTCGCTAAGGGGGTGATCCAATGATCTGGTTTCATCCTGCACTCTTCTTTTTTATCGCCGCGATCGCCCTGCCCTTTTTAGATGGCATGAAACGCAAGATTGTTTTGCTCGGCACACCCCTGCTTTCTTTGCTGCCACTTTATTACACCCCCAAAGGTATACACGGCGCCATTTCACTCATGGGGCAGGAACTCATTTTTGGCCGCGTGGACAGCCTCAGCCTTGTTTTTGCTTATATTTTTGCCATCATCGTTTTTATTGGCATGATCTATGGGTTTCATCTCAAAACCATTCGGGAACATATTGCAGCCCTCGTTTACGCAGGCGGGGCCATGGGCGCTGTTTTTGCCGGGGATCTCTTTTCGCTCTTCCTTTTTTGGGAGATTATGTCCTTCTCCTCCGTCTTTATTATCTGGTTTGGTGGAACTCCGCGATCTGCAAAAGCCGGGCTGCGTTATTTACTGATTCATACCTTTGGCGGGGTCATGCTCCTGGGCGGCATCATTATACATGTCGTCAATACGGGAGATATCTCTTTTAATGCCATGTCACCCGGTGGTTGGGCTGGCGGTCTAATGCTCTTTGGATTTTTGGTGAATGCAGGCGGCCCTCCGCTTCACGCCTGGCTGCCTGACGCCTATCCTGAAGGCAGTGTCACCGGAACGATCTGGCTCGCAACCTTTACCACGAAGGTGGCCGTTTATGCCCTGGTGCGTGGTTTTCCAGGGGCGGAAGTCTTGATTTATATCGGCCTTTTTATGACCCTTTTCGGGGTCGGCATGACCATCCTTGAAAATGACATTCGGCGTCTGCTTTCCTATCACATCATCTCTCAGGTGGGGTATATGGTCGCCGCCATTGGGATCGGCACGGAATTGGCGATTAACGGCGCGGTCTCACATGCCATCAACAATATCTTGTTTAAAGGCCTCCTGATGATGGGCATGGGTTCAGTCATTTACATGACGGGCAAACGAAAAGCCACAGAGCTCGGCGGACTGGGCAAGGTGATGCCCTATACCGCAATTCTCTATATGATTGGAGGCTTTTCAATTTCAGGCGTGCCGCTTTTTAATGGTTTTGTCAGCAAGGGCATGATTATCGCGGGCGCTGCGGAAGCCCATCGTCCCATTACGACCTTGCTTTTAACCCTGGCCGCTTCGGGGACTTTTCTTTCAACCACTTTAAAACTGCCTTTTAATGTCTTTGCTGGACGCGACAAAAAGCTGAAAGTCACCGATCCGCCGCCCAATATGTTGATCGGCATGGGACTTGCGGCAATCCTTTGTTTTGTGATCGGCATTCAACCCCATATTTTGATCGACATGCTGCCTTATCCAGAGGTTGAATACCATACCTTTACGGCGAGTCATTTGGTCGTTCAATTTCAGATCCTTTTGACGGCAGCTTTGGCTTTTCTCTTTTTCGTCGAAAAATTACGCCCCAAAGCAAGCATCAGTCTTGATGTGGATTGGTTTTACCGCAAAGGCGGTGCCCTCTTTATGAAATTTGCCCGGGGACCCGTTTCCCTCTGGGAAGGCTTTATTGTTGAGGTTTATAAAAATGCCATTATACGACCCACAAAATGGTTTATCGTGCATTGCCGCCGTTTTGATACGGGTGTGATCGACCGCATGGTGAACGAAGTCGGTCGTGCCATTTTTGGTGGCAGTTGGATTTCAAATGTCTTTGAAAAATATGTGGTGTATGCCTTTATCAATATTGTGGGATACATGAATCATGTCGCCGCACACATTTTCAAAAAGCTGCAAACAGGATCGGTGCATAACTACGCCATGATCATTATCGTGGGTATTTTTATCTTGGTGAATCTTTATTTACTGATGGGTGAGCAATTAAGCACCTGGATGCTTAAAATTGGCTAGAAAGCGGAATCGTTGATGTTAAACACATTGGGTGAAATTTTAGCAAGTGATCAGGTCGGCTTTCCCGTCTTAAGCCTGATGATCTTTATCCCGCTTGCTGCCGCTGTGCTTATTTCCTTCATGAAGGACGGTAAACAAATCAGACAAATCGCGCTCGTCGCCACGGTTTTGTCTTTTGTTTTATCCGTCATCCCGCTGATTCTTTTCCAAAACGGCACTTCAGACATTCAATTTGCCGAACGTTATGACTGGATTGTCCCCTTAGGCATTAGCTATCACGTGGGTGTGGACGGCGTCAGCATCCTGCTGGTTGTCCTAACCACTTTTTTATCCATCCTAACCCTGGCTTTCTCTTGGAAGGGCATCAACACCTATTTCAAACAGTACATCATCTGTTTACTCGTCCTGGAGACGACGGTCATCGGCGTTTTTTGTGCCTTGGATCTTTTTCTCTTTTTCCTCTTGTGGGAAATCATGTTGATCCCCATGTATTTTTTAATCAAAACCTGGGGCGGAAAACGACGCGATTACGCCTCGCTCAAGTTTGTGCTCTACACCCTATTGGGCAGTGTGCTAATGCTGGTGGGTTTTGTCATTTTATATCTCAATCATCACACAGTAACCGGCATCTACTCTTTTGATTTTTTGGATTTACTCAAAGTCCCTTTAAGCCGCACAAACCAAATGTGGGTTTTTACACTCATTTTTTTCGGTTTTGCCTTTAAAGTCCCCATGTTTCCTTTTCACACCTGGTTACCCGATGCCCATGTCGAAGCACCCACAACGGGCAGTGTCTTACTCGCGGGAGTGCTCTTAAAAATGGGAACTTATGGTTTTGTACGTTTTTCATTACCGCTTTTGCCTGAAGCCTCCCTCTATTTTATGCCGCTCATGTCCATTTTGGGTGTCATCGGCATTATCTACGGTGCACTGCTGGCGCTTGCACAAAATGACATGAAAAAGCTCATTGCCTATTCCTCCATCAGCCATTTGGGTTTTGTGATTTTGGGGATTTTTGCCTTGAATGCCAATGGCATTCAAGGCGGCATGATTCAAATGATCAATCACGGGATCTCCACCTCAGGACTCTTTTTTATCGTCGGTTTTCTCTACAACCGACGTCACACCCGAGAGATTTCAGAATACGGCGGACTGGCAAAACAAGTCCCTATTTTAGCCGGATTTTATTTGGTCATCAGCCTCTCTTCACTGGCCTTTCCAGGAACAAACGGCTTTGTAGGGGAATTACTGATCTTAATGGGCGCAATGGAAAATTCCTGGCAACTGGCTGCCCCCGCCTTTATCGGGGTCTTGCTTGCGGGTGCCTACCTGCTCTGGCTCTATCAGCGCCTCATGATGGGTGAACTCAACAATCCCAAAAATAAAAATTTGCTCGACTTGGATCGCATTGAAATTGGCATTTGCACCGCGCTTGTGGTCGTCATTCTTTGGATGGGGATTTACCCCTTTCCCTTTTTAAAAATGATGGATGGTTCGGTGCAATTCATTACAGATCGACTGGAGACAAGCAGGACGGCCCTTACCGAAAACAGTCTGCCGGGCGTCTCATCCAAATTAGCATTCAAAGAGTAAGGAGCAGTCGCACTTTGCAAACAAAATATACAGCGATTCTCAAACAAGATGCCACAACATGGGTCGGCTGGGTTGAAGAAATTCCTGGGGTCAACGCTTATGCAAGCTCGCGTGAGGCACTCCAGGAGCGATTGATGGCCCTGCTGACTCAAATATTGGCTTTTACGCGTCACGTCACACTCAATGCCGCAGACATCTGTTTTAAGGATAAAACATGATCGACGATTATCTCTTATCCATCATCCTTTTTGCCCCTTTCCTGGGTGCGAGCATTCTGTTTTTTATCCCGAATACACAAAAAGATGTCGTTCGAAGTATTGCTGCATTTTTTAGTGGCATCTCTTTATTGGCCTCACTTTTTCTTTTTTATCGTTTCGATATCTCCCAGGGCGGATATCAATTCATGAGTCGAACCGTTTGGTCTGACACGCTCGGCATCTCGTTTTTTTTAGGGGTTGACGGCATTGGCACCCCCATGGTCTTGGCCTCTGCCCTGCTCATGTTTTGTGGTGTTTTTGTTTCCTGGGATGTTAAAGATCGCCTCAAAGAATTTTATATCAATCTATTGGTACTGGGTTCTGCGACCATGGGCGTTTATATGTCGCTGGATCTCTTTTTCCTCTTCTTCTTTTATGAACTCTCTGTGATTCCCATGTATCTCTTCCTGATCATATGGGGACGACATACAAAGGGTTACAAAGACATGAAGGGACATATTGACATGTCCGGGGAAGAGAAACGTGAATCCGTCAGCTTTATTCTCAATTTCAACAAAAACAGCAAAGAATACGCGGCGATGAAATTAACACTCTATCTCTCGCTGGGTGCGGTTGTTGCACTGATGGGCATCCTCTTTATTTATGTCAAAAGTGGTTTGAATACCTTTGATCTCATCGCCATTGCAGAAAAAGGAAACCTTTCGCTGGAGGTCAAAGAAATTGCCTTTATCCTGATTTTTATTGGCTTTGCCCCCATCGCCGCCATTTTCCCCTTTCATTCCTGGTCGCCTGTGGGTTATGCAGCCGCCCCACCGGCCGCAAGTATGATGCATGCAGGCGTCCTCAAAAAACTGGGGCACTTCACCATTATCCGTATTTGTTTCTACCTTTTTCCTGAAGCCACGGCAAAATGGATGCCGCTCATCGCCATTCTTTGTGTCGTCAATATCGTCTATGGTGGACTGGTCGCTTTTCTGCAAAAAGATACCAAGTTTGTCATCGGCTACTCCTCTGTGGGACACATGGGTTATATCTTTCTGGGTCTGGCCTCCCTCAATACCATCAGCCTGACCGGAGCCGTCTTCTTCCTTTATGCCGATGCAATGGCCATGGGACTTCTTTTTGCACTCGCAGGGTTTATCTACTATCAGACCAATACCCTGGACATCCCTTCCCTGGGTGGACTCGTACATAAAATGCCTTTTGTCACCCTCTGTTTTGTTGTGGGCGGCGCAGCCTCTTTTGGACTGCCCGGCGGCATGAATTTTGTGGGAGAAGTGATGATCTTCATGGGTGCATGGGAAGTCTATCCCATTCAAACCATCATTGCGGCTTTGGCGGTTGTCATTACCTGGGCTTACTATTTTAGAATGACACGCAGCATGTTTTTTGGAAAACTCAATCCCGCCCTGCCCGACATAAAGGATGCGCGCACCTGGTATGAACGCCTCCCGCTCGTACTTCTGGTTTTTTTCACACTCTTTTTTGGCATCTTTCCGGGGAGATTTATCAGCGTCATTGAAAAAGGCGTTACCCCGATTTTGGCACGATTTGACAGCACCGCCGGAAGCACTGTCGCACAGCAAACCGGACTCAGCGTAACAACTGGAGAGAACACAGCAAAATGACGCCTGAAATCATGAGTTTTTCCGATCTGAATCTAAAACTGATCGCACCGGAGCTTTGGATGACCCTGCTCTCTTGTGTGGTCTTGATGATGGACGTCTTCTGCCCAAAACTTTCAAAACCCAAACTGGCCTATTTTTCTGTCGCAGGTATGGGCCTAATCACCCTGCTCGTCATCAGCTACGGCATTGATGGTGTCAGTGGCACGTCATTTAGTGGCATGTTTGTGCTCGACTCCTTGGCAATTTTTTTCAAGGTTTTCATCCTGCTTTCCACCATTTTAATGATCTTGGCTTCGATTGATGCCATGGAAAAAATTCCCTACTTTCGGGGAGAATATTATTTCCTGCTGCTTTTTTCTGCGCTGGGCATGATGTTCATGGTCTCTGCAAATGACTTTCTCTCATTGTTTATTACCCTCGAATTCTCGACCTTTGGCTTTTACATTCTCGTAGCCTATTTACGTGACAATCTAAAATCCAATGAAGCCGCCATTAAATTTTTTATCCTGGGTGCGCTTTCAGCCGCCCTAATCGCTTACGGAATCTCTTTGGTCTACGGTGAAGCCGGCACACTTCTTTTTGACGAAATCGCAGCCAATCCACCCGAACCTTCCATTGGCCTCACCATCGGTCTTCTGTTTGTTTTTATTGGCATTGGATATAAATTGGGTGCCGTGCCCTTTCATGTCTGGGTCCCCGATGTTTATCAGGGGGCGCCAACAACGGTCACCGCCTATCTCTCCGTTGTACCGAAGGCTGCAACTTTTGCTATTTTCCTGCGCATCGTTTTTGGGACTTTTTTGGAATTAAAAACGGATTGGCAATGGATGCTTGTTTCGGTCGCGGTCTTGTCGATGACCTATGGCAATATCACCGCCATCGCGCAGAAAAATATGAAGCGGCTTTTGGCTTACTCCGGGATTTCACACATCGGCACACTGCTCATCGGCATGGCCGCAGGCACGGCGATGGGTGTGGAATCCATTCTGTTTTACATCCTGACCTATCTGTTTGCCAACATCGGGGCCTTCGTCGTCGTTATCATTTTTCAGAATCTGACTGAAAAAGACGAGATTGACGATTTTAAGGGACTCAATCGCCGCTCTCCTTTGATGGCCTTTGCCATGCTGGTTTTTTTACTTTCTTTAGCGGGGGTACCCCCCCTCGCCGGATTCATCGGCAAGGTCTATATCCTGGCCGCCGCCATGCATCAAGGACTGATTTTTATTGTCGTCGTTGCCCTGATCAACATGGTTATTTCATTTTATTATTATCTCATCATCGTCAAAAAGATCTACTCCGTCGAACCCAAAGAATACACCCCCATCCACATTTCAGCACCGCTTAAAGTGGCGCTCTACGTCAGCATCGCAGGCGTCATCCTGCTTGGCATCTGGCCCAACCCCTTCATCGAAGCCTCTGTCACTGCCACATCTGTTTTTTCCAATTTGCTTCCGAAATAAAGTAAACCCATTTGTAGAATTATCGAGCCCTGCCCCCTCAATCCAAGACAGGAAGAAGCGATTATTAGATCAGGCCTGCCTTACTGTATACTTCTGTTTAAGGATTTGCTTCCGAAATAGTCCGATGATCATCAATAAGATCTTATTGCGACTCACCATGTCTACAAAAAGCATTCTTTCGATTGTCTTAATCCTGGTTTTCGGTTTCTCCGTGTTCAATTGGCCTTACCTCACGGAGAATCGGGCCGAGACGCGTCCAGATCATCCAGACGCATCTTTGCAATCAAAAATATGTCCACTTTCCGATGACGCTTGTTTCCATCTGCTTCTGGCACTTGTAAAAGGTTTTCCTCACTGGCATATTGTTCACCATGACCTTGCGCTTCGGCAGATTATGGCGGAGCGGAAAACGCCGGTTTTCCGCTTTATCGACGACATCGAGATTTGGTTTACAAAGCCCGGCCCGAATACGATGCGACTCAACCTTCGCTCGGCTTCGCGGGTCGGCAAAGGCGACTTGGGGCAAAATGCCCGTAATATCCGCGAGGTTCTTGAGGCTTTTGAGCAAAAAATGAATCATATATCAATACAGGAGATATTGCCTTCGGAGGATTTTTCAGATCTTTCAGCCCGCTTGCTGTCCCATGTGACGACGCTCTCGGTTGATATTGGGGAACGTCATTTTGCGCGCAGCGGCACATTGCATCGGGCTGCAGACTATATTTCCGCTCAATTTCAGCACGCGGGTTATACGCCAAAATTCGAAACATTCAAAATCGAAGCACCTCCCCTGTTGAGCACCTTGCGCACAGATCAGAAAAATAAAGCTGCGCTCAAAGACCTGCTGTATAAAAATGTCGCGGCAACAAAAAAAGGGGCGCAACAAGAAGTGATTGTCGTGGGAGCGCATTATGACACTGTGCTGGGCAGCCCCGGCGCGGATGATAATGCCAGCGGTGTGGCCGTGTTATTGGAAACAGCACGGCTGCTTCAAAATGTCCCTTTGGAAAAAGAAGTGGTCTTTGTGGCCTTTGCCAATGAAGAAGCTCCCTTTTTTCGAACCTCGGCCATGGGCAGCGCGCAATTTTTAAGGGCCAGACCTGGGGCAAAGATTGTCGCCATGTTTTCGCTTGAAATGTTGGGCTACTATTCCAATGCGCCACATTCTCAAGCTTATCCGCCTTTTTTAAAATATTTCTATCCGAATCAGGGTAATTTTATTGCCGTGGTCGGCAATCTGGCCTCCAGAGGTCTTGTGAATAGCGTCGCGCAAAGTTTTCGTGAAGAAATCGGAGTTCCGGTCGAATCCCTGGTCGCCCCACGTTTTTTGCCGGGTGTCGATTTTTCGGATCAACTTAATTTCTGGAAAGCCGGTATTCCCGCAGTGATGATTACGGATACCGCCTTCAACCGGAATCCAAACTACCATACAGGCCATGATTTACCGCAGACGCTCAATTACGAAAAGATGGCTGAGGTGACAAAGGGCATCGTCGCTTCGATTCTGCGTCTGGCGAATAGAAGTGGAGCAAAAAAAAGAGACAGTAGCCTAAGTGATCTTCCTGCTCTATTTTAAGCAAACAGAGGAGATAAAAATGAGACGAAAAAGACGGAATCATTTACCGGGCTTCAAAACGAAAGTGGCACTGGCAGCGATTAAAGGTGACGATACCGTGGATTGATAAGGTCTTCATACCCCAGCGCTTGAAGGCCTTTGGCGGAGTTTGAAATATGAAGAGGTTTGTCTCAAGGCCTATGACACAGTCGCACAAACGAAAGAGAATATTGGTAGTTGGTTGGCATTCTATAATCAAGACAGGCGACATGCCAGTCTCAATAGAATGACACCCGATCAGGTTTATTATGACTTGCCCTCACAACCTCCAAAAGCAGCATGACGATGACTCAGGATTTCACCTATAAATGCTATTCCTCTGTGTCACGCTTGGGGTCCACCTCTCAAACCCAATTATTATTTTATTATTTTTTTGTCGAGCTAAAATCGTGTGCAAGCCAGATACGATTTTTTCATTATTTAAGTGAATAATCTCGATACTTTTTCCTACATCCTCTAAATCTTCTGATGCATCTGCAAAAATCATATCCCCTTCAATACAGAAACTTTCTGGTTTAATTTTTTCGAGAGATACTGAGGGATTTATAAAGGGTACTCTTTCATTATCTATTTTAAATAATGTAGAAAATTTTGTGTGTATATCACCATAATGAATGTTTTTTACGGTGCCATTTTCATAGTTCAATTTATCCCTAGAAAGAGAGTTGGTCACCTTAAACGAATACAATTCTTCTAAAGGCTCCTCCTCCCACTCCCCGGCATCCCGAAACTCAGGAAAACGCAGTTTAGGCACCAGTGTTTTTGTTGCTTGCTTACTCATACACCACTAACCCCGATAGATGCGTTTCTGGTTTCTGGTTTTCTGGTTCCCATGCTCCCGCGTGGGAATCCATACCTCGTTCTTGTTTGACTTCCGTATGCGTTCCCACGCAGGAGCGTGGGAACGAGAGCAAAATCCTTGGCTTTTAAAATAAGGGTAGGGGCAAAATCGGCCAGTGGCCGATTATTTGGAACTCGCCATTGTGCTTTCATAGCCTGCGTGTTTTTGCCAAACAACGCTCGGTCGCCTTTGCTGCGAATCAGGGAAAAATTTTTGTTGCCGCCGGTTTGTTCAAAGATGACATTGGAAAGTTCTTTTTCAGTATCTGATAATTTTTTGCGCGCTAAAACCCGCTCGGCCTCAAGCAACCGTTGTTCAATCAGCTCCGCCTTGCGAGTTTGCATGGCGAAGTAGGTTTGTACAAAGGCGATTTGTTGCTTGCCAGAGTCGCCATTTTGGGCAATGAGGTAACAGGCATAGCGGGTGAGCATGATATCACTGATTTTTCGCTCGCTACCGGAGCCTAATCCGACCATTTTCCCGACATCGGCAAAATGGTCTAGGATGGCGTGCTTAGACAGTTCACATGCGGTTTTTGCTTTGGAAATGACATTTAAGAAGTTGTTCCACTTGGTATAACCCAGTAAATGTTGTAGATCACGGGCCAACCAGTATTCAATCCCGTTCTCGGTCTCTTGTGCATGGCCTTCAAAAGATTCTGTCATTTGCAAAATGAGGTCATTTTTCATGCTTTTGTCCTGTCTGAGGGATGATGTTTATTCTGCTGGTTCCCACGCGGAAGCGTGGGAGTGAGGGGGCAAACAGCTCAATCTTCATACGCCGCCAACCCCGAAATATCGCGCCCTTGAGCACGTTTATTCAATAACGGCACGAGGTCTTCCATTAGCGCCAGTTCAGCTTCGCGCCGAGCCTTCCAGCCCAGTTCTAATGGCTCCATCAGGTCGGTAAGTTGTTCACCATCGAAAATCATGCGATCAAAAATGCCATCAACAAAGTTTTGTAGGGCTTCACTGCCAAGACCGTGTTTTTGTGCCATGGTGGCGAGTTCCTTGGTCGATTTTTCAGCTTTAAACTGTTCGTAACCTTGGCGGATCTCTTTTTCTTTCAGGCTTTCGCCTGTTTTTAGGCTTCCGATATAGTCCACAATATCATCCCGTTCGCCCATCATATTGGCACTGGAACAAATGAGGTCAATAACTTGTTGGCGGGTCATCTTCTGTTTGCTGGGTTGCTCAAAGGTGGTACTGGCAATCAGCCCCATGATGTAGTCGTAATCGATCACGGCGGAGGCAAACAGCACCAATTCAAAATCCAGTTGCTGCACGGGGGCATCAGCATTATCACTTTTGGCTTGCTGGATTTTGAGGCGTTGCGCTGTTTCCAGATACGCACCACGGAAGCCGCGCAATTGATCTTCCGGTATCCGTGCGTTTACGCTTTCTACCTGTTCTTTACTGAGGTCGGTATATTGATCCAATTGGGTTTTGAGGCGCTGCACTTCTTTAAAGTGGTTAATAAATTCACCGCGTGCCACATCACCTTGTAGGTTGTTCACTTTCTCTGGCGAGCAGACAAGGCCTTGCGAGTCCATAAATTTTTCTAGCTTGCTGACGGCACCCTCTAATTGTTTAATCACTTCGGGCGCAGGATCGACCAGCCATATTTCTTTGGCCGTCTCTTTGTTTGCACCCGAGAACAGCGCAATGGCCTCATTAACCGCTTGCTCTTGATAACGAAAGTCCAAAATCATGCCGTGAGGCTTGGTGTCGTTTAGTACGCGATTCGTGCGCGAAAAGGCTTGAATTAATCCGTGGTGTTTCAGGTTTTTATCCACGTACAGGGTATTGAGGTATTTAGAGTCAAAACCCGTGAGTAGCATATCCACCACAATCACAATGTCGATTTTGTTAGGATGTGGATAATCTTTATTGCTGTATTTCTGGTCTTTAATGCGTTGCTGTACATCTTGATAATACAAATCAAATTCATTAATGCCGTGGTTAGTTCCGTATTGATTGTTGTAGTCGGCAATGATGGCTTTTAGTGCTTCTTTCTTTTCCTCTGGATTTTTCTTGTTGTCCTCTTTTTCCTGTATCAGGTCTTCTTGTAGCTGTTTGACATCTTTATTACCTTCCGCAGGGGGCGAAAATACGCAGGCAATATTTAAGGGCGGGACGCTTTCGTCCTCAGCCTGTTTTTGTGCCTGAATTTGTTTAGATAAGTCGTAGTACTCAATGGCCTTGTTAATCGAGGCCGTCGCCAATACCGCGTTAAAACGGTACTGATTGGTGGCGGCACTGTGTTTATTCAATATTTCTTTGACCACCGCCTCGGGATCAGGCGCTGTGCCTTTTTTCTTGGAAGGCTTCGTTTTGCCTTTTGCGCCTTGTGGCTTCTCACCAAAATAATCAATATGAAATCTTAGTACATTGCGGTCTTCAATGGCGTTTGTAATGGTATAGGCGTGCAACTGTTTTTGAAATATATCTTCGGTGGTTTTGAGCGTTTTAACTTCGCCGTCGATTTGTTTGTAGGTCGCATTTTCTTCAAAAATCGGCGTACCCGTAAAACCAAAGAGTTGGGCATTGGGGAAAAATTCTTTAATGGCTTTGTGGTTGTCACCAAATTGCGAGCGGTGGCATTCATCAAAAATAAATACGATACGTTGATTACGTAGTGGCTCTAGCCGTTCTTTGTAGGTTTGTTTGCCTAAGTGTTTATTGACTTGGCTGCGCTTGCTGGTTTCATCAAGCGCGAGGCCGAGCTTCTGAATGGTGGTGACAATGACTTTATCCGCATAGTCTTCTGAGAGCATTCGCCGAACCAGGGTTTCGGTGTTGGTGTTTTCTTCGACACAGCCTTCTTGAAATTTATTGAATTCTTCGCGCGTTTGGCGGTCGAGGTCTTTACGGTCAACGACGAACAGGCATTTATCAACGTCTGGATTGTCTTTAAGTAGTGTGGAGGTTTTAAACGAGGTCAGGGTTTTACCACTCCCTGTGGTGTGCCAGATATAGCCATTGCCACGGTTTTGGTGAATGCAATCGACAATGGCCTTCACCGCATAGATTTGGTAGGGGCGCATGATCATGAGTTTTTGCTCGCTGGCCACTAAGACCATATAGCGGCTGATCATTTTTCCCAGTGTGCATTTAGCAAGGAAATGTTCGGCAAAGTCGTGCAGGTGGTGGATTTTTTTGTTGTCTTCCCCTGCAAGCTCATAAACAGGTAAAAAGCGTTCATCGGCGTTAAAGCTAAAATGTTGATTGTGATTATTGGCAAAGTAGCGCGTATTGTTTTCATTACTTAGGGTTTGCTGAAAAAGTCAGGCTGGCAATCTCACCCAAAGAGGTTCAGCA
>CAYVHO010000013.1:0-77322 GCA_964451325.1 uncultured Nitrospira sp. | reverse complement strand
TGAACCTCTTTGGGTGAGATTGCCAGCCTGACTTTTTCAGCAAACCCTAATTAAGGGCAAATAAAAAATCAATTGCAGGGCAGGCACGGGGGCCTGCCCCTACAGGGGCAAAAAACACCTAAAAAAATAAAGATTAAATTATGCCATTAGAACAAACAATATCAGGCCCCCACTTTCAAGTCCTCATTCAGAATCCAAACCACCCGGCCCGACGCGGGCGACTGCGTACGCCCCACGGCTGTATTGAAACCCCGGCTTTTATGACCGTTGGCACGGCAGGCACAGTAAAAGCCATGGATCCAGTCGATCTAAAAAATCTGGGTGCCGAAATTATTCTTTGCAATGCCTACCACATGTTTTTGAGGCCGGGGCATGAATTTGTCAAAAAACGCGGGGGGCTGCATCCCTTTATTGGATGGGATAGACCCATTTTAACCGACAGTGGCGGCTACCAAATCTTTAGCCTCAAAGGCTTTTGTAAAATTACCGAAGAAGGCGTCGCCTTTCAATCTCATATTGATGGTTCACGTCATTTCATCAGCCCGGAAAAGGCCATTGAAATCGAAGCCGCATTGGGTGCCGACATCATCATGGCCTTTGATGAATGCCTTGAATATCCGGCGACACAAAAACGCGCACAGGCATCTCTGGAGCGCACACTGCGTTGGGCGGCACGTTCAAAATCGGCGCATCATCGCAAAGATCAAAGACTCTACGGCATTATTCAAGGCGGCGCTTATCCTGATTTGCGAAAACAAGGGGTAGAAGGTTTACTGGACTTGGGCTTTGATGGTTTTGCCGTCGGCGGTCTTTCCGTTGGAGAACCCCAGGAAGAAATGCTCAAAGTTTTAGAAGAAGTCGTGCCTTTAATCCCGGAGGACAAACCACGTTATCTCATGGGGGTCGGCACGCCCAGCGACCTCGTCGAAGCCGTTTCACGTGGCATCGACATGTTTGATTGTGTCATGCCCACACGACATGCACGCACAGGCATTCTCTACACCGCGCAAGGCGAAGTTCACATCAAACACGCACGTTATAAAGAGGATGACTTACCACTCGACCCGGCCTGCGACTGTTACACTTGCAGCCATTTTTCACGCGCCTACTTAAGACACCTCTTCATTTCTAAGGAGTTATTATCCATGCGCTTGAATACTTTGCACAATTTATACTATTATCTCTCGCTAATGTCCCGACTTCGAAAGGCAATCGCAGAAAACACACTCGACGCATTTCGACACGATTTCTACCAAAATCGTTCGCTTGACATCTAATCAGGCAAGCACTAACCATGGAGGTTGTTTTGTTTAATTTTTTCATCTCGAATGCTTGGGCACAAGCCGATAGTGCCGCTGCGCCGGAAATGAACCCCATCGTTTCTTTTCTTCCCTTTATTCTTATTTTTGTTGTCTTCTACTTTCTCCTCATCCGGCCACAGCAAAAAAAGGCAAAAGAACGACAGGCAATGGTAGAGGCCCTCAAAAAAGGTGATAAAGTGTATACAACAGGAGGTTTGATCGGGACGATTACGAATCTCGGGCCTAAAATCATTACACTTCAGGTTGCCGAAGGCGTTCGTCTTAAAGTCCTTCGTGCCAATATCGAAGAACTCAAAGACGAGGAATAGAGCGTGGCTCAATGATCCAGAACATCGGGACTCCATTAAGAAATATAGAAATAAATTACACAAGGGTTTTTGTTTATGAAAAAGTCAATTAAAGGCAGGTTACTTACACTGATTGCCTTCCTCATCATCGCAATATTTTTCCTCCTACCTTCGACCTCAATCTACTCAAAACTTCCGACCTGGTGGAGTGATATTTTCCCCGACAAAGGGGTTTCACTGGGACTCGACCTGAGAGGCGGCATGCATCTCGTATTGGAAGTTGATGTCGAAAAGGCTGTCGATAATGCCATTGAACGCATGGCGAGCACTTTAAAAGGCGCACTTGAAAGGGAAGAAGTTGAAGGTCCTTCGGTCAAAGTCACAGATCGTTTGATCACCCTTTCTTATCCTTCAGATAAAACCGAGACCGTGAGAGAAGTCCTCGACGAAGCATTTCCCAATCTCGTCACAGAAGAAGAAAGCGGCGGAGAAAAGGTGCTTGCACTTCGGGAAGCCGAAAAAAACCGCATACTCACAACGTCGACCTTACAAGCCTTAGAGACCATTAGAAACCGTGTCGATGAATTTGGTGTCGCAGAACCCCTGATTCAAAAACAGGGTGACAATCAGATTTTGGTGCAACTCCCTGGCATTGATGATCCAGAACGTGCCATGGAGTTAATCGGAAAAACCGCCCTGCTCGAATTCAAACTGGTCAATGAAAAGAGTCCGCTACTGCGCGATTTTCCGGGACGAATCGAAGAAGGAGAAGAGCAGGAATTCCTTGATCGCTTCAAAGACAAACTTGATGACAACGATGAAATTTTATTTGAACGGATCACCAACACCGAAACAGGAGCAGTCACAAAAAGCCCTTATATCATCACAAAAACAGCCGCACTGGCTGGAGATCTCTTATCAGATGCCCGGGTATCCATTGGAGAATTCAATGCCCCCTATGTTTCGATTACTTTTGACAATGAAGGGGCAGTGCTTTTTGAACAGATCACACAAAAAAATGTACAACGACGTCTGGCCATCGTCTTAGATGGCAACATCTACTCTTCTCCCAGAATTCAAGAAAAAATTTCGGGGGGACGCGCACAGGTCAGCGGAACCTTTACCCATCAAGAAGCCAGTGATCTCGCCATTATTTTACGTGCAGGCGCGCTGCCTGCGCCGGTTAAAGTCCTTCAAAATGTGACCGTCGGCCCATCACTCGGGAGTGATTCCATTAAAAAAGGCTGGACCGCTGGTTTGATCAGCATGTCATTGGTCGTTGTTTTTATGGTCATTTATTACCGCTTTTCGGGCTTGCTCGCCGTGACGGCCATGGGCATCAATATCATTCTGCTCGTTGGCGCACTCGCAACACTCAATGCCACCCTGACCTTGCCCGGGATTGCAGGGATCATTCTCTCCATCGGCATGGCCGTGGATGCCAATGTCTTAATTTTAGAGCGCATCCGAGAAGAACTCAGAGTCGGTCGTCCTGTGCGAATGGCCATTGATGCGGGCTACGAAAAGGCGTTTACGTCTATCTTTGACTCGAATGTCACGACCTTAATCACCGCCATAGCACTCATTACCTTTGGTACAGGCCCTATCCGAGGTTTTGCGGTCACTTTGGGCTTGGGCATCGCCATCAACCTCTTCACCGCCCTCGTCGCCACAAAAATCGTTTATGACTATTTAAGTGGCAGAAAAAGACTTGAGACCCTCAGTATCTGAGTTTTGATTTCAATCTAAAATAAGGAACACCATGTTTACGATCATAAAAAAAACGGACATTGATTTCATTGGAAAACGCAAACAATTTTTCATGATTTCACTTATTTTGGTGGCCATTGGCGTCATCGCACTCGTGCAAATTTCAAGAGGAAGCGGCAACTTAGGCATTGATTTTTCCGGGGGGGCGGCCATTCAGCTGAAGTTTGATCAAGCGATTGAAATCAATGCCGCACGAAAAGCCTTGGAGAACGGAGGATTTGGTAACGCAACACTCCAGGAAATCTCATCGGACAACAAGCTGATCATCCGACTCAAAAAACAAGAAATTGCTGGAGAGAATATCCGTGGAAAAATAAAAGAGATCTTTTCTTCGGCCTTTTCCGGGAACAACTTTATCGTCGAAAGTAGTACAGAAATCGGGCCCACCATCGGTAAAAAACTTCAGGGAGACGCCATTAACGCCATTATTTTCTCCCTGGTGCTCATCATCACCTACATCGCCTTTCGTTTTGAGTTTCGTTTTGGAATCGCTGCGGCCATCGCAACCTTTCATGATGTTTTTGTGGTACTCGGATTCTTTTTCCTCATGAATAAAGAAATCTCCCTCTTGTTGATCACCGCCTTACTCACGGTTGCAGGTTACTCCCTGAATGACACCGTCGTCGTCTTTGACCGTATTCGGGAAAACCTCAAAGGCAGAAAAAAAGAAACCTTTAAAGAAGTGATCAACCGCTCCATCAATGACAATCTCTCCCGGACCTTGATCACCAGTACAACCACCTTCTTAGCCGTTGCTGCTCTATTTCTCTTTGGAGGAGAGGTCATCCATGATTTTGCCCTGGCCGTCCTCTTAGGTGTGGTTGTCGGGACCTATTCCTCCTGGTTTATCGCAAGCTCCTTACTGGTCACCTGGCAACAAAAACGCATCGAAATAAAAACCAAAAAGAGCGTCCTCAAAAAAGCCTCGTAACTTAGAGACTGATCGACCTCCCATGAAACAATATCTGGAACTCGTTCGAAACATCCTCGAAAATGGCGAAAAAAAAGCCGATCGTACCGGGACAGGGACAATTTCGATCTTTGGTTGTCAAAATAAATACGACCTGAGAGAAGGATTTCCCCTGCTTACCACAAAAAAAGTCCTCTTTTCTGCGCTTGTTTATGAACTTTTGTGGTTTTTAAAAGGTGAGACAAATATCAATCAAAACTTGAAAGAACACACGCCCATCTGGAATGCCTGGGCCAATGAGGCTGGAGAGCTGGGACCGATTTACGGTTATCAATGGCGCAAGTGGGAAAAATTTGTTTGGGATGAAAAAACAAAAACTTACCAGAAGACCCATGTGGATCAGATTCAAAATGTAATTGCTCTGATTAAAAACAACCCCGACTCACGCCGTATCATTGTCAGTGCCTGGAATGCCGGGGACCTGGACCGCATGGCCCTGCCGCCATGCCACGCTTTTTTTCAGTTTTATGTCATCAATGGTCGTCTCGACTGTCAGCTTTACCAACGCTCCGCCGATGTCGCCTTAGGGGTTCCCTTTAACATCGCAAGCTATGCATTGTTGATGACGCTTATCGCAAATGAGTGCAACTTGCTTCCCGGCATATTCACACACACCCTGGGGGATGCCCATATCTACGACAATCATCTGGATGGACTAAAAGAACAACTCAAGCGCATCCCGAAAACATTACCGCAAATCAAGGTCGCAGCGAAACCCGTCTTTGATATTTGTTTTGATGATATTGAACTGTGCAATTACCAACACGCGCCCTTTATTAAATTTCCACTCGCTGTTTAAAATATCATGATTTCATTCAGTGTGATTGTGGCGATTGATTTACAAGGCGGCATCGGAAAAGCCGGGAGCCTCCCTTGGCATCTTCCGGGTGACATGAAACACTTTAAAACACTCACCACAAAAACCAACATCCCTCAGAAACAAAACCTTGTGATCATGGGACGGAAAACCTGGGACTCCATCCCACAAAGATTTCGTCCCCTACCCGATAGGCTCAACCTGGTCTTGACACGTAAACAAAACCCGGACTTTCCCTCCAATGTCTTATTCGCTGATTCACTTGAAAAAGGCCTGAAGCTTGTTCAAACATCCCGACACAAAGAAAAAATCGCGGATATTTTTGTCATCGGGGGAGAACAGATTTTCGAGGTCGCACTGAAAATGCCTGCATGCAAAAAACTCTATCTCACTCAAATTGAATACACCTTTGATTGTGACACTTTTTTTCCCAAGTTCGAGCAGCAATTTAAACAAGACACCGTCTCTGAAATATTGCAAGAAAATGGCCTCCCCTACTGTTTTTCCGAATACCATAGACGCTTGGATTCAAATCTTCTTTGAAACCGGCCCTTCAATTACACTTCTGTTTCTAAAAATTATTCGCTCTGTGGTATATTTGGGGCCATGGAACGGGAAACACGGATTAGAAGCCTTTTAAAGGGCCTGAGTTGGAGAATTGTCGCCTCCACGACAACAATCACTATCGCTTACCTCATCACAGGAGATACGAGTGTTGCGCTTGGCATTGGAGGGATAGAAGCTGTCTTAAAAATTGCTTTCTATTATTTACACGAACGTGCCTGGCAAGCCCTTCCCCGTGGCACAATCCGCCACATCGAAACCGAAGTTTTATCAAAACGTAAAAGAAAAACTAAGATTTAAAGTCGCACTAATCACCCCTCAGATCAATTCCGACCTAAAATTGACCGCCTTCTTTTTTACGCCACTTGTGTAAGCGCTTCCCCAGGTACTGTAAGTCATTCCACAGCCTTTCGGTTTAAGCGACGCTTAGCCCTGAAAGACACTGATATTAAAGGATTTATTTTTTTAACCTTCTAAAAAATATCGGCATATTCCTTGCTTATCTGAGGGAAAGAAACAGCTTGTGTTATGATGAACTTAATCCACTTAACAAATCCGGGTAAGCATTCTACAACATACCTTCCCCGGATAACAAGGGGGATACAACATTCATCCCCAATACGTTCACAAAAGAAACAATGTATATCTACGTGAACGTCAGACACGTGAACGTCAGACAAAGGAGGGGGCAATATGAAACCGACAAAAAATAGACAGGCTATCATTGCTGTCGCTGCTACGTTTCTTTTTTTCTTTATGGTTTTTCCATCTCAAGCCGCCGTGATAAACGGAGGCAATTCCCAAGAACAACTGGGAAGAGAAATAACAGACGCCGCCCGGCTTCGTTGGCAGAGTGGACGCGTACAAGCCGCAACAGGGCAGTTCATCCTGGATGGCGCACAACGTGGGAAAATGTCTCAAGAAGCACTGGGCAGTGGCATTGCTGCCATGGCCCACCTTGATTTTAAATTCATGAAAAATCAAGAACAAATGGGTGCCACAATTCTAGAAATGACACAAATGCAAACTCAAAAAATAACACCCAGCACTGAGGGAGCTCAGATGCAAACACACCTGGGCAGATTCATTGCCATGACCGCATTGGCGCGACAAGATCAAGCGAGCGCGGCACAGGTCACTATGGGACAAAAGATTCTAAACCAGGCCCAAATCAAACAAGTTCTGGGAATGATGACCACAACGGCTTATGCAAACCTTCAGGGTAACAGTAGACAAGAAATTTCAGGAAGCCTCTTGACCCTGCTTCGTCGTAATAAAGCATTTGAACATGAAAGAAATTTCAGGCTCGCAATGACCCTGCTTGAAAATGAAACGGGACGCCCCATGACACAGATTTTTGAGCGTTCCAGTCGAGGTGGTGGCGCTGCGCTCACCTCAAAAGTGACCTATGCGGGCCTAGGTGGATTTGCAGAATACGGTCTCTTTAGTATTGCCGCCTTTCTCTATGTCGGCTGGGTTTTTTCCGTATTCCTGAGCAATCTTGGATTTCCGAAAGAGGCAGAAGAAGAGAGCTATCAATTCCCAGAAGCCGCTTAAAAATGCTGCCTTGAAATAAAAAAGGGCCTCTTTGGGGAAGAACTCTTCCCCAAAGAGGCCCTAAAGGAGATAATCATCCATGAATACAGAAAGATCGCTCGACTTTCAGATTACCTTTGAACAGCGCGTTGGAAAGATTTATCAGCGAATTGGAGAACAGCTTTCATCCAAAACATTATCCATGAATAACAAAGACAATCTCTGGAAAAACCTTGCGCGGGACGAGCGAAAGCATGTGGCAATTCTAAAAATTGCAAAGTCATTGTTAAAAACAGGGACAAGGGTCACAAAACCCGTTGAAATTAGTGCTGAAAACCAAGAAAAAATAGAAATGATGCTTTCAAAATACGAAGCAACAATTTACAATGGGATTAACGAATCTGAAGCCATTCAGATCTTAAGTCATCTCAAAACTTTTGATAAAGAATTTTTTTTACCCCTGCTCAAAGCAACCGATTCTAAATTACTGAGCCAATTTCCCGAATATTCTAAAAGTTTTCAGCTTCATGAAAGACGGGTTCAGAAAGGCCTCCAGAACTATAAAAACCTCGGACGGCGGAAGACAGACAAAAAACCAAGAGAGGGAAAAGCGGATGTTTAACAGCGGACCTCCAAAAGAAGAACCACCTCGTCAAACTCTTCCAAAACCCCCTAAAATAAAGGCTCAACTGGATGAACACATCATCGGGCAAGACCGTGTAAAAAAAACACTTTCGGTCGCCATCTACAATCACTACAAACGCATTTTCATGCACAAAAGCCACGAGGATCTGGAACTCAAAAAAGGCAATCTGCTTTTAATCGGTCCCACCGGAACAGGAAAAACCCTTTTTGCCGAAACATTGGCCAGAATCGCAGGCGTCCCGCTTTCTATTTCGGATGCCACAACACTGACACAATCTGGCTACGTCGGGGAAGATGTTGAAAATGTCGTGCTTCGTTTGCTTCAGGCAGCAGACGGAGATATCGAACAATGTGAACGCGGTATTGTCTATATTGACGAAATAGACAAGGTCGGGCGAAAAAATGAATCCCCCTCCCTAACCCGCGATGTTTCCGGGGAAGGGGTTCAACAAGCCCTGCTCAAAATTGTTGAAGGATCCATTGTAAATGTGCCGCCTAAAGGAGGGAGAAAACATCCCCATGAAAAATTGATCCCGATCAACACCAAAAATATTCTCTTTATTTGTGGCGGAGCCTTTGAAGGCATCGAAGACATTGTCGCACGTCGTCTTGAGAAAAAATCCATCGGCTTCGGTGGTGTTCAGCAGGAAAAGGGCATACAAAATACGAGAGTCCTGCCAGAAGATCTGCTCAAGTTTGGCATGATTCCAGAATTTCTCGGACGTTTTCCCATCATCTCAGTATTAAACCCACTTCTGGCTTCTGATTTGGTTCGCATTTTAAAAGAACCCAAACATGCCATCATTAAACAATATAAACGGCTCTTCGAATTAGAAGGACTCAAGCTTCAATTTTCAGAAGACGCGCTAACCGCCGTTGCAGAAGAGGCCATTGCACTGGGCACAGGGGCGAGAGGCTTGCGTGCAATCCTCGAAGAAATCCTCTTGGATATCATGTACGATTTGCCCGAACATCCCGAGCAAGAAGAATATCTGATTACGGCTGAAAAAGTAGAACAATTACTTTCATTACAAGGTTACGAAAAAGATAAGCGGGAAGAAGCCGTTTAGGCAACCCTCACAACCTCCGCCTCCTTTGAGGCAACTGCCTCGGCGCGTTTTTCTTCAAGAAATGTGAGCAAGCGTGGGAAGATATCTTTATCGTTGTTTTTTCCCATAAAAACATCCTGATGCCCGTACTCTGGAAAAACATGGAGTTGATGAAAATCCGGGCGTTCTTTATTGAGCTTTTCGTAACAAACAATATTCGAATCGGTAAAAACCTTATTGTCTTGTCCCGTCATAAACAGCACCGGGGTTTCGATATTTTTTGCCTCTTGCATGTAGTTTTTGGGCAAAGACGTATAACGGGCATCCTCAGGAAACATCTGGATCGCATCTCCGTTTGCATTCACCATCTTGGCCACATGGCGGTGATAACTCATCATCGTAGCACCATAAAGATCACCACCGCGCCTGTGAGTCACTTCATGCAGGTTTTTGTGATGATAAAGCGCAGGCCAACCCGTTCCCCACATCATGCTCAACATATGACAGGCGGGCACATCACATTCCCGGTGAAATAAAGACACTAGCTTTGAAAGTACCTTTCCGCGCGAGAAACCCGGATCTTGACTCCAGCGTGGGGAAACGTAGGGAATGTCCAAAATACCTTCCAATATTGTCGGGACATAGGATATTTTAAACTCCGACCAATTGTGGAGACGCGGGGTGAGTGCGATGCTGTTTGAGATGCAGCTCGTAATCCCCGTTACCGTCTTTGCGGCCAAGGACATCATAAAACTCATTGAACCCAGGCAATGACAGATCACATGAATGCGTTTGTCCGGACCCACCTGTTTTCGAATTTCTTCAATCGCAGCCGGATGATCGTATAAAGCGCAGTCATCCATGCTGTATTTTCCAGGAATCAGATTGTAGGAATACCGATTACTCATCCTAAAATCAAAACACCACACATCCGAAAAATCATGATCCAGTAAATAACTGACCAAGTTATAATGCTCCGGCATAATGTACATGTCGGTCGAGGTTGTCAGACCGTGAATAATGACGACGATGTCTTCACAGTCATCCCGTTTAAAGCGCTGTAAACTTAAACCCAGTTTGTCTTCTGTACTAAAAGAATGGGTCGTAATCTCCGCATTTTTCACCCCTTCGGTCGTATACAAAGGAATTTCACGTTCCATAAGCTTCATCCTTTCTGAGAATATCCGGGTCTATATAGCCCCATTCAAAATAAATAACCTCAAAGAGAAGGGCTATTTGTAACCTTCTAAGCTGAAAATCTCTGCTTTCAGCTTAGATAATAATGACTGTGAAAAATCATTCACCGCATTATTTACCATTTTACTTTCGACAGGCGCTTTTCGATTTGCATTCTGTTTTAATAAATTTTTTGTATGTTTTGACAAAGCACGCTTATCTCCGCTAAAAGAAGCCCATTTATGACTGAAAGCAGATTCTCCACTAATAACATCGCTTTCACGATTATTGACTGTTTGTAAGTTAATCACATTATAAACCCCACTCACCGTTACTGCAGCGTTCAAATCATAGACCGTAATGTCCGCAAATACCTCGATGTCTTCCTGAACCGTACTGGTATCGTTCGCATTTTTCTCAGCAGATTTCCGCGCAGATTTTCCTTTGATAATATCACCTAGAACACTCATTCCCCTCTCTTCAATATTTCTTTGTCGGGTAATCGTAACCGTTGTTGTTTCTCGCTTTTCTTCTTCGTTTGTTTTGGGGAGCGTGATGGAAAGTACAGTGATGTCTCCGATAATCAGCTCATGTGCAGACAAAGCTTTTCCGATTTCGAGTGCGCTTTCTCTGTTAATTTCTAGACCGTGCTGCTCGAGCTGATGTTTCGACAAAATGTCGTTTAAGACCTCCGAAGAAACAATATGTAAATATTCCATCTCTTTTTTATGCTGAACCGTGATAGATCGTTTTAGATCCTCTACGATTTTTCTTCCCATTGTTTGGTACTGACTTTGATCCTCAGGCCATAAAAAGGGAATTATTGCAACACGTTTTGTTCCTAGTTTTTGGTATTTTTTTGCAAGCTCATTGGTATCTTTATGTCCCGGAACATAGACCATCACCTTTTTAAAATGCTCAGATGCGGCACGACTTTTAATAATGCCGCCCTCTAAACCGAGTTGTGTCCCAGCCTGATAATATGCTTCAGCCGCAATATTTTTTGACGCGAGCAAGTCGGAAGAAAAGTCATTGATCACAAACCTTACGGGGAGGTTCATCTTCTTATCTAAGAGCGGAGGCAGGTTTTTCACCAGACGGTTGAGTTGGATGAGCACTTCGTATTCCGTGATAACACGACTCAAATCCTCAAGTTTTGGACTTCCCTTTAAAGCAGCGATCTTTTCCGTATGTTGCAAGACCGCGGGTTCAAATACGCTGAGTAACAACCGTTGGGCTTTTTCGTATTCGGGCTCAAGGGTTAAAGCTTTGACTGTCTTTCGAACGACTGTGTCAAGATCTCCCCTTGCATAAGCTTCTTCTGCTTTGCTCGTCAATCTCCCATGCGTGGTCAGCATCGCTGTTAATCCAGCACATCCTGTTAATGTTGTTAGAACAATCAGTACAAAAAACCCGAGTAATTTCCGCTTCATAAACGAATCCCCCTTCGTTAAAGTTTTGTTGAGATGAAGACACAACCCCTAAAAAAATAGACTGACTCTTTTTCTTACCTGTTATTTTGATGAAAATGAGGTTTTTTTTACCCCCCAGCAACAAAAACCTATTATTCCAATCAAAATAACAACCTGTCTTCAAGGGAAGTTCTGACCCAGAAATACATTTTGCCTTAAACAGAGCAACTGCAAACCAGACTTAATAAAAAATATTCCTAAATTAATTAGCCCTCCTCTTCATTTAAGCCCTCAAGAATGAAGGGAAAGACGTCCCTCACGGCATTTTTTCCAAAGATGCAATCAATATGACCATAGTTGGGAATGAGATGACGTTTGTAGAGATTTTTCCCATTTTTTTCTTGAAGCAGCTTGTAAGTGATTTCTGTGCTTTCAGGCAGATAACACTCGTTTTCTGCGCCGGAAATAAAGGTGATTGGAATCGCCAAACGCTCCAGATGCGGCAAATATTTTTCCTGGCCATCCGCATCCACAAGATGCCCTTTTCTAAAAATTCGCGCCAAATGTTCAAAGGCTGAAATATTCGCAACCGTAAAAAGTTCGTGAAAATTTCGATGCATCACATCGTTAATCTGATCGTGTTCGTAGAGCTGCCCATATAAAAAAGTCACACGACGGCAGACCGGGTTTTGACATTGTTCTTCTTTCTGGATGGGATAGAGTTTCAAAGCCTGATCCATCAGCTTTTCATTCCAATCTGAGTTTTCATCCACGTAGCTTGTCAAAGAGTCCACACCCAGTTTGTCGAGTAGGCTGGGTAAAAAAAGCGCAGATTTGAGCTTATTCGGAAAAGAAGCCTTGGCATGTGTCGAAATCTGAGACACCACGGCCGAACGCACATTTTTAAGATAGCCCCCTAACATCGACATCGTCCAAGTTGCGGCACCGTAACAATGCACCACCATCTGCACCGTCTCGGCTCCCGTAATTTTTCGCACAACTTCGACGGCCGCCGGGTAATCATATTGGGCAACCTCATCCCCGGTAGACTGTTCTTCGGCAGCAGGCAACTCAATACTTGCACGATAATCCAAAAGCCAGACATCAAAACGATTGGCATGAAGATATTCCAAGAGATTGGTATCAATCGTATCTGTTGAAAAAATCCGGCTCGAAACCCCCAAGCCATGCGACAAAATAACAGGCCCACGTGTACCACCCTGATACCGTGTCAGTCTTAAATTCACGCCATCTTCGGTAGCAAAATCGTGCACTTCCGGTGCGGAGACCCGCAAGACCCGTTTTTTACGGGGGAGGGCATCGGGATCTAAATAGTTCAAACCCGTCAAGACCGCGCCGTAGGTATTAAAAAGTGATCCCGAGAAAAAGAGACCGAATTTGGACAAATACTCCAGACGTTCCAGGGTACTTTTTGCATTGTTGACCTTCATGGTCGTCATCTGTTTTGCAAAATCAAGCGGCAGGATCTTAAGGATACCTTTGCCAAGCACTGGACCAGTCGCATCGCCCCCCTCATACACCGTAATGTACAAAGTTGTTGTATCGGCCCAAACATCCAAACCCGGATCATCGTGAATCGACTTAAAACCTTCAAAATAAAATGATTTTCCATCTTGTGCTGTAATGGGCATCCGGTAGAGCATCTTCTTCGTATCGACATTTTCATCATCTCTCACAAAGAGATTGAAGATACCACCGTTCACGGTCAGGACTTCATGCGAAAGTGCAGGTGCGGCAACCGTTCCAAACATCGCCGCTTCATGATTTTCATCTGAAAGCATCGTGTCCAAATCTTTTGAAATCACAGTCAAAGTGAACTCAAAGGGAGAATCCTTTGTTTTCCCTCTATCCGCAGCGCTTTGATAGTCGTGCTTTTCTTCCGTCGAAAAATAACCCGTCATGGTTTCTGTAAATTGAATGCCTACTTTTTGTGGTAGAGGTGGCGGAGGCGGTGTTGAGCCAAAGGTGGTATTGATCTCCCAATCTTGTTCTTTTGCCAATATTTCCATATTCCGCTCTGCAATGGCCGAGATCGTCAACAAAGGATTGGTACCGAGTGATCGTGGAATAATCGAACCGTCCACAACATAAAGACACTTGTGAACGTCGGTGCCACTCACGCCGGAAAAGACCTGTCCTTTATGATTGCTCACGCCCGTTGAGGCCTCTTCGGCCATGATACAACCACCCAAGGGATGTACTGTCATGAGGTCGTTCCCCGCAAATTTTGTATAGAGTGATTTATTCGACCAGAGTGGATTGGGAATATAAGTCCCACCGAGTGCCTTTGTCATCTCCAGCAAAATTTTGCCGGTCTTTTCAAAAATCGCCTGGTTCCCGACACCCGGCCAATTGATGCGGAGCCTGTCGTCTTCCAGCACCATCTGTCCGTCTGAACTGTCGTGTGTCATGACGAGATAAGTCTGCGTATTTTGCATCGCGCCGTAATAAGATCCAAAAAGCAGGCTTTTTAATTCTCGTGTTTTTTCAGAAATAAAGTCCACCACGCCACTGTCGGTGTCCTTTCCAATGAGTTTTGAAAGTCCGGCAAAAAATGCTGGCAGCGCCGCTGCCAAAGGACTCGGCAAAGCCCCCTCTTCAATCGTCATCCCGTCAAGATAATTTTCGCTGCTTTTTCGCGTATCCACCGCACTGGTAATAGTCGGCCCGACGGGATTTTCTTTGTCTGGCTCACGCGTCCCCCAACCCACGCCCGTAATACTCTGATCATTATTGTAAGCAAAACCCAGAACATCGCCATTGCCCGTAAAATGATGGCCCAGGCGATCCGAACAGCTCAGGCCTTTTTCTCGAGAGCGGAGTAGAATCTCCGTTGAACCCAAAGTCCCTGCTGAAATCACGACACGGTCTGCACTCACAAAGGGATGCTCCGCATCAAAGATCTCTCGATTCGCACCCAGGGCTTTAAAATGAACCAACCACTTTCCCTCATGTTTTTCGATATATTCGACATTCAGCTCTGTAAAAATTTCTGCGCCGAAGTTATAGGCATCGGGCAAATAATTCATCTGCACCGTATTTTTTGCGCCTTCATTACAGCCTGAGACACAGTCTCCGCAGTTATTACAAATGTCCTGTTCCACACCAAAGGCATTGAGACCATCTTTGGATTCCTCAAAAGTCACCGCAAGGTCCACCATCTCAAAGGGTTTTCCCAGCACTTCGGCACATTTAAGTTGGGCTTCTGATTTTTTCAAAGAAGGATATTCTGGCGCACCCGCAGGATAAGGATTTGCACCCAACATGGCCCGGGCGCGATCATAGCCCTTTTTCATGCCATCCTGTAAATCATCCAAAAAGGCCTGCGGCCAAGCCGGATCACCGAACACCCGTTCATCGGCTTCGATGACCACATTGGCATTAATCAAAGACGTGCCACCCAAACCACAGCCCACAAGGACATTGATCTCATTATTCACATGAAAATCATACAGTCCAGTCTCATCGCCCACATGCCCTATTTTTGAACCAAACTGCATTTCACTCAGGGCTTCCGGCAGGGTATCTGGAAACTCACCTGGCAAAAACTCCTTGCCCCGTTCTAACAAACACACTTTTTGACCTGCACGTGAAAGCCGTGATGCGGCAATCCCGCCACCGTATCCCGAACCAATAACCACCACATCGTAGTGGGATTCTAATTTATCTAAAGGTAGTGATATTCGTCTCATGGCAGACCTCCGTAGACCCATATTTTTGGTTTAGCTCATGGCAAAAAACAAAACAAAAGCGGAAAGAAAGAGATTGAATAAGGTATTGAAAAATGGATTGAATTTTCTATACCGGAATTAAGAAATAATGTCAAGAAAGTGTAAACAATTTAAAGCCTCTTAGAGCCTGTTGATACTCAGCTAAAAGGTATTTTTTCGTTATTTTTTGCCTCACTCTTGTTGATTTTTCCTTACAAAAATATGAGCTTAGCCTAAGAGACACACTCAGATCTCTCTTCTATTTTTTCTGTATCCCTACCCCCCCAAATTACGTTTATATCAATTTACCTACTAAAACCCATGCCGGTTTTGCTTACACAATGACACCCTTAAAATTTGCAATTTTTAAGGGGATAAACACACATACCCATTTCCGGAACCTCTGATATAATTGATTATCTGGATCTGACGCTCTGCTTTTACATAGACAGAATGTCAATAAGGGGAAGACAGAAAACTTGATACAACATAAAACCCAAAAAGAGAGAATACAGAAAAGATGAATCAGAACAATACTTTAACAAATCGGTATGTATTTTGCTTGCCTACAAGCGTCATTGACAGATCATATTAAAGACCAAAACGAAAGAAACAAAGGAGGGATGGGTGTGATGCAGGGATTAAATTACAGTTCAAAACGATTGGATCAAAACAAAAAGAATTTATTGCAACGTGGTTTTTTTGTGCTTGGAATACTCGGGATATCACTGTCTTGGAGTTCTCTTGCAGTGGCCGTCCCTATAAGCTATGAAGAAGTCTTTGATCGAAACCTAAGTGTTCGTGAAGGTCAAAAAGCCGTTTACAATTTTGACCTGAATAATCTTGGCGGGAGTTCATTTGTTCGAGACAGTGGTGGCGTTATCGGATCAACTTATCTTCCCACTTTGGATGAGACAAGCTTCAACACAAGTTTTAATGTTACATCCGCACTACTGTCTTTTGAAATCGAGGGCATGGATGGTGGCGAGGGAGGCGAAGGAGGCGAGGTTGGTGAAGGGGGCGAAGTTGGTGAAGGGGGCGAAGTTGACGGCGATTCTTCTCCCGAAGAAAGAATAAAAATTAAAGTAATCGGTGAAAATGGAACAGGTGCCACGATATTTAACGAAACCGTCTTCCTTGGCGTTCAAACCTTTAATTTTAACCTAAGCGGTTCTTGGTTGGATTGGCTTGATGATGGAAAACTCAGAACGGTTGCGATTGCTGTAAACAGAAATGGCTTCGATAACGACTTCAAAATAAGACGTGCCAGCCTATTCGTTGAAGCAGAAGTCCCCGCGCCCGTCCCCGAACCCGCATCTCTTATCCTAATGGGATCAGGACTTGTCGGTCTGGCTTTATATCGTCGGAAAAAGTCCAAACAAAAAAAATAAGCTTCTAAATTATTGTGTCGTAGATTTAATGCCCACCAACCCTTGAGAGAGTTGGTGGGCATTTTTGTTTGAATGCTAAGGCTTGTAAAATGCCCCGCCTAAAAACGGGAAAACATCTCCTATTTTTTCTTAAAGCAAAGAGAGATCTATTTGTTGTAAAATCCTCCCTTCAAACCCAATCGCACGGAAAATAAACAATGGCTTCAGAAAATACCCCGCTTATGAAACAATTCCTTGCCATTAAGGCAGATCACCCGGAGACCATTCTTTTTTTTCGGGTGGGTGATTTTTATGAAATGTTTTATGACGATGCGGTCAAGGCCTCTAAAATCCTACAAATTACCCTGACTTCACGCGATAAAAACAATCTTAACCCCATTCCGCTCTGTGGAATCCCCCACCATGCCTCCTCCGCTTATATTGCGAGACTCATTCGTGCAGGGGAATCTGTCGCCCTTTGTGAACAGGTTGAGGATGCGGCTTCCGTCAAGGGCATTGTGCGACGAGAGGTCATGCGCATTATCACACCCGGCACGGTCATTGAAGCGGAACTGCTCTCTGAAAAAGAAGCCAACTACCTCGCAGCCCTTCATTGGAAATCCAATCAGCCCCTCGAAACAGCATCAAAAATTGGCCTCTCCTGTATCGATCTTTCAACGGGAGATTTTCGTATTCTCGCCACAGACGCCCCCTGGGGAATGATTGAAGCAGAGTTGATGAAAATCGCCCCAAAAGAAATCGTGCTCTCATCGTATCACCAGGGAAAAATGGAACATATTCAGCCACTCACAAACCGCTGGCCCCTGCGTTTCGTCCCGCCTTTTATGTTCGCAGCGGAAGGAGCCAAAGACAAACTGAAAACCCATTTTAAGCTGCAAACACTTGCCATTTTTGGCGGAGGGCCACTTTCTTTAATCTCCGCAGGGACTTTGCTGCTACACCTACAGGACACCCAGAAACAGTCCCTGGGCAATATTACCGCCTTGCGTCTGATTCCCATGCAAAACCTCATGCGGATTCATCCTTTAGCCCTCAAACATCTGGATTTACTGCCGTTTTCACGAGATCAGCAGGGTGGCACCCTCTTTCATTTGTTGGATCACACCCTAACGGCAATGGGGGGACGACTTTTAAAAGAATCCATTTTGCGTCCGCTGCTCTTGGTTTCCGCAATCAAACAGAGACAAGATGGCATTACTTTTTTTTATGAAAATCTCACTTTAAGAACAAAACTACGCAATTTGCTCAAACAAGTGGCCGACATCGAAAGGCTGATCGCACGTATCAGTCTTAGGGCGACACAACCCCGTGATTTGATTGCACTCAAAAACTCTATCAACCGTCTGCCTGAAATTAAAAGCACACTTTCACAAATCGAAAAGACAAGAATTGAGGCCGAGCCCCCACACATCATCCGCACAATGTTAGAACACTGGGACAATGTCGAATCGGTCTCCCAACTCATCGAAACGAGCATTGTCCCTGATCCGCCCTTTTCTCTAAAAGATGCGGGGGTCATTAAAGCTGGGTATCTGCCCGAACTCGACACGCTCCGACACTTTCAAAAAGAAGGTCGGACGATGTTGACAGAGATCGAAAAAAAAGAACGCCACCGCACGGGCATCGACTCCCTTAAAGTCCGCTACAATCGTGTGCAGGGTTATTATATTGAAATCAGTAAAACACACATAAAAAATGTCCCCGAAGACTTCATCAGGAAACAAACCCTGGCCAATGCCGAACGATTTATGACAGCAGAACTCAAAGATCTCGAAGAAAAACTCACAGGCGCAAAAGACGCCATTTTGAATCTTGAAAACCAGATTTTTGAAGAAATCCGCTACGACATCGCACAAGAAAGCAAACGCATTCAAAAGATGGCACAAACAATCGCCTTGCTCGATTTGCTCGCCGCCCTTGCGGAAATTGCCCACCACAACCACTACTGTCGTCCACAAATCAACGATGGACTGAGAATCCAAATTATTGAAGGACGGCATCCTGTACTGGAAGCAGGCATGTCTGGCGGGAAAACAGGCTTTGTGCCAAACGACACCCTCATTGATCCACCAGAGCATCAACTCCTGATTCTAACCGGCCCCAACATGGCCGGAAAATCCACCTATATGCGGCAAATCGCCCTCATCGTACTCATGGCGCAGATGGGCAGCTACGTGCCTGCAAAAAAAGCAATCATTGGTGTCAGTGATCAGATTTTCACACGGGTCGGTGCACAGGATGCCTTAAATGAGGGCATGAGTACCTTCATGGTCGAGATGACGGAAATGGCGCAGATTCTGATGCATGCGACGGATAAAAGCCTGATCTTACTGGATGAAATCGGACGCGGTACGAGCACCTTTGATGGGATTAGCATTGCCTGGGCCATCGCCGAACACGTCTATACAAAGCTCAAGGCCCGCACACTTTTTGCCACACATTATCACGAATTGACCGGACTGGCTGAGACCCACAAAGGCATACGCAACTATCATGTACTGGTACGGGAATGGGGGGATGAAATTGTCTTTTTAAGAAAAATGGTCGAAGGAGGATCGGACAAAAGCTACGGCATCCAAGTCGGACAACTGGCCGGTTTACCGCCGGGTATTATAAAAAGGGCAAAGGCCATCCTCAAAAAGCTTGACACACAAGCCACAAAAACACCACTCTACGCCCACCTTTCATCCTCCTCATCAGCGTCCAGTACAGAACAGCCCGGGCTTTTCTCATCCCGTCCAAACGAAACGGAAGCCTCGCAACCTGAAATGCAAATCCCCTCACACCCCCTCATTGAAAGCCTTCAAAAAATAGACCCACTCAACCTTACGCCCTTGCAAGCCTTGCAAGTCCTCTCCGATCTTTCCGAGCAGGCAAAAGAAGAAAAAACCGGCCTCAACAATTCAGGGCTGAGGGTCTCATGACAAAATCAAGCGTTTGACTTCCATCCATAAAATAGATAGTCTTCGGCTGACACTGACAAAAGGGAGTTCTCATATGCACCAAATGGATCAAAAATCAATCGCGGCCATTTATCATCAAAAAACAAAATATTATGAAGCCGAGATGAGCCAACAGCAACGCCCCCTCAACTGGTCTGCGCAACCCTCGCCTTTCAAGGCCTATCGCAGCGAAAAAAAGATCGACATGACACCCTATCTGCCTTTAAGAAACAATCCCTTTACAGGCGAAGCCTTGGAACCCCCTTCAGAAGAAACGGGCTATCCCTTTTCATTGGCCGCACTCGCACGTCTGCTCTATTTTACAAATGGGGTTACGGGCATTCTGCAATACCCTTCAGGAGAATCCCTGAGCATGCGCGCTGCACCCACAGCAGGGGGACTGTATCCGGCTGAAATCTATGTGGCCGTCCGTGATTCTTCCATTTTGCACGATGGCATCTACAACTTTCAGGCAGACGAACACTCACTCACCCCGGTCTGGGAGGGTAATTTCTGGACAGAATTTCAAAAGTATTGTTTTGAAGATGAGGCCGTCGCACAATGCAATCTGCTCATCATCACCACTGCTGTTTTTCAACGCAGTGCGTGGCGATACCATGAGCGTGCCTATCGCCGTATTCTACTCGATACGGGGCATGTTCTGGGCAACCTCATTGCCTATGCACCAGAGGAAGGTTTTATTCCCCACCCCATCGGATCATTTATTGACAATGCCTTAAATCATTTGCTCTTGCTCGAAGCCTCAAAAGAAGCCGTGCTCAGCGTGGTCGCCCTGCCGCAGACATCGTTTGAGATAAAAACACAACACCCCACACCTCGCTATCGCTACCACCTGGAAAATAACGAAGACAGCCAAGTTGATCCTTTGCTTTTACAACTCCATCGGGCCTCATCAATTACACAACTGGATCCAAGCTCCCTCTTGGAAAAAACACCATCTGCCCCCCAATCGCTTGAGGGAAAAAACACCTTTAAAGAAACAACACCACTTACAGATGACATCATTGATTGGCAGAAAGACATCGCAAAAACCATTTTACGTCGCAGATCCACGCGGGCCTATACAGGAGATGCTTTTTCAAAAGAACAGCTCTCGGCGCTGCTCGACTATGCCTATCCCAATCCACCCCTTTCGCCCGCAGCCCTTTTTTCAAGGGATGTACTGGAAACCTATGTCGTCGTGCAAAATATCAGCGGATTGGAAGCCGGTGTTTATTATTATGCGTCACAAAGCCATGAACTGCGGTTAATCTATGCAGGCGATTTTAAAACCCAGTCATGGCATTTTTCATTGGGGCAAGACCTCTCGCGAGATGCTGCCGCCCTTGTCATACACACCGCACAGCTGGAAAATGCCATGGCCGTTTACGGCGATCGTGCCTACCGCTATCTGCATTTGGATGCCGGACAAATCGGCGAACGCATCAATTTAGCAGCCATTCGTTTAAACTTAGGCGTCAGTGGCATTGGTGGATTTTACGACGATGAAGTGAACGCCCTCTTGGGACTCCCCTTAGAGCAAATCATTGTTTATATCACGACCCTGGGTCAAGCCCATGACAGTCGCCGGGGCTAAGAACAGCCTGTTTACGCTCATTCCCAATAAAGAAACAAAAGGAGATTTTTAATCATGGCTGATCTTACCTGCATCCGCTGCGAACAAACACGGGAAGAAATCAAGGACAACCCCTACGGTGGCAAAATCGGTCTGACCTTAAAAGAAAAAATTTGTGATGTCTGCTGGCAAGAATGGTATGCACAATCCATCAAAATCATCAACGAATATCGCATCAGCTTACGAGATCAAAAAGGCCGTGATGAACTGTCAAAACAAATGAAGATTTTTTTGAAACTTGAACCCGCCCCGGAGGGCGAAGCTGCGCTTCAAGTTGAAGACACACCGCCACAAAAATAAACCTTGTGAAACAAAAAAACCCGCGCGGGAAAAAAGCACAAAATGCCGCCGTCATGATCGAGCGTCTTGAAGCAGCTATTCCAAAACCTGAAGTCGCCCTCACTTACAAAAACTCTTTTCAGCTCCTGATCTCCACCATTCTCTCAGCACAATGTACCGATGTGCGTGTCAACCAGGTCACCCCCAAACTCTTTGAAACCTTTCCTGGTCCTGAAGACATCATCAAAGGCGATCCAGATATTTTGATTGCGCTCATCCGCAGCACCGGTTTTTTTAACAACAAAGCCAAGAATATCATCGCCTGTTCACTCAAACTCGTGGAAACCTTCAAAGGCGAAGTCCCCAATACATTGGAAGAACTGATTACTTTGGCAGGTGTAGGAAGAAAAACAGCAAACGTCATTTTAGGAGAAGCTTTCGGACAACAGACCATCGTCGTGGATACCCACGTGCGCCGCGTCTCAAACCGCCTGGGACTTTCAAAATCAAAAGACCCGGTTCAAATCGAAAAAGACCTCATGCGTCTACTTCCACAAAACAAATGGACGGCGAGCGCCCACCGCCTGCTACTGCATGGCCGCCATGTCTGCAAATCCCGTAAACCCCTTTGTGAAGTGTGTGTGGTGGTGGGTTTGTGTCCGTCTGCACCTTAAATTCCATCTCCCTCTCTTGCCATACCCCCCATTTGAGGGGATTGACAAACAAGTCCATACCCACTAAAACTCATCCTTAAAAATAACAAACAAAGCGGAATAAATACAAATCTAGTTTTTTGGACTCCCTTATTTGATCGGGCTGTCTGGAGAATTTATCGAGGGGGGAAACTTCAAAATGTACAAACAGCTTAGAACTCTTGCAACATTGATTTTTGTCGGATTTTTAATGGCCGCCTGCGGCAGCAGTGGTGGTGGAACGCCAAGCGCCGGTGTTGGCGGTGGCGGTGGTGGCGGTGGTGGCGGTGGTGGCGGTGGTGGCGTTAGCTCACCCTCGGCAACCCTGCTTTTTTATAAAAGTGGCAGCCTTTCAAGTGTCGATCCGAGTAACCCTAGCGCAGTGCCCGTCGTCGCCGAAGCGGCCAATACGGGCGGAGAAACCGGAATTTTCAGTGGCACACTCGATCTGACAAACAAACGCATTACGGACATCCACACCCGAAGCATTGTTTACGCAAATACAGATAACGGGAAACTTTACAAAATCAGCACCCTAAGAAACGATTCACAAAATCCGGTTCAGATTTCAAATGAGGCCGGGGCCTCCTTGATCTGTGAAACCGATGAAGAAACAGATTTTTCAGATCATGGAAAATCGGTCTTTTTTTACAAACTTCCTGGCGGAGATGGCAATTGTTTCAACGGGAATGAAATTTGGAAGATGGTCCGGCTTAACATGGGGGCAAACGCAAGCCCGATCACGGTATCGCCAAAAGATTGGGAAACCGCACTCTTTGACGATACGACGGGTGCAATCACCGGATTTATCGCATTTGATGGAAAAAAACTCGTGCGTTGTGATCAGAATTTCCAAACCTGTTCCCCCATTATTTCTTTCACAACAAGCGCCGAAGAATTGGACAGCACCGCCTTCACAAACAACGCCATTCTGAGAGTGGATGACAAACTCTATCATTATCATTTGAAATCTGGAGTGCTTTCATCTGCCCTTCACACCTTTTCGGGCGGGGTTCCAACAAACACCATTGATCCTGGAGTAAGTGCAACGGAACTCTATTTTGCTGAGGGCGACACAATATTCAAACTCCCGATGGATGGGAGTACGGCGGCAGTCCCCTTTATCACAGAAAATGGTGCCTCCATTTCCGATATCACACTCACAACAAACAAAGTGGTCTACGTCACATTTTCAGGAGGCATATCGACTTTAAAAGCTGCCTTAAAATCAAGCAATATTTCAAAAACCTTGATCCAAGCGACAACAGATGGCCTTTTCATTTTCGACTTTATTACCGGAGATTTTGTCTTCTACATCCGATCCGTCTCCGGTGGTGGATCGATTAGAGGGGTCATCAAAGATGATGGGACAGAAACCTCTGAAATTCAAAATGCCTCCTGGACGGGAGTCTCTCCTTCAGCATTTTCATCGGATGGCATCGAAATTTCTCGAATGATTTGGCAGGAAGGCTGCGGGACTCTAAATTGTAGTGGTGGCACACTCAAGTCGGTCGATGCTGCAAACAGCGGCACACTGACACTCGGGACGATACCGACTGACATTTTCTTTATTAGTTTTTTTGCATTTTCTGGAGATAAGATGTTAGGAGGTGGGCCCGATAACGCAGGTTTGTCTGAAGGCGAAATTTTCTATATCAACCCCAGCCAAAGTGGCTCATTGACACGGATTACAAACACGCCAAATGTCAGCGAACAAGTGATTAATTTTTAAAAAATTTAAAGCTTGTGAAAAGGCCCGGCATCGTCCGGGCCTTTTCTTAATACCCCGCCGTCAAGCCCCCGACCGTTCTTGGGTCAGACGCCCCGTGCAATACCTTCCCGCTTCGCATAATGCTCTGAGTGCTGCCCATGACATTTTTTATGACGATGCGATGGCCATTGGCTTTCAAGAGGCGAATCGTATCTTGATTCAGGCCTTCTTCTATTCTGAGTTCATCGGGAAACCACTGATGGTGGACCCGCAGGGCATTTGTTGCTTCGGCGATATTCATTTGATGATCAATGACATTCATAACGAGTTGGAGGGTTGTCGTGATAATCCGACTGCCACCGGGGCTTCCAGTGACTAAAAAAGGCTTACCCGCTTTCATAATAATCGTCGGTGACATAGAGCTGAGCATGCGTTTTCCCGGTGCGATGGCGTTGGCTGTGCCGCCGATTAAACCATAGGCATTGGGGACGCCCGGCTTTGCCGAAAAATCATCCATTTGATTATTCAAAAGAATGCCCGTGCCGGGCAACACAACTTTATTGCCGTAACTAAAATTGAGCGTTGTTGTATTTGAGACGGCATTTCCGTACTTGTCCATCACTGAAAAATGTGTGGTTTCGTGACTTTCATAAGGCAAGGGATTCGCGGGTTTGATCTTTTGACTGGGTCTGGCTTTTTTCCGATCAATCGAAGGCCGCAGGGAATCGGCATATTTTTTTGAAGTCAAACCTGTCACTGGCACGGAAACAAAATCAGAATCCCCTAAATATTTGGAACGATCCGCATAAGCCAACTTCATGCTTTCCGCCATAAGGTGAAGCGTCTCCGCTGTATTATGACCCAAGGATCGCATGGGAAAAGCTTCCAGAAGATTTAAAATCTGCACAATATGAATCCCGCCGGAACTGGGCGGCGGCATGGCATAAATGTCAAAACCGCGATAAGTCCCGTGGATGGGCTTTCTAAGACGTGCAGAATACGCGGCCATATCGTCTTTTGTGATCAAACCGCCATTTTGTCGCATAAAGGCTGCCATTTGTTCAGCAATTTTTCCTTTATAAAATACTTTTGAGCCTTCTTTTGAGAGTGCTCTCAAACTGAGGGCCAGATCATTTTGCACAAAACGATCTCCCGGCTGATAATTCATCCCGCCTTGTTTGTAAAAAATTGCCATGCTATCGGGCGATTTTTTCATCACAGGTTTTGCAACTTTGAGGGAGTGAGCAAAACTTCTATCCACGATAAAGCCTTTTTCCGCCAGGGCGATCGCGGGAGCCAAAGCACGTTTGAGTGAAATCGTTCCGTATTTTTCAAGCACCAGGGTCAAACCGGCCACCGTACCCGGCACGCCGACAGAGAGCAGACTTTGACGTGATTTTTTGGGATCAGCATTTCCTTTGTCATCCAAAAACATATTTTGGGTGGCTTTTTGAGGTGCTTTTTCACGGTAATCGATTGCCAAGACTTCCTTCTCTTTCGCCAAATAAATCAACATAAAACCACCTCCGCCGAGATTTCCGGCCCGTGGCAGGGTCACTGCGAGTGTAAAACCGATCGTTACAGCGGCATCTACCGCATTGCCACCCTCTTTTAAAACCTGAAGTCCGGCTTTCGTCGCATCGCTTTGCTGCGTCGCGACCATGCCATTTTCTGCCACGACAGGCGAAAACCGGTCAAGTCCGCTGATAATCGGTGTTTCTTGTGCGATGATTCCAGCAGGAAACAAGGTCAAACAGATCGTTTGCATCAACAAAAAATGAACAAATTTAAAGCGAAATTGTTCTAAGATCAAAAGTAAAACCCTCGATAAATCTCGATTGTTTCATGCATGGCAGGATCGAACAATAAAACAGGAAAATTTTTGATTGTAAATGGAATAATGGAGCCGACGAGTGGAATTGAACCACCGACCTGCTGATTACGAATCAGCTGCTCTGCCCCTGAGCTACGTCGGCAAAAAATTAGAATCTTTACTAAAAAATCTTAGTTGAACTCTACGGGAGAGTCTCCAATAATGTCCTTGTGTACGACTTCGCCGCTTGGCCCAAAGGGAGGCAATTCGCGACCGTCTAGTTTTACACGAACCCCCCCTGCGTTGCCAAGTGTTAAACGAAACTTTTTATTGGCTTTCCACTCTACAATATCTTCAGGCTGAAGCAGTGCTTCCCGAACCTCTTCTCCATCAATCGTGACCTGCACCCAGGATGCTTCAATGGCTTCCAGGGAAAGCACATATTCTCTTACTTCAACAGGTATAACAGGGGAACCTTCTTCATTTCGAGCCTCCTCAAGGAGGACGGGCATTTCACCCTCAGAAGGTTCGGAGGATGATTCAGACTCAGGTTTCAGGGTGGCGGTCTCTGTAAGAGGAAGGTCTTTTGTCTCATCATTTTCGAACGCGGGCACCTCTGCGACCACATCAGTCTTTTCTTCACCCGAAACGGCCTCAGGCGCAAGCGGTACGACCGCGTCTTCTTCTGGAAGTAAGTCTGCTTCGGAATTGGCCACTTCAGACAAAGCGGACTCTTCTGGAGAACTTACCTCATCTGAAATATCCGACCTTTCTGAGACAGTCAACTCAGGGGGAAAAACGGAGGATAAGATATTCACTTTTTTATCCTTTTTTGACAACAAACCCACTAAAACAAGAAGCACAAAAATTAAACCCACGATCGACAATACAATGCGGCGTGGAAAAGGAGAACGATTGGACTGCTCCATTTGAACATGAGACAAAATCTCATTTCGACTTCTGAGCTCTGAAAAAGGCTCATCGGGGATCGAATCGGCATATGCCTCGGTAATAATGGCCGGGTCGACACCAACACATTCCGCATAAGATCGCAAAAATCCCTTAGCCGTCACCTGATTGGGCAGAAGCTCAAGCTGATTGGATTCGATGGCTTCAATAAATCGGATCGGAATACGGGTGAGAGAGACGAGTTCCTCTATCGAAATATCCTGCGCTTCTCGTTTTTGTTGGAGATATTCTCCTAGATTTTCCATGTGATTCTTGTGTCTTTACAGGAGGGATAAAACCCCCTCTTTATTCTACTGGATTCAAACATGCCCTTAAGTCTTTCTCTTCTGCCAATTTGGGAGACAGGGTCACAACATCTTCAAAAGCCTTGTCGGCCAAATGCTTCTCTCCCTCCTGCTGATAGATACAGGCCAGATTATAGAGCGCATTTAGGTCTTTAGGTGAAATTTGCAAGACTCTTTTGTAAGAAATAATTGATTTTTTTGTATTACCCATCTTGGCATAAACCTGACCCAATAAGTTATGCACTGGCACGATATTTGGGTTGACACGAAGGGCATTTTTTAATTCACGTTCGGCATCTTCGTATTTTTTCTGACGCACAAAAATCAAACCCAGATTCCAATAAGGTTTTTCAGGGGTTTCGTAGATTACGTTTTTAAGCGCATTTTGATAGGAGGTAATTGCTTTGTCAAAATCCTCCTGCAATGAATACACCCGACCCAGATAGTTATGGGCTTCAGAATATTCAGCGTCGATTGAAATGGCTTTTTGAAAGGCCACAATAGCATCTTCATAACTTTCCTGCTGAAAAAAGATGTGGCCCAGCGCATAATAGGCTTTCTGGTTGCGCCTATCTAATTTAACGGCTTTTTGAAACTCAATATAGGCTTTTTGAAGCGCAGATTTTTTACCCACAAGATGGGCAATGCCAAGCTTGTAATGAGAATCTGCCATTTTTTCCCTTTTAATTCGGGATTCACTCAGGCCACAACTGAGCATGAGCGGCAGAACAACAAGCAGAATAGATATTTTCCACATCATAAATCTAATTTTAAGGAACCTCTGACAAAATTTACAACGCAGATACCGGAAATTGGAGTCACAAAAAAACAATTCATGAGGTAATTAGAATTTCCTTAAATATTCTCAAATGAGGTCAAAGCCTTGAAAGCCTGAAATCGGCTTTTAATCTCTTCCTGTTTGAGTGCACGCATACGGTCAAGACTAAAGGCCTCAACATTGAAGGACGCCATTGTACTGCCATAAACGACGGCTTGGCGAATTGCCGCATCATCTATTTCATTACAGGTGGCGAGGTGTCCCATAAATCCACCCGCAAAAGAATCTCCCGCGCCCGTTGGATCAAAGACTTCCTCCAAGGGAAAAGCAGGGGCCGAAAAAATGGTATCGCCATTAAACATCAAGGCTCCGTATTCACCTTGTTTCACCACCAAAATACCTGGGCCATAGGCCATGATTTTTTTTGCGGCTTTGACCAGATTGACTTCCTGAGCCAACTCGCGGGCCTCGCCATCATTGATAATTAAAATGTCCACAGAAGCAAGGGTTTCAATCAGGGCATCTAATTTGCCTTCAATCCAAAAATTCATGGTATCGCAGGCCGTAAGTTTTGGCTTTTTGACCTGCTTTAAAACTTCAAGTTGAAGGTTGGGGTCAATATTGGCTAAAAAAACAACAGGAAGGTCTCGATAGGATTCAGGTAAGTCGGGGTGAAAAGATTCAAACACATTCAGTTGGGTCTCCAGTGTCTTGGCTTCATTGAGTTGGTAGCTGTATTCTCCCTTCCATCGAAAGGTGCGACCGGAGCTTCGTTCAATCCCGTCAATATTGATGCCACGCCCTTTCAAAAAATTCAGGTGTTCTTCTGGAAAATCTTCTCCCACAACCGCAACAAGAGAGACCTCAGTAAAATAACTCGCGGCAGTAGAAAAATAGGTCGCAGAACCACCCAGGACTTCCTCGGCCTCACCAAAAGGTGTTTTTACGGAATCAAAGGCAACAGAACCCACAACCAATAAACTCATAATATCCCCATCGTTTTATTCAAACTAACATTCCGTTGAAGCTGAAGCAGTCACTTTTCCGCTTTCCCACATCGTTCGATCCATCTCAGCAATAAGACGCCGTGTGATACTTGTAAAAATATCATCCACCCGAACCCGTTCCAGTCTAACAGCTTCGGAGATTTCTGCTTGTCCGGATCCCGACCAGACCAATGTTCCACAAACCGCATCCCAAACCTCGGCTTCAAGTGAGACCCGTTTTTCAACGCGGGACGGAAGCTGTTCCGGACCAGCGGAAAACACCGAGACCTTACCCGCAATACCATCTTCACCGTATTGCGGCATGACTGTGGTCGTATGTTTGTCATTGACAGGCACTTGTCCCAGAAAAAGATAACGCACCCCTTCAAGGCGGCCCCATTCAGAAAGCGCCACAAGGTCCATCCGCCGACGCGCTTCGTATTGTTCCAAAAAACGCTTTAGATCATGATAACGTCCGGCAGCACGTGCCCGTCGGTCGACATCCGAACGTGGGATGATACGGGCATGAGGGAAGACCTCACGAAGACCCTGAAAAAACTCAAAAGCGGCATTCTGACGCAGAACATCGGGCCCCCCTTTTAAGATGCCTAAAATAGCCATGCCATGCTGATGAATCGCTTCATTTGTAAAACGGGGTGAATACAGATCAGTGTGCGTCTTTTCTTGAATCGGAGGGAAAGGCTCTTTGAGCGCCTCTTTCGAGGGTACGGTAAAATGTGTCGCACACGCACTCAGAAAAACCAGAAAGATGAACAATAGAAACTTCACGAAATATATTTCCCGATAATCGGCTTGAGTTTTTCTTTCAATGAAGCAGACATCGCCTCAGACGGTGTCACAATCGCGTTTTTCAAAGCCGAGGCACAACGACAGGGGCGAGGGCCATCCACTTTTTTTACAACAGTTTGTAACAATTTTTTAGAAAAAAGTACATTGTCTCTAAGGACTTGAAGTATCATTTCAACCGTCACAGGTGCTTCGGAAACATGCCAGCAATCATAGTCGGTGGACAGCGCGATAGTGACATAACAAATCTCAGCCTCCCGTGCAAGTTTCGCTTCTGTGGCGTTGGTCATGCCGATCACAGAAACACCCCAAGCGCGGTGAACCTCTGACTCCGCCCGTGTCGAAAACTGTGGCCCTTCCATGCAAAGGTAAGTACCACCCCGATGCACAATCCCTCCGATTTCTTCTGCGGTATCTGCGACAAAAACCGCAAGATCAGGACAAATCGGATTCGCAAGGCTGACGTGGGCAACCATGCCCTCGCCAAAAAAGCTACTTTTTCGTCCCTTGCTTAAATCATAAAACTGATCGGGGATCGCAATGTGTCCCGGGGCGACTTCTTCTTTCATGCTACCGACAGCACTGACTGAAAGAATACGCTCAACCCCCAGTTTTTTCAGGGCAAAGATATTTGCGCGGTAATTGATTTCTGAAGGAAGCAGGGTGTGCTGCTGTCCGTGGCGTGATAAAAAAGCAACGGGGACGCCTTCAAGTTGACCCAAGATAAAGTCGCCCGATGGCGCACCAAAGGGGGTGTCCAGTGTGACGGATTTTGTGTCTTTTAAGGCATCCATTTGGTAGAGACCACTGCCACCAATAATCCCGATTCTGGCCTGTGGCCCGACTGATTCATTTGACAAATGGAGTCCCTCCCAGATGATTAGCCGGGATTATAACACACTGTCTTCTTTCTTCAAGCGCATTATGCGATCCGCCGTCTCTTGCGCAGATTCACCCATTTCAAGATCAATCCACTGTATATTTTCATCCGCACGAAACCAGGTCATTTGACGTTTGGCAAAACGCCGCGTATCTCGTTTTAAAATTGAAACGGCCTCATCAAGCGATTGCAGACCTTTGAGGTGAGGAATCAGCTGGCGATAACCCAAACCCCGCATTGCAGGAACATCCTCCGAAAGCCCTGCAATCAAGAGCCTTTCGACCTCCGCAAGTAAACCTAAACCCATGTAGGCTTCTACACGTTCCTCAATGCGTTGATACAAATGGGCACGATCTCGTCTTAAAGCAATCAGCATATGCGACGTCGTTTGTTTAGAACGCATCGCGGTATCTTCTGAATGGATTTCAGAAATTGCGCGGCCTGTAAGATGCTTGACCTCCAGTGCACGTACAATGCGAGGGACATCCCGAGCGTGTATTTTTTTAGCGGAGACGGGGTCCAGAGTAAACAAATCCCGATGCAATGTTCCGGAGCCCTCAGATTTTTCCCGCGCCATCAGTTGCTCACGATAGGCCCAATCGGCGGGAGGGCCGTTCCAGAGACCATAGAGCAAGGCCTTAAGATACAAACCCGTCCCCCCTTCGATCAGAATGTTCTTTCCTGCCCTCGACATTTGCGCGATGAGCATCTCTGCCTTGCGTTTATAGGCACCCGCCGAAAAAAATTCTTCTGGGGAAACAAAATCGATCAGATGTCGAGGGACTCTTTTTCTCGCAGCAACATCAGGCTTTCCCGTCCCAATTTCCAATTCTTTGTAAACTTGTCTCGAATCTGCAATCAGGATATCGGTTTCAAGGCCTTGCGCCAAAATTTCCGCAACAGCACTTTTTCCAACCGCGGTTGGCCCCACAAGAACCAACCAGGGCCTATCTGAATGCTTTTGATCCAAAGACCTCTCCCCTGACTTCAAGTCGCAGACTTATTTTCTGCGAAAGAGTTTTTCAAGCTCAAACAAGGGGTAGCGAATCACAATGGGACGTCCATGAGGACAGGTCGGCGGCGTATTTCGCTGATAATACATTTCAAGCAAGGCCTTAATTTCAGGGAGAGACATGACCTGATGTGCACGAACAGCCCCATGACAAGCCATGGAGGCCAGGATGAGACGCATCGGCTCCTCAACGCTGCCTGTCACCCCCAAGTCCATCAAGTCATCTGTTACTTCACTTAAAAAGTCCTCAACATCCATCTTCGCAATCAAGGCAGGCAACTCGCGCACAAGAAAAGTGCTCTCACCAAAAGGCTCGATTTTAATACCTGCCTCGGCTAAAACATCGAGCTGCTCTCGTAACAAAAGGCTTTTTTCTTCTGAAAGATCAATTTGTTGTGGAATGAGCAGGGGCTGAATTTCTAAGCATTGATCAGAATTTTCGGAGGCTTGCCATGCTGAAATAAACGTTTCATAAAGCACACGTTCATGGGCGGTGTGCTGATCCACGACCGTAAAAACCCCATCAATCTCCGCCAAAAGAAACGTGCCATAAACTTGCGCCAAAGGCCGAATCATCGGGACACTGCCTCCCATCGACTCAGAAACACCTTCAGGAGCGACCCAAGAACTTTGCCTAAAAGGTGCCGCTTCTTCCTGAATCAATCCCCCTGCATTTTCACCGTGACCTGAAAAACCTCCAGACTCAGGCCATGCAAGCCAAGGCGAAGAAGAAGAAAAAGAAGACGACGAAGCAGCAGGAAGCCCGCGACTTGTATTCAGATCTCGCGCAAAACGGGTACGATCAAAAGGAGGTATTTCCTTTTCTGGCAAAGGCCCCACACCCGAGCGAGACAAAACATCCCGAATGATATTTCGGATCGCCTGATGGATCTCACGGGTGTTTTCAAAACGCACTTCCAATTTTCCCGGATGTACATTCACATCAACCTTCTTGGGATCCAAGGTCAAAAACAAAATAAAGAAGGGATCTTCCCCCTTCATCAGATAACTTTTATAGGCCTCATAAACGGCGTGGGTCATCAGTGGGCTTTTTATCGGACGTAAATTCACATACAAGTACTGCTCTTTTTTGAGGTTTTTTTTAAGCGGGGGACACGAAACAAGGGCGCTAAGCGAAAGCCCTTCTTGAATGGGAGAATCCTCAGAAAGTGAAAGCGTACGGGCGGTGACTTTTTCACCCAAAAGTTGAAAAGCTCGATCTTCAATACAGGTCGCAGCAGGCACATCAAAGAGTGTCCGTCCCCCATGAATCAGACGAAAATGGATGAAAAAATGGGCCAAGGCCAATTGCATCGAGACACGATGGATATGTCCCAACTCGGTCTGCTGTGACTTTAAGAATTTTCTGCGGGCAGGCACATTATAAAAAAGATCCCGCACCTCAAAAGTAGAACCCAGGGCACAACCCACAGCTTGAATGGACTGGACAAAACCGCCTTCGATCTGAATTTCTGTGCCTTCGTCTGCCTTAGCGCATCGACTCACAAGCGACATCCGCGATACAGAAGCAATACTCGGAAGCGCCTCCCCCCGAAAACCAAGTGTCATAATCGCCGCCAAGTCGTCATCCTGAGAGATCTTACTGGTCGCATGGCGTTCAAAGGCAAGTGGGACTTCGTCCGCCGCAATCCCCTCTCCATCATCCACAACCTGAATCAAACGCCCCCCCCCCTCGACAACTGTCACAAAAATAGACTGGCTTTTGGCGTCAATGGCATTTTCAACCAGCTCCTTCACGACAGACGCGGGACGTGCGACCACCTCCCCTGCCGCAATTTTATTGGCAAGCGCAAGGGATAGACGATTGATTTTACCCATGGATTTTCCTGGCAGATACTGAGGGTGGATCGTGATATTTCTTCATAGATTTATACGGAAAGGAAATAAGGAAGCCCAGAACTTAAGGCACGGGGTTTTTAAGACTGAGCAAGGTGTCTCTTGCCAGAGCGGCCTCGTTTGAATTCGGAAACTGCGCAATCACTTTTTCCAAAAAATCCCGTCCTTTTTTAGGGTTTCTGAGTTCGATATAGGAAAAACCCGCTTTGAGTAAGGACTTTGAAACCTTTTCGCTCTTCGGGTAGGTCTTCACCACCTGATTAAAAACGTCGATTGCCAAACCATAGTCGGCTTTGCCGTAATAACTCTCACCTTTCCAGTAATACGCCTGAGGTGCCAAACGCGACTCAGGGTATTCCTTGATGAAGGCATCAAAAGCCAAGATCGCGACATTGTAATCGCCTTTCACATAATCATTGTAAGCCAGATTAAATGCATCTCTTGGGGCAAAAAACGCCTGCTTTTTTTTACGAACTCCCGTAGAACGACGGCCTTCCGTTTTTGGCCGCCCTCCTCCAAGTGCAGCTATCCGGGATTCGAGCGCATTGAGACGGCTCACTAAATCTTTTGTGCGAAAAGATTCTGCATCGACCTGGTTATCAAGCTTGGACATTTTGTGCTCAAACTCACTGACTTGTCCTGAAAGCTCTCGAATTTTCTGGTCTGTTCCGTCCTGATGTGCAATCAAGTCCGCCGAAAGAGAACGCTGATTTTTGACGGTTTTGGAAGGACTTTTTAAATTTCGTTCGAGTCGCTCAATTCGCCTTTGAAGCTGAATCTGGTGTTTTCTCTGCCGTGAAGAAGCATCCTCAACATCGACCATACTCGACTGTAGAGCACAGGCCGGGAGCAAGAGAGACAAGAGTAAGACCCCACCTAGGGAGTAGCCGGAAACACCGACAGCCCTCATCATCTATCCTTTGGGCTGAGACATGAAATGGGCACGACGATTCTGTTGCCAACAACGCTCGGTGTTGCTTCGACACGCGGGCTTCTCTTCACCAAAGCTAATGATTTTCATCCGACTGGGTTCAACACCCAGGGCCTCCAAAAACCGCTTGACCGCACGTGCCCTACGTGCGCCTAAAGCCAAATTATACTCATTGTTACCCCGTGCATCGGTATGACCTTCAATTTGAATTTGAGCCATTGGATGCAAGATCAGATTTCGTGCATTTTCTTGAAGTACGTCTTTGGAAGCCTTATGTAGTACGGCCTTGTCATATTCAAAAAAGATATCTTGCAAATGATCCATGGTCTCAGCATCGAATGAAGCTCTACCACCCTGCTCACGATTTTCTTGTTCTTGCGGGGATTGCTCTTCCAGGCTCTGCATCCCTCCTAGTCCGTCATCAAAACCCGCAACAGCATCCTGCTCACGAAGCCCATCGTTCCCCAGTGCATTCGGGGCTTCATCCATCTGAGCCTGAGCCTTGCCGCTCTCATCAAGCCCCGCTGAACCACTGACGGGAGCAACCTTCTTTGAACAACCGACCTGTAAAAAGATCAGCGCCAATCCAATAAAAAAAGTAAGCCGTTTTTTGTTCATCATGAATCCTCCTGGTATTGCTCGATCAAATGGGTTGAATCAGTTCACTGGAATGCAAAAGTCCGCGTCTAAACCAATCTTAAGGTGTTGTGGCTTTTTTTGACTGAAGCCCTTTTAAATCTTTGACTGTCTTGTTAAGTAATGTGCCTTGTTTATCCACTTGAACGGCCAAGGTATTGCCCAACATTTCCAAGGATTTTCGTTGTACATCGACCGCTTCACTCAATTCACTTAAGCGCTTCTGTAGATCCTGACTCTCCACATTTGTTTTAAACTGTTTAAGCGCCCACTCCAAATCATCCACACGCGCTGCAAGTCCATTGACCGCAGGAAGCATTTTGTCGATCAACTCTGAAACCTGAGTAGAAACGCTTTGCAGCGTCTTTGTTTGCCCCTCTGCCGTCTGGGCAATGCCACTATTTTTTTCCGCAAGACCACTCATTTTCTGTTCTAAGCTTTGACTGGACTCCGCCTGTTTCTGCTTAAATTGCAAAAAAATACCCTCTTGGCTTGCAAGGTTTTTACGAAAATCCGCAAGTGTTTTCACGGTAAAGTTATTACCCCGTGCAATCAATTCTTTCATTCGATTGTTTTCTTCTTCGATACGACCGTGGATCATTCGATGCTGAATCTCCATTTCAGCAAAACGCTCGTCTGTATCGGCATTGTTTTGCCCCAAACGTGTTGTGGCCCCGGACAAATCACGTTTCATTTGGATGAGGGTCTTACCTAAGGTCTCATTTCCCTGACCGACACGGAGCAAATCTAACTGTAGGGCTTCAATCTGCTTCTCTTGCTCCTTCTGAAGATCAAAAAGAGCAACACGGTGGGCCGCCTTGAGTTGGCGCAACTCCCGACGGACCACCGTGATCGGATCTTCCGCGTCTTTGTCAATGCGCTTAAACTCAAGCGCATATCCGCAACTCATGAGTACGAACATGACGCTGAATAAAAAGAACAGATGCCGGATCTTAAAAACAAAAAACGGCATTTTAAGAGAACGACTTCTTTGTGATTTTTGACTCAAAATAGTTCTACTTCAAACACGTTTATTGCACAACAAAATGTGCACGACGGTTTTTCTGAAAACAACCTTCCGTCTTTTCGGTGCACGTCCCTTTTTCTTCCCCATAACTGATAAAAGAAATACGGGAGTCGGGAACCCCTAAATTCATCAAATAACGTTTGGTTGAACGCGCACGACGCTCACCCAGGGCCAAGTTATATTCATTTGTACCACGTTCGTCGCCATGGCCTTCGATTTTAACCTTGACATTCACATTTGCAACCAACCAACGGGCATTTTCCGTCAACATGTCTCTCGCATCACCCCTGATCGTCCATTTATCAAAATCAAAATAAACATTCTTCGCAAATTCGACTTGAGCCACACTCATTTCCTGTGCAGCTTTTGCCGCTCTTTCCTCTTCCGCTTTTGCCGCAGGAGTCATCCCCTTATCCATGCCCTGATTCATATTGCCTTGCGCCATATCACGACTTCCCACCTCCCCTTGAGAGGAAGACGCTGAAGAGGAGGATTTATCCTCACCTGCAATACCAACAGAACCTCCCACAGGGGAAACCTTTTTGGCACATCCGACAAAAACAAACGCCACAAAAAGAACGACCATCGAACTCAGGCCTCTCTTAAAACGTGAAGTACCCTTAAACATTTTTTTATTCCCTCCTAAGATCAATTAAACGCGATTAAAAAGAATATCCCAATCATAGCAACAGCTTCAAAACGAAGTACGGCTCCCAGCTGTTTTGCGCGACCATTTTCACAAAAAAGTCCTCCCTAATCAAGCTGAGCGATATGTTCAATTTTCTGTCCTGTATAAACACTGCCTTATTTTATTAACGAAGCGACCAAGACGGGCTGGTATTATTTGCAGGATTCGAAGTCAGTCTACGCAAGTGCGTGCCATCAAGATGAATGGAAAGAATTTGATTTTTACCAAAGCGGCTGGATGTAAAAATGAGCTCCCTTCCATTCGATGCCCACGACGGCGACTCGTCATCCCACCGCCCACTCTCTGTAATTGCAATAGATTGCGAGCCATCCGAACGATCCGCGCAAATTTTCAAACGCCGCGCTTCGTTACGACAGGCATAGGCAATCCAATCACCCTTCGGCGACCATGCAGGAGATGTATTATAATTCCCGTCAAAAGTCAAACGATGTACATTCGAACCATCGGAATCCATAATGTAAATCTGGGGTCCTCCCCCTCGGTCAGAGGTAAATGCAATTTGTTTTCCACTGGGAGACCAGGAAGGCGAAAGATCGTCGGATGAATTAAAGGTCAAACGCTTTAATCCCGTACCGTCCAAATTAACCAAGTAAATTTCAGCATTGCCATCTTTTGTCGTCGCAAATGCGAGCTGATTTCCAAGTGGCGACCAAGATGGAGAAAAATTGAGCCCCGGAAAAGAAGCCAGTGTCTTTCGCTCACCCGTTTTCAAATCGACCACATACAGATCCGGGTTGCCTTTTCGATAAGAAGTGTAGGCAATTTTTGAAGCATCACTCGACCATCTGGGAGAAATAGCAATGCTGCGATCACGGGTAAAACGCATTTTATTCGCACCATCATAATCCATGATATAAACTTCTTTCTGACCCGAAAGATCAGAAATATAGCTTACCTTAGTTTGGGCCACCCCTTTTTCTCCCGTAAAATGAAGGGTTAATTTATCTGAAAGCCGATGGGCCAGGTTCCTCAGTTTTTTCTTTCCTCCAAAAATTTTGACCCCAAGCACCTGATCCCCTTTGGCCGTTTCATAAGCATAACTTTCAAGCACCCATCCATTGTCCTGGGTGTCCAGTTTGGCCCATACGACTGCCAAGACCCCTGCTTTTGCTGCTTTGACCATCACGGAGGATCCAGGGGCGACGGTACTGTCGCCAGAAATACCAAGATCTCTTGTTTCAATCAGCTCAAATACATGAGAGCGTTTCAGATCTGAGCGCAGGACATTTTCAACAATGACCATTTCCTCTTTGTGTTCAGATGCACCCCCAAAAGGCATAATCATCAGCGGAATTTTTCTGAACCCAGAGCGCTCCATTTCCATGAAGACCTCAGCCCCATTGGCAATGGACACACTCAAAAAAAGCCCCACTAAAACAAGAACAACATTTTTCAGCAAAACCTAGGAATCCTCTCTGACAACAAAATTCATAAAAACAATCAGCACATCTTCATTGTAAGCTTTCGGGAGAGGAGGAAGTAATTTGGGAATCGCCCGTATCGCCGCTTGATCCAAAAAGATATTACCAGAACTCTCTGTAATTTCAACGGAGGATTTGTCAACACCACCATTTTTCTGAATCACAAACCGAATCACTAAGCGGTCTCTTCGGGATGCCACAGGAGGAGGCGCCCAAAGATTCCTGATTTTATGATCGACCTTTTGCAAATAACCGGGAAACATAAAAGAAGCGCCTGCACCCCCTGGCCCGATTCCCGTAATACCAGGCCCAAGAGAGGCTTGCAAGGATCCCTCCTGCGAAGCGCTTGTCTCTTCTTCTGCTCCCGCACCCTCGGCATTATTTTCATGAGAAGAAGCACCCCTTTGATTTGAAGCTGCCTCTGGCGTGGACTGTTTTTCCGGCTCAGTTTTATCCGGTGTTGGTGTTACTTGTGGTTCAATTTTTGTTGTGGGTTTTGATGGAGAAACAACAGGAGGCACAAGCGCCGGACGCTTTTGAATGTCAATTTTGGCCGTGCGTGTACGTTCAGAAACGCCCATTTTTGGCTTAATTCCCGGCGTTTTGCTCGGCGTCTTCAAGGCTTTTTTCTGTTTTTTCCACCACTCCTGTAAACGCTCAGGATCTTCCGTTTCGGGCGGAGGCGCATTCACAGAACGCCTGGGTGCCCGTGTCAAAGCGGGAAGCGCTTTAGGCGCTGCCTTGGCCTGAGCCATCTTTGGCACAACAGGCTCTTTCGGGCTTGTTTCTTTGGCTACTGACGGCGCTTTCACCCGAACCTTGGACGATTTTTTAGGACTCAAATTTTTAGATTTTTTTGAGACACGTGGTACGCTCGCACGCCCGGACGTAATGCCACCTCCATCACCGGAAGCAACCAGATTCACCTGAAATCCATCAAAAGAAGTCTTCTGAGAAGAAAATAACGTCCGATTTAAAACAATGGATAGAAACAAAAAGAGATGAAAAAAAACAGAGTAGGCCATCATTTTTGAAAGGCCCTCTTGGCGGCGCGGCAAAAGCACCGACCAAGCTCCGCGTAATGCAGTCACGGACTGATCTCCTCATTAAAAACCATGACAGCACTTTTCATGATCGAATACATAAATCAACAACAACAACTTCAAGACACCTATAGCATAACACGAGCGATCTATTTTTTACGCCAATAGACTTACAGGAGGGGCCACACATCGGGACCCGTTCTCGGTAAAATAAGGGGAGTCACCTGAAAAGAGAGTAACCAACAAACATCAGGACGATTTTTTTGAGGCCGGTTCTGTGACAATGCCAAGCTTGGCGATCCCCGCCCGTTTGATTAAATCCATCACATGGACAACGACCCCGTAAGGGACATCACGATCCGCACGAAGATAGAGCGAAATATCAGGAGAATTCCCCTTCAAAACCCGGAGACGTTCTTCCAAACGCGCCAGACCAATCTCTTCTTTATCAAGAAAAACCGCCTGGTCTTTTCCAACAGTCAAGACCTTTCTTTCCGTCGGTTTAATGTTGTTTGTTGCCGCCTTGGGAAGCTTGATGTCCATACCCCGATACAAGAGCGGTGCTGTAATCATAAAAACAATCAACAAAACCAGCATCACATCAACAAGTGGGATAATGTTGATTTCCGACATCATTTCACGATTTTTGTTAGACGAGGACATCATCGTAAAACTACCTCACTGATTGTGGACTGGATGTTTCAATTGTCTTCTCTTGGACCAAAGAAATCACTTCAGAAGAAAAAACATCCAATTGCACATGCATCTTTCTAATCCGGTTCACATATAGATTATAGGCGACTGCCGCAGGAATCGCTACAAACAAACCTGCAGCCGTATTGACCAAAGCCTCCGCAACCCCCGGCGCAACAACAGCAATATTGGCAGAACCTTGTCGACCAATTTCCTCAAAAGCGCCCATAATGCCCCAGACTGTCCCTAAAAGTCCAACAAAAGGGGCTGTATTTCCAATCGTCGCAAGCACATGAAGATGACGTTCCTGATGTGTGATTTCATCTTGAATGGCCCCTTGAAGGGTCCGCTCAACAACGGACAAACGAAGTGCATCATTTTCTGTGGAGGGATCAATGCCCTTAAGAAGAAAGCCATCAATCTTTGAAAGGGCTGCAGCAAGGATGACCGCGAGAGAGCCACCATTTCGCTTGAGGGTCTTTCGATGAATGGCCTCTAAATCCGCCGCTTTCGAAAAAAGCATTAAAAACCGACGATTCTCAGAATCCACCCGACGAAAGGCAAGCCACTTGTTTAAAATAATTGCCCAGGAGGCAATCGAGCCCAAGAGCAAAGTCCCCAGAACAATCTTTGCAATAATACCTGCGGCGAGAAACGCTTCTACAATGGAAGAATCGATTAGAAAACCCTAAGTCGTTGGATTGTTATTTAAAGACATGTCTCTTCACCTGAAATAAAAGATGAAAAGACCAAAAGAGACTGAGTGGCGGGGCCGACGAGAGTCGAACTCGCGACCTCCGGCGTGACAGGCCGGCGTTCTAACCAACTGAACTACGACCCCGCAAAACACGAAACTTCTAACAGCCATCTGCTGCCACTGGTAGGCGGAACAGGGCTCGAACCTGTGACCCCCGGCTTGTAAGGCCGACGCTCTCCCAACTGAGCTACCCGCCCATGAATTGCTTGAAAAGCAATATATCGCCGTGTAGAATACCTTCTACTTCTGGGTTTGTCAATTGAGAATCGCTCTTTTTTTATCCATAATATTAACATCCCATCTTAGCGGATGCCTGCACAAGCCTCAGCATATCCCGACACCACCTCTGCTCAAAAAAGCCCCCCATTTCCTGAACTTTGAAACAGGTGCAAACATCAAAAGCCTTGCATTTGAAGGCCCTTATTTATGGCTGGGTCTTTCAAGCGGCATCATCCGCTACGACACACGAACCCAAGACCAATACCAGATCTACACCAACCGCAATACAAAAGGGCTACTCGCAAACGGTATCTATAAAATTGCCGTGGATGCACAAAGAAATAAGTGGATCGGCACCTATGGTGGAGGGCTCTCACATTTTGACGGAGTACGTTGGCAAACATTCACGCCTTATGGCGGCGGAGAGATTACTTACGGCCCTGCCTGGACGATTTACCCCACTGGCAGTGGATTAGGGGATCTTTGGGTTTACGACATCCTCTTTGAAGACGACGGCATGTGGATCGCCACATGGAAAGGGGCCAGTTACTTTGACGGAGAATATTTTGTAACCTACACCGAAGAAGCAGGTCTGCTCGACAAATGGGTTTATGCCATCGCAAAAGATAAAAACGGCCTGCTCTGGTTTGGCACCGAAGGGGGTCTCAACAGCTTCGATGGTTTAACTTGGAAAGGCTATACCCACAAAGACGGTCTCGGCGCAAAAATTGCGCGACCCAAACAGGAAGAAAATAGCGCGACAGGACACCATCGGCAACACCAGAAAGAGAATCAAATGGGCAATGCCAACTACGTGCTGGACATTGCCATTGACGATAACAACGTGCTTTGGATCGGCACCTGGGGCGCGGGACTTTCACGCTTTGATGGGGTAAATTGGCAGACCTATATTGCCGGAAACAACACCATAGGCGGAAATTTTGTACATGTCGTGGAAATTGATAACGAGGGTGTTCTCTGGGTAGGCACGGACGGCGGAGTCAGTCGTTTTGATGGCACACATTGGACAACCTACACCACACAAGATGGCCTACAGGATAACAACGTCTTTTCCATTGCCTTTGACAAATCCGGCAATAAATGGTTTGGCACCTGGACGGGCCTGAGCAAGATGATGGATTGAAAATACGATACTTTAAAGAATCCGGGAAGGAGTCGCGCATTGAGGCATTTCCCTCAAAACACAATCGATTAATGATCTTTCAAAAATACTGCCGTACCGATAACAGAAAGCAATAAGGTTTTGGAATCGATCCGTTGGTAATCGAAGCTTGTCGCCACAACGGCATTGGCTTTCAGAAGGGACGCTTCCTGCCGTAGATCCTTCATCGCCTCAAGCACCCCTGATTTTATCTGCTTACGATGCATCTCAACACGAGATGCCGCCGAAGCAGGTTCACGCGCATCAATTAAAACATCGGTGTGAATCAAACCATAATATTTAGCGATACGCCTGCCTTCAACACGTTGCGTGGTCGTCACCAAAATAGAAGCCGTCGTTTTTTTTGCGGCGCTTGTTTTTTTTTCAGGTGGAGATACGACGACTTTTGCACGATCTGGCTGCTTGGGAGACCTACGTACTAGAGGTTGAGAGATGTCCGAGTCGGAAACGACTTCCTCTCTGGGCAATTCAGAACCTTCGGATTTAACCACTTTTGCAAAGAGCGGGGCATGACACTGAACACAGACATCAGCCTTTCGCTGCTGGCAACCACAGACGGGACAAATCATGACAAGGCCTCTATTTCACAGCTTCTGGAACAAGCAACACACGTCTGCCTTCTATACGTAGTCGCTTCTCTGCATACCATTGTATCACTTTTGGAAAAAGACGATGTTCCTCCTGGAGAATACGCGCCGCCAGACTCGACGCCGTATCGTCTTGTTTTACCGGAACACTGGCCTGCGCAATCACCGGGCCATGATCCATTTTTTCGTCCACGAAGTGAACCGTACAGCCACTCACCTTAACCCCATAATCGATGGCTTGCCTATGGGCCTGCAAACCCGGAAAAGCAGGCAATAAACTGGGGTGAATATTGATAATGCGCTCACGATAAGGCGCCACTAAAACCTTCGTAAGTAGGCGCATATATCCTGCTAAAATAAGTAGCTCGACTTGATGTTTTTGTAGGGTTTCACACAAAAGACCATCATAGGAGGCTCGACTGTCCACGGACTTCGGATCACAAAAAAAAGTGGGGATGCCCTTTTTTTTTGCCCGCACAAGCACCGAGGCGTCTTCCTTATTGCTAATCACAACAGCAATGCGTGCAGAAAGGACTCCGCGCTCAATAGCATCAATCAAGGCTTGCACATTACTGCCACGGCCAGAAGCCAGCACCCCCAGAATCAGCGGCTTTTCAGGCATAGACCACCTGACCCCGACCTGGAATCATCTCCCCAATCACAGTGGCATCTTGACCAAGCCGTTTAAGAATACCCAGGGCAGGCTTTACATCACCCGGAGCAAGCACGACAACCATACCAATACCCATATTAAAGGTTGCGAGCATCTCGACGGGATCAAGCTCGCCTTTCTCCTCCAGAATCTTAAAAATAGGGGGCAATTGCCAGCGCGCGGGCATGACTTTTGCCGACAGACCTTCAGGAAAAATACGAGGCAGATTATCCGTAATGCCACCTCCCGTAATATGTGCAATGCCTTTTAAGGGAATTCGTTTGAGCAAACGACGGATGGCTTTCACATAAATCCGTGTCGGGGTCAACAAGACCTCTCCCAGTGATGTAGAGAACTCTGGTAAATGATCCTCCACAGACAAACCCGCTTTTTCAAACAAAATTTGTCGGGCCAAAGAAAAAGCATTGCTGTGAAGTCCGGAGGATGCCAATCCAATCAGTACATCTTTTGCTTTAATTTTTCGCCCATCAATAATGTTTTTTTTATCAACAACACCGACAGAAAAGCCCGCCAGATCGTATTCACCAGGAGGATAGGAGGCAGGCATCTCGGCCGTTTCCCCGCCAATGAGGGCACAACCCGCCTCACGGCATCCGATGCTGATGCCCTTAATCACTTCGAGGGTCACCTTAGGCTGAAGTTTGCCCGTCGCAAAATAATCTAAAAAGAAAAGGGGTTCCGCACCCGAAACAATGACGTCATTCACACACATGGCCACAAGGTCGATGCCGACGGTATCATGTCGCCCCGTCAAAAAGGCAATGCGGAGTTTTGTTCCGACACCATCCGTTCCCGAAACAAGCACGGGATGTTTGTATTTTTTCGTTCCTAAAGAAAAAAGTCCGGAAAACCCGCCAAGCCCACTCAAAACCTCGGGACGCAGGGTCGATTTCACCCAGGGTTTAATCCCCTGGACCACTTCATTTCCCGCTTCGATATCTACGCCTGCATTTTTATAAGCGTCTTGAGACATTTTTCCTTAAAAAAATTTGAATCCGCTTACGCAAATGATTCACAGAAGCGGAAAACACATGAATAAAGCTCAAGCCATTTGAACGGCCGAGATAGTAGCAGTATGCCCGGATAAAGATCAAATAAACAAAGCAAAAGGTCGGTGAAAATAGGGGCCAATCGGTTGACATTTTTTGACCAGGAGCATATTCTTCCAGATCTTTTGGCGTCTGTTATTGCTTTCTTTTTCTCAAAACCTGGATTTCAAGAACACAAAATGAAACCTTCAGTATATTCCATAAAATCGGCCTTTTTCACGCTTCTGCTATTCTTCTTTCTTTCAATTCCCCAACTGTCCGTAGCTCAGGGAGCAGCACAAGAAATAGAAGGCAGCATTGATGACCTTTCCAGAGCACTCATGACCTACTTTCCTAAAGTCTCAGGAAGGGTCACGGCCTTAAACGCGGGACAAATTGAAATTGATTTAGAAACGGGACAAGGACTTGCTCCAGGGCTATTACTCTCAGCATTTCGGAAGGGTGCACGCTTTCACCATCCCGTGACCAGCGTCCCCATGGGTCATTTTGAGGGAGAAGCCGGCCATCTTGAGGTGCTGCAATTTGAGTCTCCCCGCCTGAGCGCAAAATCGCTTGATACGATAAAAAAGATTGAAGTCGGCGACCTTGTGCGATTACCCTCAACAAAAATCACTTTGGGCATTGCCATGGGAAGGGAAACAGCGGACACCTTCCTCACAAATGAGCTTTCCTTTGCCTTACAAAACACAGGTCGCTTCCGAGTCAAAATATTACCGATCGGAAGCACAGAAAAAACCGCGCTTGAAGCGGGAAACGACTATTATCTTGAACTCAGCGCATCGCAAGAGGAAAAGCAATTTTTAGTCAAGCTACGGCTGCAAAATACAAGGACGGGAACAGAATTGGCCCATCTGGCCTTGACCATTCAACAGTCAGAAAAGAGTGGTCTCATTTTGGAAAATCTACAATACCAACTCTTTGAACAACGGCTGAAAAAATAATTAAGATGGACATGACAAAAAAAACAACACCAAACAATTCCCCAGAAGAAAATGCCTTATTGCAATCCCTTGACCGGAAAAACATTCCCGAACATGTTGCCATCATTATGGATGGAAATGGTCGATGGGCAGCCCAAAAACACCTCCCGCGAATTGCAGGCCACCGAAGTGGGATCCAATCCGTCCGAAAAATTATCACCTTCGCACGCCAAATCGGCATCAAAGTGCTCACGCTCTACGCCTTTTCCAATGAAAACTGGAACCGTCCTGCAAAAGAAATTACCCAGCTCATGATGCTACTTGAACGCTATCTCAACAAAGAACTCAAAACCATGATGAAAAACGGCATCCGTTTTCGCGCCGTGGGCCAAATCGACCGACTCCAGCATTCCGTCTCCCAACTCATCCATTCCGTCGAAGAAAAAACAAAACAAAACAACAATATGGTACTGGTACTGGCACTCAGTTATGGCGGACGAACAGAAATCGTGGATGCAATGAAGAAGGTTTATCAAGATCTTGAGACAGAGAAACTTTCTATAAAAGATCTGGATGAACACTGTTTTTCTGAATACCTTTACACAAGAGACATTCCTGACCCAGACCTCATGATCCGAACCAGCGGAGAAATCCGTGTAAGCAATTTTTTGCTCTGGCAGGTGGCCTACACCGAACTCTATTTCACAAAAACCTTGTGGCCTGATTTCAGGGAAAAAGACTTTCTCTTGGCCCTGCACGATTATCAGGGCAGAGAACGCCGTTTTGGTCTAATTTCAAGGGAGAAACAAGATTAAAGCCAGTCGTCTGCTGACCGCAGCCATCCTCCTGCCCATTCTCTTTGCCATCATCTGGTTTCTGCCCTCTTTTTTCTTTTTTCTTTTTATCTGCCTGCTCATCTTCCGGGTTCAGTATGAATTTTATCGGCTTTTTTACGATCCCCCCGAAAAAAAACCCATGATTTTAGGGCTTTCTTTGGGGCTCTGGCTTGCGGGTATTTTCTATTTCAGACCCGGTTTTGCCGGTATTGCCCTAATGCTTTTTCTCATGATTATTTTGCTCTACAACCTCTTCAATTTTGAGGACATCAAAAAGACATTTACAGAATCGGCCATCCTGTTTATGGGCATTGCGTATTTGCCTGCTTTTGTCAGCCACCTCTTTCTCATTCGAGATTTACCGGAAGGACGCGGTTTGATTGTTTTGGTATTACTCATGACCTGGGGAGGTGACGCAGGGGCCTATTATGTCGGCCGTTCTTTTGGGAAAAAAAAGCTATGCCCCCGAATCAGCCCCAACAAAACCATTGCCGGAGCCGTGGGTGGCTTAATCACTACCTTCAGCACAGGTATTATTGCTAAACTCACTTTTCTGGCTTTTCTCTCTTGGGGCGATGTTGTGGCCTTGACTTTATTGCTCGGTATTTTTGGACAACTGGGCGATTTGTGTGAATCCATGCTCAAACGCGCAGCAGGGGTTAAAGATTCCAGCGCGATTATTCCCTCACACGGGGGACTTTTTGATAAACTCGATAGCGTCTCTTTCGCCGCGCCCCTGCTTTATTACTACATGGCCTTTCTCAAATGAAAAACATTGTCATTCTCGGTGCAACGGGTTCCATCGGAACAAATACCCTTGATATCACGCAGCGTTTTCCAGATCAGTATAAAGTCATTGGCCTAACGGCAAAATCCAATGACAAAAAACTGGAAGCCCTCATCAGGAGGGTTCAACCCAAAGTCGTCGCACTGCAAGATGAAAATTCGGCACACGCCTTGGGCAAACGTTTGCCCAAATCAGGCCCGGAAGTCCTTGCAGGACAAGCAGGCATTATCGAAGTCGCAAGGCTTTCAGAAGCAGCGCTTGTGATTTCCGCGATTGTCGGCTCTGCGGGTCTGCTGCCCACACTTTCGGCCATTCGGGCAAAAAAAACCGTTGCCGTTGCCAATAAAGAACCCCTGGTCATGGCAGGCGAAATTATTCAGCGGGAAGCGCAAGAAAACGGGGTGAGGATTTTACCCATCGACAGCGAACATTCGGCTATTTTTCAGGCCTTAAATGGTGAGAGACACCCAGACATCAAAAAAATCATCCTCACCGCATCAGGTGGGCCACTGCTTGGGCTTTCCGCAGAAGAAAAAACAAATGTCAGTATAGAAAGAGCACTCGCCCATCCCAACTGGAAGATGGGGCCTAAGATCTCCATCGATTCCGCAACCCTCATGAATAAAGGACTTGAAGTCATCGAAGCGAAGTGGCTTTTCGACATGCCACCCGAAAAAATTGAAGTGATTATTCATCCCCAGTCCATTATTCACTCCATGGTCGAATTTGTGGATCGCTCTGTTGTCGCGCAATTGGGCCTGCCCGACATGAGAACGCCTATTTCCTATGTGCTCAATTATCCAAAACGCAGTCCTCTGGATCTGCCCTCACTTGACTTGGCGGCGCTTAGAACGCTAACATTTGAAACGCCCGACACTGAGGCTTTTCCTTTGCTGAAGACAGCCTATGAGGTTTTGAGAAAAGGAGACACCTTTCCGTCTGTGCTGAATGCAGCAAATGAAGAAGCAGTACAGGCTTTTTTAGAAAAGAAGATTAATTTTGGTACAATAAACAGAGTCATCGAAAAAACACTCGAGACCCATAAACCAGAATCGGCTAAAACACTCGACCATGTCATTGAAGCCGAACTGTGGGCTCGCGCAGAAGGAAAACGATGGATCAAACATTTTGCAGTGTGATTGATATCAAAGGAGTCTCTTTTTGTTTGGCCTAACAACTGTATTCACGTTCTTGATTGTGCTCGGTGTGCTTGTGGGCATTCATGAATTTGGGCACTATATCGTCGCAAGGATGTGTGGTATCCAGGTCGAAACCTTCTCTCTGGGTTTTGGGCCTAAAATTTTCTCAAAAAAAATTGGACCGACTGAGTACTGCTTGTCGGCCATCCCCTTAGGGGGTTATGTGCGCATGCTTGGGGATGACCCGAATGAAGAAATTCCCGAAGAAGAACGTGCGCGTTCCTTTCTCTCCCAGCCTGTGCGAAAAAAGATCGCCGTTGTGCTTGCGGGCCCGCTCTTTAATTTACTCATGGCATTTTTCATTTTTTGGGGTGTCTTCATGATCGGTCTGCCTGTCTTAAGTCCTGTTGTGGGTGAAATTCAGGAAGACTCAGCGGCTCAGAAAGGTGGTTTGCAACCCGAAGACCGTGTGCTCTCCATTGAAGGCCAAGCGATCATGGAGTGGGAAGAAATCCGATCCACACTCCAAGAAAAAGGCGGCAATACCCTTAACTTCGTGATTGACCGAACAGGAGATCAAATAGAACTCCAGATTACGCCTAGAAAAAAAGAAAGCACCGATGTGTTTGGCGATCCGGAAATATTGTGGCTTATCGGCATATTGCCAGAAGGCGAACAATTCACACGCCGCTACAACCCCATAACGGCATTTTATCTTGGGGCAGCGCGGACGGTCGATATGACCGTGCTGAATGTTGTCGGCATCGTGAAAATGATTCAAGGGAAAATTTCATCGGACAACATCGGCGGTCCGATTCTGATTGCCCAAATCGCGGGACAACAAGCCTCCCAGGGTTTTTTAAACGTCGTGCTTTTTGTTGCGCTGCTGAGTATCAATCTGGGCATTATCAACCTTTTCCCTATTCCGATTCTTGATGGCGGGCATCTTGTCTTTTTTATCATTGAAGGGATTATTGGTCGTCCGCTCAGCATTAAAAAACGTGAGATTGCACAACAGGTCGGTCTCTTTCTTATTGTCTCTCTCATGGTGTTTGCCTTCTACAACGACATCATGCGATTTTTTGTAAAACCGGGATGAGGAGAAGAACGTTCACAACACCAGTGATCTGAATCTGCAATGCCAAACGACTTACAAATCACACGAAAAAAAACAAGACAAATTTCGGTCGGCTCTGTAAAAATTGGAGGAGATGCGCCCATCGCCGTCCAGTCCATGACCACAACGGATACACGTGATGTCGCCGCAACCGTTGCTGAAATTCATCGACTTGAGGCCGTAGGCTGCGAAATTGTCCGTGTCACCGTGCCCGACCATGCCTCAGCAGAAGCGCTTCCCAAAATTTTAGAACAAATCGATATCCCCTTAATCGCAGACATCCATTTTAATTATCAGTTGGCACTCCTGGCACTGGATGCAAAGGTGGATGGACTTCGTCTCAATCCGGGAAACATCGGATCACGCGACCGCGTTGAGCGTGTGGTCAAACAAGCCAAAGACCAGGGCGTCCCAATCCGTATTGGAGTCAACGCAGGTTCTCTCGAAAAATCGCTACTGGAGCAGTACGGCTATCCCACGGCAGAAGCCATGGTCGCCTCTGCCGCAGAACACATCGACATATTGGAGTCTCTTGGTTTTTATGAAATCAAGGTCTCACTCAAGGCCTCCCATGTGGGCTTGGCCGTTGCCGCCTATCGTCTCTTTTCCTCCCGTTACGACTATCCCTTACATCTGGGGATCACCGAAGCCGGGACTGCCGCCACAGGTTCCATCAAGTCTGCGGTCGGACTCGGCATCCTGCTTGCCGAAGGCATTGGCGATACCATTCGGGTCTCACTTGCAGCAGACCCTGTCGAAGAAGTTCGTGTAGGCTATGAAATCCTCAAATCCCTCCACCTGAGAAAACGTGGGGTCAATATCATTGCCTGTCCGACCTGTGGTCGGCTCGAATTTGATGTCATCAAGCTCTCTTGCGATATTGAACAACGCCTCTCCCACATTACCGAACCCATAGATGTCTCCATTTTAGGTTGTGTCGTCAATGGCATCGGAGAAGGCAAAGAAGCTGACATCGGCATCGCAGGCGGGCACAGCGGCAGTCTCTTGTTTCGAAAAGGAGAGATCATTCGAAAGGTGGCTTCGGAGGCCCTGGAATCGACACTCATTGAAGAAATAGAACAATTGGCTTTAGAACGCAGAGAAGCCCGAAAACAACAGAAATCCACTCCGAAACCTCCAATCTCACACTAAGGAACCTCTAACTCACACAATGCAGAATCATACCGCAGTGCTGCTCATGGCACATGGCGCACCTGAATCCCTGGATGAAGTTTCACCCTATCTTCGTCATATCATGGGGCGAAGCCCCACAGAAGACGTCATCGACGAGATCAAAGAACGCTATCGCCTGGCCGGCGGAAAGTCTCCCTTACTTGAAATCACACAACAACAAGCCACGGCCCTCGAAAAAAATCTGAACCAACACGAAGGAAATTTCAAGGTCTATGTCGGAATGCGACATTGGCATCCCTTCATCCATGAAACGGTCCAACAGATTTCAGCAGATCGACCAGAACGACTCGTGGCCTTAAGCCTCGCCCCACACTACTCAAGACTCAGTGTTGGGGCCTATCTTCAAACCCTCAACAAAGCCCTCACGACAAACAATCTCGACATTCCCATTCATGAAGTCAAGCGCTGGCCTGTCGAGACAGCCTTGATTGCGGCCTTCAAAGAAAATATCCAAAATAAATTGGCCCAATATGAAGACGCCATGCGACATTCACTTTGCCTGCTATTCACGGCCCACTCTTTGCCTGAGAGCGTTCTGGAAGAAGGAGATCCTTATCCCGATGAAGTGCATGCAACCGTCTCAGCCATTGTTGAGCGACTCGATTTACATCCCCCCGTCATCCCCTGGTTTTTTGCTTATCAAAGCCAAGGCCTTCGACGCGGGAAATGGCTCGGCCCCAGTGTGGAAGAAACCCTGGGCAATTTGGGTGAAGCGGGGTGCAGCCATCTTGTGGTCGCACCCATCGGGTTTGTCTCCGACCATATCGAAATCCTTTACGATGTGGATATCCACTTCAAGGGCTTGGCCGCCTCACAGGGCATCACACTAAAACGCATTCCTTCACTTAATACCATGCCGCTGTTTATAGAAGCCCTCAGCAATGTCGTTCGATCCCATCTGCCCAAATCCACTTGACCCCATTTTCGGAAACAGAAAAATATGGTATCTTTTCTGAGAAGCAGATAAAAGACTGCTCTGCGCAAACCCATGAAAAAATGTCCCCGCTGATGTCTAAAATAAAACTGCTGATCATTGACGATGACGAAAATATTTTAAATCAGATGAAGTGGGCACTCAAACATCGTTATGAGGTCTTTCTGGCGGGTGATCGTCGAAAAGGAATGGATCTCTTTCGTCGAGAGCTTCCACGACTCGTCACACTTGATCTCGGTTTGCCACCTCATCCACGTCAGGCAACAGAAGGACTACTCGCTCTCTCCGAAATGCTGGAGATGAATCCAAGCGCAAAAATCCTGGTCGTCAGCGGCAATTCAGATCAAAAAAATGCACTACAGGCTATTGAGCAAGGCGCCTACGATTTTTTCACAAAACCCATTGAAATCGATGCGATACAACACACGCTTCGCCGTGCCAACCATTTGTTTCAACTGGAAGAAGAAAACCGCCAACTCAAAAAACAACCCATCCCAGACAGCGGAATGATTGGAAGCAGCCGCGCAATGGAAGACCTCCATAAAACAATCAATAAAATAGCAGGCAACAGCTTCCCCATCCTGATCACAGGAGAAAGTGGCACAGGCAAAGAACTCGTCGCCCATGCCATTCATCAAAAAAGCGAACGCGCAACCTTGCCTTTTGTCGCAATCAACTGTGGGGCCATTCCAGAAAATTTAATGGAAAGTGAACTCTTCGGGCATGAAAAAGGTGCATTTACCGGAGCCCACGCCAAAAAAAAAGGTCGAATTGAATTTGCCCAGGGCGGCACACTTTTTTTGGACGAAATCGGAGAACTGCCGCTAAAACTTCAAGTAAAGCTCCTGCGATTTTTACAGGAAAAAACCCTGGAACGTGTTGGAGGCCACAAAACCCTCGAAATGGATGTCCGGGTGCTCGCGGCAACAAATCGGGACTTAAAACAAGGGATAGCAGAGGGACACTTTCGAGAAGATCTATTTTATCGGCTGAGTGTTGTCTCAATTTTAAGTCCCCCTTTGCGCAAACGTGAGGGAGACCCACCCTTGCTGGCCCGCGCCTTTATTCAACGATTTTGCGAAGAGACCGGAAAAAGAAATAAAAAACTCACACAAGAGGCTCTGAAAGCGATTACCGCCTATGCGTGGCCAGGAAATGTCCGAGAACTTGAAAACAAGATCAAACGTGCAGTGGTCATGGCAGAAGGCCCCTCCCTTACCGTTGAAGACCTGGAACTAAGCAAGCTCGGGACGCTTGCCCCTTTACCGAGACTCAAAGATGCCAAGGATCAGCTCGAACGCGATTTAATTCAAAACGCACTGAGCCGCACAGGCGGTAACATCACACACGCCGCCACAGCGCTCGGCATCTCAAGACAGAGCTTCCACGACATCATGAGCAAACACAAAATCGATCGTGCCACATAACGATGAAACAAGGTTTAGCTTTTAACGCAGCGAAACCCTAAAAAAGGCAAACGGGTTTCAGGTTCTATATTCTGACGATAGGGTAAACGGGAAAAAATCGAGAGGCTGTAATGCCCCGAATCGCCGTAGGCATCCCCTTTTGCGACTTTAAATTGCTCGCCAAAATCATCGGAGCGGTAATCTCCACGCGGAAAAACCTTGTACCAGTCCGCCGTCCACTCCATCACATTGCCATTCATGTCATAAACATCGTAAACGCTTTTATCATGCGCAAATCGTCCGATCATCATGATGCTACCATGACTACCCGCACTTACATTGCCTTTTGTGGCATCAAATTCGTTTCCCCAGGTATAGAGATTGCCATCCGGGCCACGGGCGGCTTTTTCCCATTCGGCCTCTGTTGGGAGCCGTTTGCCACGAAAGAGACAATAATCTCGCGCCTCATACCAATTTACATCCACTACAGGTAAGAGCGCCTCACCTGTTCTGTAAGTCGGCCCACCCCAGTACTGGGGTGCATTACGACGTTTTTCTTTTACAAAACGCGCATAGTCTTCATTACTCACTTCAAAACGGTCGATGTAATAATCAGTAATTGAAAGCATCCGCTGGGGATGCTCGTCTAAATAAAAAGGTTTTCTATTACCCAACTCGCCCTGGGTTTCACCTGTTTCGACTTCATCGCTGCCCATAATAAAGGGGCCCGAAGGAATACGCACCATCTTGGGTGGAACAACCTCTTCTTCGGGGGACATGAAGGCCATAAAACCTCCTGAGAAAATAATCAGTGAAATACAGATGAAGAAAATACATTTTTTGAAGGACGGCTTCATGAGCCCTCCGGACGATTTTTGATCAAAAATCTTGTCCGGAACATGAATTTCAGGGGAAAGATCGTTCAAAGTGACCCAAGCTATTTTTCGCCATTGAGAACAGTATGGGCATCGGTGTTGTGGTTCATAGCAAAACCGTGACAACGCAGATTACACCCCGGACCTTTATGTTCTCCAGCCTTATTGGGGTTGTCGTAGTCATTACCAGGACTTGTTCCGCTTTGTCCTCCGTCAGGCCCATTAACAATATTACCCGCACCCCACATGGGTTGGTTCGCCACACGGTTCCCGATGATATTGGGCTGAAAATTAATGAGGTGTGTACTCATTTCGTGTCCCGGATTGTCGGCCTTGAATTTTGGGTCATTCATCCCCACAAAAACGGTGTTACCCGCCTCAACATTACTGTGGACGTTATTGTGGCACTCATGACATCGGGCATTCGTTCGACCAATCAAGTGCAACATATGAAGATTCCCCCCCTGCGTCCCTCGACCATCAACATCTGTCGTCCCCCCTCGGTAAAAGTTGGTCAGACGACTTTTGGGACCGATGGCCGTCGCCGATTCCCAATAGGGCGTAATAAAGGCCGATTCACTATGGCAATTAAAACAAAGTCCAAAGTTTTGGGGGTTGTACTGACCCTTTACGGTTCCTGGTGGGGGGGTCGTCGCCGTTCCGATGGTCGTGTCATAGTTAGCACGCAGAACGCGTTTGTAAATTGAACCATGAGGCCCTTGTGCCGTCTTCGGATCATTCAGAGAAGACGTTCGGATACCGATCGGATTTTCCGGGATACTGGGAGAACGATCAGTGATGCGTTTATATGCCGGGCCGCGTGTTTCATCAAAACTGATGGGGCCGGGATAATCAGGAAAATTGATGCCTAAAGGAAAACCATTTGCAAGACCTCGAAACAAAGGAATATTCCCCGCAAAAGTTCCGAAGAGATCCGTATTATGACAATCAGGACACTGCAGGGTCGCCCGACGAGAGAGCCCCCCGGAACCATCCTGCCCGCTCACCCGTCCCCTGGAATCAAAACTGGCCTGAGAACCAAAACCACCCATCAACTGCCCTTGCTGCGTGGGCACATCCACAAATAGATTGAAATTATTGAGCACCCCAGACTGATTACGACCCGGCTGAAAGATAGGATGAAAAGAGGTATTAACCATCGGCGGATTAGGGTCTATTACAAGCGGCCCCCCAGGGTTTGTTGTATCGGCTATCCTAAAATTTTCGGTGTAAAAAGGTCGCGCATCCGGGTCAAATTCTTTACGTTTATTGCTGCCGTGGGCATTCACACCCAAACCCGGGCTGATGGGGCTATTCCCCCGCGCCTGAACCATTTTCCCCGTTCCCAGGGCCGTAAAGAGGGCTTCTCGCACATGATTATTAAAAGTGTTGCCGTGACACCGCAGACAAACCTCGTAAAGATAGGGCTCCCGCACTTCAGCGGCCCCCCGGACGGTGCTGGCCACAATTTGGCTGCGAATGGTGATCCCCGGAATGCCTTGAAAACGATTTCGGCGGGTGACACGATGCATATTATGACAATCCACACACTCAACGTGAGAGGTATCCGGGGTGCTGGTCGCGTGTTGTAAATCAACGTCTTTATTGTTGGGCGGGGATTGAAATGGCCCACCAAAGAACGAAGGGACAAGATTGTCGCTGCCCAATTGAACCCCTTCTTTCGGATCATCCACAAAAACAGGCTCATGTCCCAAACCCAGGGTCAAGTCCATGGCACTGCCTGTCGGGGAAGTCCCGTGATTGCCGTTGCCTTCGCGATCTCTAAAAAACTGGCTTCGAATATCCGGCGCACGTGTTGGTGCTTGTAAAATAGAGGTTTCCTGTGGCTGATGGCATTGATAGCAGGTGTTCTCAATCGCAACATTTCCGACAGCATCGACCCCTTCTCTCAAAATACGCACCGCCCCCTGGCGTGTATGGGGATCGTGACACACCAAGCAGGCCCGCTCAGCCACAACAGGCGCTTCGCCATCGTGTAAATTCGTCGCACCCGGTTTAAGACGGGTATCATCAAAAACACCCGCCTGCCGATCGCCAAAATGGGAATTCAACTCATCCGGATTATACGGCCAGCCGGGTTTATCATGACAAAAGAGACAGAGAATCGCCCCTTCCGGTGAGGGAGGCCCGCCTCGTGTGGGTTCACCCACGCGTTTTTCAGCTTGAGTTGAGGCAAAGGTCCGCGACTGCAAACGATTGGCGCGTAAAAACTTAGGAAAATCAACCTGATGCGGATTGTGACAAGAGGTACACTGCACAGAATCATAAACATTGACATTATTGCCGGAAGCCCGTCTCAAAGGAGAAAGCGGTGTGGGTGTGCTTTCAGTAAAAGGTCGGCGCACGGGTGGGCCGGGATTTACAAATTCGACGTCTTTTGCGAGTAATGCGGTGTCAAATTTCATTGAAATGGGATGATCGTTTCTAAGATCCCGCCCCAGCGCACGTGTATTCTGCGAAGTGGCCCCTTCTCCAACCGGAATCGAACCAAAAGGCCCTGCGGGAGACTGGTTCGTGGGATATTCCATGGTATATTCGCCCTCAAAACCACCACTGCCCGATTTATTCAAAACACTTCCGAGCGCAATCGTACCGTCATGACAAGAGAGACAGAGACGGGAATAACCTGTCGGGCGACCTGGATCATTGGGCGTGGCCTCAAACGACTTACTCCAAACCTGATCGTACATCTGATATTGGGCTTTGGAGAGATTGCGATTCCAAATGGGTGCGCGAATGGCGACCCCTTCTTGGCTCGCACCGTGGGGGGTATGGCAGAAAACGCAGACTTCTGTTGTGCCGTTTGCAAGCGTGGACTTTACATTACGCTCGTTATCCGGGCTAAAAAGTTCATTGAAAATCTGCTGCTGCTCGGCATCCAAGGGGACGGCTGAAAGATTATGTTTTGTACTGCTCACGTCTTCATTAAAGGGCTCAAATGTGGGTTGAGCCCAAGACAAACGATCAGAAAAAAGAGAAAGGCCTACAACACCGGAGAGAAGGACAAATAATAAGAACGGGAGCGAGGTGCCCAAAGATTTGCACAGGCCCAAGAAGGAGCAGATTTTTCTAATCAATGGAAACAACCCTTTCATCATCGCGCAAAGAATATAATCAGCCGGAGATTCTTTGTCAACCAAAACACCCCATACAAAAAAACAAGGCGGCGCTATCCCGGTGGTGTCTCATCCTGCAATAACTTAAAAACTTGAACCCTTTTATTGTACCCATCCGCAATATAAATATGTCCGGCATCGTCCACGGCAATGCCCGCAGGCAACCAAAACGTTCCTGGCGCAACACCGGTTTTTCCAAAATGAATCAACAATTCTCCTGAAGCATTAAACACCTGGATGGTATCAAAAAGGGAATCCACGACATAGATGTTTTTTTGGGCATCCACGGCAACACCTTTTGGACGGGAAAACTCCCCCAAGTTTCTGCCCAGGCGGCCAAACTGAAACTGAAATGCGCCGTCCGGGTCAAAAATCTGGATGCGAAAGTTAAGTGAGTCGGCGACGTAAAGCGCTCCATCCGCATCCACGGTGGCATAGGTTGGGAAATTAAAAGTTCCGGGTTCAATCCCCCGTTTTCCAATTGTTTTTAGCCATTCCCCCTCAAGCGAGTAGACCAAAATCTGATGCCCGATGGTATCAACGACATACAAGCGTTTACGAACGGGGTCCAGTGCAAGCCCGGAAACACGTTTTGCTTTTTCATCGTTTCCAATGACACGCACCATCTTTTTGTCCTGATTAAATACGAAAATACGGTTGAGGTCGGTATCAGAGACATACAGTAAGCCCGTGGCATCCACGGCGACCCCGATGGGGTTTTGAAGCCGTTCATTTTGGGTGATTTGAAAAAGCTGACGGTACTTCCGGTTCTTTTGATCAAAATGGTGAACGACCTGCAAACCGGTATCGGCCACATACACCCCACCCTGACCATCCACGGCCACACCCGAAGGCCTCAGCACATAGGGCGTCTTTGCTTCACCAAAGATGAAGTGAACGACACGCTTAAACCAGGAGGGTTTCAGGCCGATATCTGCGGGTTTTGACCAGGTATCGACAAAAGAAATTTTAGGCGCATCCGGAGGTTTTGGCCAAAAAATACTTGGTTTTTCTTTAACAGGTGCTGCCGCACAGGCCGAGCAGATCATGATCAGGACAACAAGAAGTCCGTGTTTTAAAAATCGTGATCGCAATATCATGATTAAAAAGACCGACTGGCACGTACAAAAACAGATCGGGTTTCTGTATCAACCTCGTCTGCCTTCGACTGGTCTTCAGTCCAACGTGCATCTGCCGAAAGCGCAAATCGTCCAACACGATACGAAAGACCACCACTGGACTCAATGGTATCTCGATTCAAGCTTCGGTCTCCATCACTGCGTTGCTGTCTTGCGGTGGCAGAGAAGTTAAAGGAGGTTGCCCCAATATAAAAGCTCCAACTCAACTCCTCGTAGTAGGTAGTGGTATCGGCATAGAAACCTCCGGGATAATTCTGATGCGTAAAACCTGTTGAAAACATGGCCCCTGGTAAAAAATAGTAGTTTCCTCGTCCATCCAAGAGGATGTTTTCTCCTGCCGGGCCAAAACCGTCGATTTTGGTCCAGCTCGCAGTCGATTGTAGCAAGAGACTGTCAGAGGAAGTCAATAACCCTCGAAAATAGCTGGAATTTGCATTGAGTTGAAACAGGTGAGAACGCTGATCGCCGGTATTTTGCACATCACTGGCTTCACGGCTGGCATCGACATCATTGAAGGTATATCCCAAAGAAACATGGACGTAGCGAATCTGGGTATTTTCGACCATCAGTGTAACGGTGTGCATAACATCCCTGAACTTATCCTGCCCTTTGGTATCCGAGTAACCCTGGCTGAAGGAATAGGCCGAGGAATAACGTAAGCGCTCCGAGGCGCGGGTATAGTCCATATTGCCACGAAAACGCTGATAATCATTGGTGACATCGGTTCCACTCCCCTTCGTTTTGGTCTGTCCGATAGACGCACCAATACCGGAAGAAAAGCCGAAAAAGGGTCTGTAATTCACACCATAGTCAAAATAGGGAGAGGTCGTTTCGACATTGTTAACATCGAAGCGAAAATAACGCCCGCTCACCACCATATCCAATTCCTCAGTCGGACGATAGGATCCACTCCAAAAGGCATTCTGTTGTTTAAAGTCACCTGTGCCGCTGGGTGTTTCAGAATAGTTGAAACGCGCATGTGTGTCCCATTTTACCGATGGCGTATAAGAAAGTGTGCTACCAAAACCACGTTCTTGTGAGAAAGTCGTTCCCGCAGCACCTCCAGAACTTGGCCCGGCCCAACGCCAATTTGTCGTGGCCACCAAGGCAGGCGCCGGACGACTGACCGTATTGAGCGTAAAGGCGTCGCTTTTTACGGTTTGAACCCTTCCAATTCCCCTCCGGGCGACATCCACTTCACTGTGCTGATAACGGCCCGTCAAGCTGGTCTCACGAAAACGACCGTTGGACTCAAGATTCAAAAAACGGTTAATGCTATTGGGGAAACGGTCTGCGTCGTCCGATGCCTCAAGCTCAGACTGATTATAGGAGACCCGAACACGCGGAAGATGACGAGACAGCAGCGTCCAGTTCCCTCCAATAGTGGTCTGGCGGTCTTCAGCCTCATAAGTATTTTGCAGGGCGGTCGCGCTGACTTTATTCTGACGGTTCATGCGTTGATAATAAAGATTGAGCGGGGAGGCATAGGGGAATAGGTTTGCTGCAAAGGAATAATCTGTATTCGAAAAATCCTGATCTCCCTGACGGCTGGTCTTGGTGTCTTGCTCAAGAAAGGTGCCACTCATGAGGAGATTTCCGATGCGCGGGTTAAACAACTCACCAAAATTTTGCAGACTGTAGCGCTGCTGAAGATAGCTCGTGCGATCCGTGCCATTGACCTCTGAGATCGTTTTGACCTCTCCGTAGGTAAAATCCAGTGATCCACTCACGTTAATAAAGCGGGACTGGGCTTCGGAAGGAAAGAGCACAAGGGCAGAAAAAAGGCCGAGAAAACAACAATCTCGCATCCGCAAATGGAATAATTTTCTTTCTGGTTTCTTCATACGGCTTTTATGCACTCAGACACCAACATTATTCATTCTCAAGCCCTGTAAATACCTCTATTTCAAAAATTTCGATATCGGCTGATTTTGTCATCTCACGCACACGATTTAAACGTGTATCCTCATCCATCTGCGATAGGCGTTGCCATGACTTTTGAATCAAAATTGAACGATAAACACCCGTTTCAAGATCCTGTAAACTCAAAGCTTCATTAGAAAGCCCTTTAAGGTAAGCCTGCTCGGATGGAAAGCGGTGACGAATTTGCTCCAATCCGGCAGCAATTTCCGCTGCGCTGACCGATAATTTATTATGGAGGGCTTCCTGATAGAGCAACTCTTCTTCAATGGCTTTTTTTAGGAACTCTTTTTCAAGCAAAACCATGCGAATTGGAGAAAGCCTTTTATGCCCGATTTGACGCAAATAAACCTGGATTCTGGCTTTAATCTCATCTGCATCAATCGGCGTTTGGTTGACCCGTGCCAAGGGGTTTGCAAAAACAGAAGGAGCAAAAAAGGAAACCATCAACACAGCAAAAAGAATGACGGCTCTGTTTGGATAAAGCGCATTTAACCTTTGTTTTTTTTTATGTACATCCATCATTTTTTATGGCAACTCAAACAAATTAAACTTTTTGCATTTCGATCTTGTGAATCTGGATTAGGCCGTGAGGCTAAACGAAGAAAGAGGGAGTTATTGACTGTAAATGCATTGACCGGCTCTGAAAGTGCTGGTTGGCCACCCGGACGACTCGCTTCGTGCGGATTATGACAGGAAGCGCACTCGATATAAGGCGCATCCGGGCGACTCGGATCAGAGGCATAGGCTCGAATGCGATCCCGTTTGTCCAAGGGCAAGTTTGCGCCATTGGGGTCACGGTCAATCCACATCACAGCACCACTTCCAGGGATCCGTCCGCCCTTTGTCGTGATATTGGTCAAAATTTCCCGAAACTGGGGATCGGCCCTCGGAATTTCCATACTGATGGGATGGTCATCCCTCAGATCAAGCCCTAGGTTGGGGAAAGGCTCCGCGCCAAACGAGGCATTGGGTCCTGAACCAAAACCATCAAAAAAGACAAAACCGGGTAACTCTCCACTCGATGCAGCGGCACGTCTCCCTTCGCGAAAGCTATTGGACGCATCCACCGCCGGACCGGAAAAACCCATACCGATACTGCCCCCCGGACCATCGAATGTTTTATTCCGCGGGAAAAAACCACCGGAACCTGAGCTATTAATGAGTGCGTCAAAAGCAACGGCACCATCGTGACAAGAGAGGCAAGCCAAAGAGACCCCTTTGGGGCGACCCGGTGTTCCCATCAGATCCTGTGCATCAAAATGTTGACTATTATAGGGGGTATAAACCATCGGACTCGAAAGCCGCCGATTCCAAAGTGGCGCAGCACCCTGCACGCCACCTACATTGCTTCGACCCCCATGGGGGGTGTGACAAAAAATACACACTTCTTCATTCTGACGCACATCCCCTTCAAGACCTCTGACCGCAGGGTTTCGCGCGCCACGCAAGGAGGTCAGCCCCCCCGGGACAAAGTCATTGCCTTCTCCAGCCAAAATATCGGGATTCACGGCAAGATTATGCTTGGTATGACGCACGTCTTCCAAAGCAAAACTCTTCTGAAAGGAAAAATAAGCAGAGACAAACAGAATCATCACCACTAAAATGGTTGGGTTAATAACCCCTATTTTCCGCAAACGTTCTCTGGGGGATATTTTCATTGTGGAGCAAGGGCTCCTTCCTCTTTCGAAACATGAAATATTTCAGAGACATTTTCAGAGACCTCAGATGGGGTGCTTTCCACCGGATCAAGATACTGAAAAACATTGATACGATGATTGTATTGATCTGCGATATAGATTCTGTTCTGCGCATCCACACTCAAACCCGCAGGCAACCAAAACTGACCCTTTTCTCCGCCAAATTCACCAAAGAACAGCAAGAGTTGCCCGGTCGGATCAAAAATCTGCACGTTGTTAAAACGTGCGTCGACAACATAGATATGGCCCTTTGAATCCACGCCAACACCCTTGGGTAAAGAAAATTGGCCAAAACCCGTGCCAACACCGCCAAATTTCGATTGGAACTTGCCGTCAGCATCAAAAATCTGAACCCGAAAATTCATGTCGGTGATATAGATTTTTCCCTGCGTATCCACAAAGAGGTTGGCGGGGAAATTGAAATGACCATCGTCCGTTCCCCGTTCCCCAAAGACAAACAGGAATTTCCCCTCAAAGTCGTAGACAAAAACCTGATGTTTCCTTGCATCGACCACGTAGACACGCTTTAGGGTGTTGTTTACGGCAACTCCAACGGGGCGCTCTAACTGGTTTTTATCTCCAAAATTAAAGAGGAACTGGCCTTCCGGGTCATAAACAAAACCTTTCTGATGAACCATGTCTGTGACATAAACCCGTCCAGACGCATCTACAGTTACACCTAAGGGGCCCGATAAAGCACCGGGGCCATCTACGCCCAACATGGAAAAGCGTTTCTGGGTTTCATCAAAAACAAGGACTTTTCGCCAGCCAGAATCCGCCACATACACACGGCCCGAGGGGCTTGCAAAAACAGCATAGGGCTTGACAAGATGCGCTGAGGATGAACCTCCAAACAAAAAGGCCTTCACATGATCAAGCCAGGTTTTTTCTTCAACGTCTTCAGAGGATGAAATGGTTTTGACAAATTTGATGCGCGGCGTTTCGGGTGCGGGTGGCCAGAAGAGCTCAGGTTCCGTTCGCAGCGTGCGACCACCACAGCCCGCTAACACGAACACAAGAAGAAAAAAGCTTATAATACGGCTACGCGCAGTCAAACAATCACTCCTATTTTTGATGACAAGTCAAACAAAGGGCGCTTCCTCGGTTTGAAGTCCGAAGGAAGGGATCTCGCCCTTCCAAATTCTTTTCATCAGGGCTGTGAATATCGTGACAGGAAGCACACTGCACCTTGTCGCCCTCGAAGGTCTGTATCCCATTTTCAAACATGCGTCCCCCATCTGCCTTCAATATTGTGGGCTGGTTAAATTGGGGGTCAATATCCAGAGAAGGATAAACCATTGAAAAGGCATGGTCGTCCCGCAAATCTTTTGTAAAATAACGAATGGTTGCGTCATGAGCTCCAGAAACCCCGCCATAGGCTCCTTCCGAACGATTGTGGCACTTTGAGCAGCCATCCGTTCCCGGCTCGCCTTCCAGAGTCATCCGGTGTTTGACCCCTGCATCGACAATACTGTGGAATTTGGGTGGTTTTAGAACCGAGTCGACCGCAACAGAGCCGTCATGACAAGAGAGACAGGCGAGAGAAATCCCATCCGGTGCTTTGGGCATTTTAGAGTCAAAATTGGGGCTGGAATACATCCGATATTCCCGCTCCTTCGGTAGTTCACGATTCCAAAGTGGCGCAGCACTGCTGCTATTATGGGGCGTGTGACAATAGACACAGGCTTCCCGGTAGTCGCTATAGGTACCGCCCTGCATCGGACCGGTTTCAGTCTGATAGCCCCGCCAATTGAGAGAAGAAAGATCATGCCGGGAACGAATGATCGATCCGCCTTTTGCAGAAACGGCAAGGAACAAAAGAAGAACCGCCATCAAGAACGGAAGCGCAATTTTAAGCCCTTTATTCTTCACCCTAAACAACAACTCCCTACTATAATGGAATGGCGAATACGGGAAATACCGCGATGGAAACAATGCGGTGCAATAATAATGGGGTAATATAGACAAAAAATGTACAAATTGCTAGCTCTGCATCCAATTTATTTTGAATTTTTCAATTTAGCGTTTTATCGAGAAAGAAGAGGAAGAAACAAGTCCGTTAAAATCAAATAAAATCCTTTGCAAACATGTTGACAAAAAAAAATCGGTATGGTAATCATCCCCCAACTTTGTCATATATCGGAATTAGGGAGGGACGATGAAAAAGGCACGTTTAGGCATATTGTTGGGCATGACCCTTCTGCTTTCGTTCTTGTTTACCGCAGATCATGCTTCGGCTTATTTTGGCGACATGGTACTGAACAACAAGGCGGAAAAAAGAGGAATGCCACCCGTTGTGTTTCCCCACTGGTATCATCGGGCGGAATTTAAGTGCAAAGTCTGTCACCCTGCAATTTTTGAAATGCGTTCGGGTGCCAATGACATTGATATGAAGAAAATTGTTATTGACGGTCAGTTTTGTGGAAAATGCCATAATGGCACGATTTCATGGAAACCCATTGAGTGCGCTCGATGTCACTCAGGAACACCAGGAATGAAAACCGGGGTACTCGAGGGATTTCCAAAGTAGACCGTTTTTCACACATTTGAAGAGTCGTTACTTAAAAGTTAGTTGTCGATTGATATCTGGAGGATTTTTATATGACTTGGGCAAAAGGACTAAAAAGGAAATGGTTTACGGGAGTTCTTTTAGTTGTATTTTCTCTCATTTCAGTCTATGCCTGTACACGTCAGGCAAAGAGCGAAACCGCTATGCCCGCGGCGGGTTCTCAAAGTGAGGCAGTGGTTGTTGCCCAGGCAAAAGCGCCAATGCAGGTTGAGGAAAAAGAACTGGCGGCGGGCGGGGGAGACAAACGATCTTTGGTCGCACCCAGACCTGAAACCGGTCTCCCTGTTTTTGAAAACCCTTCGAGAATGCCCACTCCGGGACCACCTTTCAATAAGGAAAATACGAACCCGGAAGTGGTGATGCAGGATATTCCAAAAGATGCTACCGGGCTTGAAGATTGGGTTAAGGCATTTCAAGAGGACAAGATTAACCCACATGAGTCACTGGATTTGGACAAGAAACATGTCCCCCCACTAAAATTTGATGTTGAAATCCCAGCAGTGGGTTCAATGCCGAATGTTATTTTTCCACATGAGCCTCATACTTATTGGCTGGATTGCACCAACTGCCATCCAGGCATCTTCATGATGAAAAAAGGTGGAAACCCCATTTCGATGGTGAAGATTGTCAACGGTGAATTTTGCGGACGTTGTCATGGTCGAGTGGCCTTTCCCATCGCCAACTGTACCCGGTGCCATGTCAAACCGAAAGAAGAGGCTTCCGTCAAACCAATAAAAGCCGACAAAAAATAAATCCTCTGCAATGATCTTTTTCATTAAATCGCCCCTCAGGTGTTTCCTCCTGCGGGGCGATTTCGTATTTCAGGGATCTCTCTCCACGCAATGAAAATCCTCCTCATATTGAATTTATTGATTTTTGGATTGTTTCAACCCACTTCTTTTGCGGGTGCCCTCGACAAAACAGATACCGCTCGGGAAGGCTTACAAGGCCCTGTCAAAAATGTTCATATTGAGATCGCAAAGATCACAGCGCAAGATGGCAAGTGGATTGAGGAAGACCCACCCATGCCCTGGCTTTCAAGCACCTACGACCCGGCGGGACATCGCATTGAAGAAGCGCAAATTTATAGAGAGCAATCCCTCGACTTCACTTCTATTTTTACACGGGATGCCCGCGGAGCGCTGATCGAAGGTGTCGAGTACGACGCCAAAAAAAATATTGCCTTCAAATGGACTTACACACATGATGCAGCTTCCGGTGTAAGCGAGGAAAAACGCTCGACTCCCGATGGTACTTTCTTTTCCAGAACCACGTATCGCTACGACCTTCCGGGGAACCTTGTGGAAGAAAACCGTTTTCCGCTGCAAAACAACAATCACTTCAGGTGGGAATACAAATACGATGACGCAGGTCGAATGATTGAAGAGTTTCACTACATGATCCGTTCCAATATCAATCCAGAACATGTCGTCAAATCACTGAATACTCGGCGGGTTTTTGTTTATAACAGAAAAGGCGTCTTGACCGAAGAAACCCGCTATAATGGACTCGGTGAAATCATGACAAAAAAACGTTACAAATATGAATACGATAAAATCGGCAATTGGATTTCTCAAACCGCATCCGAATCCTTAAGAAATCCAGGCAAGCGACCCTTTGTTCTCACAGAAGTCACCTATCGTAAAATCACTTACCATGAATAAACGAAACTTTATGGAGATCCACTTTTGAATAAATACCCGCAGCCCTTTTTTTTGAGCATCCTTCTTGCTTTCATTATTTTTTTGAATCCGGTCTCGATCAATGCGCAATCCGCTCCGGAGTCTCCTGACACATCACTTTGGGATCACTATTCGCTCTTTTCGATTGTTCGCGCACTTGCCATTGAGGATAAAACCCTATGGGTGGGCACCTCAAATGGTCTGCTCGCCTATAACTTATCTACGGGAAAACAAGAGGCCTACACAACAAAAGAAGGTCTGCTCTCCAACATCGTGCATTCCATTGACATTGCCCCTAACGGGGACAAGTGGGTCGGCACCATTGGAGGCGGACTCAGTCACCTCAAAAACAAAAACAGCGAATGGATCAATTATACCCCCTACGGGACAGGAACCGTCGCATCTTATGGCTCATCAAGCTGGAAAAGTTATGCCAAAGGCCGTGGATTAGGAGATCTCTGGGTTTACGGGGTTCATTTTGATCCCTCTGGCACCATGTGGGTTGCCACTTGGAAAGGCGTCAGTGTTTTTGACGGCAAAGGCTTTAAGACCTATACAACAGATGATGGTTTGATTGACAAATGGGTTTACACCTTGGCTCAGGACAAAAAAGGGGCCTTTTGGTTTGGCACAGAAGCAGGTGTCACACGCTTCGATGGAAAAAATTGGAAAAGCTGGGACAGCAAAGACGGTCTCGGCGCAAAGATTGAGATGAAAAAACCGGAGATAGCAAAAGGCCTGGCCTTCACCCCGAAACATCACGAGGGAGATCACAAACCCCTCAGATACAATCCCAACTACATCGTCTCTTCCGCCGTCGATTCAAAAGACGATCTTTGGTTTGGCACCTTAGGCGCAGGGCTCTCCCATTTTGACGGCTCAAACTGGACCAGCTATTCAATCGAAAATGGCCTTGTCGGCAATATGGTGCATGCCCTGAAATTCGATGATAAAGGAATTTTATGGATCGGCACAGGCAAAGGTGTGAGTCGCTTTGACGGGAAAACATTTCAAAATTTCACAGAAAAAGATGGCCTCGGTGCTGTTTTTTCGATTGAAATCGACCACGAAGGTCATAAGTGGTTTGGCACCTTTGGCGGTGTCAGTCAATATCGAGGTCATTGAATGGAGACCTCAAGGGCGGAAACCTTAGTCAGCAACAGCATTCAAGACAGCATTCGTGTCAAAGAAACCCTACTGGAAACAATGGTTCCCCTGATTGTGGAAGTCGCTGATCTCATCACAAAATCCATCGCATCCGGTGGAAAACTCATGCTACTTGGAAACGGCGGGAGCGCCGGAGATGCACAGCATATCGCAGCAGAACTACTGGGACGTTTTGAAGTGGAAAGACCTGCCTTTCCAGCCATCGCGCTGACCACGAATAGCTCCACCCTCACCGCCATTGCCAATGACTATGGCTATGAGGAGATTTTTTCACGACAGGTTCAAGGACTCGCAAATACAGGAGACGTCGTCATCGCCATCAGTACCAGTGGCAACTCGCCCAACGTACTCAAAGCCATTCGTATGGCCAAAGAAAAAGGGGCAACGAGCATCGGCATGACAGGAGAAAAAGGCGGACAGCTTGCACTTGAATGCACACACTGTTTCAAAGTCCCTTCTTCAAAAACAGCACGCATCCAGGAATCACATATCATGATTGGACATCTGCTCTGTCTGCTCATCGAACAAAACCTAAGCTAAAACCGTGAGCCCCGGCACCCTCTACATCGTCAGTACCCCTATTGGCAACTTAGAAGATATCACGCTTCGGGCCATCCGTATCTTAAAAGAAGTCACCACCATCGCAGCAGAAGACACCCGTCACACCGGAAAGCTGCTGGCCCACTTTGAAATCCACACGCCGATGACCAGTTACCATGATTTTAATAAAGAAGCTAAAACGCCCGTCATGATCAGAAGACTACAAGATGGAGAATCCTTCGCCCTCGTTTCAGACGCAGGGACACCCACGATCTCCGATCCCGGTTATTTCCTGATCAAGGAAGCCATCGCCCATGAAATCCCCATCAGCCCCATTCCTGGGCCGAGTGCGGTCATCGCAGCACTTTGTGTCTCCGGGCTTCCGACAGATCGTTTTATTTTTGAAGGATTTCTGGCCAGAAAAAAAGGCAAACGCGATAAACAACTTGAAGCCTTAAAAGACAATCCGCGCAGCCTCATTTTCTACGAGTCTCCTTATCGTATCGTTTCACTCTTAGAGGCGATTCATATCATTTTTGGAGATAGACGGGTTTCCATTGGGAGAGAACTCACAAAACATTACGAAGAAATCATCCGGGGAAGGGTTCTAGAAGTTCTTAAAACCTTTGAAGGAAAAACCTTCAAAGGAGAGGCCTGCGTCATTGTCGAAGGGTATATCCCCCCAAAAAAAATAAAACGTAAATACCTTAAGGAAACTCTAATCGAATCTGAATAAAAAGACCGTTTATCTCTTCAAATAAACGAACCCTTGACATCCGTCACAGAACAGACGGTCACACAATTTCGACCCGAAGATTTTGACTGATACAGCGCCTTATCCGAAGCCGAAAAGAGCTGAAAAAAATTATAAGCCCCCCCCAATGGAAGAGTTGCGATACCCAAACTTGCCGTAATCGAAACCCCCGCAGGCTTGAGCGCTGTAACCTTTTCTCGTAGTCGCTCCGCCATCATTTTTGCATCTGTTTCATTGCAATGCGGCAAGAGCAATAAAAACTCCTCTCCACCAAAACGCGACGCAATATCTTCGTTTCGGCAACTTTCTTCCAGAAGCGCCCCCACTTCAGAAAGCACCCTATCCCCTTTTTCATGACCGTAAGTATCATTAATTTTTTTAAACCAATCTAAATCGATCAAGATCATACTCAGAGGAATTTTATGACGATTCGACTGACTCACACGTGCAGGGCCCTCCGACATCAGATAGTGGCGATTTTTTAAAGCCGTCAATTGATCCGTCATCGCCAGCCGTCGTAATTGTTTTTCCTGGGATTTTATTTTGTCGAGTAGTTTTTTATGGGTAATCAGGTTTTTAACACGAAGAACCAACTCCTCCTTCAAAACGGGTTTTGAAATGTAGTCACTGACCCCAAAATGTAAAAACTCAATACGCCGCGCCATATCATCAGAACCCGACATCACGATGACGGGGATTTCAGCATAGGGACTGTTTTCGCTTCGTAGCGCCCTGACAAAACCGACACCACTCATCCCTTCCCCTAAAATGACATCGGTCAAAACCAAGTCATATTGACGCAATGAGAGGGATTCAATGGCATCTTCTGCATTGATAAAATGATGAAGTGTCAGCCCCATTCGCTCTAAAATATGTGTTGTTATTTTTGAAATAACAAGACAATCTTCGACGTAGAGCACTGTTCCGGAAACACCCTCCCCTCCAATTCTTTCCTCAAAAGTACAGAGATAGTCTCTAAAAACATTTAGATCGTCTTTATGGAAGATTTCGGTAATGCCAGATTTCATGGCATGCTCTAGTGCATTTTTATCCTGACTCGCTGTTAACATAAAAATGGGCAGCCGGGAATATTGCCGCTCTGAACGAACCTGGGCGCAAAAGATGGGTCCAGATATATCACCCAATACCATTGAAACAATCAAACAATCGAAGGGCTGAGATGCCATAATCTGCCGGGCTTCGTCTGCCCGCCCTGTGCAGACCACCTCAGAATCCAAGTCATTTAAAGTCTGCACGAGTATTTCCTGATAGAGCTTGGAGGGTTCAATCAGCAATGCTTTCATCTCAGAAAAAGCCTCTCATTACAATATATTAGAACGATATCTGCTCAGAAGTAAGTGTAGCTCAAATTGCTCGGATAACCAGGGAAAAAAGATAGAATTCAGGGAAATACGCCCTGAAACAAAAAAAGGCGAGGTCTTGTTGTTAATGAACGGAGAGTGGATTTCTAGGCCGTGCCGAGACTCAGGAGAGCGCTCCCTCTTCGGGATGCGTGTCGCCTATCTGAGGGACTTCATCCGTAATGTCCCCCAAGGGCAGCATCGGAGCTTCTTCTAAGTTCGCGTCATCTACAAATTCTGAAAATTCTTTGAGTGTGGGTAAAGCCGAGAGATTAGGCAGCCCCAGATATTTAAGAAAAGTACGCGTCGTGCCATACAACATCGGTCGTCCCGCGACTTCTTTTCGTCCAACGATTTTGACCAACTTACGATCCAAGAGCGTTTTAAGCACCCCGGCTGCGTCCACACCCCGAATCATCTCAATTTCCCCACGTGTGACAGGCTGCTTGTAAGCGACAATCGCTAAGGTTTCAAGACCCGGTTTTGAAAGCCTTGAGGCCGCACGTGCCCGCTCCATTTCCTTAATCCAGGGCGCTAAATCACTTCGGCTCACATATTGATAGCCTCCGGCAATTTCAACAAGGTGGAATCCTCGATTTGCAAACATGGATTCTTGCTGGAGTTGAAACAAGAGGGCTTTGATGCGTGCCTTCTCCACCCCATCAAAAACACCGTGCAGACGCTCAAGCGAGACGGGATCAGATGAGACAAAAAGCAGGGCCTCAAGGATGGGTTTTATTTCATCATCGTGCAAAATTATCGGTCTTTATCAATCGAAGGGGGGCAAAAAGATCCTGTTGCAAAACACGAATTAAACCCAGACGAATGACCTCAAGCAGGGCCAAAAAGGTCACAATCATGCCGTGTCGGCTAAAATTCTCTGTAAAAAGGGCCTCAAAAAGCAGGGTGTCAACACATTCCATTTCATCCAGAATATGCTGCATTTTGTCCTTAACCGTTAGCGTCTCCATCGTCAATTCCATCACAAAAGGCTCAGGATTTTTGATTAAGAGCGCGTTGAGCGCAGAGACCAGATCATACAAATTTAAGTCAGAAATTGGAATCTCTTCCGGACTTAAATCAGGCGCTTTTGTATATCCCCGTGCATAAATATCACGCCAAAGGGATTCTCTTTCTTCAAATTGCTCTGAGGCGGCCTTAAAACGCTGATACTCCAAAAGACGTAAAACCAAGTCTGTACGTGGATCTTCTTCCTCTTCATCCACAACATCAGGCAGGGGCAACAGCGTTTTCGATTTAATATGGATTAAGGTCGCAGCCATGACCAAAAATTCCCCGGCAAGTGAGAGGTTCAAAGACTGCATCAAATCCACTGTTTCAAGGTACTGCTCGGTAATGAGCGCAATTGGAATGTCGTAGATATCAATTTCGTTCTTTTTAATCAAGTGGAGCAAAAGCTCAAGCGGCCCTTCGAAAGGGCCAGCCTTAACCTCATATGTCGTTTCAACAGCCATTATTTTTTCCGGATGCGGGTTACAAATTCATGAAGATTTATATAACAATATCAAAAATGAGAAGCAAGTCAAAAAACAAGGGGTGGTAGAACAATTTAAGATCAGACGCAATATAGGGGGTTTAGAAACGTCCTTTATTTAAAAAAATTGAACGAGGGAACGCTTTAGATCAAACCCGAAAGGGCCCGCTGAGCATATTCAAGATCGAATCTTCTCACTGCAATGCGAACCCCTCCAGGGACCGGAGCTGCACCCGGGCCAAAAATCCCGATATCTTCAGATTGAATGAGGTAGGGAATCTCAGCCTGTCTGAGGATTTCCCCCAGCATTTCAGCTTCTAAACGTGAGGAAAAATGACAGAGTTTGACAAAACCCGTATCCACAGCCGACCGCTCTGCCCATTCAGCCTGGGGGACTTGGGCTTGCCTCGTCTTCGAGGCTTTTTTGGCTTTCTGCTCTTGATTTTTCAGGCGGATGCGAGATTCCCTAAAATCGATGACATTGGAAAAATGGGTCTGGGCTTCATCGTGTTTTTCAGCTTCGGAGGTCAAAAAATGATCCTCCGTCGAAGCAGCAATTGGAGTGAGCACAATTCTCCCATCTTGCAATTGTTCATACATAAAAGCCTTTGTATTTTTAGGGATAAGGGCTTGTGGCAATACAAGCTTATTTTGATCAAGCGGAAGAATGAAACGCTTTTTAGACGTCATATGAGGCCTTTTCTATCAAAGAATCGAGTCTATCGTGCAAAAGTACAGCCTGTCAAGTGGGGCGAAAAATCGACGCCCCCCCCCTTAGGCCCTTCGCTTTATTTGATAAATGTCCCATTTTGATAGGCTTTAAGCGCTGCATCTAACTCGGCCTGTGTATTCATGACAATCGGGCCAGACCAAGCCACAGGCTCTCCGATGGGCTTGCCCGAAATCAAAAGAAAACGCACGGGAGTGGCCCCGGTCACAACTCGAATCGCCTCCCCCTCATCAAAGAGCACAACGGTTTCTTGAGTCTGTTTTTCGGCATCCTCTGCGAAAGCGGCCTCCCCTTCAATCAGATAAGCAAAAACGGTATGTCCCATTTTAACCGGAAATTCAAACACATGCGCAGCTTCGATGCTGACGTCCAAGTATTCAGGGTCAGTCACAATCTCCTGCACCGGGCCTACGACCCCTGCAAGCTCACCACAAATAACCTTAATAGAGACCCCCGCTTCCGGGCTGAATTCCGGTACCGCTGAGGCTTTTATGTCTTGGTAGCGGGGCGACATCATCTTGTGCGTCGCGGGTAAATTAGCCCAAAGCTGAAATCCCCAGAGCACGGGCGACGCTTCCGGCATCTCTTCGTGAATGATACCGTGCCCCGCCGTCATCCATTGAATATCTCCGCCTTCTATCCGCCCATGATTGCCCATGCTGTCTCGATGCGAGACTGCACCTTGCAGCAAGTAGGTCACGGTCTCAATGCCGCGATGAGGATGCATCGGAAACCCGGCTATGTAATCCTCTGGATCCGCCGAATGAAAATCATCCATCAACAAAAAAGGATCAAACTCCGGGACTTCAGCATGACCAAAAACCCGCTTAAGTCGCACCCCAGCACCTTCCATCACGGGCTTCGCTTTCATCACTTTTTTAATCTTTCGAATCTGCATCACCGACATCCTCCCTCGAAAAAGACCCTCACTTTTTATCCCTTATCCGCAAGCGGCGTCACCACAGCCGCTTTACGACTGAGTATGAGCGAGAGCGTCACAAAACCCGCCGCAACAAGCGCAGCAGGGCCAACCTGCTCTTGAAGCAATAGCACCGAAAAACCAAGGGTTAAAAAAGGCTGAAGCAATTGAATCTGACTCACCCGCGCAATACCACCCAAGGCCAAACCATGATACCACGCAAAAAAACAGAGAAACATACTAAAAAGACTGACGTATGAAAAACCCAGGAAAGCCAAAGGTGTCGGAGGAAATCCGTACTGGAATAATGCAAAACCCACAGGAAACACTAAAACAGGTGCGGCCATCAGCAAAGCCCAACAGATGACCTGCCAGCCGCCCATTTCTCGTGCCAATTTCCCACCCTCAGCATAACCCAATGCAGCAAATGCAATGGCAGCCAGTAGCGCCAGATCGGCCATGTGAAAGTTTCCACCACCTGCACGCAAGGCAAAAAGCACCACAACCAAACTTCCTCCTGCACTCGAAAGCCAAAAGAGACGCGATGGGCGTTCATGACTACGCATCCGCCCAAGAAGCGCCGTCACCAGAGGCAAAATCCCTAAAACCACGGCACCATGAGAGGCCGGAACATATTGCATCGCCCAGGCACTGAAAAAAGGGAAACCAATGACGACCCCCACCGCCACCCAAATCAGGCTTTTGCGTTGTGCTTTGTTTGGCCAGGGTTTGCGTCGAACAAACAAGACAATTCCGGCAAACACCGCCGCAACCAGCGCACGCCCCAAACCTAAAATAGTAACATCAATCGAGCCCACTGCGACCCGCGTTGCAGGCAAAGTCAGACTAAAACCCAAGACCCCCAAAAAACCAAACATTTGGCCCCGCAACATTGAATTTGAATGGTTTTGTTTCATTGAATTAAATCAATTTCCTCGTATTGCTGTTGGTATGACCCATCCACGCTTTATTTTTTTCGAACCAGGGTCAATCCGTCTGCAAGTTTTAACATGCTGATGTCAACACGCACATCATTTTTAATCTTGAGATTAAGTGCTCTTACGGCTGCAATACTCGTTTCATCAAAAATCCCACTGCCTGAAACATTTGACGGGAGAACTGCACCAAAAAGCAGTACATTGTCAATCGCAATCAATCCACCGGGTTTTAATAGCTGAAGAGAAAGTTCATAATAATGATCATAATTCACCTTATCAGCATCAATAAAAATAAAATCAAAAGAGTCACTTTCATCATCGTCAATACGTGTTTGTAAAGTCTCTCGTGCAGGGGCGATTCTAAGGTCAATCTTTTGATCCACACCTGCCTCAAGCCAGTATTTTTTGGCGATGTTTGTCCACGCTTCATCCACATCACAGGCCAGGGTATAACTATCATTGGGCATCGCTTCTGCGACACAAAGGGTACTGTAGCCCGTGTAGACGCCAATTTCGATCGTGCGTTTGGCCCCCATCAACTTCACCAACATCGCCATAAATTGACCTTGTTCGGCAGGAATCTGCATAATTGAAGCGGCGTCCTTTTCGGTTTCTTTTCGTAATCGACTTAAGAGCTCAGATTCCCGCAAAGAAACCCCTAAGACATAGTCCTGAATCTCCTGCTCAAATTCGATGTTTCCCTTCTTCATTTATTTTTCCCTCACTTTGCGAAAAAACAGATCAGCACTTTGTTAAGAATGCTGGAAAATAGAATACTCTGACATCTTTTTTGATACAACAGATAAAACCAAAGGACTTCTTTCAGGAGGAAACAAGTCCTTTTTCTGAAACACGCCCCTGCGCCACATCTCGGCTCAAGACCATAACCGCCTGCTGCAATTCCTGGGCGGTCGCTGAGCTCGGAAGCGGCGGACCAAAAGAAACCGATACGGGAAAGGGCATCTTCATCGGCCAACGCCAAAAGGAAGGGCCACCCTGGGCACTAAAAATAGTCCCCCCGACCCCATGCAAATACACCGGAATAATCGGGATATCCATACCCCGAACCATCGGTTCGAAGCCCTTTTTAAAAGGGCTCAAATCCCCGGTCTGCGTCATCGCCCCTTCCGCAAAAATACAAACAATATGGCCGTTTAGCAATTCAGCGCGCCCCTGTTTTATGGCCGAAATCGCGCCCGAGCGACCCTCACTGTCCACAGGGATGGCCTTCATGATACGTAATAAACGCGAAAGCCCCCACTGCGCGAAGTAGTCTTTTTCGATTAAAAAACGAATAAAACGCTGAATACAGGCATTCACCAATAATGGGTCCATGGAGGAGACGTGATTGCAAACAAGCAAAGCAGGGCCGCGAAAAGGAACGTGTTTTTGTCCATGAATTCGAATTTTGTAAATACTGTGTGTCAACATCCAAAGCGAAAAACGAATCAAATACTGTGGTAGAATCTTCAGAATATAGGGCGTCACAATGAGGGTAAAAAGCCCTAGGATTAAAATGATTTCATCCGGTCGAACACCCCAAAAATCATGAAACAGCCACAGTAATGCAGAGGCCGATAAGATCCCAATCGTTTGCATGAAATTTGAGGTACCAATCAGTTTTCCGCGTTCACCTTGTGCACTTTTTTGCTGCAAATAGGCATAGAGCGGCACACTGAAAAGCCCCCCCGCACAGCCCAGAAAACCCAGCATCACCGCCACTTGAAAGAAGGAGTCCCCCGAAAAAGCAAGCCAAATCGCAAAAATCGCCATCCCAATCGATCCCAGTGGCACAAGTCCTAACTCAATCTTGTCCCCCGAAAGCCGCCCCGCAAGTAAACTGCCCACACCCACACCAATGGCAAGAAAGGTCCCGAGCAAACTAATGGAAAATTCGTCCAAGTGCATAATTTCGCTGCCAAAAAGCAGAAAAACCATCTGAAGAAAAGCGCCTAAAAATCCAAAATAGGCAATGCCGCAAACACTTGACCACAACATGCGTTTTTTATACAAATGCCGAAATCCCTGTGCAATTTCGCCCCAGGGATTGGGATTAAATCGCGGTTTGTTTTTGGGCATGGGAACACGCCCGATACGAAGACTGGTGCCGTAGCCTGTCAGGGCCACAATCACCAGGACGATGCCGATTGGATTTAGGTGCTCCTTCCAAATGGAAAACATAAATCCTCCGACAGAAGTCCCCAGAATAATCGCCAAAAAGGTCGACATTTCCAACAAACCATTTGCACGCGAAAGCTCTTTATCCGGCAACATTTCGGGGAGAATGCCGTATTTGGCCGGACTGAACAAAGCCGATTGCAAAGCCATAAAAAAAAGCACCAGCAGCATCCATGGGATATGCCCTCCCAAAAAACTAAGATAAGCCAAGACCATTACAAGCACCTCGAAGGCCTTGGCCCAAATCAAAATACTGCGTTTGTTCAGACGATCAGATAAATGACCCGCGTAACCCGAAAAGAAAAACCAAGGCAACATAAAGACGGCCCCGATCAATGATAGATAGGCCCCACTTTGGCTGCCCATGTTTTTAATGGCCAGCATTGAGATGACAATTTTAAAAACATTGTCGTTGAAGGCCCCAAGAAACTGGGTACAGATGAAGGGAGAAAAACCAGGATATTTTAATAAGACAAGATATTGTTTCATAAAACCAGATAAATATTATCAATCTATCGTCCCTCGTTCAAATAACCAACAGTAGTCCAAGACGAGGGCGCAGTATTCTAATAAAAATGCGGTATTCTAATAAAAATGCGGTATTCTAATAAAAATAGAAAATAAAATCTATCGTAGAACACGATTATTTTTCTAGGAGTCGAGCAAATAGGGTCAAGCAAACAGGGTCAAGTCTTTAAACTTGCTATTTTACTCTTCTCATTAAGCAGTCTACTTATTGTTGAATAATGGAGGTTGAGGTGATCGGCCACCTGCTTCTGCTCGTAGGCATGTTTCTTTATGGCCGCTTCTATTATTGTATTTCTCTCCAATCGAGATCGCACTTTACCCTCAGGGAAAAGTGTTTCAAGAGCAGGCCTTCCGATCAATCGCTGACGCACCGGAATTTCTTTAACATTTTCTCGATTATCCAGATATTTTTTCAAACGATCAACAAAGTTTCTGGTGCCGAGCAGGCACTGGCCAGCCAGTTCGTCCCATATCGCTCGGCCTGAAATTCCCTCCTGCACAAATGTGATGTACCGATCCCTTGCCTTCTTTTTTTCTCTGCCGAACCGACCGAGAATCCAGCCGCTTGTCAGCAGCTGGTGGGGCTTTTCCAGTCCGGCGGTACCCAGATAACTGCTCCATTTCCATTCTTCAGGCTTTTTAACGGCTTTTGCCCGAACAGGATTTAAAACGACGTAACGTGACATCTCCAGCAGGTAATTTTCCTTATCAACAACAATGGCCTTGTATCGCCCCTGAAAGAGGTGTCCCACCCTGTTATGCTGCTTGTTGAATCGCTGGGTATAGACCCCGTTCAACTGCCTCATCCCTTTACTCAGATTGCCCTCCGGCGTCTCCACAATCAGGTGGTAGTGATTATCCATCAAACAATAGGCGTGGCAAAGCCAGTTTGAGCGCTCTTTAACTGAGCCCAGTATATCCAAAAAGAGCTTACGATCTTCGTCATTTAAAAAAATAGCCTCTCTGGCATTACCTCTCGATGTAATGTGGTAGAGCGCTCCATCATATTCTATTCTCAAAGGTCTCGACATGTGAATACAAATACCTGAAGAGATTACATAGGGCTTGCTGAAAGAGTCATAAGTTAATGATTTTAAAAAGGTTTATTCTGTA
>CAYVHO010000012.1:0-80451 GCA_964451325.1 uncultured Nitrospira sp. | reverse complement strand
GAACAAAAAAGGAACACGAGGGGTGTAGATGGGGTTTTTCTACAGCCTCGTTAGGTCTTTAGCTAAGCACTTGGTCTACTTATTCGAATTGTTTTACTGCCCTTTTTTTTCGACTTTTCTAAAAAGGATGCCGATTAATTACAAGCGACTGAGTTATAAGCCGGCAATCGAGACATCCACGTTAAAAACGTTTTAAGCGCAGTGTTTTTTGAATTTGCTCTTGTGTGAAAACCGGAATACCCGCTGCTTTGGCATATTTTTTCCAGCAAGAGACTGTTTCTTGTACTTCTTCAATGATATTTTTTGCGCGCCCGCGTTTCATTGAAGCGGTCTTCGCACAGGCTTTGAAATCATCCAGTGTAAAATGATCTCGTTTTCCATTCATCGTCATTTGATGTTGGGCCGTCCATTGCCCGCTCGGGTTAAAACTGTAGTTGATGTCAAAAGCGGGAGCAAGCGACCATTGACCTGTTTTATCCATCAAAAAAGCAATGTTTTTGACGTGGTCGTCCTGATTCCGCGCAACAATGTTAAAAACCATACGACGAAATTGCGCCTCAATCATTTTCATCGGTAAACCCAATTGCCGAATCACCATCAGGGCTTGTTCGTAACTGTAAGCCCCGGCTAAATTAAAATCATAATGGCCTAAGGCACAAAGGGATTGCATATGGCATTTTTCTCCACCAGAAAGGCGATCAAAACGCCGTGTCATAAAATGTCGTCTGTTATTTTCTCCAAATAGACGACATTCGCTCATCTCAATGCCACAAGCCCTTGCCATCAAGAAATAGGCGTATTCAATTGCACCGTAACCTTGAGGATCTTCGAGTTCTTTGTCTCGGTTGCTGTTGACCCCATCAAATTTCAGCAACCAGTATTCAAAACCTGAGCCTGCTGAAATTTGCCCAGAGCGGACTTCATTTGTCTGGGGATGCCAGGCAATGACGGCCTTGGCCCGAGCACCCCCTGCCGAAGTACCGACTTTCAGGATGTCGCTCAAACCCGCTTCTTTATTTTTGTCGTCAAAAGAAGTCTGAAAGTGATTTTGATGACCGAGAATTTTAGAGGCGAGTTCAACCAGGCTGTCGATTTTCACAGCGTTTGTTTGTCTCATCTTGGGTCCGATGCTCGGGACAAACTCCAGCGCGCCCATGCCGCGCGCACCGCTGTAACACAGTCGCTCGACGGCATTAAATTCACTGGGTGACCGCCCTTGTGTGGCAAGCCAAGCATCAATGAGCGTGTTTCCAAATTTGTCTGGCAAGGAATCGGCCAATAAACCCGGTAGGCCATAGAAGGTTTGTTTTGAAAGTTCGGGGAAGCGAAAGATTCGATCAGAAAGCGGCATCATGAGCGGTGAAATCTGAATGCCACTTAAGGCAAAATTCGGATCATATTGAAATGCTGAGACTTCATCTCCATCGGCCAGAGATACCGCGCCAATCGTCCTCCCCCAAAGCTTGATTTCTGCAATCGTATTCATGTTTTGTCGTCCCAAGTCCATAATTTATTGGTTTTTTTCGAGGGACGAGGCTTGGAAGCACGTTGCCGGGTTTTGCCTTCGCGTTTGAGTAAGGCCATTGGGCTTGTCTCGGTTTCCGGGATCAAGCGATCCAGTCCCGCCAATAAATCCAAGACCCGAAAAATCCGAATCAAAGTCGCTGTTTGTGTGGAGCCACCCGCCTCAATACGCTCGATGGTGCGTTTAGCCACACCCGCTTGCTCAGCAACATTCGCCTGCGTGAGCCTCAGTTCAAGCCTGCGACGTGCAATTCGCTGACCAATTTCAGAGAGAATGGCTTCGTCTGTAAGCGGGGCCAATCGTTTTATTATCGTCATCTTTAGCGATTTATTGGCTTATATTGAAATATATCGTCATATATTACGATATATATACTACCACTTATTTTTAGTCAAGTGGGATAGAGAGTTGCTAAAACATTAACAATGTTTTAGATTTAGCCTTCAATATCCTGACGTCGTCTGTTCGTGAAGTAAAAATCCATGCCTTTCTTCTCAAAAATAAAACACTGGATCGACCGTAATATTCTCGAACTCGGCCGTGAAATGCGGCTTTCTTATTTGCCGCCCTTGATGGTTTACATGGCGGCGGGCATCTCCGGCCTTACACAAATCGTCGGGACCTTTTTTGTCAAAGACTACTTGGGGCTTACGGCAGAATTTTTAGCCGCTTTAGGTTTTTGGGCGGGCATGCCTTGGGCCTTAAAAATGCCCATCGGGCACTTGGTGGATCTTATTTGGCGTTTCAAATCCATCCTGGTTTTTATCGGTGCGGCACTCATTGCAGCGAGCCTGCTCATTATGGTCGGTCTTTTGAGCGACCCTGGGGCAATGCGCCTGATCATGCCCTCAGAAACGTGGTTTGTCATCAGCACACTATTGGCTCCGGTTGGTTATGTGGTACAGGATGTGGTGGCCGATGCGATGACGGTTGAAGCCGTACCGAATCTGGATACCGAAGGTCAGCCCTTTCCCAAGGAAAAATTACGGCTGATGCACACGACGATGCAGACCTTGGGACGTGTGGCGATTATCAGCGGCGGTATTTTTGTCGCCCTACTCAATGTCTATTTCTTTAAAGGAGCAGCTGCATTGGACGAGGCGGCGAAGGTTGCCATTTACACCCATATTTATCAAGTTGCCCTCTTTATTCCCTTAGTTTCTGTCTTGGGTGTCTCTTTGGGTTTGTGGCTCAAATGGCGCGAACTCAAACACTGGCAGCACAAGGGCCATACTTTTAAAGCGGCCTGGGCAATGCTCGATATCCAGAATGACAAACCAAAAGCCAACATGTGGATTTTGGGCGGTAGTCTGGTCTTTGTGGTTTTTTCTTTGGGGGTAGGGTTAACGGGCATCCCTTTTAATCAGGAGATTATTTTTCTGGGCTCAATGGCCATTATTGTCTTTTTGATGTCGCGTTTGCTCAAGATCTTGGAGCCTGATGCTCGGCGCACATTGGTGGGCACAGCGATCATTATTTTTGTTTTTCGGGCTATGCCGACACCGGGGCCGGGTGCAACCTGGTGGATGATTGATGAATTAAAATTTGATCAGCAGTTTTTGTCTGTGCTCTCTCTCATCGGAGGGGTTTTGACTTTGCTGGGAATGTTTGTGTTTCGACGGTTCATTGCGGAGAAGTCGATTGCCTACGTCGCCGCCGCTTTGACCATCGCCAGCACCTTTCTTTCGCTGCCCATTATCGGGATGTATTACGGTTTGCATGAGTGGACGGCTCTGCACACCGGGGGTGTTGTGGATGCGCGTTTTATCGCCCTTGTGGATACGGCTCTAGAGTCTCCGCTGGGGCAAATCGCGATGATTCCCATGCTGGCGTGGATTGCAAACTCTGCACCCAGCCAACTCAAAGCAACTTATTTTGCGGTGATGGCTTCTTTTACAAACCTAGCGCTCTCCGCAAACCAACTGTTTACAAAATACCTGAACCAGATTTTTATCATCAGCCGTGAAGTCAAAGACCCGGCCTCCGGCGCAGTCAGCACACCCGCCGATTACAGCGAGCTGGGTGTGCTGCTCATGACGGTAACCTTTATCGTATTTGCCCTACCGCTGCTCACCATTTTTGTCGTTCAAAAAAGTAAACTGCAAAGCGCCTAATCGTCACAAGCCATGGTGTAAGTGATCATAGAAAGCGTTGCGCCTTGTGGATCTTGAAAGAGACAAAATCGACCAATACCCGGAATGTCGGTCGGGGGCACAATAATGGTCGCACCGAGTGCTTGTGCCTTTTTTACCGCGGCATCCACATCCTCAACGGTGACATAAGCACCCCAGTGGGGTGGTGCCCCCTGAGCTTCTCCTGGCATTGCCATCATGCCGCCGACGCGTTCATCGCCTTTTTGAATCATGCCATAGGGTCCACCCTCCATGGGGATATCGACTATTGTCCAGGCGAATAATTCCCCGTAGAAGGTTTTTGCTTTTTCAAGATCGTTTGTCATCAATTCATTCCAACTGAAATGGTCATTTTTAAATCCTTCTGACATAATTTCTCCCTTATTTTTAAATACATTTTAAGCCTTAGGCCGAATAAGCTTTTTATAGCCGATTAAGCAGCTTTACTCAAACGACCTTTCTTGATATGGTTTTTTATTTAAACAGTTTTCAGAATAGCGTTCGTAAAGTCCAGAACATCATCTAAGTGATTTTCGATCACATCAATCATGATTGTAATTTCCATTTTTTTATAGCCATGGACTAAAATATTGCGAAACCCGACCATGCCTTCGAGTTTTTTGGAAAGGGATTTGGAAATAATGCTGTTTTCTGACAAAAGGCGAAAACTTTCTTTGCTTTCTTTTGGCAGGCCGAGTTTTTTTGATTTTATCGTGTGATTGGCGAGGTCGATTGAGAGTTCACAGATGCGTTGGAGGTTTGTTGCGATAGCATCTTGTTTCATATAATCTTCTTGAAATGGTGTCTCTGAAGGCAGGGCATAATAATGACGGATTTGTTTGATGCAACGTTCGATGCTTTCTTTTTTGTTGAGTACCAGATCTTGATTCATAGATTGTAAAACCTTCCCGTTTTGATTGCGTCTTCAATAATTCCGGCACGTTCTTCGTTCAATTTTTGGTATAAAGAGAGCGTGAGCAACTCAAATTTGTCCGCGGCCAGTGCGTCTTGGCAAAAGATTTTACGATTTTTTGAAAGAATTTCATTTTGAAAAACAACATTTTCCATTCTTAGGTTGATTAAATCGACCTTTGAATGAAAATGCCTTTCTAGTTCTAAGTGCAACGCTGTCCCGTAGAGGACTGGGCGTTCTGTTGCTTGTCCATGGGAGAGCAACAGGGCGATGTCAACATCACTTTCAGGTCTTTGCTCTTCCGTTCCATATGATCCAAACAGATAAATGGCTTGGATATTTGGAAAGTGATTTTTGATGATTTGAATTTCTGATCTATTTGCAGGAGTCATTTTTACCATTAAATTTCCATCTTAATGATTCATTTATCGTTCGTTGTGTAAAACTGAGCGTGCCTTAGAGTGAGTTGAAAAGATATTCAGCATTTTCGAAAGTGCCCCCGGGGTGAGTCGAACACCCGGCACGCGGTTTAGGAAACCACTGCTCTATCCGCCTGAGCTACGGGGGCAATTGTAAGGTCGCAGGTTTACAGACGAGATAGATCCAGATTAAGATTCGTCATCATCACGGAGTTTTGACAATACGGTATAGTCTTCAAGTGTGGACGTATCCCCAATGCTTTCACGTCCGGCCGCAATATCTCGAAGCAGTCGACGCATAATTTTACCACTGCGGGTTTTAGGCAGATTATCCGTAAAACGGATCTGATCCGGACGTGCGATGGCCCCAATTTCTTTGCTCACATGGGCTTTTAAGGCTTTTTTCAGGGCTTCACTGGCCGTTTGCCCGGATTCCAAGGTCACAAAGGCACAAATCGCCGTACCTTTAATTTCGTCCGGTGCGCCTACGACGGCTGCCTCCGAAACTTTTTTATGGGATACAAGCGCCGACTCAACCTCCATGGTGCCCAGGCGATGTCCCGAAACATTCATGACGTCGTCAACACGCCCCATGATCCAAAAATAGCCATCTTTGTCTTTTCTCGCACCGTCACCAGAAAAATAAACGCCCGGGATATCTGACCAATACGTTTCTTTATAACGTTTTGCATTACGCCACACGGTACGCAACATGGAGGGCCAAGGCCGCGTAATGACGAGGTACCCCCCCACATCCACAGGCACGGACTTTCCTGCCTTATTCACCACATCCGCCGCAATTCCCGGAAAGGGTAAGGTCGCCGAACCCGGCTTGGTGGGGATCGCACCTGGCAAAGGGGACAGCATAATGGCCCCCGTCTCCGTCTGCCACCAGGTATCCACAATCGGACATTTCCCTCCTCCGATGATTTTGTGATACCACATCCAGGCTTCAGGGTTAATGGGTTCACCCACTGTACCCAAAAGACGTAGACTTGAAAGGTCATATTTTTTGGGCCACTGCTTTCCCAGTTTGCTGAGGGCACGAATGGCTGTCGGTGCGGTGTAAAAGATATTGACCCGATATTTTTCGACAATTTCCCAAAAACGACCGGGATTGGGATAGGTTGGCACCCCTTCATACATGAGTGAGGTCACCCCATTGGAAAGCATGCCATAAATAATGTAGGAGTGACCCGTCACCCAACCGATGTCGGCCGTACACCAATAGGTATCTTCCTCTTTTAGGTCAAATATCCACTTCGAGGTCACCGTTGCACTCAAGAGATAACCTCCCGTAGTGTGCACGACGCCCTTGGGTTTTCCTGTTGTACCACTGGTGTATAAAATAAAAAGCGGGTGTTCGGAACTTAAGGCTGCAGCCTTGCAGTCCGCAGAAACATCTTTCATCAAATCGTCCCACCAAAAATCACGACCGGACTTCATGCACACATCGTTTTCTGTACGTTTAACAACAATCATGCGCTCGACACTGGGCGCATCTTCGAGGGCTTCATCGACCTTCTCTTTTAGGGTGATCACGCCCCCTTTTCGATATCCACCATCGGCTGTCACCACTAACTTGGCTTCCGCATCGTTGATGCGATCACGCAAGGCCGCAGCAGAAAAGCCGCCAAAAATAATAGAGTGGGTCGCACCAATACGTGCACACGCAAGCATGGCAATGGCGAGCTCCGGGATCATGGGCATGTAGATCGCAACCCGGTCTCCCTTTTTCACCCCTTGACCCTTGAGTACGTTGGAAAATTTCGACACTTCACGGTGGAGGTCTTGGTAAGTCAGGGTTCTCGAATCGCCCCGCTCTCCTTCCCAGATAATCGCGGCTTTGTTTTTCCGAGGCCCCGCCAAATGCCGATCAAGACAGTTATAGGCCACATTGGTCGTGCCTCCGACAAACCACTTTGCAAAGGGCGGTTTCCAATCCAGAACCTTTTTCCAAGGTTTAAACCAGTGCAGCTCGCTTCTGGCTAAGTCGCCCCAAAACCCTTCAGGGTCTTTTTCAGCTTTTTTGTAGAGACGGGTATAAGCGGCACGGCTTTTAACATGTGCCTGTTTGCTAAAATCACTTGTAGGTTTAAAGAGTCGGTTTTCATGTAAAACTGAAGTGATCTCTTCTTCAACGTCCCTGGGCATACGATTCTCCTCTATCTTGATCACTTTAGGTATACTGGTTAGTATTCAATGCAATACGATTCTATGAAAGGGGCCTGTACTTGTCAACGGAGAAAACCACTGCAATCCATCAACAGGCTTAGAGCAACAACGGTGTTTCACAAAAATCAGCGGGATTTGGGCGTTGACCTGTCCTGCTAAAGTGGGATATACATAGTGATTCTCACGCACATTTTCCGAATGAAAGGGTGCGACAATGTCCGACACATCAATAAGAGCATCTATGACCGATCAAGATATTGATTCAGTTCAGGAAGCAAACAAAGTATTTTACGAAGCATTTGAAACCCTAGACATCCAAAAAATGGATAAACTTTGGCTTCAGGATGACTCTGTTAAATGTGTGCATCCGGGATGGGAGATTTGTAGCGGCTGGCCGGACGTTCGTGACAGTTGGGTACTCATCTTCAACCACACCCATGAAATCACATTTTCAGTGTCTCTGCTCGATACCAGTGTTAAAGAAGACCTGGCCTGGATCGTTTGCAATGAAACCATTGCAACAAAAGACAACGGAAAATGGCTTGAAGGCCGTGTGCTTTCTACAAACATTTTTGAACGCCGAGATGGGGCCTGGCTCCTGGTACACCATCATGGATCACCCGTATTGGCCACAGGAAATGAAAATGAAGAGGAGACCGACGAACCCAGTGACTAGGGGAGGTCGGGGTTGCGTAAGGCTTGGCACGTATTCAAGAAATTATATTTCTGGTTTTTGGTCAGTTGGCCGTCGGAGGCGTTTTTTTGATGTCTCTGCCCTCTCTTACGACCGTCGGCATCGGGTTTTACCGCACCAACGGGCTTGTTTTTTTACTCACCGTCATCCTGGGCATCTCCCTCTTTCCCATTGACTGGTCTCAGTGGTTTCAGCGCTTACTTGAACTTCAGCTCCTCGGGGCCATGTTTTTTCTTTTTTCTTGTTTTATTCTCACCTTGTTTGTTTACAACTTAAGGCTTTGGTTTCGCCATCCCCATCATAGCCGAGGCCTGCTTATTCTGGCGACGGTATTTGGGACGATTGCCGTCCTCACAAGCGCAGTCTATTACCTGCCTGAAGCGGCCGGAACAGCACGCCTGCTTTCTCTCTCATTTTATTTTCTCGTCTCGAGTCTGGTCCTCGGTGCAGGTGTTTTGTCTATGTTACTCGGACACAGCTATCTCACCCGCCCTGGTTTGTCGATTCTGCCCCTCAAACAGCTGGTCAAACTGTTTATGATCCTTGTTTTTATTGAGGCCGCTGTCGTACTACTCAGCATGATTTTTCTCTCACCCACGGAACGTCTCATTAACGCCCTGTTGCTTAGGAACTTTGAAGGACTTTACCTTTGGATTCGATTACTCATCGGCATGGCCGGGCCTTTAATTTTGACGCCGATGATTGTTTTAACGGTTAAAGACCGGGCAACCATGTCGGCCACCGGTCTACTTTACGTGGCCATGATGATGGTGATCATCGGAGAGATTTGTTCTCGTTTTTTCCTGCTCGTTGATGTTAATTTTCTATAATCTTATTTAATTGGGAATGGAGGAACAATGAATATTGCAAACTTTGAAAAAATGAAAACCTTTTCTCCCGAAAAGATGAAAAAGACAAACTTATTTAATACAGAACATCTGTTTTGCGATCTTTACTGTTTGGAGCCGGATCAATCTCAAAAAGTACATGCCCACACAGGCGAAGACAAAGTCTATACTGTGCTTGAAGGAGAAGGTCGCTTTCAGGTCGGAGAAGAAATCGAAACAGTCTCAGCCGGATCTTCTGTTCTAGCGCCTGCCGGGCAGGAACACGGGGTCAGCAACACCTCGGGAAAACGCTTGGTTGTACTCGTTTTCATGGCACCAAAACCCCATCACGGTTAATATTAACTTTGAATTTACAAAAAAAGTGGTGTTGCCTTTCGGCAGGGGATTCAATATAATCCCCCCAAAAGACGGGAGAAAATCATGATTACAGACCGCAAGACCTTGAACGATCAGCGTATTTTACTTCGAGATGACATGCCTTACACCACCTTGGAGGACTATCTCAAAATCGGTGGGTTTGAGGGGCTTAAAAAGGCAATGGAGATGACACCAGAGCAAATCATCAAGGTCATCAAAAAATCCTTCTTACGGGGTCGTGGTGGTGCGGGGTTTCCCGCGGGCATCAAATGGGATGGCGTGCGAAATAATCAATGTGGTGCACATGGCCTTGAACCCCAACGTTACCTGGTCTGTAACTTTTCTGAAGGAGAGCCCGGTACCTACAAAGACCGCCATCTCATCAATAAAAATCCCTATGCCTTGCTTGAAGGGATGATGATCGCTTCTTACGCCATCGGCACCGTCAATGCCATTATCTGTATTAAAGAAATATACAAAAAAGAAATCGGCATTCTTAAGCGCGCCATACAGGAATGTCGATTGGCGGGTTTTCTCGGAGACAATGTGCTTGGCAAGGGACACGATCTCCCGCTCGAAATTGCCCTTGGTCCCGATTCTTATCTCTTAGGAGAAGACCGGGCCCAGTTGGAAGTGATTGAAGGCAAACCCCCATGGCCACGCGCAAAAGGCATTATTCCTGTCTATGTCGGATTGTATGATCAACCCACCGTCGTCAATAATGCTGAAACCCTCTCAACCGTTCCCTACATCCTGAAAAACGGGCCGGAATGGTTTAAATCCATTGGCACTGCAGATTCTCCCGGCACAATGATTTTCACTTTAACAGGCGATATCAAAACCCCCGGGATGTATGAGTTACCCTTGGGCACACCACTTTCCACGCTCATCAATGAATACGGGGGCGGGCCTCTGATGGGACGTCAGATTCAAGCCGTCTTCTCAGGGCCAACCAATGCGGTTATCCCTGCCGACAAAATCGACACGGCCTTGGATTACGGCTCCATGCGCAAAATCCCCTCGGGACTTGGATCCGGTGGTTATACCGTCTTGGATAACACAGCCTGTGTACTCACCATGGGCATGATGTTCTCTCGCTTCCTGGCACTGGAGTCCTGCGGTCAGTGTACTTCCTGCAAAGCGGGCACAGGTCGCATCACAAAAAACCTCGAACTTTTAGAAGCTGGAGAAGGCACAGAAGAAATCGTGCTCGCTATTTTGGAAGACTGCCAACACATCAAAGGCTCGGGCCACTGTTATCTCTGCACTGAAGAAGGGATTGAAATCGGAAGCATTTTTTATAATTTTCCCGATGTCATCGTCGAACATCTGGAATACGGCTGCCTCAAACATCGTGAGCTCGTCCTGCCAAAAATTAAAAGCTATGACGAAGAAACCCACACCTTTACCTTTGATCACAAATATTACGAAAATTGTGCCTCACTCGGAAAATACATCAATTATCCAGGAATCTAAGCGTATTCCCAACGATCACCTCAGTCCGAAAAGTGCCTTGATTCAGAGCCTTTAAAGGACGAAAATCCATGCATCGCAAAGCACTGCTTTCCCTCCTCCACACTTATCAAAAAAAACACCCCGAAGAATTGGAAACCCTTGAATCCTTCGTCCGCTTTGTGAAAGACAATACAAACTGCTTCAAGAGAAACCTTTCCATCGGACATATCACGGGCTCGGTCTGGCTTGTTAATCCGGATCACTCAAAAATGCTGCTCACCCATCACCGAAAACTCAAGAAGTGGCTACAACTGGGTGGACACGCCGACGGCGAAAGCAATATACACGCTGTCGCCCTCCGGGAGGCCTACGAAGAATCAGGTTTAAAATCCATTTTTCCACTGTCAGAAGAAATTTTTGACATCGATATTCACAAAATTCCAGAAAACCACAAAGAAGCGGCCCATTTTCATTACGATGTGCGTTTTGCCCTGGAAGCCCAAGGCTCCGAAAAAGTAACGGTCAGCCTAGAATCGCATGATTTGTCCTGGGTACCGATTCTTAGGCTACATGAGATAAATGATGAAACATCCATCCTCAGAATGCGGCAAAAATGGCTTTCAAAAGACAAATAGAGGAAAGTTGAAGAGATAAAAAAGAGAGTGGCCGAAAATCGCTGTGATCAGCGCAATACTTTTTTCCCAAAGGGAATCTGGAGTTCCCTCATTTTTTTACGCAGGGTGTTGCGGTGCATTCCGAGCAATTGAGAGGCCTGAACCTGGTTGCCCCCTGTTTCTTTTAAGGCCAGTGAAATCAAGGGTTTTTCAACCTCCTGAATCAATAAATCGTAGAGATTATTTCCTTCTGAAGCCCTTATTTTTTTGACAAAACCTGCAAGACGTTCTTCAAGTAACTCCGCAAAGTTTGGCTCTCCAACACGGTCTGTCTTACGCCGATTGTGGGCCAAAGACTGGACATTGTGTGCCAGTGTTTTTGAGGTGGAGTCTATTTGAGAAATGGTTTTTTTTAACAAGGTCGACGTTGAAACAATCGCATAAAAGGTCAGACCTTCTTTTTTTAGGTTTTTCAGGGTCTGCAACGCCCCTTCCCAATCATTTTCTATATCAATCACAAGCACGGCATCGGGAAAATCAGAAATTTTGGAGAGCGCCTCATTTGTTTGAAGCGCCGTAACCCGAGTCCCGTTATGACTCAATTTTTCTTGAAAGTCCTTCAAAAAAGCAGGGTTTTGATGGACCAAAAAAATATCGTGTGTCACGAATAGCTCCAGAAGATACGGCGGGAAAATCAAAATGGGGTTCTACCATATCTTCCAGATTTGTGTCAATAAAAAATAATCTGTCCTCCTTTAAAATCCACAGTGATTTTATCCCCTGCATGAACACTCCCCTCAATCAGCTTAATGGACAAGGGATTTAACAAGTCGCGCTGAATCACCCGCTTCAAAGGCCGCACGCCATAAACCGGATCATAGCCTTCCCGCGCAAGATGGATTTGAGCTTCTGATGTCAAAACAAGCTGGATTTGTTTCTCAGCTAAACGTTCTTTCAATAAAGCAATCTGGATTTCAACAATTTTTTCCAACTGTTCCATTCTAAGAGGGTGATAAATCACAATATCATCAACACGATTTAAAAACTCCGGTTTAAAGTGGCCCCGCAGCGCCACGAGGACCACTTCTCGCATCTCTTGTTCATTTTCGCCCAAGTCTTGAATCTCCTGACTGCCGATATTTGAGGTCATCATAAGCACCGTGTTTTTAAAATCGATGGTGCGGCCCTTCGAATCAGTCAGACGGCCATCATCCAAAACCTGTAACAGGATATTAAAAACATCCGGGTGGGCTTTTTCAATTTCGTCAAAAAGAATCACAGCATAAGGGCGTCTGCGAATGGCTTCGGTCAACTGTCCGCCTTCTTCATGTCCGACATAACCTGGAGGGGCTCCCAGCAAACGCGAAACACTGTGTTTTTCCATGTATTCTGACATGTCGATGCGAACCATGGCTTGTTCGTCATCAAAAAGAAATTCTGCCAAAGCCCGTGCCGTTTCGGTCTTTCCAACCCCCGTCGGCCCCAACAAAATAAAGGAACCCAAAGGACGATCCGGATCAGCAATCCCCGCCCGTGCGCGACGAATTGCATCTGAGACCGCCGAAATAGCCTCATCCTGCCCGACCACGCGCTGATGTAATCGTTTTTCCATCTGCAGCAGTTTTTCAATCTCGCCTTCAATCATTCGTGTCACAGGAATGCCGGTCCATTTTGAGACAATCACGGCGATATCCTCTTCATCCACCTCTTCTTTAAGCATGCGATCTTCAGATTGCAGGGCCTGTAGACGCTCATTCTCTTCGGAAAGTCGGGTATTGAGCATCGGGGCCTTTCCATAACGCAACTCCGCTGCGCGGCCGAGATCCCCGGACTGCTCGGCCTGTTCAGCCGCTTGTCGTGTCACATCAATCTCTTCTTTCAAGGCCCGAATCTTTTGAATGACTTCTTTTTCACCTTTCCACTGTTTCGAAAGTGTTTCCGAGGCATTTTTTAAATCGAATAATTTTTCTTTAATTTCCTTCAAACGCGCCTGAGAGGCTTCGTCTTTTTCTTTTTTAACGGCTTCTCGTTCAATTTCAAGTTGACGGATTTTTCGCTCAGCTTCATCCAACTCCGCCGGCATGGAATCAATTTCCATCCGCAGACAGGAAGCCGCCTCATCGATCAAATCAATGGCTTTGTCCGGCAAAAACCGGTCAGCAATATAACGATGGGAAAGCACAGCCGCCGCCACAATGGCGGCGTCTTGAATGCGGATCCCGTGATGGACTTCGTAGCGTTCTTTTAAACCGCGTAAGATAGAAATACTCTGATCCACTGTGGGTTCATTCACCATAATGGGTTGAAATCGCCGGGCCAGCGCGGGGTCTTTTTCGATATGTTTGCGATATTCGTCAATTGTCGTCGCACCGACCGTGCGTAACTCGCCCCGCGCCAGTGCGGGTTTAAGCAAGTTAGAAGCATCAATCGCCCCTTCAGCGGCTCCTGTCCCCACCAAGGTATGCAACTCATCAATAAAAAGAATCACATCCCCTTTCGCCGCCACAACCTCCTTAATCACGGCTTTGAGTCGATCTTCAAATTCCCCGCGAAACTTTGCACCGGCAATCAAGGCACCCATGTCTAGCGAATGCACCTCTTTATTTTTCAAGCCTTCCGGCACATCCCCTGAAACAATGCGCTGGGCCAAACCTTCGGCGATGGCCGTCTTTCCAACCCCGGCTTCTCCAATCAAAACAGGATTATTTTTTGTACGACGGGAAAGCACTTGAATGACACGGCGAATCTCCTCATCCCGTGCAATCACAGGGTCGAGTTTTCCTTGCTGGGCCAAGGTATTCAAATTTCGAGCATAGCGTTGCAAAGCCTGGTATTTATCCTCCGGATTTTGATCCGTCACACGATTTCCACCACGAATATTTTTTAAAGCGGCCAACACTTTTTTACGATTGAGCCCTTCAGCTTTCAATACCGATGCGATCTCGTTTTTTGAATCCAGAAACGCTAACAATAGATGCTCTGTGCTGACATAATCGTCTTTTAAGTGAATCACTTCTTTTTCAGATTTTTGAATCGATGCCGCGAGCTGCGGACTCACCTGAAGTCCTCCGCTTGCTCCAGGGCCAGAAACGGTCGGTTTTTTTTTCAAAAGATCGATTAACTTTGAACGCAGTCCCTCCAAAGGCAGCCCTGTCTTTTGAATCAGCAAAGGCACGACGCCACCTTGCTGATTCAATAAGGCCAAGACAACATGGGCCTCATCCACCTGCTGATGATGCTCAGATTGTGCATTGTTTTGTGCATCGGACAAGGCCTCTTGTGCCATAAGTGTCAATCGCTCTGTCTGCATGAAAAAATACCTCCTTAATCTATTCCTCTATTCCCCATATAACTCTGCTTCGTGACACTTTCAAGACGGACGGCATTAAGGTAAATTGACAGACTTGCGATCCGGTGATATCTTCCTTGAAAGGAGATTCTATGCGTATTTTCAGGGCTTTTAGCCTTATTTTTTTCCTGTTTTCTCACCCTTTTCACGCACATTCGTCAGAAATTTACAAATATATAGATGCTGCGGGGACCATCCATTTTACCAATGTTCCCACCGATTCACGTTTCAAACGCATGAATCGAAAGGAAATAAAAACCGTTCTTCCCAATAAGATAGACCCTGACACACTTAAAATTCTGGTTCACAAGGCCTCAAAAAGCCAAAACATTTCACCTGCCTTAACGATGGCCGTCATTCGCACTGAGTCAAACTTTAACCCGCGTGCCGTCTCCGTCGCAGGCGCGCAGGGTTTAATGCAACTGATGCCCCCAACATCTGAAGATTTAAAGGTGGGAGACCCCTTTGACCCGGAGGAAAACGTTCACGGTGGCACACGCTACCTGCGTTATCTCTTGGATCGCTTTGATCAAAACCTGACACTGGCCCTGGCCGCCTATCACGCAGGCCCCGGAACCGTGTCAAGATATGGCGGTGTCCCCCCCATTGAACAGACAAAACGCTATATCAAAAAAGTGCTGCGTTTTTATGACCACTACTTAGGTGAGACAAAACTGGAAAAAAAATCGAAACCCACGCGACCGACACGCGGGACAGACCTCGCACAAAATATACTACCCACATCGAAAAAAAAGAGGGCTTTACCCTAAGGACAAGATTGAAAAACTTGAGTTCCGCGGATCAATCCAATGAAAAATTCTTGGAGAGGGTTTCTCGTGTCAGAATAGAATGTTCTGGAACAGCACTTCTTTCCACTTCGGGAAAATCTTCACGGAAGTGTGCACCCAGGCTTTCACGCCGCGCCAGTGCGGAGACCATTAAAGCCGCTGAGGCCCAGAGCATGTTCCCCGTTTCTAAAACAAGGCGAGACAAAGGGAGATTCTGAAGACCCGCTAAACAACCCTGAGACCCTGAAATGGCACGTCGCACCGACTGATCACTGCGAATAATCCCCACGTTTCTCCACATCGTCTTCTTGATCTCATCTTGAATCCGGTGGGAGACCTCCGGTTCCTTCATGGCCGTTTTCACCGACCACGCATCCGGGATCTGTACCGCCACATCCGAAAAATCAGGCACTGCCGATGTGAGTGATTCAAGCACATCGCCCACGCGTGCGCCAAAAACAAGCCCTTCCAATAAAGAATTACTCGCGAGCCGATTGGCCCCGTGTACCCCTGTCGATGCCACTTCTCCAACCGCATAAAGCCCAGACACATTCGTTCTTCCCGAAAGATCCGTCTTCACCCCTCCCATCATGTAATGGGCGCTGGGTGCGACAGGAATCTGTTGATCCACCATGTCCAGGCCATAGTGCAGACAGGTCGCGTAAATCATGGGGAAACGCTCCCGGATAAAATGCGGGTCTAAATGTCTGACATCCAGAAAAACATGGGTAAGGCCCGTTTCACGTATTTCATTCAATATTGCACGCGAAACCTGATCCCGGGGCGCCAATTCCGCATCCGGATGATAGCGATCCATAAAACGTTTGCCCTCAGCATTTCTAAGTCGTCCTCCCTCACCTCGTATTGCCTCAGAGAGTAAAAACGAAGGGGCATCCGGCAAGGCGAGTGCCGTAGGATGGAACTGAAAAAATTCGATGTCCTCAAGCACTGCCCCGGCTTTCAAGGCCATGGCAATACCATCCCCCGTTGCCACGGCCGGATTGGTCGTGCGCTGAAAAATTTGTCCAATGCCTCCCGTTGCCAAGACCACCGCCTTTGCAAAAAACCGTCGAAGTCCACCATTGGATTCATCCAGAACCAAGGCCCCACAACAAGATGCAGCACAGCCTTCGCGCTCAGACATCAATAATTCAATTGTAAAATGACCGTTGAGTGTTTCGATATTGTCAGTGGTCGCAATCGCGCGGTGCAGGGTTTTAACGATTTCATTCCCTGTCGCATCGCCTCTGGCACGTAAAATCCGATTTTTACTGTGGGCACCTTCACGCGCCAAAACAAATTGATCCCCAACCTTGTCAAAAGCCACACCCCAGTTCAATAATTCTTGAATACGACGTGGCCCTTCCGAAACCATGACCCGCACTGCATCCGGTTTACAGAGTCCTTTTCCCGCAATCAAGGTATCCTGGCAATGAGAATCAATTTCGTCTGGCGAGTCATTCACCGCAGCAGCAATACCGCCCTGTGCAAACTTAGAACTGGATTCGCCCTTTAGGCCTTTATTCAGAATTGTCACACGCCCAAAACGGCTTGCACCGATGGCCGCACGCAAGCCTGCAATTCCCCCTCCGATGATCAAAAAATCCGTTTTGAAATCGGCGATCTGCATGGGATTCACCTATCTTGGACGTGGCAAACGGCCAAAGGGAGAGTCACCGCGAATCTCGGTCAATTTAGGATGGTCCCGATCGACCCAGGAAAAGATGACCTTTCCCCGTTTTTCAATGGCTTCTGAAGCGGAAGGTAGGGTCCAGCGCCCCTTCCAACGCAGGCTTGTTTGTGACAGACCTTCCTTAATTTCAACACGGTCAATCACAAAAGAAAGGGTGATCACTGTAGAGCGTTCAAAATCCCGCTTGACCCCATCTTTCAGCGAATCGAGCCATTTTGAATTACGATCCAATCTTTCAAAAAAAGCCGATTCATCTCGCTTTTCATAAGCCTTGGACAAGTCTTTTAGGCTTTTCTGAATTTCAAGCACTTGTGTCGCGACCGGAGAAACCTTTTTCGGATCAGATGCGCAGGCAGAAAGAAAAAAGAGGACGAACAGAAAGACCCATCCTGGAAGAAGCCTGGAATTTTTTTGTTTTTGCTTACTTGAGTAAAACACCGGGGAATTATAAGGGAAAGTAAGAAAGAGGGTCAAGAGAAGATGCAAGGGCTTGCGCCAAAACATAGAATATACACCATAATCAGAATATCGCTTCCCACTGGCATTTTCTAAACGATCTGGTACAAATAAAGGTGAAGGCGTGTCCCGAGGGCTGTTATGTCGTCTGAAGGATTTGAGGAATGGACGTAAGTGGGAAAAAAGATGACACTGAAAGTTGTCCTTGAGGAGAAAAAAGATGGTGGCGTTAAAGCCTTTGTTCCGAGTCTTCCCGACTGCATCTGCGACGCGAAAAACCGGGATGAAGCCTTTAAAAAAGCCCAGAGCGCAGTCTTACGTCATTATGGGATTGAGGAAATGCATCACACAAATGAATCACAAATACACAGGATTTCCAACTAAAAAGAAGCATCTGGAGGGAGATCACTCATGCTACGGTCTCTTTTCAGGGCTCCACTTCTGGTTTTACACCCGCATGATATTTTTCTTCTCCATTAAGAGATCCAGCATTTTGTTGCCCAATTTTTCAGAGACGGAATTTTGTTTGAGGCGGTCTCTTAAGTTCTGGAAATCAACGCAGTCCAGTTTTTGATCCTGATTGAAGCAGGAAAAGACAGGATCTGTTTCTTCCCCGGTTACCGGGTCAACATGCTTCTGAAGACATTGGGCGCAGACTTCTTTCATCATGCACTGCATGGGAGAGTTGATACTGCCGATGCCAATGTGGTCAGGATTGAGATAAGGCGCAAGCACCTTGTGCCGCGCTATTTTCACGGCTTCCATCATGCGGTCAGAACCGATGGCAATGATACGGTCTACGTCTTTTAAGGAGATTGAACCCTCGCCCAATTCCCCTTTTGCGTAAGCCAGCATGGCCTGAACAATGTTGCCCACAAAGCTTTTGTCCTGCGTCCGCCGCGCTTGAATGGCTTCACCTGCATCCACGCTCCAGATGATCTCATCGGCGGCAGCTTCAATTTCTTTTACTTTATAGACATCTTCCGGTTTTTTGTAACCCGCAAAATAGATGACCTTGTTGCCTTTTTCCCGCATGGCTTTTCCGATAGAAAACAGTACGGCATTGCCCAGTCCACCCCCTGCGAGCAAAACGGTTTCATCGGTCAGAATCTCGGTCGGTTCACCCGTGGGGCCCATGACCACGATGGGTTCACCCGGTTTGAGGGCGGCGCAGAGACGAGAACTGACACCCATTTCCAGAGCGATCATGGAAAGCAAGCCTTTTTCCTTATCGACCCAGGCCCCGGTCAGCGCGATGCCTTCGGTATTAAGACAGATGCTGTCGATGGTTTCGGAATGGGTTTCATAGTTTTGAAGCCGATAGAATTGCCCTGGCTCAAAACCTTCTGCCTGTAAGGGGGCTTTGACGATGACTTCGATAATGGTCGGGGTAAGACGAATCACATCGACCACGGTCGCGTGCAATTTTTCATCCCAATATTTTGTCAAACTTTTAAAAGCCGCATCCCGTGTGTTTTGGTCTGCGGGAGAAAGCTGAGCCAGCTCTTTTTCAAATAGCCTGACAATGTAGGGATAGCCTTTTTTTGCAGAAGCCATTGCTCTTACGACGTTCCCTGCGTAAACGGGGTGATTGTCTCCGTAAAAGGAGATGTATTTTCCGTCTTCCTGATAGGAGGTGAAAATCGCGGGTGTTGTCCAATCGCTTGAGGCATTGAGTACGGGAAGATCATTGCCATTCCAGGTGGGTTCAAAGCGGTTGAAGAATTTTTTGCGATCATCCATTTCAAATGTACCGGGATGTTCTTTTTCATAAACAATGTTGGGCGATGTTCCGGCCGCAATGAGCACGGCTTTTGCCGGCAGTTCAACAAATGCTCCGGCACCACGAAGTTTTCCCTCTGGCGTGAGTTTCTGTTTTTCAAATTTCATGGCGGAGACGGCACCATATTGATTGGGAATGGCCTCGATTGGACTCAGGAGCTCAATATAATAGATCCCTTCTTCGAGCGATTTAATCACCTCTTCGTGGTTCAAACGATAGGCCGGAGAGTTTAAGACATCCCGACGGTAGACCAGAGAAACGCCCCCCCAGCCACGCAGCATGGGGACAAAATCAGGCGCTTCGTCTGCCGCATGGGCACGACTGCGCTCGGCACGAATTTGTTTGCCGTGGTCTAAAAACTCGTTCAAAATTTCGAGCTCTTCCGCGTCATACATGGCCAGCACTGAATCTTTCCCGAATGCGGCGCTCAATTTTTCGTATTGATCCAAGGTTTTTTCGACTTGCACGGGGTAATAAGCCATGGCTTCGGTTGCGGTGTCAATGGCAGTCAAACCGCCCCCGACAACGATTGCAGGTAGACGAAGCTGCAAGTTTGCGAGCGAGGCTTTTTTGAAGGCCCCTGTTAATTGTAAAGCCATCAAAAAATCACTGGCTTTTCGCACACCCCGAATCAGGTTGTTTTTCATCCAGAGAATAGTAGGTTTTCCGGCACCTGCGGCAATGGCCACATGATCCATGCCCAGTTTCCAGGCATCTTCAACAGTGATCGTGCCTCCAAAACGTACACCGCCGTAAAGATTAAAGCGGTTTCTGCGGGCGAGTGTAAGATAAATCAAGTCCAGAAAGTTTTTGTCCCAACGCACTGTAATCCCGTATTCTGCGACACCGCCGAAGCCCGATAAAATACGCTCGTCCAACTCATGATAGAGGGTGGTTACATCTTTGACAGGTTGTGGTGCTGTGTTCTCATTGCCCACGAGAACTTCTGGCAAGGGTTCGATTTTTAAACCATCGACACCAAAAACCCCAAAACCTTCGTTGAGTAAAAACTGCGCGAGTGTGAAACCTGCGGGCCCCATGCCCACAACAAGCACGTTTTTCCCATTGTAAGGTAGCGTCTGAGGACGCTTGACGTTAATGGGATTCCAGCGGGTGAGCAAACTGTAGATTTCAAAACCATAAGGTAAATCCAATACGTCGGTCAGGATACGTGTTTCGGCCTGAGGGATATTGACCGGATCTTTTTTCTGATAGATACAGCCCTTCATACAATCGTTGCAAATTCGGTGTCCGGTGGCAGGCACCATGGGATTGTCCATGACAATGACGGCCAGTGCGGCAATGGCATCCCCTTCGGCGTGTAAATAGTGCATTTCTGAAATACGTTCGTCCAAAGGACAGCCGGTCAGTTCGATGCCTAAGGGGTTGTGATCCAATTCATTACTTTTGCGCTTTTTATACCCAATCCGACAACTGTCCTTTTCGCGGGGGTGGCAGATGACACAATAATCAATTTCAGACAACACCTGTTTTTCGGAATAACGGCGGTCGGTCAATTCAAAACCGTCGCGGCGGCGCAAGGTTTCTTCAGGACCGATGATGCGTTCAGGCATTGTTTCATCAGGACGCACAATTTCAACCAGATTCTGAAAATCAACGGCGTGAGGCGTATTGAAGGCATCCCAGCCTTCGGTCGCACATGCTTCGCTGGGAAGATGATAGGCTGCAAAAACCCATTCTTCCAGCATTTTTAAAAGAGATTGTGCAAAAAGCAGAAGGTCTTCATCTTTTCCAGAATCCGGACGTGTTTCAAGGAGTTTGGGAAACAATGTATTCACATCGGGGGCTTTAAGTAAACCTTCCAGCGTGTTTGTCATGTCGTCTAAGATTTCAGCGGGCAGGGCCTCCCCACGCTTGATTTTTAAAGCGAGTGCTTTTTCCGCATCAATCAGACGGCAAGTGACGGTTGCAAAGAGCAATTCGCTGTCGTGTTCCAGAGGAATGGGGGCCAGCATCGTCTCAATGAGAAGACGTGCTTTATCATTCAAGCTTTCATAATCGAGTAAGGCCAAATCATCTTTCGAGAATTTTTTTAATGCCCGTTTTTGTACAAACTCTTTTTTGAAACGAAAAAGTGGTTTCTGAGATTGGATGTTTTCCATGAAGTGTTCACGGTCTTCGCTAATATTGAAAAGCTGAGCCATAAATCGACTCTGGTGGAAGGCCAGTGAAATGAGCAGCTCGGCTTCTTCCGGAGGGGTGAGTGAACCTTCGGGTTCTTTACTGTAGGCCATAAAGTGGTCATACAAGGCAGGGTCAGCGGCCTTTAACGATTCATAAAAGGTGGTGCTGAGCGCCTTGAGTCGCTCTGGTTCATAGAGATCTGAATAAGAAAAGCCTTCAATGCCTAATGTCAATCCGTTGTCGTTTGTTTCTAATTTGGTTTTGCTTGCCATAATTACTCCATCATGTCGATAAGTCGGGTCTGTTCACAACCACAGCACAAATTTCCAGTCAGACAAGATAACAAATAAAATAGCCGAGAACAAGATTCTCATTTTACCCAAGAAAAACAATTGGAATCGGGGGTGAAACAGGAAAGCTCACGCAAACCCTGAATCGACGCCAGAGAGGAATGCATGTATCTGAGCAAAAAAAAGCAGTTCAGTAACAGATTAGGGGGCGTTCTCAATTAACGTGGAAGCCCCCTGGTCTTCTGAAATCTAACGATGACAAGCAGCACTGCCTTCTGCTTGGTAAAATGTCCCATCCACCTTTGCACCCGTGTCTGTCTCTTCAATCGGCCATAAAAAGCTTCTTCCGTCTCTTGCATCCAAGATCAAAAAGGCTTCTCCGATCAGGGTTGCAACCAGACGCCAGCGGCCCTGGTGGGCATCACTACTGCTGTTATCAATGGACATACCGCCTGCTGAAAAAAAGGACTCTTTTTTTGTCTGATAGGCATAAGACGCATCGCCGCAAAAGCTCAGGGTGGTCTCTGTCCCGGAAACGGCTGAGCCCGATCCGCCTGCGCCCCCCTGAGAAGTGTTTGAATCTGAGCCCGATGTGCTCAGTACCCGCCCCGCCAAATTTTTTTGCCAGGTGTGGGCTTCAGGTTTTTTCCATTCCACCTGCGCCAAAATACGCTGAAGCTTTTTTTTGATTTTTTCTTCTTGATCGGCTTTTCCAAAACCGATCATCGCGATGGCATTTTTATTTTGTCCGACTTTTGCGATGCCGACCATGATGCCCTTGCCTTGAGCGGAGAGGGTTTGATAAGTCGCTAATACGGTATTGGCATCCAAATTTTGCGTGTCTACCGGGCTCAATTCAAAGCCGAGTTTTTTGACGGCAGCACCGACCACCTCCGCGACTTCATGCAAAGTCGCTTCAGAAAAACCGTAAACCCCGAGTAACAAATCGTCACGATTTTCTAAAAAGAAGGTCCCTGACTGTGCATCGTAGGCCCCGCTAAAATTTCGGGGGGTCATAAAAGACAGGCCTGTCGCGGGAGAAGAAAGCAAAGCACGACTTAAAAAACGAGATTGTGCATGAAGGGCTTCTTCGGCATGCGAATGTGGTGTAAAAAACAGGATTAAAAAAAGAGCGAGCATGGTGTTTTGGCGTCGAGTCATTTCTTCCCTCTTCGTTCAGAAAAATATGTTTAAAAAAACAAGGAGAGTATCGTCAATTTATTCCTATTTTTCAAGCCAGAACTCCCTACGCGCTTTTGTGAAACCTTAAAGATAGAGGTTGTTTTAGACTTTGTTTAAATAGCTGACTTTATTGAAATTATTCTGAAAAAGGCGTATACCAGCCAGAAGAAGAATGTTCGTATTTTCGGTTCAAAAATTAACAAGATCGTGAAGAGTAGAACAACAAAAGATAGGAAAAAATATGTTCTTTATTCACACCAAGACGGAGGGATGAAATGACAGTGGTCCAGTTGGCAAGAAAGGTCAGTATCCCCGCTGAAATTGTGCGTTATTATACCCGCATCGGTCTTTTAAAGCCGGAACGTCATCAAGAAAATGGCTACCGTCTTTTTTCCTTTAATGACATTAAACGTTTGAAATTCATCCTACGCGCAAAGGGGCTTGGTTTTACGCTTTCTGAAATTTCTCAAATCCTAGACCATGCTGAAAACCATGATTCTCCCTGCCCCTTAGTGCGAGATCTTATCGCGCGTCGGATTAAAGAAAATCGGGAGAGGCTTGATGCCATGGCACATCTACAGATTCGCATGGAAAAAGCCCTCGCGCAATGGAAAGTCATGCCGGACGGAATACCCAACGGGCATTCCGTTTGCCATCTGATAGAGGCGATGGATGAAGAAGGATAGAGTCGTCCATTATGCCTGCACGCAGGAATTGATCTAAGTCCGACAACCTCCTATTGACTAATTGTCATTTCGGGTCTCTCCCTCACCGATAAAAAGACTTGACCTGTGTCCAGCACACAGCTTGTAAGGTTGAGCTGGTTTTCTTGACGGAGTGGTTTTAAACGATAAAAAATGGAGGTTTTCCCATGTTTCGCCTGACTTTCTATTCTTTTTTATTGATTTCTCTGATAATTCTGATGCCAACACAGGCAAAATCTGAAGAGGAGGTTAAGCATACAAGGGAGGATTTACTTCAATTGCAAGACGCGATCTCAGAGGCCCTCAACAGCAATCCAGGCCTTGCAAGAGTCGGCTCCTTCGCTAAGGCTTTGGCGAAAAAGCCCTCTCAAGCAGAAAGCCTACCCGACCCTCATTTGAGTCTCAATGCACGCAATCTTCCGACCGATACCTTTAATCTCGAACAGGAGCCGATGACACAACTCCAGGTCGGCATCATGCAGGCCTTTCCCTTTCCGGGAAAGCTGGCCTTGAGAAAAAAGACGGCCCAATACCAGGCTCAGGCTGCAGAAAAGTCGGTGAACGAAACGCGTTTATCTCTCATCCGACAAGTCAAAACCCGTTGGTGGGCTATTTTTAAAAACGACATGGCCTTAGAAATTATCGGGCAAAATAAAACACTGCTCACTCAATTTGTTGAAATCGCCCAGACAAAATACAAGGTCGGCAAGGGTTTACAACAGGATGTCTTGCTTGCACAGCTAGAACTTTCAAAACTGCTTGATCTGGAAATCACCCTTCATGCAAAGCGGCGCAAGACGGAGGCGTCCTTAAATGGACTCTTAAACCGTCCGACCGATCAAGGGATCCAACTCCCAAAGACCGTTTCAGAAACACTGCCTCCGGTACCGAACGAAAAGCGTTTACTGCAAGACTATAAAAAAGATCGTCCCTTGCTTGCTGCGTTCAAAGACCGTATTTTTGCTGCCCGTAGCCGACTCAATTTAGCCAAAAAAGGCTATGAACCGGATTTTAAACTCGGTGCGGTTTACGGTTATAGAGGCGGACAAAATCCGGGGCGCGGGGACCGCTCCGATTTTGTCAGCCTGCTTTTTTCGATGAACCTGCCCGTCTACGGAAAAAACAAACAGAGCAAGGCCATAGACCAGCGTTTGCATGAATTAACGACCGCCCGCTGGATGCTTGCAGATCAACAAAAACAGATTGAGTCAGAAATCTCCAGTGCCTTGGCAAGCTATCGACAATTGAGTGCGCAGGTTTCTTTATTTAAAACGGGTATTATTCCGCAGGCAAAACAAACCGTGGCTTCGATGTTATCCGGCTACCAGGTCAACAAGGTTGATTTTTTGAATCTCGTGCGTGCTCAACTCACGCTTTATAACTTTGAAATCCAATATTGGAAGACCTTGAGCGAAGCCAATATCACCTTGGCTCAGCTTGCTCATATGATTGGAAAGGAGCAAATCAATGCGAAATAATCTGGTTTTTGCAGCCATTGCACTTTTATTCGGATTATCCGGTGGTTATTGGTTTGCAAATCAAAACTCGAATCAGACAACAAGTCCCGCAAGCGAAGAAGCAGAGGCCGAGCCGCTTTTTTATCGTCATCCCATGAATCCCGACATGACCTCTGTCACACCCACAACCGATGACATGGGCATGGCCTATGTGCCGGTCTACGCCGACGATGCTAACAATGACGGTGATCCCACCGGCACAGTCAGGATTGACCCGGTCACCACGCAGAACATCGGTGTACGCACAGCGTTTGCGGAGCTTAAAACCCTTTCGAGAAACATCAATACCATTGGTCGTTTGGACTACGACGAAGAACGCCTTTCCCGTCTGCATCCCAAAACACAAGGCTGGATCGAAAAACTCTATGTTGATAAAACGGGCCAGCCCGTTTCAAAAGATATGTTGTTGCTCAGCATCTATTCGCCGCAATTGGTCACCAGTCAGCAGGAATATTTACTGGCCTTAGATAACCAAAAAGTTTTGGCCGATAGCCCGATTGAAGAGATTCAAAAGGGTGCTTTAGCCCTTGTCGCCTCGTCCAGAGAACGCCTTGAACTTTTGGACGTACCAGAGCATCAAATTTTAGAGCTGGAAAAAGATCGGCAAATTAAACAGTATCTGCATATCCACTCCCCCTTTGAAGGGTTTGTCTTGAAAATCGGCGCACGGCAAGGGCAGTTTGTGACCCCTAAAACCGAAATCTACCGGATTGCAGGGCTGAAAAAGGTGTGGGTCTATGTCGATATTTACGAATACGAACTGCCTTGGATCTCCGTCGGTGATATCGGAAAAATGACACTCACGGCTTTGCCCGGAAAGACCTTCGAGGGCGAAATCACCTACATTTATCCCTATGTGGAAGCCAAGACGCGAACCATCAAAGTTCGCCTCGAATTCGACAATTCAAAGGCCCTGCTAAAACCTGATATGTATGCGGATGTGAGTATTGAGGCCACGCGGCAGGTGGATGCCCTTGTCATTCCTTCCGAGGCAATTTTACGTGTCGACGGAAAGGAAAAGATCCTTGTTGTGCGGGCACCCGGAAAATTTGAACCGAGAGAGGTCAAGGTCGGCATTGAATCCGGAAATGAAAGCCAAATCATTGAAGGACTACGTTCAGGTGAGGAGGTGGTGATCTCGGCGCAGTTTCTCATTGATTCCGAAAGCCGCTTGAATGAGGCCATCGCAAAAATGATCTCACCCAAAGGAAAGAACGACATGCCGGATCAGGGTGAAATGAAAGAGAATGGCGACATGTCCGGGATGGAAGACACAAATAGCACGGATGACATGGAAGGCATGAAAATGGACGCAGGGACGGAAGGGAGCATGCCATGAAAAAAGAAGGTGTCCTGGAAAAGGTCATTGGTTTTTCGATTAAAAACCGGGTTCTTGTGTTGCTCTTCACCTTTTTTTTATCTGGAGCAGGCATCTATGCTGTGAGCACGATTCCACTGGATGCCATTCCTGATTTATCCGATGTGCAGGTCATCATCTTCACCGAATTTCCGGGGCAAGCCCCACAGGTGATCGAAGATCAGGTCACCTATCCCTTAACCACGACGATGCTCTCTGTTCCGAAAGCGTCAACGGTCAGGGGCTACTCCTTTTTCGGTTTTTCCTTTGTTTACATCATTTTTGAGGATGACACAGATCTCTATTGGGCCAGAAGTCGTGTGCTGGAATATTTGAACTATGTCTCAAAAAAGCTGCCTTCAGGTGTCACGCCGACACTGGGCCCCGATGCCACAGGTGTCGGCTGGATCTACCAATATACCGTCGAATCCGATCGGCACGACCTGGCCCAATTGCGTTCGATACAAGACTGGTTTTTACGCTATGAACTTTCAAGTGTCGCAGGTGTGGCAGAAGTCGCCTCCATTGGCGGCTTTGTCAAACAATACCAGGTAGAGATTGATCCGAATCGGCTCATCGCCTATAACCTGCCCCTTTCTAAAGTCAAACACGCTATCAAACGCAGCAACCAGGACGTTGGTGGCAAGGTTATTGAAATGGCCGAAACGGAATTCATGGTGCGTGGATTGGGTTACATCAAGTCGATTGAAGACCTCGAACAGACCCCTGTCGGTGTTGATGACAAAGGGACACCCATCCTCATTCGAGATGTGGCCAAGGTGCGCCTCGGCCCGGAACTTCGGCGCGGCATTCTTGAAAAAAATGGTGAAGGAGAAGTTGTCGGTGGCATCGTCATCATGCGTTTCGGAGAGAACGCCTTGGAAACCATTCAAAATGTCAAAAAGAAACTCGCAACACTTGAAGCCGGTCTGCCGGAAGGAGTGAAGATCCTTCCGTTCTACGACCGCTCCGGCCTCATCCTGCGGGCGATTTCAAATCTGAAAGAAAAATTAACTGAACAGTTGATCGTCGTCACCCTGGTCTGCGTCCTCTTTTTGCTGCACTTCCGTTCGGCCTTTGTGGCCCTGGCCAGCCTACCGCTGGGCATTCTCATTGCCTTCATTCTAATGAATCTGCAAGGGATCAATGCCAATATCATGTCACTCGGCGGTATTGCCATCGCCATCGGAGTGATGGTCGATGCGGCTGTTGTCATGGTCGAAAATGCCCACAAACACCTTGAACGGGACCGCGATAAAAAAGAACATTGGGAGATCATTAAAAATGCGGCAGCCGAAGTCGGGCCTTCCCTCTTTTTCTCCCTGCTGATTATTATTGTCTCCTTCATGCCGATCTTCACCCTTGAAGCTCAGGAAGGACGCTTGTTTAGACCGCTTGCTTATACCTGGAGTTATACGATGGCTGCCGCAGCCTTCGTCTCGGTGACGGTTATTCCAGTCCTCATGGGCTATTTTATTCGCGGAAAAATCCCCTCGGAAAAAAAGAACCCGATTGCGCGGTTTTTAAACTGGTCCTACCGACCCGTCATCACTGCCGTACTTCGATTTAGAAAAACGGTGATCATCATCTCCATACTGATCCTGGTGGCAAGTGCCTACCCCTTTATTAAAATCGGTTCGGAATTTATGCCTCCTTTAAATGAAGGGGATTTACTCTACATGCCAACGACCCTGCCGGGTATCTCCATTACAAAGGCAAAAGAGTTGCTGCAACAGACCGACCGCATCATCAAGTCCTTTCCTGAGGTGAAACATGTGGTCGGAAAAGTAGGACGTGCCGAAACGGCGACTGACCCTGCCTCCCTTGCCATGATGGAGACCACTATCGTACTTAAACCCGAATCAGAGTGGCGAGAGGGCATAACAACGGTTGAAAAACTGGTTGAGATGCTCGACGATGCCATTAAATTTCCCGGCGTGACCAATGCCTGGACAATGCCGATTAAAACCCGCATCGACATGCTTTCCACCGGCATTAAAACGCCCGTCGGCATCAAGGTCGCCGGAGCAGACCTCGTGGTATTAGAACGCGTCGGAAAAGAAATTGAAGCCGTTTTAAGGGAGGTGCCAGGGACCTTGAGCGTTTATTCCGAACGGGTTGCAGGGGGTAACTACCTTGATTATGAAATCGATCGCGCAAAAGCGGCCCGTTACGGCCTAACCGTTGGAGATATTCAAGATGTCATTATGACTGCAATCGGCGGTGTCAATATTACTGAAACGGTTGAAGGTCTGGAGCGCTATCCCGTCAATCTGCGCTACAAAAGGGAGCTTCGTGACGATATTGCCGATCTGAAGCGCATCTTAATCCCGACAGAAAAAGGCGAGCACATCCCCATTTCCCAAGTCGCAACTTTAAAAATCACAAAAGGCCCACCTGCCATCAAAAGTGAAAATGCCCGTCTCAATGCCTGGATTTATGTTGATCTTAGGGGAATTGATGTCGGCACCTATGTCAAAAATGCACAAGCCGTCGTTCAGGAAAAAATCAAACTGCCCGCAGGATACTCCCTGCTTTGGAGCGGACAATACGAATATATGGAGCGGGCGCAGAAGCGTTTGCAGGTTGTTTTTCCCATCACCCTCGTGATTATCATGCTCTTGCTCTATTTTAACTTCGGCAATTTCACGCAAAGCCTCATCGTCATGCTCTCCATTCCTTTTTCCTTGATTGGCGGAATCTGGCTGGTTTATTTGCTGGGTTACAACATGAGCGTCGCCATTGGCGTGGGCTTCATTGCCCTTGCCGGGCTTTCAGCAGAAACCGGTGTCATTATGCTTGTCTATCTCGAAAAATCTTATCAAGATCGCAGAGAAGAAGGGAAAATGACCCGTGTTACCGATCTTTATCAATCGGTGATCCGGGCCGCCCTTGAGCGGGTACGCCCTGTCATGATGACGACCACAACCACGGTCATTGGCCTATTGCCCATTATGTGGTCTACCGGAAGTGGCTCACAAATCATGAAACGCATTGCCGCACCCATGGTCGGGGGATTGATTTCTTCGACCATTCTGACGCTCTTGGTCATTCCCGCAGTTTATGCACTTTGGAAAGGTTGGGACTTAAAAGAAAAAGGAGGTGGGTTTTGAAAAGTCAGAGTCGTCTTAAGAATTCCAGTCTGGTCATTACGTTTCTCATATTGTTTAGTACAATTTTTGTTGCATGTAGTGCAAGTTCTCTGAAACATATTCGTGAACACACCTATCCCCCTAACTTCAATTACATTACCGCTCAGCAGTTACACACGACAATGTCGCGGCTGGCCCAAAAAGTCGCACGGCTTGATCGCATCCTGAGTGAGATTGAGGAACCCGGAAAAATCCAAACACAGGAAGCGGTAGGAATTCTCTTGGAAATGGAGGCAATGACAGCGAGCCTCGGAACGGAAGGGTGGCCCTCAAATCATCAGGAGGTTTCGGGGCACATTAGCGAATTTCGACAAGAACTCGTTGCGGCCCGACGTGCGCTCTTGGCACAACCCCCGGGTTTTTATTTAGCCCGCACGATTTCCGAAGCCTGCGCGCATTGCCACGAAACCCGCTAAATCCAGTCTCCACCTCAAGTTTTCTCCTACCCATAAAAAAAACCCTTGACCTGTGAGCGACACATAGGTTTTAGAATTAAACCATAAGCTAATGATTTAGATAAGGAGGTGTGTGATGGGTGTTAAAAAGGTACTGATTCCAACTGATTTTTCTGAATTATCCAATGAGGCCATTGATGCGGCCTTGCCAATGGTCAAACAGTTTGGTGCTGAGGTGTGTTTTCTTCATGTCGTAGATCGTCTTGATCATCCCGATGAGATGACTGCACTTTTCGATGAAGGCTACGCCTATATGATGGACCGTGCCCGTGCCTTATTGAATGATCTAGTCATTCGTTCGGCCCAAGCAGAAATTACGGCCACGTTCGAGATCGCCAATGGCACACCCTATCTTGAAATTCTGCGCATGGCGGAAAAGATGGATTCAGATCTCATCATGATGGGGACCCATGGCAGAAAGGGTCTTAACCACATGTTAATGGGGAGCCAGGCGGAACGCGTTGTGCGAATGGCCGTTTGTCCGGTGACAACAATTAAAACAAGGAAGACATCCTCGTGAATGGATCATTTTAAAAATGCTTTACCTGTGAGTAACACATAGCTTGAAGGGTAAAACCATCAGATTAAAGATAAACATGGGGAGGTGAAAAATGGCTAAAGATATTGTTTGTGGGATGGACATCGAAAAAGCGTCAGCGGCAGGCAGTCATCAGCACAAAGGGGAGATCTATTATTTTTGTAGTGCAAAGTGTTTGTCCGCCTTTCAAAAAGAACCCGATCAATATTTAGCTCCTCCCGAAGAAGAAAGCGTAGAGGGAAAAGACGCGCTCGAATCGGAGGCGACTTACACCTGTCCGATGCACCCGGAGGTCGAACAAATCGGCCCCGGCGATTGTCCAAAATGCGGCATGGCACTCGAAGCACGCACCGTAGAAGCAGAAGAAAATACGAGCGAATTGGATGACATGAACCGCCGTTTTTGGGTGAGCGCCGTTTTAGCCATTCCCGTTTTTTTTAGCGCAATGGCAGCAGAATTCTGGCCTGCGGCCATGGCAGAAATCATTGACCCGAGGCTGCGGCAATGGATAGAGCTGGTACTTTCCGCGCCGGTTGTCTGGTGGTGCGGTTGGATTTTTTACGTGCGCGCTGTGAAATCGGTCATCACGCGAAACCTGAATATGTTTACCCTGATCGGCTTGGGTGTTTCGGTCGCTTGGCTCTATTCCTTTATTGGTGTGGTGATACCGGGTATTTTCCCTAAAACGGTCTTTAACGCATTTGGGGTTGTTCCGGTCTATTTTGAAGCGACCGCAGTGATTACAGCACTGGTGCTCTTAGGTCAACTGCTCGAACTTCGGGCTCGGAGTCAAACCAACGCTGCCATTAAACTCTTGCTCGGGCTGGCACCTAAGACAGCCCGTCTCGTTCGAGAAGATGGCACAGAAGAAGACATTCCCTTAGAACATGTGAAACTCGGTTTTGTCTTGCGGGTGCGTCCCGGTGAAAAAATTCCGGTGGACGGCACGGTGGTTGAGGGTGAAAGTAATGTCGATGAATCCATGGTGACAGGAGAGCCGATTCCGGTTGAAAAATCGGCGGGAGAAAAACTCATTGGTGCAACGATTAATGGCACCGGCGGGCTTCTGATGCGGGCCGAAAAAGTAGGGGCGGATACCCTGCTTTCGCAAATTGTCCTTATGGTTGCTGATGCTCAGCGCACCCGTGCACCGATCCAGAAGCTGGTCGATGTTGTGGCGGGTTATTTTGTCCCGGTTGTGGTCATCATTTCCATCTTAACCTTTATTATATGGGCGGCCATCGGCCCGGAACCTGCCATCGCCTATGCGGTCATTAACGCAGTGGCGGTCTTGATTATCGCCTGCCCCTGTGCATTGGGTCTTGCGACGCCGATGTCGATCATGGTGGGTACGGGAAAAGGCGCAATGATGGGCGTTTTAATCAAAAATGCCGAGGCTTTGGAAATCTTGAGAAAGGTCGATACCTTAGTCGTCGATAAAACCGGCACGCTCACAGAGGGAAAACCAAAACTGGTTTCCGTCACCACCGTCGGCGGCTTTGAAGAAAAGCTGGCTTTAGGTTTAGCCGCCAGTCTGGAACGGTCGAGCGAACATCCTTTGGCTGAGGCCATTGTCCGGGGGGCCGAGGAACGTGGTGTTGCTTTGAGCAAAACAAACAACTTTCAGTCGATTACCGGTAAAGGGGTAACAGGCGAAGTTGAGGGTCACATCGTTGCGCTTGGCAATATCAAACTGTTGGAAAGTCTCGACATTAAGGCGGGTGAACTGCCCGGACAGGCTGATCTTGGCCGAGCAGAGGGGCAGACGGTGATGTTTTTGGCGATTGACGGCAAAACCGCAGGCCTTGTTGGTGTGGCCGATCCGATAAAGGCATCGACTCCCGAAGCCATTGAAAATCTACATAAAGAAGGCATCAAAGTGGTTATGTTGACCGGAGACAGCTTGAAGACTGCAGAAGCGGTCGCCTCAAAACTCGACATTGATCAGGTTCAGGCAGAGGTTCTTCCTGACCAGAAAGCCTCGGTGGTGAAAGCCTTGCAGGCTGAAGGAAAGATTGTCGCGATGGCGGGTGATGGCATCAATGACGCCCCCGCCCTGGCTCAGGCTCAGGTGGGTATCGCCATGGGGACGGGAACTGATGTCGCCATGGAAAGTGCGGGTGTGACTCTGGTGAAAGGCGATCTACGTGGCATTGTTCGGGCACGGCGTTTGAGCCGGGCGACAATGGCCAATATCCGGCAGAATCTATTCTTTGCCTTTATCTACAACGCACTCGGGGTGCCGGTTGCCGCTGGGGTCTTGTATCCCTTCTTCGGCATGTTGCTTTCGCCGATGATTGCTGCGGCGGCGATGAGTCTTAGCTCGGTGTCAGTCATTATGAATGCACTTCGTCTTAGAAACGTGAAACTGTAGTGATGAAAGATATGGTCTATAAAAAAGGAGGTGAACCGATGGTCAAGGATCCGATTTGTGGAATGGACGTTGATGAAAAAAACACGAAATTAACGAGGACCTACAATGGCAGTTGTTATCATTTTTGTTCGATATCCTGCAAGACGACCTTTGAAAAAGACCCGAATCGTGTGTTGGGCGGTCGGGATAAAAACGATCAAGGTCAAGATGAGTCTGCTTGTTGCCGTGATGGTTCTGAGCAGCCCGCTGGATGTTGTTCCGAGGAGGGAAACAAAAGTGTTTCCCAAAAAAGTACTTGCTGTTGTTGATGGAATTGTAAGCAAAGAAGGGAAGAAAGGAAGGAGGCTAGCATGGAAGGCTTAGGATCATTTCTACTTTTCGCCGCTTTTTTCTACTTCATGATGCGATTTGGTTGCGGTGCGCACATGGTGCATGGCGGCCACGGTGAACATGGGAAAAAAGACAAAAACCATGAACACACAAACCCCCCGGCAAAAGATGGGAAACAGACCGACCCGGTGTGTGGTATGGCCGTTGAATCCGACTCAGGTTATGGAAAAATGCACAAGAATCAGCTCTATCGCTTTTGCTCAAAAAAATGTCTCGACCAATTTGATGCTGATCCCGAAGCTTTTTTAAAACAACTGAAGGGAGGTGATTCATGAAACGGGGACTTTCGATTTCAGCGGTGGGTCATGCGACCAGTTTGACCATCGCCATCAGCTTCACGCTCTGTGTGCTTTTCGATCTTCTTTTTCCAGCCCACGCGATGTACAGTGTTTGGCAAAAGCTACTACCGGGTTTTGAGTGGCTCACTTGGGGCAGTTTCTTCTTGGGTTTGATTGAAAGCTACGGTTACGGTTGGTTCTTTGCCTTGACTTGGACCCCAATTTATAATGTTGCGACGATGCGAGGAAATAAAAATGACGGTTGAAATGAAAAAATGTGTTTGCCAGGATGCCCAGCGTCATTTCCTATCACGGGCCTTTGATTCTCTCGATCTACAAGGGTCCCAAAGGGACTTGCTGCTTGCATCCTTTCGAGAAAAGCAGGTTGACCTACGCACCGCCGCTTACGAGATTGCAATTTCCCGGGTCAATCGAGCGATCTCACTCAGAGGATTTTAGAACAGATCATCTGTTTTTACTGGAGCAGAGGAGAGCTCTGATGGAAAAAAATAAACAACAGTTTTCACTTTGGTACTTCATTATTACTTTTTTTATTTTAACGATATTTCAAAGTCTATTTTTTGCGCCTCATGTCGAAAATCTCAGCTATAGTGATTTCAAATCCCTCTTAAAAACGGCACAGATCAAAGAAGTGACCCTCAGTACACAACGTATTAGCGGTAGCGTTTCGATTAAGGGCCTGGAAAAAATACTTCCACCGGAGAAGATCAAACAGCTTGAACAAACCCTTGAAAAAAGCAATGAAGGGGATGGCGTACACCGTTTTACGACAATCCGGGTCGATGACCCCACGCTGATTCAGGAATTGGAAAAAGCCAATGTGCGTTTTGCGGGTCAAGTGGAAAGCACCTGGTTGACCACACTGCTTTCCTGGATTTTGCCCGCAGTCGTTTTTGTGGGAATTTGGTCTATTTTCATGCGGCACATGGGCGGTGCAAGCGGTGTGATGGAGATCGGAAAAAATAAAGCCAAAGTCTACGTTGAAAAAGAAACGGGAGTGACCTTTGACGATGTAGCTGGTATTGACGAAGCGCGAGAAGAGCTGATGGAAGTCGTTTCTTTTTTGAAAAATCCGGAGCGCTATCGTCGGCTTGGCGGGAATATTCCAAAAGGAGTGCTCTTAGTCGGCGCACCCGGCACGGGAAAAACCCTCTTGGCGAAGGCTGTCGCTGGCGAAGCTGCCGTGCCTTTTTTCAGTATGAGTGGCTCAGATTTTGTGGAAATGTTCGTGGGGGTGGGTGCGGCTCGTGTGCGTGATCTCTTTGCCAGGGCCCAGGAAAAAGCCCCCTGTATCATATTTATCGACGAATTGGATGCCATGGGAAAAGCGCGGAGCATGAGTCCGATGGGGGGAAACGATGAACGAGAACAGACCTTGAATCAGCTTCTGGTGCAAATGGATGGTTTTGATACCAACAAGGGCGTCATCATCATGGCGGCGACTAATCGACCGGAGATTTTAGACCCCGCCTTGCTTCGCCCAGGACGATTTGACCGGAATGTGGCAATTGATCGGCCGGATATAAAAGGGCGTGAAAAAATCCTGAAGGTGCATACCAAAGGAGTAAAGATTTCGGAAAACCTGGATATCACGGTCATTGCAGCCAAAACCCCCGGTTTTGTGGGTGCGGATCTTGCCAACCTGGTGAATGAAGCGGCCTTGCTTGCAGCGCGCAAAGAAAAAGAGTCCGTTGAAATGGCCGATTTTGATGCCGCGATTGATCGCATTATCGGAGGACTCGAAAAGAAAAACCGCGTCATCAATCCCAAGGAAAAAGAGACCGTCGCTTATCACGAGGCGGGACATGCCCTCATTGCCATGTTTCGTAAACATGCAGATCCGGTCGCAAAAATTTCGATCATTCCTCGTGGTATTGCGGCACTGGGTTATACGCAGCAACTCCCGACTGAAGACCGCTACCTCTTGAAAAAAACCGAATTATTGGATCGCCTGGATGTCTTGCTGGGCGGTCGGGTGGCGGAAGAGATTATTTATGACGATATTTCTACGGGGGCGCAGAATGATCTTCAGCGCGCCACTGATCTTTCTCGCCACATGATCACCCAATACGGGATGTCTGAGCAGCTTGGTCTGGTGACCTTTGAATCTCCGCGCTCACCGATGGGTTTCGAGATGGGAATTTCTCATTCCCAAAAAGAATATAGCGAAAAGACAGCCCAGACGATTGATGAAGAAATTCAGGTGCTTCTCAGAGAGTCTCATGAGCGTGTTACAAAAACTTTAAACAAAAAAAAAGTACTGCTAGAAACCCTCAAAGCGCGTCTATTAGAAAAGGAAGTGGTTGAACGCCTTGAGTTGGAGCAGCTGATAGAGGAATACGATCAGGCTATTTGAATGAGTGCAGTGGAGATAAAGAAAATGGGGAAAAAAGAAATGGAGATTGTCGGTGCCGGCCCTTCTGGGCTTGTCGCGGCAATGACCCTTCAGAAGGCCGGATTCCAGGTGAAGGTGTATGAAGCCCGTAAAGATGTCGGATGCCGCTTTCATGGCGATTTTCAGGGCATCGAGAATTGGAGCCAGGAAGAAGATATTCTGGAAACGCTGGATAAAATGGGCATCGCAATCAATTTTCGCTGTGGGCCATTTTATGGGGGGCGAATCTAAGGCCCAACGGGGGAGCAGTTGGACCTTCAGTCCAAGACGCCTCTTTTTTATTTGGTGCGACGCGGGCAGGTGCCGGACTCGCTTGATCAAGGTCTTAAAATGCAAGCACTCGAAGCCGGGGTTGAGATTTTATTTGAACATCGAAAAAAAACAATCGAAGGACGGACCATTACTGCCACCGGGCCAAAAGGGGCCGATGCCATTGCAAAAGGCGTGACCTTTCATACAGATCTTCCTGACCAGTCTCTGACCATTTTAGATGATGAAATTGCTCCGGGGGGCTATGCCTATTTTTTGATTCATGAAGGGCTGGCGACCATGGCGACCGTGCTTTTTCGAGACTATCACAAGGAAAAGGCCTGTTTTGAAAAAATGAAACAAGCCTTCCAAAAACAGATCCCCTTTGAAATGAACGAGCCACGGGAATTTGGGGGCTTCGGCAATTTTTACATCGCCAAGTCAGAAGAGCATGGGCCACGTCTTTATATTGGAGAATCGGCGGGTTTTCAGGATTTTCTCTGGGGTTTCGGCATGCGTTATGCCATGGTATCGGGGTATCTCTCAGCACAGAGCATCATACAGGATATCTCGTATGATGTGCTCTGGAAAGCACAGTTGTTGCCTTTTCTTCAGGCCGGCATGGTCAATAGAATGTTAATTGATCGTTTCGGTGCGATAGCATATCGCACCTTAATGAAACAGTTAAAAGGACAAGCGGAAATCCGTCCCTTTATGAAAGAGAAATATGGCATGAGCTTTAAAAAAAGCCTGCTGCTGCCTTTAGCGAAGCGACATGTTCAAAGCCGTGTCAAAGATGAGCGCTGCATCCACCCGACACACTGCGACTGCGTTTGGTGTCGCTGCGCGAAAGTGTAATTGTTACCGGAAAGATACGGATAAGAATGAGTTCTTCGGCTCACTTACACTAACAGGAGATCAAAATGGTACAAGAAATGCTCAGTACCAATCAAAAGGCCGTGCAGATTAACCGGGATCATGCAAAGTATGGCACTTTTGCTGAAATTGGCGCGGGTCAGGAAGTTGCCCGATTTTTTTTCAAAGTCGGTGGCGCGGCAGGAACGATTGCCAAATCCATTTCTGCTTACGACATGACCGTGAGTGATGCCATTTACGGCGACACCGCACGTTATGTCAGCCGACAACGCCTGCGGAGCATGTTGGACTGTGAGTTCAATCTGCTCAGGACTCGATTAGATGCTTCTGTCGGAGATACGACCACTTTTTTTGCCTTTGCGAATACGGTGAAAGCCAGAAGCTTTTTACAAACAGACGAATCTCATGGTTGGCTCGGCATCCGATTTCAGGCGAGCCCTCGCACAGAACCTTCTGAAATCATTATCCATATTCGCATGCTGGATGAATCCAATCTGAATCAACAGGAAGCGCTCGGGATTTTTGGTGTGAATATGATTCATGGTGCATTTTTCCGGCATCATCACATGGAAACCTTTCTAGAATCATTGCTTGACAACTTGACACGCAAACGGGTGGAAGTGGACATGATCAAGTTGAGTGGTCCAGTCTTCAAAGATGAAGACAACCGCATCATGAGCCTGGAACTGGTGCGCTTAGGATTGGCCGACTCCGCAATGTTTACCTCGGATGGCGATGTGGTTCAGCCCTCTGAAATTCTTTACAAAAAAGCGATTCTTGTTGAGCGTGGCAGCTTTCGTCCTGTAACACGCGTTGCGATCGACATGCTGGATTGCGCTAAGGCTCAGTTTGCCCAGGAGGCGGGAGTAGAGGGCAGCGAGATTACGGTCTTGACGGAAATGACCTTACGAAATCTTTCTGAAGACGGGAAAATCGATCACAAAGACTTTCTAGATCGTGTCGATCTATTGGGTGCCCTGGGAAAAACTGTGTTGATCTCCAATTATGGCCGATTTTATCGACTGGCGGACTACCTGTTTCGTTATACCGATAAAATGATTGTTTTGGTCATGGGTGTTCGCATCGTGAACGAGATTTTTAAGGAAAAATATTATTCAGACCTGGAAGGGGGTATTCTAGAGTCTTTTGGTCGTTTGTTTAAAAATGACCTGAAATTATATGTCTATCCCAAGAAAGACCCAAAAAGCGGGGTGCTGACCACCGCTGCCAATCTGGAGGTTACGCCGAACCTTCAGCACCTTTATGCCCATCTACACGAAAATGAGTATCTGCTTGCTCTGAAGGGTTATGATGAATCCTGTCTGCCGATCTTCTCTCGCGAGGTCTTGAAGAAAATCCAAAATGCTGACCCCTCATGGGAAGCGATGGTGCCATCTCAGGTCGTGAATTTAATCAAAACGCGGGGTTTGTTTGGTTATCACTGATGATTTTAATCCGGGTCATGATGTCCCTAAAAATCAGCAGAGAAGACGGGAGAGATTCAAAGTTTATTATTTTTGACATTCCAAAGCCACATCTCTCCAAGAGAGATCACAATTTGTAATAACAATGAAATGCCCATCAATAGTCCGCCAAAAATCACGACATAGGCAAAAATCGGTTGTAATTTTGTAAACCACCAGGAACCGATATCAAGCCAGATTGCGATGAAGGGTGCGGCGATGATGAGGCTGCGCCATCGGACATTGAGTTCACTCAGCGCAAAAATCCCGCCGGTCATAAAAAAGATAAAGCTCATGCCAAAAAGATGGACATGGGAGATGCGAACAAGTGCTTTTATTGATTGCCCCATGTCCATTGTGGTAAGGACTGCGACTTCCTCAAAAGAGGTCAGAGGGGGAAGGGATAAACCCGAGTCCGGGCTGTGGCAGATCGCACAGTTTCCCTGAAAAATCGGTGCAACAGCCCCATAAGCTTTCTCACCTGCGCCCCCTTTGATCCAGAGGAAGACCTGTTCCTTTTCAGCAGGCGTAATATTATCTCCCATTGAACCATTCAAGGCTGCTTCGAGTCGCGTGCCACCCCGTTTGCCGTAATATTTTTCAATGACACCCTGCAGGACACCGTGTCCCTCTGAATTGTGGGGTTCAATTTCAACGAGGTAAAGATAGGCAAGGGCAAAAAGATAGCCAATGCCTAGGGTCAGGAGCAGACAAGTAAATAAGACCTTTACGGGTGTAGATATTGTTTTTAAGCTAAACGGTCGGGGGGTGGGTAAAGTGATGTCTGTCTCCTCTTATTTTTGGGCCAGCAGATAATCGGCTAAGGCTGCGAGTTCTTTTTCACTGCCCTGTATTGGCATCATCTTTGCCGTGGGCACTAATTTTTTTGGGTTTTTGAAAAACTTCAAAAACCATGCACGCTCGCGTTTGTTTCCGATTTTTGAAAGATCTGAGGCGACTTTACCCCCACTCTCTTCAATGGTGTGACATAGGATACATCGGTTTTTTTTAAAAAAAGCCTTACCTGCTTCAAGCTCGGAAGCCTCGGCGGGCAGAAGCCCAAACATAAGACCTGTGCAAAGTATCATGAAAAATAGGTGTGTTTTTTTCATTGTTTTTTCTCCCGATTACATTGCAACGATACATCAATAAAAGATATAAAAAAAGGAGACGGCTATATCTTTGTATCGGAGATTAAAGAGGCGATCAAGATCCGAACCGGTGCGAAAGATGGCGAGGCCTTGTGAAGTCGTGCTGAAGGGATCGGGTGATTATGTGTCTTTTGCCTCTCTTTTACTAGCGGGAGTATTGTTGCCTGTGATCGGGGTTATACAGATTATCGTTGGTATAACCAATTGACAAATCAGGGAATATTCTTTGTCAGTCGCCTGAAATCCAATGTAAAATATGCCGTACTCAAACGCCGGAAAGTGTCCAGAAAACAAGGGCTGAGCAGTGATCAAACGATCCAATTTATTGGCGTAAAAGCAAAAAAAGACTATCCCATTGCCCTCCGTCGAATTGGCTACCGTGACCCTGAAACGGATAAGCACTAGGTCTTTCTGACAAATCACTTTTCGCTTTCTGCAAAAACAATTGCAGATATCTATAAACGACGCTGGCAAATTGAATTATTTTTCAAATGGATCAAACAGAATCTGAAGATCAAAACATTTATAGGCACAACAAAAAATGCAGTGATGACTCAGATCTGGATTGCGATGTGTGCTTATTCACTCTTGGCTTTTATCAAATTTGAATCAAAGACAAAAAACAGTACGCAGCAAATCATTCGTTTGCTTCAACTCACTTTATTTGAAATGCGAAGTTTGAAGACCTTGCTCAGTGGCGATCCGCCACCCGACAATACGATAAATCCTGATCAGCTCATTTTGGTATCATTTTTAACGAGACACTAATGACCCGTCATAAAAAAATAAAACTCATCCCAAAAAGGTGGACGTGGGAGACCCGAACAAGTCCTTTCACCGACTGCCCCATATCCATTGTGGTGAGGAGGGCGAATTCCTCAAAAGAGGTCAAGGGGAGAATTGGAATTCCAGAATTCGGGTTGTGGCAGATCGCACAGTTTTCCTGAAAAATCGGTGCAACATCCCCATAAGATTCCTCACCTGCACCTCCTTTGATCCAGAGAAAAATCTGTTCCTTTTCAGCGGGAGTAATGTTATCTCCCATGGCACCATTCAAGGTGGCCTCAAGTTGTGCCCCCCCCCGTTTTCCATAATATTTTTCGATGACATCTTGTAGCAGCCCGTGTTCCTCTGCATTGTGGGGTTCAATTTCAACGAGATGAAAGATAGGTGAGGGCAAAGAGATAGCCGATGCCGAGGGTTAAGAGCAGGCAGGTAAATAAAACCTTGAACGGTGTTGATATTGTTTTTAAGCTGAATAATCTGAGGGCTGGTGATGCGATGGCTGTCTCCTTTTTTTGAAAAATCCGAGGCGACCTTGCCTTCCTAGGCTACACCAGTAAAAGATAAAAAGTCACGATTTAGCGCATCATTTGACTGATTAAAAACCATCTTCATCCCTCATATTTTTATATCGATTTTTTTGTTTGAAAGTGATGGCAATATTTTACTGCAAAACGAACCACGAGGGTCAAAAAAGCAGTTTTTAAAAATTCGGCTACAATAGTCAGAGGGTGAGAAATTACCGGGAGGGAAGCAAGTTTACTTTGGTTTGTTTGCCATTTCAGAAAATCTCGTTTCCCTAATTGAATACAGAAAATTTTTTATTCTATTTCATCCAGTAGGCGCTTTAGCGAAGCAGAGGCTGGGGTTTTTGGCTGTGAAAAAATAATTCATGACTTGATCAAAGCGCCCATCACACAAGAATCAAATGAATTGTTTATTGCGTTTACATCAGATTGTGATCATGGAGGTTCGCAAATGCAAAATTCTACAAAGAGGATCATGCTCGGAATTATTTTATCGAGCATGATCACAGGTGCAGCCGCATCACTTGGCTTCGCCGCAGAAAAGTTTCACATCAGTGGATATGGAAACGCACATTATATGGATCCAAGCGGAATGCCGACACTGCTTGATGTCAATGATGCGACCTCGCCGACTGAAAACCCGAACGACGGCATCATGCAAATCAGAGAGTTTTCACTCTTTTTTGATTTTAATGTTTCTGAAGGGGTCCTGGCTTCTGTCGAAATGGAGGCCGGAAGCAATGCCAGCACCTTTACTCCAAATTATGCCTATGTGGAACTGGATATTCCGGAAATTACCGACGCCTGGGATGCTGACACTTTGGGTGGACTCAGCTTTCGCATTGGGAAAATCCTTGTGCCCTTCCTCTCTTACAATGAAAACAAACCCAATTTCAGACAAAACCTGATGAGCCAACCCTTTACGGCATGGAATCTTGCACCGGTGATTACATCAGGGCCTAATTTCGTCGGCTTGGGTTGGTTGGATACAGGCGCAATGTTGAACTGGAATCATGAGCTGGGAGATGTCGCATTTGTTGATTTGAAGTTCGCCTTGATTAACGGCCTACAAAATGATGGTCCTGTGCTTGACTCCAATACGATTCGATTGGACGGCGGGATGATGACACCTCTTGTGCGGCCTCGTTCGGGTCTTGTGGATCAAGGGGATGACACTACAAGAGATAATAATCAGAATAAAGCGAGTGTCGCTAAATTGACTGTTATCAGCACGGATATTCCATTGGATATTGGTTTCTCCTGGTATCAAGGGGCTTGGGATGGGGATGGAGATCATGATGTTACGATGCAGGGAATTCATCTCAACTGGCTTGAGCGTGACTGGACCTTCAAAGGAGAATGGGTGACTGCAAGTGTTGAGCAGACTGCGGGAGTTAATCCCGTAACGGATCCATTGTCGGGTGGTGCTGCAATGCTCAATACATCCACCGGTGATTATGATATGAACGCATGGTATGTGGAAGGATCTTATGTTCCGATACGCTACAGCGGCGACCGATTTGTCCGGCTTGTACTGCGCTACGATGATGTCGATACCAATGATCAAGCCGTGTTCACCCCTTTTGACCGCTCACGCATCACCGTCGGGTCGGAATGGCAGTTTGTAAACCAAGCGCGTCTTCGTTATGAATGGCAACGCCATACGCTGGATGACTTCGGCAAGGCACCTGCCGCGTTTGTTGCTGCGGGCGGAAAAGAGCGGATCACAACGCATATGATATCGATTATTTTTTGGTTCTAGTCTGAAGGGGGATAATATGGGACGTTCAAAAATCCGGCATTTATTGTTCAAAATAAGTATGCTTTTATTCATCATGTCATTTTCTACGCCGCTTGTCTGGGGAGCGGCAGATGTCTACCTGATCTACTCTGGAAAAAATAAAGCGGACAAAAACTTATTCAAAAAAGCTTTTCCGAAAGATCTCAAGGTGAAGGCTTACAATGCTGATCTGCTCGCGGTTGCCGATTATTCCGGGATACAAAAAGCGGTTTCAAAATTTGATAAGGCAAGTGTCATCGTGATTTTAAATGATCGCCCGATGGAAATGCTGAAAGACGCAAAGCTTAAAAAAACCCTCATCATCGTGCATAGTGTTAAGGAAGGGTTTACATCTGAAAGTTTAAGACTTTATGTTCTTAAAGAGGGGACGGACTTCAGCACACTTGGAGAGAGTATCCGTAAAAAAAATGTGGCAAGTATGGATGATCTGGCAGATGAAAAAGAAATACGTGCTGCGGATGTTCTCCTGATTGATGAAAAAACACTTGAAATCCAGCAGGTTGTTTCTCAGTTGATCAAAATGAGATTTGCATGGTAAAAAAAACATCCGAAAACGTATTCAGAGGAAAAAGCCCATGCTCAAAAAAATCTTGCTTATCTTCTTCACATCTCTTCTCGTCACTGTTATCGCAGTCGTCGGAGTTTTAACGGAGAAAAAAAAAGAATCGATTCTTCTGTTTTTTGAAGAACAACACACGACGCTTGTTCAATTCAGTATCGATAATGTGGAGCTTGGGCTCTCCGCCGGTCGAATGGATGCCGTTCAAAAAACCCTTCAGGGCCTTCAATCTCATTCAATTTTTGAAGGGGCAGTCGTCTATGACGACGAGATAACCCCTCTTCTGGTTATTCCAAAAACATTTGAAATGCCTTCTGATATGGAAGAAGAGATTCAAAGAGGAGATACTGTAAAACGTGGGCAAATATCCTATGAAAGAGGGGCACTGAAAGATGAGGATGGAGAGATTCTCGGTCATCTCTTAATTGCGTTTACCTTTGCCTCTGTAGAATCAGAGATTGAACAGGCCCTTTTTGATGCCGCTAAAGCCGGAATTCTCACCCTCATCCCGGTCATCTTATTTTCGGTCTTACTCATTCTAAAAATGATCAGTCCGCTCAAAAAAGTAGTCAAGATCCTTGAAAGCGTTGCGGATGGCGATTTGACACAACGTCTTGATATTAAGAACAAAGACGAAACGGGACGGATTTCCCTCGCACTCAATAAGGCGATTGAGAAAATGCGTTTTGCCTTAGAAAAGGTTCAAGAATCAGGTGAAAGAGAAAAAAAGCAGGCTGAGATACTTCAAACAAAGGTGGACAGTATCCTGCATGTCGTTGAATGTGCTTCAAAGGGAGATCTGACTCAGGAAATCCAGGTCAATGGGCGTGATGCCATCGGTTTGCTGGGAGAAGGGCTTGCGGGTTTCTTCTCTCATTTGAAAAATAATATGCGCACCATAGGAGGGCAATCACAGACCTTGAGCGCTTCATCGGAAATGCTCACAGAGGTCAGTCGATCAATGGGGGTCAGTGCCACGCAGTCTTTCGAGCAGGCCACCGAAGCTTCTAATACGGCCGAACAAATCAATGATAATGTTCAGGGCGTCACCGCATCTGTTGAAGAAATGCGAATCAGTATCAGAGAAATTGCGGAAAATTCATCGAAAGCTTCAAGTGTTGCCACTTCAGCCGCGAAAATGGCGGAAGAAACAAATACCATTATCAGTAACCTGGATCGCAATAATAATTCAATTAAGAGCGTCATCAAGGTGATTACTTCACTGGCAGATCAGACCAACCTACTGGCCCTAAATGCAACCATCGAAGCGGCGCGTGCCGGAGAGGCGGGTAAAGGGTTTGCCGTTGTTGCAAACGAAGTAAAACAGCTCTCTCAGGAAACAAGCAAAGCAGCGGAAGAGGTCAGGGATAAAATCGGAACAATTCAGGAGGATACCGAAAAGGCGGTCCGAGTGATTGGCGAGATCAGCTCGGTCATTTTTGAAGTGAACCACCTGCAAACAATGATTGCTACGGCAGTTGAGGAACAAAGTTCTGTCGTGAATGGCATTGCCGATAATCTCACTACCGCTGCAAAGGGAACCTATCAAATTTCTCAAAATATTTCACTGGTTGCGAGTGCGGGTTCTGATGTGGAAAGAGAAGCATCTGATGCAAAAGCCGCAGCACTTGAACTCTCTGAGATGGCAACCACTTTATGGGAATTAGTCCAACAATACCGAATTGGCGCTCTAGAGAAACAGACATCTGAGCTTACTCTGGATAATGAACCTACAGGTATTGCCTTATTTTAGAGATGGAGATTTGAGGTATTGATAAAATTGATCATTCAGCCATTGACATAAGATGGATCATCTCGGTATAAGAGGAAGATGATCTTTAGTGGATCCTTACATAAAAAGTTTGTCCTGCTGGCACTTGTGGCGACGATTGCACTGTCGCTTTGTCCGCTGGATCATCTCATGCCAATGGCTGAAGCCGCCACACACAGCGATGCCGCTGTTGCCGAATGTATGCCGAATGTCTGTGCAACACTCGAATCTAAAAAGATAGTATCCCAGGAAAAGGCCACACAAACGAAGCTCTTGTTTGAGCCTGACCCTCTTTTTATTTCTTTTAGATTTCAAACCAGAATTTTCCGCTTCCGTACCATCGGCGACAGTGCGCCGCCGATCTTCAACACGCTTTACGCCCTTCACGCAACATACCTGATCTGATTTTTTCTCCTAGAAAAACCGATAGCGAAGGAGGCAGGGGACTTTAATTTTCCCATTCTACTGCCTTTGTAAACTATTTTTTTAATTCCGATATGGAGTAATAACGTATCGCTTTAGGAGAATAACATGTCTGTAAAATCTTCAGAGGACCCGTTTCAATTTTTTTTAAAAATGGCCAGTCTTTTTCTGTTGGTCTCCCTGATCCTGCTCGTCACATCATCCCCAGCAAAGGCGATTCCAGCTTTTGCCCGAAAATACGATCTGTCATGTACCTCCTGCCATACGAAACCACCGAGGTTGAATGCCTTTGGAGAGGCTTTTCACATGGCGGGTTATCAAATCCCCAAGACAAAGGAGGGCGAGCTTCGAAAGAAGCGTCGTATCGGACGGATTAACTCGGAGATCGAGCTTTTGAACATCTTCGCACTTCGCGCGACAGGTAATTTTGCAGAATCTTATTCTGGAGGCAAGCCCGCTGAAACAAACCTGGCTCTGCCTCGTGAAATAGAACTCTATTTTGGCGGGACTTTCACTGATGACGTTAGCTACTTTTTCAATTTAAGCAATGAGATTGATGCCGTTGAAGGCATTGAAAACAACCTCTTCGAGCAAAAAACGGCATTCGGTCTTGGAAAAGAATTTTTCCTCATGTTTGACCTAGGGCCAGGGCTCTTTAAAAAGCCATCGGGAGCGATGGCTAGCCCAATGATGATGGGGCCGATGATCATGGTCGGCAAGGTGGATCCTTCGACCAATTTTTCTTATTCGACCAACAGGCAATTTATCATCAATAACCCCGGACGTGTCGACAAAGATGGCAATATCCAGCGTTTTACGCTTACTCCCTATGCGTTTGCTTCAAAGTTTTTTGGGCTGCAAACAGGCAGCGGAAAATCCCTTGAAGTCACACGCTCTGTTCTCTACAACACTTCAGGAGATTTTGGTTTGGATGTTCATGCCATGGTCGGTCGCTTCATGCTTCAAGCAGGGGTCATGCAAGGCATTGAAGCAGGGACATCCGATGCAAACGAAAAAAAAGACCCCTATCTGATGGCGCGAATGAATTTTGGTGGCACAAATTATTTTTCCGGTAGCGTGTCGGGGCTGGCCAACTGGGGAAACGACACGGCAATGGTCAACAATCAGTTGATCGACTGGTTTCGCTACGGTTTTGCTGGCAATATCAAGTACAAGCTGCTTGATATCTACGGGGCGATTATTTGGGATAAATTGAGTGGTCTGCCTTCAAGTGTCGCCGGAAATTTTGATGACACTGCCATGGGTTTGACGATCGAAGGTGATTTACTTGTTACGGATCAACATCTGCTTTCTATTCGATATGACCATCTCGAATCGGGCGGTTTCATCAATCAGAAGGCAGACGGAAAGACCCTGACCTTCCAGGTCAGAAAATACTACCGAGATAACTTTGCCCTCTTTTTGCGCGACACTGTGAATGTCGGGAGCGTCAGTGATAACCCACTTCAGAATTTTCGAAATTTAGTTGCAATCGGGCTTGATATCGATTTTTAGAACGATTTCATCCCTCTTTGCAAAGGGGGAAGACCGAAGGAGACAATCATGAAAAATATACAAAGTAGTGTTGGTTTCACAGGACTCTTGGCCCTTGTTATGCTCATTGTTTTTCTCTCGAATGTGCAATCTCAAGAGATGGATCATTCAGGCATGGACATGAGCGGGAATGAACAGAAAAAAATGGATCATTCCAAGATGGATCGCTCAGGCAGTGAGATGAAAGACATGGATCACGCGACCATGGACATGGGAACGGATAAAATGGATGGCATGCAAGATATGAAAGACATGCAGAACATGGAGGGCATGGACATGAAAAACCCTGATGCCATGGCCATCATGAAGGGCAAAATGATCTTTCAAATGAGCTGTTTTTTATGTCACGGACAAAAAGGTGCGGGCGACGGGCCGGCCGCACGATTTATCGGGCCATATTCTCACCCGAGACCCAATAATTTTACGATGGGCATTTTTAAGTTTCGTTCCACCGAATCGGGGGATTTGCCCATGTTGACGGATCTGATGCGAACCATCCGAGAAGGCATCCCCGGTTACATGCCTTCTTTCAGAAATATGGGTGAAGACGGCATCAAGTCCGTGGCGATGTATATCGCAAAAGAATTTATACAGGAGGAGTTACCGACGGAAACGACGATCAAATATGTTGATCATGTCGGACCCTACACCTATTCCCCTGGAAGTGTTTTTCGTGGCAAACTGCTTTTTAATATTATGAAATGCAACGAATGCCATGGCGATGACGGCAAGGCTGGGCGTATGGATTTGAGGGATGAGCGAAAAATCATGATCCATCCTGTCGATTTAACACGGCGGGAAACCTTTGGAAACGGAACCTCCCACGAAGACATTTATCGCACCATTATGACCGGACTGGATGGTACACCCATGCCCGGTTATAACGATTCTTTTGCGGGAGAAGAAGACAGCGCCTGGGATTTGGTGCATTACATCCTTTCTTTGCAGGGGCGATAAGAAAATGAAGGGGACGGAGAAAGGGATTCAACATCTCTTCACCGATAGAACCGGCGGTCTGATTTTATCCGACTGGGTTGCGCATGGTCTGGAATTCATTGCCGTTTCTCTCATTATCCTTGTTGCCGTCGCATTTTTCATGATCGTACTGCTTTTCATTATTGACGTGAGCCAACATCGAAATGCGGTCCGGCGCAACTATCCAGTGCTGGGCCGCTTTCGTTATCTCTTTATCCGGGCAGGAGAATTTTTCAGGCAATACTTTTTTGCGATGGATCGAGAAGAGATGCCCTTTAACCGGGCCGAACGGGAGTGGGTCAATCGGGCGGCCAATAATACAGAAAATACCGTCCCCTTTGGCTCCACAAACAATCTGAATGTGCTCGGCACACCTATCTTTGTGAGCTGTCCCTTTCCCACTCTGGATGAAGATGCAGTGCAATCGCTCTCAATGGAAATCGGTCGCGATTGCCCAAATCCCTACCGTGCCGCTTCTTTTTTTAACATCTCTGGCATGAGCTATGGTGCGCTTTCCATCCCGGCAATTAAGGCCCTTTCCTTCGGTGCAAAATCGGCAGGGTGCTGGCTAAATACCGGAGAAGGCGGGCTTTCCCCCTATCACTTGGAAGGCGGCTGCGATATCGTCTTTCAAATTGGAACAGCCAAATACGGGGTACGTGATGCCGATGCTAAATTGAGTGAAGACAAATTACGCGAAATTGCAAACCACCCTGAAGTCAAAATGTTTGAGATCAAGCTGAGTCAGGGCGCAAAACCAGGGAAAGGTGGCATCCTGCCTGGGGCAAAGGTCACGCCTGAAATTGCGAAAATACGGGGCATCGAAACCGGAAAGGATTCTGTCTCACCCAATCGGCACCCGGAGATCGACTCTATCGAAACCCTGCTTGATTTTATCGCCCGGATCAAAATGCTCACGGGGAAACCTGTGGGTTTTAAAACCGTCGTGGGTGCAGGCGACTGGCTGGATGCGCTCTGCCTCGAAATCGCAGAACGTGGCATAAAAAGTGCCCCCGACTTTATTACAATTGATGGCGGAGACGGCGGAACAGGCGCTGCACCCATGCCCTTGATGGACAACGTCGGTCTTTCTTTGAGAGAGGCCTTGCCGATGGTCGCCGACATTCTGATCAGACATGGCCTCAAAGACCAGATTCGTCTGATCGCCTCGGGAAAACTGATTACCCCCGCGGATGTGGCCTGGGCCTTGTGCGCCGGGGCAGATTTCATTAATTCTGCGCGGGGATATATGTTTGCATTGGGCTGTATCCAGGCAATGAAGTGCAATACAAACCTTTGTCCGACCGGAGTCACCTCCCACAATCCGCGCTTTCAGTCGGGCCTCAACCCTCAATTTAAGTCAGTACGGGTCGCAAACTATTGTCGGAACATCATGCACGAAGTGGCTTTGATCGCTCACGCCTGCGGAGTCCGGGAGCCGCGTGCCCTGCGGCGCGCCCATGTCAGAATTGTGGGCGGCGAACGCTTCTCGCAAGCAATGCATGAAACAAAAGAACCCTCAGACTTGATCAAAGGTTCCTAAAGTCCAAACGGAGCATTTCAGGGTAAACAGAAACACTTGAAAAAAGGAGCGCAGATGAAAAATACTATCGTCACTTTGGGGGTCGCCCTCATCCTGGCTGGCCTTGTTGGTCTCACGGTTATCTACACTGGACTCTTTAATGTCTCGGCCTTGTGGGAAGATCCGGTCCTGGTGCGCTGGGTTTTAAATGAAACCCGCGAGAATTCCGTAAGCAGTCGCGCATCCTCAATCGAAGTTCCGGCTTTGCATGATGCAGAACAGCTTGAAGAGGGTTTTCGTAGTTTTCGTGAAATGTGCGCCATTTGCCATACCCCCCCAGAAGCAACAGATTCTCCAACCGCACAAGGCCTCAACCCTCAGGCGCCGGACCTTGCGAAGCGCGCCCTCCATATGTCCAAAGCAGAGCTATTTTGGGTGATCAAAAATGGGATTAGAATGACAGGCATGCCCGCCTGGGGACCAACGCACAAAGACCCCGAACTCTGGAGTATTGTTGCATTTGTAAAAATGCTACCCGAGATGAGCGGTGCTGATTATAAAATCATGGACCAATCTGCACCCCAAGGACACGGTCATAGTGGCGGGGGACACGGAGATGATGAGAGTGAGGCCGATCATAAAGATAATGCAGCGGGCGAAGAAGTGGATGAACACAATGATGACGGGCATGGACATTGATCAGAATATTCCAAAATCTTTATTAGAGGGAGCTCAGGATGCATTACCTGATTTTGATTTTCTTTTTCTTGTTTTCTATGTACCAGCGCCTCAGCGCAATCACACACCAAATTCCCTCGGCGAAGAGAAAAGGGTAAGATCCCAGTAGGTACGCATAAATCGCTGCCAAAGCACAGCCAATTGCAAAAATCCCAAGAAAAATCGCCCCTCGTTTTTCTAAGGCATAACTGAGCACCATAATGGTGACCGCGATGATGCCAAGTAGTTCTGTGGCCTGTATCGTCAACTAGGGAACCTCTAATTCAGTCTCAGGGGGTAGTCGTAAGGATATCAGAGCGGCCATCAGCACAAAAAGGCCTGATCCCCAAAGACAGGCCACCAGGCCTTGTGTCTGGTAGATCCAACCCGATAATACGGTACCCGTCAGACGCCCCCCCGCGTTCGCCATGTAATAAAAACCGATATTCATCGCCACTTTATCCTGTTCAGACCAAGCAACAATCAGGTAAGAATGTACGGCGGAGTTGATGGCGAAGACCACACCGAAGACAATCAGGCCGACAATAATCACCCGGTCTGCTTCAAGCCCCTGCTGTAAAGCCAGGGCGATTGATACGGGAATCAGTACCAGAATCCCCGCCCATAATCGCGCCGTTTCCCCATTAGGCCCACGCCCCTGATGGCTGCGATTTAATAACAGGGGTACGCTGGATTGCATGATTCCGTAAATGATTACCCACAGAGCAAGAAACACACCCACAGCACTAAAGCGCCATCCTAAAGTTTCAACAAGAAAGACGGGTAAACCCACAACAAACCAGATGTCACGGGCACCAAAGAGGAAAAATCGAGCCAGAGAAAGGCTGTTAATGGCGGATGTGTTTGAAAAAAAATGAAAGAACTTCGGATGTGTCTCAATTTTCCCCAAACCGCGTGGCAAGTACCGCATTGAAAAAATCAAAGCGGACAATAATGCAAGAGCTAATACCAACATTGCATTCTGGAAGCCGACCTGCTCAAGTAAAGCCGCACCGAGAAAAAAACCCACGCCCTTCAAGGCATTTTTAGATCCGGTCAGCATGGCCACCCAGGAAAAGAGTCGTGAATCGTTTTTGTCGCTCACCAGTATTTTTACACCGGCCTTGGCAGACATTTTATTGAGGTCTTTTGCGATACCCGACAAGGCTTGAGCAAACATGACATAAGCCACACCGAGCCAAGATTCCGGCACAGCAAGCATAAGAAGTGCCACCACCTGTAAAGCCATCCCGATGTGCATCGTGAGATTAAGACCCATACGCGCACCCAGCCAAGCACCGAATAAGTTGGTCACAATCCCGAAAAATTCGTAAAAAAGAAAGAGCATCGCCACTTCAAAGGGTGAATACCCTAAAAGGTGGAAATAGAGCACCACCAACATACGAATGGCACCATCTGTCAGGGTGAAGGCCCAGTAACAACACGTGATCAAGCGGTAGTTACGTCGATCAGTGCGCATTATAGGTTTTTTGAGATTTTGATGACCAGGTCGATCATACGGTTCACGTAGGCCCATTCATTGTCGTACCAGGCCAGGATTTTTACCTGAGTATCATCAATCACCATTGTTGAGAGCGCATCAATGATGCATGAGCGTGGATCATCTTTGTAGTCAATAGAAACCAGCGGACGGGTTTCGAGACCGAGTACGCCTGCAAGTGCGCTATCGGATGCAGTCTTAAAAAGCGCATTCACCTGTTCTACCGTCGTCTCCCGTTCCGCCTCGAAAACAAAATCAGTGAGCGAGGCATTGAGTAATGGCACCCGGATGGCCAATCCATTTAACTTCCCTTTCAACTCAGGAAAAATTTGGACAATCGCTTTAGCCGAACCCGTTGTCGTGGGAATCAAGGATTGTCCACAGGCCCGCGCCCGGCGTAGATCCCTGTGAGCCTTATCTACAATGGTCTGGGTATTGGTCATATTGTGAATAGTGGTCATACAGGCATGGCGGATGCCGAGACTTTCGTGCATCACCTTTACGATTGGCGCAAGGCAGTTTGTTGTACAAGACGCAGCCGTAACAATGTGATGCTGCTCTGGATCGTAAAGATGTTCATTCACGCCCATGACAATATTTAAGGCCGGATCGGGGACAGGGGCTGAAACCATCACCTTTTTGACGCCTTGATTAAAATAGGGCTGTAGCGCCGCTTCTGTTTTGAATTGGCCCGAACATTCCAGCACTAAATCAATCTTTTTTCCTCCCCAGCTGACTTCTATTGGCGTGGCATGCTGGCTATAGGTCATTTCTTTTTCATCCACAATAATGGCTCTGGGTCTTGATGTGATTTTGTGCGCCCAGCGTCCATGGACAGAATCAAACTCCAGGAGATGCGCCTGTGAGGCCGCATCTCCTGCGATATCGTTGATATGGACAAAATCTAATTCGGGTTTATCCCAGCCCGCTTTTAGGACCAGTTTCCCCATGCGCCCGAATCCATTGATGCCCACTCGAATACTCATGACTTCTCCTCACCGTATATCCGTATAAGCAGATATACATAAGATCAAAAAAAACCGGAAGATTCCGGCAGGCTCAAGTCCTTATTGTGACATCAAGCGCAATTTTGGGTCGGGCGCCTCAGCTTTAATCGCTCAAGATCTCCCTGCATTTCTTCATTTTCTGCACTACACTGGCGAATATGCTCAAACAAAGGTTCACAGCACCCGGCCACAACCTTGTAATAAATCCATGGGCCTTCACGGCGGGTAACCGCCAGGCCATTGTTTCTCAAATAAGCCAGATGACGCGACACCACACTCTGAGACAAGGCCAAGGTTTCCACCAGATCACAGACACAGAGCTCTCCCTCTTCTAACAAGAGATAGACAATTCTAAGCCGGACAGGTTCAGAAAGCGTTTTAAAGAGGGCCGCAAGCGTTTCAGTTTTCATGGCGCTTATTATATCTGCCTAGGCGGATATGTCAAGCCAGCCCCACTTTTCTTGACATATCCGCTTTTTTAAATTAATATATCAACAAACATTGATGTATATTTTAAATCGGAGGCAATGTGATTCACGGTGATCTGCAAACGGCCCGAGCGCACTTTTTTAAAGCACTCGGAGACCGAACCCGTCTTGATATTTTAAAAATGCTCTCTGTCAACAAACGCTTCAGTGTCACGGAGATCTATCAAGGGCTCGGCCATGCACAGAACCTCATTTCACATCACTTGGCCTGCCTCAAAAACTGCGGCATGGTGTGCTCTGAAAAGGAAGGCAAACAGGTCTATTATCGGTTGCGAAATAAAAAAATTCTAAAACTCATTGAGTTTACCGACACCTATATCAAGGATATCTTGGAATCCATTCTAAACTGCGAAGTTGTTGCAGATGAAAAGACCCCCAAGAAAAATCGGAAATTGGCTTAATGACGACGGAAAAAAGGCGCTTGTGATAAGCACAATCCTCCCCTCGCGGAAAAATAAAATGAACGATCCAGAAAAACAAAAAAAGGCCTGTTGCAATCAAGCAGAATTTAAGCATCTCAAGGCTTTCGCTTGCCCAACAAATGGCAAAAAAGGCCAGTCAGTCGATGTGGAAACCCTGCATCATTTAATCAAGCTTACGAGACGTTCTGAAATAAAAGATTCGGATTATTATTTCTGCAAAACCCCCGACTGTGACACAGTCTATTATCATCCGGCCAGCACACAATCTTTTAAAAAAGATGATCTACTCGTCCGTGTGGGACTGAAAGAAACCGAAGACCCGGTATGGGTTTGTTATTGTTTTAATATCAGCAAAAAGATGATTGCTGATGAGATTGATCATGCAGGGAAATCAGCCTCAGGGGATCGCATTCGGCAGGAAGTTTCAAGGGATAATTGTGCGTGCGAAATTAAAAACCCTTCGGGCCGTTGCTGTCTTGGCGAAGTCCTTGCTGTAGAAAAAGAAGCACAAAAAAATTGGGAGATGCTCGGATGAAAACATGGATTTCGTCAGTCTCTGCATTCTTTTCTTCGGCCTGTTGTGTCGGTCCGGTTGTTTTGGGTGGATTGGGTGTTGGGGCCAGCACGGTTGGGTTTTTGGGTGGCGTGGCGGGCTTTGTAAAGGCACTTGTTCCTTTTCAAAGTTTTTTCATCGCAGGCGCACTTGTTTTTTTAGGACTCAATTTTTATGCGGTCTATGGGAGGAAACGAACACTTTGTCTTGATGGCAGCACTGCCGCAGTGAAAAAGCTCAAAAAAGAAAAGATCTTGCTCTGGACAAACACCGTGACGGTTATTTTATTCATTCTCTCCCCCTACCTTTTGGCTGCTTTGTAAGCTCACAGAATGGGAGAAGCTTGATATGAAAAATTCTAAATTTATTCGGTTCTCGATCGGCCTCTTGCTGCTGCTTGCTTTTTTTACGGGAGGACAACACGAAACGCACGCAGAGCGTCCTGGAGAAGGCAAAACAATCACACTCAATATTGAGGGCATCGGCTGCATTACCTGCGAATGGGCCATTGAAGGGAAACTGAAGGATTTGCCAGGGGTCAAAACAGCCGATGTAAGCTCAAAAAAAACAAGGTGGTGGAATCCTTTCTCATCCAGAGAAGGGAAAGCCTTCATCACTTACGATGAAGAGACAGTCACGGTTGAACAACTCATTGAAACCATCGAAAAATCCAGCGACGCGGTCTATACCTATACGGCATTTCTTCTCAGACAATAGGGGAAGCCCTGATTAAAGCAGAGCTTTCCTTAGCAATACAAATGAGTATAGCGCGCACTTGAAAAATTACCATAAATTCCGCATACTGTGCTCGTTTTTTGCACATCATTTTTGAAACCATTTGTCTTCACAAAACACCCTTTTCCGCAGCGTTCACTTTAAACCTGGGAGGCCGACCATGGCTGTAAAAAAATTAAGTGGTAGTCGCAAACGCAGCGGCCCACTCATTGGCATCATCGGAGGCAGCAAGAGCGATTTTCCGATACTCGAAAAAGCAGTCAAAATGTTAAAAACCCTTAAAATACGGTGTGAACTGACGGTCGTTTCTGCCCATCGCACACCAGATCATCTTTTTGCTTATGCCCAATCTGCGGAGGAACGTGGGCTCGAGGTCATTATCGCGGGGGCAGGCGGCGCGGCACATTTACCCGGCATGATGGCGGCCAAAACACATCTGCCTATTATTGGCGTTCCCATTCCCAGCGAATACTTAAAAGGCATGGACTCACTGCTTTCAATTGTGCAAATGCCACGGGGAATTCCTGTCGCAACCATGGCCATCGGCGGGGCACAAAATGCCGCACTTTTTGCAGCAGCCATTCTCGCCTTAAAATATGATGCCATTCGTGAACAACTGATTGTTTATCGTAAAAACCAATGTGAAGCCGTACTCGCAGGAAAATAAGATGTGTGCAAAATAATTCTACCTGATCAACAAATCGGGATACTCGGCGGCGGACAACTCGGGACTTTCCTTACAATCTCGGCAAAACAAATGGGTTATCGAGTCGCCGTTTGGGATCCCGATCCTGGAGCACCCGCCCACGCCTGGGCAGACCGCAGCATTCAAACGGATTTTGAAGACACGAAGTCCCTTAAACGCTTTATTCAAGAAAATGCGGTCATTACTTACGAGTGGGAAAATATTCCCGTCGCGCTCGTGGCCTCCATTGAATCTGAAAAACCGGTTCGCCCTGGCAGCGCCGTTTTAAATCGCCTTCAAAATCGTATTTTAGAAAAAGGTTTTTTAAGTGAGCAAAGTTTTCCAGTCACGCCCTATCTTGCGATTTTGCATCAAACAAAACTTGGCGCTGCTGCTGAGAAATTAGGGTTTCCGTTAATCTGTAAAACCGCAACGGCGGGTTACGACGGAATCGGACAATGGCGACTTTCAAATGCAAAGGCTGCGTCCGATCTGGGTCGAACACTTAAACCTTGCGACGGTGGGTGGATTCTCGAAAAAGTCGCACACTTTTCAAAAGAACTTTCTGTCATTGTGGCGCGAAATGTATATGGGGAGGTCGTGACTTATCCGGTTTCCGAAAATACCCACGAAAACGGCATCTTGCGTCTTTCAAAAATCCCGGCAGACATTTCAGAAACACTTTCTGAGCGTGTTGCTTCACTGGGGAAATCGCTTATTACGGCGCTTGAAGGGGTCGGACTTTTTTGTATCGAACTTTTTCTATTGGAAAATGATGACTTGCTGATCAATGAAATTGCCCCCCGACCCCATAATTCGGGACACGCAACGATGGATGTCTGTGATATTTCTCAATATACACAACAGCTCAGAACCCTCTGCAATCTACCCCTCGTTCCACCACGTCTCTTAAGCCCAGCCATCATGCTCAACGTGCTGGGAGATGAAATACGGACACTTAGAAATGAAGTCTCGCTGAAAAAGCTTTTATCTTTTTCCGGTCTTCGAATCTACGACTATCGTAAACAAGAAATCAAAGAACGCAGAAAAATGGGCCATATCACGCTCACGGACTCAGACCCCATTCAGCTTTCAAGACAAGCACTGCAGGTGCAAGATCTTCTGAAAAAACTAAAAAGAATCTGACGAAGATAAAGACAGCCGGAGTGCGGGTCGAACGACAAAAATCGTGACACTTGCGCTAGGGGAATAAGCGATGGGGACGTAACGCCGGACAACGGCCCAGAGGGTGAGCGGGCCGTAATAATCCGCCGGAATTTTAAACGTCCACCTAAAAGGGGCAATCGGATCGAGTTTAAAACTTGAAATGCCTTGAGGGGCCGAAAAAAAGACCCCGAAGGGAATCGGGAAATCCCCAAGGTCAATCTTTGCCTGAACCGTCGTCCCTGCCTCAACAATTTCCCCTTCTGCGGGAGAATCAAATTCAAAGGCCCGCGCAGAATCCGAACTAAAAACAAAAATCACAAGAACCAGCGTGATGAAAACTTTCCACATCAGGAAATACCTCTATTCACCATAAATACAAACGCGGTTACGACCTGCATTTTTTGCGCGATACAGGGCTTGATCTGCACATTCGATAAATTCTTTGGGAGTGATGCTCTCTTTTTCAATTCGCCCCAAGGTACAGACACCAAAACTACAAGTCACTTGGGAGCCATCCGGCAACAAATCAAGTGCAGCAGCAGACGTTCTCAGGCGTTCCGCGGACGCAATGGCTTTCTGCTCATCCGTTTCAGACATTAAAATTAGAAATTCTTCCCCTCCAAAACGAGAAAGAATATCGTAGGGGCGGATCATGAGTTCAAAACATTCAGCCAGGGCTTGAAGGACATGATCCCCTTTGACGTGACCATATTGGTCATTAATACGCTTAAAGTTGTCGATATCAAATAAAATCAGTGAAAGCGAACGATTAAGACGGAGTGCTCGACCAATTTCAGAAGAGAGTACCTTGTTTAAATAACGTCGATTGTAAAGCCCTGTCAAAGGATCTCGAATAGACAGATCTTTAATTTTTTCAAATGCTTGCTGTTTTTGAATGGCAATGACCGCCTGTGTCGCTAACATTTTAAGGCTCGCAGTCAAGGAAGACGAAAAGCGTCTGGCTTCAAAAGCGTCGTTATATAAAATCCCGATGGGGCCTTTATCTGAAATCAAAGGGATGGCAATCAGTGAGCGAATCCCCTCTTTTAAGACAACCGGGTTATCAAACGCAGGAAAATCAGACAGATCTGGAATCAAAATGGGATCTTTGTTTGAAAGGATATGTTCCGTCAAACCTCCCGGTCTCACGCGATAAGAACCATTTTTATAAAATTCGGAAGACAAACCCTTGGTCGCCACTAAAAAAAGCTCGTGATTATGTTTATTATACACGGAAAGGGAACCCGCAGGCATACCCGTAATACGCATCGCCCCTGCAACAATGCTTTGAAAAATTTCTTCAGGGGTTTCCGAACGAGAAAGAATCATGCTGACTTCAAGCAAGATCTGGTTTTCACCCAAACGTTGTTTGATCCGTGCTTCCCGATCTTCAAGCTCCCGGATCACGTCCCACAAGACATGGGCCACTTCACCGGTCGCCACATCAAAATTATTTTCTGAAATTTGGATCAGCTGATGACCGATAATGGGATTTCCACTTAAATCAAAAACAAGATCAATGGACATACTTTGAAGTAAGTGAAGTGGATCTTCCAAAAAAACAGGGAGATTGGCCTCTCGCGCCAAACGAATCGCCGGGGCATCCGGGTTTAAATCAGCCACACCCACGATTTCAAACCAGTTAAAGTGTAAGAGACGACTGAGCACCGCTTTTCCACCATCTCCTGCGCCGATAATGAAGACCTTGACCATACTGTTAGTGTATCCTTTCCCCTTTCTCTGTCAACAAAAATACATGGATTACGTAAGAAAAATAGGAAGATTTAATCCTGTGCAATACCCTAAAATGCCTGTACCTCAAATGCGCTGAGGCGACACCGTATTGACCTGAATACTTTGAAATGGCTATACTCCACTCCAAGTTTTACGTTATAGGTGATCAAAGGAGATTCATCGTGGCATCTGAAATATCCGTTCCTTCGCTTTTTCAAATGGGCTATTACTGGGAAGCGAAAATTTTCCTGACTTCCGTCAAGCTGGATCTTTACACCCCTCTGGACGAGCGCCCCAAACCTGCGACACAGCTTGCGACAGAAATTGGTGCGGATGCGGATGCCTTAACACGACTGATGGATGCCCTCGTTACGATGGGTCTGCTTAAACGTGAAGGAGATGCTTACAAAAATATCCCCGAACTGGCCGAGTTTCTGGTGAAAACCAGTCGGTTTTATATGGGGGAGCTCATGTTATTGCAAGATGCGGAGTGGAATCATTGGGGCAAACTTGAAGAAATAGTCCGCACGGGAAAACCGGCAGTCAAAGATAATATCTTTATCAGCCATCCTGCTTTGGGCGCAACGGTTTCAAGAGTACTGCACCGTATGGCACAACGTGTTGCACCGGCCCTGGCTGAAAAAATTGACCTCGCCGCCTACAAAACACTGCTCGATGTGGGGGGTGGTGGCGGCGCTTTTTCCATCGCCTTTGCAAAGCGGTATCCTCACTTGAAGACCACGCTCTTTGATCTGCCACAAACCCTCAAAATCAGCCGAGAAAACATCGAAAAAGAAGGTTTATTAGACCGGATCGACTTAGTCGAAGGCAATTTTAATAAAGGACAACTGCCGAGCCCTTTTGATGTCGTCTTTGCGTCCGACATTCTCCATTACCAAACCGAAGCCGAAAATATGGCCCTGGTACAAAGGCTTTACGATGCGACCGCTACGGGCGGTGTTCTGATTCTAAAAGATATGTTTATCGGAGATAATAACAGCGAGCCCGGCTGGAATGCCATTTTCTCCATGCATATGATGGTTTACTCCGAAAAAGGCCGCTGCTTTAAGGGCCAGCAAATCCGGGAATGGATGAAAAAAGCGGGTTTCGGCAATATCGTCGAAATGGAAAAAAATACAATTTTGGCTGGCACAAAATACATATAAAGCATGCAGCTACTGATTAATCAAATCCAGAGGAGCATATCATGGAAGAATTTTTAACCTCCCCCGGTTTTCTCTCCCCTTATGGGACATTCGGGGCGGATGTCTCTTCGGTCATGGCTTGGTTTTTTACGATCCTCTTTGTTTACGGATGGCAGCAGGCCCGCAAAGGTCAAGGCCAGCGACATCATCTGGTCACCCTCTGGGGCATGATCGCGATGCTCGCTTATTTCACGATTTATTATCTGGCGCGTGGACTGGGCGCCCTTTCTGTCGAAGGCCGAGAAGGTTTTGGTGGCCCCGACTGGGTTTACAACAACATATTCTCTCCTATTTTACTGATTCACATCATTGTTATTTCTTTAGGCCTCGTTTTGGCCATTTACATGATCATCCTCGGATATCGTTCATCTATAAAAAATAAAGAAAACCGCCAGCTTATCATCGGCCCACTCAAGGTTTCCTCCAAAACGCTCAAAAGAATCCTCTTCGTATCTGCTGGGGTACTGGGACTCATTGCGATCATTCGAGGTGGCCCTATGGGGCGCGTCATGGTTTGGGTCTCCTGCTTTTTGATCATCGCCATCATGTTGATTTTTGAGCGCACCATTGAACGGCTTCTGCCTGACGGGGCCGCACGACATCGAAAAATCGGGACCTTTACAATGGTGCTTTATGTCATTGCCCTGATTACCAGCACTGCGACTTATGTGATGTTGTATTACATCTATCCAATTATTGAGACTTAAGAATCATCTAATGCAGGAAGAACGTCGGGAAGACCAACGAAGCACTTTTCATCTTAGGACAGAAGTCCTGCCCCATGAAGGCAAACCACAGATTAACCTGCTGCGTGCCAATATTGGGTTTGGAGGGATCGGTGGTTTTACACGAGACGAGGTCGAAGGGCAAGACCCTGTAGAGGTCCGGATTTATTTTTCACAACGCTCAGGAGAGGCGAAAGGTGAAACGGTCTCAGGCAAAATCGTATGGGAAAAACAGGATGGCAACTTCAGAGCCCTCGGTATCTCATTTTTCACACTGACACAAAAAGAACATCCGCTTTTAATTTCTTATTTGCAATATGCCGACCAGTTTGAGTAGGAAAAACCCTCAAAAAGCCTCATCTTCCTGACTCAACACAACAAGGTTTCTCCCCCCTCGTTTGGCTTCATAGACCGCCTTGTCCGCCAAAACAAAAATCTCTTCAAAAGTCAATAAACCGCCTTCGGGTAACTGACTCACACCAAAACTTGCTGTGATTTGAATCCCATTCGGCTGCAAATCCTCAATTTTCCTTCTCAAGACATCGGCCTTTTTTACCGCATCTCGTCCATTACAATACGGCAAGAGCAGCAGGAATTCTTCGCCACCAAAACGTGCAGCAATGTCTTCCTGCCGACACGATTTTTTAAGCAAGTCGGCGATTTGCACCAGGACCTGATCCCCTGCATGATGACCATAGGTATCATTTACATCTTTAAAATTATCCAAATCAATGACAACAAGGCTCAGTGGAAGGTCATGCCGCCCCGCCTCGCTAATATATCCCGGAGCGATTTCGTTCAGACAATGACGGTTATACAGGGTCGTCAAGGGATCGGTCATCGCCATTTCCTTTAAACGCGTCTGCTGCGCCTCGACCTGATCCAGTAGTTTTTTATTGGTGATCAAATTTCGGACGCGTGCAGCCAGTTCTGCTTCGAGAACAGGCTTTGCGACATAGTCATTCGCCCCACTGCGTAAGGTCTCAATTTTACGGGCATCATCTTTGAAACTTGAAAGCACAAGAATCGGAATCGTCCTCTTCTTCAGGGGGCTCTGTCTCACTTCTCGAACAAGGGCCAAACCACTCATAGGGTTCGCGAGTAAAGTGTCTGTAATAATTAAATCATAGTCGGAAGTCTCGAATTTCTCAAAAGCACCTTCACCTGAACGGCACCGTTCAATCTTAAGTCCCATTCGGCTCAGTTGTGTCTGCAAGAGGTTTGAAAGGGGTCGATTATCTGTAACACAAAGCACCTTTCCCGCTAAACGACTGTCCGCAACTTGCTGAGCTTTAAAGGTGGTTAAATATTTTGTAATGGCCAAGAGATCTTCTTTTCTAAAAATCTCAGTCACACCCGCTGCCATGCCTTCTTCAAAAATCCGTTTCTCTTCCTCAGAGGTCATCATCACAATCGGCAAAGTTTTATCCCCTGCTGCACGTAAAGTTCGGCAGAAATCGATTCCGGTCATATCTTCTAAATGCAAAGACACACAAATCAAATCAAACGAAGTCTCTTTTACGGACAATAAACCCTCACTTCCCGAGGAGACCAGCACGGTCTCACAAGCGCGATCATTAAAGAGGGATTGCAGTAATAGCTTGTAGGTCAGCGTGGGTTCAACGACAAGGACTTTCATCGTTTTGTTCATCTCCATTGGGCCTGTTTACATCTGAATGTTTTACGGGAAATTATAGATGAATGGCAGGATGAACGGACCAAAAAGGCCACCGTCACAAACAGGATCTCCCTCTTAAGAAGGTAGCACAAGACCCCTAAGACCGCCATTTCTGGGATCTTAAGGATTGCAGATGCGCGATAAATCGACTGGAAGGATCATTAAAAAATGCTAACGGTCGTGACAAACGAGGCAGAGATCAGCAGAGGGAGCTCTGAGAAAGGGTCGAATTTGCTCACTGTGAGGATTGTGACAACTGTCACATTCAAGCATCCCTCCCGTCGTCCGCACGAGAGAAGACAAGTGATCCGTACCGGAAACCTCTCCGACAGGTAGATCGAGATAGGCTGAAGTCCCGGAAGTCGGCAAGACCAAACCGTCCGCTTGACGGTCTGGAAGCGCCCAATATCGAAACTGGGTGACAGTTGGATTTAGGGGAATAAACTTGCCGTTGGGTAAACGGGGATAAGGAATAGAAATGGGGTGATCAAGACGACTCAAGGGAGGGGCACCTCGCTTGCCCCACATCCCGTCAAAAGGCACATTTGCGGAGGCCCCGACACGCGGATTACCCACATTGATACCATGCATGTCTGTCCCTAAGGCGCCGTCATGACAAGAGAGACACACCATCGAAGTCCCCGTGGGATGATTATAGGGATGTTCGTCTGGAGGCAGACTTTGCATTGTACGATAAGGTGCTTTCTTAGAGTGACTTTTCTGCCAAAGTGGCGGAGGGTTTATAGTTTTGGCGGATTTTTGCCCTGCTGTGGCGTCTTTGTTGTCACCCTGCCAAGGAATTTCATCGGTATGACAGACAGTGCAGCTCTTGCTCGCATCTGCCTCAGAAACCATCAAATTGTGTCCGGTTTGAAAAACGTCTTCTAGGGGAGACGCGCCAAGCATTTCTAATCCGCCAAAGCCTCCGATCAAAATGAAAGAGATCAATACGGCATAAAGCGCTCGTTTGCTCATTTTTTGGCCCCTATCTTTTTTTGAACCATCTCCGCCAAGGTTTCAGCCATCTCTGAAATGACCGCGCCATCTTCTCCCTCAATCATAATCCGGAGCAACAACTCTGTGCCCGAGTAACGCACCAATATTCGCCCGTCACTGCCCAATTTTTGTTCACAATCCGTAATTTTTTGCTGGATCTCCGGAATTTCAGCCAGATCACGTTTTTCTCTGACCCTCACATTTTTCAAAACCTGGGGCAAAGGGGTCATACAATTTGTCAATGCTGAGACCGATTTACCACTGCGAACCATTAAAGCCAAAAACTGAAGTGCCGTAATGACACCATCCCCCGTGGTATTGTAATCCAAAAAAATCAAATGCCCCGATTGTTCGCCACCAAGGTTGTAAGCCCCATTCAACATCCGTTCAATCACATAACGATCTCCAACCTGGGTCCGCAGCACATGAATCCGCCTTGGATTCAGCGCCAATTCAACCCCCATGTTGCTCATTAAAGTCGTCACAAGGGTCTCACCCTTTAAACGACGATCTTCCTGCATGGCCAGCGCAAAAGTAACAAGCAAGGCATCGCCATCTACAATTTTGCCTTTTTCGTTCACAAAAAGGGCACGATCTGCATCCCCATCCAGCGCAATGCCCACATGGGCTTTGTGTTCAATCACAGCCTTCTGTAATGCTTCGGGATACGTTGAACCACAATTGGCATTAATATTGGTGCCATTGGGGTGATTGTTCAAGGCAATGACATCCGCCCCCAATTCCTGTAAAACGGTCGGAGCAACTTTATAAGATGCACCGTTGGCACAGTCCACGACGATTTTCAAACCGACCAAATCCAGGTCTTTGGGCAAAGACCGCTTCACAAACTCAATATAGCGTCCCTCAACATCATCCAGCCGAAAGACCTTCCCGATTTCCTTCGCTGTTGGACGGATCGCATCAATCTCGCCAGAAAAAAGCAGATCTTCAATTTGGTGTTCAACCTGATCGGGCAACTTAAACCCTTCTTTTGAAAAGAATTTAATCCCGTTGTCTTGAAAAGAATTGTGTGAAGCAGAGATCATGACCGCGGCATCGACACGCAGCGAACGGGCCATAAACGCAACGGCGGGTGTGGGTAAGGGTCCGACTAAAATAACATCGACCCCGAGGGAACAAATGCCAGAGGTTAAGGCAGACTCAATCATGTAACAGGAAATACGTGTGTCTTTTCCGATTACAATACGATGACGACCTTCTTTGTGTTTGAAAATATGGGCCGCGGCACGCCCCAGCTTCATCGCTGTTTCAACTGTGATGGGTTCCACATTGGCAACACCTCGGACACCATCCGTACCAAAAAGCTTTCGCATCAAAACCTCACAAAAGAAACAATTTAGTGCCCATGTGGTTCAGCGGGAGTGGACGCAGCGGCACGAAGCGCCTTATCATTTACTGAGATTTTGGCCTTGTCTTTTAGCAGGTCAATTTCTTCATTGATCATCACGCCACGCATGTTCTGAACTTGCGTGGGAGACAAGGTCTCAAATTCCCCTGGTTCACGAGACTCAACCTTCTGGATAATATGAAATCCAAAGGGACTTTTCACCGGGCCACTGATCTCCCCTTTCTTAAGCGCAAAAGCCACCTTTGAAAAAGGCTCGACCATACGATCTTTGGTGAAAAATCCAAGATCGCCTCCTCGCGCTGCACTGGCAGGGTCAATGGAAACTTCTTTTGCGACGGTTGCAAAATCAGCACCACCGACAAGTTTTGCTTTAACGTCCAGCGCTTCTTTTTCGGTTTTGACTAACACGTGATTGGCACGTACTTCACCAAACATCACCTGATTTTTCTTGTAATAGACTTTCATTGTAGCTTCAGTGATGACATCACGGTTAATGAGGTTAACCACTTCTCGAACCAGAATAGATTCCAAAAACTCTTTGACCTGGGCTTGGATGGCGGGATCTTTGTCTAAACCACGACGCATGCCCTCTTGATGAAGCACCTCAGTCGCAATCAACATATCCAGCAGCTCTTTTTTTGTCTCGTATGTCGTAAAATCACCCTGTCGTTCATTGGTCAAACGACTCATGCGCTTTTCAAAAAGATCCTTGGTAATTGGAACCCCACCGACGACGGCAAGCGTATCTCCTTCGCCTGCAAACAGCACCTTTCCCGCAGAAAAGAAATGTGTCATCACCAAAAGGGCAATCAGCACCTTTATTTTTTGCATCTACCTACCTCCAATTGAATAAATCCGACGATATTCTACCCCCATCCACAATAAAATATCAATGTTTTATCCCAGCATTCAATCAAGAGCCCTAGCGGAAATTCAGCTTAAAAACATCCTCATCCACTGCCCCAGCCACACAGGCAAGACCTTCTTGACTTCGTCGACCTTGAATCGTAAGATTATCCCAATTTCACCACTGAGTTAAAACATCCCCTAAAAGGCTATTTAATGAAGTGGGCGGTTTGGATCTCAACCTGCGGCGGTGTCGGATATTTCCCCCGATTTCCCGGTACGATCGGAAGCATCGTCGGGCTCGCGCTCTTTCTCCCTTTTCGCGCACTACCACTCTTCCCCTATCTTGTATTGCTGATCGCGCTTTTCTCCCTCGGGGTTTGGACTTCAAATATTTCAGAAGGCTTTTTTAAACGCAAAGATGCCAGTCATATTGTCATCGACGAAGTCCTGGCCGTTTTCCTGGTTTCTTATTTTTTGCCCCCGACATGGCCCTGGTTGCTCGCAGGACTCATCGTTTTTCGTGTTTTTGATATCACAAAACCACCGCCGATTAAGCGATTTGAAAAACTGCCCGGAGGCTGGGGGGTCATGGTGGATGATGTGATTGCGGCCCTCTACAGCCTTGGCCTGCTTCATCTCATCAAGGTGTTTATCTAAAAGCAGACACCACCCAATTAAAAAGGGACCGCTTATGCCTCACGAGAAAGCCTTGACCCGACAAATTGGGGCCTTATTGCTCAAACATCACTTAAGGCTCGCAACAGCGGAGTCCTGTACCGGGGGGCAAATCGCAAGCCAAATCACCGCCATCGCAGGGGCCTCAGGCTATTTTGAATCGGGTGTCATTGCGTATAACAATGCCGCAAAAACCCGACTCCTATCTGTTTCGGAAACACTTATTGAGAAAAAAGGGGCGGTTTCGGCCGAAGTCGCACGCGCCATGGCCGAGGGGATTCGCAAAAATGCTGAGACAGAACTAGGGCTTTCTGTCACAGGTATCGCAGGCCCCGATGGCGGAAGCGATGAAAAACCTGTTGGGCTCGTTTTCATTGCCCTCGCCAGTCAGAAGAAAACAGAAGTCATACGCTTCCACTTCTCCGGTGATCGAAAGACCATCCAGGATAAGGCCACTCAGACGGCCTTAGAACAAGTGCTCACTTATCTGAACAAAATCCCTTAAAAAAAGACCTTGGACGTGATATAAGAGAGGCAATCAAGTCAAAAAGAGAAGACCTCATCACTCAAAAATCGACTGAACCAACACCATCTTAAGGAGAAGATATGGCGGAAAAAACGATTAAAGAAAACAATAAACAAGGCGCACTCGAGTTGGCCATGTCTCAGATTGAACGTCAGTTTGGCAAGGGCTCCATCATGCGTCTTGGTGCGGACGACATCGCCGCGAACATCCCCGTCATCCCTACGGGCTCATTGGGACTCGATATTGCCCTGGGTGTGGGCGGTGTCCCTCGTGGTCGTGTCATCGAGATTTTTGGACCCGAGTCATCTGGAAAAACAACACTCACCCTTCACATCATCGCCGAGGCCCAAAAAACGGGTGGCATAGCCGCTTTTATTGATGCCGAACACGCCCTGGACATTCATTATGCAGGGCGGTTGGGCGTCAAAAGCGATGACCTGCTGGTTTCCCAGCCCGACACGGGAGAACAGGCCCTTGAAATTACCGAAACCCTGGTGCGAAGCGGCGCACTGGATGTCGTCGTCATCGACTCGGTTGCAGCACTCGTGCCCCGTGCGGAAATCGAAGGGGAAATGGGCGACTCCCACATGGGATTGCAGGCGCGACTCATGTCACAAGCCTTGCGTAAACTCACGGCTGCGATTTCACGCTCTAAAACCTGTGTTATCTTCATTAACCAGATTCGCATGAAAATCGGGGTCATGTTTGGCAATCCCGAAACCACAACGGGCGGCAACGCGCTCAAATTTTATTCATCCGTCCGCATGGACATCCGCCGGATTGAAACCCTGAAAGACGGACAGGAGGCTTTAGGGAATCGAGTCCGTGTCAAGGTGGTTAAAAACAAAGTCTCTCCCCCTTTCCGGAAAGCCGAGTTTGATGTACTCTTTAATGTTGGGATCTCCAGGATGGGCGAATTGCTGGATTTGGCCATTGAAAATGGTATCGCCGACCGAAGCGGGGCTTGGTATTCTTACAAGGGGCAACGCCTCGGACAGGGGCGAGACAACGCGGTCAAAACATTAACGGAGAACCCCAAAATGGCTGCGGAAATAGAACAAATCATCCGCGAAGCAGCGGGCCTGCCGCTTCCAAAAGAGGGGAATAAATAAACCTCTTATTCGAACGTCGGCCTCGTAAAAATATCTCAGAGCGCAAGTCACTTCGGCTCTAAACTTTCTGGAGAAACGGAGCAGGACGATGAATATTGACACTTTACTCAAGGCTTCTATCGAACAGGGTGCATCCGATCTCCATGTCAAGGTGGGTGCCACCCCCATGGCACGTATCAATGGCCTGCTGGCACCCTTGGGCCAATTTCAAAGGATGAACAAGGAGGATGTCACCGCCTTGGCCTACTCTGTCTTAAGTCCTGCCCAGCGTGAAACCTTCAAACAAGACCACGAAATTGACCTGGCCTACAGCGCTACGGGGCTCGGACGCTTTCGGGTCAGCATCTTCATGCAACGCGGAACCGTCGGGGCAGTCTTTCGGGTTATCCCAAGCCGCGTCTTATCTTTGCAGGATTTGGTGCTGCCAGAGGCCATCCACAAGCTCGCGCAGGAGCAACGCGGCCTCGTTCTGGTCACAGGAACCACAGGCAGCGGAAAATCCACAACCTTGGCTGCGATGGTGGACATCATCAATACCTCCCGAACAGCGAACATCATTACCATTGAAGATCCGATTGAATTTCTTCACCGGGATAAAAAAGGCATTGTCAGTCAACGCGAAATCGGGCAAGACACCGAATCCTTTGGCGGCGCACTGCGTGCTGCATTGCGACAAGATCCCGATGTCATCATGGTGGGTGAAATGCGTGATTTTGAGACCATCAGCACCGCCCTCGCCGCCGCTGAAACAGGACATTTGGTTCTCAGCACCCTGCACACCCTGGATGCGACCGAAACCATCAACCGGATTGTCTCTGTTTTTCCACCCTACCATCATGATCAAGTCCGGATGCAGCTCTCCACTGTCTTAAAAGGCATCATCTCCATGCGTCTCATCCCACGGGCCCAAGGGGAGGGCCGGGTTCCCGCAGTGGAAATTTTGCTGGGAACACAAACCGTTTGCGAGGCCATCACTGATGCCAATAAAACACGCACACTTAAAGACATTATCGCAGCGGGAAAAACACAATACGGGATGCAGACCTTTGACCAGTCGATCTATGAGCACTATCAAAATGGGCTTATTTCTTATGAAGAAGCCTTAAAATGGACCAGCACCCCGGAAGACTTTGCCCTGAAGGTTAAGGGGATTCAGTCCACCAGTGACAGTTGGGAAGACACCCAGCAGGAAGGTGGAGGGGAGACAGAATTTGAAATCGACCGTTTTGCAGGATAGGCTTTCTGCCGCAAAAAAAGTGGCGTTTCAGTGTCTCTCACGGCGAGATCACAGTCGCCACGAACTTTCAGAAAAGCTGTATCAAAAAGGGTTTTCTAAACCCACGGTTTCAAAACTGATGCATCAGTTAGAAGAGATGAACCTCATCAATGACACCCGGTTTCTCGAAACATGGTCTCGGTTTCGTATCGAACATCATCATTTTGGCCCTTTGCGTCTACGTCAGGAATTCCTCAAAAAAGGCATTCCTTCTGCCGATGTCGCAGCCCAGATTCAAAAAATCTCAGAAACCAGTAATCTGGAAGATGAAGCCGAAAAAACGCTCCTGCACCGATATCCCAATCCCAGCCAACTCAAAGAAAAAAATGCCCAGCGTAGGGCCTTTGATTTTTTAAGACGAAAAGGTCACGAAACCGAGACAATTTTTAAGATCTTCAAAAAACACAGGCTTTTTATCTAAAACCTCCGGTAACTCAAGTCAGACGAGAGGCTTTATTTTTTTACATCCGCGCCAATTTTTTTTAAGCCGACTTGGGCACAGGCCTCATCTAAATGTGCGCCCGGCGCACCGCCCACACCAATCCCCCCGACAAGTTCTCCTGCAATGACAATCGGGAGCCCTCCACCTAAGATCAAAATATTTTCATTCATATCTCGTAGACCGGCCAAATCTGGTTTTTTTGCAATCAATGCCGAAAAAAAACTTGTGGCACGCCGCATGCTGGCGGCGGTATAAGCCTTTTTCCGACTGCTATCAATGGTATGTGGCCCTGCACCATCCGCACGTAGCAAAACCTTCAAGACCCCCGCAGAATCAACAACCGCGACGCTTATTTTGTAACCCTCTGATTTGCATTGCGTCAGTGCAGCTTCCGCAGCCTGTTGCGCTGAAACAATCGAAATGACATTTTGAGTCTGAAGCGGTAAGGGGGATTCCGCTGCAACAAAAGAGACACTCCCCCATAAAAACAGTGAGACACCCATAAAATATCGGATCGCGATCAAAACATCCTCCTTCGTGTTTTTAGGAACTTCTGATTAAGTCCGGGTTGGATTTTTCGAAAGATAAAATTTATCTTATTTTTTGGCTTCGGGCCGCCTGGGTCGGTTTTTCTGTTGTAATTTGGGTTTTGTCTGGTTTTTGTGCTGCGGTTTTGTTTTGTGTTTCTGATGTGTGGGACGGCTTGGCTGTACTTTGGGGCGTGGTACATATTTAGGTTTGATAAAAAGGTCATCTTCAGGCCATTCAACAGGGATTTTTTTTCCGATATAAGCTTCGACTTCTTCTAAACTCATGACATATTCTTCGTCGGCGAGGCTGATCGCCTTTCCGAGTGCACCCGCCCGTGCCGTGCGCCCGATACGATGCACATAGGCCTCACGATCTTGTGGGAAATCATAATTGACCACAAGATCAACACCATCAATGTGAAGTCCTCTGGAGGCGACGTCGGTGGCGACGAGAATTGGCATCTCTCCGGCTTTGAACTGTTCTAAAAATCGAAGCCGCTTTTTCTGGGGCAAATCACCCGTAATGGCTTTTGCAGAATACCCTTGTTCTGTGAGACGACGGGCAAGGGTTTCCCCTTGATGTTTTGTATTGACAAAAATGAGGGTACGCTTCCAGTCTTCCCTCTTAAAAAGACCCAATAAGAGAGAAAGCTTTCGTGCACGTTCAACATGAAAAAGAATCTGCTCAATCCGCTCAGCGGTGACTTGTTCTGGTGTGATCTCAATTTTGACCGGGTTGTTCATATGCTCGTAGGCCATTTCCATCACACGAAAGGAGAGTGTGGCCGAAAAAAGCATGGACTGACGTTGTTTGTAGGGCGGGAGACGACGCAACAGATACCGTAAATCCGCGATAAAGCCCATGTCAAACATGCGGTCGGCTTCGTCAATCACCAAGACATCCACACGTCTTAAGTCGTAGATTTTTTGCTTGAAATAGTCGATCAATCGACCCGGTGTGCCGATGAGAATGTCGCATCCCTCGGAAAGTTCCGTGCGCTGTTTTTCGTAATCGACACCCCCATAAACGGCGAGAATACCAAAATCCGTCGCATTTCCGATTTCCTTGGCTTCATTATAAATTTGCACGACCAACTCGCGTGTTGGGGCGATGATCATCGCCCGCGGCGAAGCCCGTTTTGAAAGAGGTCGTGGTGGTTTTTCCAATAAACGCGTGAAAAGGGCGATCAAAAAAGCGGCGGTTTTTCCCGTGCCCGTTTGTGCTTGTCCCGCGACATCCTGGCCTGTGAGTGTGATCGGCAGGGTTTCATCTTGAATGGGCGTACAATTTTCGTAGCCGATCTGGGCAATGCCTTCAAGTACAAGCGCTGGAATAGGTAGGGAGGCAAATTTGGATAACATACGGGCTGGAATACTACGCGTTCAGAGTATGAAAAAGCAAGTGAAGGAAAAGATACTGCACGACCCTCCTGCCAAAGAACCTCTAATCAAGTCTGTAAGCTCACACGTTTAACTTCGAGGGGAATTTCTCCTCCACGCGCTAAGGCCATGAGATCCATGACCGCTTGTCTGGGCGGTTTCCCTTCAAATAACACACGATGAATTTCGTGAACGATGGGCATATCGACTTGATATTTCTGAGAGAGTGCCAATGCAGATTGTGTCGTGTAGACGCCTTCAGCAACCATATTCATTGATTTTTGAATGGCTTCAAGGGATTGCCCTGCGCCAATTTTTTCGCCTACAGCCCGATTTCTGGAGAGGCGCCCCCCACACGTTAAAAAAAGGTCGCCCATACCGGATTGACCATAAAATGTGTTGATGTCTGCCCCCATTGCCAGGCCAAGACGGGCCATTTCCGAAAGACCCCGTGTCAATAAAATGGCCTTTGTATTAAATCCAAAACCCAAACCATCGGCCCCACCTGCCGCAAGGGCGATGACATTTTTGAGCGCACCCCCCAACTGGACGCCAACTAAATCTGAAGACAAAAACATCCGAAAAAAAGGGGTGGCAAAGGCATTTTCGATGCGCCGGGCCAATCGGGTGTTTTTTGTCGCAAGAGAAACCGCAGTCGGGTTGGATTGCACCAATTCTTTCGCAAAACTGGGTCCCGATAAAACAGCGACGTGCTGGCTGTCTTTTCGTTCGAGGACTTCACAGATGACTTCAGAAACAAGCATCAATGTGTTTCGCTCAATGCCCTTGGTCGCACTGATTATGGGGGTTTTGGACGAGAGATAGGGTCGCATTGTCGTAAGTACATTGCGAGAAACGTGGGAGGGCACAACAAAAAGTACCCACTCGGCCTGATGAAGTGCTTTTTCTATTTTTGATGTTGGAAGAATGGACGCATTCAGTTTGACGCCAGGCAAGTAGTGTGTGTTTTCGCGGTTTTTTTTGATGACCTCAACGACGGCGTCTTCATAAGCCCAAAGGGAAATTTTGTGTTTGTTATGACTCAAAAGCCAGGCCAATGCCGTTCCCCAACTTCCTGCACCAATGACCGCAATTTTCATTGAACCATCATCCTTAAATGATATTTTTGTTCCGCGCCAAAAACGAGACACATCCTAAGGGCTTTAAAATTTGATGTCAAGAAATCTCATCGTGTGCATGCAGGAGCCAACTTGACTTCAAAAATCCCCTCTCGTAGGCTTAGCAAGCCTTATTTTTAAAAACAACCCGGAGATTCCACCCTTGAATCAAAAACCCCTAGAAAACAAAGACCGGATTATCCTTGCACTGGACTTCCCTTCATTCGAAACAGCGCGTCCTTACATTCATCAACTCAAAACCCATGTGGGTATTTTTAAAGTTGGGCTGACCCTTTTTATTCGAGAGGGTCTGCCACTACTTAAACGCATTGCGGACATCTCTGGCACGGCGAATATTTTTTTGGATTTAAAGCTGTACGACACACCCATGCAGGTCGGCAGTGCGGCAACAGTCCTCCATAAAAAAGCGCCCGAGCTTCGATTTCTAACCGTGCATGCCTCAGGAGGATTACGCATGCTCAAAAGCGTGGTGGATGCCATGAGCGACGGCACTGAAATCTTAGGCGTGACGGCACTCACCAGCCAAAACCCTTCAGAAGCGGGCACTTCAGACCAAGGAGCTTTACAAGAGCGGGTCCTCCGTTTGGCAAACCTTGCAAAAAATGCGGGCGCGGCAGGGATCGTGGCCTCAGCGCATGAAGCGGCTGCCTTGAAAAAAGGTTTTGGCAATGCATTGACATTGGTCATCCCCGGTATTCGGCCGAATTGGGCCAAAGTGACTGGAGACGATCAACGCAGAACAATGACACCCGCCGAAGCCATTGCTCAGGGCGCAGATTATTTGGTCATTGGTCGTCCGATTTATGGTGGCTCTGATCCTGTGGGCGCAGCAGAAAAAATCGCAGACGAAATTGCATCGGCTTAAATTCGCCCCGAAAATAGACTGCGTAGATATCCCCTAAGTCACCGTATTTTTATATACATCCTCATCTTCTATTTTTCTCTGCGTTTTTTTGTCTCTTCCTAATGTCCAAAACTCAATCAATACTTCCTTAATTCTTGTCAAACTTACTATGTTCTGCATCTTCCCGGAAGGGATGTATTTCTCTGCTAACATTAAGTTATCAAAGCACCGATAAAAACCCTTTTTGCCCGATGTACTTCGAAAAAATAACGTAAAAAGCTAAAGTTTTTCGGGGGATCTGTCGATAGAACAGATAACAAAAGTTTGAAAAAAAGACAAGGGGGGAAGATCCCGTCAAAGGTCGCTTGCATTGAAACGATACTGGGGATCATTGGAAAATAAAAAGGGAGAGGCAAAGATGAAACAGTTTTTTCTAGATATGAAAATTAGCCACAAACTCATCCTGTGTGGTGTTGCGTTTCTCATCCCAGCAGTGGTCGACCTTTATCTGCTGGTCAAGGAAGAAAACAAGGTCATCGAATTTGCCGAAAAGGAGGTCATTGGGGTGAGCTATCTGAGGCCAATGACCGGATTACTTGAGAAAGTACCGCAACATCGTGGTTTCTCCTATGGTTTTCTCAATGGAAACACGGCATTCAGAGATAAAATATCCAGAACATCCTCCGAAATTGATGATGCCCTCAGAAAAATTGATGCCGTGGATGCGAAGTATGGAACGATCCTAAAGACCACAAATGAATGGAATACCCTTAAACAGGAATGGAACACCTTAGAAAGCAACAATCTCAGCATGAGTGCAGCGAAGAGTTTTGAAGATCATTCAAAATTCATCAATAAGCTGATCCGCTTTACGCAGCATGTATTGAATCAATCAAATCTGATTCTTGACCCCGACCTCGACACTTATTATTTGATAGACAGTGTTTTCCTTAAAATTCCGTCTCTGACCGAGCATGTGGGTCGTCTCAGGGGAATGGGTGCGGGCATCATGACGCGTGGCGAGATTCTGCCTCATGAAGAAACGGTCTTGCTGCTGATTGAGGGAGGAACCGACGCCCTGGCAGAGTCACTCTCAGTCAGTATGGAAGCCGCAGCGCACGCAAATTCAGACCTGAACGGGGTACAGGGGATGGGAAAAGAGGCCATTTCAAAATTGCATCACTATGAAAAAATGCTGGAAAAACGCATCGAGTCAGGTGAATTTGGTGTGGATCCTGTACCTTATTTCGATAAAGGGACGGAGGTCATCACCAGCTTTTTCCGTCTCTATGATGAATCTTCCATCCAGATCACACGTCTTTTGAATCTAAGGATTGATGCTTATAAATCCGAGCGACAAGCGGCTGTCGGCGGGGCAGGCATCTTTATCACCCTGGGTCTTGTCATCGGGTTTTTCACCATTCGTACCATTAGCACCCCCTTGCGCCAAATGACCGCCATTGTTCAAAAGGTTGCAAAAGGAGATCTTGATGTTGTGCTGGATGTCAATGCCAAAGACGAAATTGGGGTTTTAGGGCTTGGGTTTTCAGAGATGTTACAAGGACTTAAAGAAGCCGATGCGATGAAAGGCAAGATGGCTCAGATTTCGGCGATGGTTGAAAATGCCCAGGCGAATTTTATCTTTGCCGATACAGATTACAACATCACTTATATGAATCCTGCTTCCGCAAACGAATTAGCAAAACTGGCGCATCTCTTGCCCTGTGCGGTCAATGATATTGTCGGAAAATCCATCGATATTTTCCATAAAAACCCAAGTGCAATCCGACGAATTCTGGACAATCCTTCAAATCTACCACACGCTGCTATCGTTCATTTAGGGGATGAGGTCCTTGAATTGACCGCTGTAGCGATCTTTGATCATGACAGAGTGCGTATTGGCACCATGGCCAATTGGGGCATTGTGACGGAAAAATTTAAGCTCAAGAGTTCTTTAAAAGAAACGACGGTTTCTGTGGCTTCCGCATCGGAAGAACTCGCCACGGCCAGTCGGGAAATGCAAACCAATGCAGAAAATACAACTGCACAAGCCCAAAATGTGGCAAACATCAGTAATCAAACCGACCAGAATGTCCAGTCGGTGGCCGCAGCAGCAGAAGAAATGTCGGTCACGGTGAAAGAAATTTCAAAAAACGTACACAACGCCAACCAAATCACAGAACAGGCCGTTGAGATGGCAGAATCCATGAACGAAACCATCATCAAACTGGATGCCTCAAACAGTGAAATTGGGAATGTCGTGAAGGTCATTAGTATGATTGCCGGACAGACCAATCTCTTGGCCCTAAACGCAACCATTGAGGCTGCACGTGCGGGTGATGCAGGCAAGGGATTTGCGGTGGTGGCCAATGAAGTCAAAGAATTGGCCAAAGGCACCTCCAAGGCCACGGATGAAATTCGCTCGCAAATCGTTGCGATTCAGTCCAATACAAAGGGTGCGATTGAGTCCATCGAAAAAATTACAGAAATCATCAAAGAAAACAATTCAATCACCACCAGTATCGCAAGTGCCGTCGAAGAGCAATCCATGACGACCAATGAAATCAGTCTCAATATGGCTGAAGCCGCAAAAGAAACCAAGCAGGTGGTCGAAGAAATTGAAGAAATCATTTCGACTTCTCAGAATACAGCCTCAGGTGCAGTCAATATTGGCGAGGCCTCCGAAGAACTTTCACGAACGGCGAGCAATCTATCCAGTTTGACGGAAGAGTAAAAAGGCTCCTGCGCCGTTCCAAAAAGGGGGCGGTACAGAGAGACGCGCAAATCCCCCTGTTCTTCTTTTAAATAAAGGAGGGCAGGGGGATTTTTAGTGCTAAACGTGTACAATAAGCACACGATGCAAAGTGGCAAGCCCCTCAAAAAGAAATTAAAACCTTCTCAATGAAGCTCTGATTAAGCCTGTCTTGCGATTTTATCTCTCGAAACTTCATGACTTATGCAGAGCGTCCCCAACTCACATGGAGCAAACGTCCTTATGATTAGATGGTTTCAGGAATGGCTCATTCGCTACGGTCTCAGTGAAGACATCAGTAAGTTTACAGCCACAGGACTGGCCATCTTGATCGTTCTTTTTTTTGCGTATCTCACGGATCTCTTGGCAAAACGTCAGCTCCTTGTTTTCGCCCATAGGCTGTCTGCCCGAACTAAAGTCACTTGGGACGATGCTCTGGCTCAAAATAAGGTTTTCTCACGTCTTGCCTTCCTCGCGCCCATCCTTGTCATTTGGCTGGGCATGCCGCCTGCTTTGAGGGGATATCCAACGTGGATTCCAATATTAAACGCTGGCCTGAACATGTCACTCATCGTCATTGGTCTCTTAATTATTGATGCGCTTTTAAATGCGGTGTCGATGATCTATCAAACGTTTGATATTTCAAAAGAAGTCCCAATCAAGGCCTTTATCCAAGCGCTTAGAATCCTGATCTATTTTCTGGCATTTATTCTGTTTTTTTCTGCGATGCTGGACAAAACCCCACTCTACCTTCTCAGCGGTTTGGGTGCCCTCACGGCCGTTTTTATGTTGATTTTCAAAGACGCTATTTTGGGGTTTGTTGCAGGGATTCAACTCACGGCCAACAAAATGGTCACCCACGGCGACTGGATTGAAATGCCAAAATATGGTGCAGACGGCGACGTACTGGAAGTTTCCCTTACAACAGTAAAAATTCAAAATTGGGATAAAACAATCACAACAATTCCGACCTATGCCTTAATCAGTGAATCGTTTAAAAACTGGCGCGGCATGTCGGAGTCTGGTGGACGACGGATCAAACGCGCGATCTACATCGACATGAGTACGATTCAATTTTGCAATGATGAGATGATCGCAAAATTTTCAAAAATACGACCGATTAAGACCTATATTGAAACAAAAATGAAAGAGTTAACAGAACACAACACGACGCATGATTTAGATGATGCGAATATTGTAAATCGACGGCGCTTGTCGAATATTGGGACTTTTCGCGCCTATATCATCGCCTATTTAAAAGGCCATCCGAAAATCCATCAAGAAATGACTTTTCTCGTGCGCCAACTTGCTCCGAGCGAACATGGTTTACCCATTGAAATATATGTTTTTTGCAATGATACGGATTGGGGGCGCTATGAAGCGATTCAGGCCGATATCTTTGATCATTTCCTTGCTGCCGTATCAGAATTTGGATTAAAGGTCTTTCAAAATCCCACAGGACATGATTTTAAAAGCCTGGGAAAAAGCCCAGCAAATCGTTGACAGTGATCAGGGGATACGATAGAATCCGCCCCACCTGACTCAAATGCGGGAATAGCTCAGTGGTAGAGCATCGCCTTGCCAAGGCGGAGGTCGCGGGTTCAAATCCCGTTTCCCGCTCCAACTTATCAATAACTTAATCAGAGCTTCCTTAATATTCCTAATAATTTGACGGTCACTAAATTGCTGCTTCATCGTAAGATCCTTCAAAAAAAACGACAGGAAGTTCTACTCCTGAACACCACTATGGGAGGATTCAATTGAACCTGTAGAAATCAATTCTGCAGTCCAGTTATTCTTTGTGGAAATTTCGCCGGATGTGGTATGATTTATTCATACTATTAGCCGGCAAAGGATACTATATGGGAACTGCAGTCAGAAAAACGATTTCTCTCCCCTCTGACCTTGCGAAAGAAACCGAAGATTTTGCACGTACCGAAGGAAAAACCTTGAGTGCCGTGGTTCAAGATGCTCTTCGAATTGCTCGGATTGAACGACTCAAAGGGGAGTTCAATCAAATTCAAGGTTACTGGAGCAAAAAAGCCTTAGAAAAAGGGATTCTCACAGAAAAAGACTTAGTTTACTACCTAAAAAAGTGAGAATTGTCCTCGACACCAATATATTCATTTCTGCACTCGTATTCTCAGGTGGTCGTGCTGACGAAGTATTGAGGCGTGTTGTTGAAGGAAGAGCCCATCTCATTCTTTCAAAAGCAATCATCAATGAACTCTTGGAAGTACTTTCCAGAAAATTTGAGCGTGATAAAGAAGCACTTTCCCGCATTGCTGTTTTCCTTTCTGATATTAGTGAATTAGTTCACCCACGCCGCAAGCTCGCTGTCTTAGAAGATGAACCAGACAATCGTATCTTAGAATGTGCCATTTCAGGAAAAGCAGAACTGATTATTACAGGTGATCGTGCGATGCTCAAGCTTGTGAAATACAAGGAAATAAAAATAGTTTCATTGAAGAAATATCTGGACCTTCCGTAAAGTAAGGGAACCTGTTTCCTCCTGAACGCTTAGGTTTTCAATTGAGCTGAAAGATATAAGCTTTAGAACGGAATATATGTGGATGTAATAGACCCAACTGAATTCAAAGGCCATTTATTCAATTATCATGTTTTTTCGGCCGTTGCCAATATCACTTGAATTTCCTCCAACACACCAACAGTCGCTTGCAGTGGTTTCTGACCGATTGCCTTAGAGAGAATATCGTCAAGCCTTGCGAGTAGCTTCCGCGCGTCTGAAATGAGGTGCTCACCCCGTTCCGTGAATAATATTTGCTTTTGTTTTCCTACACCTTCGATTTGTTCCAAGTAGTTCACACGGCAAAGTTCTTTGACCGTTTTTGCAACCATCTGCCTAGACACACCTAAGTTTCGAGCGATTTCTGAGCCATAGTTGACACCATATTCCAAGGCACTCAGAATAATGAAGGGCGGAAAAGGAAACGAGGGCATCCTTCTCTGGAACTCAAGATTCTGAATTTAGTTGGAAGATCAGACTTCAGGACAAAAACGATTAGAAACTCGGTAGGGGCCCCAAAGTGGATCCAAAATGGCATTCCAGAAGATCTCGCCGTGCCACGATCCCAATTAATCTCCCCTCATCATCCACCACGGGTACCCGGATGAGATGTCGTGCCTGAAGGAGGTCTATCACCGCCATCATCGGGGTCTCTTCTTTTATTGACACGACTGATTTTGTCATCACTGCTGAAGCAGGCGTCTCACGGAGATATTCTCCCGCCATCAAGGCATTTAAGATGTCATATTCACTAACGAGCCCAATTAACTTCTTTGCATGGCTAATAATGGGGACACTACCAAAGCCCCCTTTGACCATTGATGCTGCAAGCACATTACAGTACGCCTCTTTTCCAAAGAAGACCACTTCCCGCTTCATCATGTGAGAAGCACACATCTCCATTAAGCCTTTCCCCCCAATACGAAAAGCAAGACGTCGTTCTTCCATCGCTATGTTCCTTTCTCTAACCCGATGCTATTGATATAATCCGAAAAAACAAACCTTGGTACATTCAGTGCACATCAGTGCTTCCTGAAAAAAGCAAATCATTTTTCAATCGGATGTTCAATTTCCTTGTGCTCGTGAACAGCAGCTTCGTTCCCGTGTGACCAGGGATGCTGATACGAAATAACTTTCCAAATTTCCGCCTCTGAGAGCTTCTTTTTCCAACCAGGCATACGTGTTTTTGCGACACCTTCTGAAACCCGCCAAAACCAGTAACTCTCTGAAAAATGGTTCACTCTTTTTGCAGTTCTAATGCAAGAATGGGGTCTGCAAGAATGGGGTCACAAGAATGGGGTCACAAGAATGGGGTCAGGTCTTTAAAATTGACATAAATAATCTCTTCAGATACTTTTATTCATGTGGCGAGACTTTTGAAAATAGAATATGGTAGAGCGATATGGGACGGACTGGCTAGTCAGTGCTTGCTCGCCAGGGGAGGCCGATCATCTCAATCTTCATTTTCCAACAATAAGTCGACTGCTTAATAAGAAAAACAAAACAGCAACTTTAAAGACCAGACCCCCATTTCCACTGATTTAGTCTGAATGGAGCCACTTCTTTTGAGCGATTTGACCGATTTTTCTGCACGACTCGGAACCGGGCCATGTTTGTATTTTATATACTCAGATCCGGTAATAGATTCACCATGTTCACGGAGGTTTTCGACATCTGAAAAATAAATGAGCTTATAGAGTTTTGTGTCTCCTAACGAGGCTGTAGAAAAACCCCATCTACACCCCTCGTGTTCCTTTTTTGTTC
>CAYVHO010000011.1:0-87228 GCA_964451325.1 uncultured Nitrospira sp. | reverse complement strand
TGGTGGAGCTGAGGGGGATCGAACCCCTGACCCCAAGACTGCCAGCCTTGTGCTCTCCCAGCTGAGCTACAGCCCCATAAATTAAATATAGATCGTGAGGATAGCATCGGACTCTTCTGATGTCAATATGAGCTTGATTCCCAAGATCCAATCGCCAATCTTAGGTGAGTGATCGAAGGGGATGTAAAAGTGTTGGCGATTATTGTTGTCTCTAATCACTTTTTGATGTACTGCCCGATTTTTCTGGGTCTGAGTCGGGTGTCTCTTTCCCCGTGTTCTCATCAATTGTAAGTAGAAAATCTGCGAGTTTATTGAGTGCGCCCACCGTTAATTTTGTGCCGTAGTTGGTTGGCATGCCATCTCCATCGCCATAACCAGGCACAACAAAGGCTGCCGGGTCGAGTATGGATTCGAGTACGTATTCTTTGGGGGTTTCCGCGCGTGCACGGTTAAGGGATACGGTGTCGAGGTATTCTTTGGAATTGATTCGTTTGATCGCCTTTGTTTTCATTGTGAGCTCTGGCCCGATGAGACCTGTGGAGGCAATCGAGACCCCTGGAATTTTATGACAGACAAAACAACCCATTTTTTTGATCATTTCCTCAGGCGTATCTGTTAAAAGGGCCATTTTTGCGAGGTTTTCGTGGGAGGAGAATTGGGGTCGCCTGTCTTCGCCCAAGGTGAGTTCCTTATTGAAATAACGTTCCCAGTCGGCTTTAGCGGTGACTTTCGAATAATCTCCGGGCGTGTCCATAGCTTGAAGATAGGCGGTGACGGCAACCATTTCGTAGTCGTTAAGCATCGTGGGCATTTCTGCGACAAAGGGCATCTTGCTGACCTGGCTTTGGCTGCTGGCCGTTCCAAAACCTTCGACAACATAACAGCTGGGACAATAGAGGGATTCGATCAGATATTCCCCACCGCTTGTGGCCTTGGTTTTGAGTTTGGATTGGGGTTCGGGGTTTTTTTTGTATTTTTCAACATTCTGGGTATAACGTTCTTCTTTGATGCGCTTGTGAGAGCGGATTTCGATTTTTCTGAGGTCAGGACAGCGGGCGGCTTGTTGCCCCTCTACAAAAGTATGGCAAAAGGCGCATTGTCCTTTTCCAACCGGTAAGCGTCCTGTGGCATTTAGTTTTGGATCATCTGTGAGATAGATGATCTGTTTCCCCGCAGCAACGAGGGCTTCAGGGCTCATGGCTATTGTAGGGTCGGTATCCACCCGCTGGGGGAGCGTTTTTTTCTTTTGCAGGATTGCGGGTTTTGGTTTTGAGCTTTGGGGTTTAGGCTGCTGTGGTTTAAAAAAGACGATGCCGAGAACAAGAAGTGTCAGCCCGATCGTGCTCCATTTCCAGAGGGTGATTAATTTTTGTGTCCGTGATCTAGCCATACAAAAATGATCCTTTCAGAAGCACTGACATGACAAAGCCCACAAATAAACAGTATTTCGAGGGCATCTGTCAAGTTTTTGTGATTTGAAAGGGGTCTTTAGGGGAGAGGTTTTTTTTGTTTGTCTTTTGGGGAACCTCTTAAGAGATTCCCCAAAAGACGGGAATACATGTTAGCCGGCGAAATATTCTTTTAAACCAGCATCCGTAGGTTTCATGGATTTTTCGCCTTCTTTCCAATCGGCAGGGCAAACTTCGCCATGCTCTTCGGTAAATTGAAGGGCATCCACCATGCGGAGGACTTCTCCGATACTACGGCCCAGAGGCAGGTTGTTGACAACTTGGTGTTGTACAACGCCGTTTTTGTCGATGAGGAAAAGACCGCGATAGGCTGCGCCTAATCCCTCAAAGAGCACGTCGTAGGATTTGGAAATGGTTTTGTTGAAATCAGAGACAAGTGGGTAGGTGACGCCTTCAATCCCGCCCTGATTTTTTGGGGTGTTGAGCCAGGCCAGGTGTGAAAACCAGGAGTCGGTTGAAACGCCGATGACTTCTACATTTCTTTTTTTGAACTCTTCGAGTTTTCCCTGAAAGGCATGTAATTCTGTCGGGCAGACAAAGGTAAAATCGAGCGGGTAGAAAAAGAGGACAACGTATTTTCCACGCTGGGCTGAAAGTTTAAATTCGTTGACAACTTCACCATTGACAACGGCTTTTTCTGTAAAATCCGGTGCTTCTTGATTGACTAAGACCATTTGTTTCATTCCTCCCATTTAAGGTATTCTTGTGTGCTGTGATTGTGTGGCACTTTTATTCCAGTGGGTATTTCTATACTGGAATCTAGCTGATCGTTCTTTGCCTTGTCAAATGAAATGATATCTTGTGTTGATGAAATTGAAGTGTGGGCGAGTGGGCTGATCGGGTCTTGAAGCCAGGCATTCAGCCGTGGTAGTTTAATTTCCTTTGTTAGAGGCTAAGATGCGCGAAAAAGCAGTCCTGTACGTTTTTCTTCCTTGTAAAAAAGTCTATCCCCTGGGATTGGCTTATCTCGCCCATTTTCTACATTCACACCACCCGGAAGCCCCGCAGCGGATACTTGATCTTTCTTTGATTCAGCCCAGCAAACGACACGCGGCTTTGCTTGAGACGGTTTCTGATTTCAAACCCGACTTGATCGCCTTTTCGTGGCGGGACATCCAGATGTTTGCGCCACATGAGGGAGACGGCTCACTGCAACAGGCCTTTGATTTTTATTATTCGCCAAACCCCATTAGAAAGGGCATTGCGGCGATTCATGGCCTGCGTGCGCTGTGGCAGTATTACAATAATCTTCGTGAGCATTTTACCTATTTCAATTTAATTGCAAAAAGACATCCTGGAATTCAGGTCGCGGTTGGGGGTGGGGCCTTTTCTGTCTTTTCAAAAGAGGTCATTCGCAGGTTGCCGGAAGGGGTGGTTGGGATTATTGGCGAGGGGGAAGATGCCTTGCTCAGTCTCTATGAGGGCCGATCTGTGATGGATCATCGCTGTATCTACCGAAAGGGCAGTGAGATCATTTCCGGGGTACAGGCTGCGCCTGTGAAGCTTGAATCTTCTGTCCAGGACCCGGCTTATCTCGAGTCTATTTTTCCGCAATTTACAGCCTACAAGGGCGAGACCATTGGGATCCAGACCAAGCGAGGTTGTCCTTATGATTGTCAGTTTTGTCTTTACACCTATATTGAAGGCAAGCGGGTTTATACCCGGCCGGCTGAAAATATTGTTGCCGAAATGAAGGCTTTTTATGATCGCTGGGGGGTGAGGAATTTTTGGTTTGCGGATGCACAGTGGATTCCCGGTTCAAAGTATTATCCGCATTGCACCGAGACTTTGCAGCGCATCATTCAAAGCGGAATGAAAATTGAGTGGGGCGGCTATATTCGCACCAGCCTGCTCACAAAAGAATTGACAAAACTGATGGTTGAATCGGGTTTGGGTGATACGGAGGTTGCAATCACCTCGGGTTCACAAGAGGTACTGGATGGCATGAAAATGGGTTTTCGCCTTGATAAACTGTATGAGGGTTGTCGCTATTTAAAAGAAGCGGGATATAAAGGCCGAATCATTTTGAACTACTCTCTCAATTCTCCGGGCGATACCGAAGACACCCTGCTCGAGAGTGTGGCCTCTTATAAAAAAATTGTGGGTATTATGGGGGAGTCTCAAGTTTACCCTGCCCTCTTTTTCCTGGGGATTCAGCCCAATACAGGACTTTCTGAGCGACTCATTGAATCGGGCTATTTGCCTAAAAATTATGACCCGCTTTCGATGAACCCTCTGATGATAAAAAAACTTTTGTATAACCCCGCCCCCTTGGGTGAAATGATTACAAAAGCCTGCCTTAAAGCGTGGAAGGAAAAACCGATCCCGCGACGTGATCCCATGAAAAAGATGGCGGGATCGACTTATGCGGATGATTCAATTGCAAATATTTTTGAAGGAAACACCGGACGGGATGCCTTGTTGAACCTTGAAGCGACATTGTTAAAACAGGGCTTTAGTCATCCCTCGTAATCTCGTTTATTTGTATTTTTAGCGCGCGGTTTTTGGAGTAGATCAGTGACTTCCTGTATTTCAATATTCTTGAACTGGTCCGACGCTGTCGGATATAATCGTTTTATTTTTGGAGGGCAGTAGCATAATGGTCAAGGTTTCGTTTTATCCATCGGAAAATAGTGGAGAGGTGTCGGAAGGCACGTCTATTTTAGATGCTTCTGAACAGCTCGGTCTTGAGTTGAAACATGATTGTGGTGGTTTTGCGACTTGCAGTTCTTGCCGAATTATGGTGATGGGTGGGGTCCAAAACTTAAGTGAAATTGATTTAGACGAAGAAAACATGTTGGAAGAGGCAGAACTTCCGAACCCTTTCCGTCTTTCCTGTCAGGCCTTGATTCAAGGGGATGTCGTGTTGCGTATTCCTGATTCCGAAATGGATTGGAGTAAAGGGGCATTGAGAGAACTGAATGCCTTGCCTGCTTTGTCACGTGCCATTATTCGTGTTATTGTCGAGGCCAGAGCAAGAAAAGCAGGAGAAGAAGTGATTTTACCTGATACGGCCATTCCCGCAGTTGCCTTAGCAAAAGAAGAAGTCGATGCGATTGGGGACGATGCAGTCGCGCTTTCGGCTTTGGTGAAGCAGGTGTGTGAAGGCTAAACATTCATTCATAAAGGAATGTCATGAAAAGAGTAAAGGTCTCAGCCCAAGGGTTCGTTCGTAGCGGGGTTTTGTCATTTTTTACCGCACTTCTCTTCGTTGTGGGTATTCCCATGACTCAAGTCTTTGCGCAGATGCAGCAGCCTATTCCACCTGATGTGCCCGAAGGGGTGGAATTTTTTGAGAATGAAGGCCATGATCACCTCCCCGAAAACGGTATGTCTTTTTTTAAAACAGATCCGCCAACCTCTGGTCCCCATTCCCGAACGTGGTTACCTCCCAGTATTTATGAAGCCCATGAAACCACACGGGAACTCTTGGTGCATAATCTTGAACATGGGAATATTGTGATCTATTTTAACCGCGCCATGTTATCTGATTCAGAGATGAAATGGCTGAGTGAATTGACGAATCAATACCTGGGGCAGTGGGACGGCATGTTGATGGTTGCACGGGATGACAAAGAGCATCCCCTCATTTTAACGGCCTGGCGGGCGATGCTGCGCATGAAGGCCATGGATCAAAAAAAGGTTCTGAAGTTTGTCGAGGCTTTTCGTGGACGTGGCCCGGAAAACCCTGTTCGCTGATTCTGCTGTTTCTTTTCTTTGTCTCTCTTTCCCAAAAAAAACCCCTCTCCAGTCCGCTGTCTGAAGAGGGGCGATGTCTGCTTCTTGCGTTCATAAACGTTAAGGAGAAATAACCATGAACATAGAAATGATACCACTTTTTTCTGGGCTGTCAAATCGAGTCACTACAAACAATAAACCATTTCAAAATACAGGGTTTTGGAGGCATTGTTCTCCGTGATGAGGGATGAACTCGCGCAAGTCCGTAGGCGTCTTTTTGCTGCAAAATCACTTACTGTTTTGAGTGGTGCTGGCATCTCAGCTGAAAGCGGAATTCCGACTTTTCGTGGAAAAGAGGGGCTTTGGAACAAACATCGTGCAGAAGATTTAGCGACCCCGGAAGCCTTTCAACGTGACGCAAAACTGGTTTGGGCCTGGTATCAGTGGAGACGGACTTTAATCGCCACAAAACAGCCAAATGCAGCGCATCAGGCACTGGTAAAACTTGAGGAAAAAACAGAGTCTTTCACCTTGATCACACAGAATGTCGATGGTTTGCATGCAAGGGCTGGAAGTCGTTCAGTGATTGAACTCCACGGAAATATTTGGAAGATGTATTGCACGGTCTGTGCTTGGAAGATTGAAGATCATACTGCGTCCCTCCCAGACCTGCCGTGCTGTCAATCGTGTCAGGGGCTTTTGCGTCCGAATATTGTTTGGTTTGGTGAGGCCATTGATCGTGACCATCTGAATCGAAGTCTTGAGGCTTGCCGGAATGCGGAAATAATATTGGTCATTGGGACCTCCGGTGTGGTCCAGCCTGCGGCTTCTTTTGCTGCACTTGCGAAAGAAGCTGGCGCTTTTGTTGTTGAAATCAATCCTCAACCCTGTTTGTCCGATTTTGCAGACCTTATTTTTTCGGAAAAAGCCGCAGAGTTGTTGCCAGAACTTGTTGTGTTGTAATTGTTTTTTTTTGTGAGTCGATTTAAGGAAAGCGTGTTTGTGTCTGTTCAGCGCTCCCTAAATTAGGAAGAGGGCGATTTTTCAGGAACGTTGCTTGTATTACCCGAAGAGATTGCGCCCGTTTTCATTGAAAATGTTTGTGTGCTTCTTCGGCTGCCGATCCAAAAAATAAGGGTGGTGATGACCCAAAAGACAAGGACATTGAGCAAGACCATGCCCACGGCGTAGGTGAGTGAAGGGGTTGCTGCCCAGGGGGTATTGTCTTTTAGTATTTCTGTGACGTGCCACTCCAAGCGTACGGAAGAGCGGATATAACCCATGAGTACCATCGTTGTCGAAATAAAGACCGCCAGAAAAAAGAGGGCAAAGGCACCGGAGGTCGAGAGCTTCCCCCACTGAACCGGGCCAATGAGCTTTGCTTTTCTCAGCATCACCCAATTGAGGATCATGCCGCCACAGAGTGCAACCATTGTGACGATAAATTGGGGGAAAGCGAGATTGACCCGGACATTCGCGGGGATAAAAAAACCGTAGACACCCACAAAAATCACAAAGGCTTCCGCACCCACAAAGAGCAGAACCATGGCCATATTTCCCCATTTTGCCCACGTAATACTCATTTTTTTGTTGCAACGATGAAAAATAATGTAACAAAGGCCAAAACTTAGAATCATGGTGTTGATGGCGGTATTTTTTGCCGCCATCGTACCGTAGTAGCCCACAACGGGGTGTTGTGCCCCACCCATGGCGCTAATTTCACCTCGGCTGGCCGGAATGGTGTGTGGTGTGGCCCAAATCAGGAAAGCGACCGCCAGAATAATCATCGTGTATTTTATGAGATGTTGATAGCGTTCCGAGCCTTGCATGCGTCGGGTTCCCTGCCAGAGATAGTAGGTAACCGTCATAAAGATCAGTCCGATGAGCATGGCTTGCATGATAAAGGGCCAGCTCATCTGCCCACCCATTAAGGTGACACCCATTCTTTGACGATAAATGAAGATCTCTTTGGCAAACCAGTAACCTGCAAAGGGTAAAATAAAGAGATTTACAATTGAGATCATGATGGAGACATGTCCCATTTCGTCGTAGTGTGCGCGTTTTTCTGCATTACGTGTGGTGATCATCTGATAAGCCGCATAGGCTGCGATCACCGCACCACTGAACATAATACTGGCCAGGACGCGATGAATATTAAGCGGGTTCCAGAGTGGCGTGTTGATGGCGTTCCAGAGATTCCCGAGATAATGTCCTTCCGCGTCAACACCTGCGGGCGACATCATAAAGGCCATTAAGGCATTGGCAAGGTAGATGATAATGAGACCGTTCAAACAGGTGGCAGCACCGAGTGCCATGTGTTTCCATTTGTCACGTCCTGTAAGCCAACGATTCCATGTTCGTGTATAGGCATAGAGCAAGACATTTTCGATAAAGAAAATAAGGATATAAAAATAGAGAATGGGTTTGAATATACTGGCCATGTATCTTGAAAACTCAGTATAGAGAAAAATAAATGCCGCAAGTAGCGCAAAACCGAAAACAATGGTAAGCGGATAAAAAGGCAAGGCAATCCGCATAAATTCGTGGGCGTATCCGTCGTGTTTCTTTGCACTTCCAGGGCTCGATTTACGGCGTAAATAGCTCAAAATTTCAAGAATCCAGGCCATCATGGGGACGCCTAAGATAAAACTACCCAGGAAAAAATGTTGTTGGATAATCACCCAAAGGATGGAACGGTTATCCGTGACCCCCCTGCCGTCATAGTCCCTGGGGTAGGAGAGTGTCGGTGCAGCAGGGCCGGAGATTGTGCCAGGGGTTTTAAAAAAGACGTCTTCCGATGTCGTGCCTGTAGGGCTTTGTTCAGCGGCCTCCGAAAATTCCCCCATTGCGAAAAAGATCAGCAACACCCATGCTATGGTGGAAAAGTGGAAAATGTAGCGATTGTGGCGCATCAACATCCTCATGAAAATTCAGTGGGTGGAAGCCCCCGAGAATAACTGGGGGGATGATAGCGGGGGATAGGCTTGGGTGTCAAGGGTTCAAAACAGCCAAAATTCAAAAATTGTGGGGTTCAAAATAGCACATCTGCCTGAAAATACGGTGTTATTCGCCCGTCTGTTTGTCCGTGTCTTCGTCTGATGCAGAAACCGCGATTTTAGTGTTGTCATTCCCGCCTGGTTTGGTTTTTGATTCCATTTGTTTTTTTGTGATAGTCTAAGCCCTTAAAAAATTGAGAGGCGAAGAGAGAAGCTATGGATAAGGTCTTTGTAAAAGTCTATGGCCTGTTTATTCTTTTTTTTGTGGGGATCGGGCTCTTCATGATCTATAAGGCCCCTCCTTCGCATAAGACAGATCAGGCTGAAGTTGGCAAGGCACACAGCTTAGGCGAAGTTTCCCACTCTCCTTTGGAAAATCCGATGATGTTTATCCCGGCGGGTGAATTTATCATGGGCGCGGAGGATGGGGGCATGGATGAACAGCCGCAGCGCAAGGTTTATCTTGACGCTTTTTCGATCCAAAAATACGAAGTGATGCAGCACGAATACAATGAATTTGTTCAGCTGACGGAGCATCGTAAACCCTTGAATCGTTATGTGAAAAACATTGAATATTTTAATCATATGAATCAGCCGGCCATCTATGTCAGTTGGTTGGATGCATATGAGTATTGCGAGTGGCGCGGCTTTCGGCTTCCCACTGAGGCCGAGTGGGAAAAAGCAGCACGCGGGACAGAGGGATTGAGTTGGCCGTGGCGAGAAAAATTCGAGGCCAGCTTCGCTAATTTTAAAGGAGATTCTGACCAGGGTGTTTTTACAATGGTTGCGGGTTCTTACAAGAAGGATGAAAGTCCTTATGGTCTCTACGACATGTCTGGCAATGTTCGTGAATGGGTCCAGGATTGGTACGACGATCAATATTACGCGAGAGCGCCAATAAAAAACCCTTTAGGGCCGAAAACCGGGGAAGAGAAGGTCCTTAGAGGCTCTTCTTGGCGGGACTCGCTTTATGTCGGGCGTACAAGCGGGAGACTTAAGATGACTCCCGGATACCGGTACGAAGCTGTGGGTTTCCGCTGTGCACAAACAAATAAAGCCGGCTTGGAAGAGAACTAAACGAAATCTAGCCAGTATAAGACGAGAAAAGTGGCCATCAAACCGTTGAAAATCAAGCCTATGATGATAAAAAAATCAAAAATGGGAGCGTTTTTGTGCGAATAATAGGGCGCATCCTCGTGTGGTTTAGGTGACTTCATCTTTATAGGGTCCTCCATTTACAGTAGGTCTCAGAATAAAGCATATACGCAGGGAAAAAGTCAAGTAAATGGGGGTGGATTTTTTAATGTTTTAAGACTTGACACGGGGGGTATTTTGGGCTATAGTCCCGTCATTTCAGCGCCAGAAATTCGGAAACTATTTATATCTAAAATGAGGGGGTTAAAGATGGCGGAAACAGAAGGAAAGTCCGACGCAAAAATTGGTAAGTGGTTGTTTTATATCTCCATTGTTTTCTTGTTTTGGGTCAGCTGGTATTCAATGCATGCGCCTCCTGGGTTTATCCACTAAAAGAGGTTGCATTGTTGTCGTGTTGCGAGATTAAAGCCGATTAAATTACTAGGTTTTTGGGAAAGGGGCAAAGAAATGTCTGAAAAAAAAGATGAAGTAACGGTAGGCATGGGACAGAAGATTGTTTTTGGGGCAATTGTGTCAGTTTTTATGGTGGCTTTCTACTTGGGGTTTGTGAATAAGTCTTTGATGATGATTCAAAATTTGGCATACCCTTATTGATTTGAAGCTAGAGTCCACGAAAATTTTTAGTACGAGAAGTTTTAGAGTGATGAGTTTTTCAAATGTTTTTTAGGGAGGAAAACGTGATGTTAAATCTGCTTGGAGAGAAAAAAAAGAAGGTGGGGGCGCTCCTGCTCTTGGGTATGCTGAGCATGCTCATTCTTCTTCCTTTTGCTCCTACGGCGCTTGTTATGGCACAGGAAGAAGCGGCCGTTGAGGGTGAGGAGGGCGCTGCGGAAGGGCCCAAAATGGGAAAAGATGTCTTCTATAAAGAGGTCGGTGAGTTTGGGCCGATTTCGGGGCCACCTGCGCCAACCTTGGTCTATCCGGATGATTATGGGACTTATGGCGACTACCAGAGTCGTACCATTATCTGGATTGCTAATCAGCAACATCTCTATTTTGGAAGTTTTGTTTTGGCCGTCCCTATGTTTGTCTGGGTGATGGAGTTGATTGGTATCCTGCAATTTAGAAAAAACCCAAAAGTTGGGAAGAAATTTGATGATTTAGCTCATGAGATGATGAAGATCAGTCTTACGGCTTACTCCGTAACGGCGATCTTGGGTGGAGTCTTGATTTTTTCCTTTTTGGCCTTGTATCCAGGCTTTTTTGGTTATCTCTCTAGTATCTTTAGGCCGGTCATGCACATCTATGCACTGCTTTTCATTTTAGAGAGTGGTGTGCTCTACGTTTACTATTATGGCTGGGATTCTATGAACGATGGCGACGGAAACTGGAAATACAGTCACCTCGCTTTGTGTACCCTGTTGAATGCTGTGGGTATTGTATTAATGGTGATGGCTAATACCTGGGTGAGTTTTATGATGTCTCCGGCGGGTGTCGATGCCGATGGTCATTTTCTAGGGGATATCTGGAAGGTCATGCATAATCCCCTGATGGTGCCGGTTGTGATTCATCGTATCCTGGGGAATGCCGCTTTCGGTGGTGGTGTTGTGGCGGCCTACTCGGCCTTCCGTTTCCTTTCTGCAAAAACTCCTGAGGAAAAAGCGCACTATGATTGGATGAGTTATATCGCCATGTTTATGGGAATATTGGCTTTGATCCCGCTTCCTTTTGCAGGTTATTGGCTGATGCGCGAAATTTACGGCTATCGTCAGCAAATGGGGATTACCTTGATGGGCGGTTTGTTGGCCTGGGTGTTTATTATGCAGGCCACGATGATTGCAACCCTCTTTATTACGGTCAATTATTATTTGTTTCAAGCGATGGGTCGAATGCCGGGTGCGGAAAGGTATTATCCGGCCTTTAAGTTCTTGCTTGCGACGCTGGTTGTCGCGACCATTGCCTGGTTGACACCACATACCTTTGTGATGACCCCGGCAGAATTGAAGGCTATGGGCGGGCAACAGCATCCTATTGTCGGGAACTATGGTGTGATGTCGGCTAAAAATACGGCCATTAACACCATGATTACCGCGACCGTTGTCTGTTTCATGATCTATCAGCGCTGTAATTATAACATTAAAGTGCCCTGGGCTTGGAAAGGGAATGTGTTTCTTGTCCTCTTGGTGGTTTTTGCAGAGGCCAACATTCTCTTTTTAGGTGTTTATGGCTACTTTATTCCTGCAAACGTGCGTATCGGACTCTCTGTCCCGCAAGTGGCTTCAACCTTGATCGTGCTTTTTGTCGGAGTCACGGTGAACCTCAAGATGTTGAAGGGCGCTGAGCCGGTTGGTGAAATTCGCTGGGGGCATATGTCGGTTCGAGGGGCCTATGCGCTCTTTATGCTTGCCGTTGCCTTTACCTGGACGATGGCTGTGATGGGTTATCTTCGTTCTTCAGTGCGTCTTCACTGGCACATCAATGAAATTCTTCGGGATAATTCCCCTTGGGCTTTTACCAATCCCTTGGGTTATGCGGGGAATATTAACTCGCTTAACGTGCTCTTGTTTTGGACGATGTTGCTTTTTGTCTTCTGGCTAAGTTCGCTTGCAGCTGCTGGAAAAAAGAAGGTTGAAGCAGAGGCTGCTGCCGCTACAGTTGGAAGTGCGGCCCCAGCGGCAAGTCATTGAGGGAGATCTGTTTGGTGCGGGTGAGCTTTTACTTGGCTTTCCCGCACCTTAAGGTGAGAGAGGGGATAGGAGAAAGTAATGGCTAAAAAAATAAGTTCTGGAGTTGTTATTTTTAAGGTGGCTCTTTGGTATTGCACGATTTTAGGAATTTTTGCGGCATATACGAACTGGTTGCCACAGATTCGAGGGGATGCGCCCGAGGATGCGGTCGCGGTAGATATGGATTCGATAACACCTGAAATGTTGATGGAAATGGGTGGGCAGATTATTTATGGTTCTGACGATCCACTGGGCATGTTATCACGAGGAGAAGGGCCAATTGGAAAAGGGCAGTGTCCTTTATGTCATCAGTTTTTTGAGCAGCAAACAGCAGATCGCTGCCCGAATTTGATTGCCTTGTCCAATCCTCCGGGAGACGATCCCTTGCTGAAAATGAATGAAGAAGTTCGTTCTCACGAGCGTGTGAAGGAGGCCCGCTACGAAGAAGCAAAAACACGTTTGGCGGATGGTGAAAGAGATAGTGGTATTGTGCCGCATGCCACAACGGGGGGCGAATACTTGCTTGAGTCTGAGTATTGTCCAAACTGTTTTGTGGTGACTGGGTTCGGTTTAAAAGGGACAAATGACACCGTCAGCCCGATGCCCATCATTAATAAACCTCCGATTGAGTTGGTGGATACCGAAATTGTTGCCGTGGTGACCTATTTGCAATCCAGAGATGGTGACTTTTCAAAGGCCACCGCAGTTGAAGATTTTGAAAACTATTTTGGCAAACCCCTGGGCAATTCTGAGCTTCCTGCAGAAGAAGAAAAACCTGCGGGTCCGCCGATTGCGATGGGCAGTGAGAGTGCAGAGGAGATTGTGACAAAGTTGGTTTGTTATGCTTGTCACAAAATCCCCGGAATTTCTGTCGCCAAAACCGGCGCGATTGGTCCTTTATTGATTGAGGGTTCAAGTGCAGCAAATCGCATTAAGTCTCCAGAATACCAAGCGGCCGTGAAGGCGGGTACCGCGCATGCCACCACGCCTCGTGAATACATTATTGAGTCGATTATGGATCCGAGCGCATTCATCGTACCGGGTTTTGTGGATGATATGATGAAGGATTTTAAGCATAAGATCACGATTTCCGGTCTGGATGTTTTGGTTGATCATCTCTTGGCACAAACAGAAGAGACAGCCTTGGCAGACGGCATGGATCGTCTCGGAAACGAAAAAGAAGGTCCGCTTAAGGCACCTGAGGCGAAAATTGACACAAGCGATGCCATTGCTGAAAATGATGGATCGAGTCGTGGGGATGTTCGTTTTAGTTCTCGGAGTTCTTCAAAAGACAGCTCGACCTTCATTGGCTTAAACTGAGAATTGAACAAATAAAGGAGGCAGATTTATTATGAATATGTTAAAAAACAAGGCTTTGTTTGTTCAGGTCTTGGCGCTGATCCTGGCTATTCCGATGCTGGCCTGGGCCGGTGGCGGAGGGGGGGCTTTTTCCGCAGGAATGTTCTCGGTTTTCAAGGTTCTCATTGTCTTGGGGTTGGTCTTTTTCGCATGGATCATAAAGGATAAAATGGGTATTCCCTTGCCCAAACTCGTCCAGGCCCCTATTTTATGGATCGCTTGTTACTTGACTTTTCGTGTGCTGCTTGTGCCACCGATTCCTTTTTCATTGCTTGCGATGTACATGGGTGTTTGTACGGTTGTGATCTTTCTTTATTGCTCACTGACGACCGATTCCTGGGAAGAGTTTTCTCATCCCATCGCGGTGATGTTGCGTGAGGATCACGGCACGGCAAAAATGTCACGGTATGCCACATTTTTGATTATTCCGGGTTTGATCGCATTTCAAACCTACAGTAAAATGTTGCCCGCATTTGGTGAGCCGATTGAGTTGAGAACGGTGCATCCGGCCCCCCCCGCAAGTACAAAAGTGCATAACAAAATCGTTAAGCTTCAGACGGCAGAAAATCCCTTCCGTATTGGTGACGATGGCAACTATCTGGCTGTGGGTGACGAGGCTCAGTATTTTGGTGGCAATGCCTGGACAGGTGATGTGCCGAAGTTCTTGCAGCAAGTTCAGCAGGGCGGTACCGTCTTTTTTGGTACGGCGGGTTGTTTTTTCTGTCATGGGGATAATCTAGATGGAAAAGGCCCGTTCTCATTTGCTTTTAACCCGATTCCGGCAAACTTCGCGGATTCTGGCACCATCGCACAGCTCCAAGAGACCTTCGTTTTCTGGCGTGTGGCGAAAGGTGGTCCAGATCTGCCAAGAGAAGGTTTCCCCTGGGCTTCAGCAATGCCCCCTTGGGAGAAACATTTGACGACAAACGAAATCTGGAAAGTCATTGTTTTTGAATACTGGCATACAGGGTTTTTCCCAAGAACTTGGGGTTGATCCCACTTGGAATGATGTTTGTGTGCAATTCAAATAAAATATGATTTGATAGGGGGATTTTTAGAAATGATGCATAGGATAAAAGAGACAAAATCAAAGGTGGTCCAAAAGGGACTTGGCTTTGGTGTGTCTGTTGTTGCGGCTGCTTTGATTCTTGGGGCGGCAAGCTCAGCAAGTGCACAAAAATTTAAAATCGGAACAGCGCCTTTGGAGCCGAATCCGGGTGTTTACAAACCCGGCACGATCCCCGGCAACATTGAAGCCGGTAAGGCCGTTTATTTCCGTAAGTGTGTTTGGTGCCACGGCCCGGATGGTGCGGGTGATGGCCCTTCCGCAATTCGTTTGGTGACCAAACCCCGAAATTTTAATCAGGGGACCTTCAAAATTCGCCATACAGGCAGTGGCGAATTACCGACAGATGAGGATTTGTTTAACTCTGTCACGCACGGTCTTTCAGGTTCCGTGATGCCGCCTTGGGGTAAAATCCTCAAGAAAAAAGAAATTGAAGATGTTGTTGCGTTCATTAAAAAGGACCTTGTTAAGGATCGTGAATTTGATGATCCTGATGAAGAGATTACCGTGATTGCTTACGGCACACAGATTCCTTCCTCACCCGAAAGTATCGAGTTGGGCAAAGACATTTATATGAACAAGGCAAAGTGTGTCGAATGTCACGGTCTGACGGGAAAAGGAAACGGGAATCTCACCCAGCGTGATGACTGGGGTTTTCCTATTTTTCCCGCGAACCTCACAAAACCTTGGAACTTAAGAGGGAATCGTCGTGATCCGTACAACCCGAGAAATATTTTTCGCGAGGTCTCAACGGGTCTAAACGGAACCCCGATGCCTTCTTTTGCTGAAGAACTCAGCGAAGATGAACGCTGGCATGTTTCTAACTTCGTGGTCTCTCTCACCGATGTCAAACGCGCCATGGATCCCGAAACCAACAAACCCATGTTTGGATTTGTGATTAAATCCAAATTTATTGAAGAGGGTGGGCTTCCAGATAATCCAGAGGACGAAAGATGGAATATCCTGGAACCTCAGTATGTCGCCATGGCAAGCCAGATCATTCAGCCTCCGCGTCACTTTATTCGCACGGTTGATGACATCCGGGTTCGTTCACTTTTTAGTGACAAAGACATTGTATTTCTCTTGGAATGGGATGACCGGACCGAAAGTCATCGGGATGTAGCAGGAGAGGCAAAATATGATTTTAAACGTCTCTCTTCACTCGCATTTCCTGCGATCAATACGACGCAGTACACCCATGAAAATAACCGAGAAAAAGGTCCTTTGAAAGGTGTCAATCCTGAACCCGAAGGCGTCTACAACGATGCCATCGCCCTTCAGTTTCCTCAGGAGTGGGAAGCACTTTCTCCGCCTTTAAAACCCTATTTTATCCATGGGGATGAAAAGCACGGTGTGGATCTCTGGAAATGGTCGTCTGACGGGGCCATCGAAGAAATCGCAGGTCACGGCATTGATGCCCTAGAGGTTCGTGAGGATCAAAACCTGAAAGCTGTTTACGCCAAATGGACCGACGGTCGCTGGCAGATTATCCTAAAGAGAGCCTTGTTGACTGAGGACAAAGAAAAGTCTGTACAGCTGGTGACAGGAAAGAACATTCCCATGACCTTTTTTGCCTGGGATGGTGATGCGGGTGAAGTTGGTGGTCGTATGGCACTTTCCACCTTCTATTACCTGATGATGGAACCGCCGATCCCTCAGACGGTCTACATTGTTCCTCCGATTGTCTTCTTTGTATTTGTCGGTTTATTGTGCTGGGCGCGTTCTGCAGCCATTCAATACAAAAAAGATCATGAAGGAGAAGAAGGATAGACACAAAGAACACATAAACAAAAAAAGGGGTGGATGCTTTAACAAGAGTATCCACCCCTTTTTGTTTTTTCACGGCTGTAACAGTTATTTGAAATCTTACTGGGGTTGATAAGGAGAACAGATATGATAAGAGAAAATTTCCTTTTTACATCCGAATCCGTGACTGAGGGGCATCCCGATAAAATTGCCGATCAAATCTCAGACGCTGTTTTGGACGAAATCATTAAGGGGGATCCGGATTGCCGGGTGGCCTGTGAAGCCATGGTTACGACAGGAATCGCTTTTGTCGCAGGGGAAATCACGACCTCCTGTTATGTCGAAATACCCGATATTGTGCGAGAGACGATCAAAGGCATTGGTTATACCCGCGCGAAATATGGTTTTGATTCTGAGACCTGTGGGGTTCTGACCTCAATTCACAATCAAAGCCCTGATATTGCCATGGGGGTTGATCCGGGGGGGGCAGGCGACCAGGGTTTGATGTTTGGATATGCCACAAATGAAACGGCTGAACTTATGCCCATGCCGATTATGTTGGCACACAAACTCACCAAAAAGCTGACCGAAGTCCGTAAAAAAGATGTCTTGCCCTATTTGCGGCCTGATGGAAAATCTCAAGTGACCATTGAGTATCGTGACGGGAAACCGGTGCGTGTTTCGACTGTTGTGATTTCTACACAACATAGTCCAGACATCAGCTTGAAAGAATTACGTGAAGATATCATTGAAAAGGTCGTAAAACCCGTTCTTCCTACTGCGATGGTAGACGAGGCAAGCCTGATTTATCACATCAATCCGACGGGTCGTTTTGTTGTGGGGGGGCCACAAGGCGATGCGGGGCTCACGGGTAGGAAGATTATTGTGGATACTTATGGCGGGGTTGGAAGTCATGGCGGTGGGGCTTTTTCTGGAAAAGACCCTTCAAAAGTGGATCGTTCAGCCTCCTATATGGCGCGATATATCGCAAAAAATATCGTAGCCGCAGAGCTTGCCGATCAATGCGAAGTCCAACTGGCTTATGCCATTGGTGTGAGTGACCCTGTTTCAATTTTGATTGATACGCAGGGGACAGGGAAGATCTCGCAAGAAAAATTGGTGAAATTGGTGCGAGAGCATTTCCCGATGTCTCCCAGAGGGATTATTGACCACCTCAAACTGAAACGTCCGATTTACAAAAAAACGGCAGCCTATGGGCACTTTGGTCGAAATGAGCCTGAGTTTACCTGGGAAAACACTGACATTGCAGCCTCCCTAAAGGATGGGGCAGCTTCTTAATCAAAAATCTGGAAATCGGCTACAATTGTTCTTAAGGGCGTGTAAATAGGGCCGCCCTTAGAACCTAAACGAGGGTAAATACCCAAACCATATATGGGGAGAGCAATGACAGAATCAATAGGAAGTAAAGAAGATTTTAAAGTAAAAGATATGTCCCTTGTCGACTGGGGACACAAAGAAATTGCCTTGGGTGAAGCAGAAATGCCCGGACTCATGGCCCTGCAAAAAAAGTATGGAAAAAACAAACCCCTGCAAGGTGCGCGGATCATGGGTTCCTTGCATATGACGATTCAGACGGCCGTTTTAATTAAAACGCTGGTTGCACTTGGGGCGGATGTGCGCTGGGCCAGTTGTAATATTTTTTCGACCCAGGATCATGCAGCGGCGGCGATCGCTGATTTGGGGGTTCCCGTATTTGCTTGGAAGGGTGAGACCCTTGCCGAATATTGGTGGTGTACAAAAAAGGCCCTGATCTTTCCAGATGGCAAAGGTCCGGATTTGATTGTGGATGATGGCGGAGATGCCACGATGATGGTACATCAAGGCTGCGACATTGAAGATGATCCTTCCCGCTTGGATGCGCATGTCGAAGCCGAAGACGAGGTTGAACTCCTGCGCTCACTCAAAGAATCTTATGCCGAAGATACAAAACGCTGGCATAAAATTGCCGAGGGCATTCAGGGGGTTTCGGAAGAAACCACGACAGGGGTGCATCGTCTCTATCACATGATGGCCGAAGGGAAACTCCGTTTCCCGGCCTACAATGTGAATGATTCGGTGACGAAGTCCAAGTTTGATAATCTGTATGGCTGCCGTGAATCACTTGCCGATGGTATTAAACGCGCGACAGATATAATGATTGCGGGAAAAGTGGTGGTTGTCGCAGGTTATGGTGATGTTGGAAAAGGCTGTGCGCATTCCATGAAAACTTATGGTGCACGAGTGATCGTGACCGAAATTGATCCGATCTGTGCCTTGCAGGCAGCGATGGAGGGCTATGAAGTCAAACCCATGGAAGAGGCCCTGAGCGAAGGCAATATCTATGTGACGACGACGGGAAACCTCGGCGTCATTACCGCGGATCACATGATGCAAATGCGGGACAAGGCGATTGTCTGCAATATTGGTCATTTTGACAACGAGATCCAAGTCGCTGAATTGAATAACCTTCCGGGGATTAAAAAGGTCAACATCAAAGATCAGGTGGATGAATATACTTTTGCCGATGGGCATTCGATTATTTTATTGGCGGAAGGGCGACTTGTGAATTTGGGCTGTGCAACGGGACATCCCTCTTTTGTCATGAGTAATTCGTTCACCAATCAAACCTTGGCTCAGATCGAACTTTGGAAAGAAAAGCTCAAAGTTGATGTCTATCGTTTGCCAAAGGCACTGGATGAAGAAGTCGCACGACTTCATTTGGATCAGATTGGCGTGAAATTGAGCAAACTAACAAAAGTGCAGGCGGATTATCTTGGTGTTCCTGTAGAAGGGCCCTACAAAGCCGACCATTACCGCTACTAAATCTTAAACCGCCGATTCGCCTGGAATACTGCGTTGTCGGCCATTTTTTGCCTCGCCGTACTGGGAAGTATGCTTGGGGCTTCAAAATGACCTCTGACCTTGTCTTTCAGGCGACTTGGCGGTTTGTATTGTTTAGATGAGATATTTTAGGGGGCACCATGCCTTGGTTTAAAAAAGAGAGGCATCTACTGCCCGACCCTCGAAAGGTAAAATTTCCTGAGGGGCTTTGGGTCAAGTGTAATAATTGTCGCGGCATCATCTACCGAAAGGAGTTGGTGCGCTCGGACAAAGTCTGTCCAAAGTGTGATTATCATTTCCCCATCTCTGTAATCGAACGGATCGACATGACTGCGGATGAGGGAAGTTTTCGGGAGTGGGACGCATCACTTGCGCCCTTAGATCCGCTGAAATTCAAGGATACGATGCGTTATCCTGAGCGTCTCAAAAAAAATCGTGAAAAAACAGGGTATCCTGATGCTTTGTTGATCGGTGCTGCGAAAATAAATTGTCAGCCCGTGGCTTTAGGATTGCTCAATTTTAGTTTTATGGCGGGAAGTATGGGCTCGGTTGTGGGGGAAAAACTGACCCGTGCCTTGGAGCGTGCGACCGAAGAAAAAATTCCCTTTGTTTTGTTTTCTGCTTCTGGTGGTGCACGGATGCAGGAAGGCGTGCTTTCCCTCATGCAGATGGCTAAAACTTCGGCAGCGGTCGCCCGTCTTCAAGCAGAGAATCTGCTGTTTATTTCGATATTGACGGACCCGACTTTTGGTGGTGTGACGGCGAGTTTTGCGATGTTGGGTGATATCATCATTGCAGAACCCAAATCTTTGATTGGTTTTGCGGGGCCTCGTGTGATTCAGCAGACGATTAAAGCGCAACTGCCAAAAGGTTTCCAGCGTGCCGAATTCCTTCTGGAGCATGGCATGATTGACATGGTGGTTGAGAGAAAGGTCATGCGAGAGACCTTGATCCAGCTACTCTCCTTCTTCTAAGTCAGCCTTCATCTCACCCGTCTTTTGCTCCGTGGGCGGTGTTGCTGCGGTGCTCGAATCCTCACGGATAGAACATCCGCTCCGGTTCTGCGCGCCTCGCGCCTCGCCACGAAGTAAAATGCGGGCAAGCTGAAGGCTGACTCCTTCCCTTTTGTTCCGCCTGTTTTTGCAGGCGTCATTCCCGCGGAGGCGGGAAGCCAGAATTGTTAGAAAACATGGCATACATTCAACACGAGACTCAAGCTACCTTCGATAACTTGCGCGGGATTTTTCGGTTTCCCAGAGTCCGACTTCGTAAATCGGTAGATTTTGTGTCAGGCAATAATCGTAGATCATTTTTGAGAGCACTTCGGCGGTGGGGGCTTCGTCTATGGCGAGGTAGCTTTCTCCGAGTGTCTTTAAGGCGGGAATGATGGGGTCGGTTTTACAGAGGATCATTTTGTGATCGAGATGTGCTTCAATCCAAGAGGCCACGAGTGTTTTGATCTCCTCAAAATCGCGCACCATGCCTTGTGCGTTCAATTGCTCTGAAAAAAGCACAATCTCTACTCTTGCATTGTGTCCATGTAAGTGACGACACTTTCCGGGGTGATTGAGCAGGCGGTGTCCATAACAAAAATTAATTTCACGGGTGATGGTATACATGTTTCGTCCTATATCTAATAAGTGTATTGTTGTAAATGTTTAAGACTGCAGCTTGTGATCCTTTGCCGTTTCGTGACGGCAGTAGGGGCAGAGCGACCAGTCGGGTTGTAATAATTTTCCGCAACTTGCGCAGACATAAGGAGAGGCCTCTGCACAATAGGGGCAAATCAAAAAATCAATGCGGATGGCCTGATGACACTTTGGGCAGGCACTTTTAAAGACGTCGTCTTTTTCAACGACCCGTGTGACTTCTTCGAGGGTGGTGATACCGGTTTGTGCCTTGATCAGTCCGTCGGCTTCCATGGAAGTCATGCCTGCTGAGGTGCTTGCGGCGCGGATTTCTTCATCTGTGGCACGCGCGGAAATCAACTCCCGCGTTTTGGGGGTGATGGCCATGACTTCAAAAACCCCGATACGTCCACTAAACCCTGTGTGATTACAAACCGAACATCCGATTTCGTGATTTTCTTCGTTCATCTCGCCTGCTTTCAAAAGCTCCATACAGCGTGCACAGCGTTTTCTCAGAAGTCGTTGTGCGACAACCCCAATAAGACAGGAAGAGATTAAATAAGGGGGCACGCCAATATCCACCAATCGGGTGATGGTCGCAGGCGCGTCATTTGTGTGTATGGTTGAAAGCACTAAATGGCCTGTCATGGCGGCACGAAAGGCAATTTCTGCGGTTTCTTTATCCCGGATCTCTCCAATCAGGATGATGTTTGGATCTTGACGCAGGATGGCGCGGAGGGCTTTTGAAAAACTCAAGCCGACTTCGGTGTTGATTTGGATTTGATTGATCCCTTCGATGGTATATTCGACCGGGTCTTCGACCGTGGTCAGGTTATTGGTGACCGATTTCAGTTCTTGAATCAAGGCATAAAGGGTGGTTGTTTTTCCGCTGCCGGTTGGCCCGGTCACGAGGATGATGCCTTTTTGTTTTTGGATCATTTTGCGGATGATTTCGGCATCTTTTTCTTGAAAACCCACCTGATCAATATCAATGAGCACTTTGGATTGATCCAAAATTCGCAGCACGACTTTTTCCCCGTTTGTTGCGGGGAGCGTTGAAACGCGTAAATCGACGGCGCGGCCTTCGGCCATGACGCGCACGGCTCCATCTTGGGGCATACGACGTTCGGAAATATCGAGCGTGGCGAGAATCTTGATACGAGAAATGAGCGGGTTTTGTACCCACTTGGGCAAACGCATTTCTTCTCTGAGCAGCCCGTCAATACGGTAGCGCACACGAAACTCTTTTTGTCCCGGTTCAATATGGATGTCGCTTGCCCGCATTTTGATGGCTTTTCCGATAATGACATTGGTGAGTTGCACGACGGGGCCCAGGCGACTTTTTTCTTCGAGCATGTTTTTATCGGTGTGAAGTAAGTTGGTTTCGGCCAGGTCAGGAATGACTTGAAAGGTGCCACCATCAAAATCTTTTGCTGAGGCCTGAACAATCTTTTCAACCGAGGAGGTGTCGAAGTGATAGCTTTGTTCTATCGTTTCGAGAATGTTTTTTCGTGTGGCGATGACGGGGGTGATCGCCATGCCTGCATAAAAGCGCAGGTCATTTAAATTTTCATAATTCAGGGGATCGGCCATGGCCATCCGCAGTTCTTTTTCCTCAATTCCCACAGGTACGGCGAGATGGCGACGTGCAAGCCATTCTGGAATGAGCAAAAAAAGGTCAGGATCAATGTCCATGGTGTGTGGCGTGGCGTAGGGGATGTTGTTGATACTTGAAAGGGATTGAGCGATCAAATCTTCGGAGATGAGTTTGAGGCCGCTTAAGATTTCTCCCAGACGTTTCCCGGTTTTTTTTTGCTCTTCGAGCGCCCAGGTAACCTGTCGTTTGCTGAGATGTCCTTTTTGTTCAAGGAATTCGCCAAGACGTGGATGTGTTTCCGGATGTGAGGCCGTTTTTGTGGGGGCGGTCACGCGATCTTTTCCTCAGCTTAAAAAGGCATTCTATCTGCCCCGCAAAATCATGTCAATGTCGCATGAGTCTCTTCATCTGATATAAGGACAGCACTCGTTTGCCTATTCTGAGTCGGGCTTCTCACAGGGGCCTTATTTGTCACTATAACGAAGGATGTGTTAGGATTCGGCACGATTTTTTAGGATCTAAAATGGCGCATTCTTATCGTAGCTTGAGCGGACTTTTTTTGATTTTGTTTGCACTGTTGTCGGCCTGTGATCGGCAAGGCAATGTGCTTTCAATTGCTTATAGTTATCATAACCCGAACAATGTGTATCTGGGCGGTGCGGGAGGACGTTTTTATAAAAGCACGGACGGTGGTAATGTGTTTGTGCGATATGAAACTGGAACGACTTATAATATTACATCCATTGCGGTAAACCCTTCACTGTCTTCGGTGATTTATACAGGGTCTTATGGAGACAGTGTCTACCGCAGTGTGGACAGTGGTTTGACCTGGGGCATTGCAAGTCGTGGTTTGGATGTCAATGTCGGCACGCAGGCGGTCAACGCAGTGATTGTGGATCCGCTTGAATCGCGGCGAATTTTGATTGGAACAAACCACGGGGTTTATGTGACGACAGACGGCGGCAGCCAATGGACTTCTGTGAACACCGGGATGGCAAACCGTTTCGTGATTGCTTTGGTTTTTCATCCAACAACGCGAGACATTCTTTTTGCGGGGACGAATGAAGGGCTCTTTATGACCACGAACGGGACGCGGCAGTGGCGTCGTGCGCCTGGCACATTCAGGGAATGGGCGGTGAATACGATACAATTTGATCCGGTAGATCCTGATATCATTTATGTCGGAACCAATAAAGGTGTTTTTAAGTCGGAAGATTTAGGGCAGACTTGGGAAGCGCGAAATAAGGGATTTTCGACATCCTACATCAATTCGATTGCGATTGATTCTGAAGATGTCTCGCGTCTTTATGCCGGTAATGGGGATGGGGTTTATACGTCTCAGGACAGTGGCGCGACTTGGCAACTGTTTGCAAATACGCCTTCGTCCGTTTTGACGGTTTCGATTTATCCTAAAAAGCCCGGAACACTTTTTGCCGGGACGATGAAGGGGCTTTATAAAAGTACAGATTACGGCCTGAACTGGACCCATTTAAAATTTAAATGATCCTGCGACTATCCAGAATAATGAGAGATGAGATTCAGATGAAAAATGCCCACATACAACTTCGTATCGTCGTGACCTTATTTTTGAGCGTCTTCATCATGGCTTGTCTTAAAACGCCGGAAATGCCGGATCGTTCTGATATTTCTACGGGTTACGAATTGCAGGAAATCCCTCTGGATGTATCACTGGGTGGGCTTTTTTTTCTGGACGATCAAAAGGGCTGGGTGAGTGGCAATAAGGGCGCTATTTTGTACACTGGCAATGGCGGAAAAAACTGGGTTGTTCAGGAAACGGGGACCGAAATGCTCATTGTCTCCACATTTTTTGTGAATGAAACACTGGGTTGGGCCGTGGGCGATAGTGGCTTGATTGCCCATACAAAAGATGGGGGCCAGTCCTGGAATCCTCAGCACAGCGGTGTGAAAAAAGATCTCACCGCTGTTTATTTCCTCAATGAAAAACAGGGGTGGATTACAGGGATAAAAGGGATTCTGCTTTCTACCGAGGATGGGGGGCTGCGTTGGACGCGTGCTAAAGGGGACAGCCAGATGACGATGAATCAAATCTACTTTAGCGATGCAAGCCGTGGTTGGATCGTCGCTCAAAAAGGCAAACTGCTTTACACTGAAAATGCGGGAAAGAATTGGACCTTGCGAGAGACAGGCACAACGATTGATTTATTACAAATTGCCTTTGTGAATGACAAGGTAGGTTGGATTGTGGGTTCGGCAGGTCTTGTGCTAAAGACGGACGATGGCGGTAAAAGCTGGTTTTCCCTGAAGACTGGTGTGAGTTCTCTCCTGACCGGTCTTTCGTTTTTAGATGAAAACAATGGCTGGGTGGTTGGGGCGGGTGGCATGGTGCTGCGGACACAGGATGGTGGCGACACCTGGCAGCAACAGACGACAGGCACACTGCAATTTTTGACTGCGGTTCATTTTAATGATGAAAAACGTGGCTGGATTACCGGAACCAAACAAATTCTGCTTTATACCGAAACGGGTGGAGAAGCCCCACCCTCTGAAAATGCGAGCGATCCTGCTATTGCTGTTTCGGAACAAGTGCAAACAAGTCCGTGAATCGTCCTTATCTTAAAAAAATTGCGATTCAAGCGGGGGTGAACAAGCTCGCATTTTTTGGCAGTTACGACCAACACATCAAGATTATTGAAGATGCTTTTTCGGTCGAAATTACGGCACGCGGTTCAGAAATGCGTGTTGTCGGGGTGCTAGATGAAGTGGAGCAAGCAGAACAGGTCATTCTGGACTTGATGGCCCGTTCTGGAGAAGACTCGCATTTAACGACGGAAGAAGTCAGTCGCATTGTTCAAGCCGCCGTCTCAATGGCTGATGGTGATGAAGCCCCGCTATCTGCTTCTGATTCTGAAGCGGATAAAATCATTGTTTCGGGAAAAAAACGCTCCATCGTCCCTAAATCCGTCGCGCAAAAACGTTATATTAGTCATATTCGAGATTTTGATGTTGTGGTCGGCATTGGCCCTGCGGGAACCGGAAAGACCTATTTGGCGATGGCGATGGCGGTTTCTGCGTATTTAAAAAAAGACGTCGCGCGGATTATCCTTGTGCGCCCGGCGGTTGAGGCGGGTGAAAGTCTGGGGTTTTTGCCGGGGACTTTGGTTGAAAAAGTAAACCCCTACTTGCGACCGCTTTATGATGCGCTTTACGACATGATGGAGGGCGAACAGGTCAATCGTTTGCTTGAGCGGGGTGATATTGAAATTGCGCCCTTGGCTTTTATGCGCGGCCGGACTTTGAACGATGCATTCATTATTTTGGACGAGGCGCAAAATACGACCTCAATGCAGATGAAAATGTTTTTAACGCGTTTGGGTCATCGCTCAAAAGCCGTTATTACGGGAGATGTGACACAGGTCGATCTGCCAAAATCTCAGGTGTCGGGGCTTGTCGAGATCCAAAAAATTTTAGAAGAAGTGCGCGGGGTACGCTTTACTTATTTCACCGGGAAAGATGTGGTCCGCCATCATCTTGTGCAGGAAATTATCAAGGCCTACGATGATTTTTCCGAGAAAAAACGCGAGAGGGGAAAAATTTAGTTTCTCCTGATAACAACCTTCATGGATATTTCCATTCTAAACAAACAACGTAAGTACCCCCTCAATACGGCACAGATCATCGTTTGGACGGAGCAGATTTTATTGCTGCAAAAATTTGAACAGGGGGAAATCAGCATCGTTTTTGTGAATAACCGCCGTATTCGTATTTATAATCGTGATTATCGTCAAATCGACCGTGCGACTGATGTTTTGTCCTTTCCGATGTTAGAGGGTGAGGGCGGCGGTTTACATCCAAGTTTTTTGGGTGATGTGATGATTTCGCTGGAGATGTGTGAAGTCGAGGCAAAATTATACGCACGTAAGATGTATGAACAATTGCTCATTTTACTCATTCATGGGGTTTTGCATCTCATGGGTTATGATCACGAACGCTCGGAAGCCGAAGAGAAAAAAATGACACGCCGAGAGCGTTTCATTTTAAAAAAAATACAGGATCGCGCCAGTGGCCTTTAAATTCTGGAAAAAAACAGGAGATGCGCTCTCAAAAACCCGCGCCTATTTTTCTTCAGGTTTAGACGCGCTTTTTTCCCGAAAAACCGAGATAGATGCGGAGACTTTGGACGACTTGGAGGCCCTGCTCATTGGTGCGGACTTGGGAGTGGCCGTCACCCGTCGTCTGATTGAAGCCCTCAAAACCTCCGTTGATCGTAAAGAAGTCTCAGATCTTGTGGCCCTAAAAGCCAAACTTCGTGAAACCCTGTTAGAAATTTTGAATACAGCCATCGTGCCCTCAGTCGATTTTCAGGCCCCATTTGTGACCCTTTTTGTGGGGGTCAACGGCGTCGGAAAAACAACCTCCATCGGCAAGATCGCCTGGCAACTCAAGTCCGAAAATAAGACGGTTCTTTTAGCGGCTGCAGACACCTTTCGGGCAGGTGCCGCAAAACAATTATCCATTTGGGGAGAGCGTGTGGGGGCAGAAGTCATCCAACACCCCGGCAATGCCGATCCTTCGGCTGTGGCCTACGATGCCGTGAGTGCTGCCTTAGCGCGAAAAGTGGATCATCTGCTGATTGATACGGCGGGACGTCTTCAGACAAAACACAACCTAATGGAAGAGCTCAAAAAAATGACTCGCGTCATCTCAAAGCAGATCCCCGATGCGCCACACCAAAAAGTCCTTGTACTGGATGCCACCACGGGTCAAAATGCGCTTTCACAAGCCGAACACTTTCAAAAAGCCGCAAGTCTCACAGGCATCGTGCTCACCAAACTAGATGGAACCGGCAAGGGCGGGATTGTTGTGCCGATTGTCGAATCCTTGTCTGTGCCGGTACTCCATGTGGGTGTGGGTGAGGGCATGACGGACTTAATTCCCTTCAACCCCGAAGCCTTTGTTTCAGGGCTCTTGGGTGAATCGTTATAGGCTTGATTCCCTGTCTCTTCCCCAGTTAAGGAATCCCTTCTCGGTGGCGTGGCTGGCCTTTTGAGTCTTTACTGTGGCAGAATATTGCTTCAAATCTGATTTGAAGGCAAGGCCTCTTCAGCCTCAATTAAAGAAAAAGGCCGAATTAGCAAATGATCCAAACATTTTTTAGTCAGCTTTTAGATTTTTTAAATATCCCCCTCTTTGTGCTGGGTAAATCCCAGTTTACCTTGTGGTCTATTGTTTACATCCTGATTTTGTTGATGCTGCTTTTTTTTCTGACGGGAAAAATGCGGGTTTGGATTGTGCGAGGGCTTCGCAGCAAAAAAAACATCGATATCGGTATCAGTGAGGCCACAGGTTCTATTGTCCGTTATGTGGTGATTTCGATTGGTTTTTTGATGATCTTGCAGTCCGCTGGGGTTGATCTGAGTGCGATAACGGTTTTGGCGGGGGCTTTGGGGATTGGTGTCGGTTTTGGTTTGCAAAACATTACGAGCAACTTTGTGAGCGGTATTATTATTTTGTTTGAGCGGCCGATTAAGGTGGGAGATCGCATTGAAGTGAATAATATTCTGGGCGACGTGGTCAATATCTCGCCCCGTGCCACGACCATTGTTTCCAATGACAATATTTCGATTATTGTGCCCAACTCAGAGTTTATTTCTTCGACCGTGATCAACTGGAGCCATACAGATCGTTTGGTACGCTACAATGTCCCGGTCGGGGTTTCATATAACTCAGACCCCGAAGCGGTGCGTGATATTCTCTTGGAGGCTGCCGAAGAGCACATCGGTGTACTTGAAAAACCCGAGCCTCAAGTGCTCTTGGATGAGTTTGCAGACAGTGCCTTGATTTTTATCCTTCGTGTTTGGACCAAAACCTTCACAGAACGGCCGCTTATTCTACGCAGTGAACTCAACTACATCATTTTCAAAAAGCTGAAAGCGCAAGGTGTGGAGATTCCTTTCCCGCAACGAGATATTCATATCCGAAGTGATCAGATCAAACAAGGTGTCTGAGCATGCCCGTGTTTAAACTGGTTTCAAGTTTTTCCCCGGCGGGCGATCAGCCCAAGGCCATTACAGCACTGAGTGAAGGCATTACACGCGGTGAAGCCCATCAGGTCTTGCTTGGGGTGACGGGTTCTGGAAAGACCTTTACCTTGGCAAATGTGATTGAGCAGGTTCAAAAACCGACCTTGGTCATCGCGCACAATAAAACCCTGGCGGCCCAGCTTTATCGGGAATTTAAAGATTTTTTTCCGGAAAATGCCGTCGAATATTTTGTGAGTTATTACGATTATTACCAGCCTGAAGCCTACATCCCTCACAGCGATACTTTGATCGAAAAAGATTCTTCCATCAATGATGCGATTGACCGCATGCGTCATGCTGCCACCACCGCGCTTTTGCAGAGAAACGACATTATCATCGTCGCTTCCGTTTCCTGTATTTACGGTTTGGGGTCACCGGAAGCCTATCACGGTATGTTGCTTTATCTTGAAGAAGGGCAGTCCATTGAGCGAAATGATGTATTGAGAAAACTGGTGGAGATCCAATACGAACGTAACGATTTTGATTTTCATCGCGGGACTTTTCGGGTTCGGGGCGACTTGGTCGAGATTTATCCGGCGTCTTCAGACGCCAATGCCATTCGTATTGAATTTTTTGGGGACACGGTTGATGCGATTTACGAAATCGATTCCTTGAAAGCACAGGTGCTGGCACGCTTGCCCAAAATCGCCATTTATCCCGGAAGTCACTATGTCATCCTGCCGGAACGACTTGAAAAAGCCATGGAAGAAATCGAAGCCGATTTGCAAGTGCGGATCAAATATTTTAAAGATCGAAATATGCATTTGGAGGCCCAGCGGATCGAGCAGCGTACAGGTTTTGATTTAGAGATGATTCGAGAGATTGGGTATTGTAGCGGCATTGAAAATTATTCGAGGCATTTTTCGGGACGCGATCCGGGACAGCCGCCGCCCACGCTTTTTGACTATTTTCCAAAGGATTTTTTGTTGGTGATTGATGAAAGTCACGCGACCGTGCCGCAGGTGGGTGGCATGTATCGTGGAGATCGGGCACGTAAAAAAAATCTGATTGATTATGGGTTTCGTCTGCCTTCGGCTTTCGATAATCGGCCTTTGCAGTTTGAGGAGTTTGAGCAATTGATGTCGCAAACGCTCTACGTTTCTGCGACGCCTGGCCCCTACGAGCTTGAGCACAGCGGTGGTGAAATTGTAGAGCAAGTAATCCGGCCGACAGGTTTGATTGATCCTGAAATTATTGTGCGTCCTGCCAAGGGTCAAGTGGATGATTTACTGGAAGAAATTCGTTTGCGTGCCGCATGTTCAGAGCGGGTACTCGTGACCACGCTGACCAAACGTATGGCGGAGGATCTCTGTGAGTATTACGAAGAAATCGGGATCAAAGTGCGTTATTTACACTCCGATATCAAAACCATTGAACGCATGGAAGTTATTCGTGCCCTGCGTTTGGGGGAATTTGATGTCTTGATTGGCATTAATCTGCTTCGGGAAGGACTCGATTTACCGGAGGTTTCACTGGTTGCGATTTTGGATGCGGATAAAGAAGGATTTTTGCGTTCTTACCGCTCCCTGATTCAGACGGCCGGGCGCGCGGCGCGGAATGTTGCGGGGCAGGTTCTTTTTTATGGCGACCATGTGACGAAGTCCATGCAGGTCGCCATGGATGAAACGAATCGTCGTCGCAAGATTCAAGTGGCATATAACACGGCGCACGGCATTACGCCGCAATCTATTGTCAAAACGATTCCGACGAGTTTGAGGGAAGAGGCTTATGGGACGACGCCATCTGATGATGTTGTTGCTGAGCCTGATACGGCCTATCTCCCGGAAAAAGATCGTGTAAAGTTGATCAAAACCCTTGAGCGCGAGATGAAAGAAGCCGCCCGGCTTTTAGAATTTGAACGCGCTGCAGCCCTCCGAGACCGTGTGAGAACCCTTCAAGAGATGGGGATTTTAGAAGCTTAAAAACACAAGAGGATGAAGGATGAAAACGCAGGTCGCTCAAGGACAAAATAATAAAAGCCAATCACTTGTGAATGAAGCTTGTCAAAAGGTGAATGCAAATAAGCCTACTTTTCAATTTATTGATCGGCGATCTGAAACAATCCGGCAAAAAAGATTCCAAGAGATTGTAAATAATAGTTCCCAGTCAAAAAAAGCGGCTCAATTGCAAATGATGTTTCACCATCATGCGCTACAAAAACAGGCTTTGCGGAAGAGTCCATCAAGCCCAGTGATTCAAAGAGCAGGATCTGGAGGAGAAAAGATCGGGTTTGATAAAACGACTTCAGTGAATGAAGAAATGACTGAAGAGATCCGTAAAGGTTTTGAATTATTGATGAAATCATGGCATGAGGTTAAAAAAATAAGGAAAAAAACGAAGAAAGAAATTGGTACAGAGATGGCTGATTTTGACGAAGGGGTTCAAGAAGATAGTAAAAGGCAAACTGAACTGGCAGACGAAAAACAGAAGCTTTCACGATCTGCGTATAACAAGAAAAAGAAGCTCATTAATAAAAAATACAAGGCGAGTTCAGACACGATAAAGCAGATTGATCCAGGGGGAAAAGGCTTAACGAAATTGTACTACGATAAACTTGTGACGGACATAAAAGAAGAAGCAGAAATGTTGAAAGAAGCGACTGTATTTAAGAATGGCACTCTGAAATTTAATAACGATGAAATAATCTATGTTTCTGACACAAAAGGGGATATTCAAATTGCTCTTTTGAAAACAGGAACTGCTGCTTTTAAGGCATCAGCAACAACAGAAAAAACCTCAAGAAGGGTCTTTTCTAAAATGGGGTTTGAGGATGAAACAACGTCAATTGGGGATCGAAAAGAGTATGTCAAGGATTCCAGAGATACCTTGACCCGAAGGTATGCTTTTGTCGAGAAAAACTACTACCAAATGATGGAGTTTTTTATGACAGACCATATGACGGGTCGCTTTCAACAGTACATGATGTCTGGAGGAGATCGGAAACCGGGTGTTCATAAAATCACAACAGAAATGATTAAGAATGTGCCCAAAGTCTCTTCTCCGCAATTAAGTGATACGCAGGTTGCTGTTGCTCACCAGATGTATGGCAGTCTGCCGGAACAAAGGGGGGTTAGTTTATCTTCTACCCCCAAAATCGGCGTGACTTATGCCAATACGGGAGGGAATTTCAGAACAGACGATGGTTTTAAGTTGAAAATTGATCTGGCGCGTGTCCCAAAAGACATCTTGTTTTTGAATCACTATGCTCAAGGTGGCGTGAGTGATATGCAAAATAAGGATTATTCAACCACACAAACACACAAAGGGAATGGCAGGTCTTATGATTATAAATATGAAGAAAGTGCCTTACATGCTAGAGAACTTTTTCTCGAACACATGAAACCAGAGTGGGTGGTTGAAATAGAACACCACCAAAAAGGTGCGTTTAAAAACCGAGAAGGCGCTAAAACGGTGATGAGAGAAAGCGAACATGAAGACTTACTGAGTGCAGCAAAAACGGCCTTTGGAGGAGACGCATATGAAAAAGGTTTTGAAATTGGAGTACGTGAGGACGATGATCTGGATAAACTGAAGAACAACCCTGATTATAAAAAAGGAAAAGGAACCGGGGCGATGGTGAAGGAAGGGCATACAAAAGGCATTCAGGTGAAAAACCAGAAGGGAGTCAGTAGCAGCGATGCCGCCTTTTTAGAAGTCATGAATGACGTGTCGATTCAAGATAAAATGTCTCCATACCATCTAGGCTACCTTCAGGCCCGCACAGGCCAAGCCTTGATAAAAACAGTACTCGAATTTAAATTACTCCTCAACTCTGAAATGGAATTATCGGATAAATCTGGTCTGGGAGGCACTTATTCTATTGCGAATAACAAAGACGGTTTTATCATTAAACGATCTTATCAAACCCAAATGGGGCAACAAAAAACAAAGATAACGACCCTGCCTTTTAAGGAATTACGCGATGCTTCAATAACATACGTGAAAGAAAGTGACGAAGTCGAGGTCACAATTGATCGAAGTTCTGGTGATTTTTCTATGCTTTTACCTGAAGCGCAGGCCAAACGATTCGAGAACTTTGTAAATGGATATATCCAAAAAAACGCAAAACGACTGACGACAGAGGAAAGTAGTGTACAAGGTGGAACGCATGCCATGTATTTCGATGCCGAAAAGTTAAAGATTGAGAGGCAGTTTCTTGATTACATGGGAAAGCACAAAACGAAAAACTCCTTAATTGTCCTTGCGGATATTTCCAGTGTTCAGTTTGAAAGGGATGACGCAACTATTACAATTACATTGATCCATAAAAACGGTTCCTATGAAATGAATGTGGTGCGTGAACGTGCTGTGGAAATAAGGGAACTGTTGATTCAAAATAATCTCGATGCCAAGAAGCTTGGTGTCATACCCGAAAAACAATAAAGCGAGGAAAGGTTTCCCTAAGCTTGTCTGTAAGTATAAAGCCCTAAAATGATACCTAGTACGGTCAACAGATTGAGCTGAAGGGTAAAGCCCAGGGTAAATGAAACCATGTGCAGGTCAATGGTGACGGGTGGGGTCAATCCGATGTTAAAGCCTTTGAGAAAAATATCGTGAACAAAGCCGGGAGAGGAAACACGGCGCAAAATCTCCGAAAGGATGCCTCCAGAGAGACCTCCCAGAAGAACAAAAAATAAGAGCATTGCACCTGTTCGTTGTAACGTCGCCATATTGATTACTCAAAAATAAGCTATCTTTTTTGTCGGATGATGTCAAGATTTTATAAAGAATACAGTGATTTTATGTGCAGGTCTAAAATTGACCCGACAGAAAGTCGCATGTTAAAGTAATTGATATGGTTGAATGAGAGATACTTTAAAGTATTCTTTTCCGAAACACGATGGAGATATCTTTAAAATGATTGAAATTACAGAATTTGCAAAAAAACGAGTTGATGTGCTCATCAAGCAGCAAAAGGACGAGCACCAGAAAATAATTGCAGGACTTCGCCTCACCATGAAAGGTGCGCTTCCTAATCTCGAATATGGGCTTGCCTTTGTCGAATCAGGGAAAGAGGAGCTTGGAGACACCTCTGTTGAAGTCAGCGGGATCAAGGTTTTCATGGAAATGAAAAATGGGAAGTTTCTGGAAGACGTGAAGATCGACTTTATCCAAACCTTGCAACAAAATGGGTTTAAGGTCGAAAATCCAAAAGTTGTCGCGGTAGAAACAAAGGCCCCCTTAACCCCGGCAAACCTGGATAGCCCGGAAGCCATCGCTGTACAGAAGGTGCTGGATACTGAAATCAATCCGGGTGTCGCTTCACATGGCGGCAATATCACCCTGGTTGATGTCAAAGATCAAGTGGCCTATGTGCGTTTGGGCGGGGGCTGTCAGGGCTGTGCCAGTGCCGCAGTGACTTTACAGCAAGGGGTTGTTACGGCAATCAAAAAAGCAGTGCCCGAAATTGTAAATGTCATGGACGTCACGGATCACGCGGGTGGAAACAATCCTTATTATGCCGGGAACTAGTTTATCTCACTGCTGGTTTTGATGTAGCGCATTCTTAGTCAGGGTTTTTGCGGCCTGTTTGTCCATTGGGCTTGAGAGAAACACCCTTATCTAGTGGTAGATCATGGCAAAGTGGGAATATAAAGCAGAGCACCTTGCGGCGGTTCAAATTGATAACCAGCTTAACTTTTTAGGGAAAGAGGGATGGGAATTGGTGCAGGTGACGCATCAGCCCGAAGAAGAATTTCCTTTTTTTTGTATCTTAAAACGGCCACTCGGCCGTTTTTAGCTTGCCCTGATTTTCCTGGTGTCAAGTCAAGCATGAAGTGTCGCTTACATGAATGTGATAAGCGGCCATCTGCTGCGTTGCGTTCGCCTAGATTAGCTATGGCTAGTCTGCTCTCACGCGCCTTACAGTTCACCACTTCTCACCGCCCTGAAACCGCCTCTTCACACTTGACTTGACACTGGGCCTAATCAGGGCTTTTTTTAATCGTTCTTCAGGTTTTTTAGGACTTTTCCTGCGATTTTGTTGATCAAGCGGCCGGTATTCCCTGCGGCGTAGGTGCGCACGGCGAGGTCAGGATCCTTCATCTTGTTTTTAACGAGTTCCAGGCTTTCTGCTCCACCAATTTCCCCGATGGCACGAATGGCTGCGGTTCGTACACGTGGGGCTTCATCTTTGAGTGCAAATCTTAACAAGGCCAAGCCTTCCTTTCCCCAAGTTCTTCTGAGTGAACTCACTGCAAAATGTCGCACCCCATAGTCCGGGTGTTTTAAGGCTTTTTCATAATAAGCGGGGTGGTTTTGCCCCAGGCGTTTGAGCCCTTCTGCTGCAGAGAGTCGGACCATGGGGCTTTCATCTTCCAGGAGTGTTTCAATCAAGGCAATGGATTGTTGATCTCCTAATTTTCCCAGAGAGGTTGCGGAGGCCCCTCGCACGGCAGGGTCTGTGTCCTCAAGTCCTTTGCGCAATTCAGGATGAAATAAATGCGATGCGATGAGTCCCATGGCCTCGCTGGCATACATCCTAATCATGTGATCCTTATGGGTGCTGTAGGCTTGAATCAGGGGGATGGCGGTTGTATGTTTACTGCGTCCTAAGGCTGCGACGGCGGAGACTTGGGCTTCCTGGGGCAGTTGTTTAATTTCCGAAACAATTTTGACAAAGGCCGTTTCGTCACCATTCTTTGAGATGGCGGCCAAGGCCAGTAGCCTAACGGTGGGGTCGGCATCTTTTGTAAATGTCGCAAGCAGGTTATTGATTTCAAGCCCGGTGTGTGTTTTTTCAAGCTGGGCAAGCACCTTTACCGCGGCCACACGTACCATGCCTGCTGGATCCAGCCCTGCGGCCATAATGAGCTTTAAAAAATCAGGGCCTTCAAGTTGCCCAAAAGATTCTACGGTGAAAAACCGTACAAAGATTTCTTTGTCTCGCATGCTGGGGATGATGAGCGGGAGTAAGTCGGCATCGCCCATCTCTCCCACGGCTTTGACTGCAGCACTTCGCACAAAATAATTGTCATTTTTAAGCGATGTTTTTATGATGGTGACGATGATTTCTTGTAGCAGTGGTGCGGCCAGTTTGGGATACTGTTTTTCAATACGTGTCTGCTCATCCAGGGCGGCTGGAATCTGATCCAGGGCGACCATGGCCCGTATTTTGAGTTGAAGTAGGGGCAGGGTGTCCGGCTTTTTTTTAAGGGCCTGTTCTGAGAGTGTTATCGTCTCTGTATAGTTTCCTTTGCTGTAAGCTTGTTCTGCTTTTGCAAGTGTCGCATCTTTTTCGGCAGGACTGCATCCCGCTGAAATCCAGAGCAGAGTGAAAATAAGCCGTGGGAGTATTGATTTGAGGTCCCACATTTTGTAGGTTTTAAGATCGGCTTTTTTGTTCAAGAGATTCCTTGTTTCAAAATGTGAGTGTATGCAGTCGTGGTCATTATTGAAAGCTTGATGTTTTTAGTCAACACCTATTCTTCTTGGGTGGGGGATTTTAGACGGGACTTATTGCTTTGTCTTGAAAAGAAAAGCAAGGCTGTGTTAGTTAAGGGACGCTTGTATTATTTTCTTTAATCGGAGGTTTGAAGCTGTGTTTGCCAGAACAAAATTCTCTCTAAGTTTTTTTATTTTTCTTCTATCGGTTCTGATTCCAATCTCTTCAACCTTCGCCCAAATCATCCCCACATTTGAGGTGTATTCCAAGGGCAGTCCTTCGGAGATCAGTGGATTAAGTGGTGCGATTCGTTTTGATACCAGTACAGGCGTGACCCACTATAAAGTCAAAATAAAAGCCTTTGGGGAAGTTGAGCATGTCTTATGGTTACCGATTGAGAAAGATTTTCAGATCGCCAAAATTGCACCAGGTTATTATGATTTGGTGATCGAAGCAAAAGGCCATACGACCCTGGTTTCCGAAGATGTCATCCACATTAAAAACAAGAGACATACGCATATTACCGTAAAAATGTCCAAGGCAAAGACGATTTTTCAGGATGGTGATGGCACAAAAACGATTATGTGCAGCGCCTGTCATAAAAAGATCTACAAAGAAATGATTTTTGGGGAAGGTGCTGATTTTTACACTGGCCCCTGGCCAGGGCTGGATGGCGAATTGATTCACTTGCCGGATTTACAGCTTGATTTTTACAAAAATGGTTCACCGCATCATTTGGCCTATGTTTCTCCGATTACGGTTGCGAGCATTGCCAAACAGCCCAAGGAAAAACGAGACGCCTGTCGGACTTGCCATGCCCCCACGCGCATCCTTCAGGGGCCTGGTGAGGTCGCAGCCCCTAAATTACGGGACAATAACCGTTTGGACGGTGTGAGTTGTGCCTCCTGTCACCTGGATCAGGATGGTAATATTCGGGGGAAATATGATCTTTCTGCACCGCATCCGACGGTACAGGATCCCCTCTTTACAGCGGCCCGTTCCGCGGAGCTTTGTGCCGCCTGTCATCAAACGGATTATTCTGCTCCGGCCCAGCAGACCTTTTTAGAATGGAAAAATGACTTTGCGCCAAATGATGCGCGTACTTGTCAAAGTTGTCATATGCCCCGGGATGTGCGTCTTTTTTCTGAAATTTTTTCAGATCGCCCCAAACGCATCATCGGTAGGCACCTCTTTGCGGGAGGACATTCTGTTTCGATCTTAGAAAAGGCGGCGACTTTGAGTCTGAAACAAGACCCGGAACACCCACAACAGCTTCAAATTGCTGTGACGAACAGTGGTGCCGGACATTCTCTGCCCACGGGACATGGACCCCGGGCGGTCTTGCTGCATATCAAGCTTGAAGGGCCTGATGGTCGAGTCTTGATCGATTCAAGGAAAAAAGGGCGTGCAGTGGCTGTTTACACTGTAAATCCGGATTTAGGGGCCGTATCTGAGCTTGTTCATGCAGCCATTCGTGCCGGAGCCACCGAAGTGGTCCCGCTGCAATTGGAGGAAATGCCAGGGGTTTATCGTATCACTGCCAGTTTATATTACGATCTCGACCGCTTGGTGGATTACAACGATTCTGATTTACCTCTGATTGCATTTCTTGAAACCACTGTGGATCTTAGCCCTTAGGATCAGCCAAGTCCGACAGGATCCTAGGAGTCTGCGCTCGAAATTGAGGCATGCCCGAGACTTCCTTCATTGACCCTTTTCTGATTCAAGGGTATCTTTTTTTAGAATGGAGTTCCCAAAAAAGTGCTTTGCTTTCAGAAATGCCCCATCAAAGGTGACCGATGACACAGAAAGAATACCTGGAATTAGGTTTGGCTTATATCAAGAAAAAAGAGTGGCATGCTGCTTTAGCGCTATTGAGTGAATGTGAAAAACAACATCGCATGGTTACGACAGCACCGCTCCCGCCGCGTCTGCTTTCTGCCTTAGGGCTTTCACTGGCGATGGCCGAAAATAAGGTGATCTCTGGTTTGAATTGCTGTGAATCGGCTGCACAGGCGGAAGTGTTTCGTCCGGAGTTACACTATCATCTGGGTCTCGTTCATCTCAAAAATGGGAACAAACGTGATGCCATCTCAGCGTTTGACAAAGGCTTGAAGTTCAATAAATCTCATGCTGAAATAATTTCAAAACGCCATCAATTGGGTGTTCGAAAAAAACGGCCAATCGGCGCCCTGCCCCGAAAACACTTCCTAAATAAAGTCATCGGCAAGGCTGCTCGATCCTAGTCGTCCATGATTAGAAGCTTGGAAAGGGCCTAGGGGAAGGCTCTGGCATCTTTTTCACACACAAAGCCTGAGCGCACTACCAGTGCCAGATTCGATCATGGTTTTCGACCAGATCCAGCAGGCCTTCACGGTTAAGGGTTTTGACCCCGGCGATGAGTTCGGAAAGCGAAATCCCGCGTTTGGAAAGGTCTTCTTCTGCGACGTAAACAGCGACCCCTTTTCCCATCAAGGAAATGAGATCCTGATCTATTTGTGCGGCGTGTGTTTGCTGCCATTCTCCAAAGGAAATTTCGGGGGCCTTCTGGCCCGTGACGCAGTAATTGACGGCATTGCCACGAAGCAAGACGGTGAGATCTGCCCCCGCACCTTTCATCGCGTGGGTGATCCAAATAATGGTGTCGTCTTGTTCTTCAATCGTTGCGCGATAGGCACTTTCAATAATATTTAATGTCTTTGCCATCTTGTTTCTCCTTAAAAATTTGTGGGTTTATTTTGTCGGAATGATGAGGGTATTGTCCGAGGTGTCTGCCCAATGCACCAAATCTCCTGGTGTCCCGCGTCGGACGCCGGGCACGGCTTCGTTCATGCCGCGTTCGTCTACACAAAGCCCACAATTGATCCAGTCCACTTTTGATCCCGCTTTTTTCGCGTGGTTCATGATTTCACTGACCCAGTCTTTTGGCAGGGGGTGGTTCCATTCTTCCTCTTCAAACCCATGCACCTTATTGGCGTGTGCGCTCTGTTTTGAAAAAGGGACGCCCACTGCGCCCTCATAGGCAAAAACATTGACGTTGTGACCCCGGCGGACAGCGCTATCTATCAATCGAAGTGCCGTGGTGGTGCGTGCATTTTCAAAGGGTGCATCCATTAAACAAAAAGTAAGCGTTTTTTTCTCAGACATGGTTTTCTCCTAATGCCACAGGGTTTTAACACCATCCGCCATTTGATCAATGACGACATCCAGTTCAGCCGAGGCAATCCCTTCAACAAGGGCACTCTCTGTAATGCCTCGCTCTTGCAAGGACAGATGATCTGCCAAGATATTTACGCCTGCGGTTGCAAGTTTTGCAAGTGTGCTGTCGCTTGGGTTTTTTCGTGCGGGCAAGACCCCGTTTTGAATGAGGAATAATGTTACGGCATTGCCGCGTTCTTTCAAGCCTGAAGCGAGATCGTAAAAGTAAGCCACGTCATTGACTTCAAATGGATCGCGCGATTCGATCAGTAAATAATGGGTCATGATTTTCTCCTTGTTATTAACAATAAACCGCCCCCGTTTTATAGGGGGTTCTAAGACTATCTTTTTTTCGATTATGCCGTCAAGGCGTCTCGGGTTTCTCCGAAGAAGTTATGTGTGATTCTTTGGAAATCGTGTTATATTTGTCGCTGAGCTTGAGTCGGGAGTATCAAGGTGTCAGAAAAAACCGCTGGAATTATTATTATAGGGAACGAGATTCTTTCAGGGAAAACGGAGGATGTCAATACCGCTTTCCTCACCCGTGAATTGCGATCGCTTGGGGTTCGTGTTCAGCGTGTTTCGGTGATTACCGATGATATCGACGATATTGCACAAACCGTTTCTCGGTATTTGAAATCCTACGATTTGGTGTTCAGTTGCGGCGGAATCGGGCCGACACATGACGATGTGACGATGGCCGGTATTGCTCTGGGAGTGAATCGTCCCTTGGTTCAGCACCGCGTGTTACTGGATTATTTGCAAAAAAACGATGGGCCAGTGCTTAACGCCGCGCAATTAAAAATGACAGAGGTCCCTGAAGGCACAGAGTTGATCTCCGCAGAGTCCTTGCGTGTTCCGGTGCCTCATTTCAAACAACTCTACATTTTCCCTGGCATTCCAGAGCTGCTGGTTCGCAAGTTCAATGCGATTAAGGAACGTTTTCGGGAAGCGCCTTTTTATTTGATCAAACTGTATATTGCTTTTCCGGAGCGTGAAATTGCAGCCCAGATGCATGAACTGCTCTTGCAATATCCTTTGCTGCAACTGGGTTCTTATCCTAAACTACACAAAACCGATCACAAAATTGTGCTGACCTTAGAGTCCAAAGAAAAACCCTATCTGGCTGAGGCGCTTCGGGACTTGCTTGTGTTGCTGCCTGATGACGCGGTTGTTAAAATCGAGCGTTGATTTGTAAAAATGTCTTTTTTTAAAATCAAATACTGGTTTGTTGTTTCTGCTTAATCCAATGGTCCCACAAGGCCAAAGAACAAATCTGCTTCTCGCCAGAGTTTGAGCCTTAGGCCGTCTTGTAAACGTTCTCCTGCTTTGAGTTTTAACAAGTCATCTGTGACGGGGCTCTGATAGAGGGTGTAGCTGCGTCCTCTTGCATCTTGTAAACGAAGTTGAGCCGCAAGCTCCCCTTGAATGGAACAGTACCGTGCTCCCAGGAGTTGAAGGTTTTTCAGTTCTATCTTTTCCGAATGGACTAAAGTGAAATCAAGTTTAGACATCTGATTTTCCAAGTGGGCGTAGTTTTGACTCGGAAACTCTAGGGCAAGTCGTTTATTGTGATTAAGCACGATTTCTTTGGTCACGCTTTGTGTGATGTCTGTTTGGGGCTGAAGAAAGAAAAGAGCGATCATCGCAGCGAGTGCAAGTCCGAGGACAGAGGACGGCCGCAGGTATTGCCAAAAAACAAAGGCATTATTTGTCGGTCTCTGTTTTGCTTCTCCGAGCGTATTCGGTGTTATTTCAGCCATGGCGACGAGCTGATCCAGTTTTTGAGGTGAGGCTTGTTTCTCCTCATAATATTGACGTAAGTGTGTGTTGAGCGGCTGTTTAGGCATGTTTCTCCTTATCAGCGTGCAAAATCAGGTGTTTTTTCAGCTTGTGTCGACTCCGGTAAATCAGGCTGAGGACGGTGCCGCGTGGTTGTCCTGTGAGGTTTGCAATCTCTTGCGCGGTGTAACCCTCGATCTCTGAGAGTAAAAGGGCTTCCCGCTCCACGGGTCGTAATATACTGAGTGCCTTATCCAGCATTTCTGTATCCGCGAAGATCATTTCGTTTGAGGGCTGAGTTTCTTGTCCTGGATGGAGATTGTTATCCTCCAAGGATTCGATGACAACCAGTTGCGCGCGCCGCCGCTGATCAAGAAATCGACTGCGAATGGCCGAAAACAGGTAGGCCCGTTTTTGCGGCCCACCCGCCCGTAACACGGCGACCCAGGCGTCTTGTAACAAATCTTCTGCCTCAGTGATCTCGTGTGTGAGCGAGAGGGCGTAACGAAAGCCGTGTCGCAAAAGGGTTTTGGTCTCTTCTTGTTTTTTTTCTGGCAAGGTCTAGCCTTCGAGATGATATTGACGTTTTTTGCCGTTGGCCTTGTGGATGATGGCCTGGGTGGCGATCATCTTTGTGCCGTCTTTCAGTACGAGAAAATCAAGGTCAACGAGATTGCCATTTGCATCCTTAAAGTCCGCGCAGCTTACAAAATAGTCACCCTTTTTTACGATGCCGTCATGTAATTTAATCAGTTGAAGCTGAAGCAGTTTGCCTTTGATCGGATCGTAAAGTTGGTAGGTGTTATTGATGGTATTGCGTTCGATCAAGGCTTGCATAGCTTGTTTGACTTCCGTGCGTAAATCGCCTTGAATGGAGGGATCATCTCCCGAAAAAGCAGAGAGGGGGATTAGGCTTAAAAAGACGACAAGTATCAGACGAAAGGATTGAATCTTCATACGATTGCACATGGCATGCTCCCTTTTATTTGGTTTGAGGTTTTTTGTCTACATGAGAATAGACGATTGAAGCGGGCTTCTGATTGCACCCCTTAAGGAAAATAAGTACAAATGCGGTGTTATTTTGAAATTTTTTGAGTGGAGGATTCCATGAGGGCATTGGCCTGATCGGGGTAAAAGCCGGTGTATTCGTTGCGTTCAGTTAGTTCAAGCACGGTGTAAGCCGCGCCGTCTCTAACCTCGGAGGCGGTGAAGACCTGTCGTAGGCGGGAGCCAGGGCGACCGACGATGTTACCCGCAAATTGAATCCCCTGTGTCTTTAAGACGACCATGGTTTGCTCAATATCATCGACAAGCACGGCGATGTGGTGGAGGTCTTTGTCTCCAAAGCGTTTGACCCAAGCGGGGATGATGCTTTTTTCACCGCGTGGGTCTTCATAGGCTTGATCTACAAAGGCCACAGGGTGGGCGGGTTTTCGATACACTTTTGCCCACCAGCCCTGATCTGGGTATTCAACTGTTTCCTGCTCAAAAATATAACCTGCTTCTAAAAAAGGTTTTGCGCGTGTTTCGACATGCAGGCAGCGTAGGGCAATATGATCAATGACAAAAGGCCAGTCCTGAGTCTGAGTCATTTCAGCGTAAACCCGTGCGGCATGGTTGCCTTGTGCGTAAGTGGAAATCAAGTCGTTAATGAGTGGGTCGCTATGGCTTGAGAAGGGATTTTGGGGCATGAAGCGCTCCTGTATTTAGGGAAGCTCCCCTAATTATAGGGGGAGGCTGCTCAAGTGTAAAGCCTTATGAGGGCTGAGATCTTGACACATTCTGATGTGAATTCTACAATTGCCTTATGTTTTTTTTTCGTCTTTTGTTTTGTGTTTCTCTGGGGTCTGTCTTTCTTGTCGGTTTACTCTTGCCGCGTGGTCTTTGGGGGGCTATGCCGCTTCCACCTGAAGGCATGGTATTGATCCCTGCTGGTTTTTTTGAAATGGGTCTGGACGAACTCCCGCCGGACAGTCCCTGGGGGCAGGAAAATGCAAAACCCAAACATAAAGTCCGATTGCCTGATTTTTTTATAGATCGTTATGAAGTGACTTATGGTGATTATTTGAGGGTGGATAAAACCCATGTTTTAGATAATTATCCTAAAAATAGACCCGTGACGATGGTGACCTGGAGGGATGCAGATCGGTATTGCAGTGCTTTGCACAAACGACTTCCGACAGAAGCGGAGTGGGAAAAAGCGGCGCGTGGTACGGATGCTCGTATTTATCCCTGGGGCAATCGCTTCGATCCTGAGAAATCAAATATCGGGAAAGCGCCTCAAGTGGGGGGTAGTTTTCCCGAAGATAAAAGCCCTTACGGTGTTTTTGACATGGCAGGAAATGTTTCGGAGTGGACGGACTCTTGGTACCGACCCTATCCGGGTAATACCTATAAATCACCCGACTATGGCATTTTTCAAAAAGTGGTGCGGGGTGGCGCTTTTAATGCCAATCGGCATTTTGCGGACGAAATGTTTGCACAAGTGACCTTCCGTAATTACAACCGTCCTCATATCCCGGGTTCTGACAACGGTTTTCGTTGCGCAAAATCGGTGCTCAAAAAATCAGGGGAATAGATCTGATCTCTGACTCAGGTGGCTGTTTCTTGCGTTTTTGTACACTGTGCACAAGGACAAATCTTCCGTAAATAATTAAAGGGGAAGATGCCCGTGTCGTGACCATCACTCCAGTGGATGGAGATGGCGTAGTGTCCCTTGGCTTCAATTAAGGTGCTCTGAATGCCTTCTGGAATTTGCGCGGCGGTAATGCGTTTTTCCCCGCTCCATTCATCAACGCAGGTGGCGCATTGACAGTGTTCACGTAAGTAGGGTGCGGGATAGACGGCTTCGTGCTGGTCAGCCCAGCGGATACGGATCCCTTCTTTTTTGAGTGATGCAATTTCTACGGGCGTGTTGGCCTGAACGCTCATTTTAGTCCTCTTTTCATAGGCTAATCTCGGAAAAATATTTTTGTCCCAGATTGAAAAATAATCCTCGAGATGATATGTCAAAGGGTCTTGACTGTGCAATATGAAAATGCTACTACTGAGCTTCTCAGAATTTGAAACATTACAAAAAATCTTAAGTATGGGGGGAAAATATGCGTTTGAATATTTCTATCGCCGTGGTCGTGGTTTCGGTTTTTGGATTCTCCGGTCTCAGTTTTGCCGGGTCTGCGATGCACGTCGATATTTCGAAAAAACATTGCAATGAGATGGTGGTTGCTGGGGAAAAAGGGCTCGACCACGGGGGCCAGGGGCATGGCGGTGTTGCGGTAAAACACTTCAAAAAAATGATTCAAGAGGCCGAGGAATGCATGGCGCATGGACAAGGCGGCATTGATGCTTCTGACGCCAGCGCGGCGACAAAAATGCACGGGCCTGAGGCCATGTCTCATGTGAAAGAAGCCATCAGTCACGCAAAATCTGCGGTAAAACATGGCATGCTGGATCATCTTGATGTCTTGATGGGACATGGGAAAGATGCCATGGCACATGCACGTGAAGGCCTGAAACATGCAAATGAAATGAAGTAAGGCAAAGTTCACTTAATCTCCTTTGATTTTACCCAGACCGGTCTGAAAAGGCCGGTCTTTTTTTGTCCTTTTGCCATTTTTGTTATTTGAGAATTTCGTCATTGACGAAGCCCTCGGGGGCCGATATTCTTAAATGCACTTTTTATGAACTCTTGTTAGGGAAGTGACTATGTCGTTGTCAACGAAGATCACAAAGGGAAAAGTTGCGTTGGTGGGTGCCGGTCCGGGTGATCCCTCGCTCTTGACTTTGAAGGGAAAAGCCCTGCTTTCGAGGGCAGATGTGGTGATCTATGATTATTTGGCCAACCCTCAGCTGCTTGATTTTGCAGATGAGTCCGCAGAGCGTATCTATGTTGGAAAAAAAGGAGGGTCCCGTAACTCCAAACACCAGGAAAAAATCAATCAGCTTTTGATTGCATCGGCCAAAGCGGGGAAAGCTGTTGTGCGTTTAAAGGGAGGCGATCCCTTTATTTTTGGTCGGGGCGGGGAAGAAATTGAGGCCTTGGTTGCGGCATCCATCCCTTTTGAGGTGGTGCCTGGTGTTTCTTCGGCCATTGGGGTTCCTGCTTATGCAGGCATTCCCTTGACACATCGGAAAATGGCTTCGTCCTTCACGGTTGTTACGGGCCACGAAGATCCCGACAAACCACAAGGGCCATTCGACTGGGAAAAACTGACGACGGGTACCGATACCCTTGTTTTTTTAATGGCGATGGGCAAATTGCACACCATTACAAAAAAGCTTTTATCACAGGGAAAACCACCGGATACCCCCACGGCACTCATTCAATGGGGAACGCATCCCTATCAAAAAACAGTCACGGGGACTTTAAGCACGATCCTCACCCTTGCTAAAGCAGCGGGTATTAAACCCCCCGTGGTCATGGTTGTGGGCGAGGTTGTTTCTCTCAGAGGCAAATTGAATTGGTTTGAAACACGACCGTTGTTTGGTAAACGCATCCTGGTCACACGTGCAAAGGCACAGGCGAGCGAATTTATGGATCAATTGAGTGCTTTGGGTGCCGAGCCGCTTTCTTTCCCGACACTTGAAATTGTGCCGCCGCCTGACTGGGATGCCTTGGATGCTGCGATCAATCGTATTGAAAGTTACGATGTTTTGATTTTTACCTCGGTCAACGGGGTTTCTTTTTTCAGACAACGATTACGAACCTTAAAAAAAGACCTGCGTTTGCTGAAAGGCATCTTTATTTGTGCCATTGGGCCTCGTACCGCAGAAGCAATCGAAGATTGGGATCTCCGTGTTGACCTCATCCCTTCAGAGTTTAAGGCGGAAGGACTCTTAGATTTACTGCTTGCCCGTGGGGTAAAAGGAAAGCGCTTCCTGATCCCGAGGGCACTTGAGGCTCGTGAAATATTGCCCGATACACTCAGGGAGTCGGGGGCTGTGGTCGATGTGGTTCCTGTCTATCAAGCCCTGCGTCCGACCTATGAAAGCACGGATTTTGAAACATTTTTTGGAGAACGTAAAATTGATGTATTGACCTTTGCCAGCGCATCGACCTTTCGTCATTTTGTTGAAATTATCGGAAAAGAACGTCTTCAAAAACAGCTCAAGGACAGTAAAATTGCCTGTATCGGCCCGGTGACGGCGGAGGCGGCCAGGGCTTTGGGGCTGGAAGTAGATGTGGTGCCAAAAGACTATACTTTTCCCGCCCTTACATCGGCTATTGTGGATTATTATCAAGGTTTGGCGTAGACTGGAACTGATTTTATAAGGAGATTTTTTTTGGCTTTTCCCATTCACCGTCCCCGAAGACTGAGACAAAATAGAGCCATTCGAGGCCTTGTGCGGGAGACCCGTCTTGCCGTCGATCAACTGATTTTACCCCTCTTTGTGCAACATGGCGCCCGTGGAAAAAGTGAAATTGCCTCAATGCCCGGTCAGTATCGACTCAGCATCCCTGAACTTTTAAAAACCTGTGCCGAAGCCTTTGGTCTGGGCATTCCAGCGGTGATGCTCTTTGGCATTCCTAGAATCAAGGATGAAATTGGCTCGGAGGGCATGGATCCGGAAGGCATCGTTCAGCAAGCCGTGCGTGCACTGAAAAAAGAACACCCGGATCGTTTGCTCATTACCGACGTTTGCATCGATGAATACACCTCTCATGGGCACTGTGGTGTTGTAAAAGACGGTAAGATTTTAAATGACGAAACCTTGGATTTGTTGGTGAAAATGGCCCTGAGTCATGTGGACGCAGGTGCCGACATTGTTGCGCCCTCTGATATGATGGATGGTCGTGTGGGCGCGATTCGCAAGGGTCTGGATCAACAGGGCTACGAAGAAATCCCAATATTGTCCTATGCGGTCAAATATGCTTCTTGTTTTTACGCCCCTTTTCGAGATGCGGCGGATTCCTGTCCGCAATTTGGGGACCGAAAGGCCTATCAAATGGATCCCGCGAATGCACGTGAAGCCATCCGTGAAGCCGCTTTGGATATTGAAGAAGGGGCAGACATGATTATGGTGAAACCTGCCCTGCCTTACTTGGACATTATTCGGGATTTGCGTGAGCAGTTTGATGTCCCGATTGCGGCCTATCAGGTGAGTGGGGAATATGCCATGATTAAGGCTGCGGCAGAAAAAGGCTGGATTGACGAAAAAAAGGCTATTTTTGAATCCCTACTCTCGATGAAGCGGGCAGGGGCTGATATTTTTCTGACTTACTTCGCAAAAGAGATTGCCCAAATGTTAACTGAAGGGAAATAATATGAAATTGCTCATCGGCGCTTCGAACATCAAACCAAACCTGGATTACCCTATTGTGGCTATTGGAAATTTTGACGGTGTGCACTTAGGCCATCAAGCCATTATTGCTGAGGCCATAGAGCGCGCGAAGCAGAACAACGGCACTGCCGTTGTTCTTACCTTTGAGCCTCATCCGCGGCGCCATTTGAATCCGGGAAAGACGTTTAAGCTCCTAAATACCTTTCAGATTAAAGCACGACTGATTGAAGGGTTCGGTATTGATGTGACTTATGTGACTGAATTTAACAAAGCATTTGCCGAGCTTTCTCCGGAAGGGTTTGCAAAAAAATTCCTTCACGAAAAAATTGGGTGCAAGGAGGTTGTTGTTGGCAAAAACTTCCGTTTTGGAAAAGACCAGGAAGGCACGCTGGACGACCTGATTCGTTATGGTGAAACCTTAGGCTTCAAAGTCATTTCACCTGAACCTGTTCAGGTGGAAGGTCATGTTGTCAGTTCCTCAGAAGTGAGAAAACAACTGATGGAAGGCAATGTGGCATTGGCGGCCAAAATGTTAGGGCGTCACTATATTGTTGAGGGCAAAGTGCTTCACGGTGATGATCGAGGGGCTGCCTTGGGCTTTCCCACAGCCAATCTCCGTCTCCCTAACGAATTGATTCCAAGAGAGGGGATCTATGCTGCGCGTGCCGATTTTTTAAAAACAGATGGCTATGGTACAAAGGATTGTGTGGTGTACATTGGGACCAAGCCGACATTTGATCAGAATGTTCTTTCACTTGAGGTGCATGTTTTGGATTTTAAGAAAGATCTGTACGAAAAACGTTTGCGTGTTGCATTGATTGATTGGGTGCGTGGTGATGAGCGTTTTGACAGTGCAGAGGCGCTGAGTATTCAAATTCAAAAAGATGTTGATAAAGCCAGAGAAATCCTGGCACGCTAAAGGGCTCCTTCCCTTGTGAAGCCTTGTCTTGAAACCATCCTTCTTGCTTGAAAAATTTGTCCAGGCCATTAAACGGTTTGGTCTCGCTCCAAAAGACAAGGTACTTGTTGCGGTTTCGGGAGGGCCTGATTCTGTGTGTTTATTGCACCTACTCAGAAATCTTCCTCCGCCATTTCACTTATCCCTCCATGTCGCACATTTGAATCATCAGTTTCGTACAGAGGCTGCAGATGAGGCCTTTTTTGTGGGAAATCTTGCAAAAGGCTGGGGCCTACCCGTGACGCTTTCTGCTCAGCCTGTTGCACAAATTTGCAAAGAAAATGGTCTTTCAAAACAAGCTGGTGCGCGTCAGGTGCGTTATGCCTTTTTGAGGGAAACGGCAAAAAAGGCGGCTTGTCAGTGGATCGCTTTAGGCCATACTGCGGATGATCAGGCCGAGACTTTTCTGATGCGGATGTTGCGGGGTTCGGGTGTGAGGGGTTTGCGTGGCATTCCCGAGCGGCGGGATGGCGGGTTGATTCGTCCTCTGATGGATTGCAGCCGCTCCGAAATTATGTGCGAACTCTCAGCCTCTGGACTTGCATTTTGCAATGATCCCTCAAATAAGCAGACGGTCTATCTTCGTAACAAGGTTCGACACGTTCTGCTTCCTGTTTTAGAAACATATAATCCGAAGATAAAAGAAGCACTGCACCGAGAAGCTACTTTGTTGAGAGCCGAGGACGATTTGATGCATCAGTCCATGCTGGCACAACTCCCCAGACTTGATGTTGAAGTGACAGCAGAGGCGGTTTCTTTTTGTGTCGCCTCACTTCAAGGGCTTCACCTTGCATTGCAAAGACGTGTCTTGCGTTGGGGCATTGAACAATTACAGCACAATCTCAATGGCATTGCATTTAAACATACCGAGGTCGCACTCTCCCAGGTACTCTCTGGGAAAAATGGAAATATTTACCAACTGCCACAAGGTTTGAGTGTTCAAAAAAATGGCCTGAAGTTCTCTATCTTTCGAGGTCGTCTTAAAGAAGAAGAGAATACATTTCATTTCCAGGAAAGCAAATGCCCTATCCCTCAGTGGGGGGAGGCCCCTTTTTCTGTGACACGCGATTTCCCGCATTGGAATCTGCGATTTGTGATCTCTTCATCCTCGAAACAAGAATATCCCTTTTCGGCTTGCAAGGCCTCTTTCGATTTTGATAAAATCTCCGGGCCTTTATTCGTTCGTGCATGGCAGAGAGGGGATCGATTCGCCCCACTTGGAATGGGGGGGAGGCATAAAAAACTTCAAGATTTTTTTATTGATGTTAAGATTAAAAGAGCCGAGCGTCATCGCATTCCCATTCTCGCAAGTTCAGAAGGAATTTTATGGGTGATTGGTCATCGCATTGATGCACGGTTTTGTGCGACGCGTCGTAGTCTTCGTGTATTCACGATCGAAGTGCAAAAATGTATTAAAGCTTAAAACACTTCTTCTGCCCTCAAACTTTAGGATTTGTAATTGAGTATGGAAAAAAAACTATTTGGAAAACCCGTCATTACACAAGAATCCATGCGCAGACGTATTAAGTCGCTGGGGATAAAAATTGCCCGAGATTATCAAGGCAAAGACCTGCTGATGATCGGTGTGCTTAAGGGCGCGTTTGCTTTTTTTTCTGACTTGGTTCGCGCCGTTCCGATTCCCTTGGAAGTTGATTTTTTAGTGGTTTCACGTCAGCGAGACAAACGGCGTAAAGATGGTGGGACGGTAAAAATTATTTCGGACATCGCTTCTGAAATCAAGGGGCGGGATGTGCTGATTATCGAAGATATTGTTGACTCAGGCTACACGGTCACCTTCTTGCGGGAAGAGATCCTAAAACGAAACCCCAACTCTCTGAAATTTTGTACTTTGCTCAATAAACCTGAGCGCCGAAAGATTGAAGTGGAAATTGATTACATCTGTTTTGAAATTCCAAATCGATATGTCGTTGGTTATGGGCTTGACTATAAAAACAAGTATCGTAACCTGCCTTACATTGCTTCATTGGACAATATCACTGCAGGGTAAGTTTTCGATTTTTCATCTCTTGAATTCCACAGCTTCAGGGCTTACTATTAGGGGATATGGTCGTTTTACTGAAATAAAAGTGTTGATTGTCAGTGGTCATCGGGTATGTTAGACTGCAAAATAGACACTTTAATTCTTTAATTGATTTAGAGAGAGCATTTGACTTTTAGGAGAACCAGATGAATCCTCGTTCGAAAAACCTGGCCCTTTGGTTTGTTGTGGGTCTATTTATGATTTTATTGTTTAATCTGTTTAATACCACTGCGCGTCCGATGGAGGATGAGATCATTTTTTCGGATTTCATGATGAAGACGGAAAAGGGCGAAGTTTCTGAGGTGACGATTCGAGATAATTATATTACGGGCACACTTAGAGATGGCACAAATTTTAAAACTTATACAGCCAATGATCCAGAGCTGATTAAGATCCTTCGTGAAAAAAATGTGCGTATTACCGCAAAACCTCCAGAGGCACCGCCCTGGTACATTACCTTTCTGATGACTTGGGGGCCGTTTATTTTGTTTATCGGTTTGTGGGTTTTCTTTATGCGGCAGATGCAGATGGGGGGTAACAAGGCCATGTCTTTTGGCAAAAGCAAGGCGAAGCTGCTTTCTGAGGAAAAAAAGAAGGTGACTTTTGCTGATGTTGCGGGTGTTGAAGAAGCCAAGGCCGAAGTCGAAGAAATTATTGAGTTTTTAAAAGATCCGCCCAAATTTCAAAAATTGGGAGGCCGTATTCCAAAAGGCGTCTTGGTTGTCGGCCCTCCTGGCACGGGGAAAACCCTCTTGGCAAAAGCGATTGCAGGGGAAGCATCTGTGCCTTTCTTTTCTATTTCCGGTTCTGATTTTGTCGAAATGTTTGTCGGTGTTGGGGCGTCTCGTGTGCGTGATCTGTTTGAGCAAGGGAAAAAACATGCACCCTGCATCATCTTTATCGATGAAATTGATGCCGTGGGTCGTCATCGTGGCGCAGGTTTAGGGGGCGGACATGATGAGCGGGAGCAAACCCTAAACCAACTCTTGGTTGAGATGGACGGTTTTGAAACGACTGAAGGCGTCATTTTGATTGCGGCAACAAACCGACCCGATGTGCTTGATCCTGCCTTGTTACGGCCCGGACGTTTTGACCGACAGATTACGGTCGGTCATCCCGATGTGAGAGGTCGAGGAGAAGTCTTGAAAGTTCATACGAAAAATATTCCGCTTGGGGCAGATGTTACTTTAGAAGTTATCGCTCGGGGTACCCCGGGTTTTGCCGGAGCTGATCTGGCGAACCTGGTAAATGAAGCGGCCTTGCTCGCAGCACGTAGAAGCAAAACCCTTGTTGAAATGGTCGATTTTGAAGATGCGAAAGACAAGGTTTTAATGGGCGTTGAACGAAGAAGTTTGGTCCTGACTGACGAAGAAAAAAAGATTACCGCTTATCATGAAGCAGGGCATACCTTAATTGCAAAACTTTTACCCGGAACGGATCCGATCCACAAAGTGACCATTATTCCACGGGGTCAGGCCTTGGGCGTGACCATGCAATTGCCAACAGATGACCGCCATAGTTACAAAAAGAAGTGGCTTTACGACACGATTACCATCATGATGGGGGGACGTGTTGCTGAGGAACTGGTGCTTCAGGATATTACAACCGGCGCAGGCAATGATATTGAGCGGGCGACGGAGATGGCGAGAAAAATGGTGTGTCAGTGGGGGATGAGCGAAAGGATGGGGCCTCTTTCTTTTGGCGGTAAAGAGCAGGAAATTTTCCTCGGACGTGAAATTTCTCAACACCGAGACTATTCCGAGCAGACCGCGATTGAAATTGACCGGGAAGTCCGGCGTTTAATCGTTGAAAATTACGAACGGGCCAAAACATTGATTACAGATAATATGAAGACGCTTGTCGCCTTGGCAGAGGCCTTATTGGAAAGAGAAACGCTGGACGCCCCTCAAATTGAGGCGATTGTCCAAGCTTGTGCGTCAAGTCCGAGTGAGCCGCTGACTGTCCCTGTGTAAAAGCAGCTCGTATCGCATTGTGAGAAAAGATGCAATGAAAGAAAAGAGGGACTCCCCTACAAGGGAGTCCCCTTTTTTTTCTCCTCCCTCACTCCTTCCAAATTCCGGCCACTGGCGTTGTGGTCATTTTCTTTTGGATTATCAGGCGCGTCCTTTGATTATGGGGGTTCTCAATGTGACCCCGGATTCTTTTTCAGATGGCGGCCAGTTTTTTAAACCCGAAAAAGCCCTTGAACATGCACTTCAGCTTGTTTCCGAGGGTGCTGATATTCTGGATATTGGCGGTGAGTCCACACGTCCTGGCGCATTGGCTGTTCCTTTAGAAGAAGAAGCGCGTCGTGTGCTGCCGGTTGTGCGTGCCTTGGCGCAACAAATTTCTGTTCCCATTTCAATCGACACACGAAAACCTGAAATCGCACGTCAAGCCATTGCTGTAGGCGCCTCCATTATTAACGATGTCAGCGGTTTGAACGCCGATCCTGAAATGCTCTCTGTCGTTTCCGAAAATACGAATACAGCTTTAGTTGTCATGCACGCAAAGGGAAGTCCGAAAACAATGCAGGACGCCCCGCAATATAAAAACCTGATTGAAGAAATTTCTGCATTTTTTAAAACGCGGATATCGCAGGCCAAAACCTTGGGAATTTCAATGGATCGCATTGTGCTTGATCCGGGGATTGGTTTTGGAAAGACCATTGCTCATAATCTGAGCATCATTCACAAACTGCCCTGTTTTTCTGGTTTTGGAATTCCTCTCCTACTGGGCCCATCGCGGAAATCGTTTATCGGTGATATGCTGGACTTGCCCGCCTCTGAGCGTCTTGAGGGTACGGCTGCTGCGCTTGCCATTGCGGTTTTTCAGGGTGCGAGAATTTTGAGGGTACACGATATCGTACAAATGCGACGTGTGCTTATGATTGCAGAGGGGATTCGCAAAGAAACACCCGATTAGAATCAGGAAGCCGTTTTTGTTTTAGAAAGAAGGTTTAATTTTTTTGTAGAAGATTAAAAGACCTTTTTTACTCCGGCTGGTGCATTTTTTTTGAGCCAGTTTGAAAGCTCGGATGTTTGATTTTTTTTGAATTGTATGCCGAGTTGGATAAATTCAAGGGTTTGCGCCAAAGTCCGTCTTCCCACTCCCGGATGAATGTCTGGATTTTTAAAAAAATCAGAAACATCAGCATGCCAGTCTTCAGACCAGAGCTGTGCCGTAGATTGAATGATGCGTTGTGCCGCAAGACTGCCTCCTTTTTTGTGCAGGGCAGTCCAATGTTGTTTGATGTAGTTCCAGCTTACTTCTTGAACGACCGGATTTGAAAGTAAGGCGCGAATGGGTTTCCAGATATCTTGTGCACGTATTTTATCTAAGAGGCACAGGTCAATGAGTTTACAGGCGAGTGCCGGTTTGTTGAATGTGGCGAGGGCAAGCAGGTAGTGATCCCGTTGCTCCGGGGTAGGACTTCTTTCTAATTTTTCAATAAATTTCTTAAATCGCATTCCCCCATCTGTAAGAGCACAAAGACGAATAAGGGTTCCCACAAGGCTTGCATCAATGGAGTGCGGTCTTGCCTGGTAGAGCGTTTGTCGCCTTGGCAGCTCGGATAAAATTTCTTCATCCTGCGCAATGGAGCCCAGGGCCCAAAGTAGGTCTGCACGTACCAGACGTTTTTCATCGTCTTCATTCTTGTCGGCGTCCCAGCCACAGTTTTTCCAGAGTGGTGTCAGCTGCAAATCCACAAATGCTGCGAAGCGCGAATGATCAGCGGGTCCGACAAGTTGATGTGAAAGAATTTCTAAATAAGAGCAGGTCTCCGAAACCAGTACCCGACTGGCATCCCCTCTAAAATGACAGAGGGCTTCCATGAAAACGGAAATAGAGTGATCTCCTCGATGGCTTAAGGCCCATAAATCTCCCAAATATCCGATTTTTTCAATGGGTTTAAGGATTTCTGTGCCGAAGGTGGATAAGGCCTTTGCAGGTAGACCCTCATAAGCTGTTCGATAAAAGCCCGCTTCCTCGGCATTGCCGTAAAGCCATTTGAGGGCTCCGCTTATGGGAAGTGTGAGATCCATTTTTTGTTTGTCCATCAAAATGTGTTGGCTGTGAATCCCTTCATCGTCCGCATATCTGAGTGTCATTGGAACGGTCCAGGGGCTCAAGTCTGTTGTTGATGTTGTGCCTGTAAAACGCTGCTGAGAGAGATGTAGGGTGTTTTGTTTGTCGTCCTGTGCTGTAATTTTGATGAGTGGAAAGCCTGGGCGGGTAAACCAATCTTCCGCGATTTTTTTGAGCGGCTGGGCTGAGGATGTTTCAAGTGTTGTCCAAAGGTCGTCGGCGGATGCATTTTGATACTGAAACTGTTTTATGTAGCGGCGAATGCCTTTACGAAAGACCGATTCTCCTAAAAATTGTTCGATCATGCGGAGGCAGGCCCCCCCTTTTTCGTAGGTTAAGGCATCGAACATTTCTTCAATTTCAGCGGCATTTGCAACTTCTGCTTGAATTGCGCGGCTATTTTCGAGGGTATCCAAGGCGAGTGGCACAGCCTTTCCCTCTTGGAAGGAGAGCCAGAAATCCCATTCCGGTCGCCATTGATCTACGATTTTACAGGCGAGCCAGGTGGCAAAAGATTCGTTTAACCAAAGGTCATCCCACCATTGCATGGTCACAAGGTTGCCAAACCATTGATGCACAATTTCGTGGGTGATGACGTCGGCCACCCGACGTTGTGTTGCGGTTGAGGAGCGGTTTTCGTCCAAAAGCAGACAGGCGTCGCGGAAAAAAATTGCGCCCCAATTCTCCATGGCCCCCATTGCAAAATCGGGCACACAGACGAGGTCGAGTTTAGGCGTGGGGCAGGGCAGGTCAAAATAGTCATTCAAAAGCGGTAAAACGCCTTGGGTTACTTTGAGTGCGAAGCTTCCAAGTGGCACTTGCTCCGGTAAAGTCCAAACGGCGACTTGGGTTTTCCCGACGAAGATTTCTCTTTTTTCGAGGCGAGCGACGGCGACGGCAAGCAGGTAAGTGGACATAAGTGGTGTTTCATCAAAAGTGACTTTTTTCAGATCTCCTGTTTTTTTCTCTTCAAGGATCGGCATGTTGGAGCGTGCCGTGAGATGTGCTGGGATATTTAAGGAGAGTTTAAACCGTGCCTTAAATGCAGGTTCGTCAAAACAGGGAAACATCCGTCTGGCATCAGTGGCCTCAAATTGTGTAAATGCAAAGGTTTCCCCCCGGACTTCTGTGGCGTAAAGACCCCGCATCTGCTGATTGAGTTTTCCAGAAAATGCAAGTGAAAGTGCTTGATCTCCGGGTGGGATGGTCTCTGGAAAGGTGAGCGTAATGGTTTCATCTGCGGCATCCACTGAAACCAGAGCTTCTTGTCCACAAAGTCTGGTTTCAGTGATAACGAGATCAAGCGCATGCAGGGTGATCGCCCGAAGCGGTTTTTCGATCAGGAGCGAAATGACCAGTCTTCCCGAAAAGACTTTTTCTTTCGGTTGGACAAACAAGTCAAGCGTATAAGACTGGGGCCGAATCTCCAGAGGAAGGCGCCCTGAGACCAAATTTGACATAGGCGTTGCTAATTTTGCCCGAAAAACAAGGGCCGAAACGCCGCAAGGTTGTCGGGCATGATATTTTTATCTCCTTCTTGCAAGGAATTCTTTTCGATAGATTGAAGGAGATAGCCCCACTTTATTTTGGAAAACTTTGCAAAAATAACCCTGATCTGAAAAACCGACCTCACTGCTGACTTGTTTGATAATACGGTGGGGGTCTTTCAATAGTTGTGTCGCACGAAAAATACGAATCTCTATGAGGTAGTCGTGAAATCCGATTCTGCACTCTTCTTTGAAAGAGGCGGAAAGATATTTGGGATGCAGGGACACTGCGTTTCCGACCCCTTCAAGGGAGAGGTTTGAGGAACTGTGGTGTCGGTCAATGTATTGCACGGCCCGAAAGATCTTGATGGACAGGGAGTGAATGGGGATATTCAATGTTTCATGAACCTGTTGGAAGGGATTGGTCCCCACCAGTCGCGCGATTTTCTGTTCGAGGACTTCGTTGTTCCAGGGTTTGTCGATAAAACCATGGGGGCGAACATCAATCATTTGGGCCAGGACTTCTTTGCTGCCATAAGCGCTGATGAAAAGAATCGGGGTGACCCGGTCTTCTTTTCTGATCTTTTTGAACAGCGCGATCCCATCCATATCGGGCAGACGATAATCCAAAATAATCAGATTAAATTCCTCTTTTTGCTTAAAAATGTGAAGTGCATCTTCTGCGCTTTCTGCGAAAACGAGGTCGTATTTCTGCCCGAAAAGCTGTTTGAATGCATTCAAAATCGCAGGATCGTCGTCAACCAGAAGAATTACCTTTTTCAATGTTTCCGTCATCGAATCTGTATCCCTTCTCTATATTTTCGTAATGAGGACAACTTGTCCCCGCCCGACTTTAATGACCATTAAATTTTTTTGCCTGTAATGAAGCGGTTCTGTCCGCTTCATTTAGAAGGAGATAATAGCCATCTTGGCAAAGTATCTTAGCATAAAAGGATATTTTTTAAAAGTCCCATCACGGGAAAACACCTTATAAATCAATGCTATTCTCTCATTCATTTGGGAGGAATCTGTACTCCCGTGGCAAAAAGATATTTTATCCGTCGCTATCCTTCGACGAAAGAGCAGGTGAAATTGTCTTCGTTAAAGACCCAATTTCGACCCCACTTTCTCATCATATACATATTTAACTTGTTCGTGGAAGAAAAAAATAGAGATTATTTTATTTCGTTTGAGCGCACAAAATAGGCGCAGTGAATCGTGCTGAAGGGACTCATCTTGAACCAACAGAGGGAGAGTGCTACACTCACCTTCCGCGGGTTCGTGCAGGTTTTTCTTTTAAAATAATCAAGGGGTTTTAATGAGAGTCAAACCAGGCACCCCCTATCCATTAGGTGCAACTTGGGATGGAAAAGGCGTCAATTTCGCTCTTTTTTCCCAGCATGCTCACAAGGTTGAGCTTTGCCTCTTTGATTCTGTTAATGATACAAAAGAAACACAGCGTATTTTTTTAAGTGAGCAGACCGATATGGTCTGGCACATCTATCTCCCGGATGCACGTCCCGGATGTCTTTATGCCTATCGGGTTCACGGCCCCTATGACCCCATTGCCGGAGATCGTTTTAATCCGACAAAACTGCTTATTGATCCTTATGCAAAAGAAATCGCACGAACCATTCAATGGCATGAGGCGATGGTGGCTTATACTTCGGAGGGGGTGGGTGCGGATACCCGCGACAATGCGGCTTTTGCTGCACTCGCGAAAGTGGTGGATACAGCCTACTCCTGGGGCGATGACAAAGCACCCCGTCACCCCTGGCATGAGACTCTCATCTATGAAACCCATGTAAAAGGTCTGACGGCGCGACACCCAGATGTTCCAGAAAAATTACGTGGGACCTATTCCGGCGTCATTTCAGAATCTGTCATCAAACATCTGCATGCCCTGGGTGTGACTGCAGTAGAGCTGATGCCTGTGCATCATCATATTGATGACCATTTTTTGCTTAAAAAGGGTTTGTCCAATTACTGGGGTTATAACACCCTTTCTTTTTTTGCCCCGGAGTTGCGTTATGGCTCAGGCACGATGAGTCCTGTGGATGAGTTTAAGATGATGGTGCGCACCCTGCACACCAACAACATCGAAGTGATTTTGGACGTTGTTTATAATCATACGGCCGAGGGGGATGAATTTGGCCCCACACTTTCTTTACGTGGTATTGATAATCGTTCCTACTATCGTCTGGATCCGGCTGCAATGGATCGTTATATTGATTATACGGGCTGTGGAAATACCCTCAACATGACGCAGCCGCATGTGCTTCAGCTGATTATGGACAGCCTGCGGTATTGGATTCAGGAGATGCATGTGGATGGCTTTCGTTTTGATCTGGCCAGCACGCTTGCGCGTGAACTGCACGACGTGGACAGATTGGGCTCTTTTTTTGACATCATTCATCAAGACCCGGTTATTTCACAGGTCAAACTCATTGCCGAGCCTTGGGATTTGGGTGAGGGGGGCTACCAGGTAGGTAATTTCCCCGTGCTTTGGACGGAGTGGAATGGGAAATACAGAGACACGATCCGACGTTTTTGGAAGGGTGATAATTGTCAGGTGGCAGAACTTGCGACACGTCTTTCAGGTAGCAGTGATCTCTACGAACACGGCGGGCGGAGACCCCATGCCAGTATCAATTTTGTCACTTGCCACGATGGTTTTCCCCTGCACGATCTCGTGAGCTACAACGAAAAACACAATGCCGCCAATGGAGAAGATAATCGGGATGGTGCATCCCACAACGATACCTGGAATTGTGGTGTGGAGGGACCGACGGACGAACCCAGAATTAAAGCCTTGCGGGCGCGTCAGAAACGTAATTTTATGGCAACTTTATTGCTCTCTCAAGGGGTCCCCATGATCTATGGAGGGGACGAGTTGGGACGCAGTCAGCAGGGAAACAACAATGCTTATTGTCAGGATAACGAACTAACATGGTATCACTGGGACTTGGATCCTGAACAAAAGACCTTTCTTGCTTTCGTTCAGGATTTGGTCCAAATCAGGAAAAACCCCGTATTGCGCCGGCGTCGTTTTTTTCAGGGACGCAAGATTCGCGGGTCTGAAATCAAAGACATCACATGGTTTTCACCCAGCGGGTCTGAAATGAGTGATCAGGAATGGCATGCAGATTGCCTTCAAGCCATGGGCATGCGGCTTGCCGGAGATGCCATCGAAACGCTGGACAAAGAAGGCCAAGCCATTGTTGGAAAAACGCTCCTCATCCTGATGAACGCAAGCGCGACAGACACCCCCTTCCTTTTACCTGCCCATCATGAGCACGTGTTTTGGAAAATCCTGATGAATACTGCAGTTGAGGTCACGGGACTCAAGCGGCCAATGGAAAAAGGGGGCACTTTTTTTCCTTTACTCGCCCATTCTCTTGTTGTCTTTCAACTGGGATCCTTAAAAAGGCGGGTGAATGGGGGATAGTTTAAAAAAAAACGATGTGCCTGAAACCTGGGAGCTAAGTGAAGGTGATATTGCGGCTTTCCATCAAGGAAACCACGCAAGGCTTTATGAAAAAATGGGCTCCCGACAGATTCGCCGCGACGGCTGTCTGGGCACACTTTTTCGTGTGTGGGTCCCGGGAGCACACGCGGTTTCTGTGATCGGAGGTTTTAATGGGTGGATGGCAGATGTGCATGCCCTGAGGCTCCGACAAGACTACTCTGCCATTTGGGAAGGGTTTTTCCCTGAGGTGAGCGCAGAGTCCCTTTACAAATATCACATTCGTTCAAAACACCAGGAGACTGCACTCGAAAAGAGTGACCCTTTTGCTTTTTCCTGGGAGGAGCCACCTAAAACGGCGGCGATCGCGACGCATCTTGACTACGATTGGAACGATGAGGCCTGGATGGCAAAACGTGCCAGGCATAATGCGCTAGACGCGCCAATGTCTATTTATGAACTTCATCTCGGCTCGTGGCAGAGAAAACCTGAAGAAGGCAATCGTTTTCTCACTTACCGAGAATTGGCAGAAATACTCGTGCCCTATCTGCTTGAGATGGATTTTACCCATGTCGAATTTCTGCCGCTCATGGAACATCCTTTTTACGGCTCTTGGGGCTACCAGGTCACCGGATATTTTGCCCCCAGCCGTCGTTTTGGATCGCCACAAGATCTGATGTTTTTAATCGACGCCCTGCATCAACATGATATTGGTGTGATTTTAGATTGGGTGCCTGCGCATTTCCCGAATGACAAACATGGCTTGGCTATGTTTGACGGGAGCCCTTTATTTGAGTACGCCGACCCGCAAAAAGGTTTTCATCCGGATTGGAACACTTGTATTTTTGATTTTGGACGTCATGAGGTTCAGTCTTTTTTGATGAGCAGTGCTTGTTTTTGGCTGGATAAGTATCACTTAGATGGTCTGAGAATTGATGCCGTGGCCTCCATGCTCTATCTGGATTATTCTAGAAAAGCAGGGGAGTGGACCCCGAATCAGTACGGGGGCCGGGAAAACCTGGAAGCCCTGGCCTTAATTAAAAAGTTAAACGAAACGATTTATTTGAATTTTCCCGATGTGCAGGTGATTGCGGAGGAATCGACGGCCTGGCCCATGGTCTCCCGGCCCACTTACTTGGGCGGTTTGGGTTTTGGCATGAAATGGAAGATGGGCTGGATGCACGACACACTCTCTTATTTGGGTAAAGACCCGATTTATCGTAAATTTGAACACCATCAATTGACCTTTAGCATGGCCTATGCCTTTTCTGAAAATTTTGTCTTGCCGCTTTCTCATGATGAAGTTGTTCACGGAAAAGGGGCTTTAATCGACAGAATGCCGGGTAATGACTGGCAACAATTTGCGCAATTGCGTTTATTATATGGCTATATGTACGGTCATCCGGGCAAAAAATTACTTTTTATGGGATGCGAATTTGCACAGCGTCGGGAATGGGATCACGAGAGCAGCCTGGACTGGCATTTATTGGAATATGCATCTCACAAAGGGGTTCAGCGTTGGGTGAAGGACTTAAATCATCTCTATCGCTCTGAAAAAGCCCTTCATCAACAAGATTTCAGCGAGGCCGGTTTCGAATGGATAGACTGTTCGGATCGCAATCAAAGTGTGCTCGCCTTTTTGCGTAAGTCTCATGTGTCTTCCGATGTGCTACTTTTTATCTGTCACTTTACCCCTGAACTTCGTCATGATTATCGCATCGGCATTCCTTTTTCGGGAAGCTGGGATGAGGTGCTCAATAGTGATTCTGCCTATTATGATGGCAGTGGTGCGGGCAATTTAGGTTGTGTCAGCGCTGAGTCTCTGCCCACACACGGCCGACCTTACTCTATCGTGCTCACATTGCCACCGCTCTCTGTTATGGTGCTCAGGCGTGGTGCTTTAGATGAGTAAGGTGGCGATTATCGGTGCGGGGCAGGGTGGAACCTCCCTGCTTGAAATTTTTCATAAAGACCCCCTGGTGCAAATTATTGGCATTGCCGACGTTGACAAAAATGCACCGGGGATGCAACTGGCTCGAAAACTCCATATTCCTGTGACAAAAGATTACAAACGGCTTTTGAAATCAAAAGAGGCCGACCTGGTCGTCGATGTCACGGGAAACCCCTTGATTGAAGAAGCACTCCAGAGGGCGCGTCGCCCTGGTATGTCCATCATTGGGGGGCATTCTGCAAAATTTATGTGGCAACTCATTGATGAGCGCATCCGCAGCAAGGAAAAAATCGAAAAACATTTATTGGAATACCAGTCTCTCTATCGTTTATACGTCAAAGAAGTGGAGTTGGCCATCGCAAAGGAGCGCACTCGGATTGCCTACGACATCCACGATGGTTTGGTGCAGACCCTCGCGGGTTTAAATTACCACATCGAATATTGTATTGATCAAATCGAAAAACACCCTACGGCTGCAGCTGGCGCAATTCGAAAGACACAAAAATTACTGAAAGAAGCCATTGCGGAGGCCCGTGAAGTCGTTTTTAATCTGCGTCCGATCTATCTCGACCGTTCGGGTTTATACACTGCTTTGAGCAAGTACATGAAAACCTATCAAAGACAGTACAAAATTAAAACTCAACTCAAAACAAGTGGCAGCGAATCGGTGATTTTGCCCGAAGCCAAGGTGTTTATTTTTCGGATTATTCTGGAGGCACTGGCCAATGTGCAAAAACATGCGGATGCAAGCGAAGTGACTGTGCAGGTGATTACAAAAAAGGGTTTACTCAAGGCGGCTATTATTGACAATGGCACCGGATTTAAACCTAAGAAACATCAAAGTGAAAATCAAACCTCTTTTGGTTTGGAAGCGATTTCGGAGCGCGCACGTCTTTTGGGTGGCGAAGCAAAAATCAAGAGTCAGATGGGTGTCGGCACGACGGTTGCGATTGAGATTCCCTTGCCGGAAGAGGCGGTGTCATGAAAATTCGACTTTTAATTACGGATGATCATCGTGTTGTGCGAGAAGGTTTGGGTGCAATTTTGAAAACGAAGGCTGGCATTGACCTGATTGGGGAGGCGACCAATGGATTAGAAGCGACACAGATGGCGGCTGATTTAAAACCCGATGTCATCTTAATGGATATTTCAATGCCACAAATGAATGGTATTCGAGCCACTCTTCTCATCAAAGAAAAGTGCCCCGAAATTGGGATCATTGCGCTGACCATGCACGATGATGAAACAACGATTTTTGAGCTGATTCAAGCGGGGGTGGACGGCTATTTGTTAAAAGATGCGGATTCCGAAACCATTGTCAAAGCCATTATGACCGTGTATCGGGGTGAATCCATTATCGATCCGCAAATTACAAAAAAAATACTGAGCGAGCTGAGACAACGACGTCCGATGCGTCGTCTGGAAAAACCACAGGAAAACAAATACCACCTGAGTGATCGAGAAATAGAAGTGTTAAAAAAGGTCGCGGGTGGAAAATCGAACAAAGAAATTGCAAACGAACTGGACTTAAGTGAAAAAACGATCAAAAATCATCTGCACAATATTTTTTCAAAAATGAAAGTGGATGATCGTACCAAGGCTGCCCTAAAGGGCATACAAGAGGGGATTATCGATTTAGATGACAGTCTTGCACAGCTCTCTTAACCGAATGATCCCCCCTTCGGAGGTTTTATCCGTGAAAAGATACGCCTTTTTTTGAGGCATGCACTTCAAGATCTTTTGCAATCAATTGTTCTTGTTTCTTTTGAAAGCGGATGACAATGCGGTCGTTGACATGAATCTTTTTGAGCAGTGCTTCATCCATCACAAAAAGAAGGGGTTTCTGTGTTTCGGCATCCATCAAGGTCATTGTCCGCTTAATGGGGTCCACACTTAAGACAACACCCATGTGTTTTTCCGGGCCGAGGTTAGAGCAGGCCGAGGCCAAAACCGGGGCCAAAACAAAAAGACCCAAAATCACCAGAAACGAAATACCTTTTTTTATTGTCGTAATCTGTTTCATTTTTATTGCCTCCTTTATATTCCGATTATCCTAGGCGCTTGTTCTTTCTAAGTCAATGATGGTGGTACTGAGTCGGCATTTTCTAAACAAGGGAAATGCCGTTCTTTATTTTCATAAAGGCAGGGCTTCATTGATGAGCATAATGGGGATGTCTTCACGGATGGGATAAACGACTTGACAGACCTGACAAGTCAGGCCGTCTGTTTTTTCATTTAGATGAATGTCGCCCTTACATTTTGGACAGGCCAGAATGCTGAGTAATGTTTCACTGAGTGGCATTTTTTGATCTCCCGTTTTTATCTTACTGTATTTACTGTTTTAAAATCCAATCGACTGCATCTCCGAGATTTTCAGCAACATTGTCGGGGGATTTTTCTGAATGTTCTATTTTTTTCAGGGTTTGAGTGCCTTCCCCTGTTTTGACCAGGATGCTGGTGGCGATTTCTCTCGGGGCCAGGGCAGTGGCGAGTCCAATATCCGAGGCTTTATCTCCCACGACATAAGATCTTGTAAAATCAATGTTGTGATCCAGGAGTGCCTGTCGAATCATACCACCTAAGGGTTTTCTGCAATCGCAGATACTGAAATCCGGGTGATGGGGACAGGTATAGATTTCGTCTAAATAGGCCCCTTTTTTTGCCAGCAATCGTTGCAAATACAGGTGTAAGATATCGACAAAAGATTCAGAAAAAAATCCACGGGCTACCCCGGACTGATTCGTGATGAGGATAACGGGCATGCCTTTTTTATTCAATCGTCTGATGGCTGCCGCAGCACCGGGAAAGAGCGTAAAACGGTCAATGCTATCGATATAACCGGTGTCGTCATTGATGGTGCCATCTCGATCTAAAAATACAGCCGCTTGCTTTTTTTGTGTCTGAGCCAATTGTTGGGCTGCGACTTCAAAAACAGTCTCGACTGAAAGTCCAGTCATACAAGGATGGTCAATGGGGCAATGGCGATGACGACAGGGTGCACAATCCACCTTGTTTTGCACCATGATATCGAGGGGGCCTGCTGAAAAAGTGGCCTGGGCATTTGTTGGGCCAAAAAGGGCAATCTGAGGTACGGACAAGGCCGATGCAAGGTGCATGGGGCCCGAATCATTTGAGATAAAGAGATCACATGTTTTGATACAGGCCATCAATTGTCGAACCGTTGTTTTTCCAGATAAGATAAAGGCCGTATGTTTCATTTGTTCTGTGATTGTTTCGGCGACTCTAATTTCTGATTGTGCCCCAAAGATAAGAATATTTGCCTGTTTTTTTTCGATCAACTGATCCGCCAGTGCTGCAAAGTATTCTGGCAGCCAGCGTTTGGCCGTGCCGTAGGCCGCGCCGGGGTTAAACCCAATCAAGGGGCTTCCGTCATCTGGGATTCCCAAAGATTTCAAAAAGACACGTGCCGCCTGCCGCTCTTTTGATGAGACGACGAGATAGGGCGGACGTTTCTCTTCGGCATTGATGCTATCCCCTTCGGCATCCACGAGGCCGATGAGGGCCAGATAGGCGTCTGTTCGATGTGGGGCAGGATTTTTCTTTTTCAGGCTTTGTGTGAGCAGAAGTGTTCTGCCGTCGCTTGCATAACCGACACGATTGGTAATCCCTGCAAAAAAGGCAAGCAGGGCAGCTTCAAGTGCATTTTGAAGTAAAAAAGCCAGGTCAAATTGTTCGTGTTTGAGTGTGCGACCCAAACGCCAGAGGCCGGAGAGACCTGTGTGACCTCCGGGGTCTTCATAAATGATAATGCGATCAATGTCGGGATGCTGTTCAAAAAGGGCTGCGACTAGAGGTTTGGCGAGCAGGACGATTTCTGCGCTTTCATGAAAACGGCGCAGTGCCGTTAAGCTGGGTGTCGCCATCACGGCATCGCCGATCCAATTGGGTGCGCGCACCAGAATTTTTTGAATGCGTCCGGAATTCAATTGAGATTCTTTGGTTTTGGGTCTTCAGGCTGTGTTTTCCAGCGGCGATGCAGCCAAAGCCAATGATCGGGATATTGACGGACGTAAGACTCAATTTTTTTTGTAAACAGCGTGGTGGTTTCGATCATATCTTGTTTGAGTCGACCTGTTTTGGGGAGGGGAATGGGTTTTTCAATAATAAGCTGGTGGCCGCCTTTTTTTCGAACGATAAACATGGGAAGCACAGGGGCTTTTGTGCGCAGCGCGATGGTCGCCAAGGCTTTATTGGTTGACGCGGGTCGTCCAAAAAAATCGACAAAAATACCTTTGTTACGTCCTACATCTTGATCCAGCAAAAAACCAATGGATTTTCCTTTTCTGAGTAAGCTGATAATTTCACCCGTCTCTGTACGTTTGTTGAGCACCACATTGCCAAAACGCTCTCGCATGTCTTGAAGTCTTCGGTCGAGTAGGGGGTTATTGACGGGACGCACGATGACATACATTGGCACATTTTCCACACCCAAGACGAGCGGAATCCATTCCCAGCTCCCAAAATGTGCACCCAGGAGGATGACCCCTTTATTTTCTTTTAAGGCCGCTTTGTAATATTCGAGTCCAACAATCTGACAGCCCGCACTGATTTGTTCTGCGGTCATTTTGCCAAGACGAATGGCTTCAATGCCGGAGCGACCGATGTTTTCATAGACACCGAGCAAGATTTTTTCGAGTTCGGTTTCGCTTTTATCTTTAAAAGAAGGGCGTAAATTTCCAAGGGCGATCAAACGATGTCGTTTGTCAAAACGATGCAAAAGGCGACCCAAGGCTGCGCCGAGTGCAAGGGCTCGACCAAAAGACAAGGCACGGACAAAACGGGATAAGAGCAGGAAAAAGAAGACTTCAATTCTATTTTTCATTTTTTAAACAATCGTTCAAGTGTTTCTTTGTTTCCCTTTTTAAAAACCGGGCCGATGCGAAGCGCGTAAACTTTTGAGGTCTCCGTCATTAAGGGTTTGATTTTAACGGCATCTTTTTCTGTTGTCACGATCCAAGTGTCATTTTTTTTATCTTTACTCTTTTGGATTTTTTCTAAATCGCTTTTTTTATAATCGTAATGGTCTTCAAAAATATGAGCCGCGGCTAAATTTGCCCCCAAGCGTCTCAGTTGTGCCAAAAAAGAATCGGGATTGCCAATGCCACAAAAAGGCAGTACAGATTTCCCCTTCAAGATCTCAGGCGCAAAAAATTCGTCTGTTTTTAGATCAATGATGCCGATTGTTTCAAAACAACTTTGAAGCATCTGTGATTGATAGGGGGCGACGCCTTGCATCATTGCATGCATTTCGGTCTCTTTTTCCACCCGTGAAAAGATGAGCAGATCTGAACGTTTTATTGCCGAGAGCGGTTCTCGCAAAGGGCCGCGCGGGAGCAGGTGTCCATTACCAAAGGGGTTTGTGGCATCAATGATGAGAATATTTTGATCGCGATACATCTTCAAATGTTGAAAGGCATCATCTAATAAAATAACCTCAAGGCCAAAACGACGGATGAGTGTTTCACAGCCTTCAAAACGATCTGCACAAACCATGATGGGAATATCTGAAAGCCGTTGCGCCATGAGATAAGGCTCATCTCCGACGACATCTGGGGAGGCACAAATTTTTATACCGTCTGTGACGAGCAGAAGCGGAACCTTATTTTTCCTGCGATAGCCGCGACTGACAATTCCGACTTTGTAGCCTCTTTTTTGCCATTCTTCTGCGAGATAGAGCGTTATCGGGGTTTTCCCTGTGCCGCCTGTGGTGATATTGCCGATACTCACAATATGACAAGAGACACGTTTTTGAGCAAGCCATCCTTTTTGATAGAGCCAAACACGTAGACGAATAACAAGCGCATAAACCCAAGAGAGGAGCTTTAAGGGGAAATGCAGAAAATGAAGCTTTCCTGAATCGTCTTCCCAAAGTTGGGCCAGCAGGGGTTTTTTGTTTTGTGTTGTCATCTAGCGTTTTGCCATAAGATTTGTGATGCAATCAAGATGACGTGTGACTGCGCCCTGATGTTTCAATACGATGCCATAGGCTGCCTCAGCGCATTTTTTATAGTCTTCTGGATTTTGAGCGAGCGCAAGCATGGCTTGGCCCAGTTGTTTTCCGTCTGTGACGGAAATGCCGCCACCAGAATCCATGAGTTCCTTTGCAATGTCGCGAAAGTTCTCCATATGCGGGCCAAAAAAAATGGGTTTTTTGTGGGCGGCGGGTTCTAAGGGATTGTGTCCGCCAAAATTTGCGAGACTGCCTCCCACAAAAATATAATCCCCCAAGGTGTAGAGCTGATTCAACTCGCCCAAAGTATCCAATAATATTACAGGCTTATCTTTCGAGGGGTCATCTGATCCCGAGTCGGAAATACTGCTTTTTCGGATTGTCGGATATCCGCTTGTTTTGATTTGTTTTTCAATTGTTTCGAGACGATTCAGGTGTCGTGGCGCAATCAGAAGTGCCAGCGTGGGCAGAGACAAACGCATATTTTTATAGGCCTGTACGATGATTTCTTCTTCTCCGGGGCGTGTGCTGCCTGCAATCATTAGCGGGATATTGTTTCTTAAACCCAGTCTTGCTTTTGTTGGTTTTTCAGCCGGGGATGCGGCACTGGATGCGGCCTGATCATATTTCATATTGCCACATTCCTGCACCTGTGCAGGCGAAGCGCCTAAAGCGATGATGCGCCTTGCATCATCTGCTGACTGCATCAAAAAAAGGGCAACCTCTGAAAGTGTGAGTCTTAAAAAGGGTTTGAGTCTTTGGTAACGTGGAAAGCTTTTATCTGAAATGCGACCATTGACCATGACGCTGGGAATGTTTTGTGCTGCCAGTGTTTTAAGGCAATTGGGCCAGATTTCTGTTTCCAAAAAAATAAACAATGTGGGGGATATTTTTTGAACAACCGTGGGGACAATCCAGGCTAAATCAAAAGGAAAATAAATAAATAAATCGACACAGTCTGCAAGGTGTTCTCGTGCCGCGGCTTGTCCGGTCGGTGTCATTGTGGAGACAATAATCCCTGCTTTTGTATCACCTGCACGTAAACGGTGCACAAAAAGCCGCGACATCATGATCTCTCCCACAGAGGAGGCATGAATCCAGATGATTTTTTTATCCCGAAGTTTTAAAAAAAAACCAGGGGGATAAATCCCAAAACGTTGAAAAAAATGTGCTCGATAGAGGGGCTTTTTTAAATATGTACCCAGAAGAAAAAGGAGAAAAAAGGGAAGGAGGACTAAAAGAAAGAGGTTGTAAAATCCGTAAAAGAATCGTTTTTTCATGTTTTTGTCAGCGCGTCATTTATTCGGCAGACAAGGCCTCAGGTTCTGCAAGGCCTTCGATGTCTTTAAATTGCATTTGATAGACTTTTTTGTAGCGTCCATCTTTTTTGATCAGGTCGCTGTGCCGCCCGCGTTCTACAATCTGGCCTTTGTCGACCACACAAATACAGGTTGCCCGTTGAATGGTGGAGAGTCTATGGGCGATCACAAAAGTCGTCCGGTTTTTCATTAGACTGGCCAAAGCCTTGCGAATGATAAATTCAGATTCGGTATCGAGTGCGGATGTCGCTTCATCCAAAATCAGGATGGGGGGATTTTTGAGCAGTGCCCGGGCGATGGCCAAGCGCTGACGTTCGCCTCCCGAAAAATTGGCCCCACCTTTTTCAATACGTGTGTCATAGCCTTTGGGCAGCTTTTTGATAAAGGTGTCTGCATAGGCCGCTTCGGCTGCGGCTTCAATTTCAGTATCGCTTGCGCCGTCTGTTCCATAAGCGATGTTCCAGCGGATACTTTCGTCAAATAAAACGATTTCCTGGCTGACGATCCCGATTTGTGCGCGAAGCGATGTGAGCGTGACCTCTTGTGTCGGGATGCCATCCATTAAGATTTGTCCGCTTGTGGCCCCATAAAATCGGGGTAATAGGTTAATTAAGGTCGTTTTCCCTGCGCCACTGCTTCCAACGATGGCGATGATGTCGCCCGGTTTTGCTTCAAGCTGGATATTCAAGAGCGCGGGACTTTTTGAGTTCGCGTAGACAAAACCCACAGACTCAAAAACAACCGAGCCCTTTAACTTTGGCAGGACTTTTTTACCTGAATCCAGCTCCTGTTCATTCTTAAGATCCATGACCCCAAAAACACGCTCGGCTGCGGCCATGGCCTGTTGCAGATTGTTGTTGGCTTGACTGAGGCTTTTAACGGGTTTGTACATCATGGAGGCCGCGGTCATAAAGGAGAAGAAGGTGCCCGGTGTCATGGCATCCGAAATGACACGGGAGCCCCCGTACCAGATAACGGCCCCGATGGCGAAGCTTAAGATGGTTTCAATCAAAGGGGAGGTAATTTCCCCCACGGCGATGGAACGCACGATGGTTTTATAATAGTTTGTATTTTTTTTCGAGAAACGTTCTGCCTCAAAATGTTCACGGCCAAAGGCTTTCACGATGCGAATTCCTGAAAAGGTCTCTTGTAGAATATTTGTCAAATCGCCTGCCCGCTCCTGTCCTTTTTGAGCAATTTTTCTCAAGCGTCTACCGATCATTACAATGGGGAGGGTCAAGAGCGGCATGCCAAAAAAGACAAAAAGGGCGAGCTGCCAGTCCTGGTAAAAAACGACGCCGACCAAGGCAATGAGTGTCAGGGTTTGCTGGAAGAGATCTTTGATAACGGTCGAAACGGCATTTTGCATGACTTGTACATCATGCACAATGCGTGAGATGAGTTGTCCCGTGGCTTGCTGGGTGTGGTAGGCAATGGGCAATAAAAGCATGTGTCGATAAAGTGCTTTTCTGAGGTCGGCGATGATCCAGCTTCCGGCATAACGCATCATATAGGATTGACCATAGGTGCAAACACCTTTAAAAAAAGAAACCACAATGATGGCGATCGGGACGATCATCAGCATTTCCTGGTCTTTTTGCACAAAAATATCATCTATGACGGGTTTGATCAGCCAGGCATAAGAGGCCGTCATGGCCGAAACCACGACCGCACAGAGCACGGAACCCAAGAGCCAGAAGCGATAGGGTTTTAAATAGGCCAGCAGTCTGAGATAGAGTTTCACGCGGATGACCCTGAAGCGCTTGTCGGGGAGATCTGTTGGTCTAATACACGATAGATAATTTTTGCAGCCCGATCCGAGGCCCCAGGACTGCCGAGACGGTTTGCAACGTCATTTAGTTTTTCTTTCATTTTTTTGTAGGCGTCTTTATCTGTTAACAAATGTCGTATCTCGCTTGAAATCCGTGTGGCCGAAACATGTTCTTGAACGAGTTCTGGAATAAAAGGTTTATCTGCGACGATGTTTGCAAGGCTCATGGATTGAATATGGATTAAGTATCTAGCCAGAATGTAGCTGATTCGCGAGAGTTTGTACACGATGATCATGGGAATATTGGCCAAAGCCCCTTGTAGTGTTGCGGTGCCTGAGGTGATGACTGCCACATCCGCTTGAAAAAGCACATCATAAACACTGCCTTGAACTAAGGTTATGGGCAAAGGGGATCCTGCCGTCAACTCAGGAATAAGTTCGGCGGGCAAAGAAGAAGCCACGGGAATTAAAGCTTGAAGTCCAGGGAAGGCTTCCTGCATTTGTTCAAGGGCTGCGAGCATGGGGGGTAATAGCGAAAGCACTTCACGTTTTCGACTACCCGGAAGCAGGGCAATGGTGGGTGTTTTCCCGTCATTGTTTTTTTTGATCTCTTTCCCGGTCTTTTTGATGTCGGCCAATTCATCCAAAAGCGGATGCCCCACAAATTCACAGGGAACATGGGCGTGGTCGTAGATTTTTTTCTCAAAGGGCAGAATGACGATCATCTGATCGACGTATTTTGCGATGGTTTTGACGCGTCCCGCCCGCCAGGCCCAGACTTGTGGACTCACATAATAAACCACGGGAAGCCCGATCTTTTTTGCGGCCTTTGCCACACGCAGATTAAAGCCTGAGAAGTCAATGAGGACGAGCAGGTCGACCTTGTCTTTCAGTAAGTTGAGCGCATACTGATAGGCCTCCCAAATAACAGGCAGGTGAAATAGGATCTCGATCAAGCCCACAATGCCGAGTTTTTTGATGTCATAACGGATATCAACCCCGGCCTTTTGCATGGCTGTGCCACCAAAACCAATGAGTTGAGTGGAAGGGTTTTGTTGCAAAAGTGCTTTAGCCAGCCCGCCACCATGTAAATCACCCGAGGCCTCTCCGGCGATGATCATGATACGGGGCGATTTTTTACCGGGTTTATGCTGTGTTACTGTGGACATTTTTAGGCAATTCTAAACAAATCCAGGTTGAATTTAAAAAAAACAATTCGTGATTTGATCAGAGCTTCCTTAAGCACTTTCTTTGATGAGAGCGACAATTTGAAGGGCCACATCCAAGGCGCGTCGTCCATCCTGACCCGAGACCTTGGGCAGCTTTCCCGCTTGAATGGATGAGATAAAAGACGCGAGTTCCCCCTTGAGCGGTTCTTCTTTGTGAGTGGAAAAGTGCTCTGAAGTGATTTTTGGACTGCCATCTGCTTCAAATACACGACGGAAGACCGCCATTTTTTGTTGGGCGTAGTCCAGAGAATAATAGGCATCGTGCTCAAAAACTCTGATTTTTCTCAGCTTCGTAAGCGAGATGCGACTGGCGGTGATGTTGGCCACACAGCCATTTTCAAAAGCAAGACGGATATTGGCGATGTCTATCATTTCTGTGAGTACAGCGGTGCCCGATGCGCGAATTTCACTCAATTTGGAAGGAACCAAAGACAGAATGATGTCGATGTCGTGGATCATTAAATCCAGAATGACATGTACATCTGTCCCGCGTCCTACAAAAGGTGAGACTCGATGGCATTCAATAAAACGGGGGTTGCTCAGATGTTCCTTGAGTAGAATGACACCGGTATTAAATTGCTCAATATGTCCCACTTGAAGCAGGGCTCCGGTGGACTTCGAGGTGGTAATTAAGTCGTCGGCTTCTTCAAGCGTACTGGTAATGGGTTTCTCAAGCAGCAGATGGATGCCTTCTTGGAGTAATGCCTTGGAAACGGCGTGATGGGCCGAGGTTGGGACGACAATGCTTGCCGCATCAATGTTTCCGTAGAGTGATTTAAGATCGGGATAAACGGCGCATTCAAATTTTGAGGCAATCTCCGCTGCGCGTTGTTTATCCGAGTCTACAACCGCGACGAGTTCGACATTTTCCATTTCAGAATAAACACGTGCATGGTGTTGGCCCAGTGAACCCACACCCACAACAGCAACTTTTAATTTGTTTTTATTCATATTGTTTCCATTTCGTTTATCTCGGTATTGTCTTTCCAACCCACGACGGCAATTTTTGCTGCACGTGCCTCTTTTAAGAATTGTTCTTTTTCAAGGACCAGACTCTTGCCAACCTCCAGTGCGAGCACGGAGGCCTTCACCGCTTTCATGGTGCGGATGGTTTCTGGGCCGACTGTGGGCAGATCAAAGCGGAAATCCTGTTGGGGTTTGCAAGCCTTAATCACCACAGCATTTTCTTTACAAAGTAGCCCCCCGCGCGTAATGGCTGCGTCGGTGCCTTCAATGGCTTCGATCGCCAGGATGACCCCTTTTCTGACGACGACACATTGTCCGATATCGAGTGCACCCATTTTTTTAGCCAAACGAAACCCCCATTCAATATCGGCTCTTTCTTCTTTTTTTAGGGGACGTGTCCATTCTCCTTCTTGTGCCAGGAGTGGGCCGAGATACAAGGTGGAGGGTTGTATGGTGATATTCTCCCGTTCAAGTTCGGCGGCGAAGGCCCTCAGCAGCACATCGTCTTTTTTTTCTTTAATACGACTTAAAATGCTGAGTGCGCGAAAATCCGGCCGGATTTTGAAAATGTGTGTTTTTTTGATTCCTCCGGCCATAAGGGCTTCGGTGACGCCCTTTTTTTTAAAAAAAGAAATGAGTTTTCCGATTTGACCGACGCGGATCCAAAAAATCTCATCGACCTGATCAGATAAGGCCGGATCGGTTTCCCCCTCGTGTGCGACCGCCATAACCGACAAATTTAAGGCCCTGGCTCTGGCCGCAAAAATCATAGGGAATTGACCATTTCCTGCAATGAGGCCGATTTTTCCTTGTGTCACCGACAGATGCCTCGCTCGGATTTTTCAACAAAGCGGAGAAATCGTTCGACTTCTGGCAGCTTAGGCCATTTTTCTCGGCTTTGTTTTACGGCATCTTTTAAGGTTAAACCCGAACGGAAGAGGAGTTTATAAACCGCTTTTAATGTTTGAATCTGATCCAAGGAAAAACCATGACGTTTAAGACCGATGCTATTAATTCCATAGAGTTTGGCATGGTTTCCCGCAACACGGACATAGGGGGGCACATCTTGCGCCACGGCCGAGCAGCCGCCAACCATGGCATAAGAGCCGATGCGCACAAATTGATGTATCCCGGAAAGCCCGCCAATAATGGCATCGTCTCCGACAGTGATGCAACCTGCAAGCGTGGCGGCATTCGACATAATCACGCGGTCGCCTAAGATGCAGTCGTGCGCCACGTGTGTGTAAGCCATAAGTACGGTGTTGCTACCGATTTGCGTGATGCCTCCGCCTGGTGCTGTGCCGCGATGCAGGGTGACGTATTCACGAATCATATTATGATCGCCGACCACGAGACGGGTTTCTTCGCCTTTAAACTTGAGATCCTGGGGTTCAAGTCCGATGGAGGTAAAGGGGTAGATGGTATTGTCTGTTCCAATCGTTGTCCAGCCATCAATGACGATATGGGAACGCAGGCGTGTGTTTTTGCCAATCTTGACGTGTTCCCCTATGGTGCAATAAGGGCCGACTTCGACACTTGAATCAAGCTCCGCATTCTTGTGAATAATGGCAGTCGGATGAATGTTCACGAAGCATGCTCCGATTGGACCTTTGTATCCAACATGGCTTTTAATTCGGCTTCGGCAACCAGTTGCTCCCCAACGTAGGCCATGCCTTTGAGTTTCCAATAAGGTGGGCGCTGTCTCAAGACTTCGACCTCAATACGCAGTTGATCGCCAGGCAGTACGGGTTTCCTGAATTTTGCTTTGTCGATGCCTAAAAAATAGACCAATTGCCCCTCTGTCCCATTGGCTGATTTATAGGCCAGGATGCCGCCGACCTGGGCCATGGATTCGATGATTAAGACACCCGGCATAATGGGGTGACCGGGGAAATGCCCCTGAAAAAAAGGTTCGTTGATCGTGACATTTTTGAGTGCGACCATCTTTTTACTGGTCTCAAACGAAAGCACACGATCCACCAGTAAAAAAGGGTAGCGGTGTGGCAAGATCGCCGCAATTTCCTGAATGTCCATCATGATGTCATTTCCTTATCATTTTTTGCCTGGGCGAGCCTATCTTCCAGTTGTGTCACACGTTGTTTGAGTTCATTGACCCGTTTTCTCAGGGTGGGCAGTTGTTGAATTGCGGCCTGTGATTTGAGCCAGGCCTTGTGGGGCAGAGGTGGAAAACCGGAAACCACCTGTGCCGCATCAATGTCTTTTGTGACCCCTGATTTTGCACCCACAATGACCTGGTCTCCAATTGAAACATGGCCTGCAACACCCACTTGTCCGGCCAGTGTCACATGGTGGCCCAGTTGTGTGCTGCCTGAAATACCCACCTGGGCTACCAAAATGCTGTGTGCACCGATTTTGACATTGTGTCCGACCTGCACGAGATTATCAAATTTTGTGCCTTGACCAATGATGGTTTGACCCATCACCGCACGGTCAATTGTCACATTGGCGCCAATTTCCACATCATCTTCAATAATGACACCACCCACCTGTGGAATTTTGTGGTGTTTTCCTTCATGAAAGGCAAAGCCAAAACCATCACTTCCGATGACACTCCCGCTATGAATAATGACGCACTTCCCGATTTTGACCCCTTCTCGAATGGTGACATTCGGGTAAATAATCGCGTCTTCTCCTACAGAACTCCCTTCTCCGATAAAAACCCCTGCCCCGATTTGGGTCCTTGATGCGATACTCACGCCGTCTTCAAGCGTGACGGAAGGGCCGATAACAACATCGGCTCCGAGAATGACATGTTCACCCAGTGTGGCACTGGCATGGACACCCGGTGTCTTTTTTTTAGCTGGATGAAAGTGTGTCAGTAATTTCGCAAAAGAAAAATAGGGATCGTCGACAAGCAGCAAGGTTGCGGAGATGCCTTTGATTGCCTCGCGTGTCATCAGCACACTCGCTTTTGTTTTCAATGCCTTTTTTTCATATTTGGGATGAGAAACAAAAGTAAGTTGCCCCTTAGAGGCGTCATCAATTGAAGCAAGTCCGTCAATCAGGAGGGTTTCATCTCCGATGATTTTTCCATCAAGCCATTCTGAAATTTTTTTAAGAGAGATTTGCATCGTGTGCCGATAAGCAGGTCTTGAAACGTCCCTATTTTTTGGTCATTTCGTTGAGTTTTGTGATGATTTGATCTGTGATGTCGTCTGCATCATTGGAAAAAAGCACCGCGCCACCTTCTTTGGTTTTGTTGAGCACAAAATCATACCCTTCTTTTTTCGAGAGGGCCTTGATTGCAGATTCCAATGCTTTAAAAAAGGAATTGCTGGTTTCAAGTTTTTTCTCCTGAACTTCTTTATTCATTTCTCGTGCTTTTTTCTGGTACTGAGTGAATTTTTTCTGCATTTCTTCCTGTTTCATTTTGACGGCATCCGGGGAAAGCAGGGCAGCCTGGATTTTGAAATCATCTTCGAGTTGTCGCAGTTCTTTTTCTGCAATGTCAACGATGGTTTGTCGGCTTTGTACAAATTCTTCTACGTTTTTTTGGACCCGGACCCCTTCCTCTGAAGTTGAAAAGACCTTTTCAGAATCAACAAATCCAACTTTTATGTCTTTCGCGAAGCCTGCACTAACAAGTGGTAAGAGCAAGATCATTACGGCATAAACAACAACTTTTTTCATTTTTTCTCCCTTTGTTTTTGTTATGGATGGTTCTTCAAATTAGATCAATGGACCAAGCGACTGCTTATTGCCCCCGCTTGAGGTCCTTTATTGTGCTTTCATATATTGGGTTTGCGCGATTAAAACAGCGAACCAATCGAAAACTCAATGGTTTTCTTCTTTTCTCCGGGTCTTTTGTTGATATTGTAGCCTTGTTCTAAGCGAAGTGGCCCTACGGGGGAAATCCAGCGTAAACCGATACCCGCGGCTTCACGCATTTCGTTGGGCTCGATTGCATCGCCTTCACGAAAAGCGGCACCATAGTCATAAAAAAACAGGAATTTTACTTTGGCTTCTTTCACGATGGGAATGAGGTACTCCAGATTAAAAAAGAGCTGTTTGTTTCCACCTTCGGGTTCTCCTCGAATGGCGATGTTGCTGGGCGAACTCAGAGGGCCAGCCTCTCCAAACTCAAAACCCCGTACGGTATTAATACCACCGACATAAAATCGTTCTCCGACGGGGAGTTCTTTTTCTCCGATGCCTTCTGCAAAACCAAAGCGACCATGCAGTGAAAAGACGTGCTCCCACCACAGAGGGAAAAAACGACTGGAATCTGCAATGACTTTGTAGTAGTCATTGTCTCCTCCAAGGACTGTGCCTGCGTATTCAAAGGAGATCGAATTGCGTCCGCCTTCTTTAGGATCAAAGAAAAAATCGCGTGTGTCACGTGAAAGTGAAAAACCGATAGCACTGGTTAGGGTATCTCCCAATTTTTCTTGAGCAAGCACGCGCAGCGGTATGCGTGAATCGGGGCCAACAGTACTGACTGTTAACTGTTCCCCTGTATCTGGATCTGTTATGGGAGCCCCTGTGATTGGATCTGTTTGTTTTGTTACGGTCGTCACCTGGTCCAAATCTGAAATTTCCTGAGTTTCCAGTGTATAACTGATGCTGCCCCGGACATATTCCCCAAAGGCTTTGCCTAGAATCAAATCCCCTCCGGTGCGTTTTTCTTCATAAACCCCAAAGTCTCGTCTTTGGTTAAAAAGGTTTGTCGTGCCGCTCAGGTTTTTATCAAAGAGATAGGGTTCTTTAAATGTTAGGGTATAGGTGTCTCGTCGTCCGCCGGTTGCCACTTTGAATTTAAGAAGCTGTCCTTTTCCCAGAAAGTTTCCCATGGTGACATCAAATGTGGCAATAAATTTATCTTGCGAACTATATCCACCCCCCACGCTGAAGGTGCCCGTGGGTTTTTCTTTGACCTCAACCTCCAGATCCACCCAGCCGGGTGCGACCCGTTTGGGCACGAGGTCAACGCTTTCAAAGTAGTTCAGATTATTCAGTCGTTGAAAACTGCGTCTTAAGGCCTTGGTATCAACCAACTCTTGTTCGCTGACTCGGATTTCCCGGCGAATGACTTTGTCGCGGGTTTTGTTGTTTCCTGAAATGAGAATTTCCCGGACTTTAACAGGATCGCCTTCAACAACGTGAAAGGTGATATCCAAGGTGCGATTGCCGGCATTGGGGCGTAAATCAGGCACGACATTGGTGTAGATATACCCTTTTTGCCCGTAGTGTTCGGTGATTGCGGCGATATCCTCTCGTATTTTGCTCCGGTTAAAAACATCGTCCGTTTTACTCTGAGCCAGCGCGGAAAGGGCTTCGCTGTCAAAAACCACCGCTCCCTGATAATCGATAATTCCGATGGAGAACTGCTCTCCTTCGTTCAGAGTGAGTGCGATGTCAAACCATTCTTTATTTTCGCTGAGTGTGACTTCGGGTTCTCCCACTTCGATATCAAAATAGCCGTTATCCAAATAAAGATCTTTGATGCGTTCCCGGTCGAAGGAAAGTTGTTCTTTTTTGTAGCGGCCTGATTCGGTGATCCATGAGCTCATCCAGAAATAGCTGTCTGTTTCCATTTGTTTTCTGATTTTTTTTGATTCAAAAACGGCATTTCCTGTAATCGTGATGTCCCGGATATAGACTTGATCGCCCTCTTCAATCAAAAAAGTTAAGATGGCTTGATTGTCGGACACACGTTGAACAACCGGAATGACGGTGGCGTTGTAGTAGGCTTCTGCTTCGTAGGCCGCTTCAATTTGTTTGACATAACGCTTGATGTTTTGTGTTTCCAAAAAGCCCTGGGTTCTGATTTGCAGGGCTTCATTTAAACGGTCTTTTTCGAGATTATCGTTTCCTTCAAAGATGACATCAGAAAGAAGAGGTTTTTCGCGGACGATAAAAGAAAGTGCAATCCCGCCTTCAAATCCTTCGGAAGAGACCTCAACTTCTTCAAAAAAACCCATGCGATAAAGACTTCTCACATCGTCCTGAACCCGTTCTGGAGAAAAAACATCACCCTCCTTCAAACTGAGATTGGAGAGAATGGTCATTGCGTCAATCCGGGCATTTCCTTTGATGGTGATCGATTTAATTTCAATTTCTTTGTCTCGAGCCTGAGCCATCGTAGAAAAAGCAAAGAGGACGAAGAATAAAAGAAAAAACAGCTTACGATGTGCTAACAAAACGCCAACTATGCCTCAAGATCCAAAATCCGTTTATGCTATCACAAGCACCAAAAACTGTAAACAAATACGAAACCCGCCGATTCGCCAGAAATACTGCGTTCTCCACTATTTTTTCCCCTCACCGTACATTTGAGTACGCCTCGGTTAAAAAATAGTTCCGGGCCTTGTCTTTCAGGCGACTTGGCGGGTTCTGGTGCTCTGCTTGATGCGCATTATTTTGTCGTTTTATTCAAGGAAAAAAGGGATTAAGGTTTTGGCGACGGTCTCTGGTTTTTCGATTTGGGGAAGATGCCCGCAGGCTTCGATTTTTTTGACTTCGACTGAGGGAAGACGGTTTGCCAGGTGTTGCCAGTGGGCTTCTGTCAGCCAACAATCTTCTGTGCCCCAGAGGATGAGGACGCGTTGATGGATTTCTCCAAGTCTTCGGTCTATCTCTCGAATTTCTTTCGATGAGATTGCACGTAAAAATCGGAACAGGTTTTTGAGTTGTTTCAGGTTTGAAAAGGGCTCGGAAATCCGATCAATGCGTGCGCGGGTGAGCAGCGATTGATTATAAAATGAACGTGAGAAAATACCTTTGATGCAAAGTTTCATGGCACCGATATGAAGTAGATAGGGGAGGATTGTCCCAACAATTTTCCGGCGGGCACTGAAGACCGCCTGGGGAATTTCAGGCAGTCCGTAGGGATTTAGGAGGGCCAGTTTGTGGATGCGATCGGGGTATTTTTGTGTGAGCGCGAGAGAGAGGCTGCCGCCCATTGAATTGCCCGCCAGAGAGATGCGTTCGATCTTCAAGTCATCCAAAAAAGTGATGACCTGTTTTGTCATTCCCGATAAACTTTCTGACCACTCTGAGGGCAAAGGGGTTTTCCCAAAACCGGGCAGATCCAGCGCGTAAACCTTAAAATGTCGGGAAAGTAAAGGGGACAAATCGTCCCAGGTTTGCAAGTTGTCAAACAGGCCATGCAATAAGAGAAGTGGAGGGCCGGATCCTAAAGCGGTGTAGTGGTAACTCGCGGTATCAGACATGGCAGACGGTATATAAAGTGTCTCTCGTCTGTCAAATGGCAAAACATTAAAGGATGGCGACTTGTCTTTTTGATGTGATCCCTCTATACAGGGGCTTATCTTTAAAATGGGGGATTCCAAGTTGGAAACAATTGTGGTTTTTGTAACAACTTCAAGTCGGGATGAAGCGGAAAGGATCGCGATGAAATTACTTGAGGGACATTGCGTGGCTTGCGCAAATATCCTGCCGGGCGTGACCTCTCTTTTTTCATGGCAGGGGAAAATCTGTCGGGAAGAAGAAGTGCTGATGATTTTAAAAACCCGGAAAGACCGCTTTGATCAGGTGGCCCGTGTGGTCAAAAAATATCACAGCTATAGCGTGCCGGAAATCATTGCCTTGCCTGTTCTTGAGGGATCGGAAGATTATTTGACGTGGGTGCGCGACAATACAAAACCCAAATGAAGACCCGAATCTCAAACAAAAAACCAAGGACAGAGGGCCTTGTGTCATTCCCCAGCCCTCAAGAGGTTTACTCCAAGCTCTTCGATCATTTTGGCCCTCAGGGGTGGTGGCCAGCTGAGAGCCCCTTTGAGGTCATCATGGGCGCGGTGCTGACCCAAAACACGGCATGGACCAATGTTGAAAAAGCGATTGCAGAATTGCGTGCAGCCGAGCTTCTCAGCCCCGAAGCGCTAAAAAATATCTCCGAAAAAGAGTTGGCAACTTTAATTCACGCGAGCGGATTTTATAACCTTAAAGCGCGCCGCTTAAAAGCAGTGACTGCATTTATTTTTAGAGAATACGCGGGGTCTTTGGCCCTGATGTTTTCTGAAAAGGGGCTGGATCTGAGAGAGAAGTTACTTGCCGTAAAGGGTTTGGGGCCGGAAACTGTGGATTCTATCCTGCTTTACGCAGGCGAAATGCCCTTTTTTGTGATTGATTCCTATACACGCCGCATTTTTTCACGGCATCAGTGGCTGGATGCCAAGGCAAGCTATGAAACTTTGCAAAATTATTTTATGTCCGCAGTGCCGCGACAAACAGAAGTATTCAATGAGTATCATGCCTTGATCGTAAAAACAGCCAAAATTTATTGTAAAAAACGGGCAAATTGTAATGGATGTCCGCTCAATGCATATCCTGTTTATTTATGATTTAAATTGAGGGATGATTTTTATTGATATTCACATTTTTGATGGCCACACAAAAAGGGAGAACCATGAACAAAAGGATTGTGTTTACCTTGATAAGCCTGCTTTTTTTTATGTTAGGACAAAAACATGCCTTGGCTGAAGCCCTATTTATTGAGCAAGACGGGATCAAGGTGGGTTACGACAAGGGTTTTGTGTTGAATGTTAAAGATCAATTCGAACTGAAATTCGGTGCCTGGATTCAGTTTCAGCATGCGTACCTTAATGATGATAATGGTGCCAATACCTCTACTTTTAAAGTCGCAAAAGGGCGTTTGCGTTGGTCCGGTTTTATGTACAGCCCCAAGTTTGTTTATGTGATTCAACTAGAAGTGGCGGACCCAAATAGTGCAGATGGATCAAAAGACACCTCATTAAAAGATTTTGCGATTGACATTCAACATTATGAAAACGTCAAAGTGAGAATGGGGCAATTCAAAGTTCCCTTCAACCGTCAACAAATGACCTTTTTTGCTGATCTTCAGTTTGTGGATACTTCCCTGGCCTCAAAAAAATTCAATGCCAATCAAATCAATGCCAGGGACGTCGGCATCATGATGCGTGGTGCACACGACGAAGGCAAACTGCAATATTTTGTGGGTGTGTTTAACGGGAACGGAATCAATCAGGAGCAGGACAACGACACCAGTCAGTATCTCACCGTAGGGCGTATCGTCTTTAATCCATTGGGGGAAATGTCTATTTCTGAATCAGATCTTGCAAACACGGAAAAACCCTTGTTTTCAGTAGGGGCAGGATATGCTTATGATGCAGGGAGCAATGAGGGTGTTGCGAATCAGGGTTCAGCACAAACACTTGCAATTGAGTTTGCCTATAAACATCAGGGGAAATCCGTTCAGGGCGAATATTATTTCCGAGATGATGACCGAAACGCCGACGCGGACGGTGCCTATATTCAGGGAGGGGTTTTTGTCGTTTCAGAAAAGATCGAAATTGCTGCACGTTATTCCCATTTCAGCCCAGACATTGCAAACAGCGATGTAGAAGAGATCACGGCTGGTTTTAATGTTTTTTTTGCAGGGCATCGCCGCAAATTACAGGTTGAGATCTCCAATATTTCCAATGATGTGGATAATACCGATGACCAGCGGATCAGAACGCAATATCAAATTTCATTCTAAGTCCGACAGCCGCTTAGGCATTAAGGCGCCTTAAGCGGAGTCCGTGTTTCCTGATTTAGTGTCTAAATCTCGCTTGCAGAGCCCATTTATGCGGTGTTATATTAACTGTATAGTCTTTCTGGAGCCCTTATACATTGGGAATTACTGATTTTGCTTCCCCCGATTTATCGGAAGAAATTTGGATCAAACAAGCTGCGAGTATCCGAGACGCCTTAATTCAAGCGGGGCTTTTCCGCTCAGAAGCAGGTGCTTCTGTTTTCGCCCAGGCAAGTGGCGATACTGATCATCGAAACGACCTCTGGCGTATCAGCACACGTCCTTTTTTCCTCAGTCCGACAGAGGTTCACTTTCTTGAGTCTCTCGGTCAACATTTACTTGCTTTTTATGAGGCCAGTAATCAACTCTATCTTGAAAGTTTAAATAATCGTGCCCCCGCTTGGGTTGCTGATTATTTGAATCAGGGCAAACCCGACCTCGTCCGGGAATACGCGCGAATGAAACGTTTTAAGCGGGATCTGCCGCTTGTGATTCGCCCCGATTTAATTCCGACAGACAATGGCATGATTGCCGCCGAATTAGATGCCGTTCCTGGGGGCATTGGTCAAACCGCCGTCTTGAGTGCGGCTTATGCCTCAAGCCCTCAATTTTCCTCAAAACTCATTGGTGGCGCAACGGGCATGCTTGCGGGTTTTGAGCGTATGGTTCGTGCCTGCGCTGATCAGAGTGATCCCTTGCTGGTCATTGTGATCTCAGAGGAATCTAAGAGCTATCGTCCCGAAATGACTTGGCTCGCCAAAGCACTTCGGGAGAGGGGTTTGAGAAGCCTTGTGGTGACTCCCAAAGAAGTTTTTTTTACTGAAGCGGGGCTTTGGGTTGATTTTGAAGGGAAGTCTGAACGGATTGATCTGCTGTATCGGTTTTTTGAATTATTTGATCTCAAAAATATTCCGAAAGCAGAGCTCATGCTGTACGCAGCGAAAAAGAAAAAAGTGGTGGTGACCCCACCGCCAAGGGCACATTTGGAAGAAAAGTCGCTTTTTGCGCTTTTTCATCATCCACATTTACAAACATTTTGGCGTCGTCGTTTGAGCAAAGAAACCCACGAGGTACTCGAAAACCTTTTTCCAAAGACATGGATTTTGGACCCGGCGGACGTTCCCCCTCAGGCCGTTATTCCCGGGCTTGAAATTGGAGGCCAGCCTGTCAGTGATTTTCGGCGACTTGGAGATGCAACAAAAAAAGAGCGTCAATTTGCAATCAAACCCTCCGGTTTTTCTGAATGGGCCTGGGGCAGTCGAGGTGTCTCTGTAGGGCACGACATGTCGGAGAAAGACTGGCGCAAAACCATTGACCACGCTTTGGCACAGTTTCCTAGTACCCCTTACATTTTGCAGCGCTTCCACAAAGGCAAAAAGGTGAGCGTCGACTATACGGATTTTGAGAAAGACCGCTGTCTTGAAATGAGGGGGCGGGTGCGACTTTCCCCTTATTATTTTGTTGAAGGCAAAGAGGTGCATTTGGGGGGTGTGCTTGCCACAGTCTGTTCCGCAGAAAAGAAGTTGATCCACGGCATGGTCGATGCGGTTATGGCCCCCTGTGCGATTTCTGAATGACGAACTTAATGAGAACTTCCTTTAAGGAGAAGCCCTTGAAACTTTATAATTTGGAAGGTTGTCCTTATTGTAGGATGGTGATAGAAAAACTTGACGCGCTCGGTCTGAGCTATGAGAAGATAGAAGTCCCAGGGCCACGTGGTGCCCGTAAAGAAGTTTTTGAAGTTTCGGGTCAATATACAGTGCCCGTGCTTGTAGACGGTGATCTGATCTTTGATGATGAAGAAACGATTCTCCCGTATTTACAGCAGAAATACGGCAGTGGGAAAGACCATTAGGAAAGGCAAAACAGGCCTTTTAGAATAGATCGGCATTTCCAAAAACGAGGAGAACATCCACATTGGATCAATGGCAAAAAGACCTGAAAGAAAGCATTCATGATGTCGAAACCCTGGAGAAAGTACTTGGGGTCCCCGCGGAGTCTGTTCGGGAAGTCGTCGCTGAATATCCCATGCGGATTACGCCTTACATCTTAAAACAGATTAAAGAAAAAGGGGATGCAATTTGGAAGCAGGTCGTGCCCTCTCCAGAAGAGGCTTATCCTGACACTGCGTGTGAGGCCGAAGACCCCTTGCATGAAGAAAAGGACAGTCCTGTGCCTGGATTGGTGCATCGTTATCCAGACCGTGTACTGCTTTTTGTGACCAATCAATGTCCAATTTACTGCCGATTTTGTACCCGAAAACGTTTTGTGGGTTCTCCCGGTACCTTGACCCCTGAAAATCTTAACAAGGTTGTGGCCTATATTACGGAGCATACGGAAATCCGTGACATTATTTTTTCAGGCGGTGACCCGCTGATGGTTGTGGACAAATTGTTAGACCGTATTCTCTCTGCCCTACGCAAGATTCCCCATCTTGAAATTATTCGTTTGGGCACACGGGTGCCAGGGAGTCTCCCCTCACGGATCACGCCCGCTTTTTGTGAGATGCTCAAAAAATACCATCCCCTCTATATGAACCTGCATTTTAATCATCCAGATGAGATTACGCCGGAAGTGAGCCGTGCTTGTGGCATGTTGGCGGATGCAGGCGTGCCCTTAGGCAGTCAAACGGTGCTTATGGAAGGGGTGAATGATGACCCAAAGGTCATGAAACGATTGATGCAGAAACTATTGGCCATTCGAGTCAAACCTTATTACATTTATCAGGCAGACTTGGTGCGTGGTACACAGCATTTTCGTACACGTGTTGAAAAAGGATTGGAAATCATTGCAGCCTTGAGGGGACACACCTCTGGTATGGCCGTCCCACATTTTGTGATTGATGCACCGCAAGGTGGGGGAAAGGTTGCAATTTTACCCGAAGGCACACTGCTGCATTTGGATGAAGACGAGGTCATCGTCAAAAATTACGAAGATAAGATCTTCAAGTATCCGCAACCGCAGTCTTCAAAACCCAAGAATTCAAACGAACTTCCAGTTATCTCACCACTGGAAAAAGAACGCTGTCACTAGTCGCTTGTCGAAGATTTCCTAAAGAAAGGATTGGATTTGGGCAGAGAGAAACCCTGCAATTTCGGAGACAGGAAAGGGCCAGGCGTAGATAATTTCTGTTTTTGGAAAATCCTTTTGTACACCCGCAATGGCTGCGGGAATATCCCCTTTTGAATGGCTGCCCCCTCGGGTCATCATGGGTGTTGTCACCAACACTTTGTTGCCCGTAAGTTGCACCGCTTGACGAAGCGCCTTGTCCAGATCAGGATCGCAAAATTCGTTAAAACCCACAATCACCTTAAAGCCGGACTGTTTTTCGAGATGACGACCCAGCTCCATTGAGCCAAAATGAAAGGGGTCATTCTTTTCTGTGCGAGGCCACAAACGCATTTTTTGATCTAAATAATCGTGTCGTTCTCTGAGTGATTTTGAAGGGTTTGTTGCATGTTTGAGCGCTGCCCGTATCTCAAAAAGCGCTTTGTGTTCTGTTTTTGGAAAATCCTTCGGAGGAGTTCCATGCATGGCGAGTACAATGATGGTGTCTGAGTTTTTCACAAAATTTTTCATGTCCTCATTTTGGGGGGCATTTCAGTCTGCTGTCAAGCAAGGCGCTGGAATATTTTGAAGTATATTCGATTCGATGATGAAGGCTTGACAGCGCTTTGAGCCATCCGTAGTATGTCGTTTATGAAAAGATACCTAGGCCCGATTTTCCTGTTTTTGATTTGTTTTTCCATGCCGGACCGTGTTTTTGCCGAAAGACCTTTTCAGGCGACTGAAACGGCGATTCCGACTGAAAGAGGAACTTACCGTGTGGAAGCAGGTTTATTGCTTGACCGCAGTTCTGCAAATGAGAAAAAATCGCAAGTGGGTGTAAACTTACGTTATGGACTCATTCAAAATTTAGAATTTAATCTTGAAATGCCTTATCTTTTTGCCGAGTCAAATGGTCAAAAAAAGAATAAACAAGGCGATGTCCTGCTCAATACAAAGATCCGTTTCATTAAGGGACGGGCGGCCAATCCCCTTTCGATTGCGGGTCAAATGATCATCAAGTTTCCGACGGCAGGGGAGAATAAAACCTTAGGCACTTCAGGTGTTGTTGATGTGGGGTTTTTATCCATTGCGAGCAAAGAATTTGCCCCCGTGACGGCCCATATCAATTTTGGCTACTTTTTTATTGGGAATCCTCCCGGTCAGGATTTGTCGGATCAGCTTCGTTATGCCCTTGCACTCGAGTTTGCACTTGATAATGCGTCTCCAATGAAATTGATTGGAGAACTCTATGGTCGCGCTGATACGGGCAGTGCTCCAGATGCCGATGATGTGCTTATCCTTGCCGCTGGATTTTCGCTAAAAGCCAATCAGACCCTCAGTTTGGATTCCTCTGTTGGCTATGGGATCAATTCCAAATCGCCAGATTATTTGATTAACATCGGGGCCACCTACCTTTTTGATTAGATCGACTTTTCCCTTCGCCTCATTATTGCTTATTACTTTAGAAATTTTCACTTTTTCCACCCCGAGACAACGCCTCTTAGAGCAAACAAGGGCGTAAAGCTGGCGATGTCTTTGGAGAGGGTTTGCATGAAATCGGACGCGAGCGCGGGGTACTCAAAACAGTCATAAATATCTTCGAGAAAACCGCCTCTTAGCAAAGGATGATGAAGAAAGGCTTGCCCCGACGCGGTGGCTATTTCGAGCGGATCGGCCTTCGCGGCGATCTCTTTGAGACCCAAGCGTTGTAACCAAGCACAGACCTCATCCAAAGAAGGTCGCTCGCGCACATAGGCCTCAAGCGCGATGCGTTCTGGGCTGAGGGAACGGGCAACCATCATTTGCTCAACCTGCTGCCAAAGTGAATCGAAAGTCCCGAGGGAGGGAAAACTCAATACGATTTGGCCGCCGGGTTTCAAGTGTTTGATCAAGCCTTCCAGCACTTCAAATCGATTTGGGCGAAAAAACATCAAAGAAAGGTTGCCGGTAATACGATCAAAACAGGGTAGTTCAGGTGGCAAGGCCTTCATGTCCATCTGCTCAAAATGCAACCAGGGCATCTCTTGTTGCTGTTTGAAACGTGCCCCCGCAATGCGGATGGGATTCAAATCAATCGCGAGTACCTGGCCTTCTTTCCCGACCTGTTCTGCCAAATAAAAAGCAGGAATGCCATCTCCACAGGCGATGTCTAAAAGGGTGGCCCCCCTACAAAGCTTTAAATGGGACAACAGGCTTTCAGCAAAAGGTGTGGACCAGGGGTCGTCTTTGGGCAAGGGCCATTTCAAACCAGGGGAATCAGGCAAAATACTCATGTTTAATAAATCCCTTTCAGAGCGGAAAGATGCAAACAAATGGGGTCACAAACAAATGGGGTCAGTCACAAACAAATGGGGTCAGGTCTTTAAACTTGCTATTTTGCTCTTCTCATTAAGCAGTCGACTTATTGTTGAATAATGGAGGTTGAGATGATCGGCCACCTGCTTCTGCTCGTAGGCATGTTTCTTTATGGCCGCTTCTATTA
>CAYVHO010000010.1:0-87445 GCA_964451325.1 uncultured Nitrospira sp. | reverse complement strand
TACAGAATAAACCTTTTTAAAATCATTAACTTATGACTCTTTCAGCAAGCCCTAAGTACTATACATAACTCAGATTAGATCCCCAGTAAGGGAAGATGTTTGATGCGATGATATCTCAACGACAATGAAATGCAATGTTTCAATGCCTCAATTGGCATTTCATCCTTTTCGCTAAACACGATCGCTCTATTGCCATCAAATTTGAATTGATCCGCGTAAACCGCTTTAAAGGTGTCCAGCAATTTGGTTTTACAGTGAAAATACAGTAGGTATTGTTCGGGTATTGACGCCTTCCAGCCCAACCGGATGGTGCTTCCTCCCTTTGTAATGTAGCTGACTTCTCCCCATTTTAGCGTTTCTTGCAATGGCTCCGAGCCTTCTATCTCAGCGCCTGTTTCCAGAATAAGCTGACGAAGCAATAATAATTTCTGACGGATCGACGCCGGGTAGTGATCAAATACCTCTAAAACGGCTTTGTCTGCCAGGATATCCATCTCAAGCCCCCTTTGTCTGCAGGACCGCTGTCGCGATGGATGAAATTAAAATGCCCGGTATGACCGCTACCGGAATGGAGATCCCCTCAATAATAAACACAAGAAAGGCAACTAACGCAGGATTCAAATAGATATAGGCATTCACACGGCTGGGGCCTAAAGTGACCGTCGTTCGTTGGTATAAATAAACCGTGATGAGTGTGGCTCCAATAGCCAAATACGCCATCTGTAAGATTAAATCCCCTTGAATCAAATGCCACTGAAGTGGCTGTCCCGATAAAAACAATGTAAGAAGCATCCACAAGGCACCACCCACTAAAGTACAAAATACCAGCACAAGCATTTCATCGCCCCGATAAAGTAACTTCATTGAGATTGAATAACTACACATCGCCAATACCGCGAGCAAGAAAATAGAGTCCCCTTTGTTGAGCGAAAATGCCAATAACAAGGCCACTTGACCCTCAAAAATAACCCAAACAGTCCCTAAAACACCCAAAAGATAAACCGTAATTTGTTTGCGTGTTATCTTGTTCTTCAAAAAAAGAATGGAAAAAAGCGCAGTGATCAGTGGCACTAGCGTAAATAAGGTGGCGGTATTCAGAGCCGTCGTTGTTTTGAGTGACTCAAAAAATCCAATAAAAAATGCCGCGTAAAAAAAAACTAATGATCATTGCCCTTGGTAGAGTCGACGCTATTTTTTGCCGCTATTTTTTCTTATAAAGTACAATGGGCATCAAAATGAGCGCAGCACCCAGAAAACGCAAGAGTGTCAGAGAAAAGGGATTGACGATCCCTGCCAGTTTTTCGGACACCAAAAAAGAACCCGCCACAAGGAGCGACGCAAGTAAAACAAAGACGTGAGACTTGAATTCAGCGGGAGTCATTGATTAAGTTCCAGATTGGGTGGAGATCAATTTGAGCAGATGATACTCTCTTGATTTTACAAAAATTTATTCTGAATCACGACTTCATTTAAGGGGAGCTGCCCTGCCCTGGGTCGGGCCGCTTGAGTGGCTTTTCCGATGGCAACAAACATGGCAATCAGATGGTCATCTGGAAGATTGATCAATTTCCCCACTTGATCAAAATCAAAACCATCCATGGGGCAGGAATCATAGCCCATCGATTTTGCGGCTAACATGAGCGTTTGTGCGGCGATGCCACAAGAGCGCATGGCCTCATCTCTTTGAACCTCCGCTTTATCGCGATAATATTTGTCGATCATGGGGACCATAAATTCTCTCACGTCTTTTGGTGCATCCGCCCAACAACGCGCTGCCTGTTTCTCCCAAACCTTCAGATCAGCACAAAGCACAATAAAGAGGGACGCATTTGTCACATTTTCCTGTCCCCAGGCCGCCGTTTGAATTTCTTCCCTTAAAGATTCATCTGTCACAACGGTAAAGCGCCAATGTTGAAGATTGTATGCCGTGGGGGAAAGGATCGCCAAAGAAAGCAGCCTATCCACCTCTTCTTCGGTCATCTTGTGGTTTTTATCAAAATGTTTAATCGCCCTGCGTAAACGGATTGCCTCATTTGTTTCCATATTTGTGCCCTCAATGATTTATTGATTGAGGGTAACGAATCAAATACCAGATAGCAATCATTACGCTTTAAAGAAATCGCACAAGGCTTGGGACTTTCAATTGACGGCATAAAAAATACTGGGGTCGGACCTTGGAAGGCAGTGGAAGGCAGTGGAAGGCAGTGTTACAGATCGACTTAAAGAACGATAGATGTCCTCATTGAGAGGCAGGTACTGACAATCGCATCCCTCTTTCTAAGCCTAGCAGAAAGTAAAAAAATCGAGCCCAATAGATAAAGCCTCATCCCCCCATCTGGGGGGATTGGCGGGGTTTTGCTTTCGAGATAGGCTGGGGCGGATAGTCGGAAGTCGGCTCAGATGCTGCTAATTAATCGTTGCTGCTTTCAGGCACTTGCCGTATATTACGGTAGTTGTTCAGGATATTATAAATATGACGTACATCAGCAAGCCAATTTTATTTTCGGCGGTATTCATTGTGTCCATGGGCTTCAGCAGTTGTCGTGGTCTCACCCACAATCAGGCTGAGACCCGGCCCGACCATGACGATCCCTCCCTTCGAACCCGAAGTTATTCCCTGTCGTATGACGTATTTTTTTCAACACTATTAGGAGTCGTCAAAGCCCTTCCTCGATGGGAAGTCGTCGTGCAAGACCAAGAAAAAGGCGAAATTCTTGCAACACGCACCTCTCGCTTGTTTCGTTTTGTGGATGATGTCCGTATTCAGATCTTAAAAAAAGGGGAGGGCGAAATTGCACTTGATTTGCATTCCACTTCTCGTGTGGGAAAAGGAGACTTCGGGCAAAATGCCCGAAATATTCGGGAACTTCTCAATAAACTGGATCAAAAAACTTCAAACTGATGCATCGGGTCGTTCATAAAATTCGATGTAAAATTGGACCTCGCCCGTTATTTTGACATGGTGCAATTTCTCAGGAAAAATCACAATGGGGTGACCAGGATCCGCATCTAAAACTTGAGCTTCCTCCTCCCAAACAAACTGCAAAACCCCCTTTTCAACGATTAACAGACCGTAACGTCCTTTTCGCAGGTCATGATTTTTAAGGATGTCGGGTAAAATGGTCTCCTCTGTCATATTGGAAGTGCTTGAAATTTTGACGACATCTTCTGGAAGTATTGCGTTCTGATAATTCATTGTTTAATCCTCTCAATCACAAATGAACGCTCGGCCCTCATTCCTGCAAATAAGGATAGATATTGACTTAGTCCAGAGCTTAGTCTAGTATGTATGGTGAAGCTTTGCCTCACAAAAATAAGGATTTGAGATGGCTGTTACCGTCAATATTCATGATGCAAAAACCCATTTCTCCCGCCTCTTAGCCAGAGTCAGTGAGGGCGAAGAGGTGATCATTGCAAAAGCAGGCCGCCCCATCGCCCGTCTGGTTTCCATCGTGCAAAAATCCAAAGAACGCTTTCCCGGCAGTGCAAAAGAAAAGATAGTGCTCTCAAACAAGTTTGAGGCCCCCCTTCCGGATGAAATACTGCAAACATTTGCAGAGTGAAAATCCTCTTAGACACACACGCCTTTTTATGGTGGATTACCGACGATGCCCAGTTATCTGATACCGCCCGTGAAATCATGAGGGACGGAATAAACACCTTGTTTCTCAGTGCGGCCAGCACTTGGGAAATCGCAGTAAAAGCCCGCTTAGGACGTCTAAAAATCCCCGATCAACCGGAGCGCTTTATTTCAGATCAGATGTTTCAAAATACCATTCAAAGTTTACCCATTCAAATCAGCCACACCCTTCAGGTCTATCATCTGCCACCACACCATCAAGACCCCTTTGACCGACTTTTAATTGCACAGGCGAAATTAGAGAAATTGACACTTCTAAGCGCAGATCGGCGGATGAGAAAATATGACGTAGAAGTGGTTTGGTAATGACATTACAGAGGCGGATCTCAAGCGTGACACACGAGGAAGATTCCTTATGCTACTGTTTCTTTTCGGAGGTCCACTTCTCTTTTGAAAATGCATAAGCTGCGGCACCCTGCAAGGCGGTTTGTGGATTGTCAATCAGCCAAACGGGAATTTTGCTTAAAAGAGAAGCGTAACGACCTTTTTCAAGAAAGGCCTTCATAAAGGTGCCGTCTTTCAGCTTGGGCAAAATTTTAGGGGCGATGCCTCCGCCCACATAGATACCGCCCATTGCCAAAGTTTTCAAGGCCAGATTCCCGGCCTCAGCCCCCAGAATCGAAACAAAAAGATCCAGGGTTTTTATACAGAGCGCTGATTTTTCAGCCAAGGCCACATCAGAAATCACAGCGGCCGGGTCTTCTGAAATCAGCCGTTCAGAAAGCCAAGCCGGGACATCTTCCTGAGTTTTTGTCTTTAGGAACTCATAGATCGCAAAAATCCCCGGCCCGGAAAGCAGACGTTCATAACTGACGTGTGCATGTCGTTTTTGCAGGGTTTTCAAGAGCGCAATTTCAAGATCATTTCTGGGCGCAAAGTCTGAGTGCCCGCCTTCTGAAGCGCAGGGGTGATATTTTGAGCCATCCCAATAAAGCAGGGCTTCGCCCAATCCGGTACCGGGGGCGATCACGGCGCGATTTCCGACAGGGAGAGCGTCTCTAAAATCCACCTCATCTGAATTCAATAAAATCTGCTCTGTTTCGGGCAAAACAAGTGCGCCGTAGGCGGTGGCCTGCAAATCGTTCAAAAGAAAAACGTTTTTAATATGGTAGCGCTGGGCAATTTTTTTTGCATCCAATAACCAGGGCAAATTCAGTGTTTGGCAACACCCTTCAAAAACGGGCCCGGCGACAGAAAAACATGCCCTATGAATATCTTGATCTACCGTTTTTAAGTAGTGGTCGAGAATGGCAAAAAAATGCGGATGTTCCTGACTACGATAATGCGCGACACAAAGTGCTTTTGAGTGGACTGTATCGCCTTTATAAAGGGCGAAGGTGGTTTTTGTGCCACCGATATCACCCGCGAGAATCATCCGTAAAACCGATTATGACAAGGCTTCTGCTGCGGCATCGTCAATAAAAAAATAGCGCTGACCCCTGACAGGCGCAACCTGCGCCGCAGGATAAGGGGAATCAGCACGTTTCGGCGAGAGCAGGGTTTTGATGATGGGGCCTTTTTCTTTTCCAGCCGCCAAAAAAAGAATATTTTTGGCTTGATTGATGAGGGGATAGGTAAAGGTTAAACGGGTTTTTCCGAGTTTTTCAACCGGGTTTGCAACCACCCAATCATCCGCTTCTTTCAAGGCACTTGTATTAGGAAAAAGAGAAGCCGTGTGTCCATCGGTGCCAAGCCCCAATATAATTAAATCAAAAACCGGGATTTCGTCTTCCTCCGGGTCAAAACAGTCATAAATCATGTCTTCGTAGGCACTGGCTGCCGCGCGTGGTTCAGTCATTTTTAAGGGATAAGCAAAGATATTTTCTGAAGGAATGGGGACTTTTGAGAGCAGGTGTGTGTTTGCCATTCCAAAATTGGAATCGGGATGGTCTTCGGGCACGCAGCGTTCGTCGCCCCAAAAAAGTATGACGCCTCCCCAAGGGACTTCACCCGACAACGGGGGGCGAGAGAGCGCATCATATAAAAATCGCGGCGTACTGCCACCGGATAAGGCAATTGAAAACCGTCCTTTTTGGGTGACATGTTCATCGGCAAGTTGCGCAATAAAACGTCCCGCAGCTTTCCCCAGGGCTTCTAAATTTGGACAAACAGTTACCGTCTTCACACAAATCATCTCCTAAAATGATAAACAAAACCCTAGGGCGTCCGCCAGGCGCGGCCGTCCCTTTGAATTAAATCGTCCGCTTCTTTCGGCCCAAAACTACCAGAAGGGTAGTTGGGAAAACAAGGGGCAGGTGTCTTTTGCCAATGTTGCAAAAGTGGCATGAGGAGCTGCCAGGATTCTTCAATCCAATCCCCCCGGCTAAAGAGCATCTGATCTCCTGCCATACAATCCACTAACAAACGTTCATAAGCATCGGGCGAGGCACCCTGAAACGCACCATGATAGTTAAAATCCATGGTGACGCGTCCCACTGAAAACTTAGGGCCAGGATATTTGGCCTGAAAACTCAAGGCAATGCCCTCATGAGGCTGAACACTTAAAACCAGGGTATTTGATTCCAATCCACCTGAAATCATGGGACTAAACAGCATGTGGGGCACTTCTTTGAAAACAATCACAATCTCAGTCGATTTTTTTGCCAGGCGTTTGCCAGAACGCAAATAAAAAGGCACACCCTGCCAGCGCCAATTGTCAATATAAAGCTTGAGCGCCGCAAAGGTCTCTGTCTTTGAATGGGGTTTCACTCCGGGTTCTTTACGATAATCCCTCACACTTTTGCCATCCATCAATCCCGCACCATATTGCCCTCGAATGGCACACTCGTCGATTTTCTCTAAGTCAATCGGACGCACAGAACGCAAAACTTTGATCTTTTCGTCCCGAATACGATCCGCTTGAAAGGCCGTCGGGGCTTCCATCGCAACCAAGCAGAGCAACTGCATCAAGTGGTTTTGAAACATGTCTCGCAACGCACCTGATTCTTCGTAATAACCCGCACGGTTTTCAATGCCAAGGGTTTCAGCCGCCGTAATCTGGATATGGTCGATAAACTGACGGTTCCAAATGGGTTCAAATATCGCGTTGGCAAATCGTAGAAAAAGCATATTTTGAACGGCTTCTTTTCCCAGATAATGATCAATACGATAAAGCTGCTCTTCTCCAAAAACCTCTCGCATTTCTGTATTCAAGGCCCGTGACGTTTCGACATCCGTGCCAAAAGGTTTTTCAACAATCAGACGCACTGAAGCTTTCTTCTTTGAGGCAACTTTCTTTTTTGTTCCCTCTTTATTTTTTTCGTCATCCCGTCTTTTGCCACGACCGCTCAAACCCGCAAGACCCAACTGTTTCACAATTTTTGAATAAAGACCGGGTGGCGTGGCAAGATAAAAAACCCGGTTTCCACCGGTCTTATGGTTTTGATCCAGCGCGACAATCTGCTTTTCTAAGTGGGCATATTCATCTGCACTTTCAAAATCTTTAAGCGTCGCATAGTGAAATTTTTTGCGGAAAGTCTCCCAAACAGCCGTTGGAATGCGGCCCATTCTGGAAGCCCCATCCAGCGATTTTCGCATGATTTCCCGGAATGTTTCATCGGACATTTCCCGTCGCCCGACACCCAAGACATACCAGCGATCCGGCAAGAGCCAGCCCTGAAAAAGACGAAACAGTGCAGGAATGAGCTTGCGCTGCGTGAGATCTCCTGTTGCCCCAAAAATGATCAAAGCAGAAGATTGAGGTGCAGGATCCTGGTAGCCTTCCTCGCTCGAACTCAGCGGAGAAATAAAGGTTTGTCCTGTTTTTTTAGATTCTTTTTGCTGCATGACCGCCAAACTCCTTTCTCAATGCCGAAATAAATTTATCGGAAAAAGCATCGGGATCACGCGACGAAAAACGCGCAAAAAGGGATGCGGCAATGGTGGGCGCCGACACGCCATTTTCGACCGCTTCCAGTACCGTCCAGCGTCCTTCCCCGGAATCATTGACATGCCCCTTAAAGGTTTCTAAATGGGGATCTTTTTCAAAGGCATTTTCGGCCAGTTCCAACAACCACGAACGAATGACACTGCCACGATTCCACAGTTTTGAAACCTCGGCCATGTCCAGATCAAACTGCGAGGCCTCAAGCAAGGCAAAACCTTCTCCGTAGGCCTGGAGCATGGCATATTCAATCCCGTTATGAATCATCTTTGTAAAATGCCCTGAACCGTGTTTTCCGCAATAAAGGTACCCGTCTTTTGGCGCGAGTGTCTTAAAAATGGGATCAAGTCGTTCAAAGTCGGGTTTTTCGCCACCGATCATCATACAATATCCCACCGTCAGACCCCAGACCCCTCCGCTTGTACCGACATCCATAAAATGGATGCCTTCTTTTTTGAGGGCGTCGGCACGTGTGATGGAATCCTTATAAAGCGAGTTTCCCCCATCAATCAAAAGATCACCTTCGGAGAGCTGCGGTAAAAGCAGCTTGATTGTTTCAGTCACCGTCTCTCCCGAAGGCACCATCATCCAGATTGTGCGCGGCGTGTTGAGCGATTTAACCAATGCAGGTAAATCCTCTGCGCCTTGAAACCCCTCCTGTTTTAGAGTGGCCGTCGTCGCAGGATCATGATCAAAACCCACAACGGTATGCCCATCAGGAAGCAAGCGTTTGACCATGTTTGCCCCCATGCGTCCTAAACCAATAAATCCGATTTGCATCTTCATTTCCCCTTCATTTAAGGTTTTGATTTGAGCCGTAAATGAGAATAAGCGGCACGGGCCGACTCCCCCGTATTGTCCGTATCCGTCATCACCGCAACACCCGTAATACGGGGAGGTGTCCCCCCAAAATACTTCTGATAATCGGCGTAAAGATTGCGTTTTTCACAAACCCACTGTCCCACTTTTTCAGAACCACTCTCAATCGCAATCATATGTGCACGGTCAGTATAGGCATTGGGTGCGGCATCCCCTTTTTTCATTTTATTGGCCCAAACATAATTGAGCGCGCCTTTGGGGGGATATTTACCATAGAGCAATTTATAGGTTTTGAATTTTGTCCGCTCCCAAAAAGTCGCATCTTTGGGATTAAATTTAAAAGTAACATATATTCTTGCGGCATAATCGTCGCCTTTTTTTAGGGTCACGTCTCCTTTTTCAATGGTACGATTTATTTTCCAGCACCAGGAAATCATTTGATAAATACTCGAATCCAAATCAAGTGGATAGGTCAATCCTGAGGCCGCATTATCACTCCAGGCCTCTATCACGGTGCGTCCGGATTCATCGCTTAATTTATATTCGGTATGGCGTTCTATTTTTCCAAAAATGAGGGGTTCCCATCCTTTGGGCAAACCCTCATCCCCTGGACCTGCCTGGAGCAAATCAAGTGCTTCCGCAGCTTGAAGTGAGCCTGAAAAGCCCGAGATGAAGATCATAAAAGCAAAAAAAAGAACTATCCTTTTTTGAATGTGACTATTTTCTTTTGGCATGGACCTTATCCTTTATTGAGAAAGGGTATTTTAAACACAAAAAAAGATCCACATTGAAGATCTCAATACACCCATAGGATTAATATACCCGTTCAGCAAAGGGACGGCAAACCACAAAGGATTGAAATAACTGCAAATTTTCTATTTTTATCGGGAATAAAGTAATCCCCTTGGACATAAAATTCAGTAGGCATGCTTACAATACAAGGGACAAAAGGAATGAGCCGGGAACAAAACCACTCCCCATGAATATGATATAATGAAGGGGATGTCCATTGAGATGAAAGGCCTGAAATGCCCAGAAAAATACTCAAAAACTTTAGTGTCAGTTGGCTGCAAGTGCTTGATGAATCAGGAAATATCGACACGGCATTGCTCTCCGACACCCAACAGTTTACCGAAAAAACCCTTAGGAGTTTCTACGAATCCATGGTTTTAATCCGGAGCATCGACGAAAAAGCCTTAAACCTACAACGCACAGGCAGGATAGGAACTTATGCCTCCATACAGGGCCAAGAAGCCATACAGGTCGGCGCTGCGGCGGCGCTGCGACCTTCTGACTGGTTCTTTCCCGCTTTTCGTGCTACAGGGCTTTCTGTGCTTCGTGGCACCAGCATCAAAACCATTTACCAGTATTGGTCGGGAGATGAGCGCGGCAGTACAATCTCCGAAGACATCAACGATTTTCCAATTTCCATCCCCGTGGGGACTCATATTCCTCATGCCGTGGGTGCAGCCTGGGCTGCAAAATATAAAAAGGACGCCATTGCCATTTTGACCACCTTTGGCGATGGTGCAACCTCTAAAGGGGATTTCCACGAGGGCATGAACTTTGCGGGGGTTTTTAAATTGCCCGTCGTATTTGTCTGTCAAAACAATCAATGGGCGATTTCCGTGCCCGTCTCTCAACAAACGGCTTCAGAAAGCATCGCACAAAAAGCCATTGCCTACGGTTTTGAAGGCATTCAAGTGGATGGGAACGATGTGCTCGGGGTCTATCTCGCCATCAAAGAAGCACTCGAAAAAGCCCGACGGGGCGAGGGCCCGACCCTCATCGAATGCCTGACTTATCGTTTAAGTGACCACACCACCGCCGATGATGCCTCGCGCTATCGCACGGAAGAGGAAGTCAACATTTGGCGAAAAAAAGACCCTATGTTGCGTCTCAAAACCCATATTGAACAACACTTTGATTGGACTGAAGCAGATGAAAATGCCCTGAAAGAAGAAGTCGATCATCGCATTGCAGAAGCCGTAAAAGCCTTTGAATCCACAGCCCCTTTAAGTCCTTTAGAAATGTTTGATACTCTTTTTGAAAGCCTCTCTCCTGAATTGCTTCGACAGCGGGCTGCACTTGAACAACGACTGAACAAAAACACTTAGAACCTAAGGAAGCCATTGAGCCAACTCAGCCTCATCCAAGCCGTGAATCAAGCCCTGCATCAAGAGATGACACTGCGACCTGAAATGATTTTGCTCGGTGAAGATATTGGAAAAGATGGCGGGGTTTTCCGTGCAACAGATGGACTGGTGGAAACATTTGGAAAAGACCGCGTCGTCGATACACCGCTCTCCGAATCCGGCATCGTCGGCACCGCCATCGGCATGGCAGCCTACGGACTCAGACCTGTCGTGGAAATTCAATTTATGGGTTTTCTCTACGGGGCGATGGAGCAACTCGTCTCCCATGCCGCACGGCTTCGTGCAAGAACACGCGGTCGTTACACCTGCCCCTTGGTCGTACGGACACCTTATGGGGGCGGTATTCACGCGCCAGAATTGCACTCCGAAAGCACAGAGGCATTTTTTATCCATACGCCCGGCCTCAAAGTCGTTGTGCCCTCTACTCCTGCTGAGGCCAAAGGTTTGCTGCTTTCTTCGATTCGAGATCCCGATCCTGTGATTTTTTTGGAGCCAGCTAAAATTTATCGGGCGATCAAAGAAGAAGTGCCCGAGGATGAATACCTCATCCCTCTGGGGAAAGCCCGTGTGGTCGCTGAAGGAGAAGACCTGACACTCATCACGTGGGGTTCAATGTTACACCCCACGCTTGAGGCCGCAGCCCAAGTCGTAAAAAAGGGCATTCGAGCAGAAGTCATTGACTTGAGAACCCTTTCTCCACTGGATAGCGAGGCCTTGTTAGAATCCGTCAAAAAAACAGGCCGTGCGATAATCATCCATGAGGCTGCACGGACTTGCGGTCTGGGTGCTGAGATTGCAGCCCTTTTGTGCGAAAGAGCACTGCTTTCCTTAGAAGCACCCATTCTTCGTGTAACGGGATACGACACACCCGTGCCGCTGCCTAAAAACGAACCTTATTATTTTCCAGATTGCAAAGAAATCATCAAAGCCATCGAAACCGTCGTTCAATTCTAAACCGACATTGTTTTTGAGGAAGTGGTCTATGGAAAAAACCTTTTATTTTCCAGATGTTGGAGAAGGCATCGCCGAAGGCGAGGTGGTGCAATGGTGTGTCAAAGTGGGTGACCTTGTCAAAGAAGACCAGGCTTTACTCGAAGTCGAAACAGACAAAGCCGTCGTGAGTCTGCCCTCGCCCTTTTCCGGAAAAATCATTGCCATTCAAGCGGCCTCAGGGGAAATCATCCCGGTTGGTGCAGCACTCGTCACCGTAGAAACAGAAGTTGCAGGCTCCGAAACAGGCAACACAAGTCTTACGCCTAAAACCGTCGCCCCACAAGAAAACACTCCTAAAAAAGATGGGGGGTCGGTTGTGGGTGTTTTGAAGGAGTCGGACGAAGAATTTATCTTGCCCCCAGGCCTAAAAGCGCCTCTCAAACAAGAGAAACAAAAAACGCGGGCCATCCCCTCCGTTCGTATGCTCGCAAAAAAACTGGGTGTGGATCTCAGCATCTTGAAAGGCAGCGGCCCAGCCGGTCGTATTATGCGTGACGACGTTGAACAAGCCGCAACAATGCCAAGAGATAAAACACAAAAAGAACAAGAATCAACAAAAGCGGAAGCCCAAACACCACTGGGGCCAATTGAGCGTATCCCTTTTCGGGGGGTGCGTCGCAGTGCTGCACGACGGGTGATTCAATCCACAAAAACTGTCGCGCCCGTGACTTTTGTGGATGATGCCGACATCACAAAACTTGAGCGTGTCCGTCTCGCAAAAAAAGACATGACTGAAGAAAAAGGCTTTAAACTCACCTATCTGCCTTTTATCATCAAATCGGTTGTCGCGGGATTGAAGGCCTATCCCTTTTTGAACGCAAGTCTGGACGATGCGGAAAAAGAGGTCATCCTCAAAAAGTATTATAATATCGGCATCGCCGTCGATACCCCCCAGGGGCTCATGGTTTTTGTGATCAAAAATGCCGATCAAAAAAGTATTTTGGATCTGGCCGAAGAAATCTCACAACTCACAGAAAAAGCCTATACACGAACCATTGCACTCTCCGAACTCAAAGGCGGCACATTTACACTGACCAATTACGGCGTCATCGGGGGCATTTATGGCACCCCGATTATTAACTATCCCGAAGTGGGTATTTTAGGTTTGGGAAAAATCGAAGACAAAGCCGTCGTACGAGCGGGCGAAATTGTTATCCGAAAGATTTTGCCGCTTTCGCTCACCTTCGATCATCGTGTCATTTACGGTGCCGAATCCGCGCGTTTCATGAACACGGTCATTGCACATCTCGAAGATCCAGACCTGCTACTGGTGACGGGAAAATAGATTCTCAATTTAAATCCCCCTTTTCCAAAGGGAGAAGTGCATTTAAGTTGACAGCAAATTGGCTTCTCGTGTATCCCCTCAAGGATGCAACACGACATTGTTCACTACATTGCGGCTTCTCCAAAAACCGCTTCAGAAACAGAGTTCAATACGCTTGCGCTTCGTCTCTTTGAATATCAATACAAGTGTAATGCACCCTATCGGCAATTTTGCGGGACAAAAAAAATCGGCCCCGGAGATATCGATTGCTGGGATAAAATTCCCGCTTTGCCCGTACTGGCTTTCAAATGGGCTGATATCACTTGTCACCCTAAAAAAACACCCGCACGACTTTTTTATTCCAGTGGTACGACACAAAAAGAAAAAAGCCAGCATCGTCTTTTTGACTTGGTGACTGCACGGGCCGCAATCTTGGCCCATTTCAAACGCCACCTATTACCTGACTGCGATCAAATACGCATGATGATATTGACCCCACCCCCAGAAGAAGCACCGCATGCCTCGCTTTCTTATATGATGTCTGTGTTGTTAGAACTCTTTGGAACAAAAGAAAGTGATTATTACATTCGAGAGAACAGACTACAAAGTGCAGGCCTGGCGAAAGATTTGTCTTCGGCAAACGAAGCCGTGCTCTTACTCGGCACCTCATTTTCTTTTGTATATTTTATCGACGATTGCGAAAAAAAAGGCGTTAAATTAATACTTCCCACAGGTAGCCGTTTGATGGATACCGGTGGATTCAAAGGTAAATCGAGAGAAGTTCCTCAAACCTGGATTTATGAGATGGCCCAAAAACATTGGGGCATTTTGCCGGAATACTGCATCAACGAATATGGCATGTCGGAGTTGAGTTCTCAATTTTACGACGGTGTGGCCGGAATCCCTGCCCCACGCATCTATGTCGCACCGCCCCAACTCAAAACCCGTGTGCTTTCTCCTGAAACGCTCAAACCCATCCCCGATGGAGAAATCGGTCTCTTGGCACACACAGACCTCGCCAACATTGATTCCGTCGCCTCAATTTTGACGGAAGATTTAGGAAAAAAAGTAGCTGGCGGTTTTGTGCTTTTAGGACGGGCTTCCAATGCAGAACGAAAAGGATGTTCGATCACAATGGATGAATTGCTGGAGCAGTAAAGAGTCTTCGGAAGCTTTGGGAATCCCTCCAAAAAAACAATGGTGATTGTTTAACATTCTATAATCAAAACAGGCCGCACTCGAGCCTGAGTAGAATGATGCGCAATCAGGTTTATTACAACTTGCTTTCGGGACTTCCTAAGGCAGTATGATTATGACTCAGGATTTCACTTATAAAAGTTGTTTCAGTGTGTCACGCTTGGGGGCCACCTCTGCGTGGCGAGACCTTTACACTCACCGAATTTGCAAGGCTTTCTGATACGATTCACGGATTGCTCGTACAAACCTAATTCGGGCTAAATTGATAATAGAAAATGTCTGTGATAGATTTGGAATATTTGAGGAGCCTTTTAAATCCGTGGCGACGCGTGCAAGACACTTGATCTCGAAAACGACCGAAAAAAGTTATATTGATGAGGTGCTTGGCATTGCCTTCATTCTCTTTGCCCTGCTCATCGCAGTGAGTCTTGCTTCTTATTCTCCTGCAGATCCTTCTTTTTCGACGGTGACGTCCAGCGCTGAGGTTCAAAACGCGGTTGGCAAAATCGGCGCGGGTTTCGCGGATTTTTTTGTTCAGATCTTTGGTATTTCCGCTTATCTGCTCCCGGTTTTTCTGATTGTTCTGGGTGTGACGCAAATCCGAGTCAAACCTGCGGCCCGTAATAGCCTTTCTCTTATGACAGGTTTTGCCCTAATGGCAATTTCTTTGGCGACTCTAAGAAGCATCGCTTGGGAAAGTCCTGCGGAAACAACCTTGTTGATCGCCCTGCCTTATAACAATGGCGGGATGATTGGTGAAATTATTGCGAATTTCTTTCTGGATTATTTTGCATTGACAGGGGCTTATATTATTTTTTCGTCTCTGCTGCTGATCGGAACCATGCTGGCTTTTCCATTTTCTCCGACACGCAGTTTAAAACAAGGGATCGGTCTTTTATCCGCGATCAAAACGGGTGGCATTCGGGCCTGGCGCGGGCACAGAGAAAAAAAAGATGCGGTCGAAAGAACGACGGTTTTATCGCCCATGCAGCAAGTGGTGGAAGAATTGGAAGAAGCGCCGCGTGTGAATACGCAACCCGAAATCGCATCTCCTCCCCCACAGATTGCCTCAAAACCAAAACAGGAAATCTTTGATTTTGACCAGGAAGATATTGGCGATTATCGTTTACCACCGTTGACGCTTTTGAGCGATCCCCCGCTTATGACGGGTGGTATGACGCAAAAAGAGCTGATCGCACAATCTCACATCCTTCAAAAAAAACTACGTGATTTTGGGGTTGAAGGTCGTGTCACACAGGTACACCCCGGCCCTGTGATTACCATGTTTGAATTTGAACCCGCGCCGGGGGTGAAGCTCAATAAAATTACAAGCCTTTCAGATGACATTGCTTTGGGCATGCGTGCGCTGTCTGTGCGTATCGTGGCGCCTTTGCCGGGAAAACCCTCGGTGGGGATAGAGATTCCGAACCCAAAACGTGAGGCTGTTTTTTTGAAAGAAGTGCTTTCATCGCCCGCACATAATCGCATCAGCTCCATTTTGAAGCTGGCTTTGGGAAAAGATATTTTTGGCAACCCGTTTTCGACCGACTTATCCAAAATGCCCCATCTTTTAATTGCAGGGGCAACGGGTTCTGGAAAAAGTGTGGGTTTGAATTCCATGGTACTGTCCATTCTTTTTTCCTCCACACCCGCAGAAGTCAAGATGTTGATGATCGATCCAAAAATGTTGGAATTTACCCTTTACGATGGTATTCCACATCTGATTACCCCGGTGATTGTACGCCCGAAAGCGGCTGCAGCCGCACTCAAAAAGATGGTCGCCGAAATGCAGCGGCGTTATGAACTGCTGTCTGAAAAAAGCGTTAGAAATATTGAGTCCTATAATAAGTTGGCCGCCCAGTCTGATGATATGGACTTGCTCCCTTACATTGTTGTTTTTATCGATGAATTAGCGGATTTGATGATGGTGGCCTCAAAGGATGTTGAAGATTCGATCGCCCGTTTGGCACAAATGGCACGTGCGGCGGGGATTCATCTCGTCCTGGCCACTCAGCGGCCTTCGGTGGATGTATTGACGGGTTTGATCAAGGCCAATTTCCCGGCACGTATCGCCTTCAATGTTTCTTCAAAGACCGACTCCAGAACCATTTTAGATGCCAATGGTGCGGAAAAATTACTCGGAAAAGGAGATATGTTGTATCTCTCGGCAGGCACGGGAAAACTCACCCGTGTGCATGGGGCCTATATCGCCGAAGATGAAGTGAAAAAGGTGGTCACTTTTATTAAACAGCAATCTCAGCCCTATTATGAGTCTGCTTTTTCTGAAGGGGAATCTTCTGAAAGAGCGTCTTCTGATGAGGCATCCGAAGATCGGGATGATCGTTATGAAGACGCACGCGAATTGGTGATCTCAACCCGACAGGCTTCGGCCTCTTTTCTCCAGAGACGGATGCGTGTGGGTTATCCCCGTGCGGCACGTATGATCGAAATGATGGAAGAAGACGGTCTCATCGGCCCGGCCGTCGGCAGTAAACCCAGAGAAGTCCTCGTGCGAAATGAAGAAGGAAATCAGGTTTAATGAAACATTGTTCAAGACAAGCTTTCAAAATTATCCGAATCAATATTTTGTTTGTCCTAATCGTCCTTGTTGGCCTGTTTCACGGCCCTGCGATGGTTTCGGCGGCAGAGACTTCTGAAGCGGTTCAAAAAATCGTCGCCGATATTCAAGTATCCTATGAAAAAATAAATGACCTGGAATCTGATTTTGTGCAAACGGTGGAAATCGACGGTTTTGACACCACTTATATCTCAAAGGGAAAAGTGTTTATTAAGAAAGGAAAAATGCTCTGGGATTATGTCGAGCCGGGAAAACAAATGATCTATGTAAATGGAGACGGTTTTGATTTTTACGTGCCGGATCATAAACAGGTCATTCGCAGCAAAATCGGCGGTCAGTCCGATGCCCATCTCCCACTGAAACTGCTTTCGGGGCTGGGACGTTTGGATCAGGATTTTGATGTATCTTTTGAAATCGAACCCCCCAAACCGGGAGAGGCCGTGCATCTTAAGCTGATTCCCAAAAAAATCATGGGCGTTAGTCAGATTGTGATCACGTTCATCCCTTCCAAACAAATCAAAGGTTTGGTGATCGATCAAGTGGTTTTATATGAAGAAAACGGGAATATTTCCACTTCGATCTTTGAGAAAGTTAAAATCAATCAAGGCCTGCAAGACGACCTATTTGAGTTTGAAATTCCCGAAGGGATTGAAATTATTCAGGGACCCTAAATCCGCAAACTGTTTGACAGGCAGAAGACCGATCTGCTAGAAACTGCTCTCATCTTTTGCATCTCAAGATTCAAAGGAGGGCGATTAGCTCAGTGGTAGAGCGCTTCCTTCACACGGAAGAGGTCACTGGTTCGATACCAGTATCGCCCACCATCGATTTTCCTCCAGTTCTGCGGCCTTGCCTTCAATCTCTAGTCCGATCTCTAAAAAGCACTCTATTGTAGCGTTTCGAGGTCTAACGCATGACCAAGATGATAGAATTTGATTTCTGGGGTTCTGATGACCTCATTGACCACAATGAATAAAGCCATCTTATTAAAACTCGCTGTGCTCTTTGTTCTCCTAATGACTTCAGCACCTGGACAAAGCGAAACAATTGAAGATGAAGCGGTTGTTGTTAAGTTCGATGAGTCCTTATACAAAACCGCACAAGAAGTTGTTGAGATTTTTCCTGTCTTGAAGATGGAGCTTGAAACGACCTTCAATTGGCCTCTGAATTTTAAACCGAAAGTGATCCTCACGACTGCTCGTAAAAAATTTGGACACCTCTCTGACAACCCTCTCGTTGTGGCCTATGCCCTTCCCCACAAAACGCTTATTGTGATCGATTATTCAAAAATGAGTGATCCATTCATGTTCAAGGCCACACTGAAACACGAACTGACTCATCTCCTACTCCATGACCAGATCAGGATGGGGAATCTGCCAAAGTGGCTTGATGAAGGGATCGCCCAGTGGGTGAGTGGTGGGATCTCCGAGATCCTGATGGGAGGAAAAGGGGCCGAACTCACACAGGCTGAGCTAAGGGGGCATTTGATTCCGTTGAGGTCTTTGTCCCGAAATTTTCCAAAAGAAGAAAAAGCACGTTTGCTTGCTTACGCAGAGGCAAAAAGTGTTGTCGAATATATCGAAAATACTTTTGGTATCAGCGGGATCAGGGCGATTTTGGCACACCTCAAGGACGGTGCGGATATCGATGTGGCGATTCAAATGGGGCTTTCGCTTTCGATGGATGTGCTGGAAGAAAATTGGCGGGCCGATCTCAGTGAAAAAATCACATGGCTTTCCTATCTCGCGAATCATCTCGTGCTGATTATTTTCTCATTTGGGGGATTACTCACGATCTATGGTTTTATCCGCCTGATCGTTCAGAAAAAAAGATATCGGGAAAAAGAGGAGGAAGAAGAACGCTTACGGGAAATGTTTGAGGGTCACAATCGCCAAGACTAAGACTCCGTATAGTGAGAGCCTTGTTTTTGTGAGATTATCTCATACAAATCGGGGCGAAAAATATGCCGATAACAGAAAATAGAGAAAATAGGGTCAAGAAAATAGGGTCAAGTCTTTAAAATTGATATAGGTAAACTCTTCAGGTATTTGTATTCACATGGCGAGACCTTTGAGAATAGAATATAATAGAGCGCTCTACCACATTACATCGAGAGGTAATGCCAGAGAGGCTATTTTTTTAAATGACGAAGATCGCAAGCTCTTTTTGGATATACTGGGCTCAGTTAAAGAGCGCTCAAACTGGCTTTGCCACGCCTATTGTTTGATGGATAATCACTACCACCTGATTGTGGAGACGCCGGAGGGCAATCTGAGTAAAGGGATGAGGCAGTTGAACGGGGTCTATACCCAGCGATTCAACAAGCAGCATAACAGGGTGGGACACCTCTTTCAGGGGCGATACAAGACCATTGTTGTTGATAAGGAAAATTACCTGCTGGAAGTGTCACGTTACGTCGTTTTAAATCCTGTTCGGGCAAAAGCCGTTAAAAACAGTTATCTGGGGACTGCCGGACTGGAAAAGGCGCTTATCAAATCAGAACTTGATCAGCTTTAACCCCAATTTGACCGCAATTTTTGAAAGCACTCTATCTGTACAAACGAAATCGACAGGTCGCAGGCCATGTGCTAAAGCAAGATGAAGGGCATCCAATGTCTTAATGCCATCTTTACTTCCGAATTCTCTCACAATATCGGCAGCTTTGAAGTAATGGCGTTCATCCAAGCCAATGACTTCGATTTGATCAGTGCCAAGATCATCTTGGAAACTGTTCCAGAGGGAAATTTCTTTGGCCTTTGTCAGTTCTCGCATACGGACTTTTTTGCTGAGTGCTGAAGCCACCTCTACAATCGTTAATACTGATAAATAGATTTTTTCGGCCCCCAGGAGCAGTTCTTCCACCCGGTCACTATCGGACTCAGGGTAATAGAATTTCACGAGCGCGCTTGTGTCGAAAAACAATCCGGACATTAGTAGCGCTCTTCTTTTCGTGATTCAGAAACAACTTCGGACAGACCTTTTCCTTTTGCCGGGATACTGTCTCTCAAATATTTATGACTTTCCAATGTGCGTTTGAGTGTTTCTTTGATGGGTTTAATGATTGCAATCGGTCTTGATCGCTTAGAGATGATAATCTCCTCCCCGGCCTCGACTTTAGCAAGGTATTTGGTAAGGTGTTGCCTCGCATTTTTAATTCCAGTCTTAATCATTATTTTTTCTCCTTTCCTGACTTAATAGTGACCACTAGTGTACATATAGACAGCGGCTTGCGTCAATGATGTTTCTTGAAAGGGTGTGAAAGTCATGCTGAGCTTTTTCTGACGTATTTTAACTCCATCCCCTGATTTTTTGGTTTTACTTCTAATTTTTGGGGTCTTTTTTAAGACGGCGGAAAACAGGGTCGGAAAACAGGGTCAGGAAAACAGGGTCAAGTCTTTAAAATTGATATCTGTAATCTCTTCAGGTACTTTTATTCAGATGTCGAGACCTTTGAGAATAGAATATGATGGAGCGCTCTACCATATTACATCGAGAGGTAATGCCAGAGAGGCTATTTTTTTAAATGACGAAGATCGCAAGCTCTTTTTGGATATACTGGGCTCAGTTAAAGAGCGCTCAAACTGGCTTTGCCACGCCTATTGTTTGATGGATAATCACTACCACCTGATTGTGGAGACGCCGGAGGGCAATCTGAGTAAAGGGATGAGGCAGTTGAACGGGGTCTATACCCAGCGATTCAACAAGCAGCATAACAGGGTGGGACACCTCTTTCAGGGGCGATACAAGGCCATTGTTGTTGATAAGGAAAATTACCTGCTGGAGATGTCACGTTACGTCGTTTTAAATCCTGTTCGGGCAAAAGCCGTTAAAAAGCCTGAAGAATGGAAATGGAGCAGTTATCTGGGTACCGCCGGACTGGAAAAGCCCCACCAGCTGCTGACAAGCGGCTGGATTCTCGGTCGGTTCGGCAGAGAAAAAAAGAAGGCAAGGGATCGGTACATCACATTTGTGCAGGAGGGAATTTCAGGCCGAGCGATATGGGACGAACTGGCTGGCCAGTGCCTGCTCGGCACCAGAAACTTTGTTGATCGTTTGAAAAAATATCTGGATAATCGAGAAAATGTTAAGGAAATTCCGGTGCGTCAACGATTGATCGGAAGGCCTGCTCTTGAAGCGCTTTTCCCTGAGGGTAAAGTGCGATCTCGGTTGGAGAGAAATGCAATAATAGAAGCGGCTACAAAGAAACATGGCTACGAGCAGAAGCAGGTGGCCGATCATCTCAACCTTCATTATTCAACAATAAGTCGACTGCTTAATGAGAAGAGCAAAATAGCAAGTTTAAAGACTTGACCCTGTCTTTCTGAATATTCGTCGTCAATATGGAGACAGATCTGTATATTGACAGGAATGCAAATACTAAGACGATCTAAGGTCAGAGCCCAACTCTATCAGGGGGTTCCTCGTGCAGACTGTTCTAAATCAAGCAACCATGCTTTTCGTTTGATACCGCCACCATATCCCCTAAGGTCACCGTTGCTTCCGATGACTCTATGGCAGGGGATGATGAAAGCAATTCGGTTGTGTCCATTGGCCGATGCAACCGCCCTAACCGCCTTTGCTCTGCCCAGCTTGATGGCCTGTTCTTTATAAGACCAGGTTTCACCGTAGGGAATCCCCTGAAGACAAGCCCAAACGGTTTGCTGAAAGTCCGTGCCAGGGGCGTCAAGGGGCATCTCAAAAGTTTTTCTTTTGCCCTCCAGATATTCAGTCACTTGAATTTGGACCTGCTCAAGATGTTTGTTTCTCCCCGGTAAAATGACGGCATTGAGCCTACGGCACAAGGCTTTAAATTCGCTTTCAAGCATTCGTCTATCGGTAAAATCTAAAAGACAAATCCCCTTTTGGCTTGCGCAGGCAAACATGGGCCCGATTTTTGTGGTCAATCGAATAAGATTAATGACCTTTTTGTCGGTGTGTTGAGGCGCTTTTCCAAAAATATGTTTCCAGCTTTCGTTAAATCCGCTGAGTGAATCATAGCCCAAAGCAAAGGCGGTATTGGTGACGGAGTTACCGCCCTTGATTTGATTATAGGCCTTATTCATTCTTAACATTCTTTGATAAGCATGAAATGTAATGTGGTGATTTTCCTTAAACCATCGCCTTATTTTGTTGGGTTCAATATCCCTTTCTCTTAAATCGGTGTCCTTTATTTTGAGGTAGGGATCCTCCTGAAGTTCAGCAATGATTTTTTTGATATAATCAGGTGTTTTTCCTTTTATTTCCATAGGTTTGCAGATTTTACACGGCCTAAACCCATTTACAATGGCTTCTTCAGGAGAGTCGTAGAAAATGATATTTTTGGCCTTTGGTTTTTTCGCTCGGCAACTGGGTTTGCAAAAAATACCCGTCGTGATCACCCCCGTGACAAAAGCCCCATCGTCGAGCAAATTTTTATTGAGCGCATTGTATTTGTCTTCAAATGTCAGAAAGGCTTGACGGTTCATTTATTTACCGAAACAAAGAAGTAAAAGACTATTTCTGTATAAGCTCAGAGGCGGTTTGTTCAAAAGTTTCTAGCAAATGATTGTAGAAAAGAGGGCCCATGCTAATTCTATTGACTCCCAATTTGCTTAACTGTTTAAAATCGGGAAGCTGCGGCATTGCCATCACGTTTAGGGGCAGATGACTTGATTCTGCAATACCTTTGATATCTTTTTCAGACACGATACCAGGGACGAATAGGCCGTCTGCGCCCGATTTTTCATAAATTTGAACCCTTTTCACAGTCTCTTCAAGTGGATTATCCAAGCCCATCAGATAAAAATCTGTGCGGGCATTGATAAAAAGATCAATCTTGTACCTTAAGAGATATTTTTTTACTTTACTGATTTTATCAGCAAATACCTGGGGGTCCAAAATTTCCCTTTGTTTGTTTACCACGGAATCCTCTATGTTGATGCCTGCAATATTGAGATCTGCAAGGGCATGAATATTTTCGCAGATGCGATCAATATCTCGATGATATCCGCCTTCAATACCCACTGTGAGCGGAATGTGGATTTCATTCTGGATGGCCTTTGTTATTTTTAATAAATCCTCAAAGGGTATTTTTTATCCATCCTCGTAACCCATGGATGTGGCAATGGCCGCACTCGAAGTGCCCAGCGCTTTAAAGCCGAGTTTTTGAAAGGTGAGCGCGCTCTTGACATCCCATACGTTCGCTAAAAACAGGGGTGAATCTTGGAAATGCAATTCATTGAATGTTTTATGATACATCGAAAGACCTCCTCGAAAATTTCAATGCACTCAGCATACCCTTGGATTCAAATCCGGTACTACCGAAAACTTAACAAGTTCATTTTTGGTGACAATAAAATTCGTGTGTCTTTTGAATTAAGGGACTGGAGGCAATGTCCTTGCCCAAAAATGAAACCTGAGGTTTGTATCAATGAAAGCTTGTACTTCTATGGACTTATTTTAATGAGCCAACTCGCTCACTGAGCCAGGGGAGCCGAGCGGTCTTCTTTTTTGATCATTGTTTCGTCAATCGTTAACAGGAAGTTGATCAATTTGTCCAGGTCTCCCAAGGTTAATTTTTGACTGTAGTCGGAAGGCATCCCGTCTCCTGCTCGAAAACCCGGGATAATAAATGCGGCGGGATTCAGAATCGACTCTTTGACGTATTCTCGGTTTGTCATTGCTTTTGCACGTCCCTCTAAAACCGCTTGTTGGTATTCTTTCGAGACCAAACGACGCGGGGCTGTGCTTTTCATGGTTAGAATAGGACCGATGAAAGCGGTTTGGGCAATTTTGATACCGGGAATATTATGACAAACAGAACAGCCATTTTTTTTAATCACTGCTTCGATTGAATCTGTGCGTTTTTCGGTCACAGCCAAACCCACACTCGAAGCAAAAACCTTAGGCGAATCTTCTGGCAGTGGCAATTCTTTCTTAAAATAATTTTTCCAATCGTCTACAGCCGTCACTTTACTGAAATCACCAGGCGAGGCTGAGGCTTGCAGGTAGGAAACAATGGCAATGATTTCATAATCACTCAATTGATAAGGCATGTGATTCATGACGGGCATTTTACTGACAAAGCCATCACTTTCAGGCACAGCAAAACCTTCGACCACATAACAGCTCGGACAATAGATGGACTCCAGAATGTATTCTCCCCCCGTTGTGGCGCTTGCTTTTAAACCCGAAATGGGTTCAGGGTTCTTGGCATATTCCTCTGAAAACATCTTATACCGGGCTTCCTGAGGTCGTGTGTGTGATCTCTCCTCAAGACCGATCAGACTGGGACCAATATTTTGTCTTTGCCCTTCGACAAAAATATGACAATGCGCACACTTTCCTTTTCCAATCGGCATTCGGTCAAATTTGCCTGAAGGACTGGTTTCCATGACGGGCTGATGGCGGCCAAAGATGATAAATTCACCTTCTGAAACCAATGTTTCTGCGGAAAAAAGTTGTTCTAGGTCAAGTGGTGCTTTCTCTTCTACCGGGATCGCCACCTTTTGTTCCTTCGATGTACGTGGCCCTTTAAAAACAACGACGGTCAAGCCGACGACGACGATAAAGACCAAGACCAATTTCCAAATTGGCACAGATTGATCTGAGTTGGAACCTTTCATATGATCAACTTACTCCTTTATAAATAAACCAGAATCAAGAGTGCGATGGCAATGCGATACCAGCCAAAAGGTTTCAAGGTCCATTTCCCTAACAAACGAATAAAGAACTTGATGGCAAACCAGGCAGAAATAAAGGACACGACAAAACCAATCAAAAAGATGGGAATATCTGAGGTCGATAAAAATGCGCGACTTTTGTAAAGATCATAAATCGTCGCAGCACACATAACAGGCACTGCGGCTAAGAATGAATATTCGGCCGCAGTTTTGCGCTCTATACCCATCAACATGCCTCCCACGATCGTTGCTCCGGAACGAGAAACCCCCGGCCACATCGCAAGACATTGAAACAAACCCACCCATAAGGCATCACGGGGTTTTAGTTCATCGACCTTATTTATTTTTGAAATAGGAAGTTTATTTTCGGCCACAATCATAATTAGCCCACCCACCCCCAATCCGAGTGCAACTGTAAAGGGGTTAAATAGGTAGGTTTTAATATAGCCATGCACCAAATATCCAAACACAAGGGCAGGGGCCGTTGTGATGGCGAGCAACATGAGACCATTCTTTCCCGAAAGACCTTCTTTCTTTTTAAAGTCGAGCAGGCCTATAAATCTTTCTTTATAGACTAAAACAACGGCTAAGATTGCACCCAGTTGGATAAAAACCTCAAAGGTTGAGGCCGCATTGCCTTTAAATTGCAGCAAGTCTCCCGTAACAATCAGGTGCCCGGTTGATGAGACAGGGATAAATTCGGTCAAACCTTCCACCAAACCCAGCAGAATGGCCTTCATCCACTCACTCATCACAGATCCCCTTGGATTCCCGCTGTCGCGAACATGGCAAATTCATCGTCACGGCAAACACCTTGTTTTTAAATACGGTGAACATTTCACAGAAAGAAACACGATAGAACAATAAGGAATATCCTGAGTGGAGACACAGACCGCAAGAGAAACCCTGGGAAATAATTTCATTTTCCAGGGTTTCTTAATAAAAGCGACTGTGCGCTTACGATTTGAAATAACAAGAGACAAGACGGATCACAGAACGAAGGGTTTATTGAACAAGGCTTTTTGCGATGGCTTCCCCGATCATTGCAGGATTTTTCACGACGATCACACCCGCCGATTCAAGCGCAGCCATCTTGTCCACTGCCGTACCTTTTCCGCCAGAAACAATGGCACCGGCATGCCCCATACGTCGTCCGGGGGGTGCCGTCATGCCCGCAATAAAAGCCACAACAGGCTTGCTGACATTTTTTTGAATGTATTCTGCGGCCAACTCTTCTGCATCGCCCCCAATCTCACCAATCATGACGATGGCTTTGGTCTCGCCATCCTTTTCAAACATTTCCAGCACATCGATAAAATTTGTACCGTTCACCGGATCCCCCCCGATGCCGATACAGGTCGATTGCCCGAGGCCCAAATTCGTCAACTGCAACACGGCTTCATAGGTTAAGGTACCACTGCGAGATACGACACCGACACTGCCTTTTTTATGGATAAAACCCGGCATGATGCCAATTTTACATTCATCCGGTGTAATCAAACCCGGACAATTGGGCCCGATGAGACGCACAGGTTTATCGGCCAAAAAGCGCTTCACGCGCATCATGTCCATCACCGGAATGCCTTCGGTGATACAAATAATCAAAGGGACACTGGCTGCGGCAGCCTCCATGATGGCATCCGCAGCAAAGGGCGGCGGGACAAAAATAAGCGCCACATCAGCAGCGGTTTCGAGCACTGCCGCTTCAACGGTATTAAATACGGGGATGCCTTCAAAATTCTGCCCCCCTTTTCCCGGTGTTACCCCTGCAACAATCTGTGTGCCATAGTCTTTACAGGCCGCTGCATGAAAAGAACCCTCTTTTCCTGTAATGCCCTGTACCAAAATTTTTGAATTTTTGTTGACTAAAATCGACATAAAAACTCCTTTAACTGACTGCTTTTACGATCTTCTGTGCGCCATCCCAAAGGGTGTCGGCAACAATGAGTTTAATATCGGAAGCCGCCAGCATGTCTTTTGCCTCTTTTGCATTGGTGCCTTCCAAACGCACCACCAAGGGCACATTTAAGTCCACCTCTTTTGCAGCCTCGATAATGCCACCCGCAATACGATCACAACGCACGATGCCACCAAAGATATTGACAAAAACCCCCTTCACGTTCGCATCATCTAATAAAATCTGAAAGGCCTGTTTGACCGTCTCTTTTGAAGCCCCGCCCCCAACATCCAAAAAGTTGGCAGGTTCGGAACCCGCCAGTTTGATGACATCCATTGTAGACATCGCAAGCCCTGCCCCATTCACCATGCAGCCGATTTTGCCATCCAGTTTAACATAGTTCAAACCATGCTGGGCCGCACGGGTTTCGAGCGGATCTTCTTCATCTAAATCACGCAGTTCATTGATTTCAGGATGTTTAAACAAAGCGCTGTCATCAAAACCCACCTTGGCATCCAAGGCAATCAAACGATTGTCCCCGGTAATAATAAGAGGATTTATTTCAATCTGATTGGCATTTTTTTCGACAAAAAGACGAAAGAGATTTCCGAGCAATTTGACAAATTGCCCGATCACTTCTTTGGGCAAGCCCATCTGAAACGCAACAGATCGACCCTGATAGGCCTGAAAACCCAAGACAGGATCAAGCGTGCAGCGGATGATTTTTTCAGGTGTGGCTTCGGCCACTTCTTCGATCTCCATGCCACCTTCGGTACTGGCAATGATCACAATCGAACCCGTCGCACGATCATCCACCAGACTGACATAGAGTTCAGTTTGAATATCCGCGCCTTCTTCGATCAACAGTTTTTTGACCTCTTTTCCTTCGGGGCCCGTCTGCGGCGTCACTAAAATTTTTCCCAGAATTTCATTGGCAAAAGGAATGACTTCATCCCGTGTTTTTGCCAATTTGACCCCTCCTGCTTTCCCGCGTCCACCCGCATGGATTTGCGCTTTGACAACACAAACCGCGCTTTCCAATTCACTCGCGACCGTCGCCGCTTCATCTGCGGAAAATGCCACATTCCCTTTAGGAACCGGGATTTTGTAGGCGGCAAAGAGGGCCTTTGCCTGATATTCATGAATATTCATAGGATTCCTTTTTATTTCACAGTAATGGTAATGGACTTTGAAATCACAGGTGGCTTATGTGGCACGTGCGCCTTATCCCCAAGAATCAACTGCAAGGTATGTTTGCCTGGCGAAAGAGAAAGTGTCACTTCGGTTTGCCCTCCGCCAAAATGCTTGACCCAATCTTTACTCATGGCTTTGTCCATCGGGGGCAATTTTTTGCCATCGACCATCAAATGATGGTGTCCGGTCTTGGCTTTATCCGTGCCTGCGGGTGCGACACCCATGCCTTTGAGACCAAAACGCACCGTAAAATCTTTGCCCACGGTATCACCATCCATCGGCGAGATGATGTAGACTTCCGCACCCTTGGGCGAAGCGGTCCCAGCATTGACCACGGGAACAAGAACACTGGATAAAAATATAAGACCCACCACGAACCATAACTTCAAAAAATTCATCTTTTCCTCCCAGAACTTCGGTTGAGTCACTCTACTTATTTAAGGACATCTCTTCATTTTTCAGGATAAGGTTATTTATCCCTTATTAACATAATCTGGAAAAAGAATGGGTGAAACCGTCTCAGAAACCACCCCCGCCGCTTTTTGTTGTAATTGAAAGTCATTCAGATGATTCAGGGTCAGTGTCTTAAAGTCCACTTCAGTCGCCCTTTTTGCCGCAGCCACACCCGTCCGTCGTCCATAAACAACAATGTCGAGTAGGGAATTGCCCATCAAACGGTTTCGACCATGAATCCCACCGGAGGCTTCACCTGCCACAAAAAGATTTTTCAAAGTGGACTCCCCATCCACATCAATTTTCACCCCCCCATTTTGATAATGTAAGGTCGGGTAAATCAAAACAGGCTCTTTGCTGATATCGATGTCGTAGCGCGAGAACTGCTTCACCATGTTTGGGAAATGCTCGGCCAATGTGCCCTCACCATGCAAGACATCCACCAGGGGCATATCCAGCCAAACCCCTTTTCGCCCCGCGGATGTTTCAACACCACGACCTTCCTCACATTCCCGAATGACCGCAGAAGCCACAGCGTCGCGTGTTTCCAATTCATAAACAAAACGCTCACCCTTTACATTCAAAAGCTGCGCGCCCACAGAACGAATCGCCTCGGTCACCAGGAGTCCCGCCATGGCTTCGGGAAAAACAGAACCCGTGGGGTGATATTGAAAAGTGTCTTGAAATTTAAGCTCAGCGCCAGCGCGATAAGACAGGACAAGCCCATCGCCCGTTGCCCCATAGTGATTGCTTGTGGGAAAACCTTGGATATGGAGACGACCAATCCCCCCTGTCGCCAAAATAACGGTTTTAGCCTGAACCACAATGCGTTTATCCGTATCCAAATCTTTTAAGACCGCACCCGTGCAAGTCCCGTCGCCGTCTGTCAGAAATTCGATGACAGGACTGAATTCCAGGATTTGAATGTCTTCATTTAAGACGGCATCTTTCAAAACACGCATCAACTCAAGACCCGTGTAATCTTTACAGCGCAAGAGACGGGGCAGACTACTACCGCCACCCGAGCGAAGGCTTAAGTTTCCGTCTTCCTCCCGGTCAAACATCACGCCTAAGTCCATCAGCCATTTGGCATTTGCGGGGCCTTCCGAAACCAGGGCTTTTAAGAGGGTGCGATCATTCGCCATCTGACCGCCCTTGAGCGTATCCAGAAAATGGCGCACAGGAGAATCTTCAGGGGAAACGGCCACCTGCATCCCGCCTTCGGCCATGACGGTATTAGAATCACCAAGTCGCAATTTGGTCGCCATGAGGACCTTTGCGCCTGCAGCCTCTGCCATCAATGCCGCACTCGCACCTGCACCACCCCCTCCAACCACGAGCACATCGACTTGATGTGCAGGACTCAGTTCAGGCGGATTTGAGGACAGAACACTTTCACCCTCCAGTAAACGAACCACTTCATGAACGGTTTTCTGGCCTTGGTTTGCACCGATCCGAATGGTGGCGTAGGCTTCTTTTTTTAAGTCGGGGTGGTAGAGATTCAATAGGGCATTTTTTTCGTCTTGTGAAATCCGCGGCATCTCTCCCGTTTTTCGGGCCTCACGCCCTTCAGTTACACGCTGTTTAGAACGCTCAAACTCATTCATGCCTTATGTCCTTTTGCATCGTCACTTGCTAAGCTCTGTTTCCTGCATCACACGATCCCAGGCTGCATTGAACTTATCAGAAGCGATTTCTTCAATACGATTGAGCAATTGCACTGGTTTTTTGGGGTGAAATGCCCCCGCCAAACGTCGTGCGTATAAACCCATGCGATGGGGACGAATACCCGCGTCACAAACAGCAGCACACAGGCCACACATGACACAAGTGGTGAAACGCTCTGCCACGACCGCAAGATCTCCAGTCAGCATCTCCCGCACACCCGCCATCACATCAATTTTTTGAGGACAGGCTTGTGTACAGGCGTTGCAAGCCACACAGCGTTTCGTTTCAGGATAATATTGAAAAACGGTTTCACGACTGGGGGATTCCAAGGGCAGTGGGGCGATGGCTTTTTCAGAGGGATCGCCCTGGAGAAAGCTGATATTCAAACCTTCGGCAACCATCATTTGGCAGGCAAGAGCGGTATGGGGAAGCATTTGACCCGGCAAACGAGTTACGACAACACAAGCGCCACATGCTCCGCCGAGACAACCGATATTCTTTTCCATCGACCGACCCAGGTGCCACATGGCCTGAATAATCGTAATGTCTTCTGGAACCTGATGTGTTTCACCAGCGACGGTAATCGTTACAGATCTTGAAATGCTCAATCTCCCCTTGCAAAGACGCGCTGATTAAACCAGCGGTTTGGACTTAATTTCCGCGTCCGATAGGCTTAAAAGTTGCTCCCACTCCGCATCAAATTGACCCTGCTCAATTTCTTCCAGACGGGTCAAAAGATGAGTGGAGCGCTCATTAAAAAAGATGCCTTGCGCCCGGCGCATGTAAAGCCCAATCTGATTGGGCGCAATGTCGGCGATGCAAACAGGCACACAAAGACTACACATGACACAGGACAAAAAGAGGTCTGCGCCCTCTTTAAAATGACCAAAGGCCGCCTTCCAAACCCCGGTGCGCACATCAATGCCCTTGGGGCAGGCCTGAGTACAGGCATCACAGTTTCGACAAAGAGCCGTTTCCGGGTAAAGCCGAAAAATCTCCTGCTTTGGATCTTCCATTTTTTTGAAATCAGAAACGACTTTACGGTTAGGATAGTAGGGGGCGGTCAAAGAAAACGACATGCCCTCCTCAACCTGGGTCTGACAGGCCAGGGCTGTCTTAATTTTAGCGTCTGCAGGGGTTGTGTATTTTGAGGGACAGGCCCCACAAATACCACCAAGACATCCGACACCACGGGTCAATTCATGACCCGTGTGCCACATGGCCTGCAACATCGTCAGACCTTCGGGGACTTGATGCTGCTTCCCCATAATCTCAACCCTTACGGTCTGTGCTGTTTTTTCTTTTACTGAAGAGACTGTCATTTACAAGTCAATCATGCATTCAAAGCATTTAAGGCTGAACCCGCCTTAAACCAGCTTAACTGCGGTTCCGTCAAGCTGTGATTTGTTTGAATACAGATTTCTTTGCCCTCTCTCAGGATCACGACATCAACAGGTTTTTCCGGTGCTAGATCGGCCAAACCCCGCACACTCACACGGTCAGCTTCTCCGATCTTTTCCCAGTCATCCGGATTTGCAAAGGTCAGCGGCAAGACACCCTGTTTTTTCAGGTTGGTCTCATGAATCCGCGCAAAGCTTTTGGTAATGACTACTTTTACACCCAGAAAACGCGGCGACATCGCAGCATGCTCACGGGAGCTGCCTTCACCGTAGTTTTCGTCTCCAATCACAATGGAGGCCGCGCCTTTTAACTTGTAGCGTCGTGCGACTTGTGCGGGGGTGAGGTCTTTTTCACCGGAGAGCCTATCATTTGCTTTTCCTGGGGTATCGCTAAAAACGTTGTTCGCCCCCAAAAACATATTGTCACTGATGCGATCCAAATGACCGCGATACCGGAGCCAAGGGCCAGCGGGAGAAATATGATCCGTCGTACATTTCCCTTTGACCTTGAGTAATACAATTAAATCCTCAAAATCTTTGCCATCCCAAACCGGAAACGGCGCGAGCAACTGTAAGCGCTCACTTTCATCTGGAACGATCACGGAAATACCTTCCCCATCTGCTGCAGGAGGAATCAAACCCTCTTCCCCTTTTGCAAAACCATTGACCGGAAGTTCCTGCCCTTGCGGGGGCTCGAATTTCATTTTTGTGCCGTCTGCTGTTTCCAAGCTATCCGTCAGTGGATTAAAACCCAGGTTTCCGGCAAAAGCCATCACGGTGACCAACTCAGGGCTACTCAAGAAAGAAAGTGTCTCTGTATTGCCGTCATTCCGGGCTTTAAAATTGCGGTTAAAAGAGCTGAAGATTGAATTGGCCGTGCCTTTTTCGACATCTTCGCGTTGCCATTGTCCAATGCAGGGGCCACAGGCATTCGCCAGTACAGTGCCACCCATTTCTTCAAAGGTTTGCATAAAGCCATCGCGTTTCATGGTGTGATAAATCCGCTCAGAACCTGGAGAAATCAAAAAGATCCCTTTGGCCTTCAGACCCGCCTTTAAACCCTGGCGTGCGATGTGGGCTGCGCGGGTAATGTCTTCATAAGAAGAATTGGTGCAACTTCCAACCAAGGCCGCCCTGACTTCCATGGGATAGCCTTTTTCACGGGCTTCATCGCCCAAAGCAGAAATAGGACGGGCCAGATCAGGAGAATGCGGACCCACCACATAAGGCTCTAATTCGGACAAATTGATTTCAACCACTTCATCATAATAGCTTTCAGGATCGGCCAGTACCTCTGAATCGGCAGTCAAAAGAGCTTTATTGGCTTCGGCCAAGGCCGCAATGTCCGAACGATCGGTTATTTTCAAATAAGCGGCCATTTTCTGATCATAAGGGAAAACAGAAGTGGTCGCGCCCAACTCAGCCCCCATATTGGTAATGGTGCCTTTTCCGGTCGCACTGATCGTTTCAGCACCCGGGCCAAAATATTCGACGATTTTGTTCGTGCCACCCTTCGTCGTCAATTTTCCAAGTAAACACAGGATCACGTCTTTTGCAGAAGCCCAGCCCTGAAGAGAACCGATCAAACGCACACCCAGAAGCTTTGGATGAAGCACTTCCCAAGGCAGACCTGCCATCACTTCTCCTGCGTCTGCGCCGCCCACACCAATGGCGAGCATGCCCAAACCACCACCATTGGGTGTGTGGGAATCTGTCCCGATAATCAATCCGCCCGGATAGGCATAGTTTTCAAGCACAACCTGGTGAATGATCCCTGCACCCGGTTTCCAAAATCCAATGCCATATTTCGCCGAAGCAGAGGCCAGAAAATCGTAGACTTCCTTATTTTCAGCAATGGCGCGGTCAATGTCTTCTTTTGCACCACTTTGCGCCCGAATCAAATGGTCACAATGAATGGTGCTGGGCACAGCGGCACGTTTTTTGTTGGCCTGAATAAATTGCAGCATCGCCATCTGAGCGGTCGCATCCTGCATGGCCACGCGGTCAGGGCGAAGCGCAAGCTGGGCCTTTCCGCGTTCTAATGTTTGACCTTCCGGATCATCTAAGTGAGAGAACAGAATTTTTTCGGTCAAGGTTAAAGGTTGGCCGGTTTTCTTACGCATGGCATCAACCCGAACGGACATGTGCTGATATTGTGCTTCAATTGTTTTAGCTGACATTTTTATCTCCTTAAAAAAGGGGGCTTCCCCGTCTTATCTTCAAATTTCCTGCTGGACGGGGAGCCTGATTTTAACGCAGCGGCAATCATGAATCAAGGACACATGATTGCCGCTGCATCTTGTGATCTTTATCGATCTTAGGAATCGAGTGGCGGCACCGCTCTCTTTTTGGGAGAGGTGTAGTTGGCCAGATATTTGAACAGACGAATCAGGCGACTGCCTTCACGTTTTTGGTCGATCCAGTGACCAATCATTCCGATGGTTCTGGAGAGGATGAAAAATCCGTTCAAAGAGTCAACAGGAAAACGCAAATCCACCAGAATCGCGGCCATCGTACCATCCACATTCAAAATCAAGGTGTCTTTTTTGACCGTCGTGCGTTCCTCAATCGCCAAGGCAAAATCAAGATGCGGCGTGGGAATTCCCGTGGATTTAACATAGGCGATCAAAGATTTTACGCGTTTGTCTGGGTTACGTAAGGATTTCACACGATGACCGATGCCAGGCACAGGACCGACATTCTTTTTCATGTGCGTCAGAAAGTCATCGACTGACATTTTGTTTTTAACCCCGTAGCTAAACCATTTTCCGGCACCGGTTACTGCACCGCCAAAACGTGGGCCGATCATAATCATCCCCGCCGCGACGGCCTGCGCCATACTGATTCCTGCACAGGCGGCAATAATCGTCACCAAGGCCCCCGAAACACAAGGGCCATGATCGGCAGACAAAATAACAATACGTTTAATGATTTCAGCCTCAACGGGTGTCACCAGACGTTTGTCCCAAAGCAGACCAATCACATGAGGAATCTGATAACCTTTATCAATCAATTCGGAGGCGGGATAGCCGTTATAAAGCGGTTCTTCTCCTCGGTCATCACAAATGGAAGACTTAATCAAAGGCTCGACAAAAACATCGCCGTCTTTCATTGTTTGTTCAATAGTTCTGGGTAGATGCCGGGGTTCAAGCTCTTCTTTTTCTTTCAAAGCACCACTGGCAAGGATTTCTTCGTAAGCCGATTTGATTGCAGGGCCTAAACCCCCAAAAGTATCTGGAACAATCGCACCGGATGCTTTTAAGGCTTCCGCCTTGGCTCTGGCCGAACCTTCGCCATGCAGCCCTTCTTTTGCACCCGCGTGACCGAACTTCATGCCCTTGGGCAACTGTTCCTGGCAATACCCCGAAACAACGGCAATCAGCTGAATCCGGCGTTTCTTTTCGCCAAACCAGGCGGCGGCTTTTTCTTCTAAATCGCCGCCCATTTCACCGACCATGACAACCACTTTCGTCTGAAGGTCTTCTTCAAATTTTTCCAGATAGGTCACAAAATCTGAGCCGGGATAGGTATCTCCACCAATGCCGATTGCCGTGGTAATACCATCCGCAAACTGACTGCAAATCCACATAATTTCGTTTGAAAGCCCGCCTGATTTTGTAATCACACCAAAAGAGCCTTGACGATGAAGTTTGCAGAGCATGAGGTTGTCATAGGATCCACCGATCACACCCAAACGCGACTCCCCAGCAGAAATTACGCCAATGGAAGAAGGGCCGTTAAACACTTTATCGCGTTTTTCAGCTTCGATTCGCAGTTTTTTGGCGTCTTTTTCAGGCACACCTTCCGTAATCATGGAAACGAGTTTGATCTTAGGTGCATCCAATGCTTCCATCGTGCCGGCAAAGGCACGGTTTGGGGCAATATAAATCAATGAAGTGTTGATCTCTGGAAAAGCTTCTGTCGCCTCAGCAACGCTTTTAAAGATCGGCACAGAAACCAGCGTACTGCCAAAGGCGATCTCGTTTGTTTTGCCAGCACTGGGCGGAAAAACAAAGGCAGAAACATTAAAAGGGATCTGACTTAAATGGCAAAATTCAGCCATGCGTTTTGCCGCACTGACCCCCGCGGGGCCACCTTGAATAACGACGCGTGTCTCTCTATTTGTAATAATACTCATGTGCCACCTCCCACAATTGCATAGTCCACGATATCGGTCAGAGGGGTGTAACGATCATAAACATGAATATCAAACCCTTCATCCTCAAGCATTTTCATTGCAGCCAAACCTTCTTTTTCAAAAGGGCCACCACGCCGCACCCAAATCGAAACGTCTTCCAATTTTCCATCTGCCTTGGCTTTTCTAAATCCCTTAATAATCCCGGAAAAGGTCTTTTTCACATTGGTGAAATTCGCAATGGCCCCCCCCACGATAATGCGTTTAATGCCTTTGAGTGAACACACTTTTTCGGTTAAAGCTTCAACTGCCCAATCGGGCGGGTCCCCAGAGTACTCTGCATAATTGGCCAAAGTCCCCCCCATCGCCAAGACGGCATCCGAATAATAAACCGAAGCACCCCCCCCCGCAGGAAGCAAGGCCGTATCGCCACCGGGAATTTCAATAAATTTCACCGACCCCTTCACCCTGGAATCAATCTCCATGATGGCCTTTTCGTTATCCGAGTAAGGTCGACCAAATTCTGAGGCAAAATTGAAATTCCAATCCGGGTGACGGAAACGTGCATCTCCATCCACCATCGTCACCGCATCCAAGGCAGTCAATTCGCCATTGGCGCTGCGTCTTACCAGGGGGTTGATTTCCAAATAGCTGCCATCTTCCTGGTCATAACATTTAAAAAGCTTGTTTGCGAAACTGGCAACGCGTGGCAGCAAGGCCTCATCAAAACCCGCATCCTTTGCTAAATCCGTCAACGCTTGCATGTCGGGATCACTGCCCAAAGGCACTGCAAGTTTTTTCACTTTTTCCCAATTGGCTTCGACTTCAATCCCGCCCATGCTGGTTAAGAGAATTTCTGCACCATCACGGGTCGATGTAACCGCCAGATAATACTCTTCTTCGTGTTCTACCATCTCAGAAATAATAACCTGAGAAATGGTCACTTCAGCCACAGCCTTGCCAATCATCTCTTTCGCCGCAGCCCGCGCAGCGTCAAGATCAAGTCCAACTTTAACCAAACCCAACTTCATGCGACCCCCAAGGGCCTCATGGGCTTTTGCCACCAACTGACATTCCCTCAACCAAGGATTGGCCTGGGACAACTCATCCAACTGCGCCGCGTCGGTAATCACAACATAATTCGGCACCGCCATGCCCCATTTTGAAAGGAGCCGCATCCCCGGTCCTTCTAATACTTTTGCCATAATACTGCCTCCACTAAATTCACTGAGTCAACGTTTCAACTACAAGATCCTGCACTTACAAAAAACAATTTACCTTAGCCATAGTGATGGTGATAATATTGAGGACACTTTCAAAGCCCTCAGAAAAATCTGTAGATTTTAAAAAGGTTCCCTTTCCCTTGTCAACTACAAAAACAAAAGAGGCATTTTCGGCCCTCAGGATACTCTCGGCTGGCGTCGCGCATGAAATCCGAAATCCGCTCGCGGTCATCCAGTCTCTGGTTGAGCTGCTGGCACAAAAAAACCAAGACAAAGAACAAGAGGCGCTGGTTGAAGCCATCGTCACTGAAATAAAACGCCTCAACCATTTTTTGGGTGAGTTTATTGAATACGGCAGAGTGCCTGAGCTAAATTATGAATCAACTCACATCGGCCCACTCCTCAAAAAAGCCCTGTATTTCGCCATTACACCCGAACAAAAATCAAAACTCCTTATTCGCACCGATATACCCGATCACCTGCCCCCAGTTCAAATTGACCCCGACGCAGTTCATCAAGTCTTGGTTAACGCAATATTGAATGCGGTTCAGGCAATGCAGGGAAAAGGGAAGCTCGAGATTCAGGCAATACGCTCTAAACAGCGTTTCATGATTAAAATTAAAGACAGCGGCCCCGGTATCCCATCAGAAAACCTGGAAAAGATTTTTGTTCCCTTTTTTACAACAAAACGCAATGGCTCCGGATTGGGCCTTGCGATTTCGCAGCAAATCGTGACTCAGCACGGAGGATGTATGCGCTTTAAAAACAATGGGGACGAAGGGGGCGTCACACTCTCCATTGAGCTTCCACACTCAGGATAGCTTGTGAGATTTTTAGTGCAACTCTCCCTAATAGTCGGATTCATGCTTGCCTACATTTCTAGCATGCAAAGCGCACACGCCCTCGAAACCCAAACCCCGGACGACAATGAAAATCTCAGACCGGAAGAAGTCCTCGTCATCGCCAACGAAGCCTCAGATGATTCGATGGCGCTTGCGCGCTACTACATGAAAAAACGCAATATTCCTCAAAAAAACCTGTTCACAGTTGATTTCCCAAATCAGAAACATCGACGCCCGATTTCGCACAAGTCTTTTCAAGAAAAGATCGTCAAACCCCTTCAACAATTTCTTGAAAAGACTGAGCTAAAAGAAAAGATACTCCTACTCCTGACGCTTTATGATGTGCCTTACAAAGTGGCTGGCCCCTCAGCACTTGCGCCAAAACTTAAAAGAAACATTACAAAATATCAGAACAAACTCAAAGAAAAGCTTGCAGATCCCAATGCAAATACAAAAAAAATTCACCACTTACGAGAACGGATCGAAAAAAGCAAAACCGAGCTCAAAAAAATAGAACCCATCTGGGATGCCTTACTCGCCCAGCAACATGCCAGTGCTCGAAAGAGGGCAGCACAAGTCCTCGCAAACCATGCTTCGCTTGATTCAGAACTGGCCTGGCTTTTTCGCCGCGATGTTTACGGCGCATCCGCGACAAAGAGCACACGACTCAAGGCCTACTTCGGACGAACCGCAAACCCTTATTTTTCGCAAGGCATGAAATTTCGAGCATTTAGAAAACGTTCAAAAGCAGCAGGCCTTCTCGAACAAAATGGCATGATTTATCTCAGTGCTCGGCTCGAAGGGCCCAGTCTTGAAATTTCAAAAAACTTAGTCGATTTGGCCATTCAAGCTGAAAAAAATGGCCCCGCTGGCATCGGGTGTTTTGATGCAAGACGATCCACCATCGGGCAAACAAAATCAGGCAATGCCCTCGGAGAAACCTGGGTGAGACGCGCTTACATTGAAACCCACAATGCAGGGTTTCAAACAATATTTGATGAAAAAAAGACACTATTTGAAAAAGGTGCTTGCCCAAACACCCTCTTTTATTGGGGATGGTACGCCTTGCAAAATTACCAGGATGTCTTTGAATCTCACTTTGCAGCCGGCGCTTTTGCGGTTCATACCGCAAGTGGCGAAGCCTCAGACATTCGACATTTTAATCCAGACAAAAAAAACCCTTGGTGTGCGGGTTTATTGGCGCATGGGGTGGCTTTTTGCAGTGGGCCCATTTCAGAACCCTTTTTAGATGCCTTTCCTCACGCAGATTTGTTTTACCCGAAACTTTTTCAGGGCTGGTCTGCGGGGGAAGCCTACTGGGCCTCTCAAAGCTATTTAAGTTGGATGATGGTGATGATTGGCGATCCACTCTACACGCCTTTTTCGGGAAAAAATTCGCGCACACACTATACCGCAGGCCGAATAGAGCTACGTGAAGTTGGGGAAAAATCCGCTCCGGCCTTTCTCTCAAAAAATAAACAATACGATGTGCTGCTCCTCCTAAAAGCAACGAGCAGTATTTTTAAATCGCCTGCCCACTACAAAATCACACACTTTAAAACAAACCAAGACAAACATTTTCACTTGAAGGCGCTGGATAACATCAAAACAAGGATCATCGACAATAAACAATTTCTTATTTTGAGCGGCATGGCCTTTGAAACCGGAGATTTTAATCAACAAAGAGGTCTAGAGCTTGAAATCAAAATCGACCTCGGACGGGACGGCGGTGAAAAAATCCTAAGCCAGCGCTTTCAGCTTCACTGAGCAAAAATCGATTGAGTCTTTATTGAGTAGACCAACAATCCCAGCATTTGATTCCCTTTCTCTGGAAAGCCCACGCAACAATGCACTTCGTAAATCACGAGCGCCCGAAATACTCACCGACAGACCCATTCGCGCATCAATGTTTTGATCTGGGTTTGATACTTGAGCTTGTTTGTTTCACATTTGTTACGGAATGCGCTCAGCAGTGATTCGGGTATTTTAATACTGATGAGTTTTGTTTTATCCGCAGGCGCATGCATCAAACGAAATGATTCTAAAAATTCGGCGATATGATCCGGCGATAGTTTTTTGCATGCTTCTAAATATTCATCGCTAAAATATTGGACGGTTTTCATTTTAGTTTTTCCAATGCCTTAATGTCTTCTATATCCTGCGGACGCTTGGACTTTTTTTTCATTGCAATCAAATCTAGAATACTCACCAAACGGATATTTTTTCCTGCGACTTTTTTAGAGATCGTCTTCATTTTTTTGAGGTCTTCCGTAATAATGATATTCACAACTTCAATGGGATGATTCGGATGATAAAATGACCAGGCGATCAAATTTTTGTTCTTGATATATTCTTCGCGAAATCTAAAAACATCCTCTGCGCTAACCGGAAGACGCGATTTGAGCCCGATATTGAGCAAAGCCTGTTCAGCAGACTTAAAGCCCCTTTCATTCAAATGAATCACAAAATCTAAATCAATCGTCCCTCGAACAGCACCATGAAGCGCCACAGCATGGCCTCCGACCAAGGCATAAGGAACCCCCTGTTTTTCAAGGGAATCGACGACACGTAAAAGGAACATGTCTTAGAGTATATATCAATATATACTCTAGCTCAAAATCATCGTTAAGATCATACCGTTTAACAGCCCGTCCTCACGAGGATCAGGAAGCCAGAAGGCGTGAAAAACAGACCCTTCGATGGTTTAAATAAGCCTTGACACTCCCCCTCCTAATACGTACAGTAGTTCTGTACATATTAGGAGGCAAAATGAATCAGTCCGTATCATACAGCCAGTTGCGAAGCAGCTTGAAGTCCTACCTCGATAAAGTCTGTAGCGAACACCTTCCGCTTCTCGTTGAAAGAAAAAATGGCGAGGATGTCGTGATTGTTTCCAAGCAGGATTACGCTTCTATGGAAGAAACCAGCTATTTGCTTTCTTCCCCTAAAAATACCAAACGACTTCTAAAGGCCCTTAATCGTGAGCCTTCCGATAGGATACCCTTCGATAGTATAGAAGATCTTCAGAATGAAATTGGTATTTGATCCTGATGCCCTTGACGACCTGAGATACTGGGTTAAAAAAGACCACAGAACGGCATCAAAGATACTTAAACTTTCCGACGAGATATTAAAAGATCCCTTCATCGGAACTGGAAAACCCGAACCTTTGAAACACAGTCTTTCCGGTTCTTGGTCACGTCGTATCGATCAAAAAAATCGTTTGGTTTACAAAGCAGAAAAAGAGTCCATTATCATTCTATCTTGCCGTTATCACTACTAAAGCAGTGGTCAAGCGCTTGGGTTTTGTGGATGTTATAACGTCCAGATGAATGTCCCCTTTTTGCCCATCATTTCGGTACGATTTTGCGGAAATGGCTCACCATCGCTCGTGCGCTGCGACAATGCCCTCCACGCCGTAAATTTCGTTTTTAAGCATGAGGTCAATTAAATCCAAGATTATTTTCCGGGCTTCCGGCTTTGATTCAGATGCCGTGTATTCACGTTTTAGTAGGTCTTGTAGATAATGGGCATCTGCTGCGTGTGAGCCGCATTCATCTCCCCTGTCCACGATATTCCTGATGAGTTGCTGTGCAGCTTCTACAATAAGCTCAAGAACATCTCCGGTTGCTGATTTCAGCATGTGCATGACCGAAGCGCTGTTTTCCATGAAAGCGGGGGATTTCAAAAAAATGACTGTGAGTTCCCGGTATTTCTCAACTTCATCAGCTTTAATATGTCTAAAGGCATCTGCGGCTTTCTGCCGAATTTGTTCGTCTTCATCGAAGAAAAACCTCTTCAACAGTTTTTCCGCACGATTTCTATTTTCGGCCCAATTGATGGCTTGGCTGGCGACATCAGCTAGAAGCCTTCGATGGTTGACGCTGAGTGCTTCCAATTCATCTGCTTTTTGAATGTGGGTGCCGTGGCTAAAGCTCGCACAGAAGATCAGCCACGCACCCATGAGTTCTGTTGTTTCATCCCCACTTTCTAATAAAAGTTGGGCAAGTTCACTACCCAATTCTGGCAGCCAATTGAAGATATAAGGAAAGAGTTGAATCCCCGCAGAGGTAATCAAGGGAGAAAGACGGGACGCATCTGATTGCTGTGCCACCCCTTCAGGAAGAATGATCAATTTTCGGATCGACTCAGAAAACCGTTCTTTGTTCATATTGAATAAGGGAAGCAATGGTTTCATGATGCAGCAGCGCACGCTGATCCGGGATTCTTTCTCAAGGGCGATGTCAATTGTTTCCCAAACCCGCGGTTCGGCTTCCGGGACTTTCCATAAAATGGTTCCTAAAGTTTCCCATGCCTGCCCGCGCTCTCCATTGATGCCTCTCATATAGATCGTCCCACTTTTTTGAAGGAGTGTCTCGATCGTTATTGTTTCCCGATCTGTATGCTGTGCATCTGAGATTTGATTCTCATCTGCTTTCCCCTTCAAGGCATACCAAATTAACATTTCCAATATTTCAGAATTGCTAGCGATCTGAGGGTGTTTTTCGATCAAGTACGAGATACGGGTGCCGAAAGGTTTTTCTGGATGACGGTGAGCATACAGGACAACTTGTACCAACAATTCATCAGGAAGCGCTTCGGATTCCGCCAAACCCCATAAAATATGTTCCATGTATGAAGGGTGGGCTGTATCAGGAATTTTTAGACTCAATTTTGCAAAACGTTCCGGGTCTTTTTTTGTTTCTTCTCGTAGCTCTCCGGCGAGATTTCTTGCACCGCCGTCAACAAAACCATGACCGCGACGTCTTTCCTCATTATTGCTGTAACGCTGAATGGCAGAGAACCAATGCTGATCGTTCATCCTCTTGCATTGAGGTTTCTTGATAGGTGAATTCCCCCATCTCGCTTCGTTGTGATGCGGTCGTAAGAGTTTCTCTTTGGGAAATTTCCGTTGGAGTTCGAGTAAGCGAGACCGACTTCTTTGACCGAGCATGTCTTTACCAATGGTCTCAAGAACGCACCATTGTTCGTATCCAGAATAGCGGAGATTGCGGATAACTCCCTCTTTTGTCCGATAGGGCTCTATTTCTCCTTCCTGCCTAACTTTTTTCAAAGTCAGAATGGCGTAATCGAGTTCGGGAACATGGGCTACAATAATTTGCTCGATAAGATCTTTTTCATCAGGCCTCAAATGCTGAAATGCCGCGCGATAAGCATGAGCAAACGAGAACCACCCTGTTCCATTCCATCCCGCATCAAAAATCATTTTGTCATGGACAAGCTTAGGCAAGTGCTTTCCTAATTTAAGCGGATTTGCCTGAATGGACTCCAAATGCAAATGCATCAAACATTCATGTTTATGAGGATCAAGTTTTTCAAGGTGACTCATCGCTTCTTCGGGGTTTTCTTTGACCACTTTTTTGAGTGCTGATCGATATATCGCCAGAAACTCGTCAAACCCAAAATGATGCCCAGAATAAACTCTACGATTGAAATCATACCAGTGGCACCCGCTCTTTCCCTCCGAAACGACCATATCAATTGAACGGACAAGTGCATCCGTTGTTCCCTGTAAAAATGCTAAGGGTGATTTTTTTTCAAGCTTGGTCAGGGAATGGGTGTCAAATGTTTTCCCCTCATCGCGTGCAAACGGATTACGCTGGGGATGAAGGGCAAACCAAGCCTCAAAAAGCGCATGAAGTACCCGTCCACATTGTTCCGGTGATTTTTCTGTCCATGAATACAAGAGCATCATGATACGATCACGCCCCTGCTCCTCAAATAGATTCACCGGGTGGGAATTGATGAGGTCTTCACATAAGCGAAAAAGTGCATCATCAGGTTTTGCGCGTCTAATATGACCAAACCAATTGAGGAGCCGCTCTGCACGGTCGTCGTTGTTGTCCCACCAGATACGCAATAAACTGGCAACCTCTATGGGGCGTTCTCCTGCAATATTCGAAAACCACCACAACACCGCTTCAGTACGTGCAACATTCTGCCCTTCCAGTTCCCCTTTAATCCAAGATTTTTTATTCAACAAATCAAACCATGCCTCGGTGGATAAAACGGCGCTGCGAAAAAATTGGTGGAATTTGTCGCCTGTTTTGTCAAATTTGGAGATGATCTTAAATTCTGCGTCACCCGGTACGTCGATGGTGTTCAGCCATTGGCAAATCGCAGCTTTGATGTGAAAGCGAACATGACTGCTTTCCAGTACCGATGAGAGTTCTTGGAAATAGCGTTCCAAGTCATCTTGGCGCAAGGCTTCCAGAATTTGCCGTACCTGTGTTCGTCGAAAGAGGTGTTGTTCTGTCTCCCTCAGAAAATCTATTAAACTTATGTCCTTCTTTACAAAAGCCCTCGCATAAATATGGTCAAAGAAACTCTCGTGAAAGAAGCTCACTTGACCCCGAGATGAGATGATCAATCCCTCTGATCTCAAAATATCAATAGCTCCCGGATAGTCGTCCATCACCGAAACAGGCGCATTCAATTTTTGTCGTTTGCTCATCCAATCACACATCGCAATCAAGGGTTTGAGTAGAGGCCAGGAAGGTTTCCGTTCCGCTGCTATTGTGCGTTGTTTTTTTTCGATGAGTTTTTCGTGCAAACTAAACCGAGAATGAAAGAGAAAGTCAGGATCGTCTATTTCCAGAAAAACCGAAAGATTTATCGGCAAACAAAGCAGTTGTCGTTGTGGTTCTTTAAAGGTCGAACCATTGATATTTTTCTTTTTCAGAAGCGGTTCAATATCTTTCTCCCAATCAAGCAAGGGAATATCAATTTGTTTCGTTCGTTGCGCTTCTTTCAGACGTTTTAGCCGTGCATCGCTTTCCAGATCAAATGTTCTGCAAACAAGAACTATTTTGACATCCCCAAAAAGAGTCGCATCGGTAATCATCGGAAAAATCACGTCTTTGACTTGACCCTCACGGCCTGAGACTTCACTCACTGCGTCCACTTGATCAATAAATAGAACAGAATTTTTTTCCAGAAAGGTTCCCTTTAAGGTGCTGACAGGGCTTTCTTCTCGCCCGGTCAGCTTCTTTCCAAGTTCCTCCCTTGTACCACACGATAAATGCTGATCCACTCGAAAGGCCAAATGAGGGATTTCACGTTCTCGGAGTTGTTCGATTGCAGTGCGAACGATTCCCGATTTACCTGAACCCGCCACCCCGGTGAGCAAGATCAGGTCTGAGCCTTCAACCCTAAGTATTTCATCGACAAGTTGGGTGGATTGGTTTCTGGTGATTGTTTCTCCCCCAGAGCCAAAAGGGGTGTATGTCTCAAGGTAAGCTGTGGTCTCTTCTTTCAATCGTTGCGAAATGCTCGGGTCAAAAGCCCAATTTTTAAACTTCAAGACACCATGAGATTTTATTGCGGCACGCGCAGATTCGGTTGTGAGGGTTTTGTTGAAATGATTTTCAAGAATATCCCGGAGATTGGGATAGGCGCTTTTCCCCCCATTTTGAAAATAAAGATCGCCGTAGGAATCAATAAACGAATCTAATTCTCCCTCAGGAATACATCGAACCTCGCATCGCCTAAGCCAATTAAAGATGACTTCATCGGGTTGTGCCCAAGCTTCTTTTAATTGCTGGAAATCTTGATTGTGTTTACTGGAGAGAATTTCCAGATATTGTTCGGGTGAGTTCGCTGTTCTCGCGTCTTCCGAAAGGATTTTGAAATCATCGGCATTGCCTTGGGAGATAAACCAACAGTGTGCATTTGAACTTCTCGAAAAACGCTTTGAAAATGCCCTCAATATGCCTTCGCGTTTGAGCGCCCTGATCGTCCAATTCCCATTGGGTGCATTTATTTTGCACTGATGCCATTCGGTTGTTTCCCCACGGGCAAGGGCACATTCAAAGCCTTGGTATTCTGTTTCGACACCTTCAAAGTTCAGCCATTGCGCTTTGTTGCCAATGACATCCATGAAACAGCGGACAACCCACTTTGCTTCGTATCGAGTACCGAGTTTTCCTGATATTCCGCCGGGTATCATTGTCGTTTATCTCAATTTTGATCTAAAATTAGGGGATCGCGCAGCCACTCACGAAGCCAGGCGAACAGCCTCTTCCTCGCATTCTGGAAACATAATAATCGCCGGATGCACACCGAATGCTTTGGCGAATTGAAGCGCACGTTTTTTCCCGATTTCGACCTTATTGTTTTCGAGTAGACTGATATTAGAAATTTGGATGCCTGAGCATCGGGACAATTCTTTTTGAGTCCATCCCTTTAGTTCGCGGAGCATTAGAATTGCTTCCCCGCTTGTAAAACTAAGGTGGCTCGCTGCATCAATAAAATCACGGTTTTCATGGGATTTCATCTTTTTCTCCCCGTCATTCCTGCAATATTTTAACCGGAATCCAGATTCCTTGGTGAATAGATTCCCACTAAACCCATGCGGGAATGACGCTTAAGATCGTCAATATTCAAAGACTAGCATCATACTGTTGAAGGCGTTCAGATGTAAATTCTTAGACGAAAAAGCTTTTCTTTCCCTCCTACTTTTCACTCACCATCAGGTCATAAATTTTAGGTGCTCCTGTACTATGTATCAAGGTCAATCTTGAGCAACGGTGAAACTTTAACTGATTTAAGCGCACCAATTTTCCATTTTAATGCTAAATCAGCCCTGATTTCTTCATAGTGACGTGCAATTACTTTCGCGATGGGGATCACTGAGATCATTGACACCAATTCATCCAAAATATTTTGCGCTTTTTGACTGTTTTGACTTCGATAAGCACCATAAAGCAGTTCGCCGTGGGTGATCAGGGACATGCCCACTGAACCAACTTGCAAGGTGGAAAACTTTTCCAGAACTTCAGGGGGGCGTTGTTTCGCAAGATAGATGCAGATCTTGGGATCTAGTACATACTGCACCACTAAAATGCTTCTCTTTTTTGAGGGTTTTAGTTATCCCGACCCTCTTGCATAAAATCATCTGACATTTGTGTCAAGAGTTTAAAAGCCCTGGTAAACTTGATGAATACGCGTTACTGGGTGTATAGTATTGCGCATAAAAACATCTCAATAAAGGTGCATTATGAACACACACCGCTTAAACATTACGCTTCCCGAAAAGCTCTCGCAAAAGCTGGATAGCCTGATCGGTCCAAGAAAAAAAAGTCAGTTTATTGCTGAAACTCTGAGGGAAAAAATCGAACAGATGGAGCGTGAACAGCTTCAAACCGAATTAGAAGAAGGATACCGCGCAACAAAAGAAGAAGGAATCTCCATGACCGAGGGCTTTGAAACGGCCGATTTGGAAGGCTGGGATGACTATTAGAAGAGGTGATATTTTTATCGCAAATCTGGATCCAGTCGTCGGGAGAGAAATCGCAAAGAGCCGTCCCGTGGTGATCATTTCCAATGAGATGAATAATAAATACGCTGGAACGGTCACCGTGCTTCCCATTACATCGAAGAAAACGGAGAAAATCTATCCTTTCGAGACCTTTTTGGCAAAAGGCTGTGGCAAACTACCGAAAGACTCCAAGGTCAAGGCCGATCAAATCCGAACGCTTGATAAAAGACGTCTGGTAAAGCTTTTGGGAAGGCTCCAGCAGAATGAGGTGTGCTTGATCGATCAGGCTGTTAAAATCCATCTGGCTTTCTTGTAGTTGGGTTTTTTGATGCTAAGAGCATAGCGGATATGCGAAAAAGGCGTGGATCGAATATGGGCTGAGGTGGAATTACATAGGCCACTCCTTTAAATTTACGAAGTATAGTGAGTTCATAAACACATTCATCCCGCGTTCAGCATTTTTCTTCTCACAAGTTTTTGTGCTGCGCATACACCACAAACAAGGTTCTGACCAAAGCGATATAGATTCCAGAACGTTCTTCTTGGGATAGGATTTCAAAACCACCGCTGTTATGTGCGGAAAAATTTCTTGTCAGTAAAGTAATGAGTAGATGTTTTCCACATCGTTTATTTTCTGGAATTTTTTTTGACTGCAAGAGAAATTGTAGTTTCTGGATGAATTCATTGGCAGTCTTTGCCGTAAGTCCAATAGAGTTGTTCTGTTTCAAATTTGAAAACTCGCCGCGATCAAACGACCTCGAAAAGATTCCCTCCAACCTCTTATTTTCTCCGATCCAAGTCTTTCCATGATCTTCTATGGAAACGGCTAAATCAGAGATACCACTCCAAATATTGTTTTCGCACCATAATCCCTGATCCCAATAAGCTTTGTTGATTTTTCTGATTGCTGCAAGAGCAGTGAATTGAGGTTCTTTCGCTAATTCGTCAAAAAGCTGTGCGGCGAGAGATTCAGGAATCCGTTCTCCTTCTTCAAATAATTCATTTAACGCTTTTAAATTATCTTTGAGCATCCACGAAACGTTTTTTTCTAGATCCCATTTTTCATTGGGAAACAACTCCTCAAGTCTACCTTGGTGAATATCAACACCGTCTTCCAAACCTCGACTACGACTATTCTTGAATACGCCAGAAACGTCATCACAAATTTTTTGAAATTCATAATTTGTCGCATAACGTAAAAACCGAACCGTCCTGGCAATGCAGCATTTAGCCTCTAGACTCAACAAAAATTTTTCTGCTTCGCGAGTATTTTCATGAATTTCAATTAACTTACGAAGAAAGCGAACCCATCCCTTATAAGAAAAACCCTCAAAATAGAATCTTGCGATATGTTTAAGTTTTTCTGTTGAGACAGTCCATTCTTCCTCGGATCCTTTTCGATTTCTATGATGGTAGTTTGAATCGTAAAGACTTCGTCGAAAAGAGAACAGGCTCACTTTTTCAAAAAAAGGAATAAATTCATTTAGCCGGGAGACAATAATGCGAGCATTGACAATTTCCCAGCCACTTCTCGTTCCTGTTGCACGATTATGAGTGTCCGTATTTTCTTTGTTTAGCTCATGGACAAAGAAAATTTTCCATGCTGAATAATAATGCTCGGCCCTGCTTTCTTTAATTTTTGTTTCCGATATTTCTCCAACAATAACCTTATAGCGCTTCCAAGCTTTAAACAGCTCTTTGGCAGGGTTAAAAATATAGGGATTCTTTTCATTTCTAGATCTTTGTTCAAAAGGGTGTCCTTCCGCCATCGCATTTTTAAAACCGTCATGCATGAGGTTGGTACAAGTCCAGAGTGATTTTTCTAGATCAATCAGAGGTTTCCATTCATCCCGAATTTTATATTTTCTTCTGGGAAAAGAATGTCTTACCCTGAACTGCCTTTTCAACAATTCACGTGGGTATAACAAACGCTTGCAAGGATAAAGTAAGCCATTTTTCTCATACGCCTCTAACATCCATCCATTTAGGAAGACATTATTTGCAGAACAATATTTAATAAATTTTGCGTGCTTGACGTAGGGATCATCTTGTCGTGATTGAGCATCATTTGGGATGTTTATGGAGATGTTTTCATTCTGAGACATGCTGGGTTTCCAAATAGCTTTGAGACTGTTTTTTTTGATCAGAGTTTTCTTCTGAAAAAATTAAGATCTACATTGAAAGAACGGCCCCTCCGTCATTCCGCCAATGTTTTAGCCGGAATCCAGGTTCCTCTGAATAGATTCCCGCTAAACCCATGCGGGAATGACACTTCAAGTCGCTAATACTCAAAGACACAAAGACACAAAGACACAACATGATAGAACCAGAAACATTCAAATGTAAATTCTAAGACAAAGGACTTATCCCTCCCCTCTCAATTCCCACCCGCGAAAAAGAGAATAAATCGCGGAAATCAAGAACAAGGTCAAGACCTTCGCCGAGATCATCCTGCCCGCCATCGTGCGGCGATGCGTTTCATCACATCTACGCTGGTTGCGGTAGTCATCATCACAGGCCGTACACGTTGATGGTCGGTTTAAATTTTATCGAGATTAAAGCCTGCGGGTGCTAAAAATGCTTCTAAAAGAATCTGTTATTGATGACATTGAGATGTTTTATAACCTCAAACGGCGTCACGCTTATCTTGGATATTTAAGTCCAATAATCTTTGAAGAAACATGGATTTTAGAAAAAAGCACTTAAAAAATGTCCATTTTTTCTGAACCACGTCATTCTAAATCTTCTGATATACTTTCATCATTACAATCTCTTCTAAAACAAAGGAATACGGCTCTTGCGATGATCCTGTTAGCGCTTGATATTTACGGCATTCGCCCCTTTGAAAAAGCAAAACGCATTCTGTTTAAACCTGGGTTAAACGCTATTCTCGGTAAAAATGGGACGGGCAAAACCATGGTTTATCAAGCGCTTTCCACCGTATTTTTTAATGCCCCAGACAATCACATTGCCTTTTTTGAAGATCAAACCCATCAGGTCGCCGTCACCTTTAAAAGCACGGACAACAAGATCTACCGCATCGCCAGAGATTTCAAAAAAGGCCTCTGGAACCTCTCAAAAAAAGAAACTGAAGGCAATAAATTCACAACAATTGAAACGGCCCAGAATAAGATCTCAGCCTGGTTAAACACCTCAACAGGTGGCCTGAAAGAAAACGAACGCGCACTGCTCTTTATGCTTGATGCGCCCAGACTGCCTTCACGGCAACTGACACGAAATACGATAAAAATCCTACCGTTACCGGAAATCGCGACAAGGCCCGACTCCCCGGGTCTACCTCAAACACTGGCTCAAACACCGGCTCAAACACCTGAGCCCACATCTCAAGCAAAAGCGACGTCAGATGCCCTTCGAGCACAACAAGAAACAGCGCTAGAAACCGCTCAAAAAAAACTGGATACACTGGCCGAGATCGACGACGAAATGTTTACCCAGCAGGATAAAGCCACAGAAATCAAAAAACGCATGGCTTCCATTTCGGAATTAGAAAACACAATAAAACGGATGCAGGCCACAGAGGCTGAGAAATTCTCGCTTTTTTCAGCCGCAAGCCTCATCCCCCCAGAACAGATCGCCGAGTTTGAATCGGATGAAAAAAAACTGGCCGATAATTCCGAGACCTTTGAAATGGAAGGACAGGAGCTTGAAGCCACATTGATTTTAAAAAAACAGGCGCTTCAAAAGAGAAGCCCCCTGATGATCCTTGGTTTATTGTTCGTCATCGGTTCATTTTCACTCCCCTTTTTGCTCCCCCTTACGGGTCTTTTTCGCTATATTTTCCTGGGGGGGGTACTCTTGGGCAGTACACTCAGCGGGCTTGCATTCCTTAAACGCCTTCGGCGCACCACAGCACAAAACCTTTTGGAAGAAGAATTATCCCTCTTGGATGAACGCGTCCGTAAATCCGAGCAAAAATTTGAAAAAGTACACACCACAATCTATGCGATGATCAAAAAGACCGCATCGAAGGACCTTGCCGGACTCAAAACACAGCAAAGCGCATACCGGAACCTCCAAGAAAAGAAAGAAGCAGCGCGGACGCAGATTGATGAACTCCTTCATGGCGAAACACCGGAGGCCTTGGAGGAAAAAACAAAAGATCTGGAAGCAGAAGTTGAGACACTGCGAGAACAACTCAAAGGACACCAAAGCCTCTCAGAAGAGGTCTATCGCCTTCAAGAGGCCCTTCGAGACTCAGAGGCTAAAATAAGTACATCCGATACCACTTTTTCAGATTTTCCGGGTCTTGATGATCCGGTTCAAATCGAAGAGCGCTCCTTTTTTTCAGGGCTACTCGATATCGCAGAAAATGGAACAAAACCCAGTCGTGAACGCCTGGAACATGATGCGGGTATCTTATACCGCCGATTTAAACCCCAAAACAGCGACCCAATACAAATCGAAAACAATGGCGAAATTAAAGTGGGCCCCACGGCCCTCCATCAACTGAGCCCCGGTTTGGCCGATCAAGTTTTTCTCTCTCTTGTATTATCGAGTTTAAGTCAGTTTTCAAAAATCGCCTTTCCCATTTTTTTAGACGAACCCTTTGAAACCCTCGACCCCGGTTCTCGGGAGGCCGTCATGAACATTCTTCAAGTGATCGCAAAAAAGCGCCAAATCATCCTTTTCACAAGCCATCCCGAATTTGCCCAGGAACAACAAATCGTCGCACTCTAGTGTCGAGTCAAGTGTGAAGAGGCGGTTTCAGGGAGGTGAGAAGTGGTGAGCTGCAAGGCGCATGAGAGCGGACTAGCCATAGCTAATCTAGGCGAATGCAACGCCGCAGATGGCCGCTTATCGCATTCATGTAAGCGACACTTCTGCTTGACTTGACACTAAATACGGTCAAGCCTAATCTAAATCTGACCACACGGCATATTCGTTGCCGTTGGGGTCACTAAAGTGAAAACGTCGTCCCCCTGGAAACGAGAAGATTTTTTTGACGATTAAACCGCCCGCTGTTTTGATTTTCGTTTGTGTTTCTTCAAGGTTGTTACTGTAAAAAACAACGAGGGCGCTGCCCTTCTCAGTGCAGGCGGACAAATCAGATTTGAAAAATCCACCTGCAATGCCTGCATTTTCAAAAGCACTGTATTCGGGGCCGTAGTCGATAAAAGACCAGCTAAAAACACTCCTAAAAAAGGTTTTTGTTTTTTCAAGATCCCGTGATGGGAACTCAAGATAGTTAATTTTTTCGTGAGTATTCATTTTTTAAACCTCAATCCCTCAGTCAACCAAATCGATCTCCAAAAGCGCAAGTAAATTAAGGGCTTCAAAACGAGAAAATTTGGCCTGCGTGACTTTGTTAAAACGAATGTCAATCGCGTAATGAGTCGCATCTGTAAAATCTGAATGTTCCAGATCTGTTTGCATAAAGAGACTGTCGGATAGATCTGTCTTTACGAAATTTGCTCCCTGAAAATGGCCTTCCCTAAAATCCACAGACTGTGCCTGGCATTCCTTGATCACAAGATCTTTCATCTTAAGTCCAAAAAAAGAAGAATCATTCATCACACACTTGTAGAACTTTAGGGGTGTTTGTAAAGCAATACTCGGCCAAGAAGCACGTGTCCAATCTATTCCGATTATTTTACAGGTATCAAAAATAATACCGGAAAATGTACTCGCTTTTACCTTCACGACACTCAAATTACAGTTCACAAAACGACAGTCCCTCAAGTCACATTCATTGAAGATTGTTTCGCTTAAATTGCAAGCATCAAAGGTACAATCCTCAAAAACAAGGGCCGACATTTCACGCTGCGATAAATCGAGAGAAACAAAATCTTCAGAGAAATATGCCGTATGTTTATCTTTAAAGTCAGTCAATTTTTAACCCGTTCTCAAACTGAGGATACTTGGAATATCGAGCGCTTTTGAATACTGACAAAAATCAACATTTTTTTGATCAATCGCAAAGATAGACATACGATCTGCAAGCTCATTGCCTTCAATCCCGATATGGGCTTTTACATGAGAAACATCAATATGATTTTTTATTTGTTCATACAAAACATGGGCTTTTTGAATCAGTTCCAGATTTTTGATATCGCCCGCGGTTTTTCGCTTCCAGCCCTTTTTTTTCCAAGCATAGGCCCACAGCGTAATGCAATTGATCGAATATTGTGAATCACAAAGAATTTGAATCTTAAACCCCGCATCAACATTTTTTTTCGCAATCAGCAAGGATTGATGCAAGGCATTAAGTTCCGCGGTATTGTTTGTGCCATTTGCGTTGTAAAGCCCGTACCAAAGTGCGCTTAAAATACCCTTTTGATACACCGCAACCCCCGAACCTGCTTTTCCTGGATTGGGTTCACAACCGCCATCACAATAAATGCTAAGATCAAATTGTTTATTTGAAGTTGGGAGAACATCGGCAGGCTTCGCAACAGACAAAGATTTACGGGCCTTGTTCAACCCTGTACCCCAACCCGCTGAATAAGCAGCATCTGCTGCGGGCTTTGTTGGGAATGATTTATATTTTGCTTGCGGAAATTGTTCGACTTGTTTTTTACAATCCGGCCAAGTTGTAAAAATACCCGTCTTGCGTCCCACCCAAACAACATAATACTTTTTTGGCATATCATCCCTTTTATTGTATTAAAATAAAAAACTTAGGCTTGGCCTATTTTAATCGCAGCCACCGCGTGGTCGAAGCGCCCGTTTTGAGGTGTAATCTGAAGTGTGTTTTCGAACACCATAAGGCAATGAAACGCTCAAAATCGGATTAAACCCCCTGAAAACTTTGCCTGGATTTTTTCATCAAGCGCAGGATCAATCCAAGTTGTTTTGCCCTGGCGACTTCCAACATACCTCCCTCCCAAGTAGGCCAGCACATTGGATGCAGCGGCCTTAACCTTCGGCCCGGGGGTGAGAATACCAACCAGGTTCATTGGGTCACTTGCAGAGATAAAAGTCAATGGGTCTTTTGCACCCTCACGCTTTTGTCTTAAAAGTGGCACCACTTCCGGCAAGGCAAAATGCGGCTTGCATTTTTTGTCGCGCCAATTTTAACACGCTCCCAAACAATCGCAGGCATCTCAAAACCCTGTAGTTTTGCGTGTCTTGATTTTTTAAGATGGCAGGCCAGCCCGCCACCTGGGCCTCGGTCGGTTTTTCAAAACGCTCGCAAAACCAGCGGGCAATAATCGGATGAAACGATGCGCGCAACATCGTTCGATTATAAGGAAAAACGGGCCAGAGGGAAACAGGCAATCCGAAGAATGAATAAAACCTCTAAACCTTAGAAAACATGATGTAAATCGCCTTGCCAGCTTTTAGGGCTTACGGTACATTTGATTGATGGGGGCAGTCTTGCTGTAGGCAGGTGAAGCCCCTGCTGTTCTATTCGGACTTTATAAACAAACAAGGACTGCGATCAAGATGAATCCTGGGGCTGATGAGGCAAAGAATGACAATATCATTATTCTCAGCGCGCTCTGTGTTGTTTTTGCCATTGGGATTTTCCTTTTAGATATTTCTACTCCAAGTGGTGTAGCAGGCGGTATACTTTATGTCATTTTGGTTTTAATCTCCCTCTGGTCCACAAAAAAATCCTTCACCATCATTACGGCAATCACGGGAACATTTTTAAATTTTTTGGGTTTTTTTATGTCCTTTGAGGCAGGGACATTTTCCATTGAAGTTTCAAATCGTATTCTTGCGGTGTTTACGATTTGGGTCACAACCGCATTGGCTGGACATTATAAAAAAACCGATCATGAACGTGAGCAACTCATCCGCGACTTAAGCCATCTCAATAAAGAATTGAACGAATTTACCTATGTTGTTTCACACGACCTCAAAGCCCCACTGAGAGCCATTCACAATTATGCCGATTTTTTACAAAAAGATCTCAAGGGAACCTTAGGAAAAGACCAGGAGATCTATCTTGAAGGTTTAGGCGAAGCGGTTTGCCAAAGCGAAGCTTTTTTAGAAGACCTACTACAACTTTCTCGCATTGGGAGAAAAAAGGTCACACTCAAAGAAATTGATTTGTATGACTTTCTAAATACCCTCATTGAAGGTTTGGCGCTGCCAAAAGAAACGGAAATCCTCATCGAAAAACACTGGCCGACGATTTCCGCAGAACCCACCCTGCTCCGCCAAATTTTTCAAAATTTAATGACCAATGCCCTGAAATACAATAAAGCCCTGAAAAAACGCATTGAGTTTGGATGGGCTAAAAAGGGGAATCATGGAAAACAAACGCTTGAAGTTTTTGTCAAAGACAATGGCCTCGGGATGGACGCGCGATTTTTTGAAAAAATATTTATGCCTTTTCAAAGATTGCACGCAGATTCCGAGTATGAAGGAACAGGCATCGGGCTTGCCACCGTTACAAAAGCGGCCTCAAAACTGGGATCGTCCGTGCATGTGCAATCCGTGCCCGATCAAGGCAGCACCTTTTATCTTACCATCCCAAAAACAAAGTAAGGAGGCAGTAGTATGGAAAAAAACCCTTTTATCGCGCTCATGGCTGAGGACAACAAACATGACATCATCGCCACAAGACGCGCTTGGCAGGAAAACAAGATTACAAACATGCTCTATGTCGTCAATGACGGGGAGGAATGCCTCGACTACCTTTATCAACGCGGAAAATATTCCGAGCCAAAATCAGCACCAAAACCCGGCATTCTGCTCTTAGACATTAACATGCCCAAAATGAATGGACATGAAGTTTTAGACCAAATCCGAGGAGAACCCCAATTTTGTAATTTGCCCGTCATTATTTTAACCACATCAAAAGCAGAAGAAGATCGGGTTCGCAGCTATGACCTGGGTGCGACGGCCTATATTAAAAAACCGGTTGGATTTGAAAACCTGTCCCATGCAATTAAAACAATAAACCTCTTTTGGGAAATGGTTGAATTACCAAACCTTGAAAATGCACTCGGATAAAAACAAATGCACAATACGTATTCTTCTGGTCGAAGATAACAAACATGACCGGATTTCGTTTGAGCGGGCCTTTCATAAAAGCCATCTCTCTTGTGAAATTACCACCTGCCATCGCGCAGAAGATGCAATACAAATCCTCGAAGACAACCCCGATACCTTCGATGTCATGATGACCGATAATGGTTTGCCAGGGATTTCCGGTTTGGGTCTTTGCAAAAATCTTATCGACCACAAGACCCCGATTCCTCTGATTTTATTGACGGGTGCGGGAAACGAAGAAACCGCAGTCAAAGCCCTCAAGATGGGCATTGATGAATATGTCATCAAGGACAGCTCAAGTCATTATTCGGAAATTCTGCCCTACACCCTTGAAAGGGTCTTAAAAAAACATCGAGAAAAACAAGGTCGCATTCAGACAGAAGAGGCCTTGCGTAACAGCGAACAAAGTTTGGCAGAGGCCCAGGAGATTTCGGGTATCGGCAGCTGGACTTGGGAAATTTTGAGTGGACGGCATGCCTGGTCTGCACAGATCTACAAACTCCTTGGATTTAAGCCTGAAGAAGTCCCTCCATCTTTTGAAAGGATGTTCTGGGTGATCCATAAAGAAGACCGGGATCTCTTCCGTGAAGCAAATGATGATGCGGTACTTCTGAAGACTCCTTACGATATTGAATTACGCATGCTCGGAGGAGATCAGGTCAAGCGTATCGTGCGAGCACAGGGCAAGTCCTACCTGGATCACTCAGGAGACGCTTATAAAATTTCGGGAACGCTTCAGGATATTACCGACCGAAAACACATCAATGAAAAACTCGCCTTATCTGCAAAAGTCATTGAAAATATCCTAGAAGGGGTCATGATTACGGATTGCGATTCCGTCATTCAGTCCGTTAATCCCGCATTTTCCGAAATAACAGGATACAGTGCCAAAGAAGTCATCGGGAAAAACCCCTCGATCCTGAGATCGGGAAAACACGATCAAACATTTTATGAGGCAATGTGGTCAGCCCTCCTTGAAAAAGGGCGCTGGGAAGGTGAAATTTGGAACCGTCGAAAAAATGGCGAGGTCTACCCCGAACGACTCACGATTACCGAAATCCGGGATTCCTCAAAACGGGTCACACAATACGCCGCTGTTTTTTACGACATTACTGAAATCAAACAAAATGAGCAGAAAATTGAGTACAAGGCCTACCACGATGCCCTGACTGGCCTACCCAACCGCCAGCTTTTTTACGACCGACTCCGGCAAACCATCAAACATACCAAAAGCGCCAATACGATTTTTGCACTTTTATACATCGATTTGGATGATTTCAAAATCATCAACGACAGCAAAGGACATTCCTTTGGAGACCTTTTTCTCAAGGAGTTGGCGCGACGACTTCAAATCGGGGCACGTTCGGGAGATACGGTTTCACGTTTGGGAGGTGACGAATTTACAATTATTTTACACAAACTTCAAGAGGAAGAAGAAGCCGCTTTAGTCGCCGCCCGCATCGTCAAAGCCATTTCAAAACCCTTTATCCACCGTAACGAGATCATCTACACTTCCGTCAGCATTGGCATTGCCTTATATCCCGAAAATGGGGACTCGACTGAAGTCCTGCTCAAAAATGCGGATATTGCAATGTACCACGCCAAAGAAACCGGTAAAAACAATTTTCATTTTTTTACAAGTTCCTTGAACGAAAAAATCCTCAAACAAGTCGCGCTTGAAAAAGCCCTGAGAAAAGGCATGGACAATGGGATATTAGAAACACATTACCAGCCCATCATTCGACTTAAAGATCGCCACATCGCTGGGATGGAAGCCCTTGTGCGCTGGCCCCAGGGAAATGGGCATTTTATTAGCCCCGTGGAATTTATTCCACTGGCGGAAGAAAAAGGCATGATCATTGAAATTGACAAACTGATGATCGAAAATGTCTGTGCCTTCATACAAAAAATGAAATCAATCTCTACAAAAAATACTCAGGACATGCGTGTATCCATCAACATTTCGGCAGTCGATTTTGAGCACCTGGATCTTTGCAAACATCTCACAACGCTTGTGGAAAAATATGGACTGTCGCCAAAAAATATCGGTGTGGAAATCACAGAAAGCGCTGTCATTCAAAATATCCGAACCACCGTCCGCCATTTGAAAAAACTCCGTGCACACGGTTTCAAGATTTCAATTGACGACTTTGGAACGGGTTATTCTTCCCTCAACTATTTGGCCCGCTTGCCCATTGATGTCCTCAAAATAGATGGATCTTTTGTCGTGGGATTGCCTGGAAACAAAAACAACAATGCCATCGCAAAAGCCATTGTTTACATGGCCCACGAGATGGGAATTGAAGTGGTCGCCGAAGGGGTCGAAACAGAGGAACAGCTTAATTTTTTACGCACCATCGGCTGTGACTTTATTCAAGGTCATATTTTTAGCCCCGCCCTTGAGGCAAAAAAGATTGCGGCCCTCTTCATCAAAGGGAAGCCCCTCAATTACAAGGGCCTAGATCTATTTTAGAAGCCTTTGATCCCCTTTGGCTCGCATTGATTCGCATCCCTGTTCACCTCTCTTAATCCCTTCTTTCCCTGCATTCTTTCAGTTAAATGATATAATCTATAGATTATCAATAAAAAGGAAAGATCCTGGTCTCAATAAATTCAAATATTCTAAAGGAATTGTTGATTAAAAATGGACCTTATGATGGCAAAAATTGGGCTTTGTTTCACATTGTGCCTTCTACTTTTTGTCGGGCCTGTGAGAGAAAGCATTGCCAAAACAAATGGGACACCGACAAAAAACCCCTCTGCGGAAATACCCCTTTATTTTATTGAAAATCAGGGTCAATTCCCCGACGAAATAAAATATTACAGCCACAGCGAAAAACACAGCCTCTTTTTCACCACAGAAGGTCTCTCCCTCTTCACCCATTTTCCAAAAATGGCCCAAAATACTGAGATCAGACTCTTCCCCCTCAATGCTAAAAAAGGGGGGATTGTGCTTCCCGAAGACAAACAACAGGCAGCGCTGAGCTATTTTTATGGAAATCGCCCAGAAAATTGGCATCAAGACATTGCAAGCTACCGTTCCATTCTTTATGAAGAAATCTACGATGGCATTGACATGCGCTTCTACGGAAATCAAGGTCAACTCGCCTACGACCTGATTGTGGCCCCTGGTGCAGATCCTTCCAAGATCCAACTGGCTTACGAAGGGCTTGAGGCCTTAAAACTTTCAGAAAACGGCACACTTGAAATCATTTTAAAAGAAGGGCTTTTGCGACAAAAACCACCCTATGTTTATCAGGAAATTTCAGGCAGACGCGTCGAAGTCAGGAGTCGATTCAGGTTGCTGGCAGAAGCCTCAGGCAAGCACAAACCCCTCCACCGCTACGGATTCCAATTAGGGACTTACGACAAAAGATATCCACTCATTATTGATCCGACACTAGACACCTCAAGTTATCTGGGCGGCACAAATAATGATTTTGCCTGGGCCATCGTACTGGATAATGCGGGCAATGCCTATATCGCAGGTGAAACCTGGTCTAGCGATTTCCCGCTAAAAACGCCCTTACAGGGCAGTCACCCCGGAGGCACACGCAGTGCGTTTGTGGCCAAAATTGATCTTGCAACATCGACCTTACTGTATGCCACCTACTTAGGCGGTAGCGGCGAAGACATTGCCATTGATATTGCCGTTGATGCCAGTGGCGCGGCCTATGTGATCGGGCATACGGATTCAGTCGATTTTCCCACCGCCCTTCCGATCCAAAGTAAGAATGGCGGAGAATGGGACGTTTTTGTCGCAAAACTCGGCCCCGACGGCACCGTCTTGGAATATTCAACTTATTTAGGGGGATTTTCGAAAGACTACGGTCGAGGCATTGCCGTAGATACAGCAGGCGGAGTTTATCTCACCGGAGAAACCCTCTCTCAGGATTTTCCCACGGCCGCAGCCATTCAAGGCAGTCGGGCAGGATATTCAGATGCCTTTGTCACAAAAATAAATGCCTCTGGAAGTTATCTGGACTATTCGACCTATTTAGGCGGCAGTGCCAATGGGACATTCGGGGATGATTTTGCTCGTGATATTGCGGTGGATGCCACAGGTGCCGCCTATGTCACCGGAAAAACAAATGCGACCGACTTCCCAACGGTCTCTGCCCTTCAAGAGAATAACGGAGGGCTTTTTGATGCGTTTATTACAAAAATAAATCCTGCAGGCACAGCCTGGCACTACTCAAGTTATTTAGGGGGAAGCCACAATGACGCCGCGACGGGGCTTGCCCTTGAGGCTTCTGGAAATGTCATTCTCATCGGAGAAACCCTGTCGCTTGACTTCCCGACTGTGCTTCCGCTGCAAAGCACAAAAAAGGGCAATCAGGATTTTTTCATTGCCAAACTCAAGGCCACAGGGGATGCACTGCAATACGCGACCTACCTGGGGGGCATCCGCAATGACGTTCCGGAAGACGTCACTCTGGATACCTCTAACAATATCTACATTACGGGCTGGAGTCAATCGAGCGATTTTCCAACCCTCACGCCCATGCAAAACATGCTGGCCGGAAACACAAATATCATTGCCTTAAAACTCAATGCCGCCGGAACGGCACTCATCTATTCTACTTATTTGGGCACAGGAGGCAGTCAAATTGGTGCGGGCATTGCCGTAGATGCTCAAGGGACAAGCCATATCGTGGGATGGACGGATTCCAGCCTATTTCCAATGGTCAATCCCGTACAAGGGACCTATGGTGGCGGTAGCCGTGACGGCATTTTATTAAAAATTAGCCACCCCCTGGTCGAAACGGACATCACCGTCTCGGACAGTCTCGTTCCCATTGACGATCTGCAAATTCTATTTGCACAGGTGACGATTGGCACATCCTCCACGCAGCGTCTGACCATCAGCAATGACGGGGGCTCAAACTTGGTTTTAGGCACGCTGGCGTCCACAGATCTACTGATCGCGCCTTTTTCGCTCATCAATGACAAGTGCTCCGGGCAAAATTTAAGTCCCGCATCACAATGTACCGTCGATCTGCGTTTTTCTCCCACAAACCTCACAAATGAGAATGACAGCTTTGACATCCCCTCAAATGATCCCGATGAAAACCCGCTGACCTTCACGGTCAGCGGAACAGGCTCACCATTGCCTGCACCGGACATCCGCGTCATTGACAACATTACACCCATTGACGATCTGGAAATTGCCTTTGGCGATCAAACAGAAGGCACGACCGCTGATCAGACCGTCACTATTTTAAATACGGGAAATGCCAACCTCAAGATCGGAACCCTCGCGCAATCCGACGGGCTTTCTGCCCCCTTTAGCCTTCAGAACAATCTCTGCGATGGACAATTATTGGCACCATCCAGTCAATGTACCTTTGTCATCCGTTTTTCTCCTACGGCTTCTATGAGCGCGAACGACAGTTTTGACATTCCCTCAGATGATGCGGATGAAAGCAGTGTTATCCTGAATCTAAGCGGCCAAGGGCTCATGCCTTTGCTTCCCAATATTACAGTGAGTGACAGCCTCACACCCACGAATGATCACCAGCTCCCTTTTGGCAACATCACCTTGGGCAACACCTCCGAAGAGACGCTCAACATTTCAAACACAGGAAATGCCAACTTGCGTATTGGTACACTGTCAACACTTTCGGCTCCCTTTGCGATCACAAATAACGCCTGTTCAGGAGAAATGCTCCCGCCCGCAAGCACTTGTCTTGTCAGCATCCGGTTTTCACCCCTGGATACAGGACTGACAAACGCCAGCTTCAAAATATTTTCAGACGACCCCGATGAAAACCAAGTCAGCGTGAGCCTCAGCGGAACAGGACTTGATGGGGCGCAAAATAACCCCCCGGATAAAACACAATTACTTTTTCCGGCCAATGCCCAGGAAAATGTCGGAACTTCTTTTGATTTTGAGTGGACCCCCGTGAATGATCCCGACGGAGACCCCCTCAGCTACGATCTTTATTATTGCAGAGAAACAAACCCTTTGAATTGTGACCCGATTCAAGTTGTGGCGCTTTCCCTTAAAAAAAATAAAATGCTGGCAAGTTTCGGCATGAGCCTCTTTGTCTTTGGAATTGTTTTCATCGGACGAATGCCTCAAAAAGAACAAACAAGGAAAAGCTTGAAAAAGCTTTCCATGATTCTCCTACTCCTCTCAGGAACATTCCTAATCGCCTGTAGCTCAGGTGGCGGTGGCGGGAGCACAAGCCTTTCAAAGAATCAGATTTATCGTGTTTCAAACCTGGAAAAGAACAGCCAATATTTCTGGACCGTCATTGCAAAAGATGGACGAGGGGGCGTATCACAAAGCGCGGTTTGGACTTTTAAAACACAATAGATTGCATTTTCGTCCACGATGACAGCCCCTTGGATCTCCGGGCGTTTATTGTTATCATCGGGCCTTCAGCCGAACCAACAAATCACAGCAGAGGGCCTCACCATGCAATTTCAAACCGAACAAGCACAACAACTACTCGATACAGCCAAAAACAAAGGGGCGACTGAAGGCGACTTGCTCGTGGTCGAAGGAGACTCTTTTTCAACACAAGTCCGTTTGGGAGAAGTCGAAAAAATAAGCAACGCACGAGGCAAAAGCCTCGGGCTCCGGCTCTTTTTTGGCAAACGCTCGGCCATTACCTCTACCTCAGATTTCTCCCCCGCCTCCCTTGAACAACTCGTCAATGATACCTGTGAGCTCGCAAAAATTGCAGAAGAAGATCCCTTCTCAGGTCTTCCAGAAAAAGCAGAGTACGCACAAAGCTTTCCAAAACTCGATCTCGTTGACAAGGAGATCGATAATATTTCAATCGATGAAAAGATTGAACTGGCAAAAAGAACGGAACGCGCCGCATTGGAAACAGACCCCCGTCTCGACAATTCGGAAGGCGCAGACTTCAGCCACTCCTACAATGAAGTGCTGTATGTCAGCAGCAAAGGTTTTTCCGGCCGTAATCAAGGATCAGGGGCATCGCTCTCCGTTTCCCCCATTGCGAGCGAAAAGGGTCAGATGCAGCGGGATTATTGGTACAGCTCCAAACGAAAATTTAAGCAATTGGATTCACCCGAATCTGTTGGACAAAAAGCGGCCAAACGTACCCTGCGTCGTTTGGGAGCAAGAAAAGTTTCAACCCAGAAAGCCCCCATCATTTTTGAACCCGAAATCGCAGGTTCACTTTTAGGACATATCGCCTCCGCACTCTCAGGTTACGCCCTCTACAAAAAGGCGTCTTTTTTGACGGATCAAATCGGAAATTTGATCACCTCAGACCTAATCAACATCGTCGATGATCCTACATTGCCTGAAGGCTTTGGCTCAAGACCCTTCGACGGAGAAGGTCTGCCTTCTTACAAAAAGACAATTGTCGAAAATGGGGTACTCAAAAGTTATCTGCTCGACACCTACTCAGGAAAAAAACTGGGCCTGCCCTCCACGGGAAACGCCGTCCGTGGCACAGGCGGCGGACCGGGTGTGGGGATCTCCAACTTTCACATGTTGCCAGGCACACATTCTCAGGAGGAAATCATCGCCTCGGTGCAATCCGGGCTATTGGTCACAGAGTTGATTGGCTTTGGCATCAATCTCATTACAGGGGATTATTCACGCGGTGCAGCAGGCATCTGGATTGAAAATGGGAAATTGGCCTATCCGGTCGAAGAACTCACCATCGCCGGAAAACTACAAGACATGTATCAAAACATTGAAATCGTTGGAAATGATGTTGATTTAACACGCACCATCGCAGCGCCCACCCTTAAAATTTCGGAAATGATGATCGCGGGGAATTAAAATACCCCCTAACAGACTTAATCAGAGGTTCCCAAAATAATTCGGCTTGCCATACCTTACCTTTTTACGATAAACTGCGGCGTCTACGTGCATCATCTCGCATTTTTGAACAATACACGATGCATGAGCTGAACAAATGGTAAGATTTTCTATGGCCTCTGATCGACCGCATTTTTGGAAAAGCATTCCCTTCCTGGTTTCAACCGGGCTCATCGTGGCTTCTTACCTGGGTTTCTGGCTACTCTCCGAGCCCGAAAGCAATACGAAGCCCCTCGTCACTTCTGAATCTCAGACGCAGAAAGCACTCCAGCCCCCGAAAGAAATCGAAACACAAAATAAACCGCAGCCCCTCACACCGCCTGTCCCTGAGGCCATCGTGAAAGAGCATCAGTTTAAAAAGGGTGACACGCTTTCTCATGTGCTCTCCCGACTTGGGGTTTCAGATCGCGAAATTTACGACATTACCATTGCATCCAAAGCGGTTTATAATTTAAGAACAGTTCGTCCCGGTCAAACCATCGCCGTCACCTTTGATGCAAATGCCCAACAAGTCGCACATTTTTCTTATGAGATTGACCCCTTAAATTCACTTGAAATTGCTCAAACGGAAGGCCAGTTTTTCGCAGAAAAAAAGACCGCGACATTCGAAAAATCCATCGAACGCCGATCAGGGGTGATTACGGACACCCTTTACGAATCGGCCTTACGCTTCGGCGTTCCAATCGAAATCATACTCGACTTATCTGATATCTTTGCCTGGGACATCGACTTTGGCAACGAAATTCGCGTGGACGATCAATTTAGCTTGGTTTACGAAGTCTTCAAAAAAGAGGGCAGGATTGTCAAAATGGGTAGGGTGCTTGCCGCAGAAATAATCGGCCGAAACAAAGCCTACCAAGCCTACTATTTTGAAGCAGAAGGCACACGGGGCGACTATTATGATGCCGAAGGCCGTTCTTTGAGAAAAGCCTTTATGAAATCGCCCTTACGTTACCGGTACATCAGCTCCGGTTATGCCACCCGACGACTGCACCCCGTGCTCAAAATCAATCGCCCACATCTGGGGATTGATTTTGCGGCCAAACGCGGTACCCCGATTCGCGCTGCGGGTGACGGTGTAATCAGCTTCGTGGGGAATAATGGCGGCTATGGAAAAACAATTATCATCAGGCATAAAAACGGCTACAAAACATTGTACGGACATCTCTCCGCTTTTGCGCGGGGGCTCAAAAAAGGAAAACGGGTCAAACAGGAAGATTTTATTGGTCGTGTCGGTTCAACGGGTTTGAGTACCGGCCCCCATTTACACTACACCCTTTATAAAAACGGAAAAGCCATCAACCCCAGAAAAGCCGATGTGCTGCGAGGAGAAGCCCTCCCCAAAAAATGGATGCCCGTCTTTTCCGATCTCGTCAAGCTCATGAATCAATCCCTCTCCCCTACACCCGATTTACTCGCAACCACCGATTCGCTATAATCCACCCCGTTCAAACCGTGCGTAGATGAAACCCACGCGTACTGATATCTGCATTTGAGTCCCACAGCAACACAGTCATGGAGAAAATATGAGCGAGCGAGAAACCTACTACATCACGACACCCATTTATTATGTAAACGACGTGCCTCACATCGGGCACGCCTACACCACACTCGCCGCTGACGTGCTTGCGCGCTATCATCGTTTACTCGGAGATGAAGTGCACTTCCTGACGGGGACAGACGAACACGGGCAAAAAGTCGAAGATGCCGCAAAACAACGCGGAATCGCCCCACTTGCCCATGCCGACGAATTGGTGAGCGGTTTCCAAACCCTTTGGCAGACCCTCAATATTTCAAATGACGACTTTATCCGCACCACAGAAAACCGTCACAAAAAAACCGTTATCACCGTGCTGAATCAGCTTTGGGAAAAAGATCAAATTTATGCCGATACCTACACGGGCTGGTATTGCACCCCCGATGAACGTTTCTGGACGGAAAAAGAAATCATTGATGGCCTTTGCCCCGACTGCCATCGCCCCGTCGAAGCCCTTTCAGAACGCAACTATTTTTTTAAAATGGGGCAATATCAAGAACAACTGCGTCAGCACATCCTCGAAAATAAAGACTTTATCCAACCACAAAGTCGCCGAAATGAAGTGCTTGGATTTTTGGACAAACCTTTGGGTGATCTCTGCATTTCTCGCCCGAAACACCGTCTAAACTGGGGCATTGAACTGCCTTTCGACACGGAATACGTGACCTATGTTTGGCTGGATGCCCTCGTTAATTATATTTCCGCTGTCGGTTTTTCGGACGATGCGAGCGATTTCGATCACTGGTGGCCTGCAAACGTGCATCTCGTGGGCAAAGACATTCTCACCACACATGCTGTTTATTGGATGACAACGCTCATGGCCTTAGGCCTACCGCTGCCGAAGAAACTCTTTGCCCACGGCTGGTGGACCCTTGATGGCGAAAAGATGTCGAAGAGCCGGGGCAATGTCGTGAATCCTGCCGAGTTGGCAAAAACCTACGGTGTGGATGCCTTCCGTTACTTTTTGCTCCGGCAAGTCCCTTTTGGAAATGATGGCGATTTTTCAAAAGACGTGCTTGTAAATCGCATTAACAGTGACCTGGCAAACGACATCGGCAACCTGCTCTCACGCACCTTGACGATGTTGGAGCGCTACTCAGACAAAAAAACACCACAAAAAATCAAAGGGGATGCACCGGAAGATCAAAACTTACAGGCGGCCGCAGAAAGCCTTTTTGAAAAAGTGGATCGACACTTGGAACAATTGGCCTTTGAAAAAGCCCTGCATGAAATCTGGCAGCTTATCCGGCTCGCCAATCAATATATCGAAAAAGCAGCGCCCTGGTTGCTGGCAAAAGATCCCAACAAAAAAGACCGACTCCAGACCGTGCTTTTTTACACGACAGAAGCCATCCGTATTGTATCCTGCCTCATCGCGCCCTTTATGCCGCAAGCGGCCAAAGAAATGGCGCGGCAGCTTGGTCTTTCGGAGGTCTCAAATGATGCAAGTTTGCAAGAACAATGTCATTGGGGAGGCTTGCACTCGGGCTTGCCCGTTGCAAAAGGAAAATCTCTTTTTCCACGGATTCAGACCCAGAAAAAAGCAGCGGCACAGCAACACAAGTCCGTTTCAAAAAAAGCGGCCAGCCCCGCGCCCATTAAAGACCTTGTGACGATTGACGATTTTGCCAAACTGGATTTTCGCGTGGGCATTGTGCGATCCGCTGAAAAAATCGAAAAAACCAAAAAGCTCTTATTGCTTCAGGTGGATATTGGCAATGAAAAAAGACAGGTCGTCGCAGGCATTGCCACAAAATATGCGCCTTCCGATCTCATCGGAAAAGAAGTAATTATTATTGCCAATCTGCAACCCGCAACCATTATGGGGATCGAATCCCAAGGCATGTTGCTTGCGGCTGGGGGAAAAAAAGTCCTGGCCCTGGCAACCTTTGAAGAAGAAGTCCCGCCAGGTGCCACCATCCGATAGTCCCTTGGACTCATTCTTCTTTTTGTCCACAACGATTCTTGACACTCACCGAATTTTTGGTAGCTTAGATCTGTCTGGAAAAAAGGCAAACTGGTCGAAAGACCGGGACGCAAAGTCACAAAGCTTCGCCGATGCAGTAAGGCATGGGCATGCTGGTTGGGCCACCGAAGATAGACTCCAATAAACGGCTGAATTTGCCGAGTGAGTGTCTGTATTACGTGTGGCCCATTTCATTCATGAAATGGGCTTTTTTATTGGGTTAAACAGCTTAAGGAGGCTCTGCTTAAATCCGGATGAGCGCTCCCTATTGCCTGTCGCCCAAAAAATTGCCCTCGACTGGCGCGGCAATCCGCCCGCCCTACAAGGGGGGGAAACAACCCTATGAAGAAGTATGTCTATCTCTCACTCGCATGTATGTTCAGTGCGGGTCTCGCCGCCTGCGGCAGCAGCGGTTCCACTTCAACAACTTCAAGTACCGGACTCTCACTTCCCACGGAGATCTCCGCAGTCCCAACAGATGCAACAACCAGCTTAAAAGCCCGTGCAAAATTAAAAGTTGGATTAAGATCTAAATTGGCTGCTTTCCGTGCCGCAACCGTCGCCGACTCGGATTACAGTAAAGCGTTTACCAATACTTATGTGAATGAACCCACACTGGAACGATTTGCAATTGTTGAGCAAATACTCTCAGCACTGGCGCAGACAAACTATGCCGACGCCACCAATATTGGGGCTGCCCCTTACAAATCCATGGTGGCCTGGCAGGACGAGGTCAATGGCGTTGCAACAAAAACGCTGGAACCCTGGATTGTAGAATCAGATGTCATCATAGAGGATGGCGCAGAAGTCACACGGGTCAGGGCCTGGATCGAAGCGATCGACGAGGGAGAACAACAAATCATCAAAGCCGAGTTTAAAATCTATACGGCCGCAACACAAGCCGCAGATGGCTCTTTTAGCAACTACGGGGTTTGGACTTTGAACGTCAAGTTTGGAGATCAAATTACCGACTTCTTTGCGGCATCGGCATCCATTGGTTCAGACGGGGAATCCATCATCAAAGTCCATGAACGCTTCCCTGATGGACCCGGTTTTACTTCTGTCGTCAAGGCGATTTTAAATAAATCGGCCACCAGTGGTTTTGGTAAAGTGTCTTTCCCGGATTGGGAAACACTTGATTTTGGGGCTTGCACAGATCCAGGCAACTGTTTCCCAGTTGTGGTTGAAGCAAAATATGCCTATAACATAACCCATCTTGCCGTTCAAAAAGCAGGTGAAAGTTCACCCACATTTAAAGACAGAGGTGCCATCACAGAGATGACGCATCGCTATGGCATGTTTGACCATGAGACTGGGGATAATGTCTTCAAAACAAAAAATTTCGGCTTCCCGGTTTTTTATACCGATTCAAGTGGTTTTAGAAACTACGCCTTCTATGGGGCCTGGCAAGGCCGGCATGAACTTTGGGGCGGAGGTGAATCCGGTGTCCCTGCGGGCACGACCGTCACACGGGACGACTTTGGGGCGGGGACGGCAGCACAGACCTACACTGTTTCGGAGCCTTTTGTCGGAACACTCGTCAAAAGATCCACGGTGGATGGCGCACTCACGGATATTCTCAATATCCCGGTAGAGACCTGGATTAACAAAAACTACAACATTCGCTGGAATGCCGCACAAACCCGTTGGGATTCTTGTGTCAATCCTGATTGGAGTGGTTCGTCTCAAACCTGCGGGAGCGAGGAAGATTTCACGCCCACCTTGCCCTTGCTGGCCCTCAGTGGCGAAGACGATCGGAAGTTCGTCAATGTCAATCGCTGGGATGACAATACGCAGCAAAACCTGAACTACCTCTATTTTGCCACAGATGCGGCAGCCACAAGCGCAGGCGGAAGTCTCGCGGGTTTCTATCTCGCCGAGATGAATGGAGAAACAGGCCAACTCACAATGAAGAGTCCGGCTCAGCTTTACGGCCCAGCCGATGGCGATGACCTGTGGGTCGGTATCGGAGGTTCGATTTATATTGAATACACTGGCGATATGAGCGGCAGAAAAACAGGTTGGGTCGAAAAGATGGTGAGCAAATTTGATACGCGCACCTGGACCCCGGAATTTGCTTCCGGCGGAAACGACTATAGCTTACCTGAAGGTCAAGAGCTGTATATCAATAGTCGTGGCACCAACTACATCGTAAAAAGAACGGGTTCGACCACAACCGTCAAACTTGAAATACAGACCGTCGCCAATCCGCTCAATGTTTCAGATTTTATTGCGGCTAACACGGTCTTCCGATCTCAGTGGGACACGGATGGGACGGCAAAAGACTCTACCTACACCTTTGACACCGACTCTACCAGCACGACCTTTATGAAGCTGGTGTATGCCACCATTGGAGATAACGACAAAGACGGGCAGGGACAAGACAACACAGGCGTTACCGTCGGCGGGATTGTCACCACAGGGGCCTGGGGTTTGGTGGCCTATGTTAATGGAGATGCCACATCCACACAATTCAACTGGGATTACCCAAGAGAAGGTGAAAACTTTGGGAAAATCACCTACTTGAAAGATGCGGACGGGGCCTATGTCCTGCTCAGTGATCCGATTCGCTTGGCATCACAGACATTCACCAATAATGCAGGAGCGAGCAAAACCCTTTCCCTGCAATATGATGGCTGGATGGGGGGGCTGCCGGATCTTTATGAAGAACTCCGGAAAAAAGATTTTGTCATGGACAGCACCATCTCAGACAAAATCATCAACATTCCCGCAGGCACGGAAGTCACGGACGCTGAGGATTCCACAAAGAGCTACCAGATCAAACCACTGGAAATCAGCCAGTTCTTAAATCCGGTCGCCGATCCGGGTGGTCTGGATCTTTCCAGCGGATCAGATGCCGACTCAGTCAACTTGGGAACGGTGCCTGATTTTGTTGAACATGGCATGGGCACAATGCCCGTCGTCACCACGACAAAATATTCAGAAGGGGTCTTAATCGAATAAAAATAAGAACCGCGGATTAAAACCGCACACAAAAAAAGGGACGTGCAAGACTGCACGTCCCTTTTTTTATTTAATGCACCCCACCCTTTTTCTTGACTTCCCCTACCCAGCTCTCTATAGTTCCCACGCTTTTTTAGAGGGGAAGAATCATGGAAAAATTAAAAGCACTCAAAGGCTTTAAAGACTTACTTCCGGGAGAATCCGAAAAATGGGAAAAGGTCGCATCCCTCGTGCGCGAAAGTTTTCATGCCTTTGGTTTTTCACCCATTCGCACGCCCATCTTAGAACGGACGACCCTCTTCACCCGTAGCATCGGAGAGACCACAGATATCGTCGAAAAAGAGATGTATACCTTTGAGGATTGGGACGGCAAACCCGTCACGCTTCGCCCCGAAGGCACGGCCTCCGTTGCGCGCGCCTACCTTGAGGGCCGTCTCGATCTCAAACCGCTGCCTGCAAAACTCTATTACCAGGGCCCAATGTTCCGCCACGAACGCCCACAAGCCGGGCGTTTACGTCAATTCCATCAAGTCGGCGCAGAAATCATTGGGGACAGTGATGCGAGACAAGACGTCGAATTGCTTTCACTGCTCTCTCACTTTTTTGAACAAACGGGTATTTCAGATCTCACACTGGAAATCAATAGTCTCGGTTGTTCTATTTGTCGTCCGCCCTATCGCCTTGCCTTGCAAGATTTTTTTGAGGCAGAATTGACTGTGCTTTGTGAGGATTGTAATCGCCGTTTTAAAAGCAATCCCTTGCGGATTTTAGACTGCAAAAAAGAAAGTTGCAAAGCCATCACCCACGATGCCCCCGCATCGGCCCAGCATCTTTGTGCGGAATGCGACACACATTTTAAAACAGTACAAGCAGGGCTTGATACACTCAAACTCCCTTATATCATTTCAAAACATTTGGTGCGGGGCTTGGATTATTACACCAAAACGGCTTTTGAAATGACCACGCGAAACTTGGGTGCACAAAATGCCGTGGCTGCAGGCGGACGCTATGATGGTTTGATTGAAGCACTCGGAGGCCCTGCAACCCCGGCCATCGGTTTTGCAATGGGCATGGAACGCATCATGCACCTTCTGCCCGAAAGCACAGCAAAAATAGCCCCCCTTCAGCTCTTTATCGCACCCTTAGGTGATCGGGCAGCGCAGCTTCTCTTCCCGGTGCTCTACACCTTGCGTCAAAAAAAGATCCGGAGTGAAATGGGGAAACCAGGCTCTGCGCTCAAACGCCACATGAAACAAGCCGACCGACTCGGCGCGGCATTTGTTCTGATTGCCGGAGAAGATGAATTGGCCGCAGAAGCACTGATTCTAAGAAATATGAGTACAAAAGCGCAGGTCACTCTCCCACTCTCAAACCTTTCCGAAGCCATCGCGACCCAAATAAAATAATAGGCTCTCATTTGGGTGGAAAACACTGTTTGACATGCGCATCAAGGCATCCCTATAATCCCTGTCTTTTTGTCTGAATAAAACGTAAGGTTTATATGATTCAAAGCATGACGGGTTACGGAAGGGCCGAGGGACACGCAAAAGAAATCACGCTTTCCGTTGAACTGCGGGCCGTAAACCATCGGCATGCCAGCGTGGTGGTGCGATTGCCGCGCCTGCTGACTGCGCAGGAAGAAACACTCAAAAAAGCCTTACAAAACCGTTTTGAACGGGGACGAATCGATCTATCGGTCAACCTCAGTGGATCGGGGGCATCCGAAAAGCAGCTGGTCTTAAACCTTGAGGCTGCGTCAAATTACCATAAATTACTCACCACCTTAAAAAAATCCTTAGGTCTTGCGGGTGAAATTGATGTCGCCCTGATGAGCCAGTTTCGCGATGTCATCACGACAAAAGAAGTGAGTGCAGCTTCACCTGAATTAGAAACCCTGCTGAATCACACTTTTTCACGTGCCATGACGGCACTTGAAAAAATGCGAAAGCATGAAGGCAAAGCCCTGGTGAGCGATCTAAAAACACGGCTTCAAGCGATCTCAAAACAGCTCAGCACGGTCAAGAAACAAGAAAAAGGGCTTACGCTTGCACGTCAAATCGCCCTAAAAACACGCATTGAAAAACTCACGGGCGGTATTGAAATCGATCCAGTCCGTCTTGCGCAGGAAGTCGCCATTTTTGCAGAACGCTCAGATATTAGTGAAGAACGCACCCGCCTTTCGGCCCACATTGATCAGTTTAAATCACTGCTCAAAACAGGGGGAGTGCTCGGACGCAGTCTGGACTTCCTCATTCAAGAAATGTTTCGTGAAGTAAACACTTTAGGCTCAAAATCCGGAGATCAAACCATTTCCATGAGCGTGCTTGCCATGAAGGGCGAGCTTGAAAAAATGCGCGAGCAGGTTCAAAATATTGCTTAATATGACAAAAAAGGGTTTGTGTTTTGTGGTTTCCGCCCCTTCCGGAGCAGGAAAAACCTCGATTTGTAGTGCTGTTTTGAGCAAAATGGACACGCTGAAATTTTCGATTTCGCACACAACACGCCGTGCCAGGGCCGGAGAAATTGAGGGACAAGACTACTTTTTTGTCAATAAAGATACATTTAAAACGGGCATCGCGGGAGGTGAATTTCTTGAATGGGCCGAAGTACATGGACATTATTACGGCACCTCAAAAAAACAGCTCACCACCTGGATGCATCAGGGCATTGATGTCCTGCTTGATATCGACACACAGGGCGCAATGCAGCTTCAGACAACGACATCGCCTGAGTGCGTTTATATTTACATCCTCCCCCCCTCTTTTGATATATTACAGCGACGTTTAGAAAACCGAGGCTCGGACACGCCAGAAGAGATTAGCAGACGTTTGAAAACAGCATTCGACGAAATAAAATGTTATGATCGTTATCAGTACTTGATCGTCAATGAAGATCTTGAAAAAGCACAAAAAAATTTACAGGCCATTATTTTAGCCGAGCGCAGTCGTTTAAGACCCGAAAGCCTCGCCTGGGTCAGAGAGCGTTTTATCAGCCACCTTTAAGCAAAACAGCAGAGACGGTGGTGTTTTTTCGGCACACGCGTGTGTGCCGATCATTTTAAAGAAAGGAAGGTTTATGGACGTTGTTTCACTACCGGTAGATATTGAAAAGGCTCCGATTGATTCTCGCTTTCGTTTGGTCATTGTCGCCGCGCAACGCGCGCGTCAACTCATGGAAGGTTCTGAGCCTTTGGTCGAGCCAGGTCTTGATCAAAAAGAAACCACCATTGCCATTGATGAAATTGTTTCAAACAAGCTTGAGATCCTTTACGGTCAAGAAGCGCTTATCGCACTACAGGAAGAACGCCGTGTTCGCGAAGAAGTTAAACGCCGTGCAATGCTGGCTGAAAGAGAGAGCGATGGCACAACTCAGGCCAGAAAAGACTTAAATATTCTCTTGGGCGCCGTTTCCAAAAAAGACGACCTACCTGATCTCTCCACACCGGAAACAAAAACGGGCGCGTAAGCGGGTTTCGTGGACAACACTGCGCTTTCCGGAAAAACAATTCTTCTGGGTATCACTGGAAGCATTGCGGCCTATAAGGCCCTTGTGCTGTTGCGAGATCTCAAGACCCTAGGCGCGGATGTTCGTGTGGTGCTTACAAAAACGGCCGCACATTTTGTGCCAGCGCTGACACTTCAGGTTTTTTCAGGCCACCCCGTGCAAACAGATCTTTTCGAAAGCGGGGACGAAATGGCACACATTCGCCTGGCGCAGAAAATCGACCTGGTTTTAATTGCGCCCATCACCGCCCATTTCATCGCCAAGATGGTCATGGGCCTCAATGACGACCTGCTTTCCAGCATCCTGCTCGCCACCACAGCCCCCGTCATGATTGCCCCGGCCATGGATTTGGGGATGTGGGCCCATCCCGCCACTCAAGACAATATTTCGGTCTTGAAAAAACGCGGGGTTCAAATCATTGGCCCTGAAGTGGGTCTGCTCGCCTCCGGAAAAACAGGCATGGGTCGTTTTTCCGAACCAGAAAAAATTCTAAAACAAGTCATGATGAGCTTCCCCGCAACAGAAACACAAGCTCGAATGGCAGGAGAACAGGTACTGGTCACAGCGGGGCCGACCGAAGAAGCCATCGATCCTGTGCGTTTTATTTCAAATCGATCCTCAGGAAAAATGGGCTACGCCATTGCAGAAATCGCGAAACAATGGGGAGCAAGGGTTGTTTTAATCACTGGGCCAACGGCACTTCTTCCGCCAGAGGGAATCGAACTGATCCGTGTTCGCTCGGCCAAAGAGATGAAAATGGCGGTTGATCGACTGTTGCCAGAATCAAGTCTTGTTGTCATGGCTGCCGCCGTAGGCGATTATCGACCTCGGCACCTGGCTTCTGAAAAAATAAAAAAAACAGGCACGGGGTATTCAATTGAATTAGAAGAAACCTCGGATATCCTGGCCGAAAGACCGGAAGGCCCCAGAGGGCAGGTTGTTGTTGGCTTTGCCGCCGAAACACAAAATGTCATTGAGAATGCGAAAAAGAAATTAAAAAGAAAACGGCTGGATCTCATTGTTGCCAATGATCTCACCGCAGAGGGCGCGGGCTTTGATGTGGAAACCAATATTGTGCACCTGATTGATCGTAAAGGGAGCGTCACCTCCCCACCCAAACAACTCAAACAAGATATTGCCGAGCAAATACTGGCAGCGGCTCTAGCGATTAAACGACATCGCCCGGATGAGTGAACACATCGAAGAAAGATGCTGTTTTCTTGACTTTTTCCGCCGATTTGCTATGATCGGAACCGTTGTTTTTGCAAAAGGTTCGTTTTCTGAAACCCTGTCTGATAATGTCGTTGCCATAGGCTAAATGACGCATCATGGTCGATAAACCACGCTCCGCCGAAATTTCTAGACTCAGCGATTTGCTTCAAAGTAATCCCGGTTCTCGATTGTTTGTGCCTTTGGCAGAAGCCTATCTACAATCGGACATGTTTGAAGAAGCCATTCGTGTACTCCGTGATGGACTTAAGACCCATTCAAGTTTTGTCGCCGCACGGGTCATGCTCGGCAAAGCCTATATCAAGACAACACATCACCTCGAAGCAAAAGAACAGTTTGAGCAAGTGATCGCCATTGCTCCAAGCAATATTCCGTCACTAAAAGGTCTTGCGGGAATCTATCAAGAGGAAAATTCACCTGCTGAGGCCAAAACCACCTATCAAACCATACTCAAGATCGATCCTGGAGATAAAGAAGCCATCGCCTCACTTGAGGCCCTCGAAGGAAAATCCGAACCTGCACTTGCAGAAGGGCTCCAGGAGCGGAATGAAAACACAGCGCCCCAAACCCCTGAGCCGGAATCACAAGCAGCGCAGGACTCCAAATCTGTGACCGACGAAAGACCTGGCGAGGAAGAACTTGCCTCTTCAGCACCTCCGGACACCATTGAAACAAAGGTGCCCGAAATGACCAGAACCTCCTTCTCTCAAGAAACCCATGGTGAGCAGATCTCTCAAGCAGAAATCCACAACGATCTTAGTCCGGAAAAACCCTTAGAACCTCACGAAAACAAGACAATGGCCGCCTTGTATGTCACACAAGGACACTATCAGGAAGCGGCCAATGTTTATGAAAACTTATTGAAACGAAATCCAGAGGATCACGAAAGTCAAAAAGGACTGGAAGAGTCGCTTGTACACTTGAGAAATGACCTGAAAACACCACGTTCCAATACAGAAAAAATAGAGCGCTTGCAGTTGTGGCTTGAAGCCATCCAAGGGGAGAAAAGAAGATGACTTTTCAAGAACATATGGATGATGTGACCAAACGCGTCGATGGACTCGCGGGTGCCGCGATTGCGGACAGTGACGGCATCATCGTAGAAGAATACAGCAATGATACGAGTGTCGATCTCTCCATGCTTGTTGCCGAATACGGCACCCTCTGGAGCGTCGCAAAACAAGCAGGTCTTGCCTGCGAATTGGGTTCAACGCGTGAGTTTGCCATTTTTACCGACAAAGGCATCCTGGTCCTCCGGACGATTAAAACAGGTTATTTTCTTGTTTTTGCCATCCATTCAGAAAAGAGTTTCGGGAAAGCCCGGTTTTATGCGAGAATTGTTGCCGAAGACTTGGTGGAAAGCCTGGGCTTGTGAGACGTATCTTATTGTTACATGGCCCCAATTTAAATTTATTGGGCAGTAGAGAACCTGAGCGTTACGGCGTCTCAACCCTGGAAGAAATCAACCAAGAAATGACAGAACTCGCAGAAAGCAAGGGAACCGAACTTGTCGCCTTTCAATCCAATTCAGAAGGAGACCTGGTGGGACAAATTCAATCCGCAAAAAATCGCTACGATGCCATTGTTATCAATGCCGCAGCCTATACCCACACCAGCATCGCGATACGAGACGCCTTGCTTGCTGTAGACATCCCTGCGGTCGAGGTTCATCTTTCCAATATTTATCAACGGGAAAACTTCCGACATATTTCACGCATCGCCGATGTCGTGATCGGACAGGTGAGCGGTTTTGGCGCTCAAAGTTACCACTTGGGTTTATTGGGTGTGATCTCTTATTTAGAAACACAGCAACAAATTCCGGAAATGCTGAGATCTGGGAAAAAGGGCGAATAGGAAGTGTGCTTGCAAACCGTTCTGAATTGAACGGTCATATTTTTTAATTGGGGGGTTACATAAAGGTAATGATTGCTACATCGGATTTTAGAAACGGCGCAAAAATAGAAATTGACGGCTCACCCTACGTTATCATCGGGTTTCAGCATGTCAAACCAGGCAAAGGTCCGGCCTTTGTGCGAACAAAGTTAAGAAACCTTAGAACAAACAATATGCTCGACAAAACCTTCCGATCAGGAGAACGTTTTGAACAACCCGATCTTTCCGAAGTGGAGATGCAGTTTTTATATGCTCAGGGCGATGAGTATCATTTGATGAATGTTGAAAGCTACGAGCAGTTGTTTATTACGGCGGATCAAATCGGAAACTCAAAAAACTTTCTGAAAGAAAACATGGTCGTCAAAATATTGTTCTACCAGGGCAAACCCTTGGAAGTCTCCCTGCCAAACTTTGTCGAATTAGAAATCACTGAAACCCCTCCCGGCGTAAAGGGCGATACCGCAAGCGGCGGAACAAAACTTGCGACACTGGAAACAGGTGGCGCCGTCAAAGTCCCTTTGTACATTGAGCAGGGGACTATTATTAAAATAGACACACGGACAGCAAGTTATGTCGAGCGGGTTAATAAGTAGCGTGGCGATCAACAGACCTTATCCCTTGCCGCGCCTCACCCTTATTTCTGCTGTCGCCATGAGGGCAAGTTAATGGATCTCAAGGAACTCAAAGAACTGATCGGCTTAATGGACGATGCCGCGCTCTCAGAAATAGAGCTGGAAGAAGATGGCCGACGGATTCGCCTCAAAAAAGCTTCCGCTGAACCGATTGCAATCGCCCCGATTGCCGCGACCGGACAAACCGAAGTTGCGGCAAGTACAACAGCTCAGCCTGCTGCCCCCGAAAACAACAATTCCCTTCACCATCAAGTGACCTCTCCCATTGTCGGGACCTTTTACACCGCAGCCTCTCCCACGACAGACCCCTATATTACGCTCGGCGATTTGGTCAAAAAGGGACAGGTGATTTGCATTGTGGAAGCCATGAAGCTCATGAATGAAATCGAGTCAGACGTGGATGGGCGCATTGTCAAAACCTGTGTTGAAGATGGTGCTGCGGTAGAATACGGCGAAGTACTCTTCCTTATTGAGCCCGCCTGATGTTTCGTAAAATTTTAATCGCAAATCGCGGTGAAATTGCGTTTCGCGTCATTCGTGCGTGTAGAGAACTGGGTGTCAAAACGGTCGCCATTCACTCCGAGGCCGACGCAGATTCGCTGCATGTGCGTTTTGCCGACGAAAGCGTCTGTATCGGACCCGCCGACCCTGCACAATCCTATCGAAATATCCCCAATATCCTCAGCGCTGCAGAAATTACGGGCGCTGAGGCCGTTCACCCGGGTTATGGATTTTTGGCAGAGAATGCCCACTTTGCAGATGTTTGTGAATCTGCGGGCATTAAATTTATCGGCCCCTTGCCTGAATGTATCAGCATGATGGGAGACAAAGCCAAAGCCCGTGACATCATGGCAAAAAACGGGGTCCCTATTATTCCGGGAAGCGAAGGCATCATTACAGACGAAAATGAAGGATTTGAGCTGGCCCGCAAGATTGGCTATCCCGTGATCATCAAAGCCGTTGCAGGGGGCGGAGGACGGGGGATGCGCGTCGTGCATGAGGAACCAGGTTTTTCAACGGCCTTTCATGCCGCACGATCAGAAGCAGGCTCAGCCTTTGGCAACGATGGTGTCTACCTTGAAAAGTTTTTTATCGAACCCCGTCATATCGAGATTCAAGTCCTCGCGGACGACAAAGGGAAGATGATTTATTTCCCGGAGCGGGATTGCTCCATTCAGAGACGGCACCAAAAACTCGTAGAGGAATCCCCGTCACCCGTCGTGGATGAACGCCTGCGACGCGAGCTTGGCAAAGCCGCAACGGCTGCGGTAACGGCATCACGTTACGTCAATGCGGGCACGGTTGAATTTCTTTTGGATCGCGATCACAATTTTTATTTTATAGAAATGAATACACGGATTCAGGTCGAACACCCCATTAGTGAATGTGTGACCGGGATCGACCTGGTCAAAGAGCAGATTAAAATCGCCGCAGGCAAGCCGCTCTCCATCAAACAAAGCCAGGTCAAACTGAATGGTCACAGTTTTGAATGCCGTGTGAATGCCGAATCTCCTGAGACCTTTAGACCTTCCCCCGGAAAGATCACCGCTTTTCACGTACCGGGGGGGCCGGGTATCCGTGTGGATTCTGCGTCTTACATGGGCAGCGTTATTTCGCCCCATTATGACTCACTGGTCGCTAAATTGATTGTGCATGACCAAACACGAGACGAGGCCATTGCAAAGATGAATGGGGCACTTTCAGAATTTGTCATTGAGGGCATTGAGACCACCCTGCCGCTCCATAAAAGAATCTTTGAAGATCCGAGTTTTATGAAGGGGCGATTTTCAACGACTTTTCTGGATCACTTTCTCGAAAACTCAAAAACTTAAACCCATATTTTGACCTCACTTCCTCCGCTCTATCTCATTGCCGACCCCAGCACTTATCAAAACGGGGATACGCTTGACCTGAATTCATTTTTTGAGGGACTTCGGGAAGCCATCGCCGGAGGTCTACAGCTTCTGCAATACCGGGACAAACATCGTGCGCGAGGCGAAATGTTTCAAATTGCAAAACAAATCCGTGAGATAACAAGCACGGGCGGTGTGAGATTGATTATTAACGATGAAATTGATCTTGCGATGGCCGTAAAAGCCGATGGTGTTCACCTGGGGCAGGATGATTTTCCGGTGAGCATGGCCAGACAGCTCCTGGGAAAAACCGCGATCATCGGGCTTTCCACACACAATCCCGCAGAAGCCTGCGAAGCGGCCGCGCAAACAATTGACTATATCGGCTTTGGCCCCATTTTCCCGACAACAACAAAAAAAAATCCCGACTCTGCGGTCGGGATTTCAAAAATCGCCGCAATCCGAAAACAGACTTCCCTTCCGATCTACGCCATCGGCGGGATTCAATTTTCGGCACTTCAAAACATCATTGATGCCGGAGCCTCTGGCGTCGCTGTGGCTTCCGCCTTAAAAAATGCAAATAGAAACACGGTCGCAAGCTGGCAGGAAACCCTTAAGGACGCACTCAAAAAAAGGCAATTCTAGGGAAGGACTCGAAGAATCACATCCAGCAAAACATGTGATTGCAAGACAGCCGCACTTTCCAAAATCCTTCCTTCGTCATCATTCCCGGTCTTAAGGTGGGGAAAAGACATCACAGGCAAGACCGTTTTTTCACGAAGTATTTTTACGTTACTTGCTTCTGAGTTGTCTTTTTTTTCGGTGCCTTGATTGAGGACAATCCCCACAAAAGAAAGACCGCGTGCCTTGCCGTATTCAAGACTCAGCAGAGTGTGATTGATCGTGCCCAAACCACTCTGTGCGATCAACAAAACGGGAAACCCAAAAAGATGCGCGAGGTCACTCATGTCTTTGTCCGCATGGATGGGAACCATCAGCCCCCCTGCACCTTCAATCAACATGGCTTCATGCCGATCAGAAAGTTGCCGATAAACATTTTGGATTCTCGGCCACGAGACAATATTCGTCTCTCCCTGCAATACAGCCGCATAAGGGGCCAAAGGGGCTTGAAAACGACAAGGGTTGATGAGGTCGATTTCATCCTGAAGCTTTGCGGCTATTTTTAAGTAGTGGGCATCACTTGGACGAAGTCCCGCTTTCTCTGAATGACAGCCGGACTCAATGGGTTTCATCACCCCCCAGTCATGGCCCTTGTTTCGCAAGGCACGGACAATCGCCCCGGAGATCAGGGTTTTGCCCACACCCGTTCCGGTGCCTGTCACAAAAACACCCTTGTTTTGAGCACTCATACGATGCGGCTATCCAAGTGAAAGACCTGTGCCGAAACATGCCTCATCTTAGAAAGCATCAGAACAAAAGCTGCGACCTCTTCTAAAGTCGATGCACGTCCCAGGACATTTTCTGAAATCAGTTTTTTGGACTGTGCAGGGCTTAAAGCCGCCGTCATCGGGGTTTCGAGATAACCCGGACAGATACTATTGACCTGAATCCCGCGACTGCCCCACTCCATTGCCGCATTCTGCGATAAAGCGATTAGACCCCGCTTCGAGGCGGCATAAGCCGATTGCCCCGCACGTCCGGCAAATGCCGCACCGGAGGCGATATTGATAATGTGGCCCTTTCCCTGTTTTTCCATCAATACAGCCGCTTCCCGCATGCTATAAAAAACACCCGAAAGATTAAGCGCCATCACCTCATCCCAGCCTTCTGAGTTTTGTTTGTGAAAGAGCGCATTTTGGCTCATGCCCGCGCTATTGATTAAAAGATCAAGCTTGCCCCATTTTTCATTTAAAACACGGAACATCATGCGCACATTATCCGCATCACGCAAATCAGCAGAAAAAAGATGGGCATCACTCCCTTTGGAACGATAGTCAGCAACAAGGGCTGTCCCGACTGCCTCTTGCCTAAAAACGTGCAAACCCAGACGAACATTTTCTTTTGAAAACGCATGAGAAAGGGCCTGCCCAAGACCTCCTGAGGCCCCCGTAATTAAAACAGTCTTCACCTATATGACCTCCAGTCGCTTCCCGATACGCCCTAATTCATGCAAAAGCGTGTCAATTTGATCTTTTGTATGGGTTGCCATGAGAGTCACACGCAGTCTCGCGGTATCTTTTGGCACGGTTGGCGGTCGAATGGCCGAGACCAAAATATCCCTTTCAAGCAGGTATTTTGAGAAGGCCAGCGCTTTTTCAGAGCTTCCAATCAAAAGAGGAACAATCGGAGTTTCACTGCCCAGGGTATTAAAACCAAGCTCAGAAACTTTGTGGGCGAAATAGGCCCGATTTTTCCAAAGCTGTGTAATCAAGTCGGGATCATTTTGAATCCATTCCAGTGCACTTAAAGCGCTTGCAAGCACACTGGGCGGAAGTGCCGTCGTATAAATAAACGGTCTTGCTTTGTTGATGAGCAAATCAATTAAATCTTCTGAACCCGCCACAAAACCACCAAATCCTCCCAAAGCCTTGCTAAAGGTTCCCATTTGAATCAGCCTGACATTTGAGCATGCAAAATGCGCTGCCGTGCCACCGCCATTTTTCCCCAGCACACCCGTTGCGTGTGCGTCATCAAGATAGACCTGTGCATCGTAAAGATCAGCAAGGCGTAATAGTTCTGGCAAGGGGGCAATATCACCCTCCATACTAAACACACCGTCACTGACGATCAGCACATTTTGCCCGGATTTTCGCTTTTGCAGAAGCATTTCAAGTTGCGCGGTGTCTCGATGGCGATAAATCCGAAAGCGCGCTCCAGAAAGGCGACACGCATCTACAAGGCTTGCGTGATTAAGGCGATCAGCTAAAATCAGGTCGCCCTTTTTTACAATCGTCCCGATAACACCAAGGTTCGCCATATAGCCCGTACTAAAAACAAGCGCCGCAGCCGTGCCTTTGCATTGCGCCAGTTTTTTTTCAACTGCGCCATAGAGACCCACATTCCCAGAAACAAGCCGTGCCGCCCCCGCACCAGTCCCCCAGGTTTCTATGGCTTCAGTGGCTGCCTTTTTGAGACTAGGGTGATTGGCAAGTCCAAGATAATTGTTCGCACAAAAAACCAGGACATCACGTCCCTGAACGCTGACAGAAGGACTTGCTCCTGAATCAGTCTGCAGCAAAGCACGGTAAAGCCCCTGTGCCTGAAGCTGTGTTAATATTTCTTTGAATTCTTCCATTTTTTTCCACACTTCAATGCCACTAAATAGTCTATTCTCGCTTTTGCTGTCAATGCACTACCGCTAAAATTGTCTTGACATCCCATAAGGCCATGGATACAATTAAACCAAAGCTTACAGGTCTACTTTTTTTAAAAACCCTTTTAAAAACAAAGAGATCTAGTGAACCTGGAGGGGCGAAATGTTCGAAAAATTTACAGATCGCGGCAGAAAGATTATCATTCTCGCGCGTGAAGAAGCAGAGCGTCATCAGAACGATTATTTGGGTACCGAACACCTCGCTTTGGCCATACTCAGGGAACGTGATGGGGTTGCAATTGCCGTCATCAAAAAAATGGGGCTTTCAGTGGAACAAATCCGCCTGGAAGTCGAGCGTAATCTGCCCAGTGGCAGTAATACCATGACTTTTGGTGAAATCCCCTTTACCCCTCGCGTCAAAAAGGTCATCGAGTATGCCGTCGAAGAGGCAAAACTTCTGGGACACAATTACATCGGGAGTGAACACCTCTTACTCGGTCTCCTAAGAGAGGAAGAAGGCATCGGAGGAAAGATCGTTCGCAGCCTGGGCGGAAACCTCCTGACCGCACGACAACTCACCATCAATCTTCTGAGAAAATCAACACCCCGAGAAAAAGAGAAAAAAAGCAGTACCCCCGCTTTAGACGAATTTGGACGCGATTTGACCAAACTCGCCAACGATGGCGTGCTTGATCCGGTCATCGGTCGTCAGGATGAAATCCAACGCTTGCTTCAGATTTTGAGCCGACGCACAAAAAACAATCCGGTTTTAATCGGCGAGTCCGGTGTAGGCAAAACCGCCATTGTTGAAGGACTTGCGCAACGGGTCGTCGCGATGGATGTGCCTGAAAACCTCTTTAATCATCGTGTCATTGCCCTTGATTTGGGATCCCTTGTTGCGGGGACAAAATACAGAGGCCAGTTTGAAGAACGGCTCAAAGTCGTCATGAAAGAAATTTCCACCTCTGGAAACGTCATTATTTTTATTGATGAATTGCATACCCTGGTAGGTGCAGGGGCCGCAGAAGGCAGCATTGATGCAGCCAACATGCTCAAACCTGCCTTGGCCCGTGGAGAAATGCAGTGCATCGGGGCCACCACTTTGGACGAGTACCGAAAACACATTGAAAAAGATTCCGCCTTAAAACGCCGTTTTCAGGCCATCCACGTCCAACCACCCACGACAGCGCAGACGGTTCAAATTATTAAAGGCTTGAAAGATCGTTACGAGTCTCACCATCGGGTCAATATTTCTGATGCAGCGGTCGAAGAAGCCGTTAGACTTTCTGATCGTTATATTTCAGATCGTTTCCTACCGGATAAAGCCATTGATGTCATTGACGAAGCGGGTTCACGCGCACGTTTGATTGCTTATTCCCGACCTGACGAGCTTCGCACCCTTGAGCAGGAGTTAAAAGAAATCATTCACGAAAAAGAGCTGGCCATTCGTTTACAGGATTTTGAGGAAGCCGTTCGTTTTCGTGAAGAAGAAGAACGCATCCGCAAACTACTTGAAGAAACAAAACAAGAGTGGAAAAAAAGTCAGGAGAAAAATCGCCCGACCATCAATCAAGAAGAAATTGCCTGTGTGGTTTCAAAAATGACGGGCATTCCACTTTTCCGAATCGAAGAAGAAGAAACACAAAAACTGATCCACATGGAAGACGAGCTGCACAAAACCATCATTGGACAGGAAGAGGGCATTGCGGCCATTTCCAAGGCCATTCGGCGCTCTCGTGCGGGACTCAAGGGCAATAGGCGTCCCATCGGCTCCTTTATTTTCCTGGGCCCCACAGGCGTCGGAAAAACCGAGCTGGCACGGGCCTTGGCACGCTTTCTGTTTGATACGGACGAAGCCCTTATTCGTGTCGATATGTCGGAATATATGGAAAAATTTTCAAGTTCTCGCCTGGTTGGAGCGCCTCCCGGCTATGTCGGTTATGAAGAAGGAGGTCAACTCACTGAAAAGGTGCGTCGCCGCCCCTATTCGGTCGTGCTTTTTGATGAAATCGAAAAAGCACATCCGGATATGTTTAATCTCTTGCTTCAGGTCCTGGACGACGGCTATCTCACCGACAGCCTCGGACGGAAAATTGATTTCAGAAATACTGTGCTGATCATGACTTCAAATCTGGGCACCCGAGAACTGGGAAAAGGAGGAGGGCTTGGTTTTCAACGACCTTCCGAATATAACGAATTGCTACGCATGAAAGATGCCGTACAAACTGAGTTGAAGAAGGCTTTCAACCCGGAATTTTTAAATCGAATTGATGACATCGTGGTTTTCCATCCCCTTGAGAAAAAACACCTCGAAAAAATTATCCACATCCTGCTCAAGGAATTAAACGAACGGCTCTCCGAAAAAGGCTTCCAACTCGAAGCCAGCGAAGAGTTAATTGCTTGGCTGGTTCAGGAAGGCTATGATCCGATTTACGGTGCACGCCCCATGCGTCGGTGTGTGGAAAAAAAGATTGAAGACCTGCTCTCAGAAGACATCTTGAAGGGCCGCTTTAAAGATTGCAAACGCATCAGCGCAATCCTTAAAGATGGCGCCCCAGCTTTTGTCGAACTGGAGGAAATGGCCGAGGTTTAAGATCTCAAACTCTTACTTTAGAACCGAAAAAAATGCTCCGATTGCAAGTCCTTGCGATCGGGGCATTTTTGTTTTGGAAGCGCTGATTTTGCACCTGCATCCAAAGCAAGGCCCGATTTTGTCACCAAGGTCAATGTGGAAGCCTGTCCCATATTTGCGGCGAGCATCATGCGTTCAATCGCTTCTCCCTCAATGCTCGGAAAAAGTGCCGCGGCTTGAGCAGGAATGGAAAAATTTGCATAGGCATTGAGCAGACTAACTCGTCCTAGGGGCAAGGTTAGTGTCGCCGTTGAGCCTGTAACGAAAAAAATAAGGGTCATAAAAAAATAAGAAAAAAATAAAGAAAAAAATAAGGGTCAAGTCTTTAAAATTGACATATGACATATATAATCTCTTCAGGTACTTTTATTCAGATGGCGAGACCTTTGAGAATAGAATATGATGGAGCGCTCTACCACATTACATCGAGAGGTAATGCCAGAGAGGCTATTTTTTTAAATGACGAAGATCGTAAGCTCTTTTTGGATATACTGGGCTCAGTTAAAGAGCGCTCAAACTGGCTTTGCCACGCCTATTGTTTGATGGATAATCACTACCACCTGATTGTGGAGACGCCGGAGGGCAATCTGAGTAAAGGGATGAGGCAGTTGAACGGGGTCTATACCCAGCGATTCAACAAGCAGCATAACAGGGTGGGACACCTCTTTCAGGGGCGATACAAGGCCATTGTTGTTGATAAGGAAAATTACCTGCTGGAGATGTCACGTTACGTCGTTTTAAATCCTGTTCGGGCAAAAGCCGTTAAAAAGCCTGAAGAATGGAAATGGAGCAGTTATCTGGGTACCGCCGGACTGGAAAAGCCCCACCAGCTGCTGACAAGCGGCTGGATTCTCGGTCGGTTCGGCAGAGAAAAAAAGAAGGCAAGGGATCGGTACATCACATTTGTGCAGGAGGGAATTTCAGGCCGAGCGATATGGGAGGAACTGGCTGGACAGTGCCTGCTCGGCACCGGAAGCTTTATTGATCGCTTGAAAAAGTATCTGGATAATCGAGAGAATGTTAAAGAAATTCCGGTACGTCAACGATTGATCGGAAGGCCTGCTCTTGAAACACTTTTCCCTGAGGGTAAAGCACGATCTCGCTTGGAGAGGAATTCAATAATAGAAGCGGTCATAAAGAAACATGCCTACGATCAGAAGGAGGTGGCCGATCATCTCAACCTTCATTATTCAACAATAAGTCGACTGCTCAATGAGAAGAGCAAAATAGCAAGTTTAAAGACTTGACCTTAATCGCCGGGAGAATTGATCCTTTGAAATCATGATCCATTTTTAGCCCTTTCCTTTTTCTCATCCAAGGGTGTATCTTGCTTTTTCTCTAAAATCCTATGGTAGACCCCATTTGGTGTTCACTCTTTTCATACAGACCCTATTTTCATATGCATTTCCCCCTTGAAAGGAGAGAGAGTTCATGAAATTGCGGAGGGTATTCCATTTCAAATTTTCAGTTCTTCTTATTGCAACGTCTATTTGGTTTTTACCTACATCCTTTTCAACTCAAGCACAAGCAGCCTCTTCTGAAAATAACGCGTTGTTGAAAGCAGTGTTTAAGGGTGATATCACAAAAATTGAAATATTGCAGGATAAGGACGCTAACTCTGATATTCAAGACAATGAGGGAATTAGGAAGATCCTTTTGGATATCCTTCTGGAAAAAGAGGCTAAAAGAATTGTAGAGGACGAAAAACAAGCGGAGGTGCAGGGAATCGACTCTCGCATGTCCGACTTTAAGTTTCGAGATTATTTGCAAAGAGTTGACGGTAAGATTCGATGGCAATGGGCTCCTCCTCCGATAACACCCGAAAAAGACAGCTTAGTGGTTCGCTTCGATATCAAAAAAGATGGCAGCATCGACAAAATATCTGTTGTTGTTGAAGAGAGCTCAGGGAACCCTTTTCTTGACCAAGCCGCCCTCCGTGCGGTGTCTGCGGCCAACCCCTTCTCTCCTCTTCCAGATGCCTATACCAATGATATTTTAACTTTTTATATGCATTTTATTGTGCATAAAGAGACGGAAAAAACAATTAGTGCAGGTCTAAGGGATAGCTTGTTGCTTATCGCAACAGATGATGGAAAAACAAAAATTGAAAAAAAAAGAGAAATGATCAAGGCAATGCTTACTTCCAATATTGATACGGGCAGTTTGCTTCATTTCTACGATAATATTCTAAAAGATCTCACCAGACGATTAGATAGCCCAATTCCGGTAAAGCTTTTTTCACACGCCTTTTATCAGGCAAAAGATAAATTATCATATAAATGTAGGAAGAAAGAATCGAATATTGACCCATATGAGCTTCTATTCCCAATAGCAAATGAGAATATTCCTATCACCCAAATGAAACACGAAATGAGGTTTTTTTTAAGGTTTTATGGATAAGAGTGTGAAAAGGGAGTAAATGCCGATTGGGCAGACAGAATTATAAATTATCTTAAAAACAAACAATGCGAAACAGAATGGAGCAATAGAAAAAACACTCAAATCTCTGGAGCATTTGGTATGGTACTTGGGTGTAAATTTGATCCTAATTTTGCCGTATATAAGAGCTCTCTAACTGACGGTATACCAATATACCGATTCATACCGGTAAAACCTTTCCGTTCATTTAGTAGGTATTACGTAATGATCACACCGGAATCTCATCAGATTTATAAGATTTGGGCTATAGGTGATATAGAAAACATTGGGAAAGGGAACAAAGAGCGGGACTTAATCCTTACTTTACTTGAAAAAAAATATGGTAAGCAAGAAAAAGATCGCCTCTTTGAAGCTCTTTCTAGTTCAAGAACCATTACAAGAAAGACCAAACGTATAGAAGTTGATGAGAGGTGGACCCCAAGCGTGACACAGAGGAAGAGCATCTATAAGTGAAATCCTGA
>CAYVHO010000009.1:0-95092 GCA_964451325.1 uncultured Nitrospira sp. | reverse complement strand
CAGCCAGTATACCAAATTTACATCAAAATATCGATCTATTTAATTGCTAGGTTAATAGGATCAAATTTACGACTTATTCAGGGAGATGAGTGTAAATTTTCGGATTCTATCATGGGTATTGCAACAGCCTCGTCCTGATCAGAGTTTGCGCCGAAAATTCCGACCGCACCGATAATGGCCTGATTTTCATCCAAAATTAAGACTCCCCCAGGCAGCGGGATAAAATGTCCCTGTGCAGCACCATTGATACAGTTCGCAAACATCTCAGGCAAGAGGCCTTCTTTCACAAAAGCATGAAACTGTCGCGTTCCAAAACCCATACCGAGTGCCCTAGAAGCTTTCCCCAGCGCAATATCGTAACGAAGTGTACCGACCCCATCATTACAAATGGCAGCCTTCACTTTCGAACGATGGTCAAGAATGACAATAGCCAAAGGCGGAATCTTTATTTCGCTTAAAAAATGCGAGACATTGTTCAACATATTTAAGGCCGTCGACGCATTATCCCCTTGGGATTTTGCATCAAAACAGCCTCTGTTCTGGATTGAATCACTGGTACCACATTTCTCCTGCTAAGTCCCAAGCTTTTCAAAAATCATTTTGTCCATCGACCACTTTCCACCCCCCGTCAGGGTCAATCCGGCACAAATTGCAATGACCAGGAGATGAAATTCAAAGCCTTCTCCACTTTGTTTCCCAAACCAGTTCATAAAAAACCCGTGTGTCCAATGAGATAAAATAATCGCACCCACCATAATCACCGCAAGACTTGCGGCTGAAAATCGCGTCAAAAAACCAGCGATCAACGCCAAAGCACCCAAAGATTCTCCTATAATTACGAGAAAAGCGATGGTGGCCGGAATGTGCATTGTGTCCGTAAAATAGCCCATTGTGCCTGAAAATCCATGGCCCCCAAACCAGCCAAACAACTTTTGTGCCCCATGAGGAAACATAATCAGACCCATCATGACACGGAGTATAAAACTCGAGTAGCTCGCATCGGTGTGAAACATTTTCAGAAAATTTTTCATTTTGCATCCTCCAATTCAAAGTTTTTTTTGAGTTTAAGCAGTAATATACGTAAAGACCGCATTTCTGAGGGACTTAGGCCCCTTTCAAAAAAAGGTTTTAGATAATCAATATGTGCCGGAAAAACACGTTCAAAACAATCGGCACCGCGTACGGTTAAACAAACAGTCGTGCTACGTCGGTCTAGCTTTGAAGGCATGCGCTCAATCAAACCTTTGATCTCCAGGCGATCCAAAACGCCCGTCAAGGTCCCTTTTGTCAAGAGTGTTTCTTCTGTAATCCGATGACAGGGCATGCCTTCTGTATCACCCAACACCACGATCACATCAAATTGAGCCTGCGTTAAACCCAAACGGCGAATGTTTTGATCATCCTTACGCATCACCGCTCGATAAGTTTCAACCAAGGGTCGAAGCACTTTCAAAAAAGCCTCCTCACTCGGGTCTTTTCTTTTTTCCATTAGATTGCCTCCAGGAAATTAGTCCTAACACGTATCAAGTAAATATAGTATGTGTTAGGACTAATTGCAAGCAAAAAAAATGTTCCCCCAGTCATCCCTAGGGGTGGAATCTGAAAATCTATCCTCACTTAAAATAATAACCCGATTTAGAGTACCCCCCTCATTTGGGGGGATTGAAATTGAGAATACCATGTGATATTGCTCACGCATGAAAACATCATATCGGCTCAACTCTATTTTCATTTTGTTTTGAGGTCGTTTGCGCGGGCGGGTTAGCGTTTGTATTCTAAAAAAGATTTCCCTTGTAGACAGATCTCTTGCAAAACACAAGCACCGCATTTTTTTTCTTCCGGTTTTATGGGGCAGGCTCCGGAAATACCCAGATGGCAGAGGGAAAAATCATACCTCAGCGGATCATCCGGATCACAGTTTCGCAGGGCTTCGGTGATTTCGACTGCCATTTTCCAATCGGGGCTTTTACGGGTGCTTAATTGCAGGTACTGGGAAATGCGGATAATATGTGTATCCAATGGGATGACCAGTTTTGCGGGCAAAATCGTTTTCCAAAGTCCAAAATCCAGACCTTCTTCTTTACGAATCATCCAACGCAGAAAAAGGTTTAGACGTTTACACGCGCTCCCGGATGTGGGAGAGGGCAATAAATAAGACAGGCCCCGTGAGGGTTTTGATGGAAGCATGTCGCGTAATATCGCAATAAAACGTGAAAGTGTCGGGCCGATATTGGGGTCTTCTGGATGATACAGCTTTTGAAACAAGGTGCCGATGCTTTGATATTCTTTGATGACGCGACTCATCAAAAGCATCAAATCAAAAAGGTCCTGCGCCGTATTAAAACGATAATAGATTCCTTCAAATCGAGACCGTTCTCGTTTGGCATTAAAATATTTTAAATAATCGTAAAGCCCACAATCTGCAAGCGCCAAAATTTTATCAACGCAGGCCTTAAACAAGTCCACACGACCATAGGCAAGCACAGCCGCAACAAATCCAGCGATTTCGATTTCTCTGGGATCTTTATAACGATGCGGAATTTCAATCGGATCGGCATCAATTCGGCTTCGCGCAGGCAGGGACTGAAAAAGCCGCTCAAGTACCTGCCTGCGTTTTTTAAGCATTTCAGGCCGAATCATCAGGGGAGAAGGGTGCGAATCGCCAGCACAAGCAGCACAATCACAAAAGCCATGACAAGGTTGAGTCGAATCCCGGATCGCATCATGGTCTGTATGGAGATACGATCTGTACCAAAAACGATGGCATTGGGTGGTGTTGCGACGGGCAACATAAAGGCACAAGAAGCCGAAAGCGTGGCTGTGACCAAGAGTAAAGTCACGTCATGCCCGCTGCCAATGGCCACCGCCCCTAAGATGGGCAAAATAACCTGTGTGGTCGCAGTATTACTCGTAATCTCAGTTAAAAAGGTCATCATCAAAGCAATGCTCAAGAGCATAAAAAAAGGCCCGACATCTCCTAAAAAAGCCATCTGGTTTCCGATGACCGCAGAAAGCCCGGAGCGTTGCATGCCCATTGCCATGGCAAAACCACCGCCAAATAAAAGTAAAATCCGCCAGGGCAGACGGGTAAAGGCCTCTTTATGCAAAAGTGGTTTTGCATCCTTTATCGGGATCACAAATAACAGAAAGGCTGCAAAAATGGCTACCGTGCCGTCATCCACGCCGGGATAAGGCAACAACGACGACCAGCCGGGTATCGCAAAATCCCCAGCACGAATTCCCTGACGTGTCATCCAGGCCAGTGCCGTCATAAAAAGAACGGCCCCAACATAGCGCTCTTGCCCTGACATTGGCCCTAAATCCGAGATCTCATCTTTGATCGGACCCAATTTTGAACCCGACCAGGAGAGATGTCGAAGCCCAGGCCCCATAAAAAAATAAAGGATGGTCAGACCCAAAATAACCATGGGGACCCCGATCATCATCCATTGTAAAAAACTAGGGGTACGATCTGGGGCAAGTGTATTCATCGTTTCAATAAAGATCAGGTTGGGTGGACTGCCTACAGGTGTCCCCATGCCGCCAATATTGGCTGAATACGCAATACACAAAAGCAAGGTGCTGGTAAAAACTTTGAGGTCTTTTGCACTCAATTGTGTTTCAAGACGAGAGATCACTGCCATTGAAATCGTCAGCATGAGCATTGTTGTGGCCGTATTTGAGATCCACATCGAAAGAAGTGCCGTTGCACAGGAAAAACCCGCTACGATTTGCAGGAGACTTGCATGCCATCGAGACAAAATAGACAAGGCAATGCGACGATGTAGACCCGTTTTTTCCATGGCCTGAGCAATTAAAAACCCACCCATAAACAAAAAGATGGTGCTGCTCATATAACGCGGTGCCGTTGCTTTGGCGGGCGCAATGCCCGTTAGCGGAAAAGCGATCAGCGGGATAAGTGCCGTTACGGCAAGCGGGACGCACTCCGTCATCCACCAAAGCGCCATCCAGAGCGCAATGCCCAACATGAAGGCTGCTTTAGGATGTTCTGTAATGGTGACAAAAAAGGGGATTAAAAAAGCAAGTAGAGGGCCAAGGATGAGTGATGTCTGTTTGATCTTATTCTGATCGTCCTAGTTTTCTTTATGAGGTCTTCGCATGGGACGAAGTCTTTCGACATCGGGCATGAAGGGTTCTTCCGGTTTTTCATTTTGAATTTTTTCCAAACGCGGCATGTCCCAATTCACAATGGCCAGGTGATCAGAGGGGGAGGGGTGTTTGCGAGAAACAGTGTGATAGGTTAATTCGATATAGGTTTCGCCAATTTCCCAAATGACCTTTGGCCCACGAAGCTGGGCTTTGGGTTTTCCTAAACGCGCCGTCCATTTTGGCAGGAGTTTTTCCACAAACTTGGGATCATTGGCATCCCTAAAGCGCGTATGGACAATCGACAAACCATATTTTTCATGAATGCCAAAACTGACAGAGCGGATATCGACTTCTCCCAGGGCCTCGCCTGAAACGGTGAGCTCCCCATCCGAAGGCCCTTTAAAAGCCCAGATGCCACCCGGATCAGTCCGTTGTGGCATCTTCATTGTGATCTGATAAGCAGAAACCACCTCTTCCAGGCTCATGCCCCATGTCACTTTTCCAAAACCTGTTTTGAGCGAAGGGGCCTCTTTGGCCGCTGCCGTATTCAGGACAAAAAGACCGGGCAGCAAAATCAAAAGGATTATTTTGAATGCTTTCAGGGATAGGGGTCTCAATTTCATGAGGAGGGAGATTCCGTGTGTTGCTCAGATATTTTGTCCAACCAGTGAATCAAGTCTACGACTACCTTGGTTCGAGCCATCTCGTGAAAGACCTCATGATAATAGCCGTCATACCAGATCAGCTTTTTTTTCGGATTTTCCAAACGCTCATAGACCGCCCGCGCACCTTCGGGACAAACAGTATGATCATCTCCGGCTTGCAGGATAAGTGTTGGCAACTCAAGGTGATCCGCATATTCCTGACAATACGCCTTCATCTCCTTAAATTGTTTATAAAAACGGGGTGTCGCTTGTTCAACAATCAGTGGATCTTTTGCCACGGCATTTGCAATTGCGGGATCGTGACTGCGTTTATGATGCAAACTAGGATAACTTACAGCAGCTGTGGGCATCAAGTAATAAAATAAGAAGGCCAGCATTTCCAAATAAAAAGGCAGGGATGGGACTTCAAAGGCAGGGGATGAAAGCACTAAAGCATCGACACGATTCGGATGATCAATGCAAAATGTCGTCGAAATCAAACCTCCCAAACTATGACCCAGTAAAAAAACGGTTTCATTCGGGCATTCTTTACGAATGACTTCCAACATCGCGGTGATGTCGTCGTGATAATCTTGATACCGTGCGACATCTGTCCGCTTGCCCTCGGAAAGACCAAAACCCCGCAAATCCAAAGCAAAACTGGTATAACCTGCTTCGGCCAAATCCTCTTGAAGCAAGACGTAACGTCCCTTGTGATCGTTAATGCCATGCACGATGAGGATGACAGCGCTTGATGTATAGGGGGTGACAAGAGTATAGGCGAGTGAACCCTGATTACGCTCAATCGTTGCGTCGCTCCGGGTCATTGCATCGTCTGAGAGGTATTCCATAGAAGCAGCCCATTCCCCCTTAAATTTAGCGCGCAGACTATTTGACAGGAATCCACCAAAAAGAGAACCGATCAAAAGCATACCACTTTTATTGACTTGAGGAAGAGATAGAGATTGAAGAAGGGATCAGCGTATTTCTAAAACGGGGATACTGAGGTTTTGGCTTTTTCCCAAGAGCGTTGCCGATGTGGCATCTGTGACGACAATGGGGATAATCGTTCCGAGATGATGGGGCGTTTGCGGAAAAATAACGGTCATGTTGCCTTCGGTTTTTCCGACTTGAAATCCAGGACGTTTGTCGGATTCACCTTCTAACATGACATTTAAGGTGCTGCCAATTTTCGCCTGGTTTTTTTGTAGGGCGATTTTGCGTTGCACCTCAAACAGTGCAACGATACGGGACGTCTTCAGTGCCGGAGAAACATCGTCCGGGAATTTTTTTGAGGCGATCGTACCTTTACGTTCAGAATATTTAAAAATGTAAGCACTTTCAAAACCAACGGCTTTCAAGAGGGCCAGGGTTTTTTGATGGTCGGCTTCTGTTTCTGTTGGAAACCCTACAATGATATCTGTTGAGAGGGAAACATTGGGGATGATTCGGCGAATTTTTTGGGCCAAAGCCAGAAATGCAGCCCCCGTATAAGTCCGGCTCATCATCGCAAGCACACGGTCGCTGCCGGATTGAAGTGGCAAATGGATCTGTTTGCAGATGTTTGCATGGTTTGCAATCGCTTCAAGCAGGGCTTCAGGAAAATCTTTGGGATGTGGTGAGGTAAAGCGCACACGTTCTACCCCCGGGACATCGGCCACGGCAACAATCAAATCCGCAAAACTTACGCCCTCAGCCTGATATGAATTCACATTTTGCCCCAAAAGTGTGACTTGAGAAAAACCCTGCTCGACGAGACGCTGAACCTCGGCCAGGATATCCGGCAAAGATCGACTGCGCTCTCGACCCCGTGTATAAGGCACGACACAAAAGGTGCAAAAATTATCACAGCCTCGCATGATCGTGACCCAGGCATTCACTCCATCAAAACGTTTGGGGTCAATGCCCTGATAGGTTTCATATTCGGAGAGATCGGCATCAATTTCGGCTTGTTTTTTTTGATTGCTCTGTGCCAGTTTTTCGATCAAGCCGGGCAGTGCGCGATAATTATCGGGCCCGACCACCAAGTTAACAACGGGGTGCTTGAACATGTCTTTTTTTAGGTTTTGCGCCATGCACCCCAGTAACCCGACCACAAAGTGACCCTTTTCTTTGAGCATACGCAAACGATGTGGACGTAGGCGATCAAGACGCCCATAAATTTTGCGATAGGCATTTTCCCGGATGGCACAGGTGTTGATCAGTACAACCTCGGCATCTTCAAGCACCGGGGCAATCTCATGGCCTGATGTCGCCAAAACAGAACGAATGATCTCTGAATCCGAGACATTCATTTGGCAACCGTATGTTTCCAAAAATATTTTCATCTTATGGTGACCGGAGATTCAATCAATCGCCCATGGGCCAGATTTTCTTTGACCGTATCAATTTGAACCCATTTCACGCATCCTGAAAGATCTTCCTCTGTTTTCACACCCACTCGAATATAATTTTCCGTCAGGCCTGTAAAGAGGCCGTCTCGATTTTTGTTTTCAAAGAGCACGGAAACGGTTTTTCCAATTGCGCGGCGATAAAAGGTGCTGCGTAGTCGATCAGAAAGCGCACAGAGTATTTTTGTTCGCTGTTTAATGACTTTCGGATGCACCGGAAGAAGATCACCCCGCGTTACACGGGTGCCCTTCCGTTGCGAGTAGGGGAAAACATGCAGATACGAAAAAGGAAAGGCTTGAATCAGGGTCAGGGTTTCCTGAAACGCCGTTTCATCTTCCCCCGGAAAACCCACCATGACATCCGTTCCCAAAGCCAAGTCCGGCACAAGGCTCATCGCCTCTTGTACAAAATCCATGTAGTCTTGCCGGGAATAACGCCGATCCATTGCAGAGAGTGTTGCATCGCTGCCACTCTGCAATGGCAAATGCAGATAAGAACAAAGTTTTTTAGAGCGGCCCATTAAATGCAGGAGTTCAGACGAAATCGTCGTTGGCTCAATGGAGGAGATTCGGATACGTTGTAAACCTTCAATCGTTTCAAGCGCCAGAATCAAACCCAGCAAATCCTTCCCTTGAGATTGATATTCTCCTAAATTTACGCCCGTCAACACGATTTCACAATGTCCACGTTCAGCCCAAATCCGCGCTTCTAAGACAACATCCTCAAAAGCACGACTCCGTGATCGTCCACGGGTATAGGGAATAATGCAAAAGGTGCAGAAAAAATCACAGCCGTCTTGAATTTTAACATTGGGTCGTGTCATATGATCAAAGACAGAAAGATTGGGAATTGTAAACTCACTGCGGCTGATTTGAGGATTGTGAAAAACCAAGGGCGTATCGCGTTTTTGAAGTGGCGAAGCTGTGCCTGAGTATCCTGCGATGATGCCTTGCACGAGCTGAGGCAAAGACATTTTATCGTTGGTTCCGGCAATAAGATCCACACCCGGCATTTTCCGAAGGACATCCACACCCGATTGCGCATAACAGCCCGTCAGGATGATAAAGGTTTTGGGGCTTTTTTTGAGAATGCGCCGAATCAGCGCGCGGCATTTTGACTCGGCCTGATGGGTCACCGAACAAGTGTTTATGATGCAAAGCTCGGCGGGGGCATCGTCACCCACCACACAAAATCCAATCGCATCGAAGCCCCCCGCCAAAGCACCGCTTTCGCTTTGATTGAGCCGACAACCCAGGGTGCGAAAAGAAACGGTCCCTGTTTGTCGCGGCTTCGCCGTGATTTGAATGAGTGATTCAGTCTGGGGCAAGGCCTCTGAAAATGTCGCAGTAATCATTGTTGTTGCTTTTTTGTCTCGGATGCACAGGCCCAGGAGCGCGGAATTAAGAGTCGTGTAACCACTTCGCCCTGCTCGACATGTTTTTCAATCACTTCAAACGCGTCCGATTCATTTTTCAAACTGTACCAAACCGCTTCCGGATAGACGACAACGGTTGTTCCAAAAGCGCAGGCATCTAAACATCCCGCCTGATTCGCCCGAACTTTACCTTTGTGTCCACGTGCATACAGCGTTTTTTTGAAATAGTCCTTAATTTCAGAAGCGCCTTTGTCTGCACAGCACCCGCGTTCATCCGAATCAGGGCGTTTATTCGTACAGATAAAGATATGCTGTTTGTATTTACTCAATTTATTTCCTTAAAACGGCTTTATTTTTCGATTGGAAAGCCCGCTTTCCGCCAAGCGCCGAAACCACCTTCCATGGATGCAACAGCTGTGTAGCCCATATTTTTGAGCGATTGTGCGGCCAGCGCGCTGCGTCCACCTCCCGCGCAATAAATCACAATGTTTTTGTCTTGATCTGAAAAATGCCGCTCCACCGTCATTTCAAGCACGCCCCGTGGAATAAAAACTGACTCTGCAATGTGGCCGTCCTGAAGTTCTTCGGCCTCACGGCAATCAATGAGCACAAAATCTTCTTTTTGATCGATTTTTGTTTTAAGATCTGCGACCTCAAGTAAAAGAATTTCCTGTTTGGCTTCTGCCATCATCTCTTTCCAGCGCTTCATTAACATATCCCCTTAATTTTCTTCTGTCGCAGTGGCACCCATCAATTCTGCAATGACGGATTTTGCAAAAAGCCTGAATCCTCGAGCGGCTTCAGGGGGATGTCCCGCGACACAGACCACGGGTTTTCCATCCGCAACGCCAAGCACAATCGGTTTGCCTGAGCGCATGGGAATCCCATTGACCACCGTGCCGGGTGTCCCTGCCGCATCAAGCAAAGCAGCTGTAAAATCCTGACCCCCAATGGCGGTTCCACCGGAAATAACCGCCATATCTGCTGTTTGTAGAGCCATTTTTAAACGGGCCGTAAAGTCAACTAAATCATCTTTCACAATCCCTTGGAACACTGGTGTCCCACCCGCTTCTTCGATCAGTGCTGCGAGCCCGTGGGCATTGCAGTCCCAAATGGCTCCAATTCTAAACGGTTCTGAAGCGGAAATGACTTCGTCCCCTGAAGAAAAGAGGGCGACCTTCGGTTTACAGGCAACGGAAACACTTAAAATCCCTTGGCTGGCCAATAAAAAAATGTCGTCGGCTATTATACGATGGCCCTGGGAAAAAAGGAGCTCGCCTTTTTTACGCAACTCCCCCTGAATTTCGATATTGTCATGGGGTTTTGCATGTTTTGAAACAGCGATTTTATTTTCGGTGCGCTGAACATCCCAAGCCCGTACCACAGCATAAGGTCCTTCCGGAATAAAGCTGCCCGTCGTGACCTGGAGCACTTGGCCAGAGGCAAGCCCTTTGGCTTCGGATTGCCCGACAAGAATGCTGCCCACCACCTCCAAGGCAATTGCATTATTCTCTGAAGCTGCTTCGACATCCGACGTGCACAGTACAAAACCCTCCATAATGGAACGGCTGTAAGGCGGATCATCCAGCTTTGCCGAGAGGCCTGTTGCTAAAATGCGACCAAGGGCTTCTCTAAGGGAAATTGTTTCAGAAGCGTGCTCTTTTTTTGGAACGGCGTTTAAAAATTGTCTTCGCGCATCAGAAATGGGATCGTCGTTTTGTGCCATCGCGTCTCCTTAAATGATGATAAGCATGAACCTCTATGAGGCCTCACCAATAAACCGGACAAATACATAACATGAACCTGCATCCGATTCAAGATCGCCTTACACCCTAAATATTGAAGAGATTGGATTTTAACCGCTTCTCGGTTATAGTACCCAAAGCACTTCACGCGGTATGGGGACAGAACATGCATTGGACTGTGGGTATTTTATCCGTCAAAGAAAAAGGCATCATTCCCGGTGAAGACCGGGTCACAAACGAACTTAAAAAAATGATTACTGAGGCAGGAGGAACTGTTACGGTCACCGAAGTCATTACAGCAGATCGTTCCAAAATTGAGAAAAAACTGATCGCCTGGTCAGACCACTTAAAAACAGATGTCATCTTAACGGCCGGTGGTTCAGGTTTAGGGAAACAAGATTGTACCCCGGATGCCACACAAACGATCATCGAACGTGAGGTCCCCGCGATTTCTGATGTCATGCGACTCGAAGTGTTTCGGAAGAGTACCAAAAAAGCCGTTATTTCACGTGCAATTTGTGGTATTCGAGAGGATACGCTCATCATCAATCTTCCGGGCAGTGCCGCACCCGCACGGGAAAACCTGGCGGTGATCCTCGATACCCTGTCACATTTTGTACAGATGGTTCGCACACCTTAGAGACATCTCTCAGTCAAGGTGTCTCAGAAAATGAAGAGGATAAAATGGGATCTGGCAGTCCAATTGCAGTGATGTTGCTCTTTTCCTTGCTGGCACTTTGCGCGGTGCTTTTTGCTATTCCTGCTTTGCGCAGCCCCCCTCCTGGGTTTTCTTCACAAAAATGTACAAAATGCAAGTTTCTCAATCACTACAATGCCAAAAGTTGTAAAAAATGTGGCGGCTCAGTAAAACCACTCCACAGTACAACAGACGAAGGAGCACAGGATGATTAAAATTAAAGACATCGCATTCACCGGCTATTCAGTCACGGATTTGGCAAAAGCGCGACATTTTTATGAAGATTTACTGGGACTGAAGGCCAAGGTTTATTCCGAAGAGGAAGGAAAAGCCTGGATTGAATATGAATTGCCCTCTGGCACCTTTGCGATTAGCAATGTCGCCCCGGACTGGAAACCCTCGACCAGCGGTCCCGCTATTGCCCTGGAAGTTGCGGATCTCAACGCAGCATTGCAATATCTGAGGGAAAACGATGTGCCCATTACCCTTGAACCTTACGAGAGCCCGGTCTGTTTTTTGGCTGTTGTACTAGACCCGGATCGCAATTCCCTGATGCTCCACCAAAGAAAAACCACTCACCCGGACCACAGCAAGTAAGTAAGTTTCGGGGCGATCACGAGAGGAAAACATCCATGCTCAAACACATTGTCATCTGGCAATTAAAAGATGCAGCGGAAGGTAGGTCAAATGCTGAAAACGCAGGGCATTTAAAAGAAACGCTGGAGGCCCTTACGGGAAAAATCCCGGGTCTCTTAAAAATCGAAGTTGGTTTTGATGAGACTTCGCACGAAGCCGATATTGTTTTGTACGCAGAGCTCGAAAGCCGCAAGGCCCTGGCCTCATATCAGCAACACCCGGCACACCAAGCCGTCATCCCATTGGTGAAAACACTTTGCACGGCCCGGCGTGTTGTCGATTACGAGGTTTAATCGCCGACTTGGGAAAATTGTTGCTCCCCTAAAATGGCAGACTCGAAGGTGTAATGTTTAAATTCCAAGAGATTATGAGACGGATCCTCGAGAAAAAATGTCGCATGTTCGAGCGGCGTACCCGAAAAGCGTCGACGTGGTTTTTGGTAAAAGCGTAGCGCGTTTTCCTCGGCGCGGCGTGCAAGTTCTTCCCAATCCGATCTCGATAAAAAAACCAGACCGAAATGTCTCGGATAAACCCCCTGTTGTTGTTTAGGGCTTGCTGGATCTAAATGGGCGATGATTTGATGTCCGGCCAAGCTGAGCGTCATCGCCGATGCGGAAATCCTCCCCAAACGACAGCCCAGTCCCGTCACATAAAATTGTTTGGCTGCTTCAAGGTCATGCACCGGAAAAGCCAGGTGGAAGAGAACATTCATTCAAGAGACCGAATCAGGGTCAAGTCACTTGTTTTTGCGAATTTGATCCCGTTTGTGTTGTTAAAAAAGATCATGCAGAAACTATATCGTGATCAAACCTTCGATTCAACGAAAAATCGCGACAGATTCCTAGAAGCAGGATTATACTTTTTTTGACTTTATCTATTAAGAGACTCTATAATTAGACCGTTTTTGGAGGGATCATGCTTAAAATTATTTCGATTCTCGCCCTTTTTTTTACCGGGTGCAGTACATCCTCTCCGCTCTTGATGCCAACAGCCGAAGGGCAAAATGCCGGTGGTCGTGAAGCCATTCGGGTGATTGTCAAACCCATTACCACACACGGGCTTGGCTCTGAAGACGAAAAACGCCTTGGGATTGATGTTTCCGAGCACTTCACTGCTTTTGAAGTGCTTCTGTCAAATCAAACCAAAGAAGCCATCTCCTATACGCTTTCCAGAACCCATCTCACCATCGAAACAGAACGAGAAGAATATCCCTTAAACGAAACAGAGAGTATCCAATACTACCGTGAAGGGGATGATCCGACCCGTATTATCCTCTTTCCGAAATCAAAAAAGAAAATAGCAAAAGAAATAGAAAAGATTAAAGCCCTTCGATTGAAAGATGGAGACATCCTACCGAGAGATCAAAAGAAGGGTTTAATTCTGTTTAAGAAAGTGGGTCAGGCCCACTGCCGAGATGTGGTCCTGACCTTGGAAGATATTATTGTTATAAAGACAGGCGAGAAAAAACGCTTCTCATTCCCTTTTTCGTGTAAATCAAAAGGATAAAACCACTTAAATAACACTTACTGAGATGCTGTTTCTACCGCATCCAACACCGCGAGACTTTTTCTTCGGTTTTCCATGATTGTTTTATCCATGAGCGCACCACAGTTAATGCATTTCCAAACATTAAAGATCACAAAGAAATCTGAAAGCCGCTCTAAGTACATCAACCCACTACATTTTGGACATTTCATTTTGTTCCTCCTTATTTTAGTGAAAGCAAGACACTCAAACTTTAATGCAAAGCTTATGCCCAGGCTGAGTGTGTCTAAAACAGCCGCTTCTAGGGCCGCTGAGCGATATTCTTCCGAAATATCGCCAATATATTGACGATAGTGACAAAATTTTGTCTCCTTTTGAAGACAGCATTACCCATAAATGGATTCCGGATTTTAGAAAATGTTGAAAATTAAGGACTGGCCCAAAGAAGAGCGTCCGCGAGAACGCTTACTAAAAAATGGTTCAGAGTCTCTCTCCGATGCCCAACTTCTGGCCATTCTTCTAAGGACAGGTTCGCACAAGGGTGATGCCCTGCAACTTGCCATTTATTTGCTCAAGAAATTTTCGCCCTTGCCTCAATTGTTGCAGGCAACGGTTTCTGAGCTTTGCGCGGTAAAAGGTGTGGGGCCCGCAAAAGCGGCTCAACTCAAGGCGGCACTGGAGTTGGGACGACGCTCGCTTACCATCCCCTTATTTGAGGGTGCCATTTTTTCAAAAAGTCATCATGTCTTTCAGCATTTTGCCCCCTTGTTTAGAAATGCAAAAAAGGAATACTTCAAGGTTCTTCTCCTGGACCAAAAGAACAAACTCATACGAGATCTGACCATTTCTGAAGGGAGCCTAACCGCCACCGTTGTTCATCCACGAGAGGTTTTTCGGCCTGCGATTCGAGATTCGGCTGCCTCCGTCATCTTTATTCACAATCATCCGAGTGGAGACCCCTCACCAAGTATCGAAGACAAAAAGATCACCACACGCTTGGTTGAAGTGGGTGAGCTTATGGGTATTTCTGTTTTAGATCATCTTATCATTGGGGATAGAGGCTATTTTAGTTTTGCTGATGCGGGCTGTATTCGGCATCAGGAACGAGGCGCTGTAGTCGCGGATCAAAACAAAGTGGTTTATGGCTAAAGAAGTGTATATAATGCGGGCTCACCATCAATTTAAGGGAGTTGAATTTGAAGCCACTGATCACCTTATGGTTCTTTGTCCTGGGAAGTACCGTTGTTTTATCCGGGTTTTTCTACCTGGCTGAAAATTACCCCCACATCATTGGGAATTTTTATTTTTTGGCTGGCACGGCACTGGGCGTCTACCTCATCATGATTTTTATGAAATGGTTGTCTCACAAAAATGAGAAAAAAGGCTTGAGCAAAGATTAAACCTCCCTGATTTTTAGACGTCATTTCCTGATTTTTTCTAAGCTGCAACCCCCTCCAAAACAAGCCCGGAATTCCCGTCGATTTCTTGACACATTCGGGCTTCTATGATACCCATTTTAAGGGCAACTATAAGGAGGGACCCTTTTGTCTTTAAGCAAGAGTGCAATCATTGAAAAGGCACAGAAGCTTGTTTTAAAAGGAAAAATTAAACAAGCCATCGCCGAATGGAAAAAACTTGCCGCCGAAAGTCCAAACGACGGCAACACCTACAACGCCATCGGAGACCTCTATCTCAAATCAAATGACAAAGCAAATGCAACCTCAGCTTTTATCAAAGCAGCCGATGCATTTCAAGCAGCGGCCTTTGAACTCAAAAGCATCGCCCTCTACAAAAAGGCACTTAAAGTTGATCCTTCCAAAATTGAAATTCACGAGAAACTCGCGGTCGTTTATGCCGAGCGCGGACTCATCGGAAATGCCATTGATGATTATCTCAAGGTTGCAAAACACTATTATAAAAACGGGAATTTTCGAGGCGCCCTCGCTGTTTACCGAAAACTTTCCGGCCTCGACCCGGAAAACCTCAAGATTCGCCTCGAAATCGCTGAGATGTGTGAAAAACAGAATGTCATCGAAGAAGCAATCGAAGAGTACAAAAAAGTAGTTGCCCGCTATGACGAAAAAAATATGCCTGATGAGGCCGCGAAGATTCGGGAAAAAATCAACGTACTCGACCCGACATACGCGCCGCAGCAAACACCAATAGAAGAAGAGGCCCCTTATGTTCTGCTCGAAAACGCGCCGAAGTCCGAATCTCTTGAAACCAAACCCATTGAAACAGAAACCCGGATTACAATTGAAGAAAGCACCCTTGCTAACCAAGAATCCTCAGAAAGTGCCCAGGGTTTTTTGGCCCCCGAAGCGGAACCTCTGCTTCAAGAGCAGACCATTTTCCCTTCTGAAGAGACTCTTTTAAGTGAGCCCGCGATAGCAGACCAGTCCAGGCAAACCTCAGACACCGCCCAACTCGAAAATGCGATCACCGAGGCAGAGGTTTATGTGCAATACGGTCTTATCGACAAAGCGATTGCCCAACTTAAATCACTTGTAACCTCATTTCCTTCGGAATTACAACCCCATTTAAAATTAAAAGAAATCTATACACAGCAAGGGATGACAGCGGAAGCCATTACCACATGCCAGTATCTCCTTGAACACTACAATTCGACAGGAGATAAAAAGGCAAAAAATGGCGTTCTGGAAGAGTTAAAGACACTTGAAAACAAAAATGAAAAAGTGGATGTGTTTTCCGCTCCGCCCCAAAGCGCCGAAACAAAAAACAAGACTTCTTATTTTGACGATGAAACAAGCTTGGAAATCCGAAATAATGGAGACGACGAGTCTTTTGGTGAAGTGATATTAAATGCAGACTCACTCTCGGACCAGCATTCGGAAGAACCCACACTTGCGGCCCTTGAAGAGGCCGTCTCTGAGCAGCTGGAGCCCGCCCAAAATGCGGAGAGCGTAGCAAAAGACCCCTTGCAAGCACGCAAGCCAACAGGGGGTGAAGAAGAATATGTTGATCTCAACACGATTCTTTCTGAGGGATTTGGAACCGAAGACGATGAAATTGAAGGTTCCCTGGAAAAATCGTTTCGAAATCTTCAGGAAAGTCACGACGGGCATGAGGTTGAAGAGGCCGAGACGCAATACGACCTGGGAATTGCCTACAAAGAAATGGGGATGCTTTCCGAAGCCATGAAGGCCTTCGAGTTGGGCGCCTTAGGCGAGGGGCGTTTTGAAGATGCAAACATTATGCTTGCATCTTGTTACAGAGAAGAAGGTTCAACACCAAAAGCGGTTCAAGTGCTTGAAAATGCACTTGTCAATAGGGGAAATGAAGCCGGTCAGTTTATTGCTCTAAAGTATGAACTGGCCCTGCTTTACGAAAAACTTGGCGACAAACAATTCAAAACACTTTATCAGGAAATTTTTGATGCCGACCCCTCATTTCGGGACATTAGATTGAAATACCATAATCTAACCTCCAAAGACCCTGCACAAAATAAGGCGACCCCCAAGAAAAAAAGAAGGGATCGGGTTTCATACCTCTAAGATGAACTACATCGCGTATTACAAACTCAAAGAGCAGCCTTTTTCGACGGCGATCGATACCCGTTTTTATTACAACAGCCACCAGCACGCGGAAGCACTGCTTAAATTAAAATATGCTGCCGAGCAACGAAAGGGTTTGGCCATCGTTGTGGGAGATGTCGGCGCGGGAAAAACCACGCTTGCACGACAATTTCTGGAGGAACTTACCGAGGATCAATACGAATCTGCCCTCTTGGTCGTCATTCATGCCGAAATTACTTCAGAGTGGATTCTGCGTAAAATCGCCATACAGCTTGGCATTGAAAACCCGCTAGAGAAAAAAGTTGAACTGCTCACCCAGCTCTATCATCGACTGGTGGAAATCTTTGATTCCGGAAAAAAAGCCGTTGTTTTAATTGACGAAGCCCAGATGTTGCATCACAAAGAAGTCATGGAGGAATTTCGAGGCTTGCTCAACATGGAACTCGATAGTCAAAAACTGATTACCTTTGTTTTTTTTGGTCTTAACAATTTAGATGAAACCCTTGCATTGGATAGACCCTTGCAACAGCGTGTTGCCATACGCCATGAACTCTGTTCCCTCACACTAAAAACGACAGAAGACTATATTCGTTATCGACTGGAAATCGCCGGAACACAGGATCCCCTGTTTGACGCGTCCGCCTTGCTTGCGATCCATGCCGCCTCAAAGGGTTTCCCACGACTGATCAATACCCTTTGCGACAATGCTTTGCTCGAAGGGTATCTGCGTAAAAAAGAAACAATAGACGAAAAAATTGTGCAAGAAGTCGCCCATGATCTCAGGCTAACATAGTCTCTTGATCCCGCGAAGTGCTCCCTTCTATACGCACAAAATCGCGTTAATTCCCTATCTTTCTGCTGTGTTATAATTTCGCCTGAAACGCAGGAAAATTCAAGATGGTTTTAGTTGGTTTGACAGGGGGGATTGCGAGTGGGAAAAGTACGGTCACGCACTTTTTCAAAACACAAGGCGCCCACGTTGTCGATGCGGATCAGATCTGCCATGCGTTAATCCTTTCAGGAAACAAAGCCCACCAAAAAATCGTCACGACTTTTGGGAAACAAATTCTGGACGCCAATGGTGAAATCAACCGTGGAAAACTAGGACATATCATATTTCAGGATACCAAAAAACGAGAAACACTCAACACAATATTGCACCCCTTGGTTTTCAAACAGCTTAAAAAAGAACAAGACCGCCTTCGCTCAGCGCATCCTCAAGGTGTGCTCATTTTTGATGCCCCTCTGCTCATCGAGAGCAAAGCCCATCAATGGATGGATTGGGTCATTCTGGTTTATGTGGATCTGGAAACACAGCGCGCGCGTCTCATGCAAGAGAGATCATTCACGGAGCGCGAAGCCCGACTTCGCATCGCAGCACAGATGCCACTTGAGGAAAAACGTGCCTTTGCCGATGAAATCATCGACAATTGTAAATCCTTTGATGAAATCCAATCAGAAGTCTCTGCCATTTATCAGCGGCTTCGAAAAGACGCCACCCTAAAAACAAAGACCAAAATATGAATAACTTTCCTGAATCAGCGATTAATTGTGGAGGCGCTTGCTTCTGCTTGACTTTGGGCTTCGGGGCCAATAAGATTTCTTTTTGGAGAAAACCATGCGCAGACAACAGATTACAAAAGCCGTCATCCCAGCCGCTGGACTCGGCACACGCTTTTTACCCGTGACCAAAGCATCCCCGAAAGAAATGTTGCCACTTGTCGATAAACCCCTGATTCAGTATGTGGTCGAAGAAGCCGTTGCCGCAGGCATACGACAAATCATTATCATCACAGGCCGAGGGAAACGGGCCATCGAAGACCACTTCGATATTTCGTTTGAACTTGAAGAAATTTTGAAACAAACAGGAAAAGAACACCACATCCCTGGCTTGAGAAGAATTTCAGAAATGGCCGATTTTTGTTACATCCGCCAAAGTCAGCCTCAGGGTTTGGGGCATGCCTTGCTCTGTGCGAAACATCTCATCGGCGACGAACCTTTTGCCGTTTTGCTCGGGGACGATATCATTGATCACAGTACCCCGGCTCTGAAACAGATGATTGATATTTACGAACGCACGCCCGCACCCATCATCGGTGTTCAAGAGGTGCCTGACTCCGAAGTGCACCAATACGGCATTCTTGATGCAGCACAAACCATTGATGAGCTCCATAAAATCAATCATCTGGTCGAAAAACCCACACAGGAAGAGGCTCCTTCAAACCTCGCCGTTATTGGGCGATATCTGCTCATCCCAGAAATATTTGAAATACTTGAAAAGACCAAACCGGGAAAAAACAACGAAATCCAACTGACCGATGCCTTAAATGATTTGGCCGCGTTTAGAACCATGTACGGTTATAAAATTAAAGGGAGTCGCTACGATGCGGGGGACAAACTGGGTTTTCTTCAGGCCACTGTCGAAATGGGACTTAAGAATCCGAGTTTGGGTGAGGCATTTAAAGCATACCTGCAAGGTCTTTCTCTATAGCTAAAAATAAGAAATGGGACGTGCTTGTTTCATTTTTCCCTGATCATGAATTAAGAAAAAAATAGAATCATCCCTAATTATTCAAGGAGTTATTTGTGTCAAAATCCCCTGATCAAAAGCATGAAAAAACAAAAATCCCCGGCAAACTCCCGGTCTTACCTGTTAGAGACCTTGTTGTTTTTCCGCAAATGGTTCTTCCACTTTTTGTAGGCCGTGATTTATCGGTAAAAGCCATCGAAAAAGCCGCTTCCGAAAAAAAATTGGTCTTGCTTGCCGCACAAAAAGCGCTTGATGTTGAAGTGCCCAAAACCGAAGATATTTATACGCTCGGGACCGTGGGGACCATCATGCGAATGCTTAGACTTTCTGATGGGCGTATTAAAATACTGGTTCAAGGAATTTCAAAAGCCCGAATCCTCTCCTTTTCCCAAACATCGCCTTATTTTGAGGCAGAAATTGAAGTCCTGGAAGAGCCCGTCTTAGCCCAGGTTTCATCCGAAGTCGAAGCCACGGTCCGTGCCGTAAAAGAACAAATGGAAAAAGCCATCTCTTTCGGAAAATTTCTCATGCCCGATGTCGTGGCCTTGATCGAAAACCTCGGAGACCCGGGTCGTCTTGCTGATCTTGTGGTTTCCAATTTGGGGCTTAAAGTCGATATCGCTCAGGACGTGCTTGAAACCATCGACCCTGTTGAGCGACTCAAAAAAGCGAACAACATTTTGTCTAAAGAGCTGCATGTTTTAATCATGCAGCAAAAAATTCAGTCCGAAGCCAAGGGCGAAATGGACAAAGTGCAACGTGAGTATTTTTTGAGAGAGCAGCTCAAGGCCATTCAAAAAGAATTGGGCGAATCAGATGACCGCTCTGAAGAAATTGAAGAATTTCGTGAAAAAATTTCTGCTGCAAAAATGCTGAAAACAGTTGAAAAAGAAGCCCTGAAACAACTCCGCCGCTTGGACCGTATGCATCAGGATTCTGCGGAGGCGGCCACTGTGCGGACCTACTTGGAATGGATGGTTGAACTGCCCTGGAGTAAACAAACAAAAGACAGGCTTGACCTTGTCACCGCAAAAAAAATCTTAGATGAGGATCACTACGATCTGGAACGCATTAAAGAACGCATCCTGGAATATCTTGCGGTGAGAAAAATGAAAGGCAAACTAAAAGGTCCCATCCTCTGTTTTGTGGGTCCGCCTGGTGTGGGTAAAACCTCTCTCGGGAAATCCATCGCACGATCCTTAGGCCGTAAGTTTATCCGAATTTCATTGGGTGGGGTTCATGATGAGGCCGAAATCCGAGGGCATCGCCGGACCTATGTGGGGGCCTTACCGGGACGCTTAATTCAAGGGATGAAACAAGCCGGCACCGCAAACCCCGTTTTTATGATGGACGAAATTGACAAAATTGGAACAGATTTTCGGGGCGATCCTTCTTCTGCATTACTTGAAGTGCTCGACCCTGAGCAAAACCACAGTTTTTCGGATCATTATCTGGGGGTGCCTTTTAATCTTTCAAATGTGATGTTTATCACGACGGCAAATCAAATCGACCCGATCCCACTTCCACTGCGTGACCGGATGGAAATGATCGAACTCTCAGGATACACCGTGGAGGAAAAAACAGGTATCGCCAAAAACTTCCTCCTGCCCCGACAACTTAAAGAACATGGCACAAGTGCCAAGGATGTTAGCATTTCAGATGCTGGCATGGAACAAATCATTACCCAATACACACGAGAAGCGGGTGTGAGAAACCTGGAGCGAGAGATTGCCCATGTGTTGCGTAAAATTGCGCGAAAAATCGCCGAAGGTGGCAAACAAAAAATTCGCGTGACGCCGAGCAACCTGCATCAATTTCTCGGGATTCCAAAAATCATTCCTGAAGCAGAAGCCGAATCAGACCAGATCGGTGTTGCAACAGGTCTTGCCTGGACACCGACGGGGGGCGACGTGCTGCAAATCGAAGCCACGATCATGAAAGGAAAAGGAGAGCTGATTCTCACCGGTTCATTGGGCAAGGTCATGAAAGAATCCGCGCAGGCCGCACTCTCTTATATCCGCTCGCAGGAAAAAGTGCTTAAAATCAAGGCCCAGGTTTTTGCAAAAAATGACATCCACATCCATGTACCCGCAGGGGCAATCCCCAAAGACGGTCCTTCCGCAGGGATCACCATGGCGACGGCACTGACTTCAGCCCTCACAGGAATTCCCGTGCGACATGATGTGGCCATGACGGGGGAAATCACACTGCGCGGTCGCGTCCTGCCCATTGGCGGGCTCAAAGAAAAAATCCTGGCCGCAAAACGCGCGGGCATGACGACAATTATTTTTCCAAAACGCAATGAAAAAGACCTTGAAGAAGTCCCAAAACATCTTCAAAAAGGGCTTGAGTTTATTTTCGCAGAACAGGTTGAGACTGTTTTTAAACACGCTTTTCGTAAAAAGCGGGGGCCGAAAAAATCCACTTCAAAGCAGTCTCCCCGGAAAACCGTAAAAAAAGTCCGATAAGCTGCGAGGAGACGCAGTCCAGTGCTAAACATTGGCGAATTTGACTTTATCGCGCAAATTCAAAAACAATTTCCATCAAAACATGACTTTGTCTCACTCGGCATCGGCGACGATGCCGCAGCATTTTTCCCCTCCCAAAGTTGTCTGAGTTTACTCACAACAGATACGCTGATTGAAGGCATTCACTTCAGTCGCGCCTATAGCTCTTTTGAACAAGTCGGGATGAAAGCGGTAGCTGTTAATTTAAGTGATATTGCCGCAATGGGAGGGAGACCTCGCAGTTTTTTGATTTCGCTTGGCATCCCGAATAACATTGGATTTTTAGATTTAAAACAACTTTACCGAGGCATCAAAAAAGCCAGCCGCCCTTTGGACTTAGCCCTCATCGGTGGAAACACAACACGGACAAGCGGCCCATTTTTTATTGCAATTACCCTCTACGGAGAGCTTCCTAAAAAACAGATGATCGCACGCCATACGGCAAAAGTCGGGGATGCCATTTATGTGACCGGAACCCTCGGAGATGCCGCAGCGGGACTCGATTGTTTGAAAGAAGGAAGGGCAGTAAAAGGATACAGCCAGCTGATCCGACGACAGCGATGTCCTCAAGCCCGCACGACAGAGGGCATGTGCATTGCAAAAACAGGGATTGCATCAGCCATGATTGATATTTCAGATGGCCTGAGCGCAGACCTCGGCCATATCATGAATCAAAGTGGGGTGGGCGCAGAATTAACCCGCACACAAATTCCACTTTCTCCCGCGCTAAAACGCTATGCGAAAGAAAATAAAATGGACGCGTTCGACTTCGCCCTCTACGGTGGGGAAGATTACGAACTGCTTTTTTGTGTGCCGCCGGGCAAAGAAAACAAACTCGTGCAATTGATAAAAAGCGATTTGTTACAAGCCACGCGTATCGGAAAAATCTGTTCAAAAAAGGAAGGGCTGTTCACGCGGGGCGTGGATAAAAAAAGGCAAGCCCTTAGAACAAAAGGATATGATCATTTTTTGGAGAAACACTGAGGAAGCGCTGCGTCAACAGCAATCAGACTAACTCACTGCGTCTGAGGTGACTTCATTTTTATCCTCGGGTTTACTCATATTAACTGAAACCAACTTTGAGATTCCGGTTTCTTCCATGGTCACACCATAAAGCACGTCGGCAATTTCCATGGTAAAACGATTATGGGTCACCACGATAAACTGGGTATCTTTAGACATTTTGATCAAGGTCTGTGAAAACCGACGGGTGTTTTCTTCGTCCAGCGGTGCATCAATCTCATCTAAAAGACAAAAGGGTGTTGGGTGAATAAGAAACGTTGCAAAAAGCAGCGAAATCGCAGTCAATGCCTTTTCCCCCCCGGAAAATAAAAGGAGGCTACGTCGACCCTTTCCAGGCGGTTGCGCCATCATTTCAATCCCGGATTCCAAGGGATGCGCTTCATCCAATAAAACAAGCTCCGCCGAACCGCCCCCAAAAAAGGAAGAAAAAACTTCTCCAAATTTTTGATTTAAGGTATGAAAGGTCTCCACAAAAAGGCCACGGGTCGTTTTATTAATTTTTGCGATGGTTTCACGTAAACTTTCAATGGATTGTCTCAGATCGTCATCCTGTCCACTTAGAAACTGAAAGCGTTCGTCTAATGTTTTGTACTCTTCAATGGCCGCCAGATTGACGGGCCCCATGTTTTCGATTTTCCCCCGGAGATTCCGCGCTTCTTCACGTGCAGCCTCAATCGTTTGTCCCAAATCACTTTCGTCGATATTGGACATTTCAATTTGATACTGTGAGAAAATGGATTCTTCAATTTTTTGCCGCTGCATTTCCGCGGTTACTTTTTTTAAGGCCTTCTCCTGAAGCATTTCATCTGTTTTTTTGAATTGTGAACGCAGGGCAATGATCTCTTGTTCTCTGTGTTCTATGTCAGATAAAAGTTCTGCATGGGATTCACGTGCATCCCGAAGGTTCACTTCGCATTTCATGCGTTCCTCAGATAAATCTGTAATCGTTATTTCGGCATCCTGTTTTTCTATTTTTCCAAAGGCCAACTTTTCCTGAAGTGTGTTTTCAAAGACCCTCTTTTCATCGATCTGTTTGTTGAAGTTCTCATTTTCACGAAATAAACGTGTCTGTTTTTCAAGCGTATGTCGCTGCTTTTCCTGGAGTGAATTGCGCTGCATTCTGAGCTGAACAACGGTCTCGCTCAGAGAAGAGACCTTTTGGCGATATTGATGTAAGTTCTCACTTAAAATCTCCAGTTCGATTTCTTTCTCAGTCCTCATCTCCTGGGCTTCAGCAATGCGCTGATGTTCAAGCCCTTCTGAGGCAAACAAACCTTCTTTTTCGCTTCGCCCTTCTTCTTGCTCAAAACGCACGGTTCCAAGTGCCCCTTCAAGGCCTTGACGCTCGTAATTTACGTTTTTTTTCTCACTTTGCATCTTGAGTAATTCAAGATCCAAATGTCGTATTTCCTCTGAGAAGTTTGTTATTTCCTGGTGAGCGCTGTCTACGATGATTTGCTCCGTGGCAATCTCCTGTTGGCAGACCGTAGCTTCTTTTTGAAGTGATTCTGCCCGGTCTGTGAGTTGTTTCAGCTCACGTTTCTGACCTAGCAAGCCTTTTTTACCTTGTTCTCCACCCGAAACGATCCCAAAAGAATCCAGAATTTCTCCTTCAAGTGTGACCCAAAGATCAACTTCAGGCACAGCCTTCCATGCTTTTAGCGCAGACTGAAGGTCTTTGACGATGACGATGCCATTGAGTAAGGCATCCGCAATGGCCTCATCCCCTGGTCGTACAGCAACAAGATCGCGTGCTTGGCCCAGCAGACCTTCGAGAGATTCAATGGTGATTGCAGATTGTGTGATCTTTTTTATCACACGCGGGTGACGCGGGAAAAAGGTTCCACGTCCCAACTCGGCTGCACGCAGATAGGCGATGCCTTTTTGAATCTCTGCATGGTCTTCGACCACGATGCCCCGCAGTTTGTTTTCGAGCACGGCCTCCAATGCAAGCTCATAAGCTGAGGGGACTTCGATCAAATCCGCGACCATGCCTTTTAAACCTTCTAAAGCAAGCAGGGGATTGACGGAGCCTTCTCGTTTATTTAAAAACCCCCGGTAAAACCCTTCGTGTGAGGCCACACGTGCCTTGACATCAACGGAGGCTTCTTTCACAGAGAGCAGTTGTTTTTCTTTGTTTTGAATCTTTTTTTCTGTTATTTCCAGTGTGATCATCACATCGTCGCGCTGCGTTTTGAGGTCTTCAAGGTCTGCAGTATTTTTTTGCTCGGCAACTTGAAGTGCTTTTACTGCATCTTCGGACTGTTGAAGCTTTTCTTCAAGGGTCTCTTGCTCAAGACTCAGTCTATCCTCCTGTTTCGAGAGACTGGTCAAGCGTGTCTCAAAATGGGCCAGATTATTTTTTGAAGTTGTTACCTGAGCCGAAAGATCAAAGAGGCTCACTTTACAGGCCTCTAAGTTTGCACTGACATCCCGCACTTCTTCCTCAAGCTGACGGGCTTGACGATCATGTTCAGCCAGAGCCGCTTCTGCTTCAGGTAAGGTTTTTGCGATCGAGGCTGCTTCTTCATTCAAGCTGAGTTCTTCCGCTTCAAGTGAGGCAAGGGTCCGCCTGAGTTGTTCAATCTCCTCATGCGTCCGGGATTGTCCCGCAAGCCATTCCTGACGCTGTACGCCCAGGGTTTCAAGCTTGCCTTCCCAGCGCTGGATATTTTTTTCAACATCAGACAAATCACGGGCACGCTTAGAGAGTCCCTGCTCTTTTTCGGTCATCAGCAGTTTATTCTCGGTCTGGGTCGCATCCAGTGTCGCCAACTGGCCTGAATAGACCTCTGATTGATCCTGAAGGTGCATTGCTGCTGTTTCAAGTGCCTCTTGCTCATTTTTCCATTCTCGCCATTCGGTGTCTGCGACTTGCAGGTCAAGGGTTTTAAGTCTTTTGCCCATCTCTTGCACTTTTTCAGCTTTTTTTGCCTGACGATCCAAAGCGTTTCGCTGCCGTTTGATTTCACCAATAATATCTGTCACACGGGTCAGGTTCCGCTCGGTGGCATCCAGTTTGCGCAAGGCCTCCGCTTTTCTCAGACGATATTTTGCAATGCCCGCCGCCTCTTCAACGATTTCTCGGCGTTGCATGGGCGATGCAGTAATAATGTCATCAACCTTACCTTGTTCGATAATGGTGTGCGCGTGATAACCCGCACCGATGTCGATCAAGAGATCTCGAATATCCTTCAGTCGGCAGGGGCTTTTATTGATGAGATATTCGCTCTCCCCCGAACGATAAAGCCTGCGACTGAGTGTCAATTCGGCATAAGGGGTATAGGGGGGTGGCAATTCATTGGCAATGTCGCCAATGGTTAAAGACACTTCGGCAACGGAAAGGGGTTTTCGTTGATCCGTCCCACTGAAGATAACATCTTCCATGCGCTCGCCCCTGAGGCTTTTGGGGCTCTGTTCCCCTAAAACCCAGAGAATCGCATCGGCAAAATTGCTTTTTCCGCAACCATTGGGGCCCACAATTCCGGTGATCCCTTTCTGGAAAGTGATCACCGTTTTATCAAAAAAGGATTTAAATCCGAAGACTTCGAGACGCTTCAGGCGCATGAGAAATTCCAAAATAATGTTCCCGGCATGATAACAGGTCTCATCATAAAAGGAAGTAGGATTGGAAGAAATTCTGATTTTCGGAATTTCTTCCAGAAATCAGAATGCCTCGCGACCCTGCTAAAAAATAAAATTCAAAATTTTCAACAACTTATGTAAATAATATTCTCAATAAATGTAGGCATATAAATTGCTTTTCCAGAGATTGTTCTGAGAACGAAACAAAATCGAAATAACCGAGTTTCTGGTGAGGGGGGAAGAGAATGACCAGTAGTGACGTTCGCTTTAAAAATGGAATTGAATATAATTTCGATAATCTGTCAAAGTTAGTTGAAAAAAACAGCACCCGACAGCATTCGGGATCCGAATCAGACTCTGATTTGCTCAGAGCTTTACAGGAACATAAACAAGAGCTTCTTCAAAAAATTGAAACATGGCAAAGCTGCCCAAAATTATATCGCCGCCACCTCTACAAACGCCTAAAACACATCGAACTTTCAAAAAAAGATGCTAGCCCACGCTTGGAAGAAATGCGTCGAGAGCTGGACATGCTTTCATTCAACCTCCAGCTGAATCCGACATGGATACGGGGTTTATTAAAACTTATTGATGAAATTCTTGACCAAACAAAGATAGAACAAAGAGAAGGCCTCACAAAAGAATTTAACCTCATGAAGGAAGCATTTGGAACGCTAAAACACAACTGCACTCTCTATCAGACCAAACACTAAAAAGACATCAAGCCCCAGGAGTAAAATGATGCAATCGGCTATCCTAGAAAAAATTGAAGCGCGATCGTTTCCCAGAAAAAGAGAAGATTATTATCCAGATCACAATATGATTACCTCACAAATTCCATACGATGGATATCTTGAATGTGTAAAAAAACGAAGCACGCTGGATGTTGTTCTTATTGACCAGCATGGACATATTTTATTTGTAAGTCATGGGGAGGCGTCTATCTTGAGGCTGCTTGAAAATGAGGGGAAAACCGCCGAAGAGCACGAGGCCCAATTTCAACTCACACAAATACTAAATGACTTACAGGTCACCGTATTTTCTCAAATGAAAAGGGCTGACTTTAACCCAGCTCAGGAGGGGGCCAAGGCTTTTTTTTCTTTTAGAGGGCAAGCCGTTTCACTTCTAGCTCAGCGCCTCAAAGGCACTGCCGGAACAGCGGACTTCGTAATGATTTTTATTGAGCCACTCCAAGGGGAAATTCGCAGCACGGCAGTGAATCAGTCCCTCCTTAAGTTCACACCCAGGGAAGAAAGTGTAGTGCATTATGTGAAAAAAGGGTTTACCAATAAAGAGATTGCCGGGGTACTGAATATTGGTGTTTACACGGTAAAAGACCATGTCAAACGCATTATGAAAAAAGTCAATGTACATACGCGTACGGGCATCGTCGGGAAACTGGAAGAACCGCTCGCAATATAAGGCCAAATCTGAAACTTGTGCAAACAACTTGAGGGGGATTCAAAGCAAAAATCGTGTGGAACCGTCCTTTACTTCCGAGCTTCCTTTAACTGGGTGCGTTTGCTGTTTTTTCAAGAAAATTTAAAAAACGTGTATCATAAATCGTTTTTACAAATTTAATACCAAAGATCTGCTCGTCTTCCTCATTAAAAGGTCGCTGATATCGGACGATTCCAAAGAGACGCAATTTAAAAACATCGATTTCAGACTTCTCATCCTTAAACAATAAATCGTGGAATTCAAGAGAAACCAAGGCGCCGACTTGACCCAGGCCATTTCCTTTTTTAGCAATCATCGCAAGCCCAGAAGGGGAGATATCATGAATCCGTCCTGAGATCACACTTTGCGCCAAAATGGAATAAAAATGCTCTGCTTCTTCATAATCGTAAACCACGACATTCTGAGCATCCTCGGGCGTGTCGTCAAGGACAACACCGGTGCAGAGCACGTCTTCGATCGCTAAAGCAACAGTCCTTTCCTCTTTTTCTTCAGACACCGCATTTCCCCCAGAGGAGGCCGCAGGCCGGGTCACATCTGAACGCCGGATCAACCTCAGATCTTCGTTCATAAATAAGGTCAGAATCTGCTCGGGAACAGGAGATAAATGTACCTGCGTTTCGGTGTTCAGTGTCCATCGTTTTCCGTATCTTGGATCAACATAAGAAAGCACGACAATCGGTAAAAAAATCTTTTTGACAAAACCTTGAACAACATAGTCTTTTCTCTCGCTTGGAAAAACAAGGAGCAGATGGCTTTTAAAACGTATCTTCAAATTATCAAGCAATCGAATCACCAGTTCACGAGAATCGACACTGATAAGATGTGTCATGTAGCTCATACCATCATCTGTAATGATTTTGACCCTTTTCTCTCGTTTTTCAAATTCTTTTAGAAGGTTTTTACTGATCTTCTGGGGGCGATCCAGCTGATGCACATTTTGCTGACCCATCGTATTGAGTATCTGGACGACGTCGATGAAATGTGTGGATTGATCAAGGCTAAAACTTTTCATGGCGATGGGCAAAAAAACAAGATCTCCTCAAGGGGTGGCTAAATCAATCTCATATGCGCCAAGCAATGCAGCCGAAGGTGGGGCATTTTGCGCATGGCTGACTTCGGCGGTAAACGTTGCGGTTTCTTGGGCCGTAAAAGTGACGGAAGACGAAAGATTTAAGGCATTATTGGCAGGACAATTGCTCGTCCCCCCAAACACAATCCCGCAATTGAGATGATTAAAGCCACTTTCATTGTCGTTGCTCGCAATCACTCCAGAAGTATTACGTATGCTCAAAAAGGTATCGGCCCCATTGTTAAGATTAAACGTTCTCACCGTGTAGCTTGTTCCGGTTGTTACATTAAAAGGGATTATATCCACATCTCCAGCAGGATCATCCCCTGCCTGGTAAAGCGTGTGTAATTGAGACGCAGTACTCGTAAGTGTCAACTCCGTGGCCTCTGTTGCATCCTGAAATAAAGAAATTTTCCGGCCCTGTAATATCGATTGAAAGGCAGCGCTAGATCCTGTTGTCAGGGCTTCGCTTGAAAAAGTCGTCCAAAAAGTTTCCAAACTTGTGGGTCTCGGCGAAGCAGGAAAATTCAAGAGCGTTTGAAAGATTGTTGAAAAATTCAACTGCAAGGGATCACCCTCACTGTTATTGATTTCGTCAAAGATATCCCACAAAACCCCGGCCACAGCGATTTCGTTTGTGGTGTAAATGGCATTGCTGGCAAGCGCGGAAGGCCCGGAATAATCCTCAATATTAAAAGAAATCAGTGTCCCGCCTGGTTTGGTATCCACATACAAGGGAGAATTCAATACGGCCGCCGGGAAAAAGGTGGCCCAGCCTTCCGACCAACTCAGGCGAATGTCCTGCCCATTATCCAAGATGTTGTGGTCACCCCCAGGGGAATCATCTCTTGCAAACTGATTGATAATAAAATGTGCATATTCGTGTGCAATGATGACGTCATCATATTCATCGGTATCTCCCCCAAAAACTCCGCCGCCTAAAATAGAGATTGTATTGGTGATGTGGTTATAAAAACTCCCCTCAGCACTGTTTGGCTCCCAGTAAACCGTCGCCAGGGGCGGAACACAAGTCGGATTATCAGGACAGGGGCCTGAGCTTTGAAGAAGAATGCTGGCATCGGACATGACATCAATGATGTTAAAAGCCCCACCAATCCTTGTTGCAGCGCGTGCAAGCATGTCTTGTGTGGCCAAAAAGGGTTCAGAAACACTGTCATCAAGGCCGGGAGAGGCAAAAGAAAGAAAGGCTCTTTCAGTGCTATTATTGCGGACTTCAATTTTTTCAGTCTGAGATAGGTCTGTACGGCTCACAACACGCAGGTAGACCCCACTTTGATTAGCGCTGTTGTCTACCGTGATATTATAGTCGCCTGCTGCATCGCTTGCTGTTGTACCAATGACTGAAAAGCCGTCAATGGCCACCACTTCAAGGACCGTTTTTCGAATGGGTTTTTCGACCAAGACCCCTGTAAACCCTGTGAGATCGTAGACCCTGTCTTCATAAGTGGCATTTCCGGATAAGGTGAGTGAAGTTGCCCCCTTTTTGGGCCCAACCACCCCAACCGTAACACGCCCCGTAATTTCATGAGAACTCGCGGTAATCGTAGCCACACCGATTTTTAAGCCTGTAGCGATACCGCTACTTGCATCCACTGTGACAATACTTACATCACTCGACTGCCAAGTGAAAACCGCCGTATCATCCACGGCACCTGTATCTAAGGTTAAGGTTGCCGACAAGGGAACAGCACTGCCACCCGCAACAAACATTGCAGGGTTTGGCGTAATACTGATGCCCCTGGGTGTGTTTGTCGTTGAGCTTCCACCACTGCTACAGGCCCATGAAAACAAGGCCAGGAACACAAGAGAGACAAACAGTCGAGCATTTTTAACGAAACTCAAGAATGGAGCCATGGTTTCCTTTTTGTTTCATCGGGGGTCTTGGTTGCGAGGATTTTCCCTGCGACTCCTTCAGGATCAGCCGACTTTGTTGCTCAAAAATAGCATTATTCGAAAGCCGAATCACCGCCTTCCCCTCAATGATTGAAGCGCGCTCAGGTTTCAAAATAATCACACGAATGACTTGCTCCGCTCCCGAAGACAGAGGCCCCTCCCACTCAAGTTCACCTTCAATCAAGGACAAATCAGAGGGCAGCACAAGGGTCAGTACAAGCGAAGCCGTTTTAATATTAGAACGGGCGGTCAGGGTGATTTCCATTTCTGTTTCAGAGAGTAGAGCGTCCTGAAACATGAGCTGAACCGGGGGCCGTGGTTTGATCGCCTGAATCTGTGCTGGAAAAAGAAAAGAGGAAAGCAGGAGAGTAAAAACCGTGCGCTTGAACCTGGACACAAGGATGCCTCTTAAAAAAAAACAATAAAGTTGCCTATCAGTTTACCATGTTTGGTATTTTTCGCCCTGAAATCGCGCACTTAAGGTTTTCAAGTACCATAAAACCCATCTTTTCACGTGTCCGCAAAGATGCCGAACCGATGTGTGGCAATGTGACAACATTATTTAGGCGGAGCAAAGCCGCTGAAACCACAGGTTCCGCCTCAAAAACATCCAGGCCCGCACCCGCGATTTGTCCGGATTCAAGCGCCTCACAAAGTGCCATTTCATCCACAACCGCGCCACGCGCGGTGTTAAGCAGAAAGGCCGTATTTTTCATCAAGGACAGGGTTTTTCTGTCGATTAAATGATGTGTGTCTTTGTTTAAAGGAACATGCAGCGAAACATAGTCGGATTGTTCGAGTACTTGTGAAAGCGGAAGATAAGTTAGACCCAGATCGGCTTCGAGCTGAGCTGAAACCTGGCGGCGACTAAAATATGAGATGCGCATACCAAAACCTGAGGCACGGCGTGCGACGGCTTGAGCGATACGTCCCATGCCGATGAGTCCGAGGTGCTGTGCATAAATGTCCGAGCCCATCAACTCCGTCGGTGCCCAGCCCGACCATTGCCCGGACTTGACCCAGTGATTTGCTTCAGGAATCCGTCGCGCAAGCGACATTAGGAGTGCAAAGCTAAGATCAGCCGTCGTTTCCGTCAAAACACCGGGTGTATTGCTTACGGAGATCCCGTATTTTTTTGTGGCCTCAAGGTCTATGTTGTTATAACCCACCGCATAGTTTGAAACGATTTTTAGTGTCGGGGCGGCCTTGAAGACTTCATCATCAACAACGTCACTTAACATCGTGATGAGACCCTCGGCTGTTCTTGCACCTCTAATCATTTGAGCCTTATTTAAGGGACGATCCTTTACATCAAAACGCAGATCAAAAACAGCTTGGAGTTTTGCCATCACCGCTTCCGGCAATAAACGTGTTGTAAAAACGATGGGTTTGTCCACAGGGTTTTCCTTCTATCGGTTTTGAGTCAGGGGTAGGTGCCTTAGCGGGCGCTGATCATCTCTTCGGCGTGACGACGGGTCAAGGCTGTAATCTGAAGTCCACCTAACATTCGTGCCAATTCCTCGACGCGCTCTTTTTTAGAAAGGGTGCGAATCGAGGTCACAATACGATCGCCCAAAACCTTCTTTTCGACAAAATAATGATGATCCGCGAGCGCGGCGATTTGCGGTAAATGGGTAATGCAAAGCACTTGGTGTCCTGCCGACAAGTCCAGAAGACGACGGCCCACACGCTCAGCGATGCCGCCACCCACACCCGCATCCACTTCATCAAAAAGAAAGGTTGGTACAGGATCGACTTCGGCCAGTACGACTTTCAAGGCCAGCATGATACGTGAAAGCTCTCCGCCAGAGGCAATTTTACCCAGGCCACTCAGAATTTCCCCTGGCAATGCAATCAAAAACTCGACTTGGTCGATGCCGGAAGACCGCAGATCCGTCCGATGTAAGGCGACTTCAAGAAGGGTTTTTTCCATGCCGAGACGTGCAAGTTCTGTTTTTACACGTGTTTGTAATGCGCTGCAAGATGCACCGCGAGCCTTGCTCAGGGTTTCTGCTTGAGCACGCAGCCTTGTTTCCATTTTTTTCAATTCCAGGCTGAGTTCTGCAAGCCTCAGTGTATCTTCAGAATCGCCAGAAAGACTTTTTTCTAAATCTTTCTGAAAATCGAGCAATTCGGGCACAGAGCGCTGATATTTTCGTGTCAGTGTTTGAATCAAAAAAAGACGAGAAGCAAGGGCTTCTAATCGCCCAGGTTGCCCAGCTTCCTGCTCTTGTCGTGCACGCAGTAGGGTTGAAAGTTCTTTGAGTTGAATACGAGACTGCTCGAGTAGACCCAATTCAGAGGCTGCATCTTCCGTAATGACATTAAGGGTGGAAAGTGCAGCACTCGCTTTATCCAACTGAGACAAAAAACCACCCTCATCAGACAATTGTCCATAAAGGCTGTGCACGATAGACTGAATGTTTTCCCAGTGCTTCAGCATGCGCTCTTCCCGGAGTAAATCACTTTCTTCATCAATACTGAGCGCTGCATCACTCAGTTCGGAGTGCTGGAATTTGAGATTTTCAGACTGTATTTTTGATGTGGCGATCTGTTCTTTGAGTTGTTCACATTCGCCTTTAAGGGTGCGCCAAAGATGGTAGCAGCCTTCGTATTCCTGAACCTGATTTTGCAAACGCGCAAAACCGTCCACGAGCGTGCGCTGCCAATTGAGATCGCCCAGACGATGCTGACCCTGTTGTCCGTGCACCTCAACGAGCCCTTGCCCTAAAGCTTTCATCTGTGCCAGTGTTGTCATACTGCCATTGACATAAGCACGACTTTTCCCTGTTTTACTGAGAACTCGCCTAAGGATAAAGACGTCTTCTTCAAGCAAATCCGCATCTAAGCCTGTTTCGGAAAAATTTTCGGACGAAATGGGATCAAAAGATGCTTCAATTAAGGCCTGGTTTGAGCCTTTTCTAATACCCTCAAGCGAAGAACGCTCCCCTAAAATAAGAGAAAGTGCCCCCAGGAGTATGGACTTTCCTGCGCCCGTTTCTCCGGTGATGACGTTAAACCCTTCGTTCAAACTCAGAGAGATCTCATCAATAATGGCGTAGTTCTTGATGTGAAGCTCTCTCAACATGAGGCGTCAGAGGACTCGGGTTGTACAGTGGAGGGATGTTATAGACGGCATGGCGCAATTCAGCTTACAAGTCTTTGGGAAACATTTATGGACGCCATGAGCGTCAATCCCGAAGTGGTGCATTGATATCACCTTAAAGATTTTTTAAGCGAATGATCTTGCTTAAAATGAGATCAGATCTGCCAGATAAAGCGTTCTTATTTTGAGATGATGGCGTTTATTTTTTCTTTAAATTGTTTTTTAGAGGCTGCACCTACAATTTTATCAACCAGCTTTCCGCCCTTAAAAAAGAGAAGAGAGGGGATGCCCATAATTTGATTTTGGCTTGAGATTTCTGGATTTTCGTCGGTATTGATTTTACAGACCTTGAGCTTTCCGTCATATTCACCCGCAAGCTCTTCAATCGTGGGGGCAATCATTTTGCAGGGCCCACACCATGCCGCCCAAAAATCAACCATAACGGGAAGATCAGACTTAAGAACTTCCTCATCCCAACTTTGTGTCGTGATATTTACTGCACTAGCCATGTTTTCTCCTTCTTCTCTCATATTCTATATTAGATGACCTTCTGAGCACAAATACTGCTTTTTAGTGTAACGTTGTATTCTAAAAAAGTCAGCGGTGCGAAGTCAATTGATCCAAAAAAAGCCCCCCCTCTGCGATCACAAGCAAAGGAAGGGCTCTCATTTCTGGGAAGAACGACTTACATCATGCCGCCCATACCACCCATACCACCCATGCCGCCCATGCCGCCCATATCAGGCATTGCAGGGGCTCCGCCCTCTTTCTTTTCGGGCAGATCTGCAATCATGACTTCGGTTGTCAACATCAAACCCGAAACACTGGCTGCATTTTCCAATGCGGTGCGTGTCACCTTAGTCGGATCAATGATGCCTGCTGCGACCAAATCCACATAGGTTTCAGTGGCTGCGTCAAACCCGATAGGGCCGGATTCTTTTTTAACCCGATCCACAACGACCGAGCTTTCAACCCCAGCATTTTCCGAAATCTGACGGATGGGCTCTTCGAGCGCACGCTGGACAAGCTCAACACCGACTTTTTCGCCACCTTCAAGCTTTACTTCGTCCAAAACAGAAATACAACGCAGCAAGGCTACACCGCCGCCTGCAACAATACCTTCTTCAACCGCAGCTTTTGTGGCATGAAGTGCATCCTCAACACGGGCTTTGCGTTCTTTCATTTCTGTTTCAGTTACGGCACCGACGTTAATCACGGCCACACCACCCACGATTTTTGCAAGTCGCTCTTGGAGCTTTTCGCGATCATAATCAGAAGTCGTTTCCTCGACTTGTGCTTTGATCTGCTTCACACGGCCTTGAATCTTGCTGGTATCGCCCGCACCTTCGACGATGACGGTATTGTCTTTGTCGATGGTAATGCGTTTTGCTTCGCCCAGGTCTTCGACCTTGATGCTCTCGAGTTTGAGACCTAAGTCCTCAGAAATCACCTGTCCACCGGTCAAGACTGCAATGTCTTCAAGCATGGCTTTTCTGCGATCACCAAAACCGGGGGCTTTGACTGCTGCAACATTCAAGGTGCCACGTAATTTGTTGACCACCAAAGTCGCGAGGGCTTCGCCATCCACGTCTTCTGCAATGATGAGCAGGGGTCGGCCTGATTTTGCGACCTGCTCCAATACGGGCAACAAATCTTTCATTGAAGAAACCTTCTTTTCGTTGATCAGGATGTAGGCATTTTCAAGTGAAACTTCCATACGCTCTGAGTCGGTCACAAAGTAAGGCGAAATGTATCCACGGTCAAACTGCATGCCTTCGACCACGTCAAGTGTCGTCTCCGCGCTCTTTGCTTCCTCAACGGTAATAACCCCGTCTTTTCCGACTTTTCCCATGGCTTCAGCGATCAATTCACCGATGGTGGAATCGTTGTTTGCCGAAATCGTTCCAATTTGTGCGATTTCTTTTGGCGTTTGGCAGGGTTTCGAGGCTTTGTGCAACTCTACGATGACCGCTGCGACGGCTTTATCAATACCGCGTTTTAGTTCCATGGCGTTTGCGCCTGCGGAAAGATTTTTAACCCCCTCGCGATAAATGGCCTGGGCCAAAATGGTTGCTGTTGTGGTGCCATCACCGGCAACATCAGAAGTTTTACTTGAAACTTCTTTCACCAACTGGGCACCCATGTTTTCATAGGGATCGGATAATTCAATTTCTTTTGCAACGGTCACACCGTCTTTTGTAATTAAAGGCGCGCCGAATTTTTTGTCAATAACGGCGTTTCGTCCCTTAGGTCCAAGTGTTGCCTTTACTGCTGCTGCAAGCTGATTAACCCCTTTTAAAATTTTTGTGCGGGCTTCATCACCAAAAATAATCTGTTTAGCCATTCATTCCTCCTAACAATATTTAATAAACGAAAAATCTACTCAATTACCCCTAGAATGTCTTCTTCCTTCAAGATCAAATATTCGATATCTTCGATATTGATCTTGCTCCCGGAATATTTGTCAAAAAGAACGGTTTCTCCAACCTTGACATCTTTCACTTCGCTGCCAATGGCTTCAACCTGGCCTTTTTGTGGTTTTTCTTTTGCGGCATCAGGGATATAAAGACCGCTCGCTGTTTTTTCAGGTTCTTCCGCGTAGCTGACAAATACCCGTTCTTTAAGGGGTCTAAATTTTACAGCTGTTTTCGTTGCACTCATTCTGTTTCTCCTCATTATAAAAGATGTTATTGGATATCCGACAAGAATAGATGACTTACTCAATTCAAAAAACCTGGGGACAGCCGCACCAAAGCCCATTATTTTATGAGCGGTTAGCACTCTCCCGTGCTGAGTGCTAACAGTTATATAACAATCAAAATCTTAAAATCAAGTGGGGGATCTTGGTTTTTTTTGGGTTGGGATAAAGACCGGCAAGGTAGGGCTTTGTGAGGCAAATCTATTACTTTATTCCTATCTTTTTTGTGCAGAAATAATGGAAGGCTCCATTTCTTTGAAGATCCGCCATCCCTTTAGAAGATCGACGGCCTTCTTTAATTGTGTGTCTTCCGGAGCCGCCAGGGTTTCTTCATCTGTGGGCAATGCATCCGTCTCGTCTTTTATATCAGGTTCATCGGCATCTGGAAGCAGTTCATTTTCAAGATGCCGATCTAAATCCTTTTCCCGAAGAATTGGGGAAGACTGAATGACTTTTGTCACTTCCGGGCGCACGATAATGTCAGGCGTAATGCCTGTATTTTGAATGGAACGACCGCTGGGTGTGTAATATTTTGCTGTGGTAAGCCGAATCGCAGAACCATCGGACAAAGGCAGGATCGTTTGCACAGAACCCTTCCCAAAAGTCTGGGTTCCGACGACAACCGCCCGTTTCCAATCCTGTAAAGCCCCCGCAACAATTTCGGATGCACTTGCACTGCCTTCATTCACCAGGACGATGATCGGCATTCGCTCCAAGCGACTTGAGCGACCCGCGATGTATTCATCTTCTTTGCCTTCTCGCGACTTGACGGAAACGATGAGTTGACCATTTTGGAGAAATTGTTCTGAAACATCGTTTGCCGCATTCAACAAACCTCCCGGATTATTTCTGAGATCCAAAACAAGGGAATGAATGTCCTCATTCAACAATTTAGTAATTGCACCTGAAAGATCTCGCGACGTATGTTCTTGGAATTGAGTCAAACGAATGTAACCGACGCCAGGCTCAAGGATCCTTGAGCGTACACTTTTAATCCGAATAATATCCCGAATCATCGTGAAAATTAAGTCTTCCAGCTCAGAAGCCCGTTTAATTGTCAAGGTTACCGCCGTGCCTTTACGACCCCTCATTTTTTGCACGGCATCCATTAGGGTCGAGTCCTCGGTCATGACAAACTCGTCTACCTTTAAGATAACGTCACCCGACTTGATGCCAACTTTGGCCGCAGGGGTATCTGCTATGGGCGCAACCACCACAAGTCTTTTATCCTTAATTGAAATCTGAAGACCCAGACCACCAAACTCTCCGCGTGTATCTACTTGCATTTCTTTATAAACTTCGGGCGGCATAAAGGCGGTATGGGCATCTAGGGTATTGAGCATGCCCTTCACTGCACCATAAACCAGTTTTTTTGTATCAACAGGCTCAACGTAATTTTTTTTAAGCGCGGAAAGGACTTCTGAAAAAACTTTCAAATCCTGGTAATCATCCGTCTCGGCAGAAACCCCCTCGTGGAAACTGCCTCCAGAAAAGACCACAAAAGCCAAAACAGCAAAAGTGGTCATGAGCAGGACGCTCACACGCATTTTTTTCTTAATCCCCATTTTCCAATCTCCCAAGGACGTCCCGAAGCACAAAGAACAAATATCGCTTCTGTAATGCGCTTTCTTTATCTACTTAACAACACTCTAAATTTTCTCAATTAGACCTAGTTTATCACAGGGAAAAAATCTACGTTAGTCTAACATGTCTCAAGGTCTTTTTTGAAGCCAGGAAATTGGATTTGTTGGTTTTCCCTGATGTCGTATTTCGAAATATAGTTTTGAACCCTCGGATAAACCCGTACCCCCAATTTCACCCACAATGTGGTCTTTTTTGACTTGATCCCCAACGCCAACCAATAGCTGAGCCAAATGTGCATAAAGAGAGTAGTAGTTTTCCCCATGGTCAATCATGACCATCATGCCATAACCCCGAAACCAGTCAGCGTAGACCACCTCACCCCCAAAAATGCTGCGCACTTCACCGCCCCGCCCTGGCGTAATTTCAATCCCTTTTCGATAAATCATTTCATTAAATCGGGGATGTTTCTGACGTCCAAAACGTGAGACAAGCTTGCCATCATTTGGCCACCGTAGTTTACCGCGGGCTGCGGAAAACCGTCCAGGAATTGCGACGCGAAGCGCCTTTTTTTTCTTCTCTAGGGTAAGAATCAAGCCCTGGAGCTTTTTGGAGGACTGCCCCATCTCCGTAATCGCTTTTTTGAAAAAAGTCCTCTCTTTTCGCACTCGGCTCAAAAACCGATCTTTTTTCTTGCGTTCACCCCGGCTCTGGGAGAGCTTTAGGGCAAGGGCTTCTCGATCCGAAATCATGTGCTCCATTACTTCTGTCAAAAGCCCTTTTTTCTCTTCGAGCTCTACTTGCCTGGCTTTGAATTGTGTCAGTGTCTCGTCCTCTTTTTGAGCGACGATTTTTAAGTATTGAATTTTTCGGAGTAAGTCAGGATAGTCTTGAGCCGCGAATAAAATCTTAAAAGCAGCACCTTGTTTTTCTTTATAGATCGATTTGACACGCGCCAGGATAATGGTTCGGCCCGTTTTAATGTCCAATGAAACCGCTTTGATCCGTGCTGAAAGGACTGAGGCTTCTTTCTCCTTTTTTCCGATTTCCAGCTCAAGTAAAGCGGCTTCTTTTTTTAACAAGATCAGACGACGATCAATGACCTCCATCTCTGCAAGCAAAGATCGCTCTTTTTTCTTTGCTTGCAGGCCACTTTTTTTATTTTTTGCTATTTCCGATTCTATTTTTTTGAGCGCGCGTCTTTCTTTCTTAATTTTTTGGTTCATCTCCGATGCAGTCTCTGCAAATACACCTACGGGGGCTGAGAAGACCAGCAGGGCAAAGAAAAAGCAGGAGGAGTAGACGATTGTTTTAAGGTGTTTTTGTAACATAATCCGGGTTACGCAATCTCAAAAGATGACTCAGTGAAATATAGCTTCCAATTCCACCCAGGGCACTTCCCGCTAATATCATGCCAAACAGGAATTTTAGGGGCAAAAACTGCAAGCCCTCAAGGCTCCCCATTGAGGCCAAGAATACTTCAAGGTAGTCTTTTACAAAATCGAAAAGTAAAAAAAGAAGGAAAATTGCAATAAGACTACTCATCGCACCCATGAGTAGCCCCTCGATAAAAAAGGGAATTTTAATGAACCCGTGGGTCGCGCCAATGAGCTTCATGATTTCAATTTCCTCACGTCGATTGTAAAAATGAAGCCGGATGGTATTCGCAATATTGGTCGTGATCGTGACGGCCAAAAAACCACCAATGCCGACACCCACCAGACGCAGTAAGTTCAAAAAAGCATTTAAATTCTCAAGCCACTCCGAACCATATTGGACCTCTTCAACCCCCGAAAAACCGGCAAAGATCGTTATGATTTCTTCGAGTGATTTTGCTTCCTGATAGTCGGCTTTGACAATGACCTCAAAGGAGGCGGGCAGAGGGTTTTCGCCCAAACGCGCAATTAAACCCTTGTCATGAAAAGAAGCATTGAAAATTTTCAACGCTTCTTCTTTAGAAATATAGGTCGAGGACAAAATCCGTTGATCGTCATTCAGTCTTTCTTTAAGTTTGTGAATGGCATTCTGATCTGCGCTATCCTTGAGGTAGATGCTAAATTGCACACTTTCACGCATGTTTTGCACAAATCCCTGTACATTTCCATAAAAAAGCAAAAAAATCCCAAAAAGCATCAGCGTCAAACCCAGAGAAATAAGAGAGAAAAAGCCCATCGTCTGATTCAATTGGATATTTTCAAACGCGGTTTTAAGATGGTAATAAAATTGCCTCATTCAGGGATACCGTCCGAAATAATTCGGCCCTGGTCTAAAATCAGCCTTCGCCTTGAAATCTTTTCAAAAAGATGGCGATCATGTGTTGCAACAACGACGGTCGTTCCAGCCGTTTGAATATTTCGCAAAAGTCCAACGATATCCATCGCAAGGTCTTCATCTAAATTTCCTGTCGGCTCGTCCGCAAGCAAAATGGCAGGACGATTGACCAAAGCTCGTGCGATCGCAACCCGCTGTTGTTCTCCCCCGGAAAGGTAAGCAGGACGTTGCGATTGACGGTGTTCAATACGAACCATTTTTAGGACCTCATGCACCCTTTTTTTGATTTCTGTACGCGATGCCCCCACAATTTCGAGTGGCAGTGCCACATTATCAAAGACAGTTTTGCGTTTGACGAGTTTAAAATCCTGAAACACAAACCCAATATTGCGACGAACAAAGGGGATTTGACGCTCTTTCAAACGAGAAACATTTTTCCCCCCAATAAGAATCTGTCCCTGATCGGCCCGTTCTTCACAAAAAATGAGTTTCAATAAGGTTGATTTCCCTGCACCACTCGAACCGGTCACAAAAACAAACTCACCTTTATCAATTTTTAGATTGATATCATCCAAGGCCAAAAAGTCTTTTCGGTAATATTTAGAGACATGGAACATTTGAATCATGATGGCCTTAAAAACTCCGAGAAACAATTAGAGCACGAGGAAGCTGAGGAGAGCATTATACAATCAAGACAAAAAGCGTGGAACACAGTCGGAGCGTATAGGAGGTTTTGATGGCTGGATTCTATCCGCGCCTGGCATCTTTCTTTTCCAGATAGTCAAAAATCAGACCCTTCAAAGGATCTTCCTGGTCAGGGTTTTGCCCTGCCCCGGCGAAAGCCGCTTCTTTTTTTGCATTGTCCGTAGCGACTGAGGTCTTACTTTTTTCAGAAGCCTTTTTTGTTTCGGGAGAAGATTTTTCTTTTTTGAGGTTTATTGAATTTTCAAATTTTCCACTGATTAAATCACGCGCCATCTGTTTATGTTGTTCCTGCATCATTGTCTTGATCGTGTCGTTATAGGTCGGAGATTTTTCGATGTCGATATAACTTGTTTTTTTCGAAGAAAGAATTGCGCCCTTCTTAAACAAGATTGTCGTCAAGGTATGATGATCCAATCCGCCATCCTCTGTCTGGATATGGAAGGTTTCATTTTTATACCTAATATTTGTATTAACCCCGATAAACATCGTTTTCAGTATACCGCTTTTTTTAAATTAAAGCGTCATTTCAAAGGCATTGCGAATCAATTCGATTTTGAAATCCTTGCCTTCTTTCTGAACCGCAACAATATCAAAACGACAAAATGCCGTGGTTTCCTTTTTTTTGCTGAGATATGTCATGGCGACACGTGTAATTTTAAGCTGCTTCCTGGCATCAACCGCAGACTGAGGTAGCCCGAAATTTCGTCCTGTGCGTGTTTTGACTTCGACAAAAACAAGTACATCTCCTTCACGTGCAATAATATCGATTTCGCCAATCCGCGTCCGGTAATTCCGCTGAACAATCCGATACCCCAAGGTTTGAAGATAGCGGACGGCGTAATCCTCACCTGCAGCACCCGTCAGCAGATGACGCCGCGAAATGTCTTTCTGTGCAGGGGACATGGGCCATTCACCTTTATGTTCTGTAGATGTTCACGTGTCCCATAACCCTTGTGTCGATGAAACTGGTAGGCAGGGAATTGTTCGTGATATTCACACATGAGACGATCTCGTGTGACTTTTGCGATCACGGAGGCCGCTGCGATACTGAGCGATCGATCATCTCCACGAATAATGCCCTGCTGAGGGATTCCGATCTCAGGCAGGGTCAGTGCGTCAACCAAGAGCGCATCCGCTTTGATTGAAAGTGACTTAAAGGCCTGTCGCATGGCAAGTAAGGTGGCCTGAAGAATGTTAATTTTATCAATTATTTCATTGTCGACGATACCCACACCCACAGCCTGCGCTTTTTCATGGATCTCATCAAAAAAGAATTCACGCCGTCGGACCGATAATTTTTTTGAATCTCGAAGGCCTTCCATGAGACAATTTTGAGGCAAAATCACCGCAGCGGCAACAACAGGCCCCGCCAGTGGCCCCCTGCCTGCTTCGTCAATGCCACAGATAAACCGATGACCAGAGGCATACAAGGCGTCTTCAAAAGAAGTCATATTTGAAGGGGCGTTATCTTTCAAATGATCGAGAAGTCTGTTTAGGCTTCAGGCTCGGTGGAAGACACGGGTGTTGCGACAACAGCCTTTTTCTTTGCGGGCCGGACACGTTCTTTTTCTGCAATCCGTGCAGCGCGACCTGTTCTTGAACGCAAATAATAAAGTTTTGCTCTGCGAACTTTGCCCTCTCTCAAGGTCTCAACTTTGTCGACAAAGGGGGAATGAAAGGGGAAAATCCGCTCAACACCAATGCCAAATGATGTTTTGCGCACCGTAAAGGTTCTGCGGTTTCGTGTGCCTTTTTTACGAATCACAATCCCTTCATAAACCTGGATACGCTCTTTATCCCCCTCTTTGATTCGCACATGTACGCGAACCGTATCTCCAATTTTCATTTCCGGGGCATCTTTTTTCTCAAGGCCCACTTCCAGCCGTTCCAAACGATTCATTTCTTGTACTCTCCTTCTTTGTTCCCGGAACAATCCCTTGAAAATGAGGTCCCGGGCTTATTTCGCGATCTGTCTATTTTTCCATTAAACAAGGCCCAGACGACAAACCTTGTTGTTCATCCAAGCTTAAAACGGCTTCTGTCAGTAAGTCTGGTCGCCGTTCCTGTGTTTTAATAATTGCATTTTTTCTTCGCCAATCCCTGATGGCCGCATGATTCCCTGAAAGCAGTACCTTCGGGACTTGCATGCCTCGAAATTCGTAGGGACGCGTATAATGTGGGTATTCCAAGAGCGAGTTCTCAAAGGACTCCTCTAAGGCGGAGCTTGCACCCCCCAACACACCCGGCAGCAAGCGGGCAGCGGCATCAATCATTGTCACCGCAGGCAATTCACCTCCGGTTAAAATATAATCGCCAAGCGAAATTTCTTCAATTTCAAGCCCTTGTGTCACACGGGCATCGATGCCCTCATAATGTCCACAAATAAAAACCAATGTGCGCTTATCCTGGGAAAAATCTTCTGCTATCTTTTGACTAAAAATCTTTCCCTGTGGGCTGGGCATAATAATGCGAAGGTCTCCATCTCGCAAGGACTTTATTTTTTCAACGGCTGCAAAAATCGGCTCGGGTTTGAGTAACATTCCTCCGCCGCCCCCGTAGGGCGCATCGTCCGTTGTGTGGTGTTTATCCATCGCAAAATCTCTGAGTTGGTGAATCTGAACATCCAGCAAAGCGTTTGCCTGGGCACGGTTCAAAATACTTTCTCCCAAGGACGAACGAATCAACTCTGGAAATAAAGTAATGACATCACAACGCATTATAAATCCAACAAACCTTCAACCGCATCAAGCACGATCCGCTTTCGCAGCAGATCAACGGATATCACAAATTTCGGATGGGCGGGGACCATAAATTCCTTTGGCCCGTCTGCGACAACAAACACGTCTCGACTTCCCGTCTCAATAATACTGCCAATCTTGCCTAAAAACATATCCTCAGTCGTATAGACATCCATCCCTACAAGGTCGGACTGAAAATAACGATCTTTTGGGAGCGAGATACGCTCGGAAACCGGAACCTGCAACAAAGCGCCTTGCAAGGCGCTAACCGCATCAATATGAGTCAAACCCACAAAAGACAAATAAACAAAAGGAGCACCGTGACGGACACGCGCGATGTGGATTCGAAAAGAGTTCCCCTCACTGGGTTGAACAATCACCGACTCAAGATTGTCAAAACGTGCAGGAAAATCGGTCAAAAGCGCGACCTTAACCTCACCCTGAAGTCCGAGGGGTTTGAGCACCCTTCCAATTGTAACTAAATCTTCATGCAAACGGCTTCAATCTGAAAAAGCGAGATATCCAGTTAGGTTTATTCCAGAATCTCAAGAACACACCTTTTTCCAATTTTTGTTCCTGCAGCATTCAAGATGGTTCGCATGGCCCGTGCCGTTCGACCCTGCTTGCCAATGACCTTCCCCAAATCTTCCTGAGCAACCCTGAGCTCAATGATGGTCGTCTTTTCACCTTCAGTATCTTTAACCGTAACACTTTCGGGTCGATCTACCAGCGATTTCGCAATATATTCAATGAGATCCTTCATCGACGCTACCTCCGAGTTCTTGGGAGAAGAGGAATATGGAGCGAAAGCCTCGCTCTCTCGCTTATGATGCCTTCTGTTCCGAAGGCGCTTGAAACAGCTTTGATTTCTTGAAAATTGATTTGACGGTATCTGTGGGCAAAGCACCTTTTGATAACCAGTATTTTGCCCGGTCGACCTGAATGTTTACATCGACCGTTTCAGGAAGGGGATCGTAGGTTCCTAAAATTTCAATAAATTTTCCGTCTCTCGGCGACTCTATATTCGCCACGACCACACGGTAAAAAGGTCGTTTATGCCGGCCCACTCGGGCCAATCGAATCTTAACTGCCATCTAAATACCCTCTGTTTGTAATGATACTCAAGCCACAAATCTTGTAGGTTGAGTACTGTTCTAAGTGTTCCAAATAGGACTCAAAACCTAAGCGATTGACCAGGCCCTAACTAAAGCCCCGGCATCATGCCCATTCTTTTTCCAGAGGACATGCGCTTCATCATTTTTTTTGCCTGATAAAACTGCTTCAACAGCCGGTTCAGCTCCTGAACCGATGTGCCACTTCCCCTGGAAATTCTTTTTCGACGACTTCCTGTGATAATGCCCGGTTCTCGCCGTTCTCTTCTTGTCATGGAGGAAATCATGGCCTGTACCGACTTCATCTCCCGCTCGACTTTTGCTTGGTCCGGCATTGCCTTCATGCGCTGCATTCCCGGAATCATTTGCATGAGTTTTGCCGCACCGCCCATTTTTTTCATTTGATTGAGCTGGGAACTAAAATCATCCAGGGTAAACTGGTCTTTCCGTATTTTTTGCTCAAGGAGGGCAGCCTCGGCCAGATCTGTTTTTTCTTGCGCCAGCTCTACGAGAGAAAGCACATCTCCCATACCCAAAATACGTGAGGCCATACGATCCGGGTGAAACAGCTCCAGGGCATCGAGCTTTTCTCCCGTTCCGATAAAGCGTACCGGCGCACCGGTTACCGCACGGATGGACAAAATGGCACCGCCTCTGGCGTCTCCCTCTGTCTTTGTTAAAACCACTCCGGTCAAAACAAGTTTTTGATGAAAGGTTTCGGCAACATTCACTGCCACCTGACCCGTCATGGCGTCCGCAACCAGCAAAATTTCATCAGGTTTTGTGCGGACCTTCATCTCAGACAACTCGGACATTAAGACTTCATCAACCTCAATCCGTCCCGCTGTATCCAGGATTACAACATCAAAACCGTGGGTCCTGCCATATTCAATCCCTTTTTCGGCTGCCGCCACAGGATTTTTTTCAGAATTAGGGGAAACAACCGATACTTCTATGGATTTACCCAGTGTTTGCAATTGCTCAACAGCGGCTGGACGTTGAAGATCAGCTGCGACCAAAAGAACACGTTTGTCTTTTTCCTTAAAAAACAGGGCCAGTTTTCCCGCAGTGGTGGTTTTTCCTGAACCTTGAAGTCCCACCAACATGACAACCGTTGGGGGAAGGGCCGCAAGCGCAAGTCCCTTGCTTTGGCCCCCCATCAACTCGGTCAGCTCTTCCGAAACAATTTTGACGACCTGTTGTCCGGGTGTAAGACTCTCAAGCACGGCCTTGCCAACCGCCTTTTTCCGAACGGCCTCGCAGAAGCGCTTCGCAACCTTAAAATGCACGTCCGATTCCAGTAAAGCAAAACGTACTTCTCGAAGGGTTTCGTCGATATTTTCTTCGGTTAAAAGCCCGCGTCCCCGGATTTTTCTAAAGAGCTTATCCAGACGTTTTGTAATATTTTCTAGCATAACGAGGCACAGATCTCCCACGAAAAATAGGCCGATTATATGTCTGATTAAGCTTGAAAGTCAAGAAAGTAAAAGGGGGAATCGTATTCCATCTTGAACTTTTAATGGGACTTTATGATAAATAAAGTGAGTAGCTAGAAGCTTGGATTTTGAGTTTTCGCACGAATAAAAATGCCCACATTGAGGGGTCTGAATTAAAACGAAGCAAAAACGCTCGACCAGAGAGAGATCTTTCAGCCCTTCCTTCCGCCTTTTTGCCGTATGTTATGATAGAGGGGAGAGAAGGCAGCCCAATACATGATATTCAGGTCGCAGATAATGTTCGCCCCTCAGTCACAATCAGAAGAAACTTCGAGCAAATCTCAAACCTCAGGACACAAGGTCAACCTGAGTGAAGCCATTCAGCTCATCTGTCACGCGGGTTATCCCGACCCGAGGCTGGATGCAGCACTTGATCCTTCTCAAGTTTTGCAAGGTGTTATCGATACGCTCTGTTCTTTATCCATGCACGATGGACTCACCGGACTCAGCAATCAGCGCTATTTTAAAATTGCGCTGCAACGCGAAGTCCATCGGGCACGGCGAGATGACACGCCTTGCGTATTGCTCATGCTTGACATTGATCATTTTAAAAATATCAACGACCAATATGGACACCCCGAGGGAGATTGTGTGCTTGAGACCGTTGCCAAGCGCCTCAAACAAGAGCTGAGGCCCGGAGACACGCTTTCTCGTTATGGCGGAGAAGAATTTGCGGTCATCCTCCCGAATTGTTCGCTTAAATATGCAATCCAAGTTGCGGAACGACTCAGAAAATCCATCTCGGAAGAAAAAATTGTGATTCAAGAGAAGCAGTCTCTATCGGTGACCCTCAGTATTGGAGCCGCAGAAGTGAAAAGGGCGACAGCCCCCGACGCGGCCCAGCTCCTTAAAGCAGCGGACGAAAATCTCTACAAAGCAAAAACAGGTGGACGGAATCAATGTTATTACGAAGTTCCTCTCAGGACAGAAGTGTCGCCTGACGAAAGAAGTGTGCTTTTTGAGAAGAAGGCGATAACAAAAAGCCGTACAGAAAAATCCCGCTCAAAATAACAAAACCATAGCAAAGCCTTATCGCTTCTGTCGTTATTCGGAAGGTTATTGAAACAATTCCCCCTGATTTTGTTGTTGTGTCAGTTGCAGAACAATTTTTTGATGCGCACTCGAAAAGGGTCGATTAGAAAGGGCTTCGCGTTCGATCCAATCTACAGGCAAGGCCGTTTCCACTCGTTTTTCTGTATGATGTAAAAAGACATGGAGTGTCATTTTAAAATGGGTAAACACATGCCGAATGGTCATATAGGGCTCGGATTTACGCACATCAACACCAAAGCTTTGCTGGAAAAATCGTTCATAGGCGAGGACAAGTCCCTCTTGTCTTAAGCCTTCTTTAACGCGCTCGCTGGGAAATTCCCAAAGCCCGCCCAATAGCCCTTTTAAGGGTCTTCGACGGATTAAGACGGCGTTATCGACACAGAGCACACCTGCAAAATAATCATAATGAGGTTGTTTTTTTGATGGCGCCCTTAGGGGAAGCAGAGTCTCAAGCCCTTTTTTGCGGGCCGCACAGGACTTTTCGACGGGACAAGCGGTACAACTTGCTTGTTTTGGCGTACAGACTGTTGCGCCCAAGTCCATAATCGCCTGCAAATAATGACTCGCATCGTGTTTGGGCATGAGTGTTTCTGAAGCATGCCACAACCAAAGATCGACGGATTTTTCGCGTGGATCTTCTTCAATCGCAAAAAATCGGCAAAGCACACGACGCACGTTGCCATCCAAAATGGGGTATCGTTTCCCGTGGGCAATGGTCAAAATCGCACCCGCAGTCGAACGACCGATGCCAGGTAGCGCCAAAACGGACTCAAACGATTCCGGCATTGTTGCTGAAAATTGGGCGACCAGTATTTGTGCAGCACGATGCAGGTTGCGCGCGCGGGCATAATAACCCAAACCCTGCCACAATTTTAAAACAGCTTCCAGTTCGGCTGAAGCCAAAGCCTTTATTGTCGGGAAGGCTTCTAAAAAACGATGGTAATAGGGAAGGGCTGTTGCAACTTGTGTTTGTTGCAGCATGATTTCAGACAGCCAAATCCGATAAGGATCATCGGTGCTACGCCAGGGTAGATCACGACCCAAGGCGTGATACCACTTCAACAAGGGTATGGTAAATCGGCGACGCACCGCAGCATCAATCGGATTCTTTGTCACCTGAATTCTGCTCTGATTTTTGAAAGGGGTTGGCTTGTTTTTCGTGGACTTTACGTTTAAGTTCCAGGACTTGAGTTTCAAGTAATTCAAAACGATCAGCAATGGGATCACGCATTTTTATATGATCCAAATCGCCTTCTTCACTTCTTCGCTGCACTATTTTTCCCGGAATACCGACAACAGTCGAATGATCTGGCACTGCCTTTAAAACAACGGAATTTGCACCAATCCGCACATGGTCCCCAACAACGATGCCACCCAGCACTTTTGCACCCGCACCAACAATCACATGATTTCCAAGTGTCGGGTGACGCTTGCCTCGCTCATTGCCTGTTCCGCCCAAAGTGACCCCCTGATACAAAGTCACGTGGTCTCCGATTTCAGCGGTTTCTCCGACAACCACACCCATGCCGTGGTCAATAAAAAAGCTTCGGCCAATGATGGCGGCAGGATGGATTTCAATCCCAGTCACAAAACGCGAAAGATGGGAAATCATGCGTGGCAAAAGCGGAATCCCTTTCTGGCAAATCGCATAAGCCAGACGATGCAAAATCACAGCATGCACACCGGGATAGGTCAGGAGTATTTCGAGGGCGCTTCGCGCGGCAGGGTCTCGTTCTCGAGCGGCTTGAATGTCACTTTTAATTGTCCGAAACATGCTCCGCCATTGATGAATGCAGCAGGCAAATGGCCTGCGCGGCAATGCCTTCTTCTCGTCCGATAAAACCGAGCCTGTCCGTGGTTGAGGCTTTAATATTGATGTCTTCAGGACGTGTCGCAAGCGCCCTGGCAATTTTTTTTTGCATTTGTTCTGCATAAGGAAAAATTTTTGGGGCTTCGGCGATGACCACGCAGTCACAATTGATCGTTCGCCAGCCTTTTTCCGAGAGCATCATGGAAACCCGCTCAAGCAGCTTCAAGCTGGAAATGCCTTTCCAGCGCGGGTCCCCTTCTTTAAAGTGTCGGCCAATGTCTCCACCGCCGATGGCCCCGAGCAGGGCATCGGAAATCGCGTGTAATAAAACATCCCCATCTGAATACCCTTGCAAGCCTTTTTCGTGGGGAATCTTCACCCCGCCAATCACACAAGGCACACCCACAACCAGGGGATGAACATCGTACCCAATCCCAACACGCATCATGATAAAAGGACTCCTTCTTGTTGTTGCTGTAACAAGGATTCGGCCAATCGTAAGTCTGAGGGATTTGTAATTTTAATATTTTCCGAGGGACCGACGATACACTTTATTACGACACCCAAACGCTCGACCAGCATGGCCTCGTCTGTTGCAGAAAACCCCTCGGCAGCCCCTTTTCGATAGGCTTTGAGTAAAACAGACAAGGTAAAAACCTGCGGGGTCTGCATGGCCCAAAGCCCTTCTCTCGGCAGGGTGTCTTGGATAACACCTTCTGAGGAAACGAATTTGAGTGAATCGCTGACCGGACGTCCAGCAACAACGGCACCACTTTTTTTAGCTTCCGCAATAAGGGCTTCAAGCAAGGGAAGGCTTAAAAGGGGACGTGCGCCATCATGCACCAAGACAAGATCCTCGGCTGACTTTTTGGACGCTAAATGATCAAGGGCAATTGCCACCGAATCTTGACGTGTTTTTCCTCCAGCCAAGACTGCTTTTATTTTTGAGAGTCCGTATTCTGAAACCAGTTCTTTTGCGAAGACCGTATCTGCCTTTGGCACAACACAAACCACCGTTTCAATCAGTGCAGATTGCTGAAAAAGGGAAAGGCTATGGATGATAACAGGCTTACCAGCAAGATCTAAAAACTGCTTTTTTGCACCAAAACGTTGTCCTGATCCGGCGGCAAGAACAATGGCATGGACGCTCAAGGCTTTCCTGCCAGAGAACGTGGCGACCGAGAATGGCCTTCAGCCGAAACAGGCACCGCTGCTTTTGAAATGACAGACGGTTCTTTTTCACGATATCGACTGAAAATCATTCGACCCGCTGGTGTTTGCAGCACACTGGTCACGGTAATTTGTATTGTTTTTCCGATTGATTTCCGGGCATCATCCACAACAATCATCGTGCCATCGTCCAAATAAGCGATGCCCTGCCCCGCTTCTTTCCCTTCTTTGAGCACAAAAACCCGCATGACTTCACCGGGCAAGACGACTGGTTTTAAAGCATTGCAGAGTTGATTGATATTGAGCACACGCACCCCCTGAAGCTCCGCAACCTTGTTGAGGTTTAAATCATTGGTAATGACCTTTGCGTTAATCGCTTTTCCGAGTGCGACAATTTTGGAGTCCACCTCCCGAATTTTGGGGAAGTCGGTCTCGATGATACGAATTTCGATGTCAGGCATCTCTTGCAGACGATGCAGGACATCCAAACCCCGTCGTCCTCTGGCCCGTTTCATTGAATCAGAAGAATCTGCAATATGTTGAAGTTCCTGCAATATAAACTGAGGGGTAATAAACACCCCTTCTAAAAAACCGGTTTCACAAAGATCACCAATGCGACCATCAATGATCACGCTGGTATCCAAAATCTTTAGACTTTCGGGACGTAAGCCTTCGGCTTGTTCCCGTGCGGAAAAAATATCGGGGTCGGCTTCAACCCGGAGTGCCAAAATAGTCCCCACGGAGGAAAAAAACAGAACCGAGAGTGCTTTCCACAAAAAAATGGCTTGAGGTGAAAAACCCAGCAAAGGATCTGCCAGGGTATTCATAAGGGTGGCACTCAGCAGCCCCGCGATAAAACCAATCGTCCCCCAGCAAAACCGCTTTACGGTTCTCTTTTTTAGTGACAGCGAAAAAAACGCAAGGCCCAGGCCGACACACAAACCCAGGCCTGCGCCTGTATAGGCCACATTGACACCCAATCCGTCCCCCAAGGCATAGCCCAGCGACGCTGCAATACCCACAAAAAATAAATAAAGAATGTAGTCCATTTTCATCTGTAGACCCCTTTTCACTTAATGAATGAAAAGCACTCCCCCTCATTTTCTTACAAAAAAAGAGCTAAATTTAATATGAAAGGTACTGATGTTACGGTGTTACGGTTAAAAACAAGGTTCGATCCTGTCGGCGCACCAAGAGCAAAACCGGGTTTGTTTTGTCGATTTTTGAAAATGCGGCCTCATAGTCGTCTAAGGTCAAAATGGTTTTGCGATTGACTTCCAGGATAATGTCCGATTTTCTCAAACCCGCTTCTCGGGCATTGCTGCCCGGATCAACTTTTAAAATCACCACGCCTGACAAACCGGGTTCCAATGCAAGCTGTTCGAGCAATTCAGGACTCAATTCACCCACGGAAACCCCCTGCAAAGCCGCACTCAATTTAGGCGGGGTTTTGTGTGGCGTACGACTTCTTTTTGCAAAAAGATCATTGGGTTGTATTTCAATCTTGACCGTCAGAACCATCGCCTGGCCTTCACGGATGACGTCAACGTTAATGAGATCTCCCGGTGAAGCCTTTGCCACGGTATGTCGTAAGGCATTGGTATCGCCCAAGGTCTTACCCGCAAAAGAAAGAATGACATCCCCAGACTTAAACCCCCCTTTTTCAGCAGGACTTCCTGCCATCACTTCGCTCACGAGGGCACCCCGCGCTTCTTCCAGACCAAAAATTGTTGCAATCTGTGGCGTGACTTCTTGAATCGCAACCCCCAACCAACCCCGCACTACTTTGCCCGATTTGACAAGTTTTCCGACGATAGAGCGCACCATATCGCTTGGCACGGCAAAACCAATCCCCATGTAGCCCCCGCTGCGCGTAAAGATTGCCGTATTGATCCCGATCAGCTCCCCTTGGATGTTGACCATTGCGCCCCCGGAATTGCCTGGATTGATTGCGGCATCCGTCTGAATAAAATCTTCATAGTCAGTCAAACCGATGTTTGCTCTACCTACAGCTGAAATAATGCCCATTGTTACGGTCTGAGTCAAACCAAAGGGATTTCCAATCGCAAGAATGTATGTCCCCACCTGAATATTCGATGAATTGCCCCAGGGAATTGTTGGAAGACCCTTGGCTTTAATTCGGATGACAGCCAAATCACTTTTTGGGTCTGTTCCGACAATGATGCCTTTAAATTCACGTTTATCTGATAAAATAACGATGATTTCATCCGCATCTTCGATGACATGATTGTTCGTCACAATCAAACCATCTGACTCTATGATGACCCCTGAGCCCATGCCTTCACCCCGTCGTTTGTGCTGGGGTGATTTCCTTCCAAATTTTTCACCAAAAAATCGTTTTAAAGGTCCTTCAAAAGGAAAATCAAAGTCCTCCTTCTGGGTATTTGTGTTCCGCTTTGCGGAGATGTTTACAACAGCGGGGGTCACGGCCTTAGAGACGGTAATAAAAGCCTGTTCAGACCCGACGCTCTGGTGTGGAGGGGCCTGCACTTGTGGCTCATTCCCCACCGCTTCGCCAGAAGGTACGATGCGGTACTCAGAACTCACCACAACACCCACGATAACACCGACCAACAATAAAAAAGCGGAAAAGACAAATCGCCTCATTCCGCTTTGACCCGGTCCAGACACCAAAGCCCCCTTTAAAAAAGAAGTAACTTGCGATTATACTATAGGAATTTTAGACTTGTAAAGCATCGCTTTAGGGACAAGGTCTAGGTTTTAGGGAAGCTTTATCAGAGTGGTCTCAAAAAATGTCTTATAAATCAGACGAAATTTCTCAATGGCAAAAAAAAGACCAGGACTTTGTTTGGCATCCCTTCACGCAAATGAAGGAGTGGGAGGTTTCAGGCCCGACCATTATTGTCAAAGGAGAGGGTGTTCGTCTCACAGATATTACGGGGCGAGTGTACCTTGATGGAACCTCCTCTATCTGGGTCAATATCCATGGACACAACCATCCCGACCTGAATCAAGCCTTAGCCGATCAAATTCAGAAAATCTCCCACTCGACCCTCTTAGGTCTTGCAAGTCTCCCGTCGATTGCGCTGGCTGAACGACTAATAGAAATCGCCCCCACCTCAGAAGATGCACCTCAAAAGCTTGCAAAGGTGTTTTATTCTGATAACGGATCGACTGCGGTCGAAATCGCACTCAAAATGGCCTTCGTTTTTTGGCAATACCAAGACAAAAAATACCGAACAAAGAAAAAATTTATCTCATTTGCTCATGCCTATCACGGAGATACCCTCGGCGCGGTCAGCGTCGGTGGCATAGACCTCTTCCATAAAACCTATCAATCGCTCTTATCTGACACCATCAAAGCCCCCGCGCCCACGTGTTATCGTTGTCCGCTGGGGCTTGAACACCCTTCATGCGCTTTGGCCTGTGCGGACGAAGTGGAGGCCCTATTAAAAACCCACCACAAAAAACTCGCGGGCCTCATCATTGAGCCCCTAATCCAAGCCGCTGCTGGCATGTTTGCTGCCCCGGTCGGTTACCTTAAAAAAATACGCACCCTCTGCACACAATACGAGGTTTTAATGATTGCCGATGAAGTCGCCGTAGGTTTTGGTCGCACCGGAAAGATGTTTGCCTGTGAACACGAAGACGTCGTGCCCGACCTCATGGCCCTCTCAAAAGGCATTACCGGGGGTTATCTACCGCTTGCGGTGACCCTCACGACGCAAACAATTTATGATGCTTTTCTGGGTGATTATGAAGAATTCAAAACCTTTTTCCATGGACACAGCTACACAGGGAACGCACTCGGCTGCGCCGCGGCCCTTGCCAATTTAGAGATCTTCAAAAAAGAAAAAACCCTGGAAAAACTCCAGCCCAAAATTAAATTTGCAGCAAAAACCATCAAACCCTGGCGGCGATGGAAACATGTGGGTGACATCCGGCAGGTGGGTTTTGTCATCGCCATTGAATTGGTCGCCGATAAAAAAAACAAAACACCCTATGCCTTGGAAAAACGTGTTGGCACCCTTGTTTGCCGAGAAGCCCAAAGACGCGGACTGCTGTTGAGGCCACTTGGGAATGTTATTTTTCTGATGCCACCCTTGTCGACCTCAATGAAAGACTTGGAGGAAATGCTTTCAATCACAGGTGCATCGATTAAAAGGATGACATCAGGCATAAAGAGCTAAGGAAGAAGTTCTCTACATCCAGAAGGAATGCCACTTCAAAAGACCAGATCCCCGCTTGTTTAAGACCCCACGAGCGAATATGTAGTCATTTATCTAGTCATTTAAAAAATATAAAATACATAAGTATCTGATATAATCATATTTATTGTGTTAATATTTCTTATTTTTCTAGTCAAAGATCAAGTCGTTTGGTCCGCAAGGGAGTTTCTCAATGCCGTTATCCATTCGCGAATATTTGATGAGAGGGCCCGCAAGCTCTAAAGAGATTCAAGCTGAAACAGGCCTGAGTCAAACTGCAGTATCGCGACAACTCAGAGCGTTGGGCGATACCATTATCAAGCTCCCGACTGGCCGTCCCCCTAAATATGCAATCACCCGTAATGCCTTTGGGGGAGACGACAAACTCCCTTTGAGCATGGTCGATGCACATGGAAAGACCGTTTTTGTTGCATTTATCCGTCCTTTGGCCCATGGCGGGTTTTTTGTGGAGCCCGCGATAGGGATGCCCGCTGTACTGCTCGGAGAAAGTGGAACCGGTCTATATGAGGATTTGCCTTATTTTTTAAGTGATCTGAGGCCCCAGGGATTTTTAGGACGGCAGATTGCGGAAGAGATGGCTTCCAAGTCTAAGGACTTTCCGACGGATCCAAGATCGTGGACTGCCAACCACATCGGGCGTTATTTGCTCTCAAATGGTGATGATCTCCCTGGAAATTTGAAATTCGGCGAACAGGCGATGTTGCGTGTCCGTCGTAAACCCGTCGTTACCACAGAAAAAGACTACCCCTCACTGGCCAATGCAGTCATGAATGGCATCATTCCTGGGTCTTCTGCTGGTGGCGAACAACCAAAATTCACCGCTTTTTCTGGTGAGCGATCAGCCCATGTCATCGTGAAATTTTCTCCCAAAGGGGACAATGAGATTACTCGGAGATGGCGCGATATCCTTATCACTGAATACCACGCGACAAAATCCATACGTCACCTTGAACTTCCTGCTGCAGAAACCAGGCTGATTGAAATGGACGGCAGATTTTTTTTAGAATCACAGCGATTTGATCGCAGCAGAGAATATGGACGAATGTCGATGATCTCCCTTCAGTTGGTCGATGCTGAGTTCACCGGGCTCGGAAGTGCTTGGCCTCAAGTCATGACCGCACTTAACAGGCAAGATTTAGTCAGTGTGGCGCATGTTTTTGATGCCGAGGGTTTATGGGTTTTCGGACATCTCATCAATAATACGGACATGCATTTGGGTAATTTAAGCTTGGCGATAGAGGGGAATGTCTTTAAACTCTTACCCGTATATGACATGTGTTCTATGGGCTTTGCGCCAAAAAGTGGCGGTGAGCTTCTCCCTTACACCTTCACCCCACCTGAACAGAGAGGGGTAAATCTTAATGCGGAGATGCTGGCCCTAACAAAAAAAATGGCACATGGTTTCTGGGAAAGGGTTTCTCGGGATGAACGGATTTCAAAGGACTTCAAAACATTTCTTGCGCGTGGTAACCCTATTGATCGCATGGAATCAGCGTCTTAAGGAATGCGCCTCATCAAATCGCGCCACTTGCTGCGCTTCAGCCTTAAATAGGCTTGCGGTAAATAAAAAGCCAAGAACGACATTAAAATAGAACCATATAAAACGAAGGCGAGCAGCAGGGATGATTTTGCCCCCTTGGTTTTGGCCCAGGCTTCACTGATGACCTCACCGACATTCAGGTCATAATTGCCATTGACCGCATTTCATAAATGATTTGCTTGATCTGTATTCAAGGGGAAAGCGAAAAGAAGGACTTGGGTCTTTTGAACCAAGCCCTTCTTAATGTTAGGCGCTTCTCCCTCGGAAACGCCTTCCTTATTTCTTTAGACCCTCACTGCAGACCGCTCACCTGCACGGGGGTGATAGAGAACTCATCTGACTATAAAAATCGCTCCAAACAGCAACATTTGAAGAGAACTTTAAGGGAGTGATGGAAACCCCGTAATCTGGATGAGGGTATTCGATGGTGCTCCTCCCCAGGTCGTCAGAAAAAGATCGTTGCTTATTGGATCAAAGGTCAGCCCCCAAGGACCTCTTCCAAGACCCGAAGCAAAGGGTGTAATCTTGGGGTTTGTTGTTCCAAGGGTGGCTTGGTTTGTGACTGCGTCAATCGGAAAACCAGTTGACGGGTCAATATCGACGATGTCGATTGTTCCATTACTCCAATTCACGTAAATGAGATCTCCCTCATAAGTCCCAGAGGGAATATAACTGATCCCTCCGCCAGCACCATTGGGTAAATCGACGAAAAGAGTTGCCGTATCGGGCGTAAAGGTGCCATTCCCATTATCAGTCAGCGCAACGGTAAAAACCTGACCAGAGGAATAGGTAGAGAGAAGGAGATCTCCTGTATTTGGAAGCGTTGATGGCGCAAAAATGGCTGCGCCAACGGAAGTAGGAATCCCCAACCCGGCCAAGGGATAATCGGTTATCGTGTCTCCAACTCGCTGAGACAGGACGTTATTTGAGTATCGGGTAAAGAAGAGGGTTTCCGTTCCCGGTTTGACCGAAAGTCCCGCAGATATATCGGATGCGCTAAAAACAAGACTTCCAGTCCCCAATGTATTGACTCGATTATTGGTATCTCGTGTAAGTGGAACTGAATAAAGTGCCGCACTCGAGGCCTCGGAAGCACCGACGATATTGAGAGTGGATGCGTCTGAGGAAAACATAATTGCACCCAGGTTCCCTGGGACTCCGAGGCTTACACGGGAGGTCATCCCAAGCACGGTGTAAGCCGGATCAGCGAGTATGACATTCAGGCCAAGGTCGGGTGTAAAACTGGCCGTGACCGACTTGTTTGAATCCATCGTGACAATACAGCTTCCAATCCCGGTACAGTCTCCACTCCATCCGGTAAACTTGGAGCCTTCGAGTGCTGTGGCTGTGAGTGTGACAACCGTGTCAGTGGGGTATTCCGTACAACCGAAACCACAACTGAACCCATTCAGGTCGCTGGTGATTGTCCCGCTTCCATTTCCGCTAATCGTTACGGTCAATACCGATGTATTGGGAGATGAGATGATCAGTGTAAATGGTGACTCCAGCATCTGCGGAGGAGTCGCACTATCTTGCACCTGAATCGTAAGGTTAAAAGTCCCCGCTACTGTAGGTGTGCCGCTGATCTGACCGTTTGTACTGAGGGTCAGACCAGCGGGTAAATCTCCAGAGAGCAGACTCCAGTCGTAGGGCAGTGTGCCATTCAATGCAATCAGACTCGCATTATAGACCGTATCCACGATGCCGGATGGAAGAGACCGTGTGGCAATCTCAAAGGCTGGCGCTGCGGTCACGGAGATGAAGAAGCTTGTTTCCGCCGACTGTGGGGGTACCGAGCTGTCCTGCACCTGAATGGTGCCGGTGAAGAAACCCGCTTCGGTTGGTATGCCACTGATCAGACCTGTTGCACTGTTGAGCGTGAGGCCTGGCGGCAAGTTTCCGGAAATAACTTGCCAGTCATAGGGCGGGGTGCCATTTGTGGCCGTAAATGTTGCGCTGTAGGCCCTGTCCACACCTGCCCCTGGCAGTGACCGTGCAGTGATCTGAAGGGGCACAGGTTCTGTCACAATACAGTCTTCCAGCGTAACATTCTCCGCAAAAGGACCCACATTGATGGACGTGGTGACAAGCTTTCCGTCCACATCTAAAAAAGTCACACTGAGCGTCGCCAAGCCAACACGACGCATCGCCACGCGGAAGTTGCCCTCGGCATTTGTGAAATCAGAAGCCGTACCGGAATAGTTGATGCCCTTTGTGCTGACCCTCACGTTCGAAACAATCTGATTCGCAGTATCTCGGACACAGCCTGAGACAAAGATTGTGTCCAGGGGTCTGTCGGCATTCCAGGCCCCAAAACGCTGAATGGTGCCCACGTAAAATTGATCGGGCGCGCTTCCTGCGAGCGTCGCGACGCCTTCTTCAACCCAAAGACCCGTGGTTTCGTTAAAGATCAATAAAGGAATGGTCGCGGGTGGCGAATCTGACAGTGTCCCGACGGGGATGCGAATGCTCGCACTTTGTTCTGCGACCAGGGTGTATCGTTCCCCGTTATCGTCTCGCACATCCACACGTAAGGCACCAAAACTTTCAATCGCAACCGGGACGCTATCGCCTGCAAGTATGGCCGTAAAGTCTCCCGGCATGACATCCGGATCAATGGCCGGATTGATGGCCGTGAGCGCCACATTCACGTTGGCGGAGGCAGCACCGCCCCCCATTGGAACAAGGCCGCCCGCTGGAATACTGATTTGTCCACTCGAATTGGGGATGGTTACCGTGCCACCCGAAGCAACATCCACAACTTCTGAGACCCCAATCAAAAGCAGTTTCACATCAAGAAATGCGGTTTCTTCGGTCATGACACGGGTCACTTGAAAGGTTTCGGCAAAACCCGCTGCATCAATATGAATCACAACACGTTCAGCCACAAGCGGTGTCAAGGTATAGGTGCCATCCATAGCCGAAATCGTACTTGCATCTCCTGCGCGAATACTTGCACCAGGAATGCCTTCGCCCGTCGCTGTCGAGACAACCTTGCCTGAAACAGTTCCTCTTACAAGCGGAGGACTGCCACCACCACCATTATTGCATCCTGCTATTGCAATCAAGACCACAAACATTACACTCATGCATGTCAGATGTTTAATTTTCACCCTGGGTGTCCTTTCTTTGATTGTTGGGGGAACCTGGTGGGTTCCTGACTAGAACAAACCTTCTCTACATACAGAAAAGGGATCTTACAAAAATCGGGATCAAGGCTAAATATTGCATTAGCGAAGCGATCCCAATGGCGGCGACCTGATATGAGCGCACCGTCTAAAATATAAAAAAGAAATGTGTTGATTGCGCGGTTTTTAACATAGTCTTTTTAGCGCGTCAATCCCCCCAAAAGAGGGGGGTCGGTGTGATTAAGGCATTTCTGATTGCGCTTGAAGTGCTTTGAGGTATTGGAAAAATTCCTGCGCTCGCTTTGATTTCACATGAAACTGATGTAGTATGTCCGACCTCAATAAAGGAGAAAACGACCATGCACTATTCTAAATTACTGATTCCCACGCTGCGTGATGACCCTTCGGATGCGGAGACCATCAGCCACAAACTCATGCTACGTGCAGGTCTGATGCGAAAGGTCGCAGCGGGTATCTATTCCCTGCTGCCCCTTGGACGTCGTGTGCTCTCAAAGGTCGAAAAAATTGTGAGAGAAGAGATGGAAAAAGCGGGAGCCCAGGAAGTCTTATTGCCTGCTTTACAACCTGCTGAACTGTGGCAGGAGACCGGACGCTGGGACAAATACGGGCGAGAGTTGATGCGGCTTCAAGATCGACACAACCGTGATTTTTGTCTCGGCCCGACCCACGAAGAAATTATCACCGATCTTGTGCGACGTGAAGTCCGCTCCTACAAACAATTGCCACTTAATTTTTTTCAGATTCAAACCAAGTTTCGGGATGAAATCCGTCCGCGTTTTGGGCTCATGCGTGGACGGGAATTTTTGATGAAAGATGCCTATAGTTTTGATGCCGATCCTGAAGCAGCCGAGAAGACCTATCAAACGATGTACGACACTTATCACAATATCTTCCGACGCATCGGATTGCATTTTCGTGCAGTCGAGGCCGATACGGGTCAGATCGGGGGCTCATCCTCCCACGAATTTATGGTACTCGCACAAACCGGAGAAGATGCCATCGCCTCCTGTCAGAAATGCGATTATGCCGCAAATGTCGAACGGGCTGAATTGCCCGATCGTGCAGAAACAAGGCTTGAAAAACCAGAAACCTTAGATCAAGCACTGGCTTTAAATAAAATAGAAGCCCTCGACACCCCCGGACAAAAATCGGTCGAAGACGTCTGCGCCTTTTTAAAGGTTCAGCCTAAGCAGCTTGTTAAAACCCTACTCTTTGTCGCCAATGACTTACCTGTCGCTGTGCTTGTTGCAGGGCATCACGAAATAAACGAAATCAAATTACAAAAACTGTTGGGTGCAGAGACACTCAATCTCGCAGACCATAAAACCGTCGAGGCCGTAACTGGCGGCCCCTCTGGTTTTTCCGGCCCGGTCGGGCTTGAAGGGCTCGAAATTATTGCCGATTTCTCGATAAAACTTTTAAGCGAATGCATCATCGGCGCAAATAAAAAAGACACTCACTTTAAACACGCCGTCGCAGGACGTGATTTTGAGATAGACCGTTATGCCGACCTCAGAAATGCCGTCGCTGGGGACTCCTGTCCGCGATGTGAAGGCCAACTTGCCATCGACCGAGGGATCGAAGTCGGCCATGTTTTTATGTTGGGCACTAAATACAGCGAAACGATGGATGCCACTTTTTTGGATAAAAATGGCAAAAAACAGCACTTTGTCATGGGATGTTATGGCATCGGTGTTTCTCGGATCGTCGCTGCGGCCATCGAACAAAACCACGATGAACGCGGCATCGTCTGGCCCCAACAAATCGCCCCCTTTGATCTTGAAATTATCCCCATGCAAGAGAAAAAAGCACCGGTGATGGATGCGGCCTTAAAACTTGCGGAGGCCTTTGAAACCCAGGGCCTATCGGTGCTTTTTGAGGATAGAAAGGAAAGAGCAGGGGTTAAGTTTAATGATGCCGACCTCTTGGGTATGCCCTTTCAAGTGGTCGTGAGTGAACGCAACCTTGCAACAAATAGCGTAGAACTCAAAGACCGCAAAACAGGCGAAAAACAGATGATTGCGATGGATAAAATCGTGGAAACGATTATGGATTTTTTTTCAAATAAGGCCAAGACATGCCCTCAATAAAAGCCTAAAATTCATAGCGCAGACCCGTGAAGTAGCTCCATCCCCCCAGATCAATCGCGGAATCCCCAAAATCGTCTACCTCGGCATATTGCGTCTCAAGAAAGAGATAACTATTGATCAGCCCCCAATCTTCAGCGTTTGTTGCAGTACGCGGGTCTAAGGCATCCAAAAGCAGCGAAAGACCCCCACGAAAATGGCTCCCTTCTTGTGCGCCACTGACCTTTTCCCCTCCTTCCACCTCGCCTTGATAGCTAAAGCGGCTGTAACCTCCCCCTAAATAAGGAACAAAGGCTTGATCTTTATAAAAAATAAAGCGATACACAAGATAAGCCTGAACAGGAAAGAGTTTAAAATTTTGATTGACCCCACTGACTCTGCCTGAAGTCGTAACAGCCTTTCCCTCAGCGGAAAAAGATGCGCCCTCTAAACCAATTTCCAGACGAGGCGTCACTTTAAATCCAAGTTCCAAAGCAAGTGCCGTGTCTTGTGAATTGTCATACTGACGCTGCCAATTTGCAAGGCTGGGTGCAAACAAACCGCCTTTGATTGCAATCACCCACCGTGCATCCGCCGCTTCTACAGAAGGTCGCCAAAGAAGAGAGAGCAGAAATGAGAGCAGAGTGGCCAAAAAAATGGCCCTGGATATCTTCAAAATAAAAACCTGCTTTGACGATTTGTTCTGCGCTTCACGAGTAAAACAAGAAAGAGAAACAAAACCAGCAAAAAAACGACTTTTTGAATCATTGTGGTCGTGAGCAAAAAATAGGACAGCCCAACAAGCGGCAAAAGCAATAGTCGGACAAGGGATTTAAGAAATTCGTGCTGCGCAATGAAGTTCGCCCATGAGGGGCCGTAGTGGTAATAAAAAGAGACAAAACGTCTTCCCAGTGTATTTTTAAGCAGGTAGTCATCTCGAAAGGTCCTGAGAATTTGGACATGCGGCTGCAAATGTGAACCATAAGCGACTGTGGCGATAAAACAACCCCCTTCGTCGGGCAGGTCAGGAAAACCAATGACGGCCTCTGGAAATTCCTGGACTTCGTTCGACAAGGGGCTTTCAAGGGCGGCCGCTGTTGTGAAGATGACTTCTTTATCCTCAAAAAACCCACTTTCGTTGATCGGCGAAGCCCCATCAATGGCGGTCATAGAGATATAAAAACGCGGCTGTGCAAGTGCTGCTACCGCGACAAAATAGCGCGTGCCATTCACAAGATTCAGCAAGGAATATGATGTGATATTCCCGATATCTATCGGCGAATCGGGCTCAGAATAGTTCCCTGAAGCGGTCCCCCAATACACTTTATAAGTCGAAACAGTGCTCTGATCCGTTGGGGGAACCCAATCCAGAAATAGTTTTTGATCTCCCGTAATCGCAGGTTGAAGCATCGGGGCCGCAGGTTGCGTCAGGCTCGTATCCAATGCCGTGATTGTAAAGGTACATTGATTATTCACACAGATTGTTGTGTCTCTCACATCCGGGTTTTCATGAATGCCTTTGTTTTTATCCACATAAATTCTGTAACCCGCAACGTTATAGGCTTCATTGGCAGAAAAGCTCAGATCAATGCTGTCCGACCCTGAAGCCACTGCGCTCAAACTCAGGATTTGGAAGGGGGTCGCATCGGCCTCCGTGCCACCATAGGCTCCCAAGTCGTCTTCGGGGTCTGACAAATTACTGCCGCGATAGGGACTGGGGGAGGTACTTTTGAAGTGGTAATCATTTTTAAGGGGGGCCACAAAAAGCGGGTCTCCGGCCTTGACTGGAGATAAGCCTTCTGCTCCATTTCCGCCATTGCCATAAAAACCATTATTGCTCAGGGTCACCGAGGCGATGTTCCCCAAATTGATCCCTGTGCCATTATTCGTGATGAGATTATTGCTGATGGTGATGGAAACCCCTTGATTATTGGCACAGGAAATCCCCTCGGCCTTGTTATTGGCTATGGTATTTTGGGTGAGGCTAAAACTAGCATTCAGGCAAGTAAAGCCTGTTGTATTCTCAACAATAATGTTGTTGGAAAGGGTGAGCCCTGAAATATTGCTTGCAGAAATCCCACTGAGCCCCCCTGTAATCGTCAAATTCCGAATCGTCGTATTGTTGCCACTGACCGTAATAACGGTATTTGCTCCCTTTCCATCAATAATCGTTCTAGCGGTTTCAAGCCCCTCAAGAATGACCCCTTCTTTTAAGATAAGGGTTTCTTCGTAGACTTCGGCCCTCGGCCTTACCTGGACGGTGTCACCTGACACGGCCTGATCAATCGCAGCCTGAATGGAACTCACATCTGTCGGAACCGTGATGATTCTTGCAAAAAGAGGGTTTGCAATAAGCAGATCAACAACAAGAATCATCAGGGAAACGGAAAAAGGGCTTCGCATCAAGACCCCGTTTTTCTAATGCGCAAGCCGCCTGAGATAAGATAGAGCAACACGGCATTGAAAAAAATCATGCTCCAGGAAATCAAATAAGAAAAACGGGTCCAAAAACCAGACTTTAAAAAAGATTCCGAAAGCATGCCGCCCCAGGGCAAAGTAAACAGAGCAAACCAAACACCACTTTCCCCTGTGCCTCCCCCCGCTTTCATTGCCCGCAAATGCAAAACAAAAACAAAAATCGCCAACAAAAGAAAACCAAGGACAAAATTACGGCCTGTTGTCGATTTTTCGATGTAAATCATGGTTTTGGTTTCACCCTGTCATCAAAGGGATCAATGCCACGGACGTCTTTCATCCAGGCCCAAAAGGGGGAAAGCGGTGGGCGTTCTGTCTTTTTTCCCTGCTGATTTTTTAAAAAATCACCCATCTCTTTTTTGACCAGGGCCTCGGCTTCGGCCCGGCGTCCAAGACTGGAAAGTGCGTAAACAATATAACTGAACGCATCTCCCTTTAGGCGGGGGTCGGCCTCGGCTTTTTGAAACGATACAATGGCACTTTCGTAATCACGGTCGGCCATTTGTCGCAGGGCCAGATGCACTTGCATCATGGGGTCTTCTTTTTCTTCAGGGCTCGCTGCATTCACAATGCGTTGAAAATCGGCGTTGCTGCCCATCAACCAGAGCGGCAGGGTTTTGAGCGAGGAGCTGTTTAAGACCCGATCAATATCCACAATCACGGGCATTTTTGGATCTCTAAGCCCAAACCAATGCTGATTTAAAATATCCTGAAAGGCGAAATAGGCGAGAGAGTCCTGCCGCAGACGTTCGGGCCAGAGTCGTGCAATGAGCGGGCTTTTCATAAACCGGGCCTGGGCCGCGTTGACATCCATCCACTGGTCAATGAGTTTGACTAAACCCATGCGCGGCCCGGAAGAAGACCGCACCCGTTTTGGAAAATTATCCACAAGCGGCGGTGCGCCCTTCGTTATTTCATTGAGATAGTCCGCGTCCCCAATAAACAGTGCGCCGAGTTGTTCAGGGCGCTCTAAACCTACGTCGATCAATTCTTTTGAAACGACGGGATCCTGCCACTGTTTCATAAAGGTGGCATCCGAGACCGGGCCCTTTGCGTTGCGTGTGCCGACAATCATCAAATCCAGCCACTGTCCATGCCAGAGAGAACAATCTTCAAAAACGTCACAAAAGGCGCGCAAAATGCCTTTGATGCTCATGGCATCCATGGCATGAAGTGGCAACCAATAGGTCGAAATGCCCCCCTCATTGAGGCGATCATAAAGCAATTGAAAATATTCGCGGGTATAGAGATTGACGACACCCGCGACTTCGGGTGGGGGTGGCTCTGCCGTAATGAGGTCAAAATATTGATCCGTCGTCTGTAAAAAATAACGGGCGTCTTCAATATGAACCGAGACCCGTGGGTCATTTAAGGGGAGCGTTTCGGGATCGGGATAGGCATTGTCATTCATTTCTAAGATGTCGCGCGAGATATCAACGACATCAATCGTTTCTAAACCCTTTGCATCCGTCAGAGCCTTTGCCGTGCTGCCCACCCCGTAAGAAATCAAGAGTGCGTCTTTTGGATCCGGGTGTACGGCTAAAGGCCAATAGACAAAAAGTTTCATATAACGCCGGGAGCGAAAATCCGTACTCGACATGGAATAGGAATTGGTAATCAGACGATAAAATAGAGGCTGATCCAGCCAGCGCTGCTCAAGATAAGTAATGGTTTCGATCAGTCCCTCACGCGTCTCATTGATCATGCCAGCCCCGTCGCTTGAAATCAGCCGTTGACTGGGGACCTTTAAGTGATGTTTCTCCATATCGCCCATGGGGAAGATGAGGATGCCCACTGCAGCCAGTGCCGCTCCCACATAGGAAATAGGTGAAACCTTGGCCTTTCCACTTATGAGCAATAAACCGATTAAACCGTAAAGCGACGCCATAAAAAAGAGTGAACGCTCGACTCCAAAAGCAGGCAACAACAAAAACCCTCCGCTGAATGCGCCGAGTGCTGCGCCCGTGGTATTGGCAAGCGTCAAGGCGCCTGCGGTCACGGTCTCGCTGGAAAGATGAGTCCGCATTGCGGTACCGATAAGTGTAAAAAAGATGCCTGACATAAAAGAAACAGGAAACATGAGTGGAACACCGACATTTAAAATTCCCCCAACCTGCGTGATGACGGCTTGGGTATAAGGCTTTATGACATTGGGGAAAAGTGCGTAGCTCAAAATACAAAGTGTGCTTAAAATAAACGCAGTCGTCGCGCCTTGTGTTGCAAAACGGGGTTGTTTTTTTAAGAGGGCCGAGGCGGTAAAACCACCCAAGGAGATCCCGCCTAAGACCACCCCCAACATCAAAGAAAAAGAAGTCGAGTGTCCCGAAACAAACAACATCAAAAAACGAAACCAGATCATTTCCAGCGCCAAAAGACAAAAACCCGATAAAAAGGCCGCGGATAAAAAACGAAAGAGCGTGGCCCTGCGATCCGCCACAGGGGCAATATTAAGCACCAAAGCTGGATCGGGTTCTGGTGCTTCTGAAGGGCTGATTTTTTTATCCAGTCGCAGGGCAATGATCGCCACAATGACATTCAAAATCCCCGCAAACCAGGCCGTCGCATGAATGCCGATGGCCTCAATGAGGACAAATTCGGTCAAAAGCACACCCAGCAGCGCCCCAAGGGTATTCCATCCGTAAAGCCTTCCCAGGACACGGCCAAAAATCGGATCCTGCGCTGAAAGGGCTTTGGTCAATACAGGCAGGGTCAAGCCCATGGCCGTGGAAGGAATCAAGAGCAGCAGAAAAGCAAAGACTAGCCTTAAGCCATTTAAAACCCACGGTTGGTGCGAGATAGACTGAAACAGCGGTGCAAACCATTGCCCCAGTTGCGGCAAGAGATAAACAAGCACAATACCTGAAAGACCGATGAGTAACTCAAGATAGGCGTAGAAAGCGATGGGGCGTTTGAATCGTCCTCCTCCACGAATGGCCAGGGCATTGCCTAAAGCCAAGCCCCCCATAAAACCCGAAAGCACGAGGCTTGAAGCCCAAATGCTATTACCAAAAGCCAGACCCGCCTGTCGAAACCAAAGGGCCTCGAACATTAAAGCAGAGGAACCGGAAATCAAAAAAATCGTACAGAGCAGTCGTGTCATAAGGAAGGAAAGACTTTAAGGCTAAAAAAAGCAGGACAACTAAAAACCATCAACGACTCAAATTCTATGGAGACAAATAACGCGCGAAGGCTGAATACTAAAGTAAGCCCTCTAAAATATCAATATGGATTGTGCGAGATAAAGCCTTCAGGAGCCTCAGACTGAATCAAATTCAAGCTTACTATAAAAAAGGGAGGTAAATTGATTGATTCATTGTGGTGTTGAAGCGAGGACGACGCAAGAGAATGTTGGGGTTTAGTCCTTTGAGATGATGGCCTCATAATGCGAGCCCAGTTGTTTTGCAGCTATTATTAATCGTTTATCTAGGGTCCATAGCGGAATATTTGAAATGATTGCAGAGGCCAATAAATGTACATCGACAATGCCCATTCCCAATCCCATGAGGTTTTGTTCTTCGATAAAGTACAAAATTTCATTGCGATCTACGAGGTCGGCGACCGGAAGGGCTTTTAAGAGAAGAAAGATGGTCCTTCTTTGTTTGAAATTTCCGCAGGCGAGTTCTCCGATGATCAGCAGATGTGTTGCCACGAGTCCTTGTGTGAGTAAGGTCTTAAGGTGAGGATTGTTTTTCCGAAAATGGTCAATCCATACAGCAGTATCGACAAGAATCATCGTTATCCAGCAGCGGATCGTCTTCGAGGTATCGATTTAACAGCTTTTTCCGTACCACCAAGTTGAGCAAGGCGCTTACTGCTTTCCAAGGCAATGAGTGCTTCCAGGCCCGCTCGAACAAGGGAGGTTTTTTCGGAAATTCCTGAAAGTTGTTCCGCTTTTTTCAATAATTTATCGTCGATATTCAATGTTGTTCTCATATGCATAAGCGTGCCTATTTAAGGCATCTGTGTCAATCCGTAAATTTGATTGAGAACTTCCTGAAAGCGAGGTGGACCCCAAGCATGACACAGAGGAAGAGTATTTATAAGTGAAATACTGAGCCATAATAAACCTGATCGAGTGTCATCCTATTGAGACTGGCATACCGCCTGTCTTGATTATAGAACGCCAATCAACTACCAATATTCTCTTTCGCTTGTGCGACTGTATCATAAGCCTTGAGATAAACCGCTTCATAATGGGCCAGAATGGCTTTTCAAGGACTCTAAAAATAGATCTGAAGCAGATTTACAAGCATATCGTCCGTTGTAGGGTTGGATATAAACGACTGTGGCACTGAGTCTAGTACATAGCCTGAGAGAAGATCGGCATCAAGTGCAGAGATGATGCTGAACTGAACTCGTTTCCCATCACCTTTCAAACCTCTGCGCTTGGATACTTCCATCCTCATCGACAGAAATTGTAAACGCCCCCCCGCGAACACCAGGAGGGGGCGAAAAAACAACGAGAAAACACTTTCGTTTCCGGCTCACCTTAACAGACCTTTTCAAAATTTCTTCACCCAAACCCTGAGCGACGAGATGACTTTTTGCGATTTCCTCGGCTTCCTGAGCTGAGATTGGCGCTTTAAATGCGGTCATTTCGCACTAAATACGGGTCCATGGCCCATAGGTGTAGTCCACTGCATTGCCTGTACGAGCGATGGTATCAAAATCTCGCACAATTCCTGGACTATTGTCCGCTTGGGCGGCGTCTTCGTCTGTTTGGCTCGGACCAATAGGCCAATTATTCGGATTTGCCATAGCAGGATCCCCTGGATCAAGCGGAGGGTGGATATGAAATTCTCCAACATGGAAAACCTGGTTTACCGCATTCGGCGCAGGATCAGCAGGCTTCGGTGGCGGCGTACAGAGATACGGCGTACCCACTGATGTAGCGGGGACAGCGTAGGTATCCGTATTTTTATCCCAAGTAATCCAACCAAAGCGTTCATTATAGTCTGTCAGACCCGCCGTCCATGCTGTGTTAATGGCGGTCTGCACAACAGCTTGTTGACGGATCGTCCGTCTAGAAGGAAACCCACTAAAAATCCCGGAAACAGCATTACCCAAGGTTTGCAAGGGTGAGGTTGCAAGACTATGAAGCGCACTTCCAGTCCCCACAAGGTCAATTTTAGTCTCTTCCCCGGTTCGTGCTCTGACGCCAGATGTGGCCATGAATTCCAGTTCCTCGGGAAGTTTTCGTCCATGCCTCCCTTCACCCTTTCCTGTGGAATCCACAACCTGAACCCCATATGCGGGAGGGGAAACTGAAAGCCCATTCGATCTTTTCGACGCTTCCGTTCTTATGCTGGTTTTCGTTCTATGCCTTGAAAAATGCTTACCATACATCACACACCTCCTGAATGTTTTTAATCCACCTTAACTGGAGTCTCATCATACCGCCCGACCTTCCTTAGCGAACTCTCTCCGAATGCCTTCGATCACATGTTCATCACTAATTCTCAGCCCCCCATTTTTAAGCGCCTGCAACGAGACATAACGGATGACATTGAGGATTGCGCCTCCAGAGAGAGAATACCTTTGAGCAATTGACTCTAAATCAAGATCATCATGTAGCTCAGCTTCGCTTGAAAAACCTTGTCTCCAAAGCCTGAGCCGCTCTTCAGGGCGCGGCATGGGAAAAAAGATAATCGATTCAAAACGCCGTGCAAAGGCATCATCTAAATTGTCTCTCTGGTTCGAGGCCAAGATCGCAATGCCATCAAAACTTTCGATGCGTTGCAATAAAAAAGACACCTCCTGATTGGCATATCGGTCATGCGCGTCTTTCGTTTCACTCCGTTTTCCAAACAAGGCATCGGCTTCGTCGAAAAATAAGATCCACTGTTTATGCTCGGCTTGATCGAAAATTTTCGCGAGGTTCTTTTCTGTCTCGCCAATATATTTTGAAACCACCAAGGAGAGATCGACTTTATAGACTTCTCGTCCTGTGGCCTTTCCAAGTACACTGGCCGTCATGGTCTTGCCCGTGCCCGGCGCGCCATAAAAAAGGGCACGGTAGCCGGGGCGCAGTTTTGAAGCCATGGCCCATTCATTCATCAGGGTCGGTCCGTGGCGTATCCAAGTTTCGATCTCTTCGATCTGTCGACGTGTGCCGGGGTGCAGCACCAGGTCTTTCCAATCCAGTTGTGTCTCGATATGGCGGGCAGGAAAGTTTGCACCAAAATTAGGGCGAGGACTATGGCCGGTCGTAAAAAAACTCAAATGTTCTTCGGAAAGCACCAAGGGGGCTTTCAAGCGCGGCATTTCGCTGTTTTCAGCTTGCAGGCGCAGAATATGATGTTTGGCAAAGGGATGATCCCGGTCAAACAGGGCTTGAAGCGCGAAACGGGTTTCAAGATGATTGCCCGCCAAAATAAACAACAAGGTTTCGGCCGTCGGATAAAAATCGCCATCGACACCTTTGCGCACCCCCCCAAACTCTGTGAATTTTCGATCAAAGGTGCTGTTCTTGGTAAAAAAAACATCCAACAACTGAGGCCGAATATGGGACACCAGCGCCAGCACTATGGCAAATCGTTCGGCAAAGACAAACTTATAATAGCGAAGAAATTTAGCATATTCAGAAGAGGAATTACCTAAATCCGGCGGGCTGAGCTCAAACACATTATCGGCCTCAGCCTCTCCCCCCAAGTAAGACTTAAAACGCCTGTTCAGCACCGCAACAAACCACTGAAGTTCCTGTTCTAAATCACGGGCGTTATCGATGGTTTTTTTGTTCATTACCATTCCACCTGTAAAGTTTGTGACATCATCGGCAATTTGACCCAGGCCATACTCCAGGGAAAATGATCAAGCACCACATCAAATTCGTTGCGTGTCACCCGCAAGAGCCAAGCGCCATCGCGTGTGCTTAAAACCCCTTTTCGAATCAAAAAAGTCCCGCGAAAACCGCGCGGTGACATTTTTTTTAAAATCGGAACTTGTGCAATCACAGCTTCAAGCAAGGCTTCGCATTCCTGGGCTTCTGCTTCCGAAACCGGGTTTTCCTGCTCGAAGACCGTGGCTAAGTCCATGCCACACAATATGCGATTTAAGGGCAGATGATATTCCGGTGGCCGCTCTTCTTCGGTGACCAGATATTGTAAAAGCAAGACGGCACGATGCAGGCTGGCACGATCTTTAAACCCCTTTTTGTCCATCAAGTCCATGTGTTTGAAAAAATGGCTCAAAAAGGGCCAAAGGATCACGAGACCTGCATTGTCGATGTAGAGTTCATCAATATCGGCGAAAGCCGCATTATTATTTTGAGGCCCATTTTCGGCCAAAGCCCAAAGACAGGCTTTAATCTGCACGCTGGAAACACCTTGTTCGGACTCAAGCTTTACAAAGAAGCGTCGCAGCCTTACATTCATTTCTTGATCCGCTGCGGGAATGCCTGTTTTTGCGAGATTGAATGATTCTAGCGTGGATAAAACTTGCGGCAACAAAGATGCCGGGAGTCCTTGAAGCAAGAGACGAAGGGGGACAAACAAGGGCTCAAAAAAACCGCCTGCTCTTTTAAGTTGCACGAGCATCTGTGCAAGTTCCTGAGAGGCTAGATTTTCAGAAAAATCGTTCGCAAAAACAAGCGTATCTCCTGTTTGATCCTCTATTTCTGGCTCTTTTACTTTTAAACCCTTTGTTTTCTGATGATCAACAGGAGGACTTTCTGAAAAAAACGGTTCAAATATTTTTAAAACAGCACGATCAATCGGTGTCTTGGATCGAGAGGTGGCTTGCCAAAGTTCATCCATCAATGCCGCAATGGGACAAACAAAATGCCAGGCCATGCGTGAGAGCACATCTCGCCAAAAAAGCTCGGGCCGCACACTTTTTCCTGGTGTCGCATAGGACAAGATTAAGACCTCTTCCCACATCCTATTTCGAAGCGCGGCAGTCGTAAACCCCGAATTGAAGCGACTCGACTTCAGCAGAGCAAAAAGGCGCTCTCGCAGACCTTCAAAAGATGTCGCTTCGCAGGCTTTTGCCAAGCGGCAGATGGCAGATAAGGTGGCATCATCAAAGTAGCGCACAATGCGCCGTAATGCCTTTGTTTCTCGGCATAAGGAGGTCAGTAGTTTCAGCAACACATCGGGGGATTTTTGCCGAAGTGTTTCAATGACATCCCCTAAAAGACCTGCTTTTGAGGCATCCGCCCACCAAGGCAGTGCACCCGTGCGCGCAAAAAAATGCAGCACTTCGACTTGAGAATCTATGGCAGAAGGGCTTTGTGAAGACGGATCTTGCGAATTTTGCGTGTATTTTGCATCTGCATCATGAGATTTTTGAAAGTGTGCGCTTAATTGTTCCCGCAACTCTAAACGCAGTTTGGCGACAAGCACTGCTTCAAGATCTTGTGTATTCAGCACACCCAAATCTACTTCGAGGCGATCGATACGATAGATCTGGGCGGGATCTGCAAATTCGGAACAGCAGGCCTCAATGATCGGGACAAGGCTGCGATTGTAAATATTTCTGAGTTTGGCATAAAACGCCGGGGTCGCTTGGTCTTTGGGCATTTTGAGTTCTAGAATCTGACGTTTGATGCGGTGCAGTTGTTCTCCCATAACCACCTCAAAAAAAGGCAAACCCTTATGATGAAATAACGTTCACATCCACCTTTAAAGGCAAGATGCGTGTGACTTCTAAAGTAGTGCGACTCTCTTGTGTTATCAACAACTCAAAGACGGTGTCTTCTGTTAGAGGATTTGTGATGAAGACCAGGTCTTCTCCGTTTCCATTTTTGGCCTTTTTGACAGCCACTCCGCCTAGAAAAAGCTGATACTTTTCACCCACCTGACTCGCTTTGATAACAAGCCGGGCGGTCTTTCCCCTATCAACGCGGGCGGAGTCAAAAGCGATTTGAGGCAGTTTCGGCAACATGGCTGTCTGCGTAAGCCCCATGGGGATCTGCGTTTGTGCTTTGACCGCGAGTACATTTAGAACACTGGGCAGCGTGATATTATTCAGTTCCAGCACTGCCGATTCTGGCTTTATTCTTGAGCGGTCCGGCTCATCAATCTTTTGTGGCGCTCTCCGTGGCACGACAAAGTCAATGCCGATGCGAAGCTGGTTAAGGCCTTTATTCTGCTCGGGATTATTTTCGTCCTTCTTGTAAAAATAAGCGGGTAAACTAAGGTCTGGCCCCGTCAAATCTTTGCGAAGATGGTAAAAGACACCCGGCTCTCCTCCCAATACCTCCACCGCACTCACGGCATTGGATGCCTTGAGTTTCACACGCAAATGCAAGGTGGGATTTCCATCAGGCCGCAGTAATACGACCGCCGCTTGAGACAATTTCATCGCAGAAGACCTTGCAGCCTGTGCTTGATGCAGCTTTTCCGCCTGGACAATGATCATTGTATCTTCAGAGAGACTCGCGACCGAAAAAGACAATGCACCGCCTGTTCCCACTTTTTGCGTGCCCAAGGCGATGAATCCTTCTGGCACTTGCCAAATAGATTGTTTCGCGGGCACCGAAACCTGCACCTTGCCACCATCGCTGCGCAGGACCGAAACCCGCGTCAGGGCTGAGGACTCACCAAAAACAAAATCGGCATCGGAAATTTTGCGTCTAAAAAGACGGTAGCGCGCACTCTTCTGCGAGGCCTTAATTTTGACCCTTGTGTTTGCCTTAAAGTCAATAATGGGCTCAGGATCAATGGTGACTTGAAGTGCTGTATTGGCCCGTATTTTTAATGGCAGCACGATATCCAACAAAGCAGTCTGTGTCTCTCGTCCTTCCGAAATATCAAAGGTTTTGGTCGCGCGAATGCGAATGTCGGTGTCTTCATAAAGGGCTTTAGCTGAAAGCCTTATATCATCTAAGGTGCCGCGTACATCGGGCTCGGACAAGAGGATTTCTTGTGTGCCTTGCAAAGAGACCAGACGGTAGTCCACGCCTTCCTGACTTTTTTTCAGCTGGATGGTCACAGCGCTGCCATAATCCACAATACGGGCATCGTTTTCTTTTGCATTGTCCCGCTCAGGTTCAAGAAAAGGCGTGTTGAGGATCAAAGCGGAAAGCCTGACATCCAGGCCGACTTTAATCGTCGCGATTTCGTGCAAATAGGCCTTGCGCCCGGAATCGTTTTTGAGCGCACGGATTTGATAACTCACATCATCTGAAATCTTGGGGCTTTCTAAGATCAGGAGCCCACCCACACCTTGTGCGGTAATCGGAGGGCGGCGCGGAGAGGGTCTTACCGGAACATCATCTCCATCATAGAGCTGATAAACCACCTCTAACTGACTGGATTCAATGGGGATTTTTGCCGATGTACCAAAAGGCACCGTCAGCTGATCATCCAATATGCGGAGATCCTGCAAGGGATAGGTTTCGCCAAAACCCAAGAGATCAATCACACGGTCTCGGGCATCTCGAATCTTTATATCGGTTTTATCTGCCATAAATTACAATCCCAAACGACGACGTAGATGAAGCCGGCGTTTGGCCAACCAGTCGGAATTAGCCGCTTCAAAACCAAGCCACGATGTTTTGTCGAGCCAATGCACATGAGCAATTAAATGCGCCGGCGTTTCTTCACGAATGGTTTGATGGATAAATTTTTTAAAAACAGCTTGTTTGAAACGCCTCGGCCAGTCGGGAAACACAAAACTAATCTGTAGGGAATAAGGATCTTTTGATTGCACGGCAGCAAGTAAGGGGACCTGCTGCTGTGTATCCCCTGGCAAGGGACGCAATAGGATATGTTCAATCAGAAAAAGATCTTCGGACTCCTCTGCATCGATAGCAAGTTTGAGGCGAACACGCGATTCCAAACCCGAGACATTTTGATTGTCCCATTCTTTCAAGGCGTCAAAAGCCCTTCCACGCGCATTACTTATTTTGGGATAATGTTGCAAATAGGCCTGCTTGTCCTGCACCAATTTTTCAAGCGAGGCCTCTCGCCCTTTATCCACCAGGGAGAATAGAATAAGCGCATAATCAGAAAACTCTTCAGAAAATCGGGCCATTAAATGATTTAAAAAGCGATTTTTACGTTGTAGAGAAACACCCTCTCCGGCGCTTTTATCTGTGATGTTTTGCAATTGTGTCGAAAATCCTTCTCTTGATTTCATCAAGAGGCCATCAAGCCCTAAGGTCGGATCAGTGATCATTTGGGAAAAATAGGTTTTTTTGCTCTTTCCATAAAACGAAAAGAGGGACTTCGCATGGGCCAACTGAGAAAAATAGTTGGCCAAGAGTTGATCAAAAAAGAATAAATAGGCCTTTAATTGTGCCGCCTTGGCCTTGCGTGATGGTGAAGCAGAGTCGGGCAGGGCCATTTCCCCAATGCCGTAACAATCGGGAAAATGTTGTTGCACGGAAAAATAGTGTGCGAGATTGCGATCCCGTCCTTTGGGCGGACTCAAGGCTCGCTCCTTGTTGCTCAATCTGGGAAAACTTGTGGTATTTTTCAGGGTTTCGCTATAGCGGTTTTTCACCCACTCATGATCAATGCTTGCGGCCATGCCCGCTTTTTCCAAAATAATGGTTTCGGCGCTAAAAACTAATTTGGGAATCTGTTTTTCCCCAAGCTGCAAAGACCAGTTTTCAATTGTTTCCCCCGATTTCAGCGAAATATCACGAACCGCGCGGACCCCCGGCACCCTCATGATTTCGCGAATGAGATCGGAGATATAGAGGGTGTCTCTTCTTTCGACTTTGGCGAGGGCTTTCGTATCCAAAAACCCACGCTCTAATAACGGGCCTTCAAAAACAGTATCGATTGAGGCCCCTGATTCAAGCATTTGTGTCAGTGTTTTGAAAGGCAGGGTCGGGGAAAAATAATTTGAAATTTGTAAATAGATTTGGCTCAGCACTTCTCCCGCATCCTCTACAGCGCCGATTTCGATGCGGGCTAAGACGGCGACATCTTGGTGGGCCAAGACGTTAATCTCGTCAAAATCTTCGCAGAGCCCACGATGGGCGTTGAGTCGCCGCGCGACCGCCTGCTCGATGATGGCCCCCTCCTCATCCACCAAACCAGAGCTTTCAATCAAGACGCGGTACAAACCTTTCAAAAAAACAGGCTCGGTGATTTGAGGGCCCCCTTCCTGGGCTTCAGACTGAAGGCTCAAGATCTTTTTGCCTTCATGAAAATAGAGCGGTGTCGGTTTTTCGATCGCTTCAATCCAAGCATTTTTGACACCCGCAACATCCATAACGAGCTTGCGTAGATCGAGCAAGGTGACGGGTTCGGTGCTCAAAATCTCTGCGGGGCCATAGAGACTTTCATAAGGATCAATGCCTTCACCTGCCAGCAAATCGGGCAGGTCGTAGTTGATGCGATACCCTAAGTCGGTGAGGGCATAACAAAGCTGTTCTAAGATGGTAATGCCTGGATCATGGGCATTAAAATCCGTCCACACCTCACCCGCCATCTCTTGAATCAGACGAATGCCTTCCTGACGTAAATAGGCATAGTCCATCGCGGGGTGTTCGAGGGGAGTTGTGGGAAGGGTTTGAACGTTATTCATAAATTACACTCTAATTTTGGCGGTCAAAAAACTTTCCACTTTGACATCCAATTCCTTAATTGCATTGACCAAAACAGGAATCAGACTTGTATACGACACACTTAATTCTGGACTACCGGGTTGATTATCACGGGAATCTGCATAAACCGCTTCATGGATTACCGGTTGCACCTCTTGGGCGATGAAACCGAGGCTCTTATGTGGATTAGCTATATTTTTCCAATTAAAAGATACCGGTTTCAATTTTCTTAAGGTCTTTAAGCCGTAAGGGATGTCTTCAATGTCCCTTTTAAAGCGCCGGTCTGAGCTATTTACAAACACCCCATGCACTTGAAAATAATCCCATACCCGTATCCTTCTCTGGCTCAGTTTTCCTCCAGCGTAGTTTGATCGGCCCAGAATCATCAAAGCGTTATAATTTCTTGCATTTTCTATCGCCGCGTATCCCTCTTTATTCCCTATAGCTGAATGGTCATGATTAGTTTTTGTGAAATAGAGATCTGAATTCCCAGCAAAAATACCGCCTCTTACATCAAGCTTCGCTTTTGGAGCCGTTGTTCCAATGCCAACATTACCCGCTGTTGTGATATTGAATACATCCCCGGCTGAAGTCACCCAGAGTGCTAAGCGTCCCCCCGGTCGATTCGCAATTTCAACCCGCTTAGCCAAGCCTTCGTTTGTTGACAATCTCAAATAGGCCTGTGATCCCGAAGATTCAAAAAGACCCACAGCATTATTGGCTCGAACGTGAAATAGGTGGGTCGGTGCGGCCGTTCCGATACCCACGCTGCCATTCTTAATCACCATCTGCACTGTGCCACCTGTGCCAGCATTTAACGCACCGTTGTTGTGTGCGCCACCTTTGTACCAGGCAAAGTTTTGACCCGTCCTGAAATATTGTGTTGAGCTTTGCACACCCACACCGTAGTCAGTACCATAAAGATTTAGCATTTGACGGGTACTACTGCCAAAACCCAAGGCCCCCGTAACATCCAAGGCTCCGTTAACCTGTAAATAGTCCCACAATTTGACGGTACGGCCCTTCGCAGTACCTGCTCGACCTAGGATCATGAGAGCATCGTAATTTTTTGTATTTTCTATGGCCGCGTAACCTGCTTTATTCCCAATTCCCGAATGATCGTGGTCAATCTTCGTAAAATAGAGGTCCGAATTCCCGGCAAAAATATTTCCGTTGACCTCGAGTTTCGCGGTTGGACTCACGGTACCAATGCCCACATTGCCGGTGCTTTCATCCACAAAAAAGCGGCTATTTCCCGCGCTGTCGCTGATGCTCAAACCGGGTTTGGCCGTCGCAGGTTTTGCGGGGTCGCTTCTGGGATTCAAACTGAAGACCCAGTTTGGGCTCGCATCCGAAAAATTTTTATAAAAGTTAATGGCCTTTTTTTGACTTGCATCGTCTCCCGAAGCTTCGATGCTCAAGGGGCTTCCGGGTAATTTGGCAAAACCATCGTCTTTTTGATTCACCATGCCTTCAATCAAATCTGCAAATTCGACCTCAGTCGGGATGGCGTTTTTAACAAAAAATGATTTCAGTTCACTTCGATTTCTTTTTTTGATCTCCATAATGTGTCCTTTTTTAGGCTGGGCCGTCGTTAACCTACGATAAAATCAAGTTCCACTTTCATGTAATTGAGTCCCGAAAATACATTTTCTTCATAACCCGCATCCGAAATAAGGTCAATTTCATGTTGCTGTGCCGCAACAAGCACACCGTCGCTTCGGTCGGTCGTTACAAAGTACCCTTCGTCTCCCACAGGCAAGGCCAATTTGAAATCGATTCCGTTTTCACTCGAAAAGAGTTTCAATTCGACCACATAGTCAACATAGGGGCGTTGATCTAAAAAATTGATAATGCTGTTTGCATATATTTTCCCGCCAATCACAATATCTGAGCCTTCTTCATAGGCCCAGGGAGAGAGAAAACGGTTGAGTTCGGTATTAATGTGTTGTTTGTAAAATCGCGCATCTATACCGGCCTTAAAACGCACCCCAAAACGCACTTTTATCGCGATATAAAAGGCATTTTTGACCGTAATTTTGGCCGATGGCGGGTGTTTATCTGAGAGATAAGCCTCAATATCTGCAATCAGATCTGCCGGGGCTTTGGGTTCAAAAGGATTAAAAGGGCGTTTATTTTGGATTTCGGGAATAACGATAATGTTAATGCGCCCCGGATCTTTAAGCTGGCTCGCAAGGTTCGCGGGCAGACATTTTACTTTGTAAATTTCAGGAAAATGTTCAAGCACCAAGTGTTCATAATCCCAAAAAGTAATGGCACGTTGTTTGTGCCGTAGGCCTTCACTCACGCGCGTGTAAAAAATATCTGTGGCTTCCGGTGCTTTCCCTCCAAAAGAGGTATAGGGCTGAAACACGGCCTTAATTTCGGGCCGGGGGAGGGCCAAATCGGTAATGCTTTCTGCTGCCAAGGCTTGACTGAGATCGTTTGCCTTGTGTGCATCGACCCGACGTGCCGACACGGCTTGGGCATGGATCGCAACCGTATCACAGACACTTCTTGTTTGTTGTGGCATGGAAGCTCTGATCCAATACAGGTCTTCTGGAAGCTGGGTATTGGGCAGCTTGGGTGCGAGCAAAAACCGCACAATACCCGAGTTGATCAAACCGCGTGTGCTGTCCGACAACAGATTGCCGTCTTGCAAATTCAGCCAGCGATTGCCACTTAGAAAATGCCAGGAAACCGTGCCCGGCGGCAGATCCGGATCGGCACTGCCTTCTGCCATTTGAAAAAGCAGAGACAGGCTTTGAGGGGGCTGAAGGGCTTTGATCCCGATATAGAGTTCCCCTTCATTTTGATACTGGGGCAAGAAAAAGGCACCCCCACCGCCCGACGCTGACGAGAGTTCACTATGACCAAAGGGATGCAGATGATAGATTTGTGCGTCATGTGAGTTGCCTGATATGGCAAGATCCACTTCAATCGTACTGGTATAGGAGACGCTGATTTTTTTTATTTTTGGGGTATAGGGCGGATTAACTTGATAGTCCGATGCGGTGATTTTTTCAGTACCCGTTTTGTTTGAGATGGCGGCCGAGAGCGCAAGCGCTTTTTCTCCGGCGAGACCGGCATAAATGCTGTGCTGGAAATCAGGGCTCTGTAACTCCCACTGAAAATAGCGACTCCAATCGCTCACCTCCCCTTCAAATGACCCGGTCCTATCCGCCTCATAAATAAATCCGCTGTCTGAAAACAAAAGACCTTCAAGTGTTTCCCCCTCTGCCACTTGCGCCGCGGTCGGAATCTGAAGGGTCTGCGGGGCATCAGCAGCACTCATATTCTCAAAGAGTTTGACTTGTGCGAGTGTTCGCTTCACCCGCCGGTCGATGAGGCTGAGCCCTGTTTTGAAAGAAAAGTTGTCCCCCAATCCGTAGGCTTTATAGTGATCAGCCAAGTCCTTCGGTGCGGCCATCCATTCGACCTCAAAAGCCATTGTGTCCAGTTGTTTTTGTAACAATTCAGGATGACCGATATACAAACGAGATCCGACCGCAGGTGCGCGGGTAAAGGGCTCAAAGGGTTTTTTGGCATTTAAGGCATTTTGATCATTTTCTAAATAGAGTGAACTCAAACCTGCGACAGAAACACTGACATGTGTCTTGGACAAACGAAGATCCTTTAGAGGGGCATATGGTGTCACGAAGCGCTTGCGATTTTTATCCCAGCTTTGACGCAAGCCTAAACGAAGTGCTGGCCACGGGCTTTGAGGCTGGGCTTCGGCATAGGCACGGATGGGATCGACGGCTTCAGAAAAATAAAGTTTTAATTGCAGGGCTTGCAGCTTGAGATCAGTGGTTTGACTCAAGCTGGCATAGCGGCCCAGTTTCATCTCCAGTCTGTCAGGGACGATCCATCCCTTTTCAGTGCTGATTTCAAGCTGGAAAGGGCTTTGAGGGTTTTTTTTACCCGCCTTCACCACAGGAAAAAGGGGCGCAAGTTTTTCAATAAAAAAGGTATCCGGATCAAATCCTAAGGTCAGCGTGATCACACGCACACCTTCCGCCATCGCAAAAAGCGGAGAAGAGATGCCCCAACCAAAAACCGCATCGGGTGGATTGTCCATATCATCTGTTTTGTTTGCCTGGCCGAAGGTCAACCAACGCGAATGGCCTTCATCATCGTCCGCAGCCGAAGACATCACTTGTGTTGCGTCCGGTGCTGGGTATAAGTTGATCCAGGCTTCTTTAGTCGGTGTCGGTGGCTGAAAGCCTTCACTAAAACGCTGTGCCATTTCGACGGTTTTATAAACCTGAGCCCATTCGGACTCGGAGACCGAATCCGATTTTTCGGTGCTGCTGACTTGGTCTAAAAAGACAGCGTCCGCTTCTTTTTTCAGGAAAACTTTCAGGCGGCTCAAGGGATTTGATTCTGCTGATTTTGGGTCTTCGCTCAAGGCAAAATGCAACATCGCGATCATGCCCTGAGTTTCTCGGGTTTTCTTCAGGGTCGCTCTTCGAGCGGCATATACTTTTTGTCGGTGGGCCTCCAACAAAATTTCGTCAATTTTCTGACATTCCCAAGTGCTTGTATTCTCTTTGCTGCCTGCCGAGATGAAATAGTTGAAACTTTCAGCGGACATATAAAAATTCCGCTCCACCTGCTCAATGGCCTCGTAATAAACGTCGATATTTTGAAAACGGCCCAGCAAGGCCGGGGAAAAGGGCTGCGCAATGGCTCGTTTCATGTTTGCAGTGAAATCAGTAGGACGTGTGGGAGACAAACGATAAGACGGCTTATTTCGCTTGCGACGACCCGCTGTTTCTAATAGTTGGTTGATGCCTTCCCACTCTTTGTCTATCTTGAGCTTCAAGCGCATCATGGCGAGAAAATCTTCAAGTGTGTCAAAGTAGAGTTTGTCCCGGATAAAGTCCTGCACCTCCGTCCGGTTTCTCTGTGTGTACACATGGTCAATGTGGGAGACTTCGGTGATGCCACGATAATCAGGGGCACCTTCTAAAGCGGCAATCAAGTTGGCATCAAAATTCCGAGGGTCCGCCGGATTAAAAACAAAAGTCGCATTGCCTCTTTTTTTGCGGGCGGCGATTTCTAAATAAGCATTGATCTCAGCCCATTCTTCATCTGCATTATCCCGCCGCCGCTTAAATTTCATCAAGCTGCGCAAGTCAAACAAGGGCATAAAAAGCCCGACTTCTGAATAGGCCGTCAATTCTCCCAAAACAGTCAGCAGGTCAAAATCAACGACGGCATCTGTCGGATTAAGAATCTGATTCAAAGGAAGTGGGTCTCCGGGCAAGGGATGCCCGAGAGAGATGCCCAACATTTGCACAAAACGTTCTTGTCTTGTGCCCTTTTTACTTTCCCGCGCCTCACGAATACCCGTGATTTCTTTTTCTGAATAAACGGTCTTTAGGCATGCGACTTGTGCCTGGCTCACAACAAGGTCGTCATTTGTCTCATAAAGGCGGTCTTTTCCAGAGGCATCCGGCCCGGCGCTGAGGGATGTTCCGGCTGGCAACAAATGCTGCGCCACCTGTTTTTGTGGAAGCAGAAGGATATTCACCTGGTCCGCAACACCCGCCTTTTTTTGCATCCGCAAGACATCCTGATAATAAAAATCAAGATGTCTTTGTGTGAGCGTATTCATCTGTTTTTGGGCTTGCTGAAGTAATTTCAAGAAACTGAGAAACAAGGTTAAATGTGGGCGGGAAAACTGATCACGTCGTTCTTCCGCCACCGCCGCTGGATTCTGGATAAAAGCGAGCAATTGATCCAGATCAATATCGTCGCCAATAAAAGCGCTCCAGTCTCCGCTCGCCTCATTTTTTTCGTTAAAATAGCGCAATTCCTTGCCATATTCACGTGCAAAACACAGCAGGTCTTTTAAGGAACGTTCATCGACGGAGACGCTATCGGGGTTCAGCGCCGGCAATAAACGATCGGCCTGACTGGTGCCGTCTCGATCAATTTCGGGCAGTGTAATACTTCGCTCTGGCATCTTAGCTTAGCTTCCTTGGAATTTCATATTCATCGTCACAAACATGCCTTGTCCGGAATAACTGGGACTCGCATCTGGAATCGGGCCACCCGGTCCCGGTGGGGGTTGCTGGGCCGGGCTTTGCACTTCAAACTTGGCCGTAAAATTGCCGCCTTTGAGCATCACGGCCACACCGCCCGTATTGGTTTTTGTGGCGACTTGGTCCCCCGCCAAAGCATCGATTTTGAGTGTGCCCGAACCCGGGATAGAGTACTGCGGGGTCATATAGGTGCAACCCGGCACAGAAACATCTTTTTCGTCCCCATCGACACAGATCTTTTTTCCATTGAGGGTCGCGGGGCCACTGCCCTTGAGTTCTCCCGGCTGCACGACCACAATTGCAGCACCAAATACCGGGATAAACATCGCTTGATCGCCTTCCATTAAAATAAAATCTGCCATCGTGTTAAACCGGGTTAGCCGCCTCGTTTAAATAATAGGGATAGACCATGTTGTAGCGGGAGTTGGTGCTGCGAATGGTGTAGTCCATTGAGATCAGCAGGAGGCCCTGCTTTGAATCGCTTTCGGAAATATCCAGGCGGTCCAGGGAAATACGGGGTTCGTGATACAAAATGGCATCCGTCATGAGACGCCTTAGGGTATTCACCAAGGCTTGATCCACTTCCTCAAAAAGCACGGTGGAGAGATCGGCACCAAAGTCTTCCCGCATCAAACGCTCACCCAACTGGGTGGCAAAGAGAATTTGCAAACTCTGCTGAATATCCTCTTGTCCGGCGGCGCGTTTGACCTCTTTTCCGCCCAAAGAAAACTGCGGTGGAAAGGCCCAGCCCTGCCCTAAAAAACCCTGTTCATTCGCCACAGACTAGGCCTTTGAAAGTGCGGCGTCCGTTTCGACGATGGGCACCCCACTGCTTTCGCTTGCTGTATTTGCGGTGCCATTTAATTGCTGGCTGGCCTGTGCTTGCAGTTTGTTCACCAAGGTGTAGACACGCGCAAAAGGAATCATGCCCAATCCTTCCAAAATAAGATTGGCCTCTTCAATACTGACTTTTAAAGTGACTTCCTGTGCTGCATTGTTTCCGTTCTGCATTTCGATATTCCCCCATTGATTTAATAAATGTTTTAGTCGCTATTTAACGTCTACTTTTGAGCCCTTGATTTCCACATTGCCGCTGCTCGCATCTAAGATCAGATCTTTAGCGCTTTTCAGGGTGATGCCATCCGCATTCATCGTGATCGCATTGCCATGTTGATCTGAGAGCACAATGGCTTCTCCGTCATCATCCAAGAGCAGTTTGTTTTCTGCGGCGGTTTGGATAAAGACGGAGGACTTTTTGTCATCAACAAAAGCAATCGTTGTTCCTTTTTGTGTCACAATGCCTTTATTTATATTTTCGTCACTGGGCACAAAGCCTCTGGGAGGCGTATTTCTTGAACCATACATCGCCCCCAAAATCACCGCTTGCCGGGGATCGTCGTTAAAAAACCCCACGACCACTTCGTCCCCCACTTCGGGGCGAAAGAAAAATCCGCGCTCTAGGCCCGCATCGGGTGTTGCTAAACGCGCCCAAACAGCGCCCTGCTCCACATCAAGCGCCACAAGCTGTACTTTTAAACGAAATTCGCCATCAGGATCTTCTTCAAAGGCATCTACAACACCAATCTGCAAACCCGATACCGGTGGCAGCAAACCTGCCGCGCGCGGCTCTGGAATATCCGGTTTCCGGCAAAACCATTCGGGAGAAAGACCGAACTGCAGATCCGTCTGCCAGCCCTGACTATCCACACGGTGTTGCACCCCGGTCACCAGGGTTGAACCATTAAAACGCCTACCGACACCAAGCAAGTCGATCACATCTAGGACTTTGATCGTGCCCAAACCGGCAACACAAATCCGCCCACGAATCAGTGATAAACGGCTTCGGGCCATTCGCGCATCGGCCCAGGCTTGAAGCTCATCTGGCTCAGAAGGCACCGGCTGAGTCAGCACAGCATCCTCGAAACCCAGCGTTTTAGCGAGCTTTTCGCCCTCCAAATTACCCTGAGACAGTTTCAAGGGTTTTGCTTTTAAGGATTTCAGACTTTCCTGGTTTTTCAGATCCCAGGCCGTCGCCTCAATGCTGGCATATTGATGTTGTGCATCCGTTTGCATTTCAAGATCGTAGATCTCATCAATGCCCAGCTCAAAGGCCTGCACAGCCGAACCACTCACCTCCATCTTTTTGAGAGAGACTTCTCCATCATTCACCGCAACAAGCAAAGCATTAACATCGGCTCGGCAAAGCATAAAATCCCAATCCGTACTATTGTATTGAAGGATTTCCGCGTGAGCCGGTTTTGTAACCTCTATTCTGCCTTTCGCCAGCCTTGCCTCCTGAATCAGGCTGGTGATGATCGCGTCATCCGTTTTTTCGCGATAGACCTGCCGCTTTCGCACCTGTGTCATCTTGATCGCGGCATCTTTCAAATCAATATTTAGGAAAGTATTCGGCCCACTCACTTCAATGCCTTGTGCGACAACAAGGCCTTTAAAAACGGTCTCGTCTGCACCCTCTTCTTCGTAGCGCAGTTTAATCTCGATTTCCTTGCCGGGTTCAAAAAAAGCAGATTCGCTAATTGGAAAAATCCCGGTCGCTGCATCACCATCTTGAACCGTGATCTGAGCGGAGGGGATGCGATTCACTTCCTTGCTAACCGTCAGCGAAACCAAAGCATAGCTCGGATCTAAAGCTTGCCCGTCACTTAAGATCGTGGGAGTAACAATACTCAAGGGTGAAACAATCTCCTTACATTCATCTTAAACAGCAGTCCAAATCAGGTCGCCAGGGGTGGAAAAAAGATTTCCTGACCCGGGCTTAAATTTCTAAAATCATCCAGCCGGTTCACCTGGGCCACCCTTAGATAATGTGCAGATGATCCGTAGATTTCTTTGCTCATTAAGGGCAAGGTATCTCCACTTTTGACGATCCTGCGATGGGTCAGATCAGGAGAACTTTTATTTTCTTTTGCCTGCCGTTTTGCAACTTCTTCATCGGCCACCAAATTGATATCAAGCTCGGCGCGCAAGGGCTTTCCGCTCCGGTCAAAGGCGCTATAGTTCACATCAACCGTGCTGAGGCGACAGGAAAAAATCAGATCTCCCCATTCGACAGAAAGAAAATTAGGCTGATGAATGGTGCCATTCATCTGAAAGGTGAGATCCAGAAAATCCTTCACCCGCTCAGACACGGTCTGCGAGCCAAACAAAAGTTCGATGCCAAATTTGTCAACACCCGTGCCATCCAAGATGAGCTTGAGGTTCAAGTCAGAAGGCAGACTTCGGTCATAATTCACCTTCATTCCACTGCTGTTTCTGCCCTGGTTTTTGCCATAAACAACAGCATATTTTTGCTTGAAGGACGCCGGATTAAACATGGCCTCAAAGGTCCCCACCGGCAAACCCGCACGTTTCCCATTTTTATAGGCCTTGATCTTCAGTTTTTCGAGTTTGAATAAATTCGTCAGACCCATGTTATCGTTCCTTTTGTTTCTTTAGAATTTGAATCACCTGTTTCACACAGGCTTTTACAATCTCTTCTTCAGAAAGCGACCCTTGCGCAACACTTGTTTCTGAAGTCTCTGGACTGTCATCAGAAATGGCGCGAATGACCAACTCGTTGATTTCGATGGGCATAGGCTAAACCCTCAAGATCTGCATGCGGGTGTAGGCCAATTCCATGGTGTCAATCACCACTTCTTTTTGGGAGGCATCTAAATCCGAGGTCGCCCATTTTACGGGATAGGCTTTGATAAAGAGCCAGGCAGCAATGGGGACCTTGTCTTCATTAAAAAGCGTCACCAGTACGTTTGAGGGCACAAATTTAAAGAGCGACATGGCCACATTAAATTCGATATTCAAGGGAGAGCCCACGACCATGCCCCGCGTCAGTGTCAGGTTGCCATGGGAAACCGCATCCGGCAATTGATGGGCGTAAAAATTCTGCCCGCCTTCGGTCACCGAAGTCGTCTTCACTTCTGCGCTTAGACCGCTGACCTTCTGAAAACGAATGTCCAAAGGATTTGGAAGCACGCCGCCGGCGAAAAAAAAGACCCCGAAACGAAAACCCAGGATGAGATCATCCTGAAGTGAAATTTCGGGTAGGTTTGCTTTTCCAAGTTTCAAGTGTTTAACTCCTGATTGATCTTAGTGATGCACCACGGAAATTTTAGCGGCCATCAGTTCAAAACTTTCGATCGCAACATCATTGGAATTTGCGTCAAAAGTCGGTGCCTGAAGTTTTACGGGAACCGCAACGCCGATAAGCCAAGAAACGATAGGCGTCCCGGTTTCATCACAAAGACTGATCTCCATTGCGCGTGAACCGTTTTCCTTCTCCTGTATCCACTCCGAAAAAATATTGGTGCCTTGAACAATGCCTTTTTTGAGAGTGACCGGCACATACTTGTTGTAGTAGTACTTTTTAAAACCTTCGCCTTCCCAAAAACTAAGCCCGTGTTTATAGGTCACAATCTCGTATTCGAGGTTGATACCCGACACCTCAGAGAAACTCACCGTCGTACCACTCACCGTCACCCGAAAGTTATAGACCGGAAGTGGATACGAACCTTTAACAAATTCTTTCGTTTCAGACATATGGTCTCAGTTTCTCTTTCATGTTTCCCAAGACTATCCCCCAAGTAAAGGGATAACGAATTTAGGGGCTCAGTTTTTCGTCAGGAGAAGGCGCGAAGCGCGCAGAACCGGAGCGTATGTTTCATACGTGAGGATTCGAGCACTACAGCAACGCACACATGGCGGAAAAATGGGCCACATAAATTTGTTATCTTAGGATTCTTCGATCGTAACGGCATCCGCCATCAACTCCATGCTCTCGACCGCCACATCATTGGAGTTTGCATCGAAGCTTGGCGCATCCAACTTGGTCGGAAAGGCATTGACCACCCGCCAACTAATCACCGCTTCACCATCTTCATCACACAAGCGCACCATGATGTCTTTTTTCTGGACTTGATTGAGTTGGGTATCACTAATCCACTTATACAAGAGTGCAATGGACTTGCCACGCACCAGACCCTTTTTCAAGCTGATACTGGGGGCCGACCGCTGTGCAGGCATGTACATCACACGGGGGCCGGGAGCGCCGCTTTCTGTGGGGCTTTCTTTGTAGGTGGTGGTTTCGTAGGTGATGCTGAGCCCTGAAACCTCTGAAAATGCGACGGAAATCCCGTCAATTTCGACTTTATAGTTATAGACTGGTAGCGGATAGGCTGCTTTGATTTCTTCTTTTGTCAGTGCCATTGATCATTACTCCCTTAATAGATGAGGTACAAAAACCGCAAGCGAAACCTAAGCCTCTTGTAATTTGTGGCTGAAGCGCAGAATAATAAATTCAGCCGGACGAACTGCGGCGATACCAATCTCAACAATCATGCGTCCCTCTAGCACATCCTGAGTCGTCATCGTTTTTCCCAAACCCACATTGACAAAATAAGCCGATTCAGGTTTGGGTCCTGCCAAGGCACCCTGCTCCCAGAGCCCATACAAATAGCTCTCAATCATCGCTTTCACTTTGAGCCAAGTGGTTGCATCATTGGGTTCAAAAACGGCGAAGGCCGTTGCTTTTTGGGTGGATTCTTCGATCATGTTAAACAAACGACGCACGGGCACATAACGCCATTCATTGTCGTTGCCCGCCAAGGTGCGTGCGCCCCAAACCAAGGTCCCTTTGCCTGCAAACTGCCGAATGGCATTGATCGACTTTCCGGCGGTCGGATCAACATTGAGGTCTTCCTGTTCCTGATGTGTGACTTTAGAAACAGGGCCGATCACCGACGCTAGACTCACATTCGCAGGGGCCTTCCAGACACCGCGTGTGCGATCCACATTGGCATAGACGCCCACGATGGCCGCACTCGGTGGCAAGGTCACACGTTCTGCGGTTAAGGCTGTTTTAATTTGGTTGTAAAGTGCGGTTTCTGTCACTTCAATAGCCGTTAAAGAGTCGCCGGAAGGTCCAGAGGAACTCTCAGCCAAAACAACCGAGGCGTTTGAGGTCGTGGGCACATCGCCTGCACCATCGCCGGAAACAAGCACCTCAAAACCCGCGGCATCATTATTTGAATCTGCGACCCAAAGGTCCCAAGCGGCGACAACAGATTGTCCCGTTTCACTCGAGACATCCCGGAGGGTCAAAACATCACTTGCAATCGAAAAAGAAACGGCCGTCGCGCTCTCGCCCGTAATGACTTTGACTTTGGGTTCACTGCCTGTGCTGCCGGAAAATTGTACAGTGATTGCAGAGCTGCCAAAATCGGAGGACCAGGTCAAAGCGCTTGATCCACTGGATGCCCCCTCAATCTGAACCTCTTCCTCTCGATACTGAACATTGAGTGTCGTCTGCAGGTAGGGATAATAAGCCGCACCGTATTTTAAGTTATTCGTCCCGATTTTATTTCTGAAGACGGCAACATCTCCGTCGGGAACATCAAGGACAGCAAAACGATCGCCCAGCTTTTCGCACTGGGCCAGGGCATCGGTGCAGATGGAGTAGTAGTCGTCGGAAGCGAGGTTGACGGCATCGGTCAAGACGATAAGCGTGGGTTCGTCTTCTTTTTCAAGAAGGGCCAAAGCCTCCTCGAAATCGGCCTTTGCGGGGGCTGCACTATAATCGCCCAGAGAAAGAATGTAGCAACTCCCACCGCCATTTTTAAAAAAATGGCTTAGGGCATAATGCAGAAGAAAACCAGTGTCGGGTGTTCCCGGTTGTTTTGTAATGCTGCTAATGGACCTGAGACCCGAGTCAGAATCTGTGGCTGTTTGCACGCTAAAACTGCTCGGCTTGGCTGCACCAAAGAGGGTCTCATATTCCAATAAAGTATTGATACGGGCGATCTTGGGCCCTTTTTGTGTATAACCAAAAAAAGCGGGAATCGCAGTGGAGACCTCTGCCACAGAAGGGGGCAGGGTTGAAATTTCTTCGACATAAACCCCTGGGGTTTTATAAATAGGCATTGTACGCACACTCCTTTTTGTTAGAATTAAACGCTTAAATACTTGATCACTTGAAACAAAATCTCTTCCTCTTCTGATGCATCTCCATCTGTGACACTCAGCTTCGCATTGTTCTTAAACGAAGGATTGGGTAAGGCCTCAGACAGCCTGTTTTCACCCATATGAAATTCAATTTGCTGACGCGCCGCCTGACGACAGGGAATCAGCGCGTCCGAAAGGAATCGTATCGTTCTAAAATCCGGGTATTGCGCCTCAAGCATCTGCGCCACCCCATCCTCTGCATCCTCCTCAGCCCCAAGGTCTTGTCTATTTTCATCACTGAAGATCAAACGCTCTGAAACAGCGGAGGCCTTATCTTCAATCGTGAATTCGCCCAGAGTCGGACTCAAATCAGTGACACAGTAATAGCTCCACCGCGCCTGTTTTGCCAAAAAATCAATGTAAAACACAGGGACATCAGGCAATGGCAGGCCTTCTGCGCTTAGCGTGTCATTATTGAGGATGTGCAATGCCGCAAAAGTCCCGTTCACAGGCGGTGGATTAAGGGGCGGCACCCTCACCACGGTTTCAGTCGGTGTTTCTTGTCCGGCACTCAGCGGGAGTGTCGTCTCTCCGGCCATGAGCGTCGTATTACTATAAAGCGGGTCATCAATCCCTGAAAAAGCGGAGAGATCTGTAAAATAGGAGAAATTCTGATTTCGAAGTCTGAGATAAAAAAGAAAAGTCGCATCCGATGAAAGCGGAATAAAGGGTCGTCCCTCTTCATCCACCGTGATGAGTATCGTGAAGCCATCTTCCAGCGTTTTACGCACACAGCGATGATTTTCAAGCAGCCTCTCCGTTTCGACGGATGTCTCAAGATCAAAATCAGGACAGCCTTGGTCTGAATAATAGCTGTGTCTGAGCGCAACCTTAAAAAGCGGCAAATATTTCATGACGACAGCCGAAGGTCTTTTTCGCCGATCACCACAGACCGAGTGGCGGTATCGTCTCGAATAAAAACCAACTTCACTTTATACAAAACAGAGGGGTGATAAGTGGTTCTCAAGGCATTCCAAATCTCGTTTTGCTGTGAAAACGGAAGGGTCGTGAGCTCCATGATCAACTTTTCAATCTGTGGACTCAGCTCCGGGGCATTTTGATGATTTAAGACACGATGGCTCTGAAAGTATTGGATAATCTGAGACAAGGTCTCCAAACCCTGTTCATATTGTTTATAGCGCGCAACAAAAAGCACATACAAATTCATGCGAATTTCCGGCTGCACCTTGTAGACGGAACCATCAGCCGCCACCGCGCGATAAGGGTCAGCCGGGCGAAGCGTATTTTCTTCTTCTATATTGAGAAGCAAGGCGGAAATAGCCCCCAATTTAAAAACAATGGGATCCATTTTTTCACCATCGACAAAAACAACGTGGTCTTCTCGTGTTTCTCCCACCGCCCAACCCGAGCTTGCAGAAAGCTGCTGGTTGAGATGATCTCTGAGAAAAACAAGAACGTCACTGATCATGCGATAGTCCCTAGTCGAGAAAGGATTTAAAAAAGGCCCGATTCGGTCTGGGTCAGAAGAAAAACAAGATGTTTTCCATCAATAGATGTAGAACTTGAATATTTGCAGCAAAAGATGATTTATTGCGATAAGGGACATACCATAATTGATTTTATATAAAGTTTAGCGATTTTTGTCAAGTCTCTGCAGGCTTGAAAGGTCGTATTCTTGAGCCACCGATTTCCGAGTTTGCTGAGTGCGAGAATGTTCATTGGTGCAGTATAAGAATATTAACACGATTATTTGCGGCGGATGGGTTAAATCACTTTCTTACACCTTTGAACAATGAATTCGTTTGAATTTTCCGCATCCATGCATTAGCCGCAGAATCAGCTAAACAGCAAATAATAAAACCTGCCCCTATAAAGTTGTAAGTTCTAAAAAGAGAAATCTAACGAGGCTGTAGGAAAACGCCATCTACACCCCTCGTATTCCTTTTTTTGTTCGTTTTTTTATGAACACACTCTGTTTGGCGACATTAATCTCATTTGGCTTGAAGTCGCCGTCAAAGTTTTCTGATGGCTCCTCTTGACGTTCTTGTTGTTTTTTTCTTTGGTTCTTCCTCTAGGCGGCTCGAAGGCCGTATTTTTGGATTTTACCGGTGTTGTTCGTGATGCGGTAGAACAGCCATTGTGTGTTGACTTTGATTTGGCCTCGGAAAAGCGCAGAAGGTCAAGTCTTGAGTTTTGCTTTTTTCAGAAACAAAATCTTAGACGGCGCTTTTCCCGAAAAAGCAAAAGACAAGACCTGATCCCGAACCTGCTTATTCGTTAGATTCCTGCGTCGAGGCAATTTATTTAAGGAAAGTAATTAAATCGAAGTACATTAACCGAGTTTTTTCGTCAGAATCGCTGGCAACGAGAAATTTGAACCCGTTTTTCTCATAAAAATTAACAGCATGGATATAGGCATCAACGATGATAAAACGGCACCCTGTTTTGTTGCCCTGTGTGAACCAAACCTTTATAAAATCTAAAATAGATGTTCCGATACCTGTTCCCTTAATCTCTTCCGAGACAGCCAACCTGCCGACCTTTACCGCCGGCATACTCGGGTGTCGTTTTGGCCTCGGAATAGGTTTTAGTAATCTATCTTTTTTGGACCGCGATGAGATGTCTTTTGTTTTGATTGAATCATTTGAAACACTAAAAAATGCCCCAATTGTCTGCTCTATTTTTAAGACATACGTAACAGACAACAATTGTTTACCGTATGCCATTGAATCAATAGCAAAAAATTCGTTTAAATCACTGTCGCCGCAATCAAAAGGAGGGCGGGGGTCGGTGGGTTCGAGGCGGAATAGATGGGGAGGGTTAGCCAATGTCATTAGAAAACTTGATTTTATTATAGTTTTCTATTGCACGGTCATAATCAGACAAAGGTACCTTCTTATGTTCATTTTCTTTTACTTCTTTATTGAAATGCTGTGCATCTGTTCCTTCAAGGACAGGAGTTTCTTTGATTTCTCTAGCCATAACAACCTCCCCCTTATGGTTTTGTACAGCTTGCGTCTTCAATTATATCAGGAAATGTGGAATTTTTATTATATCGGGTAATTACGTGAAGTCAACCAAAAGATATTACCCTATTAAGTTCTAAAGAAAGAAATCTAACGAGGCTCTCGGAAAAGCGCAGAAGGTCAAGTCTTGAGTTTTGCTTTTTTCAGAAACAAAATCTTATATAATGCTTTTTCCAAAAAAAGCAAAAGACAAGACGTGACCCCGAACTTTTACGAAGACGTGGAAGGTTTAACGGGGGGGACTTCAAGAGAAAAAATGCTATCTTCTCATTCATGCAAATTCTCACTCTTCCTGAAGCCCGAAGGCTTGCGCTGGCGCGAGCGGGATTACTCAAAACAGGCTGGACGGGGTTCCCCACACACAGCCCAAAGTCCGAAAAAAAGGCACGCGAAATAGCACAGCGCGTCATCGACCGCTTTGGCTACTTGCAACTCGATACCGTTTCCATCTCGGGTGCACGCAGTCATGCCATCGTATTGATGTCACGTCTCGAAGGTTTTAATCCGAAAATTGCCGAAGCCCTGCTTCAACCCGGCGAACCCCTTTTTGAATATTGGGGGCATGAGGCCTCTTGGATGCCGATGTCTCTTTATCCTGTTTTTGCCTTTCGTCGCCAAGTTTTTGCACACCACCCCTGGTGGGGCGATCTTATTAGCGAACATCCCAAAGTGGCGGACGATCTGCGGCGTCGCATTCGTGACGAAGGCCCGCTTCGATCCATCGATATGGAAGGCGGCAGTCATCGCGGATGGTGGGATTTTAAAATCGCCAAACAGGTGGCAAACGCCCTCTGGTCTTCGGGGGAACTTGCTATTTGCGAACGTCGCAATTTTCATCGAACCTACGACCTCGCCGAGCGGGTCATTCCCTCAACATTTCTTGAAAAGCCGATGCCCAGAAGCGAAGCGCTCGAAACGCTGTTATTGCTGGCCCTGCAAGGGCATGGTTGGGCAACAACCCGCACGCTCACACAAACCTGGCGGCTTTCTAATCTGCAAAACGAAATCAAAGCGGCTTTAAGTCGTCTCATCGAAAAAGGACAAATTCTTTCTTGTGGCTTGGTGGATGATGCGGAGAAACATCACCCCGGCTGGATACGACCGGAGGATTTGGAGTTGGCGGCACGCTTAAAACGCATTCGTCCCCGCAAAGACAAGGGCGTGTTGCTGTCTCCTTTTGATCCTCTTTTGTGGGATCGAGCGCGGGTAAAATTGCTTTTTGGTTTTGATCAAATCTTGGAAATTTTTAAACCGGCCTCCAAGCGGACCTACGGCTATTATTGCCTGCCCGTGCTCGCAGGTGAAAACCTCATCGCCCGTTATGATTTAAAAGCGGATCGGAAGAAGGGCACATTAAACGTGCTTTCACTGCGTTTCGAAAAAATAAGCCCCGCAGGACAGCCTTCGGCCGAAGATGTTGCGGCGGCGACAAGCGCATTGATATCTTATGCCTCTGCGCTCCAAATTTTGAAAATAGCGGGGTCTTGAATCTAAAAATTGCATCCCTTGATAAATTCAACTCAAAGAGAACGCAGAGGGTTACGTCTTATGTTTTGCTTTTCTTAGAAACAAGATCTTGTGCGACACTTTTTCCAAAAAAGCAAAAGACAAGACCTGACCTGACCTGACCCCGATCCGCGATCCTTTACTGTTTAGTCACCCTGCAACTCTTTTATGACTGTTACTCTTTTTATATTTTCATCATGTAGGTCAATAAAATCATCTTCTAGTTCGCCTTCAAGAAGCTGCGAAACATAGTAGGGAGGCCTATCTTTTAAATAACTTACGCTTCCTTCTTTTTCAGAGTTTGTTAATGGTATTAACTCCATTGAATTAGAGAACGCCAGTGCCTTTGTTGGTAGGTCTGTGCCACCATAGCGACCGCAACAAAAAATACAATGCAGTGGATGCAAATATTTAATTATAGTGCTTAGACTTTTCTCTGGCCGTAGCCTTGTAACATGGTGTGGGTTGAGTAATGACATGCCAAAGTGACGAATAGAACTATTAAAGTTATTGCATATTGAAGTTGGTTTATATTTATGTGGCTGCCAATTTGTATACATACAGTAAAGTGGTATTAAGTTATTTTTTGCTGCGTCTTTTACTAAAGTATCAACTTGATAGCCATGGCTATTTTTGTAATGAATATGCTCGAATGCTTCGTTTTTTAGATTTATTACTTTTGCTTGAACTCGCATCCCCAGCCACTTACCGCTTGGACCTGTAAACCACCACTCCCAATCAGCACCTGTTAGAGACTCTTTATTTCGAGTAAAAGTATCTACACTAATTTTACCTTTCCCATCTTTTTTTAGATTTAATATAACAAAATCGGTTAGTGACTCCTCACCGATTTGAAAGTTATTGTCTCTTGCTTCTCTAAGCCTATTCCATACCCAGTTAGAATTTTTTATAGCTATTTCATATAATTCCATTTGATGCTCGTATATTGTTTTTTTACACATAACTTGGTCTTATCCGGATTTTTTCCGTATAAGGCCCGGATTTTTGTGTTATACGGAAAAAAATCCGTATAACTCCTTACTATATACAGAATTCTGATCGTTGTCGTTCTAAATCTGGACGATATCTCTTTTGTGGGAAGGATTTTTTATGTCATACAAGGCTATAAAAGTCAAACAGA
>CAYVHO010000008.1:0-96645 GCA_964451325.1 uncultured Nitrospira sp. | reverse complement strand
TTAAAAAACGCTATCTTAGAGACGCTTCACACAACTTTAACGGGACAGTAGTGAATTTATATCTAAGACTTATTGTGTAGCACTTACTGAGCGGTGTGGGCTGTAATCTCCCAAGCCACATTAGCTCACTCCGGTGAATTTTGCACTGAGACTTGGGAAAGGTTTTCTTTAAGTCAAGGTATTGCGCCGTGAGATTGATATATTGTTGTTTAATTTTAGTCGCCATAGAACTGGTGCTTTTTAACGGCGATATTCCCGGAAGAACTCAGACTACCGAAACCTGAAGAGATAAAAAGGTTGCCCTTCTTTCGCTCTTCCCGTACCGCAATTCCAAGATTTTTAGCCGAATTAATCATGGTTGATTTACCAAAACTTCCGCTTAGAAATTTTGTTACCTCGTCAATCCCCTGGGTATCCAAGGCGTTCTTAATATCGGACTGAATCTTCTGTATCCAGATGAAAAACTTCTTTTGGCGTTTTGGATGTACTTGCCATTTATCCGCAAAATTTTCCTTTTTGTTAACTGGGTTTTCTACCCAATAAACTCCATTTTTTACCTCTAGGTATTGATGCATGTGATCAACAATATGTACCAAAGTCTCAGAAAGGTTTGATTTGTTTTCGTAAGCTTTGGCTGCGAGTGTCGAGATAATGATTGAAATTGGCTTATCCTCCTGATCAGCCTGGAAATAAACATCACGATGCCGTTTTAAGAGTTGAATGGAACGCTGCAGGGGTGTTTTGATCTTCCAATTTGGCACCTCTTCAACCGATAAACTCATTACTCTTGCTAAACGTTGTTTTTCCTGATCAAAATCCGTTTTCATTTGGATTTGGAACCAAGTAGCATACCCTTTTGGATTGCTATGTTGCCATCGAACAAGTTCTTTGTCTGTGATAAGAATGCTATGCGGAAGTCCCTCTTGATCAGAAATTGAGGGTAATATATCCATATGAAATTGCCCCTTAAAGTCCAAAGTCCAACACCGTCGCCCTTCGCCCAATACCTTCCGGTATTCAGGATGCTGTCGAAGTCGCTGTCCAACACATTTTTTTAGTTCCTTCTGTGAAATATTTTCTTTCTTGAAATCTAATAAACAAACTAAATCCACGTCGTACTCGTCTTTGTCTGTGAACGGAGAGATCATTGTCCCAAGTCTCATTGACCCTTGAGGATATACCTTAGGAGTGTTGGTAAATAACTCAGACTCCGGTTCTCCAAGCCATTGACCTACTTCCTGGTACTTTAGACGTGCAGATTGAAGCAGGTCATCGGGCATGTCCAGAATCTCGACAGCACCTATGAGTAGATTGCTGAGTAATTCATTTTTATTTCCAGTCATGGTGAGTTCTCCTATCGAACGAATAGTGCATCGCATCATTTTTATTTATGTTTCAACATCCCAACCTTTACTCGGTGGTTGGAATCAGTTAATTTCAATAACTCAGTCGTTTCTTAAAACAACAATTTTTTTCTACTTATGCAAAATCATGGCATTAGTCTTTTTTAATTTTTAAAAACTTCATAAGTCGCTCACTTTCATGTGTGAATTTCCTGTCCGCTAGAGAGATCAGATCATCAAGCACAGCCACATCATCTAGGGGCAATGGGTTATCAGACTCAAAATTCAAACGGATCAGCTGGTTCTCACTCAGCATGAGTTTCAGGTAATTTTGTGTTGATTGAGCTTGAAGGGATAAGAGAAAATTAATGAACTCACGACCCTTCCAGCCCGTTAGCAATCCCCAATTCTTATTTTTGTTTGTTCCATATGTGGTTCGGCTTTCTCCTGTCCCCAATGAAAGAACGCGAATATTCTTCACATCGACACCAAGGCGATACTGTGCGTCAATCACGGCGACCAATGCCGGGTTGTTGGCCCACACACCACCGTCTGCGAGAAAATAATTGCCGACTTTTTCAGGGTCAAAAAAGGTCGGTGCTGAACAAGATGCCAATATAGCCTGTGCAACTGCCACGTTCCGATCGCGAGTGAAGTCCTTTGAATAACTGGACTTAAAAACATGCACCCCTCCATGACCTATGTCTGTGGCAGGAATGATCAGGGGTTTTTTAATATCCCCAAGATTAATATTTGGAAACTCTGCACAAAGTATCTTTTTTAGATTGTTATTCTCATATATTGAGTGTGCACCTGGCTTAAACTTCGCAGGCCAGCATGATGATATCGTCTGACTGAAGATATCTGTCCCATGGGATTTATATAGCGAGACAATATCTGATGGCTGTTTTTGGCAAGCAACCCCAGCGGCAATAATTGAGCCTGTACTGGTGCCAGCAATCATGTCGAAGCAATCGAACACGTCAATTTTAAGACGCTCCTGAATGCATTGAAGAATCTGTGCCGGAAAGACGCCCCTGATTCCACCGCCGTCAATGGACAATATTCTGAACACTTTATTTTCCAAACCCATTTCCCTTTGTTTCTCCACTCAGTGTTTCTTATCCTTTGGAGGAAAAGGGTCTTTTCCGTAACTATCGCTATCACGAATCTGGCCATTTTTGCGATGGATTACGACTTCAGATTTCTCTCGAACCGCTTGTTCCTTTGCACGGTCAATTGCCTTTTTTTGCGTACTATGGAGAGAGCCTGCACGGCTTGATCCCTCCTTTTTTGTCGCCCAGCCATTTGAGTGTGGGACAACATGAATGTCTTTTTTTTTCATTGTGCTTCCTCCGTTTTCATTCATTGTCTAAACGAAAAAGGGAGACTCAACCTTCAATGGAAGAGTCCCCCTTTTTCGACCTTGAATCACTATTGTTCTACTTAAAATAACCTGCTCTAAAATAATGTTGACAAAGCGAGCTATTTCAGTACAATACCGACCCTAGATTGATTGCCGATCCTGATCGGATTGATTAAAGAAAACTTCGGGCGCCAACCTTAAAGATTCTTTTTTAAATCCGACAGGATCGGTGAGTTACTCTGATTCCTACCTAAGCTAGTTATAAAATCCTAAGTTTCGATTTCACAAAAAATACTCTTTTGAAGTTATATTAACTCCATCCATAAAAGTATTTTCATACTTTTTAAAGTGAAGACATACAGTATATAGACAAATATTAAGAATAGGCAACACTATATTGTGGAATAGCAGAGTATCTGCTGTGGAAAAGGTGTGAGTAAAAAAATGGCACTACGCCCTAATTCATGAAATTAACTGGGTTTTGTTCTGTGGGGAAATAGATGGAGCGATACGCCGGAGCAGATATTAAAAATTTAAAGTTGGAAAGAATAAAAGGGGGGCGGGTCTTGTTTCTTGTCTGGTCAGTTTACTTGACCCAACGCAGAAAAAGTCCGCTGGTTTTAAATTTATAGAAAGGTTCCCTCACGAAGCCAGGCGAACAGCCTCTTCTTCATATTCTGGAAACATAATAATGGCAGGATGCACACCGAATGCTTTGGCGAATTGAAGGGCGCGTTTTTTTCCGATTTCGACCTTATTGTTTTCGAGTAGACTGATATTAGAAATTTGGATGCCTGAGCGTTCCGACAATTCTTTTTGAGTCCACCCTTTTAGTTCGCGGAGCATGAGGATTGCTTCACCCGTTGTCAATCTGACATGTTTTTCTGCGGCGACAAAATCAGCATTTATTTTTGAATTCATCAATCCTCCTAATATTTATGCGGTGTGATTTCTAATACAAACACACTGACAATGCCCCGTTTGACCGAATAGATCACACGATATTGCAATGTCAAACGAGAGGATCGTTCTCCTGCTCGATTGCCCACGAGTTTTTCATCATGAAACCCTGGGAAATCCTTTAATTTTTCAGGGCCATGACGCAGCACAATGTTTTTCCAAAGCTCATATTTTTTGACTACAGCAGCAGGCAGTTTTTTGCAGACTTTTTTAATCTTACGATGTTCCTGAATGAACCACATTATTAAATATAATAACTCGTGCGTCTAAAAATGTAAATATCTTGTCTACTGCGTATCTTGAAATACTTCAAGACCGCAATTCCCACCCGCGAAAAAGCGAATAAATCGCGGGAATCAAGAACAAGGTCAAGACCGTCGCCGAGATCATCCCACCCACCATTGGGGCGGCGATGCGTTTCATTGCATCTGCTTCGTTGCTGGTGCTCCATAAAATAGGAATCAGGCCGCACACGCTTGATCGTGGCTTTAAATTTTATCGGGATTAAAGCTTCTATATTGGATTTCGACACGCTCTAACAAATATCAATCCCAGGCATTTAAGCGCACCAATTTTCAACGCTTAGGCCCTGCACACGTTCGAATTCTTTCATATTATTGGTTACGAGGATTTTATTGAGTGAGCGGACGTGAGCCGCGATCCACAAATCATTATTGCCAATGAGCTGTGCTTTTGATAACAAATCAGCTCTGATTTTTGCATAGTGGTGTGCCACCACTTTCGCGATGGGGATCACTGATATCATTGACACCAATTCATCCAATATATTTTGCGCTTTTTTACTGTTTTGACTTCGATAAGCGCCGTAAAGTAGTTCTCCATGGGTGACCAGGGACATGCCCACCGAGCCAACTTTCAATGTCGAAAACTTTTCCAGAACTTCAGGGGGGCGTTGCTTAGCGATATAGATACAGATGTTGGTATCTAGTACATACTGCACCACTAAAAAGCCTCTCTTTTTTGAGGGATTTGCTCATCCCGACCCTCCTGCATAAAATCATCTGGCATTTGCGCTAGGAGTTTAAAAGCCTTGGCCAGCGTTTTTTCCTTGGGTTTTAGAATGACTTCTTCGCCTCGTCTGAAAATTTCTACTTCTGAAACATCAAAACGAAACTCTTTCGGCAAACGCACCGCCTGACTGTTGCCCGACTGAAAAACTTTAGCTATGATCATAGTTCACCTCTCAACAAATGTAAATACTTAACAGTATATACATTTATCTCCGTATTTGTAAAGGGGGACACAGCGTCCTTTATAGGACCACAGTGGATTAAAATCAAACAAAGTAAATCCTTCTAGCAATTGATTCAATCCCCCTCCCCCCTCAATTCCCACCCGCGAAAAAGCGAATAAATCGCGGGAATCAATAACAAGGTCAAGACCGTCGCCGAAATCATCCCGCCCACCATCGGGGCGGCGATGCGCTTCATCACATCCGCGCCGGTGCCGGTGCTCCATAAAATGGGAATCAGGCCAATGAAAGTGGTCGCAGCCGTCATGAAAACCGGCCGAACCCGTCTGATGGCCCCATCTGCGATGGCGCTTTTTAAACTTCCCCGTGTCAAACCATCTTTTTTTGAACGCAAGGCTTCGTCTAAAAAAGACACCATGACCACACCCATTTCGGAGGCCACACCCGCCAAGGCAATCAAACCCACCCAGACCGCAACGCTCATGTTGTAGTCCAAAATTTTTAGCGCCCAGATACCGCCGATCAGCGCAAAGGGCACGCTGAAGAGTACGATCATGCTGCGGGCGATGGATTTGAAATTGATGTAGAGCACGACAAAAATAATGAGCAGGGTCATGGGTACGACGACGGCCAATTTTTCTTTGGCGCGCAGCATGTATTGATATTGTCCGGCCCAGACGAGGGAATAACCGGGTGGTAGTTTTATATTTTCTTCTACAATTATTTTGGCCTTTTCGACAAAAGTACCGAGATCGCCGCTCACACCATCCACAAAAACAAAACCCGCCAGTGATCCGTTTTCATCCCGCACCATGGGCGGGCCTTGTTTGATGGTGATGTCGGCGACTTGTGCCAGTGGGATTTGTGCGCCGGTGGGTGTGGCGATTAAGATGCGGCGCAGGGCTTCTGGGCTATCGCGTAACTCTCGTGCATAACGCACGTTGATGGGATAACGCTCCCGGCCTTCCACTGTCTGGGCGATATTTTTCCCGCCGATGGCACTTTCAATCACATCATTCAAATCTTTTACACGCAAACCATAACGTGCGGCCTCGCGGCGTTTGATTTTAAAATCAATATAATAACCACCGGTCACACGTTCGGCAAAAACAGAACGTGCGCCCGATTGATGTTTTAAAATGCCTTCCATCTCGATGGCGATTTTTTCAATCTCTGCCAAGTCTGGCCCTAAGATTTTAATGCCGAGTGTGCTGCGAATACCGGTTGCCAGCATTTCGTTTCGGGTTTGAATGGGCATCCACCAAATATTGGGCATGCCCGGAAATTGCAGTTTGGTATCCATTTCGTCGATAAGGTCATCCCAGCTCAGGCCGGGTCGCCATTGATCGCGGGGTTTGAAGGTGACCACGGTCTCCACCATGTTGAGTGGCGCGGGGTCGGTTGAGGTCTTGGCGCGTCCTATTTTGCCAAAGACATGGGCGACTTCGGGAAACTCTTTTAACATTTTATTCTGTTTTTGAAGGATGTTCTTGGCTTCGCGGATGGATAATCCAGGCAAGGTTGTGGGCATGTAGAGCAGGGTGCCTTCGTTTAAAGGCGGCATGAATTCACTGCCCAGATCTTGAAAGACGGGAATGGTTACCACCAGCGCCACCACAGCCAGGATGAGCGTAATGATGCGAAAACGCAGCACGACTTTCAAAAAGGGGCGATAGAAAAAGACCAACAAACGGTTGGCCGGGTTTTTCCTTGCCGGTGTGATTTTGCCTCGGATCAGCAGGGTCATCAGCGCCGGAACAAGGGTAATGGAGACGATGGCGGCAAAAAACATGGCGAAGGTTTTGGTGTAGGCGAGCGGTTTAAACAGTCGCCCTTCCTGCGATTCGAGTGTGAAGACGGGCATAAAAGAAACGGTGATGATGATCAGGGAAAAAAACAGGGGGCGACCCAGTTCTTTGGCGGCCTTGATGATGATGTCCACGCGGTCGGCTTCCGGGTTCTCTTCCAGTCGGCTGTGGGCATTTTCGATCATGACTATCGCAGCATCCACCATCGCCCCCACGGCAATGGCAATCCCCCCCAAAGACATGACATTGGAGCTTAAGCCTAAATAGTACATGGCGATGAAGGAGACCAAAATAGCAACGGGCAGGGTCAAAATAGCGACCAGGGCCGAACGAAAGTGAAAGAGAAACAAAAGGGAGATCACGCTCACAACAATGGTAATTTCGACCAGTTTTTCTCTCAGGGTGTCGATGGCCCCGTAGATGAGATCAGAGCGGTCATAGGTCGTGACAATCTTGACGCCTTTAGGCAGCGAACTTTCGATTTCTTTGAGTTTTGCTTTCACGGCTTCGATGACGTTTAGGGCATTTTCACCAAAACGCATGATCACGACGCCACCGACGACTTCGCCTTCCCCGTCTAAATCGGCCAGCCCTCGCCGCATGTCCGGCCCGATTTTTACGCTTGCGACGTCGCCCAGAAAAATCGGGGTACTGTCCTCTCTGAGTGTCAGTAGAATGTCGCGCAGGTCATCCAGGGTTTCGATATATCCCAGACCGCGCAGCATATATTCCCGTTCTGAGAGTTCGAGAACACGCCCGCCGACATCGTTATTGCTTTCACGAATGGCCTGAATCACGGTTTTTAAGGGGATGTTGTAGGCCAGCAATTTGTTGGGATCGAGGGTGATTTGATATTGTTTGACCATGCCACCGATGGTCGCGACTTCGGCCACACCCGGCACAGATTGCAGCCAATAGCGCAGGGTCCAATCCTGAAAGCTGGTCAATTCCCACAAGTCGTGTTCGCCCGATTCGTCTACGAGTGCATATTGATAAACCCAGCCGACGCCGGTGGCATCCGGTCCGAGCGTGGGGGTGACCCCTTCCGGAAGCTTGTTTGTGACAGATTGCATGTATTCCATAACGCGGCTTCGCGCCCAGTACATATCCGTGCCGTCTTCAAAGACGACATTCACAAAGGACAGGCCTAAAAAACTTTGGCCGCGTGCATATTTCACCTTGGGGGCGGCGGTCATGGCGGTGACAATGGGATAAGTAATTTGATCTTCAATCAAGGTCGGACTACGCCCCGGCCAATCGGTAAAAACGATCACCTGCACATCGGAAAGATCGGGAATAGCATCCAGCGGAATACGCGCCATCGCCCAGATGCCCCAGGCGCAAAAAAAGAAAACACCCAAAAAGACCATAAAACGATTGCGCCCACAGGCCTCGATAATGCGTTCAATCATTTCATATCCTTCATGCCAGGCATCTCATTCATTTTATTCATCTTCATGCCATCCATCTTTTTGTCGCTCATGTCCATGTCACCCATGTCCATTCCGTCCATGTCCATGCCGCCCATTTTGGAGCCTTCCATTTTCCAATCGCCCATGCCGACGAGACCCATCATGCCTTCCATAGAGGCATTAAGTTTGCTTTCGGAATCGATTAAAAAAGTGCCGTGCGTGACGACTTCCTCACCCTCTGCCAGGCCACGCAATATTTGCACCTCGTGATTGAGCCGTAGGCCGACTTTGATGACACGTGGCTCAAACATCCCCCCTGCTTTCGCCACAAACACCACCTGACGCAGACCGGAATCCAGCACAGCACTTTCCGGCACAAGCAGGCCTTCGGCCGCTTTTACGGAAAAAGACACATTGGCGTACATGCCGGGTTTAAATTGACCTGTTTTGTTCTCTAGCTCGATTCGGATTGTGGCCGTTCGGCTCTTTTCATTGAGGTAGGGATAGATATAGGTGGTTTTGCCCTGAAACACCTTTCCAGGCAGAGAAACCAGGGTAAGCTCTGCCATCTGGCCGATTTTTATCCAAGGCAATTCGTGTTCGTAAATATCGACAAAAATCCAGACTTTTGACAAATCGGCAATTTTATAAAGTGCCATGCCGGGTTTGACATACATGCCGTTTAGGGCCATTTTTTCCGTCACGATCCCACTCGCCGGAGAAAGCACGGGCAAGGCCCGAATAACCTCGCCGCGTTTTTCCAAATTGCGGATCTGTTCTGGTTTGACATCCCAGAGCAACAGCCGTTTGCGTGAAGCGGATGCCATGACACCACTGCCCATTTTGTTGTTCATTTTTTTTGCAGACGAGATTGCCAAGAGATACTCTTCTTGTGTTTGAAGCAGCTTTGGACTGTAAACAGAAAAGAGTGGCTTGCCTTTTTTGACGGCCATGCCTGTCGCATCGACCGTAATTTCTTCGATCCAGCCCTCGATTTTGGTGGTAACCGTCGTCAAGGTGCGTTCGTTGTAATCCACACGACCAATGGTACGGATCAGCTTGTTCATGGTTTTTTGACGAACCGCTTGTGTCTTTACACCCACCAGTTTTTGTTTGTGCGGCGTGAGCATGACAGCAACCTGCCCTTCGGGTAAGGCGGTTTCAGGTGTTTTTTGTTTCATGGGCATCTGCATCTTCATGCCATCCATCTCTTTCATGTTGTCCATTTGTGCAAAAGACAATTCTGAAAAAGAACTCAATCCCACGATAGAAAGTAAGGCAATCAAAAAAAATCGTTTCATCTCAAATCTCCATTTCCGACACAGATGTCATCCCCGTCTTTGTGGGAATGACGATGTTTTGATTCATTCAACTTTAAAATCGCTTAGGTTTGAACCCAGGACCTCTTCCAAACGTGCAACTTCCTGATTTTGCAAAGTAAGCGCTCGAAAATATTCCAGACGAAATGCAACCAAGTCACGCTGGCGCTCAAGTAAGTCTAAAAAATCAACTTGATCCGTTTGATAGCCTGTTTCTGCGGACGTGACCGACTGTTGCGCCTGCGGAATAATTTTGTCTTGAAACAACCGGGCCGATTGTTCCGATATCTTGATTTTTACAAATAAGTCTTCTATTTCGAAACGGGTTTGGTCTTTGAGATTTTCATAGATGAGTTCCTGCTGTGTTGTGCGATGCCGTGTTTCCTTAATCCCTTGATCGTGTTTTTGGTGGCTGAACCAGGGCAGGTTGATACTGGCCGAGATCCCCCAGCCGCTGGGTCGCAGGTTGCTGTGGTTTTGAAACCGTTTGACTGACACTTGATAGTCCGGCTTAAATTTTAATTTGGCCAGGGCGACTTCCTCCTGACGCTGTCGAATCGTGGCTTCTGCGACTTTTAATACGGGTCGCTGCGCAAGTGCCTGAAGGATCAAAACCCCCTTATCATCAGGGATTCGAATCAATTGCAGGTCTTCCGGTCGTGCCAAGGGCGCATGCGGTGCACGTTTAAGCAGGGTATTTAATTTTGCTTGATGTGTGTGCTGGCGCCGCTTGAGACGGAGTGCTTCGTTTTCCAGACGCGACAGGGCCACGCGGATTTTGAGGACATCCTGTTCGGATGTCGTGCCCGTTTGGTATTTGAGCACTGCAATGGCTTCAAATTGTTTCAAAATTGCGATGTGTTCCTCATTGATTTCAATCGCTTTGTGCGCCAAATAAAGATCGTTATAGGCAATTTTAACGGCCGATACGATGGATCGCACCGAGGTACTGATCTCCGCTTTGGCTTGTTCCGCCCGCATTTTTGCGGCCTGGGCACGCAGATTTAAGGTCCCCGCGGCCGGGAACCGTTGCCGAGCAAAAAAGATCCAATTGCGTGTTTCGCTCAAGTCGAGATCGTTTGGAATATTCCAGGTGTCAAAACCGATCTCCGGGTCATCTAAAACATTCACACGATCAATACGGGCTTTGCGAGCCTCCCAAGCCGCTTTGGCGGCTGCAATATTCGGATTTGTGGTAAGAGCTTCTGAAATAAGTGTGGATAAATCTAAGCGTTCTTCCGCTTTTCCCCTTTCAGGAAACAGGGTAGACAAAAATATAAAAGTCAGGAGAAAAAATATTTTCGAGCACTGTTTCATGGTTTATCCTCTATGGAAAAATTGAAAAAAAGACAGACTTCATTCCCTGCCACACATCGCAATGCACACTATGCGTCGGAAAAGATATTGCTTAAAAAGGGAAAACGAGGTCTAGATAAGAAAGGTTTGTATCACGGTATAAATGGGGAGATTTGCAGCATGCCGTTTAATCGGTGGGTCATGCGCAAGCGGGTTGATCCGATCATTCGGTTCAAATAAGGGAGAAGAAAAGAGCGCCAGTGGATTGAAGTCCGAGAAAACGATTTCAGCGGATGGGTCACACATTTTGTTTGGGCTGGAAAAGTCTTGCTGACTGAAGGCCAGACGACTTTCTTCACAGGCCTTTTTCGCGGCCGCAGGTGTTGTCTCCATCCGGCAGCGTTCCAGACAACAGTCCATTGCTTTTCCCTGGCCCATTTCCATTGCAGAAGGGGCAAAACAAGCAATGGCTTTTCCCGATAGCATCAAACTAAAAGCGAGCAAAACAGCAAAAAAAATGCTGCGATACCAAAATGTTTCTTTCATTGTTCCGGTGACCCTCAAGTCAACAAATCTTCTTCAGCATATCAGTCATCAGAACTAGATTCAAGTTTCAGCCTTGTGTTGAATGCATAAGGTGGGGGCTTGATGTCGCGTAAATTCTGACCGGGACAAATTTATGATAGGGTGTTTTTGCAATGGCATCACAGTGATTTGCAGCAGTCAATTGGTTGATGGCCGGACCAGACTGTTTCATCCGGCTTGGATCTTCGGGATCAGGATAAGACATCCCGTAACCATGCGGGAGTGATACATGTCCAAGTCGCATGGCGTCGTCATGGCAGACTGTGACTTTTATCGCACCTACGGTCGATTCACATATCGCGTAAGCGCCATCTGGTAAATTCAATGCCTCTGCGTCCTTGGGATGGATCCGCAAGGCACCCTCGATATCCTTTTTTCGCCAACTCGGGTCACGATAAATCTGATTGGCATTATCGCTCCGTCGTTCACCAGCCGACAATACAAAAGGGAACGCGGTATTCTTCAATACACCTTCGGATTCATCCTTTAAGACCTGCAATGCATGCAACATTTCGGGAATGATCAAACGGATTTTTTTATCTTTGTAGGCCATAAGATCCCACATTTCTTCGTAGCGGTGTTCGCTGAGGGTCACGGCGCTTGGGTGTTCTAAGATGTGCTTAAAAAAAGATTCTCTCAAGGCAGCGCCTTTTCCAGGATACCCGACACGTTGGACTTGTTTGCGGTATTTTTTCACATATCGATGGCTCAAACCCCAAATGACCGCCGTGGCCTGAGCGCCTTTAGGGAGGGCTTTTCCCAATGTGGCATACAGAACCGCAGGAAGATAATCCCTCAAACCTGGCCTGAAGATGAGGGTAAACATCAATGCCCTGAAAAAGAGGTTTCGTTTAGGAAATTTTCGGTCAATTCGTGCGACGGTTTCTAATATGGGAAAGCCTTCGGGCACGGCCTTCATCGCGATCAATAATCGGTTATAAATCTCCGGTTCTGGAAGTGTGTCGCCTTGCACAGGCAGAATGGGGTGTCTGAGTTGAAAATAATTTTTGGGGAATGACAGGTTAAAGAAGGAGGCTTCCCATTTCTCATATTGCGAAGACGCGGGCAAAATATAGTCCGCCATCTGTGCCGTTTCGGTTTCAGCCACATCAATCACTACAAGCAGGGCGAGCTTTTTAAATGCTTTTTGATAGGCTTGTGTATCAGCCGCTGTTTGCATTGGATTGCTGCTGTCGACAAAAACGGCGCGGATTCGATCGGGATGATCTGTATCAATCTCCGCAGGAAGAATATTGGGTGGAAAAAGCTGTGAAATCTCCTTCATCCCTGTCACTTTTGTGGTAATGCCTCCAGCTTCAGGTTCTTTCGAATGTGTCAAGATAGGAGCAAACAGTGTGTGCAGGGTTACATCCGGGCCGTGCAAAATGGCCGGTGATCAGAAAAAGCAATTTTTCAAGATAGGTGTTGAGTGTACTGTGCAGCGTCTGTTCTATCCCCAAGTCGTGACGCACACTTGCGGAATGGGCTGTCGCAAACCCCCGGGCAACCTTTCGCACAAGCTCAGGGGCAAGCCCCGCCTTTTTTGCGTACTCACTGACAGGGATTTCTCGGAAAACAGCTCTGAGTTCATCAAAACCAAGGGTGTGTTCTTCTAAAAATGCTGTGTCTTCTCGTTCTTCCTGGATGATGACAGCCAGGAAGGCACTGAGCAAAAAAGCATCCATGCCGGGTTTGACTTGCAGGTGGATGTCCGCCATTTTAGCGGTTTCTGTGCGTCTCGGATCAATGACGACCATCTGTCGTTTCGGATTTTTGGCGATTTGTTTTAAGACTTTACGCGCCTGTGGGATGCCATGCGATTGCCATGGATTCGAACCGATAATGAGTACGTAGTCCGCCGCTTCAAAGCCTTCTGTGGTATGACAATTTTGTTGACCAAATAGTTTTCCATTCACCCAAAATGAGCCCGTTTTTTCCTGAGCAAGCGCACTGTAAACATAGGGTGTTTTAAGCGCTTTACGAAAAGGTTGCGCATAGGCACCCCCCAAATGATTTGTTTGCCCCCCTCCACCATAATAAGCGATGGCGCTTCCACCAAAGGTGTCACGGATTTTCGTGAGTTTTTGGGCCACTTCGTGAATGGCAGTCTCCCAAGTAATTGCCTCAAAACCCCCGTCCGGTTTTTTACGCATGGGGTGTGTCAAACGACGGGCATGGTTTTGGTAATGGTTGAGCCCCATGGCCTTCTGACAAATGTAACCCTCAGAATGAGGGTGTTGTTTGTCCCCTTGAATGCGCGTAAACCCGCCATTTTTCACTTGAATTTTAAGCCCACAATTGATGCTACATAAAATACACGCAGTCGATTGCATTATTTTTTCGTCTGAAATGTTTGGCATTGGTGTCCCTACATCACTGACACTACGATAAACAATATGAGCAAAGGATTCAATGGCTGAAGGAGGCTGGGTGCTTTTAAAACTTCTGATTAAGGACTGTGATGGATTATCCACAAGGTCTGTGGATAAGGTGGGAAAAATCTGCTTCGATGAGATGGATTTCTTCGTTATTTCAAAGGATACGAGCAGAGTGCACTATTTTAAGTCATTGTAGTGCTTCATATTGAAACACAAGATATGGGGTCAAATCTTGGTCTCTCGATCGCTTCTCCCGTAATGAGCTGCAGCCCCTCCACACTCACAATTTCAATCAGCGCTCACTTTATTCAACACGCATCAATTTAACAAAATCTTCTGGCGAAACGGCCTTGCTGTAAAGAAAACCTTGTACTTCGTCACAACCCAATTTTTTTAGAAAATTATATTGGCTTTTTGTTTCAAGCCCTTCAGCATTAACCTCAAGCTGAAGGGTCTGTCCAAGCGCCACAACAGCACGCACAATCGCTTCATCATCTGTATCATGCGCAATATCACGAATAAAAGAACGGTCAATCTTTAATTTATCCACGGGCAAGCGTTTTAGATAACTTAAAGAAGAATATCCCGTCCCAAAATCATCAATGGCCATACGGACTCCGAGGGATTTAAGCTCGTCCAAAATACCGATGGCCCAATCGGTTTTCTGCATAATAAAGGTTTCTATAATTTCAAGTTCCAAATGGCGCGGATCAAGATCAACGTCTTGCAAGGCCTCTCGAACGGTTTGCACAAAAGCCCCTCGTTGCACTTGAACGCCAGAGATATTAACTGCCATGTGACGTAAAACGAGCCCTTCATGCAACCATTCACTCATCTGACGACACGCAGTGCGTAAGACCCATTTCCCAATGGATTCGATTAAACCGGACTCTTCGGCAAGTGGAATAAAACGATCGGGGAAAATGAAACCCAGCTCGGGATGCTGCCAGCGAATCAGCGACTCTGCGCCAATGACTTTCCCCGTTTTCATGGAATATTGGGGTTGGTAATAAAGCACCAGTTCCTCATTTTCAAGCGCATGTCGTAAGGCGGTTTCCATCGTGAGGCGCTCAAAAACAGCAGTGGTCAGTGCTGCAGTGTAAAACTGATAGTCGTTCCGTCCCTCTTCTTTTGCAAGGTACATGGCCGCATCTGCATTCCGGATGAGGGTCGCTGTATCTTCCCCATCCTGCGGATAGAGACTGATGCCAACACTCACACTCAGATGAAGTTGATGTGCTTTAACCCTGAAAGGCATGTCAAATGATGCGATCACCTTTTCAGCCAACAGGGCAACACTCTGTGCCTCAGAAACGGATTCGATTAAAACAACAAATTCATCGCCGCCCAAACGTGCAACTGTATCTTCCTTGCGAACCAGTTTGTTGAGTCGCGTTGCCGTTTCCTGTAAGACGATATCTCCAATCGGATGTCCCAGGCTGTCATTGATATTTTTAAAGCGATCCAAGTCCAGAAAAAGAACGGCAGGATGGTTTCCTTCTCGCTCAGCCCGCATCAATGCATGTTTAAGGCGATCAACAAAAAGGAGACGATTGGGGAGCCCGGTGAGTGCGTCATGGTGTGCCAGATAATTGAGTTCTTCCTGTGAGCGTTTGATGCTAGAAATATCTGAAAAAACAGAGACATAGTTGATCACCTCCCCTGCCTCACCCTGGATCACCGTAATGGTTTGCCAGACAGGAAAAATCGCCCCATTCTTTCTGCGGTTCCAAATTTCGCCTTGCCAGCGTCCCTTATCCTGGATTGATTTCCACATGGCTTGATAAAAAAGTAAATCCTGTCTATTCGATTTTAGAAGTCTTGGGTTCTGACCCAAGGCTTCTTCTTGGCTATAACCCGTAATTTCACTAAAGGCCCGATTGATGGTCATAATATTGTTTCGGGCATCGCTCACCATAACCGCTTCTCCGGTATTTTCAACCACTGCCGCCAAGAGGCGTAGTTCTTCTTCTGCCTTTTTCCGTTTAGAAATATCTCGAACAAAAGCCACATGAAAGGCACGCCCGCCTAAAAAAAGATGTTTGGAAAAAACTTCCACAGGAAAAAAACTGCCATCTTTACGACGATAGAGGGTTTCGACATTCAAACTCTCAGAGACTATCTGGGGAAGATCTGACCAGATTTTTTCCCAGCGTTCCTTTGGGAAAAAAGGATCAATGTCCCAAAAAGAACAATCAATCAGCTCATCACGTGTATAACCCAATGAAGCGCAAGCCTGAATATTGACATAAGAAATTTTGGCATCCTGTGTCATAAAAAAAACCCCTTCAGGGGCTTCTTCCATTGCAAAACGATACATTTCGAGCGCTTCTTCGGTAATGAAACGCTCGGTGACATCCTGAAGCGTTCCGATGATTTTTTTTGGCGTTTGTTCTATATCAAAATACGCTTCACATTTTTTATTCACGTATTTCAAGGTCCCATCCTTCAGCAATAAACGATGTACAATACTTGAAGGCGTTTTATTTTTTACCGAATCAAAACAGGACTGCTCTACAAGTGCCCTGTCTTCTGGGTGTACTACATTCAAAAAGGCTTTGAATACAACAGGCATTTCCATCTGATCACTTAAACCCAGCATCTGACACATCTCCTTAGAAAAGTGCATCGTTTGATGCATCAAATCAACCTGAAAGGTTCCAAGCTTTGCAATGCGATGTGCCTCTGCCAAATTTTTTTCACTGACCCTTAAATCTCGAAGCGCAAGCAGTGTGCCCAAACCATCCGTTACGCGAAGCGCAATATCAGACAAAGTCCGCTTATCTTCTTTGTTATAAACCTTCGCCGTTTTGCAATGATGAATGCCCAATAACCAGGGTTTTCCAGCTTTAAGACGCAGGGCAATAAACATTTGGGATTGGATTGCAAAGTCTTTGAGACCTTCTGTGGGGACCACCTCCGAACTTTCATCGCAACAGACCACCGTATTTTGATGCAAAGCCATTTTAAGGAGTTTAGAAATGGACGAGGTAATCGGAATATCGACCTTTTGTTTGAATGCCCCCGGCCAATCAGGATGTGTGCGCTCCATTTGAACCGCACAATGGGATGCATCAGGATCGCAGGGAGAAATAAACCAGGCCCGCTCGCAGTCAAAAATGCTGAGCATTTCTTCCAGAACCCCTTCCAGCATCAGGTCTAGATCGGGCTGAAGACTCAAATGGCTGATCCGGTCAATCAAGTCGAGATGTTTCATCTGCGCTTGGATGGTTTTTTCTGCGGCCTTGCGCACACTGATATCCCGCGTCACATTCACCAAGGCCACTTCATTCCCAAGCTGATCTTTCACTGCCGTAATGGTATTTTCAACAGGAAAAATCTCTCCATTCTTACGCTTCAACTGGTATTCTGTTTTAAAAATATGAGATTGTCGCAAAGCGGCAAACATTTTTTTGCCAAATTTTGTATAAGCGTCATGATCGACGTGAAAACGTTCCACATTTTGACCAATCACCTCCTCTTTTGAGTACCCAAAAATGTGTTCCGCCGCCGGGTTACAAAAAAGAACAATCCGGGTTTCGGGATCAACGACAAGTACGGCCTCCCCCAAACTCTCAAAAGTGCCTTCCAGCAAAGCATCCACTTTTAAATCTGTTTTTTGCACGATGCGCCCCTTGACCTGAAAACAAAAATCATCGATCTTTTCATGCGATCTGCCAACACAGGAAACATAGGTCTAAGATTTCCTGGTTTTTACACAGCGTCAATACGCCGCTCGAAGCGAAAGAGTATCTATTTAGGGCACGCTGACTTAAAGGAAGCTCTGATCAAGCCCTTTAATTGCAATCAGCAAAAGTTATGATTTATAAACCGTACGGTTTTTAGAAAAACCCAGTCAATACGCGTCCTGTTTTCTAAAATGAGGATGTGCATTTTGTTGAATGATTTAGGAAGTATTTTAATACTAAACCTTTGATAGGGACAAAGGCAACTCTTCTAAAAGAACAAAAAAATACCGATTAAACAGACTGAGGCGGCACAAGAGCATCCCCTTGTTTTAGCGTATAAAGATGGTGGTAAAGTCCCCGTTTTACCATTAACTGCTCATGATTCCCCTCTTCGGTTAATGTCCCCTGGTCAAAAACAAGAATACGATCAGCTTTTTGGATGGTCGTGAGACGGTGAGCAATCATAAATGTCGTCTTATCTTTCATGAGATCCTCCAGGGCCGCTTGAATAAAACGCTCCGACTCATTGTCCAGGTAGGCAGTGGCTTCATCCAGTATTAACATACGAGGATTTTTAAGAAAAGCACGGGCAATGGCAATGCGATGTCGTTGCCCACCGGATAGCGTCAATCCTTTCTCACCGACAAGTGTTTCATAGCCCTCAGGAAAAGCCATAATAAACCTATGGGCATAGGCCGCTTTTGATGCCGCAATCAATTCGGCTTCAGAGGCTTGCAGCCTCCCGTACAAAATGTTTTCCCGCAGCGTACCGCCAAAAAGAACAACCTCTTGTGGCACATAGGCGATTTGATCGTAATAACTTTTAAGCTGAAGCCCCTGTAGAGGCTCATCATCAATAAAAATACCCCCCGAAATCGGATCGTAAAAACGGTGGAGCAGATGGATCAAGGTGCTTTTTCCCGCACCACTGGGCCCGATGAGGGCCACTTTTTCTCCGGGAAGCACCTTAAAACTTACATCCCGAAGTACGGGCTGGCCTTCAATATAATGAAAACAAACCTGGGAAAATTCAACTGCCCCAAGCATCTGAGGCAATGGCCTTGCATTGGGCTGATCTGAAATTTTAGGGATCGTATCCAAGAGCTCAAAGACACGGCGACTGGCGCCTAAACCTTCCTGCAACTTTGAAAAAAGCCTTGCAAAACTGCCCACAGGCCCCGTGATAATCACTGCGTACATGATAAAAGCAATGAGCTCGCCAGGGCTGAGCTTGCCCAGAAAGACTTCTCTTGCGCCGTACCACATCAGCCCACAGGCCGTACTAAATCCCAGAAAAACCATGAGCGGGCCAAAGGCCGCAGAGATTTTCAGACGTTTCAACATAATCGCGAGCGTCTGGTCTGTCTGCTGCGAAAACCGCTCTTTTTCGTAATGCTCCCGGCCAAAGGATTTTATCGAACGAATCCCAGAAATCATTTCCTCCATCAAGGTTGTTGTTTGTGCCAAATGATCCTGAACAGAAGTCGAGAGCGCTTTTAAACGTCGCCCCATAAAACGGGCAAACAAAATAATCACAGGAATCAGAAAAAAAGCCAGCAGGCTCAGACGCCAGTTCATAAACAAAATAATGCTGATGCCACCGACAAGAATGATTGCCTGGCGGACAATATTGACCGGGAGTTCCGTCGCAAGGGTTTGCACCTCCGCCAGATCGTTTGTCAGCCGAGAGAGCAACTCTCCGGTGCGTCGTCTCAAAAAGAAATGTAGTGACAAACATTGCAGATGAGAAAAAAGACCAACACGCAAATCAGCCAATACCCGCTGTCCCACCGCCCCTGAAAGATAGTTGTGCGCAAAAGAAAACAATCCTTGTATAAAAAACAACACGATTAGGGCAATAAAGATATTCACATCGGGAATGCTTTTTTGGGCCAACATGATGTTTACAGGGTCACGCAACAACCAAGGCAGGCTGAGGCTGATTCCCGAAGAAAGTAAAAGGCAGAATGTGGCAAGACTCAAGGTTCGCCAGTAGGGGAGCGCATAGGCAAGCACCCGTCGGGTTTGTGTCGAAGACTTTAGTTTTTCCACGCGACACCGCCATAATAAGAGAATGGGACTCGTCGCAGAAGGAAGAGCGTTCTCCACATCAAGCACATGAATAATGTCTCAATCATGCTTGCAAGTATACGTCAAAGTGGGCTTGGGAAAAAGATAAGAAGAAGGGCTTGTGGAAAATAAATCAGCTTTTTTTGGCCCGACGGGCCTTGTATTGCCGAGCAGATTTCAGAACAAGCAGACCCATAATGAGCATCGGGCCAGAAGGGAAAAGTGTTAAGCGCGCCAAATCAAAAAAAGCGATCACATAGAAGGGTTTGAGTTGAACCAATTTGGCCATATCATCGGCGTATTCAATGACGTGGTCATTAAGGGCATCAGTCACCAGTTGATTTTGACTGTTTTCGACACGGGCTTCGGTTTGATCAAGACTTGTACTCTGTCGCGCCTCATACATCGCAGGTTCCCAGGAGGCCCCCGCAAAGGAGAGTAAAAGTGATACGAGAATGCCAATGGCCCAAAGTACGGCTAGATCACGCTGATCAATAATGGTCGTTTGAGGCGTTTCGTGGGAGGACACCGCCTCATTTTCTGCTGATTTAATTTCTACTGACTTGTGCATGAATCTGCCAATCTTCCGTCATACGGCACCCTGTACAATATTTTTAAGGCGCGGGTTCAAAACGGTCATGATAGCTGCCTCAGAAACAAAAAACAAGGGAATTGACACCGTCCCTTTGTTTCGATTATGATGCGCGCCATGTTGGAAGCCTTGGAAAAAAGAGTCGATTGCCTTGAGGCGGAAGTACTTCGTTTACAGAGCCAAATCTACGGGATTCAAGGGGAGGTCAAGCACTTCCTCAAACGGTACCTCTCTGCATGTCCTGCCTGCAAAAAAGAATTCGACTTGCTTGTCAATCATTACAGCATCGGGCTTTTTGACAATCTGGTCTATGTCAAATGCCCCCACTGCAACAAATCAATGCCCGTTGTCGATCAAGAAGACGGCACGGTTTCCGTCATTATGGAATAATGCCTCCATCGACCCACGATCTCCCTAAATACAGGTCTTAAAGAGATCACTGCGGTGTCCTGCATCTGGATCACCTGTATTTAAATCCAGTAAATAGTGTAAGACTTCATGCCGCCAGACATACAGCGAGCCGACCTTGAGGTGATTGGGATTGACATATTCTCCACTGCAACCGCCCGCATAGTGTTTACAGGGAAAAGTCGGTGGCATGATCGCAATCGAAACATCTTCAAAAGCACCACTTTCAAATTTTGCACAGGTTTTGGTGTCATCAAATTCTGCCTTTAAGAACCTGGTGGTTGAGTCGTCTATAAAAAGTCCTGCCTTTCCAGCCGAAACCTCTTCCCCACAAGCACTCATTGAAAAACAGATCAAGAGCAAGAATACATAACGCAAGCCTGAAAAGGTATTCATCTTCATCATCTCACCCGGATATCCCCTACAAAAAGGTTCAAAATGTTCAGAGGAGACGACGATAAGTGCTCCCCACCCCACACCATTTCTTATCGGTTGTGGCAGGAAATTCTTTAGATTTTTTTTAAAATGGAAAATACAGGGGAAAGAAAATGATCAAAAAATATTTTATATCTACGGAAGGCTTCGCTTAGCCTTGACCCCGAATACGAATCGATTCCACCAAACGTTTGTGTGCATCAGAGCCGATGGTCTTCTGCAAAGCCGCCTTATTGAGTTTGGGGCGATTTAAGATAAAATGTTCTTTTAGAAATAAAAGACGGCCCAGGGATTGATCCAAACGCGCTTCGGTCAGCCTACCCTTGTCCACCGCAGTATCCAGTGCTTCTAAGCTTGCCACTTGTTCTTCAAGGGTGTGACAGACTAAAAGCAAGTCCGAACCCACAGAGACGGCCTTCACTGCTGCTTCCGCCACGGGAAAGAGATCGGTAATCCCTTTCATTTCAAGGTCATCTGTAACAACAACGCCCTGAAATTTAAGCGTTTTCCTCAAGAGCGTCGTCACAATATTTTCAGACAATGATGCAGGCAGTTCTTTATCAAAAGCGCGACAACAGATATGTGCGGTCATGATGCAGGTCAAACGATTCTCAATCGCATGCACAAAAGGCCGGAGTTCCCGGTCGGTAAGACGACTGGTCGCAAGATCGACAACGGGCAAGGTTTTGTGGGAATCTGAATCCGTGTCCCCATGGCCTGGAAAGTGTTTGCCACAGGGAATCAAATATTGATCCAGCATGGCGGCAATCGTCGCCATGCTGTGTTTTGAGACAATGGTCGGATTTCCTCCAAACGCACGGTCCCCGATAATCGGATTTTTTGGATTGGTATTGATGTCCAGTACAGGCGCGAAATTCATATTGATTCCGACGGCCAGTAACTCCTGACAAATGGCTTCTGAATTCTGATACGCCAAAGAAACATCATCACAACGCCCCACCGTTCGCGCTGTTGGAAACTGAGTGAAAGGCTTTGGCAAACGTGAAACGCGTCCCCCTTCCTGGTCAATGGCAATAAAGAGCGGGGCGTCAGGAGAAAGGGCTTGCAGCTCATTTGTAAGTTGTGCAAGCTGCTCCGGGTTTTCAATATTGCGTGAAAATAAGATCACCCCGCCAATGTGGTATTCTGAAATCAGCTTCTTAATCCCTTCTGAGGGAGTCGTGCCTTCAAATCCGGCCATGAGCAGTTGACCGATCTTATGCATCCGCTTCATCGTGATTTCCGATCCGCTAAGGTTGTCAAATAATGCACCAAAAGACGCACCCCCACACCACTCGCACCCTTGGGAACATAAGGATGTCTTCCGTCGTTATACCAGGAAGTCCCTGCAATATCCAAATGAACCCAAGGCACATCTCCAACAAAGGCCTTTAAAAAGAGACCTGCCGTAATTGTCCCTGCCCCACGCCCTCCGACATTCTGCAAATCAGCCACAGGACTTTCAATCTGATGCTGATAGGCATCCCAGAGGGGTAATTCCCAAGTCCGCTCGGAGACCGCTTCCCCTGCGGCCTGCACCTTCTTTAACAATACCGCATTATTCCCCATCATGCCCATGGCGTGCTGGCCCAGGGCGACCACACAAGCCCCCGTGAGGGTTGCGAGATTGATCATGGCCGCAGGTTTAAAGCGTATGCCATAGGTCAGGGCGTCGGCAAGACAAAGACGTCCTTCGGCATCGGTATTGATAATTTCAATTGTTTTGCCCGAAAGACTTGTCACAACATCCCCGGGATGGATGGCCTTCCCACTGGGCATATTATCTGTCGCAGGTAAAATAGCCACGATATCAAGCGGCAATTTTAGCGCACCGACGGCCTTCATGACACCCAGTACCGTCGCCCCACCCGCCATATCATATTTCATCTGCTCCATGTTGGCACCGGGTTTGAGCGAAATACCCCCTGTATCAAAAGTCACAGCCTTTCCAATCAACACAACGGGTTTTTTCTTTCGACCCTTGGGTGCACCGTGATAGTGCAGCACAATAAATCTTGGCGGCTCATCCGTGCCTTGGGCCACTGCCGCATACGCACCCATGCCCATGTTTTCAATCGCATCCCGCTCAAGCACCTCAATCGACATGCCAAATATCTCTGCGATTTGAGTCGCTTCGTTTGCGAGATAAGTCGGGGTTGCCATATTTGAAGGCATTGTGCAAAGATCCCGTGTGTAACAAACCCCTTCCGCAATAACTTGACCACGCACAGCCCCGCGCTCCACGGCCGCGAGGTTTTTTTCATCTTCAACCAACAAGGTGCAGGCTGTCATTTTTTTTGAATTTTTTTGATCCGTTTTAAGACGGTCAAAACGGTAAAGACTTAAGATGAGCCCTTCCACGAGCGACTGAGCCACAAGGTCCGTTCCAGCTTTTCCCAGCACGTTTGTGTCACAGTGCAGGGTGAGATCGGAAAGCCCCATTTTTTCGACCAGGGTGGCTCCCTTTCCCAGCGACTGGCGCAGGCGATCTTCACTCACATCCGCGCGTTTTCCTAATCCAAGCAACACCAGACGATCAAACCCGATTTTTCCATCCGTTTGTATTAACAAGGTCTCCAGAAATTTCCCAGAAAACGTCTCAGAGGATGTAATCCTTTTGATTTGTCCACCCAAAGCACGATTCAGCAAAGCGATCGGCCCTTTTGCTCTTACACCCTCTCCTTCAAAATAAGCCACGAGACACACAGCACCCTTCGCTGTACTTAAGGAAGCACTTTGAACATCAATCTCCATACAGATTTTTTACACTCCTTTCATGCTTGGATTCCAGATATATTTGTGGAGCTGCATCTGAAGTCGGACGGGAAGCCGATCTTTTAAAATCCAATCGGCCAATTGTGATGGATTCATCTCTCCAAAAACGGGTGAAAAATGAATTATTTTTCCTATAAGGCTTTGATGGGTATTCAAAATCATCTTGGCCCAACGATAGTCCGCTTCGTCCGCAATCACAAACTTTATTTCATCATTTTTTTTGAGATCATTTAAATTCGCCCAGTGCATGGCATCACTCATGCCACTGCTCGGACATTTAATATCAAGAATAATCACGGCACGAGTATCAACGACATCGATGGGAAGCGAACCCCCCGTCTCCAGGAGCACCTGATAGCCTTCGTCCAAGAGATTCCGAATGAGTGTTAATGTCTCCGGTTGCAAGAGCGGCTCTCCACCCGTAATTTCAAGCAAAGGGCAGCCAAAATCCGTGACCGTTTGCAGAATTGTTTCAAGTGTTTTTTCCGTGCCCCCCTCAAAAGCCTCCTCGGTATCACACCATCGACATCTTAAGTTACAGCCACTTGTGCGCACAAAAATACAAGGCTGTCCCGCATAGGTCGATTCGCCCTGAATGCTTTGATAAATTTCATGAATTTTCATAAATCGGAGTGTAACAACGTCGCCTAGGCAGGGTCAAGCAAGGCCGATTTCAAGTGAAAAACAGGGCCAGAGGAAACGGGACACAATGAATTTTTCGCAGTAGATTCATACTCAGTCCAACAGCCTGCTAGGGTTCTGAGGCTTTTGCAGATCCAGGCTTGCTAAAGTTCGGATCGCATACATTTCCGATTGCGTTCTGATCATCGTCCTGCTGCCCGGGGTTTGGCACATCGGGGCAATTGTCTTGCAAATCCCCGATGCCGTCATCGTCTCTATCGTCAATGAAATTCTCGCACTTATCCCCGATACGATTATTGTTTGCGTCGATCTGTTCTGCATTGGGTGTGTTTTGACAATTGTCGATGATATCAGGCACACCGTCGCCATCCGTATCACCAGGAAGCACCACATCAGGACCTAAGATTTGCACAACGTAAGTACTGTGCGGATCAAGAGTCAAGGTGTAACTTGCACGGTCAACCTGAGAAACACAGTCTGGCCCAGGCGGACAAATACTTTCCGTCTCTGTCCCCAGTATCGCAATTTGCGCACGTCCAACAGTTGTGCACACCTCTCCCACAACACGACAGGTCACACCCTCTGCGGTGACAGATCCGGGCAGCCCGATTTCAAGCCCTAACTCGGCATGGCTTAGGGTGCCAAATTCAGTGATATTCACAAGCGTATTGCCAATCAAAGGAGCCACCCCTGTCTCGGCCTGCCGTACGCCCTTAATAACATTTAAACCAAAAGACAGATCAAAAACAATAAATCGGCCGCTGTCACTGCTTTTTGTCAAAGCCGGATCCACATCAAGATTATTACCCATGTAACGCACAATGCCTGCAGTCTTGCCCGTTTCATCACGGACCTCTATCACCACATCCTTGACGGGACTCACGCCACTCAAGATCACCGTAAAATTGTCAGACCCTGTATTCAAGGCAATGATGTCATCCCGGCCATCCAGATTAAAATCACCTGAAATCAAGCGACTGGGACTTGCCCCCACGTCAAAATTTCGTGAAGCTGGGCTAAAATAACCATTGCCAATACCGGGAAACAAAGAAACCGTAGACAAACCTTCGTTGGCAATCACCAAATCTAAACGACCGTCTTCATCAAAATCGGCCAAAAGTAAAGCACTCGGAACGCTGCCGCTTGCAAGAACACAGTCTTCATCCGTATCATCCTCTGCCGGGATCGGGCCTGGCAGACAGTCGATTTTTGCAAAAACACCGTTACCATCACCCAAAAAACTGGAATAAGTATCCGCACCAGCGTTCACAGTCACTAAGTCGGCTCGGCCATCCCCATTAAGGTCTCCCGTTTCAACAGCACGTGGTGTTGCGCCTGCAATTACGAAATTATTCGGGACACCTTCCCCACTTAAAAGTAGTTGAACAACGGTGGAGCCTGTGCCAGCGGTTGCCAAATCCAATTGGCCATCTGAGTCAAAATCTGCCGCAGTCGTAAAAAGTGGCGTTTCTCGCATCGCACAGGGGGTCGGACAAGGAGAGTCGGCGGTCGTAAATCCACTCGATCCGTCCCCCATTAAAACACTTAGATCATCAGAACCTTCGTTAACAATGGCAAGGTCCAGCTTGCCATCTAAATTCAGATCCACCGCTTTGACAAAAACAGGGGAAGTGCCAATGCCTTGGTTTGTGGTAATTTCTGCCCCTGTTGGCGCAACAAATTGCCCATCTCCCGTGCCGAAGAGCAGAGAAAGACTATCTGCATCCCGATTGCTCACAACAAGATCGGTGAATCCGTCTTGGTTAAAATCACCCACATCGACGGAGGTGGGATTTGTCCCCACCGCAATGCTCGAAGAAGGCAATGGGCCAAATACCCCTCCCGGCTTCCCTAAAAAAATCTGAACTTCGTCGGGGCTCGTATGGGTCACCGCTAAATCTAAAAATGCATCTTCGTTAAAAAGACCGTGGATCATCCCTCTCGGCCCCGAACCCGTAGCGATCGGGGTTGGCTGTGCGACAAACAATTTTTCTAAGACCTGCCCGGATACAATGCCTCGCCCCATATCAAGTGTTAAGCCCCCCTGATTTGCAAAACCAGTCAGGTCAGAAAGTGTGGTCGTAAAAAAATTTGCACCCGTCTGGGCTTCCAAACCTGTTTTAAGCTGATAATTATAAGTATCGATATAACCTGTTTTTACAAGTTTTGTAATATAAGAACCAAACGCAGGGACTAAAATACCCGGCGAGGTTGATAGAGATTCCGAGGTAAAATCAATGCCTTCTCCAAGTAGAGACAGGGTCACACCCGTGACGGGATTATTCTTTAGATCGCTCACTGCACCTTCTACTGGCACATTGATCGCCACATGGTTAATCGACATCTCCACAAGACTTACGCCGTCCGCAAAAATCATGACAGCTTGATTGCCCGAGTCGTCCGAGGAGTTGATTTTGATGACCGCCAAACCGGGCGGAAGATTTCGAATCATAAACCGCCCGTTATTGGAGGTGGCTGTGGCCGCCGGATTTTCAGCTCCGCTGTCATCAAAATAACTCACGGTGCCCATCTGAGCCCCTGTTGTAACAAGCTGGTTTCCCGAATCAATCCCCGCAGTGGCGATCACCTGAACTTCGTTAACACTTCCGCCCAATCGCCTATTGATCAATCGACCCATGACAGCCCCTGTCCCAAGTGCTGGTGTAATGACCGTCTCTGGCACAATATTTAAATCTAAAAAACGGTCTTGCCCTCCGGTAGAAACATTTTGATACGTCGGGGTATAACCCGTTTTGTCCAGACGAAAGAGGGAAAAGCTGTTGGTCAACAGCGGGGAGAGATCTGTCGGAGTCGCCCCCGCAGCAATCGTATAGTCACCCGTGGTCACATCTGAAGACGTCAGAACCCCCGCCTGACCTAAGATTGAAATATCGACCCCTTCCACCGGCGTAATGCGATCATCTGTGCGAACCGTTCCCGTAAGCGCCATGCTGTACCAGGTGGGAGGCTTTGGGGGAGACGCGGCGTTAGGATCTTCTCGAAGTGTCACCCGTAAAGTAACGTCATTTAACTTAATTCCGTCCGAAAAAACAGAAGTCACGAATGTGCCTGTCGATTTAATCGTCTCTCCAAGGACCTCTTCGGAGGCGACTTCTGCGTAGGCCTTGATAAACACCAAGCCCGGAGGGAGATTCAAGATCAGAAACTGCCCCTCGGCGGATGTTTTTGTTAAACACGTTCCAATATTGGCATCATTGCAAACAGGCAAATCACCCCCGGAGGGGAAATAATAAACCTCCCCAATCGCATTGCCTCCGCTGTCTGTCACGGACAGGGTGACCTCACGCTTTTTCCCATTCAGCGCGACGGCCTTACCGAACAATGTCCCTCGGCCTGAAATGACGGAGGCCCCTGTCGCTGCCACCATCGCCTGAAAATCCGGTGTCGAAATTGTGGTGAAATTTTTGGTGATCTGGGGGGTCACCGAGGTCAAAGTCAATGTGCCCAAATCGGTGAACATTTCCTGATAAGTGTCCACATGCCCTGCAGCCCCTGTTTTAACCAGAAAGGTGCTTTCCGCACTCAAACCAGAGAGACTGAATGCGCTTGCGCTGCCCGTCGTCAACTGGCCACCTACCCCTGCAAAACGAATGTCTGTTTGACCCACAGGTGTCAAACCATCTCGTCCTCGGACAACACCCGTAATATCAACAGCAGGCAAGCTGACGGGAAAAACCGCCAGATCAATGAGCGACAGACTGCCCGCAAAAATATTGACACGGGCATTGCCCCGCCCGCCCTGAACCGCCTTGATAAAATGCACTCCCGGAGGCACATTCAGTGCGGTAAAACTGCCTGAAACAGAGGTGCCGGAGGTATTCACAAATTCAGGCACACCGTTAATGCTATTGTAGAGAACTTCTGCAACAACATCTCCTTCGGCATTGGTAATTGCGGCTCTCACAGTGCCATCTACATTTCGGATAATCCGTCCGGCCTTATCCAGGGCCCCAATAGAAACACTCGAAAGGGAACGCCCTAATTCATCCACAACAATGCCACTGATCACGCCGCGATCTGAACGTTGCTCACTAATTCCCGGCGTGGCAGCAAGCAGGTTTTTAATATCCGCACCGGAAACAATCCTTAGATTTCCCTGCTCACCCGTAATGGCACCAGAACCCGTTTTAAAATTAAAGGTATAAGTCGGGACAAGGGGGACTTGAAACCCGGCGTCCTGATTTCCCCCAATGGGAAATGGCTCCGAATTACAGCCATGAAAAAGGAAGGCAAGACCGCATGTAAAAAAAATAATCCAGTACTTTGTTTTCATCCTTACCCTCTAACCTGATCAAGAGCTCTTAGAGAAGGAACGCTTTATAGGCGCTCTGATTGGGCCCGTTTAGCTTAGTCAAAGCTTTTTTAAGACTTATATAAAATTAAAATTATACAAGTTAACTTACTAATTTTACTACATATTGCTTTTTCCGGCAAAAATAGAGTGATACCGATATTTTAACGCAAAAAAACGAATCGCTGCAAAGCCTGTCTAAAAGCTGTAGACAAATTCCAAATAAACACGGCTACTGTCCTTAAAAAATCCGATAAAATCAAATTGCCCGACTTCTTCTCCCCGGTCTCCAATGAACAGATCAGACCCGAACACCGTTTTGACTTTATCGGTTAAGCGGGCTTCCACTGCGGGTCTCAGCAATAAGTCATCTTCATTCAGAAAAAAAAGTGTCAACATTTTTGCCACCAAACGCTCATTCATAAAGGTTTTTCTCATAAAATGAGACACGACGGTGTCGACTCTGTCCTGCAAAATAATAGAATCCCAATTTGGAATATATTGCTGGAGGAACTGAAGCGACATTTCCGTCCCCAAAAAAGCAAAATCCAGGCCCGCAGCGTATTTCAAAAAGTCACGTTCCAACTCTCCAAGAAGCGGAGTAATCCCTGTGGGTGTGCCATTGATCGCCGCTGTGGCCGCGGACTCGATGGTGAGCAAGGTCCCAAAGAGTTTTCCAAAGGTGTAGGCAAACTCTGTATTCAAAACGACTCGCCCAAAACTTTTTGAAAGCGTGGTTCCAAGAGTTGTGACGCGATTCATACGCGGAGTAAAGGTGACTTCCGGTGCGACCGAAAACCCACCAAGTTCGCCATCAATCCGACGAAAACTCGCTGGAAAATCATCCCAGGTGTAAAAAGCGGTCAGTCCAATTTCCCAGCCTTTCAAATTTTGAACCAGTCGTGCGGCAACTTCCGTATTCTCGATGGCATCTGCATTAAAATTGAGCGAAGCATCCAAAAAGGCATCCGGCGCAATAAAACCATCCAAGATTTGAAATTGCTCAAACTCCGAGCCGACAGGAGCCGGCTTATGAGGAACGGCTTCTGTAATCCAAATCAATTCAAAACGGGCGTCTCCGGGGAAAAAGTCAATTTTGGCCATCATTAAGGGAATAAAGCGATCTTCAACCTCCCTCAAAATAAACTCTCCAAAATCAAAGGGATTGATTTCATCCGTGACACGTGCGCCAGGCACAACCCCCCAACGTACGATTTGTCTGCCAATCCGCAGGTCGAAGTGTTTGAATTGTGCATCCAAATAAAACTCTCTCAACTCGGCACCGTCTTGATTGATTTCAACACCCCGAGAGTTATTCACATCAACCGCCGCAATTTCCGCGGGCGTCGGACTTCGCGGCAGTTGCGTCAGAATCGTATTTTCAAATCGTCTTGGGCTAATCGTATCGGGATCAACAAAATCCGTAATGGCATCATAAAAAATACGTCCTCGCCCAGTCACCTTAAATTTGGATGAAAAAACATACTGTGTATTGAGACGCATCAAACTAAGCGCCTTGGTAAAAGTCAGCGGTTTATTGATACGGTAAGCCGTTTCATTTTTTAGGGTTCCGTCAAAACTTAAAGCCGAAAGACCCAATCTTGCGTTGCGACTGCCCCAGCTTCCCGCACTTTTCCAAGACGGTGCGGCTTTCTCAGATTCACTTTCGACTTCTTCCTGATCACCCCAATTCATAAATTTCTCGAATGCCGTTCGTCCCGGCTTGCCTTTTCCAAAATGAAAGCGCAAAGCAACGCGGCCTTCAAGTCCATTTAATTTCAGTTTCAAGATTTTCGGTCGCTCGTCCGGGTCTGGGATTTGGTCCACCTCACACGTTCTTGTGGTCAGGGTATCCCCTGTTGGGCGATCGCCAAGTCGTGGAAGGCAGTCGCTATTGGCCACCCCGGGCAAACCCTCGTCAATCAGACCAAAACTGGAAGGAAAGTCACGCGCAATTTTAAGTTTGGTTACGGTTCCCCAGACATAATTTGCACTCAAACCCAGAGACAACCAGGGCCGAATAAAAATGGCCGCACCCAAACCCACACGTGTTGTAAAACTACGTCCCCGGGCCTCAAATGACCCTAAGGATGCAAAAGGGTCACCCACCGGATTGTCTTCAACCTTAATCAGGGCATCCGCAGTTAAATTGGTAAATGAACCACCGATTAAACCCAAATCAAAAAAGAGACGTCCCTTTGTCGCGTGGTTGATCAGGGAATAACGCCAGGACAAAAAGACCTGATTGATGGTGAGGTTGTAACGTGCACTCCTTGGTACCATGATTGCGGGCGCTCCGGGGGAGAGCAATAAAGGCACCAGATCGGTTCGAACCGTGCTGTTTCGCCATTCTGAGACGCTCAAAACCAGGCCGTTATGTGCACTGATTTCCCATTCCGCCTCAATCCCAAGACTGGTTCCTCCACCGATATTTTTCATTGCAATATTTCTGGCTTCGGAGCGAAATCCTGGGTTTGTAGGCAGCAGGTGATTGGGGTCTTGCACAATCACGGTTTTGGGATCACGCAAAATATCATTCAGCTCTGTCAGTGCAGGATGATAGTAGCCCGTTGTGAGTCCCACGGTGAGCTTTTTTCCAAAACGATGCCATTGAGGATAAAATGTTTCTAGATCTGCCCTACCGCTCAAACCCAAGCTCATGAGGTTTTGATCGTAATTGCCAAGCGCACCAATCTGGCTATTATTGATATCTTCTATGCTCAAATCGGCGGGAATGGGCAGATTTGTTTTATTTTCAATTCGCGTATAATTTCCAAAAAAGGTCAAACCTTTTTTAAGACGATACGAAAAACCAAGGCTTGCACTTCTGCGAGTACTCTGCCGCTTTGTGGCCTCCCCTCGGCTTAGAGACAAGGTGTCGATGTTTACAAAATCCAGCTCCGTCTGGGAATAACCCATCCTCAAGGTAAATTTTTCGCCAAAATTCCGATTGTAATCCAAAGAAAGCTTGGTTTCTCTTCGTGTCTGATCGTTCGCCACAATGGCATTATCAAGGACACTGAGACCGAGATGTAGACTTCCCAGGTCGCTTTCTCCAATAGAAAGATTTTGGGAAAGAATTCCTGTCCCTGTCATCCGTTTAGAACTAAAGATGGGGTTACTAAAAACTTCGGTATCTTTGAAATTTCCACGTAAGGTAATGGCACTTGGAATAGTCCCTTGACGGGTAATCTCTCCGGTATAATCCTGACTGATAAAAGATTTTCCATTTTCAACGTCACTGCCAAACACGCTGCCCAGCGTAAAATTAGAGTCGGCCAAAACACTATAATTTGAAAATGAACGTGCGTAAGAAAGAGATAGACCGGAATTAAAAAAATAAAGCTGGGCGCGATGCAAAAAACGAGTACTTAAATTAAACTTCATTGGAATACGATAACGCTCAAGTTTTTTAAAAAAATAGGTCGCCCCCATCGCCAGAGAAGAAACCATTTCACTTTCCGGATCCTCGCTCTGCGTACGATTACTGTCGTATGAGATCGCGGTATTAGAGAAACTCAGCATCCGTTTTTTTTCATAAAGGTCAATCCGGGTTTGCGCCAATTCCAAAATAGGTTTGCTGCCCTGCGTGGAGGAATCAATAACCTGATGGTATAAAGCTAAGGCTTTTTTAATTTCATCTTCTTTCTCAAGTAAGATCCCCAAACGGATCTTTGCAAGAAGATCTGTGGGCCTAATCTGAATAAGGTCTTCATAGATTTTAGTTGCAGCCCCAATTTCCTCTCGTTCTTCATAGAGATCGGCTAAAGCATAATAACTTGGAAAATGATTGATTTCGATGGCAATTGCAGCTTTGAACTTTTTTTCGGCTTCAAGCGGCTTACCTTGTTGCACATCAATTTCGGCCAATTGATAATGAACCAATGCCTGTTTAGGGAGAAAAGTCAAAACGACCCGAAATTCAGCCTTTGCCCCCTCTAAGTCCTCGGCCGCAAGCAAACGGGCACCCTCTTGCAGGAGAGACTGCACCATTTTCCCAATTTCAGGGGTTTCTCCCAATTGGCTTAGTTTTTTCCGAGCAAGTATGGCCTCTTGGACTTCTGGCGTCTGGGTACGGGAGAGAACCTTACGATATTGAAGGATGGCATCTGCAATTTCTCCTTGATTTTCATAAGCTTGCCCTAGATTTAAATACGCAGGGAGAAAGGTCGGATCTTTTTCAATCGCCTGTTTCAAAATAAGGACACCCTCCTCCAACTCCCCCTTGCCCATATAGATGATGCCCAACTCGAAAAGAACCTGAACATACTCTGGATCAATAATGCGTACTTTTTCAAAGAGCGTGATAGCATGCTCTACCTCACCCTGCCGAAAAAGGTTTATGCCTCGCTCAAAAATAACACGGGCTCTTTTTTTTAGATTTTCAAGGGCCAATTGAGCTTGTTTCTTTTCTGGAGAATCATCCTTCATGGACGCAGCCAAACGATAGAGCTCGACCGCTTTAACAAGGTCGCCTTCCTGTTGATAGACCTGAGCCAGGAGGGTATAACCCCCTGCATAATCTGGCTGTATCTCAATGACTTGTGCATAGGCCATCTTTGCCTCGTCGGGCAGTTTCTTTCGCATATACATCTGCCCCAATAACAAATAACCCGCAAGCAGCTTTGAGTCGATTTCCACGGCCTGTTTTAGGGATTCAATGGCCGTATTGATTTGTCCCTTAAGACCGTAAATAAGACCCAGATTAAGATGGGAGGGCGTATGCACCGGATTGATCAGCAAGATATCTTGAAAGGATGCAATGGCCTGATCTAGATTTCCACTTTCGATGAATCCCCGGCCTTCTTCAAAAATCTGTTTTTCCGTTTCGTCTTGAGCAGATTGGGCAAACGAAGGAGACACTAAAAAAAATTGGACTAAAAGAAAAAACAAAAAAACCGAAAATCCTATTACAGGAAATGTAGGATCTTTTCTGGATCCAAAGGGAGGGATAAATTCAGGCTCCATCACTGGGAAACCACGGATAGATTGAGGGAAATACAGCTTGGAAAATCTTGCTTAAAGTATAACAGATAAAAAAAGGGAGAAGCTGAAAAGCTTCTCCCTTTTAGGCCAGCAAAACGCTGAGACAACTAAAGACTTATATTAGTTGTCTGGAAGAACCGCTGTTCCATCTGGACCCGTTGGGGCATTTGCACCAAAACCACCGGCTACATTAAAAGCCGCACCAACATTGTAGAGGAAAGACCCGTTCAAGGGACCCAAGACAAAAGCACCTTCTGTAATGGTCTGGGAGTAGTTCACCACACCAGTCCCACCACCAGCAGGATTGGGATTTGCAAGACTCGCAGAATCAGCTTGTATAATCACATGCTGTAAGTCATTGCCCGCAAGCCCTTCGGTGAAGGTCAGCTGCTCAACGGTCTGATCAAAAGAACTTGAACCATCCGCATTATAAGTGAATGTATTTGAAACGGTCACCCTTGCACCGGCAGTCCCCACAGGAACGCCTGGATCCGGATTTGTGGCAATGGCCGTACCCGCAGACAAGTTGTCCATCGTAGGAAGCGGCATACTAAAGGTGAAAGCACCCGAATCATTACACCCTATGGCAGTACAAGATTTGGCTGTTGGAATGGTCAAACCCTGCACGGAGGCATTAAAAGACTTATCACCCAAGTCCGCATCAGAATTGAGCCGAATGGTTCCGAACATGCTATTGGTCAATGCACCTGCAGTTGTGCCACCGGCATTTGAATTTGGACAGGTGAAACACGGGCCCGCACTCGGGTCTGTGTTTGTAACCGCGGCCATTAACGCACCACTCGGATCAAATCCAAGGGTGGCACTGCCGACGGTTGCAGAATCGTTTGTACAAACAATATTAGAAGCACCATTACCACCAACACACTGGGCTGAAGCCTCTTTCTGAGCGACAAACGTAAAAGCACCCACAACCAACGTTAAAAAAAGCACTTTTTTTAACATAAGCTATTTCCTCCCTCTATCTCACTTCTATTCGACAAGAAGTCCGAGATAATCACTATTATGCGTCCCCACTCAATCTAAAGGCTTAAGTTTAGAAGACGCTAAATCCTAATAAAATCACTTCTCCCTGTCAAACTGGAAAATGCGTATTATCTATTAGGTCACAACAATCTTACAAAATCATTGAATTCCTTGATATTGTACTAGCCATTCTAGTCGATTAAGAATGTTTTGTCAAGGACACACACACATCCTAGCGCCTTAAGACTATATCCTGTTTTTCTATCTCCAGATTAAGGAGGCGGAATGAACTAAACATTATGGCACTTAATAGTAACACCTTTCCTCCCTTTTCCCCCTCGTAATCATGGTTCGGAAAAACCCTCTCGAACAATAATAAGAAATACTTTCTTTAATATTTTTTCTTTTTTTGGACTGTCCTAACCTGTTATGGTGGGCGCGAAGTTGTTCTTCAAGTTTCGACCGACCCGATTTTGAAACGCTTGAAGGCTGTCCGGGGATTTTTTTTCTGTCAGGAAGCCCCTCAGGCTTAATTCATTGATATGGAGGAAGATAAATAGAATGATCAAGCAGATTGCACAAAAAATAAAAGAATTGAAGCCCGCACCTCTCGTTCATGCGCACTGCGATGGGCCTTGTGGTGTCTATGACCCCGCTTCTGCCCGGATTGCAGCAGAAGCCGTGCTTGCAATGACAAAAAAGATTATCGCACTGAAAGACAGCAAGGATGACGCTTCCCAACATACGCTCTCCCGCTACATTGCCATTAAAGAAGAGCAGGCCCATGTTGCGAAGACCGAATTGCTTATTTTGTGGACGGATTATTTCAAGCCGCCTCATTTGGAAGCCAACCCCAATTTGCACGAGACCTTTTGGCAAGCCGCTAAACTGTGTTCGGCCTGTAAGGTGTCTGTGAGCTTGGAAAGTGCAGAAAAATTGATGGCAGCTATTGAGACGATTCACGGAATGTTCTGGGGTTCAAAAAACCGCGAAGTCGCTTATTACACAGTAAGCTAAGACTGTTCTAATTTTTACAGGTTCCGAATGAGTAAGACATTAAGAAATAGCACCCATCGTGATCTGTTGTTTTGGCTCTTGAGGCTCCGGAAACGCAAGCGTATTTCTGGAGCCTCAATGTTTCCCCTCTTAAAAGCGGGTGATGAAGTTTTGGTTGATGCCCGAGCTTATCGTAAAAAACGACCTGACGCGGGTGATCTTGTGCTTGTCCTGCATCCGCAGCGTCCCGGATTTCCCATGATCAAACGAATCACGGCTGTTCTGGATGATGATCGTTATTTCCTCCGGGGTGACAATGTAGACGAAAGCACAGACAGCCGCGATTTTGGTGCTGTCGCAGGAAAGCAGATTATCGGCAATGTCACTTGTCGGTTTCCATGAATCACACAAAACCACATTTTTTGGCACTGAGTCTCGAAGAAATGACAGCCCTTGGGATAAAACTGGGCTGGAAGCGCTACCGAATTTCACAAGTCCTGGCCTGGGTTTACAAACGCTATACGACCAACATTGATGCCATGAGCAACCTTTCCAAGGGGGACCGCCTGCTTTTGGCCAAAGCCGTCCACCTTGCCCCACTTGAAATACTCAGTCGCCAAAAATCGGTCGATGGCACTGAGAAATTCCTTTTTGGCCTTTCTGATGGCAAACAGATTGAAACCGTTTTAATTCGAGACGACAGTCGCCGCACGCTCTGTATCTCTTCACAAGTTGGCTGCACCCTCGACTGTACATTTTGTTTGACGGCACAGATGGGACTCAAACGCAATCTACGCTCAGACGAAATCCTCAATCAAATCCTGACCGTTCAATCCCTGTTACACGAAGGTGAGCGCATCAGCAACATTGTCCTGATGGGCATGGGAGAACCCGTCGCCAATCTAAAGGCTTTGCAAAAAGCCTTGGTCTGGATGATCTCGCAAGCCGGGTTCGACCTCGCCTCCCGCCGGGTCACCGTTTCCACAGCAGGGATGGTACCTCAAATCGAGCAACTGTTAGCCGGACCGATTGATGTCAATTTATCCATCTCACTCAATGCAACCACCGATGAAATCCGGGATCTTTTAATGCCGAAGGTCAATCGGCTCTATCCTCTAAGGGCACTGCTTGCCGCCTGTCGCCGCTTCCATCTCCCCCCGCGTCGCTCCATCACGTTTGAATACGTCATGTTAGACGGCATCAATGACAGCCTTGAAGATGCGAAACGCCTCACGCATCTGATTCGGGGCATTCCCTGTAAAATCAATCTGATTCCTTTTAATCACTACCCTGGTTCCCCCTATCAAGCGACGCCGGACGCACAAATTTTCGCGTTTCAAAGTCATCTGCACCAACACCACATTCGAACAACCATCCGAAAAAGCAAGGGCAGAGATATTTTGGCCGCTTGCGGCCAACTCACCAGCCAATTTGAGCAATAACCATAGAAAAGGTCTTTCTCGAAAAGGACTTAAGATGAGGAAATTAAGCTGCACAACCCTCACTCTAGGCATCGTGTGCTTTCTTTTCACGACGCCCGTATTAGCAAAACCGGTAAAAAAACTGGATCTGGGCCTTGAAACCGGGTGGCGCATTGACCAATTGAATTGGAGCATCGCTGGCGTTGCACCCTCAGCAAATAATGTCAACATCCTTTCAGAACTCAGTTGGGGAAATTTGTTGATTAACCAAGTCAAGGGGAATGCAAAACTCCTTGTTGATATCCCTTCCTCCCCGTTTTCACCCTACATACGCGCAAGCCTATCCTACGGGGAAATCGTCGAAGGGAAAAATCAGGATTCTGATTTTAACATCAACAACCGCCAAGATGAATTTTCACGCTCAAACAATCGTTCGGATCAGGGCAATGTTCTTGATGCCTCTTTTGGCTTAGGCCTGCAATTCACAAAAAAGATGTCCAAAGCGGGACAGGTCTTCCATCTTGCTCCCTTGGCGGGCTACTCATATCACCAGCAAAACTTACAAATGACAGATGGTCTTCAAACTATAAGCAGAGTAGATCTCTTTCCTGAGGTCCAAGCCCTTGGCCCATTTTCTGGCCTAAATAGCACCTATGAGACCGAGTGGCGTGGTCCTTGGATTGGGCTGGATTTTTCTGCGAATATTGGCCTTCGACACACTTTTTTTGCTTCCGTCGAGTACCACTGGCTCAACTACAATGCAGCAGCAAACTGGAACCTAAGGCCAGATTTAGCACAGCCACTCAGTTTCACACACTCTGCCGATGGCTCTGGCATTCTCGCCTCACTGGGATGGAAACAAAGTCTTTCTCCTGCTTGGAGGATCACGCTCAAAGGAGATTATCTCGAATGGAAAACAAAAACCGGAATTGACCGTATTTTTGCAAGTGATGGCTCGAGTGGGACAACGCAACTCAATCGTGTCACCTGGGAATCCTATGCCTTTTCACTGGGCTTGCAATACCGCTTTCAGTAGATAATCGGGGGAAGAAGAATGCAATTGATCTTTCTGGAAACACGCTATATAATCGCCCTCTTTTGCTCACGAGGGAATCGACATGCGCATTGATGGAAGAAAAGAATATACACTTCGACCACTCAAAATCACACGAAACTTCCTGAAAGATGTTGAAGGGGCTGTGCTGATCGAAATGGGCGATACAAAAGTGATTTGCACCGCAACCCTCGAAAACCGCGTGCCCCCTTTTTTAAGAGACAAAAAAACGGGATGGATTACCGCCGAATATGCGATGCTGCCACGTGCCTCCAAAGACCGGATCTCGCGCGAGTCCTCACGGGGAAAAGTCGGCGGTCGCACCCATGAAATCCAAAGACTCATAGGACGCTCACTCCGCGCTGTCGTAGACATGGCCGCTTTGGGAGAGCGCACCCTCTGGATAGACTGTGATGTCATTCAAGCCGATGGCGGCACCCGCACGGCATCCATTACAGGCGCGTTTATCGCCATGGTCGATGCCATCCGCCACCATCAAAAAGAGGGCAAAATTAAAAAATTTCCGGTCACAGATTATTTGGCCGCCATTAGTGTCGGAAAAGTTGCAGACAAACTCCTCTTGGATTTAAATTATCCGGAAGATGTGAAAGCAGAAGTCGATATGAATGTGGTTATGACGGGCCAAGGCAAGTTCATCGAAGTCCAGGGAACCGCCGAAGGTGAACCATTCGAAAAGGCAGAATTGGATGCCTTGCTTGATCTGGCTTCAAACGGCATCAGAGAATTGATTGCCGAGCAAAAAAATTTATTGGGGGAATTGAAATAAGTGATTCTGGTCCTCGCAACAGAGAATCAAGATAAAGTGCGGGAGATTGCGGCCATTCTTGAGGGTAAAATAGACATCACACTGAAGACCCTCGCTGATTTTCCCGAACTGGCTTTGCCTCCGGAAACAGGGGAAAGCTACCGAGAGAATGCCATTGAAAAGGCTTTATTTGTCGCGATGGAAACAGGACATGTGGCTTTAGGTGATGACTCCGGCCTTGAGGTTGAGGCTTTAGACGGTGCCCCCGGACTCTATTCTGCCCGTTTTGCAGGAGAGCAGGTCTCCTATCAAGAAAACCGGGAAAAGCTCATAAGATTATTAGTTGGACTTCCTGCTGAAAAAAGAGGGGCGCATTTTATTTCCACCCTGGCCATCGTCACTCCACAGGGGCAGGTTGATGTTGTCGAAGGGATCTGTGAAGGACAGATTACAGCAGTAGAATCAGGCGGTACGGGTTTTGGGTATGACCCCGTTTTTTATTATCCGCCATTGAATCGCACCTTTTCAGATTTAAGCGCCGCGGAAAAAAATCAGCACAGCCAGCGGGGGCGTGCTGTTCGCGCCGCAATTCCTATCTTAAGAGGCCTTATCCTTCAAAATATTTGATCTCTATACAAAAATCTGTTTATCATACGCGTGAAAACGGGGTGTGGCGCAGCTTGGCAGCGCGCCTGCTTTGGGAGCAGGAAGTCGGAGGTTCAAATCCTCTCACCCCGACCACACGAGACCTTGATTTTCGGTGTCTCACACAAAAAAATGCCGCTTGATCCGTTGGATCAAGCGGCATTTTTTTGCTTATATCACGATTGAAACATTTACACTGACGCAGCCTTTGACTTTTTCCTTCTCCAAAGCCCGAGACCGACCAAACCAGAACCCATCAAAATCAAGCTCGCAGGTTCCGGAACAGGGGCCATGCCGTCGCCGTTTCCACTCAATGCAAAATTGATTGAAGTTACATCTCCAGAAGGGAGAGACCAATTCACGGTGAGACTGGAATAATAGGTGTCCAACCATGAAGGAAGCGGATCCTGTGAAAAGTAAGTACTCGTGCTCAGATCACCCGCAAAATCCATGGAAAGGCTATAGCTTGGATCGGCAAGATCACCGGAAGCCGTGTAGATCGTTGAACCATCCTGTAGGGCCAAATCCAATACATCTCTATCCTGGAAAACATCAAGACCACCAAAAGCGGTAAAAAGACTGCTCCCGTTCAGATAATAACCAAAAGTAAGAGAAGAACTCGCACTAAGCAAAGTCACACTGGTATCACCATCACCATCACCATCAATGACCATAATCCGCGTGCCGTCGAAACTGCCCACTGGGACAGCCCAGGAAACACCACTCCATGAAAGCGCCAGCACCGTAAAAGATAAAACTGCAACAAGTTTGAACTGTAATTTTTTCAACATATAATGCCCTCCATAAAAATTATCATTCCTAATTACCGAGACCTTCTAAAATCTTAGTATTTTCAAAGTCATCCTCTCTCAGAAAGCAAATATAGTGCCAAAGATTAACATGCCCAGAGAAATATGTGCAAGCCATTGATTTTAATCGTTTGTTTTTTACAGGTGGGTAAAATATAAAACCGTCATGTTGTAGCCCAGGAATATGACTGTCAAAAATTCTGACACAGGAATATACATAAATATAAGGGATATTCTCTAAATAATCCTAATTATACAACAATTTAGATGGATTATTTATCATAAAATTGACTGTCTAGTTTTTCGTCAGCTTGTAAAAGAAGTTCTAGATTTGGCAGAAAAAGAAGGAGGGAGTGAGAAATAGAAAACCGCTGTTTAGGAAAAATCACCCGGTGTTTTTTCAATCTCTGTGGGGGTAAAGACAGGCGTGCTTTCTTTCAGGGTTTCGGAACGAATCTTATCAATATCGATTTCTAATGCCTCAATCCGTTTGGATTTTTTTCTACGATCAAGCATGGAACGGATCCAACCCGGCACAAAAAGCAAGACAGAAAAAAGCAGTCCAATGAAGAAACTGCCTAAGGCAATTAAGTGAATCGGCAAGGGTTTTGTTTCCATCCCCCAAAAAAAGTGAAGCGAGGCTTGCTGTTCCTGATTGAGGTACAAGGCCCCAAAAAAGATGACACTGATACCGGAAATTAAGAACAGACGAATCATTGTATCCTCACCTAAACTGGGGGATGAGCAGGCGATAGGTTTCATGGATATCTTCGGGGATCACCCGATTGTCTGAAACCACGGTCATGAAATTGGTGTCTCCGACCCACCGCGGGACAATATGAAAGTGCACATGATCATCAATGCCTGCTCCAGCGGCTTTTCCCAAATTGAGCCCCACATTGTGGCCCTCAGGCTGAAAGCCTTTCCGAAGTGCAGCAAGACTTTGTTTGAGCAATTGCATGAGGTTGTTTGTCACCGCATCAGAGAGGTCTTCCGGTGTATTTACGTGTTCGTAAGGGCAAATCATTAAGTGACCGCTGTTGTAAGGATAGAGGTTCATCATCACAAAACCATGCTCACCACGATGCAGGATGAGGTTTTCTATGTCTTTGTCTTCTTTGGGTTTATCACACAAAATACATCCCAAGGGTTTTTCTCCTCTAATGTAGTCGATACGCCAAGGCGCCCAGAGCCGATTCATCTTTTCTCCGGTAGCGGCAATCCCAAATCGACCATAATGCGCTGAAGATCGCTCCAAACCCGCTTTTTCTCTGCTGGATTGCGTAATAAATAGGCCGGATGAAAGGTCGGTAGCACTTTGACGCCGTTTAGTTCATGAAAATGCCCCCGTAAATCAGAGATCCGTGTTTGCGTATTCAGCAGGGTTTGTGCAGCAAAGGTGCCTAAGGCACAAATAATTTTTGGGCGAACTGCGGCAATTTGTTGATCCAGAAAAGGACGACAGGACGCAATTTCATCGGGGCGCGGATTGCGGTTTTGTGGCGGACGACATTTGATGATGTTTGCAATATAAACCCGCTCCCGCGATAGCCCCATCGCCCCAATCATTTTTGTCAATAATTGCCCTGCTTTTCCAACAAAGGGCTCCCCCTGTGCATCTTCGTCGGCACCGGGACCTTCTCCGACAAACATTAATTCTGCCTGAGCATCTCCCACACCAAAAACCAGGTGCTTTTTCGTTGCACCCAATGGACAGCGCTGACAATCCCCCAAATCGTCGCGAATTCCCTGCAAAGAGAGGGGCGAAATGGCAGGTAAGACGGCAAGTGGCACTTCGGCTTTCCAAGTATCAAAACCCTCCGATTGCAGCCAGGAGAGGTGATCCTGTAGATTGGAAACAAGGGTTTTGATCTCTGCGCTCCCCGTCATTTGGAATCCTTTAAATGAGATAAATCCTGTACTTCAGCATATTTTTTTAAGCTTCGGTTTTGCCAGGCCTGATGCACGGGATCAGTGGATTGCATGCACATTTCACGCAGAGACCCATCAAGGGCTTTGAGTCTTAACTGCAATCTGCCCGGAGGCAAAAGATGCATTCCTTTGTCGGCCCACTCAATGGCCGCAAGTCCTACCGTGTCTTCGATCTCTTCCTCCAGACCCAAAGCACCCATTTCATTTGGGTCTTCCAGGCGATACAGATCAATGTGTGTCAGGATCAAACGTCCCTCATAAGTTTGCATTAGGGAAAAAGTCGGACTGCACACATCCTCCGGCAAAATACCCAAGCCTTGTGCAAGCCCTTTGACAAATTGTGTTTTGCCCGCCCCCAATGTGCCAATCAGCGCGATAACTTCTCCGCCCTGAGCGGCCCCACCAAAAGCCACGCCCAATTGAAAGGTCTCTTTTGGCCCCTGAGTCGCGAGCCTTACCACATTTTTTAGGTGGGGACTTGGCATTGCTCCATGGCCTTTGCTAAATCCACCAAAGCGCGTACGTTTTTCATAATATTGACGGACTCTGTATCTGCGATCCCGTCATACGGTTTGCCAACAACAAGCGCATCCGGTCCAAGCTGTAAACTTGAAAACTCATCCAAAGCGGTCACGCGTTCTTTTAAATCGGCACCTTTAATGATGGCACTGGCTTCGGCTTCGTTTTGCGTGCGTATTTCATAAGCATCCTTTGCCTCCGAAACGAGCGTCCCTGTGGCCGCAATCGCCTCGGCTGAACCCTTTCCCACTTTGTATTCATCTACTTTCAGAAGTAATAGACTACAGGTAATCTCCGATTTCAAGCTGTAAATATAATAGAGGATGTGTTTACGACCCACCTTAACCACTTCAAAAAAAAGGTCGACTTGTCGACCTTCAATTTCCCCGGTAAATCGGGGGTAAAAAAAGCGACTTTCCTGAACCACGTGGCCAGAAAGAGGCTCTGCGAGTTGAAGAAAGTTTTTGCTGATCCGTTTTTTATCAATCCAGCCATGCACAACCATCGCCAAGGCGATGACCCCAATGACAAAGAGGAAAAAAAGCGTGATGCCCATTTGTGACATAAGTTATGAATGCTCCTTCAAATATTCAAGAATCGCTTGCGGGATCTGATCAATCAGATCAGAAGTCAAGAGACCTGCTTCTCCCCGTTGTGCCGCAGCAAGATCGCCCGCCTTTCCATGAAGGAAAACGGCCAGGAGGGTCGCATCTTCGGGAGAAAGACCTTGGGCAATAAAACCTGCAATCATCCCAGTCAGGGCATCTCCCATCCCTGCCGTGGCCATACCGGGATTTCCCGTATTGTTCACCCATAGTCTGCCATCGGGAAAAGCAATAATCGTGTGCGCATCCTTTAAAACAAGGATAACCTTCCATAAGGTTGCAAATTCTGCGGCAATGTTAAAACGGTCTTTTTGTACATCCGCCGCCGATTTCCCAATCAAACGCCCCATTTCGCCAGGATGCGGCGTTAAAATCAAGGGGCCCTTTTTTTTCTTCAAAATGACCAGCTCCACGGCCACTGCATTGAGCCCATCCGCATCAATCACCATCGGGAGGGAGACCGAGGTAATGAGCTTTAACACCAAGTGCTGTGAATCGGGATGCTGGGAAAGCCCCGGCCCGATGGCCAAAGCGGTCTTCCCTTCAATCGCTTTAATGAGCCGCTTTTCCGCACCCATCGCAATAGAACCCAACTTTGTTTCTGGAAGCGGGAGCGTCATGACTTCCATGGCCTGAGGCGAAAAGCCCTTTTCCAGTGATTTGGGCAAAGCCGTCGTCAAAAGCCCCGTCCCGGAACGTAAAGCTGCAAGACTGGTCATCTGCGCTGCGCCCTGTTTCCCGGATGAACCCGCGATCACCAATAAATGGCCCATCATACCTTTGTGGACTCCTTTTGCACGAGCTGACAGAAGGCCTTGCACGACATCAGGGCATATGAGCGAAACATTGAGCTTCTTTTTTTCAATCAGGAGATCAGGAAAACCGATGTCAATAACCCTTAAGACACCCGAACATGAAAGGCCTTCCTGCATAAAATGCCCTCTTTTTGGCATTGCCATGGTCAGGGTTGCATCTGCCTTGATCGCCACGCCCAAAATTTCACCCGTATCAGCAGAAATTCCAGAAGGAATATCACAGGCAATGATTTTATGTGCACAACGGTTAATGATTTCGATCATTTCGGCATGACGCCCGACGATTGCATGAGAGAGCCCTGTCCCCAGAAAAGCATCAATCACAAAATCGCTCTTTGTGGTATCCGCAATCAAGTGCTCCAAGGTAAAGGCCCCTTCTTCACGCAATACACCATCGGTCTTCTGCCAAATTTTAAGAGAAATGCCTGCATCACCTCGCAACAGGACTTCTTTTGAAAAAAGATAAACCCTGACCAAAGCCCCACGCATCCGTAAATGGCGCGCCGCAGCCAAACCATCTCCCCCATTATTGCCACGGCCTGCAATGACAGTGACGATCTTTTTTTTGACCTTCCCATAAATTTTTTCAATTTCGTCCACCATCCCTCTGGCGGCATTTTCCATCAAGAGCAGGGAGGGAATTTTATAGTCGGCCGTCGCACCTTTATCAAGGGCCTTCATTTCGGCGGCAGTCACAATATGCATTATTGTGGAGTCCCCTGTAGGAGCACCTGAGCGATGGCGTAATCTGCATCGTGTGTAATACTGGATAAGATCGTGCAAGCCCCAAAGGCCTCGGCCAACTCCCGTACACGCCCGGACAAATGGACGCGAGGCTGACCGGAGGCATTCGGCAGGGTTTCAATTTCCTTCAAGGAAATGCCTCGGCTCAGGCCTGAGCCGAGGGCCTTTAAGAGCGCTTCTTTCACGGCAAAACGACCGGAAAAATGCACAGGAGCCATTTTCTTTTGCAAACAATACTCCCGCTCCGCCGGGGTAAAAATACGATCTAAAAATTTTCGATCCCAGCGCCGCATGATGCCCGCCATACGAGAAACCTTTACCATGTCAATGCCAATGCCTAAGGTCGTCATGTCAATCTAACTCAGAGATTCCGTAAGGACTGGCGCCCCGCCGATTGCAGGAGTGACTTCATTTCAGAAACAGCAGAACCCATCCCCACCAAAACCGCACGAGCGATAATGCTATGCCCTATGTTCAATTCTTCGACTTCTGGAATTTGTGCAATGGGAAGCACGTTTGTGTAATCCAGGCCATGGCCTGCGTTCACCTTCAAACCTAAGCTGGCTGCAAGTTTTGCGGATTCGACAAGATCATTCAAGTGTCCGCCGCGCGCGTCGCCTCTGGCATTGGCATAAGCCCCCGTATGAATTTCAACACAATCAGCCGCAACCTTTTGTGCGGCTTTAATCTGATTGGCTTCAGGATCGACAAACAAAGCGACGGCAATTCCTGCCGCGTGCAAAGTCTCAACGACCCCAAACAATGTTTCCTGAGCTGAGACCACATCCAAGCCCCCTTCCGTCGTCAGTTCCTCACGGCGTTCGGGGACAAGCGAAACCAATTCGGGGCGAATCTCGGATGCAATGCTCACCATCTCGTCGGTTGCCGCCATTTCAAGACACAGCTTCGTTTGAATAATTTCACGCAAGAGACGGACATCCCGATCTTGAATATGACGGCGATCTTCCCGCAAATGCACCACAATACCATCGGCACCTGCAAGCTCCGCAAGAGATGCAGCGGTCACAGGTTCAGGAAATATCCCTCTTCTGGCCTCGCGAAGTGTTGCAACATGGTCGATGTTAACACCCAGTTTCATCATTGTTCTGTTTCCCATCTCAAATCTAAAAGGAAATAAAAAATGCGATTTTTTCCAGGGGTTTCGCATAAAAGATCAATCAGATCATTATTGCAGAATCCAAAAATACCGTCAAGAAAGTCCAATCACAAGGATGCATTGATTTTAATGAAAATTATTTGTTTCAGATTCCGACCGCATCTCGATAAAGGGCCGATCTTTTTATTGTGAAGACCCTCATGCCTATGTTATGTTTCGACCTTAATTTTGAGCGAAAAGGACCTCAACATCCACCTCAAATGTCAGCCCATCTCACGTATGTTTAACCCTTAGACTGGAGCTTCAATGTCAGAAGTAAAATACAAACGTGTTCTACTCAAAGTCAGTGGTGAGGTCTTGGCCGGTGGAGATCGTTTTGGTATCCAGCCAGAAATGATCGACCTGATCGCAGAGCAGATTAGAGAGATGACAAAACTTGGGGTCGAAACAGCCGTTGTCATTGGCGGGGGCAATATTTTCCGAGGCATCGCAGGCCACACCTCGGGCATGGAACGCACCTCTGCCGACTACATGGGCATGCTCGCCACCGTTTTAAATGCCTTGGCTTTACAAAATGTGCTGGAAGGCAAGGGCGTTTACACACGGGTGCAATCTGCCATTGAGATGAAAGAGTTGGCTGAAAGTTATATCCGCCGCCGCGCCATTCGTCATTTAGAAAAAAAACGAGTGGTCATTTTCGCGGCAGGCACAGGCAACCCCTATTTCTCGACGGACACTGCCGCCGTTTTGCGCGCAATGGAAATTAACGCAGACGTCATTTTAAAGGGGACAAAAGTAGACGGGGTCTACGACAAAGACCCCGTAAAAGATACAAGTGCTAAAAAATTTGAGGAATTGAGTTACATTGACGTGATTAGCAAAGGCCTTCAGGTCATGGATTTTACCGCCGTGACACTTTGTATGGACAACAACCTGCCCCTTATTGTTTTTAACATTAAGGAAAAAGAAAACATCCGCAAGGTACTCAGAGGCGAACCCATCGGAACTCTGGTGAGGAAACCGCTAAACACTTGAGCGAATTTGATTCAATTCGAATTTGATTCTATGATTGAAACGAGGAAAACCATGGCCGATGACTTAAAAGCAAAAATGATCGAAAAAATGGAAAAGGCGATTCAACACCTCAAAACCGAACTGGCAACAATTCGAACCGGTCGCGCCTCTCTGGCCCTTTTTGATTCGATCAAAATCAACTTTTATGGCACCCCCACACCCCTTCAACAAATGGCTTCACTCTCAATTCCAGATAGCCGAACCGTCATCATTCAGCCCTGGGATATCAGCCAGCTGCAAGAAATTGAAAAAACACTGACGGCCTCAGGCCTGGGGCTTTCGGCTTCTAACGATGGGAAACTCATCCGAATTGCCATCCCTCCCCTGACCGAAGAACGTCGAAAAGAGTTGGTCAAGCTCGTCAAACGTATGGGTGAAGAGGGTCGCATTGCCATCCGAAATATCCGCCGGGAAGCCAATGATGCTTTTAAAACCACCCAAAAAGAAGGCCATATTTCAGAAGACATGGTGCACACCGAACAGGCCAAAGTCCAAAAACTAACCGATCAACAAATTACAATCATTGAGAATGTGCTCCAGAAAAAAGAAGCTGAAGTCCTCGAAATCTAAAAAAAGGCCTTGCGGCTACGATGAATAAAAACCGACAATGTTTCCGTTTTTTAATTCGCGTTAATCCCGATCATGTCCCCCTCCAAACAAACACCCAGTTTTGCAGAAATCAACCTAGACGCCCTGAACGAAAACCTACGCCAAGTTCAGGCCCGGGTGGGCAACACGCCTATTCTGGCCATTGTAAAAGCCAATGCTTATGGTCATGGGGCAGTCCCCATCACCCAATTTCTCTCTCAACAAAAGAACAAAATCAAAATGTTCGGAGTCGCCTTCTTTGAAGAAGGACTTGCCCTCAGATCGGCTGGCATCCGTGATCCGATTCTCATTTTAACGGGCTGTATTCTGGATCAAATCCCCGAGATTGTTGCGCAAGAATTGACCCCCGTTGTTTTTGATTTGCAAACACTTGAAGCCATCAACACCGCCGCCGTAAAACAGGGAAAACACGTCAAAGTTCACCTCAAGGTCGATACGGGCATGGGACGACTCGGCATCGCACCGGAAAAAGCCCGGGCTTTTATCCTAAGCGTACTTTCTTATCCCATGATTACCCTTGAGGGCGTCTTAAGCCATTTTGCAGAGGCGGACTTCAATGACCTCTCTTTTTCACAAAAGCAGTTATCGACACTTGAAAACATTTTGACCGATTTTAAAGATAAAGGCCTGAACATCCCTTTTTGTCATTTGGCCAACAGTGCGGGCATCCTTCAGATCAAGTCAGCGCAACTGGACTGCGTACGCCCGGGAATAACACTCTACGGCTATTCCCCTTTGCAGGAAACCACTCCAAATAAACTTAAGCTTAAGCCCATCATGCAAGTGAAGGCCCGGATTATCGCACTGAAAACCGTACAAAAGGGGACAGCCATTAGTTATGGACGCACCTTTGTTACACAAGGCAAAAGCCGGATTGCCACCGTTGCCATCGGGTATGCAGATGGCTACCCCCTTTCACTTTCAAACCGAGGTATCATGATTGCCAAAGGGAAACGGGTTCCTGTGCTCGGACGCATTTGTATGGATATGTGTATGCTTGATGTAAGCGATGCCCCGCCACTTATCATCGGAGATTATGTCACCGTCATCGGCTCAGAAGGTTCAGCATCCATGTGGGCTGAGCAAGTTTCAGAACGGGCAAAAACCCATGTCTACGAGATCCTTTGTGGTATGGGCCCACGGATCGAAAGACGCTACATTTCAGATCAAAAAGGCACAAATTAGATCAAGATAAAAACAAAATCTGTCCTGAATCGTCTGAAACATCAGTCGGGATAAAAGGGAAAATCCTCTCAGAACAAGCCCCTGTTGCAAGGAATCGTTCTTGCCGGAAACAAAAAAACATGGTACTCTTTTGTCCGCAAATCCTCATATTTTATCCATGCGCTTGTAACGCACTCATTAAAGGAGGCGGTGACAATGACGTCACTCCCAGCCAAAAAACACATAAGCTCTAAACCACGCATTTCTTTCAAAGCAGCACTTGAAGAAAAGACACAAGAACTTGAACTGCTTCAACGCATTACCGAATCCATCGGTTCCAATCTCGACCTGGGGATCGTTCTAAAAGAAATCGTTGCCCTCGTCGTCGAAAAAAGCAATGCAGATGCCTGTCTGATCTATCTCGTCAACGAATCCAAAGACGCCCTCGTTCTTCAGGCCTCAAAGATTCCCCATCCGAAGCTGATCGGCCAAATCCGAGTCGAGTTGGGTGAAGGCATTACGGGGTGGGTTGCAAAAGAGCGGCGTGCTGTGGCGATTTCAGAAAATGCTGAAAACGACCCCCGCTTCAAATCCTTTCAACATTTGCCCGAAGATCGTTATCAAGCCTTTTTATCGGTTCCCGTCATTAGCAAAGAAGAAATGATCGGGGTACTGAACATCCAATACAAAAGCCCCCACCACCATAGTCAAGAAGATATCCGACTGCTTTCCACAATCGCACATCAAGTGGGAAATGCCATTGGCAATGCACGGCTTTACGATGAAATGAAAAGAAAGGCCATGCAGGTCGACACCCTTTCTCGCGTCAGCAGCACCATCACATCAGACCGCTATATCGAAGAAGTCTTAAACCTGATTGTGAGTATGACCGCGGGCATGATGGGTTCTAAAATTTGCTCCATTATGCTGCTGGATAAAAAACAGGGCGAGCTGAAAATCGTTGCGACACAAAGTCTCAGTGAAGAATACCGCCGAAAAGCCAATGTCAAAACGGGGGAAAGTATTTCAGGACGCACTGTGCAGGAAAAACGACCCATTTCCGTACTGGATGTCAAAACCGACCCGCTCTACCATTTTCCCGAGCTCGCAAAAAAGGAAGGACTTGTTTCCCTACTTTCCGTTCCCATGATGATTAAAAACCGTGTTGTAGGGATCTTAAACAGCTATACCTCCAAAAAACATGCTTTTTCACAGGAAGAAATTGCCTTGTTGCAAGGGGTTGCAAATCAAGCCGCCGTCGCGATGGAAAATACAAGCCTGTCCGAACAATCTTCCGCCATGCAGGAGGCCCTTGAGACCCGAAAAGCCGTTGAACGTGCAAAAGGAATTTTGATGAAACAGGCCAAAATCAACGAAGAAGAAGCCTTCCGACTGATACAACGTCAAAGTATGAACAACAGAAAAACCATGCGTGAAGTCGCAGATGCCGTTATTTTGAGTGCTAAAATTAGTCGGCCTTGACTTTATCCACTCCTCCTCTAAGCCCATAAGGATCTCAATGAGCCACTCCCAAAATAAAGCACATCTTGTCTGGCTTGACCTCGAAATGACGGGTCTAGACCCAAACGAACATACCATTGTCGAGATCGCGACGATTATCACAGACAGTCACCTAAACGTGCTTGAAGAAGGCCCCGTGCTTGCCATTCATCAGACTGAAACAATCCTCAAGAATATGGAGAAGTGGAGTCGCAAGACCCATACAAAATCGGGTTTACTGAAAAGAATCGAGTCTTCTACGATCAGCCTTGCTGATGCTGAGAAAGAAACCTTACGTTTTGTGAGACGCTATTGTGCAGAAAAAAAATCCCCACTTTGCGGGAATTCTATCGGCCATGATCGGCGCTTTTTAGAACGCTACATGCCGACTTTTTTTGAATATCTTCATTACCGCAATATTGACGTCAGCACCATCAAAGAACTTGTAAAACGCTGGTATCCCAAGGGCACACCCGCCCCCACAAAAGCGGGCAGCCATTTAGCCCTTAACGACATCAGAGAATCGATTACAGAACTTCAGTTTTACCGAGATACCTACTTCGTCAGATAAAGTGCACAAAAAATGATGAAGACAGTGTCTTGAATACGGGCAAGGTCTGGAACAATTTTTAGGCGAGGGCTGATATCATTAACCAACCCTAAAAAAAGAGGCTCGAAATCAGAGCCTCTTTTTTTACAAATTCAAAACCTACAAAGAAAACTCAGTCTTCGGTTTCAACCGCCAGAATACGGTCAAGACTTCTGTAAAAGCTCAGCGCACCCTCAAAACAAGTGTCTTCAATCTGAACGGTGACTTCACGCCATTCCCCTTCCAAATGGGAGGTTTTTTGGCTGTGGTCACAGCGGGACGCTTTCGGTTTCTGAATTTCGGCCTTGATAAACCCCTTGGGCTCTTTCGTTTCATTCCAGGCGGCGTCGCCTGATGTCCCGGAAACATCTAATTCTAAAAAGATTTTTTTCAAAACAAACTCCTATTGAAATTCCAAAATGCAATGTACAAGTTTTACATATCGCTTTCAAGCAAAAAATGTGCATTTTTTTAATAAAATTTCAAGAAAACTAAGGATAACGGAGGTGCCGGTAAAAATCGGAATGCAGCACATGACACGGGAAGCATATCCTGTAAAAGTGATTCAGGCGAAAAACCTTCATATCTTTTGACTTCCACGCCCTGAACGGAAAATGGCCTCGGTCAAATAAGAAAATTTTTCACAAAAACGAGGATCTTGATCTATCGCAGAAAGTGCGACGGGCATACGGTAGCCCCAGTTATGCGGCCCTACGGTTCCAGGAATATTGATCCGATTTTCCTCTAAGAAAATATCTTGAATGGGCAAAATAACCAGTTGTGAAGGGCTATCCATCAGCAGGTCGAATACCCGTTGTTGCAATATTTCCGAAAAATCGGATTCCGGGGAATGAACATCGAGTGCATCCAATAAACCTAAAAAGTTGCTTCGCAACTCAAACGACATCTCTCGCCACCAGGCCACCAAGGTCGATGTATCATGTGTGCCTGTCGTTGAAAGCGACAAGGGGGCATAATCCCTTGGGTGAATATAAACCTCTCCCTGTTTTTCCCACCGCATAATTTTCAGACCCGCGATTTGCATCTCGTTTAAAGTATTCCGCACAAAATCGGGGATACAGCCCAAATCTTCGGCAATGGGGATACATTGCCCAGCCTCTTCAATCAGGGCCGAGAGTAAAACCTTGCCCCGTGCGATCTGGGCCGCTTCCGAGCAGGGCTCAAAATAGGAATGGCCCCTTGTAGGCATGACCCAAGCCCGGAAAAAACCAACAACGTGATCCAAACGAATCAGGTCATACGATTGCGCGGCCTCTCGCATGCGAAGCCGCCACCAATTGAGGTTTTCTTTTTCCATCTCCTGCCAATTAAAAAAGGGAAGCCCCCAACCCTGCCCTGTCTCACTAAAATCGTCCGGCGGCGCACCCACCGAAAGATCGACGTGAAAAAGATGCGGGTCACGCCAAATTTCCGCACTGTCCTGACTCAATAAAAAAGGCAAATCCCCCATAAGTTTCACATGACAGGTCTTTGCATGTTGACGCACCTCGGCCCACTGCAACCACAAAACCCATTGCACATACTGGATAAAAAGAATGCCTTCCGCATGTTCTGCTTGAAACTGTTTTAAGGATGTTTTATCTCGGTTTCTCAGACGCTCGGGCCAATCGCACCAGGGCATCCAATGCTGATTTTCTTTAATTTGCCAAAAAAGCGCATAATCTTCAAGCCACACTGATTTTTCTTCTGTAAATTTCTGAAAAAGAATGGCCTGAGCTGTTCCTTTATCCCATTCCTCAGCTTTAAATGTTCTGAAAGCCAAGTGAAACAAGTGGTACTTCAAAGCCCGGATGGCCTTCAAATCGGTGGTCTCTTTTTCCTCTAGATATTTCAAATGGATTTTTGTGTCTTCAGAGGCAAAACAGGCCCGAATGGCATCATCGTTTTGAAAGTGTGTTCCAACAACAGACCAATAGGCCGGGTCAATCGCAAAACTACTCAGGGCCTGATAGGGGCTTGTTTCATCGGGAGCCGTTTCATAAATCGGAAGCAACTGTAACACCTTGAGGTGGTGCGTCTTCATATAGTCCATGAAAGGAATGAGGTCTAAAATTTCTCCAGCCCCCAGGTTGTTTTCAGTGCGAATAGAAAAGAGTGGAATCATAAGACCTGCGGTCTTGTCTTTTAATCGTGCGGGGCGATCGGACTGAACATTTTCGGGCTTGATCATGGAGTCAATCTTAGCATTTTTTTTATCCTCTGCCATAAAAAGGACTGACAAAAAAAGGTCGCGAAATTTATTTAAACCTTTGTGTGCTTGAAAAGTAAGGATTGGCTCGATATAATTTCCACCATGCCGAAAATCACGCCTGGAGTTTACCTTAAAAAACTAAAACGCAGAAAGTTTTTACAGGTTTCCGGCTTGGGCATTGCCTCAACGCTTTTTGCAAAACGTGCCGAAGCGGGCTCATTCTTTATGAAGCGCTTTTTGGCCTTGCCGCCAAAAAAAACCCCCTTTATCACCCCAACCGAAGATTTTTATATCGTGCAATATTCCGGGCCACAAACGGTCGACGTCAATACCTGGTCCCTTAAAATTACAGGCAAGGTCAAAAAACCACTCCGTCTGACTTATGAAGACATTCTCAAAAGACCTGCAATCGAGCGCATGGTCACCCTCACCTGTATCGATAATGAAGTCGCGGGGGATTTAATCAGCAATGCCCTCTGGAAAGGCATCGAACTCAAAGATCTGCTTACAGAAGTCCAGCCACGCTCCGCTGTCATTGATGTCGCGCTCTACGGCGCGGACGATTATTCCGACAGCATCAGCATTGAACGTGCCACACAATATGATGTTTTTTTGGCCTATGAGATGAATGGTAAACCCCTCAATAAAAATCACGGCTTTCCACTCCGGGCTGTTGTGCCAGGTTTATACGGGATTAAAAGTGTGAAATGGCTGACACAACTCGAACTCACTGACTATGATTACAAAGGCTATTGGCAGAAAAGGAGCTGGACGGATCAGGGCACCATCAAAGTCAGCTCCAGAATTGATGCCCCTGGCCCCTACAATACCGTGCAAAAGGGGGCCGTCTTTCGGGGCATCGCTTTTTCAGGTTATAACGGGATTGGCATGGTCGAAATCTCTTTTGACAACACTGATACCTGGCAGCGCGTAAAACTGGACTCCAAAGCGACCTCGCCTTACGCCTGGGTTCACTGGCACTATGCCTGGGAAACGGCATCCCCCGGAGATCATCGGATTTACGTGCGTGCGACCGACCGGATCGGACGTACGCAGACTTCATTTGTATCCGGGGCATTTCCTGAAGGCACTTCGGGTTTACATTCGATTGTGGCTTTTGTCGAATAAAAGGAAAGGCGCATGCGCCGAATCGTTACAAAAAAAGAACATTTCCTGCTGCTGTGGGTAGGCTTGTCTCTCTTATCACTGAGTGGCTGTGCTACGGTGAAGACAATGCCCTCTCTTTACTTTATGACAGCCCAAAAATCCTCAGTGGCACACGACTCAACCTGCGCACACTTTCAGGTAAAAAAGATCGCATTTCAAAAAAATTTGGAACCGTACCCCCAAAATATCCGCTCATTGATTTACCCTTCAGCCTTGTCGCAGACATGATTATTTCCCCATTCGTGGTTCCGCTTGCAGAGCACGAATGGCTCTCCGAGCGCTAAAACTGTCGTCGTAAAAACAGTGGATAGATGCGCCTCCTTAAACATCTTAGCGATATCGCCTTACCATTTTGGTGTCATCCTGGTGTTTTTTATTTTTTTTGTGTACTGTCTGTGACAGTGGTTTTGGTTTCTACTCATCCATGAGGGGAATTCCGTGCTCTGGAATATGGCGACAATGATCACCTTAATCCTGCTTTGTATTTCCACTTATATAATTTTCATCCTCTTTCATTTAAAAAAGAAAAATGCCACATTGCTCAGCCAAAACAAGCTCCTATCCATAGTAAATCATTTCCCGGGCATTCTTTTTAGATGTCAACATGACACACCATTGACGCTTCTTTTTATAAATGAAGGCTTGTATTCCTTGACAGGGCATCATCCTTCAACACTGATGCGTGAACAGGGGGGTTATCTCTCTTTGATTCATCCAGGGGATTTAAAAACACTGCAAACACAGATGCAAGATGCACTGGAAACAAAAATGGCCTTGTCCCAACAACACAGGATATTGACGATCACAGGGAAAAGCCAGTGGGTTCAGACAGAAGGAATGTGGGTTTACGACAAACAAGGAAACCCCCTATTTTTTGAAGGAATAACACGAGATATTTCTCAACAGAAACAGAGTGAGACACGTAGCAAAATCATCGAAGATATTGGCGCGGCCTGTTTGCGTGCAAGCCACAACGAAATTTTATTAGAAGAAGTGTTGCGTATTGTTTTGGAAGGTTTTGGTACAGATCGGGCTTGGCTCACGCAAGTGACTCCCCTCGAGGAAGAAAGCTCAGGAGAAGGACATCAAATCGTAAAAGTGGTCAGTCAATCTCACTTGCCCGAAAGTGATGTCCGTGGACACGTCCTTATTCCACTCAATCCCGCACGCTGTCAACAAGTGCTGGCATCCGAAGGGACTCTAAAGTGCGACCTTAAAACCGCTTGGCCAAGAGAAGATCCGCGGAGCAGCGATACACAGTCCATGATGTGTACCGCGATTAAAACAAAGGTCGGAAAACCCTGGATATTTGGCATTCATTACCGTAACGCCTCGCATTTTTTTTCTAAAACCGAAGACACGCTCTTTTTGGAAATTGCAGCGCAATTGACGCAGACCCTTAACAACTTATGCACCATCAAAAATTTGAGCAAAAGTGACTACATCCTGACAGAAACCCAGCGCATTGCTCATATTGGGGTTTGGAACCTTGACATTGTCGACAATATCTTAAGCTGGTCGGACGAGATCTACCGAATATTTGGCCTGGAGCCGAAACAACTGGAGGCCACCTATGAGGGGTTTTTGAAACTGGTGCACCCGGACGATCGCAGCACACTAGACCAAGCCTATACACAATCGGTCATCAATGGGATTCCTTACAACATCACACATCGTTTACTTTTGGCCGATGGAACCGTCAAACACGTCAAGGAACAATGCGAAACCTTCTATGATGATGCCGGAAAAGCCGTACGCTCCTTCGGGATTGTCCAGGATATTACCCATCAACAAAAGGTCGAAGCCAAACTACGTCAATCCCTTATTGCCGTCAATAATACCGAAGATGCTGTGACCATCATGAACGATAAACACGAAATTATTGAAATTAACACCGCCTACAGTGAGATCACGGGCTATACCCGCGAAGAAGTACTTGGAAAAAAATCAGACCTGCTCAGATCTGGGAAACATCCCGAGGTTTTTTTGGATCTGCAAGTACACGATTTGCGAGATAAGGATCTTTGGAAAGGAGAGCTTTGGAAAAGGCGCAAAAATGGAGCACTTTTTCCCACTTGGTCAACCATCACGACGGTGCGCGATTCTGCGCATAAAATCGTCAATTATGTCTTGGTATTTTCGGATATCTCTCCACTCAGGTCTTCGCAGAAACACGGTCATTTTTTTGGTCATCACGATCCTTTAACAAAGCTGCCCAATCAAATTTTATTCAAAGATCGACTTGATCACGCCTTGAGACATCGCCAGCGAGAAGAGAAACAACTGGCGGTCATATTGCTCGATCTGGATTATTTCAGAAAAATCAATGAACGCTTCGGCTACTCCATCGGCGACTTGCTTTTAAAACAAGTCGCGAAACGGATCAAACAAAGTATTCGAGGTGAGGATACCGTCGCACGTCTTGAAGAAGACCAGTTTGTCATTCTCATGGAAAAAATGAGTCAATCACAAGATCTTGTCTTTTTGGTTAAAAAATTAAAAGCGGTCTTTGAAAAAGTGTTTGTTGTGAATGAACATGAAATACCCCTGAATATCAGTGTGGGGATCAGCTTATGCCCCGAAGATGCGACTGACAGCGAGGGGCTCATGAACAATGCAACAGTCGCCATGACCCGCGCAAAAAAAGTCGGCCGAAACAAATTTCAATTTTCGACTCCCTCCTTGTCTCTGGCAACCTTTGAACACCTCAGTCTCGAAAAAGCACTCTATCAGGCCTTGAGAGAAAATGAGCTGGTACTGCACTATCAAGCGCAGTACTCCTTAAAAACAAATCAAGTCACCACTGCGGAAGCACTGGTCCGTTGGAATCATCCGGAATTAGGGCTTCTCTTTCCTGATAAATTTATCCCCTTTGCCGAAACATCAGGTTTAATTCAAGGCATTGAAGAATGGATACTGGAAACGGCTTGTGCTCAAATGGACACCTGGATCAAACAAGGACAAGCTTTAAATCGTGTTTCCGTCAATGTTTCCGGCGTACAATTTCAACGCAGCGACATCACAAATTGGGTTTCCCAGGCCTTAAAAAAAACAGGCTTAGCGGCGGAACATCTGGAGCTCGAAATCACAGAAACAGCCATCATGAAACGAATCTCGCATACCATTGACGTTCTGGATGAATTGTCCCATAAGGGGGTCTATATCACGATTGATGACTTTGGCACGGGATATTCTTCACTCAGCCACTTAAGTCGTCTGCCCATTCATCGTCTCAAAATTGACAGATCTTTTGTGCAGAACCTGCCAGAAGAAAAGAAGGGTATGCGGATCACACGCGCGATAAAAACGCTTGCACATAGTCTTCAGATTGGTGTCATTGCCGAAGGCGTTGAAACAAAAGCGCAACATCGGTTTCTGCAATCGCTCGGCTGTGACGAAGCGCAGGGCTATCTCTATCACCGCCCCGTGCTCGGAGATCCCTCCGCCAGCTTTTTAAAGCTCAGATAATCCGCAGCGAAACAAAGCTTCCTATACAAGTCTCGGGTAAAAAGGTAAACTGGTTGAAGACGCCTTTGGAGTGGACATCATGCAAGTACGGGATGTTTCAAATACCACACAGGCCCGCCAGATTGTTGAAGAACGAAAGCTAAAACATGTAAAAATTGGCCTCTTCGATATTGATGGCGTGATGCGTGGCAAATACATGTCGCGTGAAAAATTCTTTTCTGCCCTCGAAAATGGTTTTGGCTTTTGCGATGTGGTTTTGGGGTGGGATGTCAAAGACCAACTCTATGACAATGTAAACTATACCGGCTGGCATACGGGTTATCCCGATGCCACGGCCCGGATTATCCCCGAAAGTTGTCGTGAACTGCCGCTTGAAGACAAAACGCTTCTTTTTCTGGCAGAATTCTCAGGAACAGGCGCGGCCATCTGCCCCCGGGTCACGCTTCAGCGGGTGCTCAACAAAGCCAAAACAATCGGTCTGGAGGTTTTTTCCGGATTTGAATACGAGTTTTTTGTTTTTAACGAAACCTCCCTGAGCATCCGCGAAAAACAGTATCAAAACCTCAAACCCATGACTCCCGGTGAATTTGGCTATTCTGTGATTCGAAACAGTGTCGAGTCGGAAACCTATCAGAGCCTATTGAATTTGTCGGAAGAGATGGATTTCCCATTGGAAGGCCTGCATGAAGAAACAGGCCCAGGTGTCTTAGAAGCCGCCTTGACTTATGACCGGGCAATGGCTTCTGCGGACAAGGCTGCACTCTTTAAAACCTTTAGCAAAGTCGCCCTGCAAAAACAGGGAAAGATCGCAACCTTTATGGCAAAATGCTCTCCCGACTCTCCAGGGCAAAGTGGACACATCCATCTTTCACTCAAAAACCTTGAAGGGAAACCCCTCTTTTTTGAAAAAGATTCAGAAGGGAAAATGAGTCGGACAATGCGTCATTTTGTCGCGGGTCAACAAAAATTGATGCCGGAATTGATGGCCATGATTGCACCCACAATCAACAGCTACCGTCGTCTCATTCCCGGTTTTTGGGCCCCGACAGAAGCCAGTGTGGGGATCGATAATCGGACCTGTGCCATTCGCATTATCCCTGGCAACAAAAAGTCACAACGCCTGGAGTATCGGATCGCCGCAGCAGACGCCAATCCCTACATTATCTTATCTGCTGTGATTGCGTCCGGGCTTTGGGGGATCGAAAACAAGGCCGAAATCGAAGCGATGGTTTCGGGCAATGCTTATGATCAGAAATTCCCCAAACATTTGCAGCTTCCTGCGACGCTTTGGGACGCCGCTCAAGCTTTAAAATCCTCTGATACCGCAAGAAGTTATTTCGGAGATCCCTTTGTGGATCATTTTGCGGCCAGTCGAGAATGGGAAGAACGGGAATTTAGAAAACATATCTCGCAGTGGGAGCTAGAACGATATTTTGAAATCATATAGCGTAATGATTCATTATTTTTTGGATGTCAGTGAAGAATCAGCAAAAAATTGAAATTATTTCCCCGATTGATGGGCGTATTGTTGCCGAGCGTTACTTGGCCTCGGACGACAAAATCGCACACGTTTTAAGCGCTGCGGTCAAAGCACAAAGTCTTTGGAAACAGACTCCACTTGAAGAACGCGCTGATTTTTGTTTGCGCGCCATTGAATATATGCTGGCGCATTGTGATGAACTTGCGGAAGAACTCACTTTGCAAATAGGCCGACCCATCCGCGATACGCCGGGAGAGATTAAGGGACTGGCAGCCCGCGGGCACCACATGGTCGAGATCGCGGAAAAAGCCCTCAGAAAGATCCAAATTCAAAAAAAAGACGGACTCACACGCTTTATTCGCCGCGAGCCTGTGGGTGTTGTTTTTGTAATCGCCCCATGGAATTATCCTTATCTCACCGCGATTAACGCCATTATTCCGGGGCTCATGGCGGGCAATGCCCTTATTTTAAAACATTCTCCGCAGACGCTTTTGTGTGCAGAACGATTTCAAAATGCCTTTGATGCGGCGGGATTACCGGAAGGCCTGTTTCAGTATTTACATCTTTCTGACCACGATTGTTCGGCCGTAATCAAAAGCCCGGAGATTGACTTTGTTTCTTTTACCGGCTCCGTTTTGACGGGAAAACGGATCGAAAAGAGTGCGGCAGGTTTAATGAAGGGCCTGGCATTAGAATTGGGTGGAAAAGATCCTGCTTACGTCCGCGCCGATGCAAAGTTGGAACAGACGGTCACACAACTTGTGGATGGAGCCTATTTCAACGCCGGTCAGTCTTGTTGCGCCGTCGAGCGTATTTATGTGGCTGATTCGCTTTATGAGACTTTTGTCGAAGCCTTTGTGGCCGAAGTGAAAAAATTGCGTTTGGGCAATCCACTTGAAAAAGAAACGACACTCGGCCCACTGGTGAGCGTACACGCAGCCGAGCATGTGCGAAAACAGATTGCCGAGGCCCTGAACGCTGGGGCGACGCGCTGTATTGATCCCACACATTTTAAGGCGAATAAAAATGCATCCCCCTATTTGGCACCACAGGTTTTGATCAATGTCGATCATTCTATGAAAGTCATGCAAGAAGAAAGTTTCGGCCCTGTTGTTGGGATTATGAAGGTTGCGAATGACGATGAAGCCCTGGCTTTGATGAATGACAGCCCCTATGGCCTAACCGCGTCTATCTGGACAATGCATGGACACGCTGCCACAGCCCTGGGGGATCGTTTGCAATGTGGCACCGTTTTTATGAATCGATGTGACACGCTTGATCCGACCCTGGCCTGGGTGGGGGTAAAACAATCCGGGCGCGGCTGTGCCCTTTCAGAACTCGGATACGGACAACTCACCCGACCAAAATCATTTTATTTGAAGAGTGATCCATGACATTCACAAAAACAAATTTACAAGGCGATTGGAATTATCCCACCAGGGTACATTTCGGGGCTTACCGTATTTCACTTTTGCCTGAAAGCTGTCTTGCACTCAAGATCTCACGGCCTTTATTGGTGACGGATATGGGCTTGGCCGGAGAACCCTTCATGCAGGATATCCTTGAAATGAATACGAGTTCAGGTCTTGAAACGCTTTTATTTTCAGACGTAAAATCCAATCCCACAGGAGAAAACATTGAAAACGGTGTTCTTGCCTATCATAAAGGTCAATGTGATGGGGTGATCGCCATCGGGGGTGGCAGTGCCTTGGATGCGGGCAAAGCCATCGCCTTGATGGTTGCACAAAATCGTCCGCTTTGGGACTTTGAAGATGTAGACGACCATTGGAAACGTGTGAAAATAGAAGGAGTCGCGCCCATTATTGCCATCCCGACAACGGCAGGAACGGGCTCAGAGGTGGGTCGGGCTTCCGTCATTCTCGACAATGCCACCCAAATCAAAAAAATTATCTTTCACCCGAAGATGCTGCCCGAAATTGTGATTGCTGATCCGGTTTTAACCATTGCTTTGCCGTCTCAGCTTACCGCAGCAACAGGGATAGATGCTTTTACACATTGCCTGGAAGCCTATTGTGCGCCCGGATTTCACCCCATGGCCGAAGGGATTGCGCTTGAAGGCATGCGTTTGGTGAAAGAAAGCCTTTTCAAGGCTTATGATCAGGGGCAAGACCTACCCGCTCGGAGTCAAATGCTGGCCGCATCCTTAATGGGCGCGGTCGCTTTTCAAAAAGGGCTTGGGGCAGTACATGCACTCGCGCATCCCCTGGGGGCGCTTTATGATGCACACCATGGTTTGCTTAATGCCATCTTATTGCCTTATGTCTTGCTTAAAAATCGCTCAGCCATTGCGCATAAAATGAAACGGGCAGCGACTTTTCTCGAATTGCCCGATCCTTCATTTGAAGTTTTTTATGATTGGATTCTGTCACTGAGAAGAAGGCTTCAAATTCCTGAAACCCTGCAAGAAATTGGAATTTCATCTACAGAATACAGGCGTGTCGGACAAATGGCCTGTGCTGATCCTTCGGCTTCCGGAAATCCGATTGTATTCAGCGCCGCAGATTATGCTGAGATCTTTCAAGATGCCGTGACAGGCGCTGATCTGTGAAACTCGGCATTCTTGAAACAGACCATCTCGACAAAACCATTCAAAAAAAATACGGCACTTATGCTGAAATGTTCCAAAAGCTGTTTTTGCCTTTGATGGATCAACTGGTCATTCAGGTTTACGACGTCATGCATTTTGAATATCCAGACACGATAGACGATTGTGATGCCTACCTCATTACGGGCAGCAAGACCAGCCCCTACGAAAACAAAGCGTGGATTCGACGACTCGAGGAAGAGATACAAACACTCCACATCCATAAAAAAAAACTCATCGGGATTTGTTTTGGGCATCAGCTGATTGCACAAGCCTTGGGTGGAGTCGTCAAAAAAAGCGACTTAGGCTGGGGCGTGGGGCTGAGTAAGCAGAATATACTTCGCAAAAAAAATTGGATGGGACACACGGAGGCGGTCTTCCAAGTTTTAGTAAGCCACCAGGATCAGGTGATTGAACTGCCACCGGGAGCAGAGGCCATTGCAGGAAATGCCTTTTGCCCCAATGCAAGCTTTCAGATAGACCAACACATTTTGACCTTGCAGGGCCATCCCGAATTTTCACCCGCCTACCTGCGTCACTTAATTACAGGTCGACGGGCGATCATCGGCACTTCCCGTGCAGAGCAAGCACTGCAATCTTTGCATGCTTCAAACGACCATGCAAAGATTGCACGGTGGATTTTGGATTTTCTAAAGGCTAATTGATCGCTTTCAGCTCTTTAGGCAAAGAGATCAATCATGCTTTTTTCTGCTTGCTGTGTGGCTTCTAAGGCAGCCAGGTTTGCACCCAATGTTGTTGTGGCGATGCTCTGATTGACTGCTTCTTCGGCTAAGTCCACGTTTGAGCCTTCAACCAGGCTTCCGTCGGCTTCCGGCAACTGTGGGCCAGGGATGCTGCTTTTTTCAATATGAACCACGACCCCACCCGTGCTGCCTTCATTTTGGATGACGGTGTCCTTCTTAAACCCTTCCGTGCTGACATTCGCGACATTGTTCGCAGAAACTTCTTGTCGTTTCAGTCCAGCGCTGATGCCAGACTGAGCGCTATTCATTGCTGAAATCATCTAGAGTCCTCCTATCAACTCTTATCGGAAGACGGAGAGAAAACTTTAGCTTTTTTGGGTAAAAAATAAAAAATATTTTATTTTTTATTTAAAATCAATGGCTTACCCCTTTATTAAGACGAGGATTAAGGAAGAAACGGCGGGTTTTTTGATGGCTTAAAATTGCGCCTTAAAATCAAGAAAGCTCTGTTTGAGGGTTTCAAATTCTTCACGTAAAACATCGTGGGCGACTTTGAGTTCCAAGAGAGCATTCTTCTGCAAAGCAGCAGCGGGTGTCTTTGTTGTCACCGAAGTGGTTTCGGGTTCTGTTTTACTTTCGCTTGTTCCTGAAAATAAATGCATGTAGCGGGATTCTTTTCGCCTGGCCTGTCTGGGCAGCATGCGAACCCAAGTCAAAGATTTGAGGTGATCTAATACGGCGTGTACTGCTTCCAAATTTTCAAAATGATAGACGCGCTCTGAGCGACCACGCAGCTCTCCGACGGTCTGTGCGCCACGAAGCAGCAGGAGGGCGAGTACGATGCTTTCACGCGGCAGCAGTTTAAATTTTTCGGCGATGTTTTCGCCATATTTTGCGACACGCCCCAAGTGGGCATCCCAAACCAGTCCTTTTTCGATCAAACCTTCGAGGGCCGCGTGAATGATTAAGTCATTGTACGAAACCAAGGGGTCGCGATTGGTGGTTTGGTTACAGGCATTTTTGAGGGCATTTAAGGACAGTGGGTAATAATCGGGTGTTGTCAGCTCTTTTTCCATCAGTGCACCCAATATACGAATCTCAGCTTCGTCCAGGGTTATTTCCATTCTCCCGCCTTTCTTTAATGATCGGTCTTTTGAGATACTTTCCATTACGGCTTATTTTAACTAAGAGTGCTTTGTTTATATAATTTTCTTTAAAAACACAAGCCTTTCAGAAAACTTATGTTTATCTCAATTGACGCTCTGATCGAAGGAAGGTATGATCTTTTTTTAGCTATTTTTTTAATTTCTGACTAGAAAAAGGAGAGTGCCGTGACTTTAGCGACTTTGGGAAACACGGATCTTAAAATTTCATCGATTGGTTTAGGCACTTGGGCCATTGGTGGAGATTGGAGCTTTGGTTGGGGGGCTCAGGACGACGACGCCTCCATTGCAGCCATAGAACGTGCGATTGAATGTGGAATCAATTGGATTGATACTGCACCGGTTTATGGTTTGGGTCATGCTGAAATAATTGTTGCCAAAGCCTTAAAAAACATCGGGAGTGCAAAGCGCCCACTTATATTGACCAAGTGCGGCATGATTTGGGATGAACATAAGGATATTGGTCACTCCCTCAAGGCCGATTCCATTCGTGCTGAGGTCGAAACCAGCCTTCGGCGTTTAGAAGTTGATGTTCTGGATTTATGTCAGATTCATTGGCCTTCTTTTCCCCCCGGAAGCCCTGCACATGATCTTGAAGAAGCCTGGCAGACACTCGCCGCCCTTGTCTCGGAAGGAAAAATTAGATACATCGGGGTATCCAATTTTTCAGTTGAGCAACTCGAAGTCGTGCAAAAAATCGCACCACTGGCCTCTCTTCAGCCGCCGTATTCAGCACTGATGCGAGACGTGGAAACGGAGATTCTCCCTTTTTGTGAAAAAAATGGGATAGGGGTCATCGTCTATTCTCCCATGCACAACGGCATGTTATCCGGCCGCATGACCCGTGCACGCATTGATGCCCTGCCTGCATCCGACTGGCGACTCAATGTAAATCCCGCATTTAAAGAACCCTATTTGTCCCGAAATCTGGCATTTGTAGAAATTTTACGTGAGATAGGAAAATCTCACGGTCGCTCTCCCGGCGAAGTCGCCATTGCCTGGACACTGAGATTATCCGCCGTCACAGGCGCGATTGTAGGTGCACGCAGTGCCGCACAGGTGGATGGTTTTGCAAAGGCCATGGATTTTCGTTTAGGTGAAAGTGAAATCGCTGAAATTCAAGAGCACTTACCCTCTTCCATCGGCATGATGTCTGTAAGTTAAAGTCAAAATCAGAAAGATTGTCACTCCGAGTTCATTATTTTCGACCGAGGTTTTCGAGCAGAGCCACTGCAATCAGGCCAAAACATACCCTCTCAGCCCAATTTCTATCGCCACGATTGGGTTTTCTCTCTCAGTTGGCAAGCGCTCCCCATTCCTGTTAATATGGGGCACCGATTTTTGAACACAGTCGTGCGTTTTTGTGCATTGCCGTGGAAAAATTACCATGCAGGAGGTCTTTAGATTTATGAAACGGTCTCTTTTTGTTCTCAGTATTTTATTTTATCTGGTCTTTTTTTCAGCCGGATTTGTGCTTTCAGATGAGGTAAAAAACCCAAGCGATTCTCTGGTACTGGAGGATTTTTCCAAACAAGGAGACAATGGCCTTCCCCCGGTTTGGAAGCCACAGAATACACATCCAGCGCCTTCCGAGGCCTACGAAATTAAAAAAAATGGGGAAGAATTTCTACTCCACGCGAACGGAAAACCCAATCGGATCTTTAAAAAAATGGTGTGGAATCCCTACGAATACCCCTTTATGACCTGGAAATGGCGTATGTTAAAGGTGCCTAACGATCCAGACAAAGAACGCAACGCAACCATTTATGTCGCACTGGGGACCGATATTTTGGGCATCCCCAAACTCACAAAATATGCCTGGAGCAGTAACAAAGCCGTGGGTTCTGAAGAATCGGGGGGTATATTTCGACCCACGACGATTGTGATTCGCAGTGGCCAGCCTAAATCAGGTAAGTGGGTGACTGAAACCATCAACATTCTGGAAGAACACAGACGCCTTCATGGGGAAGATCCGCCCAATGAGGCATATGGTTTTGGCATTATCTCGACACTTGACGCAGAGTTTGGTGCATTTGTCGCACATAAATAGGCCCTCTTACCACCCCCTGTCTCACCCTCTGAGCGTGATCCATCTGTGCTGAAAGATATTGTGTACATGGTCATTGGACTCCTGCTCTTGACGGGGGGGGCCGATGTGATGGTGGCGGGTGCTTCACGACTTGCGCGCCGTTTGGGTGTTTCCGCTTTAGTCATTGGTTTGACCATTGTCTCCTTTGGAACTTCTGCGCCGGAAATGGCGGTGAGCCTGTCGGCCAGCCTGGGTGGACAGGCAGACATTGCCATTGGCAATGTTGTTGGCAGCAATATGAGTAATATCGGCTTGGCTTTGGGGATCGCCGCAATGGTGCGTCCTTTGGTGGTCCAGGCCCGTCTCGTACGCTTTGAAGTCCCTCTGCTTTTTGCCATCACGTGTTTGACCTACCTCATTGCCCTGACGGGTGTACTTCCGCGCTGGTTCGGCGGAACTTTTCTGCTAGGACTCTTTGTCTATATTGGCCTGCTCTACTATTGGTCTCGCAAGGAAAAAAGTGAAGTCCAGGCCGAATTTTCTGAAGAAGTCCGAGGAGATACCAATCTGTCGCGCAATTTGGGCAAAATGGTCTTTGGTCTGGCCTGCCTCGCAGGTGGAGGACATTTACTGGTGGACGGTGCAGTGGGCATCGCACGTTGGGCGGGGCTTTCCGAGTTGGTCATCGGTTTAACGGTTGTGGCGGTGGGGACTTCACTGCCGGAAATGGTGACTTCCATCATCGCCGTGATGCGGAACCATGGCGATATCGCCATTGGAAATGTACTGGGCAGCAATCTTTTTAATACCCTGGGTGTGCTGGGTGCAAGTGCAGCGGCTCAGCCCATTATCGTTCAAAAAGAACTGCTTGTTCGGGATTTCCCGGTTATGATTTTGCTCACCTTGTTGCTCTTTCCCTTTTTGAAGTCTGGTTTTGTGCTCAGGCGCTGGGAGGGCGCATTGCTCGTGCTTATTTATGTTTCTTATGGTGTGATTCTATTTGTGAATCAGACCTGATTTGAAAAACCTCTACCAGCTCACCACGGCGTCACATTCAAAAATCATCGCCAACATCTCTTCGTAGCAAATTTTCTGATATGAGGTCTTTGTGGTAACACGCAGGTCTTCAGCCAAAACAAAGGGTTGTGTTTTTAAAACAGAGAGATCCATTTCAATGGCATCTTGAATAAGGATGATGCGCGTTTCTTGAACGTCTTCAATCTGTTTGATGTAATCAAGTGGCATGGGATCCTTTTTGTTTTTGAGGATGTGGAGGGTCTTTTTTTTGTTCACCGTCTTTTCCTCAAAAAGTAAAGAAACAGTCTGCTTCTGAGATTTTCTCCGTAGAAGCAGACTGTGATAATAAACCCACACCTTCGTCTTCCAGAGAAAAATCGAATGTTTTCCGACTTGCAACATCCATAAAAAGCACGCCGGGAAAATGTTCAAACGCCAACAGAAAGTGCTCCAGACGATCTTCATCGACAAAGTCTGTTTTATCCGGCGCGAAGACATGTAAGGCCTGTTTTGTCAGCAAAACAGTGACTTCATGTTCACTTGCGACCAGTCCCAAGGCAATGCGGATGCCTTCACAGGCGCGATGACTTGTGCGGGGATCACTTTGAATCAGCACGACGATTTTTTTATGCATTTAATTCAGTGTGACAAAACGGTCACAGCCTTTCACTAAATCCGAGAGCACGACCAATCCACCAAAGACCGCCTTGTCACTGACGGGGATTTGATACCGCTGCGCACCGTAAGCACAGAGAAAGAGTTTTAAACCTTGTTGAGTCAGTGCCTCAAGCTCGGCCTCATTGATATTTTGCACCCCTTCATCCACGAGATAGAGATAACACAGGATGTCTTGTTTTAGGGCCGCCTGAGTCAGTCCCAGTGCGGTTCTTAGATTAAGATGTTCCGGCGCGGTGGAGAGCAGTATGCCTAATTTCTTTTTTGACATGTTTGAAGCGTGTCCCATTCGATTTTTGAATACAGCGTTTCAAAGCGTAATTTCATCCCAAAATTGTAACATATCACTTTGAAACGCGCAGAAACCCAGACCGAAATCTCATGGCTTAAACCATTTAAAATCACCGCATCAGCGGCAGGCCGATTTCTTGACCTCTTTTAGAGGCTCTGGTAGACTAAATCTTGCTTTTTTATATAAAAAAATGAATTGGAGGGCAATCCATGGCAGGCAAATCAGATTTTACATTAGAAGTCGATGGCGCGGTTCAAAAATCGATCAAATGGGGCTATGAATCACTTGCAAGCATTCCGGCTGAATATCAAATTGAAGATGTGAGCCGACATGTTGCTGGCATGGCCGGATCGGGGGTTCAAGTCAAAGCCCTGCTGAACGCCGCCATTCCCCACCCGAACTCTGATCATGTGACCTTTCATTCCCAGGATGGAAAATTTGCCGCCAGCGTCGGACTTGAAGAGATTCTTGATCGGGCCATTCTGATTTACAAACGTGATGGTCAACCCTTGCCAGAATCAAAAGGAGGCCCGGTCCGACTCGCCATTCCTCAGGGCGATGACGAGTGTTCAAATGTGAAGTCTGTCATTCGCATCGAAGTCACCGCAGGAAAAGGCAAAGATACAACCTACGATCCCTTTCACGATATTCCTGAAATTCATGGTCACTCTCACGAAGGACATGATCACAATCACAGTCACGACCACAGTGACCACGATCACGGGCATAAGCATAGACACGATCATGATCACGGTCATTAGCACTGATTGTAGACCTGACTGAATCGTATTTCTTAAAAAAGCGGTCTGCTTGAGCAGACCGCTTTTTTTGTCCCTTTATTGATTAAAATAAACCCTTGATGCTGAAAGAAGCCGGCTGTCTTGCCTTGTTTTTGCCTTTTCCGTATGATGTGCATCGGAAATGTGTCTTGAAAAATGAATAGGAGTACGAAATGAAGAAATTTTCAATGTTGCTCGTGTCTACTTTATTTTTTATAATCTCAGTATGGAGTAGCCCAATCCTCGTCGAAGCCTCGGAGGCAGAAAAAGTAGCCCATGAGTTGCTTGAAGTTTCCGGAGTGAGTAAAATGGGGGTACAAATTACAGCACAACTGATCAAACACCAAAGAAAAAATATGCCCGACATTCCAGAGCAATTTTGGACGGATGTGGCTGGAACACTCAAATCAGATGGCTTAGATAAAAAAATGGTTGCGGTTTACCTCAAACACTTCAATATAGAAGAAATGAAGACCATCGTTGCGTTTTACAAAACCACCGTGGGCAAAAAATATTTGCAGAAGTTGCCTGAAATCACCCAAGAATCAATGGCCGTAGGCCGTGTCTGGAATCGAGAACTTGGGGCTCAGATCGCCGAAAAGCTCAAAACAGCCGATCTTAAAAATATGAAAAAATAAAGCAATTTTTATCCCTAAAAACGCTAAATCTGTATCGAATGTTTAAAAATATTATTATCTTGATTTGTTTTACGCTTGCCGGTTTAGGCCTCTTTCAGCTGATCGATTTTTGGGTTGAAGAGCGAGGGGTCGGCAAAAAAGACTTGTCTTTCACTCAGCAGCTTGTTGAACCCGAGTCTTATCGTTCCGAGTTTTTGGATGTCAACGATACCCGGACACATCTCATTATAAGGGTCTGCGTACAATGCCATGATGTGCCGACACCTACAGCACACACTGCGGGGGAATGGCCCGCAGTGGTTGCAAAGATGCTGACGGCCTTAGAAGAAAAAAAACGGGCCGATTTTACAGGTCGGACTTGGATTATCCCCACTGCAGAAGAACGAGAAAAGATGATCGCCTATCTTTCCGAAAATGCGAAGCCGGATGACGAGTAGCCTCCCCATTTTTTTCTCCCTCTGCGCTCGTTTTGTCTTCGGCTTTTTATTATTTTCCCCCGTTTTATCAGATGCAGCCGCGCCGGATAAAAAAAGCACTGTTTCCCGGTTATTTTCTGAATCTTCCGATAAAGTCAAGATTCGGAGCGGGGTGTTCCTGGTTGCCGACCGCAAAATAATGGACGCGCATTTTAGCAAAACGGTTATCTTGATGTTACATCATGATGCAGGGGGCTCAAGCGGACTGATCATCAATCACCCCACCGAGCAAGTCCTACCCGACCTTTTGCCCTCTGTTGAGTGGGCGGTCCCTGTTGAGCCGATTTTTGCGGGCGGCCCTGTTTTAAGAGACGAAACCCTCACCTTGCTTTTTCGGACCCAACAAGCACCGCAAGACATGGAGCCCGTTTTTGAAGATGTTTATGTCACACGAAAAGCCCGTGTTTTTGCACGGGTACTACAAGATGAGACACAATCAAAAGGGCATCGGCTTTATGCGGGATATGCGGGCTGGTCACCGGGACAACTGGAGGCCGAACAAAGACGAGGGGACTGGCATGTGCTTTTGGCCGATGTTGACGTGCTCTTTGACAAAGATGTCAGACAAACCTGGTCAGAAATGTTCGCGCGGACACAAAGACGTTTTGTCAAAAAAAGGCTTCACCTTATCAACCTTCGGCCCCTGAGCACAGGCACAAACATCTCTAAAAAGGATTAAGGCTCAAATAATGGGAGGGGGGATTTAAGGTCTCGTCGCCTAAGGGTCCATCCGTGTTGGCTTCAAAATCGACAATAATGGTTTCTCTGCCCGAACCCGAATAGATGGCCCGAAGCGGAAGAAGCATATCATCATCCGTGACCCAGCGCATCATGTACGCTGTTTGTCCCTGTCGTTCAATCATTATAAAATAAAGCCGGGCGGCCTGCCCTTTGAAGGTTCCTTTTCGTAATAGAATTTTTTTTTCATGAAAACTTGCAGGCATAGGCCCCCAGCCTTCTTTGGCCGCTTTGACTTGTTTGGCCAAGGAGAGGGATTTTCTAAAATAAATACCATCTTCTGGAAAAATCCGAATCTCTGTTCTTGCCTCAAAATCATACAGGTTAATTTCTGTTGCATCCCTCGCTTCAATCCGTGCCTTCAAGCCCTTTAGAAAAATCTTTCCCTCGTAAACAATGGTTTTGACCTTGGGAGAAAAAACCCGAATGCGAAAATCCGTCTGCCAAACCGGTTTTTGTGCATGCAGCTGAACAGGAAATAGGAGCAGGAAGATGACGAAAAACAGTGTGATGTATCGACAGGTCTGCGATAAAATCGACCCACCCAGCACTGCTTTAATGTAAGACACTGTTTCCCTTGTTGTCGAGGTCGAGGTCGATCTCAGATTTTTTACCCACGACGATCAGGACGTAGTGCTCGGGTTTGAGATATTTTTTTGCGACTGTTTGCACCTCGGTTTGTGTCACGGCTTGAATGGCTTGCACATGCTTTTCAAAATAATCGAGGCCCAAACCATAAAATTCGATCTGTATGAGCATGCGTGCGACTTTATTGCTGCTGTCAATACGGAGAGGAAAGCTGCCTGCAAGATAGGATTTTGCCTCTTCCAGTTCGATGGCACTCACGGGAGTTTGTTTGATTTTTTTCATCTCCTGCAAGACCCCGGTGATCGCTTCTCCAACACTGCTGCTCTTGGTTTGTAGGGAAACACGGAAATCACCCTGAAACAAATTTGTTGAAAAACGAGAATAAATCGAATACACCAATCCACGATCATCCCGAATATCGGCCATCATACGGGAGGAAAATCCACCACCACCCAAAATATAGTTCATGACGAGCACGGGATAATAATCAGCACTGCTCCGGCGAATACCAAGATGCCCGAGTATAACCGTTGCCTGACTTAGATTTTTTTCGAGGTGTTGTTCAATCTTTGTATGTCGTGCGGGAAGCGGGGCAAATTGGGGAGAGCTGATGCGTTTTTGCTGCCACTTCCCCAAATAATCGTCCAGTAATTTTTTGGCTTCGTCTTCTTTGATATCGCCCACAATTGCAATGATTGTATTATTGGGTCGGTAATGGTTTTGATAAAAAGTCCGTAGATCGGATGAGGTGATTGTCGGAACACTGTCTTCATTTCCGACAACCGCATGGCGGTAGGGGTGGGTGCCATAAACTGCGGTTTGGAATCCACGCATTGCAATTGACCTGGGACGATCTTTTTCAGCACGAATACCGCCTAAGACCTGTTTTTGAATTCGTGTGACTTCCGTCTCATCAAACGTCGCATGCATCAGGACATCCGAGAGCAGATCAAAGCCCGTTGCGAGTTCCTTTTTTAAGACACGCAGTCGCAGGGTAGTGTAATCCTTGCCCGCGCTGGCCCCGAAACGCGCCCCGATGAAATCCGCGGTCTCCGAAATTTCTGTGGCACTACGCGATGCAGTGCCTTCTTCTAATAGACTGGCCGTCATATTGGCAAGGCCTGCTTTGTCTTTTGGGTCGTGCATTGCGCCCGCGCGCACCAAAACCTGGACGGAAATGACAGGAAGCGAGGCCTGTTCCAACCAAAGCAAGGTGATCCCATTTTTTGTGACACTGCGTTTTGGCGTTAAAGGGGCCGCCTGTAACAGGCTCTGGGTGTTCACGACAAAAAAAGAAAGCAATGCGGTCAGCATAATTGCCTTGTGCAAGCGGGAGAAGCCCCTCATTTGGTGTCCAGTTTTGTTTGGGGAATGAGCACACCAACACTTTTTCCGTCCTCAATTAAATACTTGCGTGCAACATCCTGAATATCTTCTAAACGGACCGCACGAATGTTCTGTGTGTAGTTGAGCACGTATTCATAGCCTGCACCCACAGTTTCAGCTTTCCCCAATTGCATGGCCCGGTAAAAATTGGAATCCAATCCCATCAAATATTCGGCTTCGATCTGATTCTGGGCTTTTTCAAGTTCTCTGAGCGTGATGCCTTCGTCTTGAATGCGTTTAATTTCTGAGGAGAGTGCGCTTTCCAGTTCAGCCGTCGTTTTGCCTTTTTGGGCCGTGGCGTAGACATAGAAGAGTTCGGGGTCGGTGGTGAGACCACTGTAATATCCCCCTGAATCCAAAGCCACTTCTTGTTCATAAACCAAACTGCGGTAGAGCCTTGCACTTTTGCCATTGGAGAGAATGTTTGCGAGCAGGGTTAAGGCATGGCTGTCCGGACTTTGATAATTGGGGGTGTGGTAGGCGACAAAAACAAAAGGGAGCTGGGCTTCGCGTTTTACGATGCTGCGCCGTGGGCCCAGTTGCGGTGGCTCGGGTGAAACGGCTTGTGGGACATCCCTGCTTCGAGGGATGGGCCCAAAGTACTCTTTAATTTTTTGTAACAGCACATCGCTTTTAAAATCCCCGACGACCACAATCGTCGCATTATTGGGCACATAGTAGCGCGCATAATGCTGACGCACATCCTCGTTTACGAGGCTTTCGAGGTCGCTCATCCAACCAATAATGGGGCTACGGTAGGGGTGAACTAAAAAGGAAATGGCATAAAGATTTTCGATGAGATAAGCATAAGGGTCGTCATCCGTTCGTGAGCGGCGTTCCTCCATCACAACAGCGCGTTCCAATTGAAATTCTTTTTCATCAAGAATCAGGTTCTGCATGCGGTCGGCTTCAAGGGTGAGCGAAAGCTCAATGCGGTCTGCGGAAAAACTTTCAAAATAGGCGGTGTAGTCGTTGCCGGTAAACGCATTTTCCGTTCCGCCATTTTTAGCGACGATACGTGAAAATTCCCCCTTACCGTACTTTTGAGTGCCTTTAAACATCATGTGCTCGGTGACATGAGAAAGCCCGGTTTTCCCATTGACCTCATTTCGTGAGCCGACTTTATACCAGATTTGAAAGGTCACAACCGGGGCTTTAGGCTCTTCCCAAAGCACCACGCTGAGGCCGTTCTCCAACACAATTTTTTGAACCTCAGCCGCAGGAAGCAGTGTGGGGACAACAAGTAAAAAAAATGTGAGAATGAAAGATAAAAATTTCATTGAATTTGTTTCGATTCCAAAATAAAGTCAGATTTGCATCCTAACAGAAGCTCAAAAAATCTGTCAAGAATCGGGCAGTGCATCAAGACCGACCCTTAAATCTTCTCAGAAAATGCAATCCTTTAGACGAATCGGCAATTTCAAAAATCCCATCTTGCCTTGTGATCCTGACTTGGCTACAATAATCCACTTCAAAAAACCAAAAGACAGCCCCAAGATATGCGCCCGTAGCTCAATTGGATAGAGCAACGGCCTTCTAAGCCGTAGGTTACAGGTTCAATTCCTGTCGGGCGCACCACTTCAGGCGATATTTCTAAGACGAACGTTCTGTTTATTGTCGGATTGGCTCAGTTGTTGGAACTTCATTAGGGAGAACGGTGTGAATAAAAGTCTGCTCACAAACCTACTGGCCTCACTCTTATTTTTGGCGGGATATGCCTTACAACAGGATCTCATTCTGAATATTGGTCTCTTTGCCATGGCGGGGGCTTTGACCAATTGGATTGCGATTCATATGTTGTTTGAAAAGGTCCCTGGATTTTATGGCTCTGGGGTCATTCCCGCACGATTTGAAGAATTCAAATCAGGGATTCGACACCTGATGATGTCTCAATTTTTCACCGATGAAAACATTGACCGGTTTTTAAGTGGTGGAAATGGCATGCAAGCCAAACTACACTTGGCCCCGGTAATCGAAAAAGTCGATCTTTCACCAGCTTTTGATGCTTTTGTCACGGTGATTAAAGAATCTTCTTTTGGCAACATGCTCAGTTTTGTCGGTGGAGAAGCCGCCCTTAAACCCCTTAAAGAACCTTTTATTAAAACCATGAAAAAATCGCTGATTCGGATGACAGAGGACGAAGTTTTTATCGCGAATTTACGCAAGCAGTTGGAACAACCCGATGTCCTGGCCAACATCAAAGGTCAAATCGAAGAGATCATCGAAAAACGTCTGGATGAATTGACGCCTCAGATCGTAAAAGAAATTATTCAAGAAATGATTAAAAAACACTTGGGCTGGCTGGTCGTCTGGGGCGGTGTTTTTGGTGGCTTGATTGGTTTGATTGCAGCTTTATTAAAGCTTTGAGTCTGCGTGTTTTCGAGTGAATTAGGCCCCAGTATCCTCAGGATAATGCCGCCGGATATACTGAATCACTTGATCAAGCTCTTGAAGAAAGCGGGATCGGTCACGCTTTGTCAGCGGAGCTGGCCCGCGCGTTACTTCTCCTGATTCACGGAGTTGTGACATCAGATCACGTGTTGCGAGGGTGTCACCGATATTGTCTTCTGTAAAGGGTTTTCCTGTGGGGCCGATGACGTGTGCGCCCCCTTTTAAGCAGCGGCTTGCAAGTGGGATATCGGCCGTAATCACGATATCGTGCGCTTCCAGGTTTTCCACAATCCAATCATCGGCGGCATCAAATGCGTTTCCAACGACTTTGAGCACCACGCTTTTGTCATCTGGAATCCGCATCCAAGCATTTGCAACCAAGGTGAGATGAAGCTGGCATCGACTTGCAACACGGTAGACTTCTTTTTTGACCGGGCAGGCATCCGCATCAACAAAAATATGCAACAAAATAAGACCTCATAATATCCGAATAACACAGATCAAGCCTGAGTGCTTGTTCTCCCCTCGTTTTTAGCTGTAGGGGGATTCTTTAATATCTTTCTGTGTGCTGATGTATAAATCTTCGACTTTTTTTCTTGCCCAGGCAGTTTTCCTTAAAAATTTCAGGCTGGACTTCACGGAAGGGTCATGACTGAAACAGCGGATTTTGATGCGTTGTGCTAAGGCATCCCAACCGTAATAGTTCCGAAGCCAATTCACAATCACCTCCAAGGTAATGCCGTGCAGGGGGTTGTTCCCTTGTTCTTTGTCCATGCGTTCCTTTACTACGCTCGCTTGAAAAATGCTTGCACCACTATATTCTTTTTTTAATGAAGGAGGTATAAAATAATACAAAGCAGATAGAATAATTAACTTTCTTTCAGGGCTTCAAATACCCCGATCTCGTTTTTTGTCTTCATAATGCTGTTCTGAGTTTTTATGTGTTTCTCTTGTCCTTAAACTGATGTTTTGGGGAATATCTTTCATATTTACTCGGTAGTAAATTCCATAAAACAGGAATAACAACCTAATCTTCAGCCATTCAGATCCCTCCACTTCCCTCAATTAAGTCCGTAAAATTTCCATAATAATAGTGTTAATTCTATTTAAGTCCCTTAAATTAAGGCTTGAGAAGCCTTTTTAGACCTTACGCTGAATATTAGGCACCACGCTTGCGTTACCCCCATCCCAAACGAAATCCGCACTAAACCCTTTGCACAGAGCAAACCCATCGAAAGCTGGGGACGCAGAGTAACGGGGCTACAGAAGAATCGACGGCAGAACAATTAAGTCTGTGTTTTTTTGAGACGTTTTTCTCAGAGCGCTGCTTGTTCTGTCCATGCAGACTTCTTCCATGTCCGCCGAGCCGCCAAAGGACTCCTTAGCGGTCTTTTGAGCATGGAGGAGGTTTATGAAAGCAATTTTATTGACACAATTAAAATTACGGTCTCATTCTCGTCATAATTCTAGTTATGGTTTTTTTTCTGTATGGAAAAGTTTTTTCCTCTTACAAAGCATATTTCTTATTTTTTTATTTGTTTTGAATGCCAATGTCTTTGCGGCCAGCGCCATTTTGTCTTGGGACGCAAATACCGAACCTGACCTTGCGAGTTATAAGGTCTATTTTGGCACATCTTCCGGAAACTACGGGACGCCCATCAATGTTGGAAATGTAACGGGCTACACCGTTACAGGTCTAAGCACTGGAACCTATTATTTTGCGGTGACAGCATCCGATACTTCAGATAACGAAAGTGGATTTTCGACCGAAGTCAGCAAAATATTTGCAAATGCAGATACAACGCCTCCTGTCGTTTCGGCGATTTCTGCCACGAGTATTTCGGATGATGGCGCAACGATTTCATGGACGACAAACGAGGCCGCAGATACACAAATCGAATATGGCACGAGTACGGCCTATGGTTCATCGACCTCGCTTAACACATCAATGGTGACATCCCACAGTGGGACGCTCACAGGCCTTAATGAACTGACTTTGTATCATTATCGTGTTTTAAGCCGTGATGCCGCGGGAAACCTTACGACATCAGGGAATAACACGTTTACGACCATTGCGGGCCCAGATACCACTGCCCCCTCTATTTCGGGCATTGCGAGCGGGAATTTGACGACAAGTGCTGCAAAGATTACGTGGACAACGAGTGAAGCTGCGGACAGCCGGATTGAATATGGCACGACGACTTCGTATGGCAATTTCACCCCTTTGAACAGCAGCCTTGTGACCGCACACAGCCAAAACATCTCAGGCTTGTCCGCTGGCACCACCTATCACTTTAGGGTGCTTAGCAAAGATGCGGCCAGCAATCTTGCAACTTCTGGAAACAACAGCTTCACAACAACGGCATCACCGGGTGATACCAGCGGCCCTGTGATTTCAAGTATTGACGTCAGCAATATTAGCACCAGTGGCGCGACGGTCACTTGGAGTACCGATGAAGCCGCAAGCTCCCAAGTTGAGTATGGCACAACAATCAGCTATGGGACTTTCTCAAGCTTAAATAGCAGCTTGGTGAGCAGCCACAGCCGGGGTTTGTCGGGATTGAGCCCATCGACCGTTTATCATTATCGTGTCATCAGTAAAGATGCTGCGGATAACAGCAGCACCTCAGGTAACGGCAGCTTTACAAGCGCTGGCGCGAGTGCTGATACGACAGGCCCTGTGATTTCGAGTGTTCTCGCCCAAAGTATTACGACCGGCAGTGCGACATTGAGCTGGACGACAGATGAGCCCGCGACATCACAGGTCGATTTTGGTCTGAGCGATACTTATGGTTCCAGTACCACAAAAAATGAAAGCCTTTTGATGAGTCATCAGCAGATTATCACCGGGCTTTCGGCGGGAAGCACCTATCATTTTAGGGTAAAGAGCAAGGATTCGGCTGGGAATCTTTCGGCCTCAAATGACGACAGCTTTCAAACCGTGGCCTCAGACACGGCCGACACAGTGGCTCCGGCAGATGTAGACAGCTTTGTCGCCAACGGGAGCACTCAAAAAGTGATCCTGGGGTGGACAAATCCTTCAGACAGCGATTTTAGTGGTGTGCGTATCCGCTTCAAAACCAATGATTTCCCCAGTGGGATCAACGATGGGGAACTCTTCGGAGATATCAGCGGTAATCCAGGTGAAACAATGGAAGTCACGCATACGGGGCTTTCCGAAGGCCTAACCTATTATTACCTCGCTGCATCATATGACGCGAGTGGTAATTTCCAAAACACCGTTTTTGCCTCGGCGAAGACGTTGGCCGCAGCCAACAGTGATACTGACGACTCTGGAGGGGCATCCAGTGGTGGCGGAGGTTGCGGCATCATTCGTCCGGGAAATGGTGGGGGTGCCCCCCCCACACCCGGAGATGCTGCAGGCATGTTGACCCTGATGGGATTCCTGTTATTGATCTTACTCAAAAAGGGTATTTTAAAAACAATGCGTGCCGTAAATATTGTAAAGATCAGAACGATGTAGTTCCGGTGTTCAGCAAGGTCTTCTTCCGGTTCTCCCGACCTCCCTATCCCCCTAGGGCGAAGACCTTGTTGAACCCGGACATTTGTCTCAAACGCCCGATCCAGTCGAAATACTGCGTTCTCCTCGGTTTTTCTCTTCACCGTACGCGTCAGTACGCTTCAATCTAAAAATCGACTCGAGCCTTGTCTTTCGACCGGCTTGGACGTTTGTAATCCTTTCTCCTAAAAAACCCTTCTGAAAACAGATTATATTTCCAGGTCAAAGTCTGTTATAAAAACCAGACTTTTCTTTGGAAACCGCTGTGAAAATGCGCCCGACTTTATTACCTGAGATATCCCGTCGTAGAGAAATATTGGGTTGGTATTGTTATGACTGGGCGAACTCTGCTTTTGCAACCACGGTCGTCACCGTTTTTCTGGGACCTTATCTGACCTCCATTACAAAAGCCGCTGCGGATCTTGAGGGTTTTGTGCATCCTTTTGGATTTGCCATCAAGGCAGGGTCTTTTTTCCCTTATCTGGTTTCGCTTTCTGTTTTGCTCCAGGTGTTTACCCTGCCTTTACTCGGTGCCATTGCGGATTTTACACAGTCTAAAAAACGTCTCTTGGGTCTCTTTGCTTACATCGGAGCCTTTGCGACGATGGGCCTGTATTTTTTAGAAGGACAGCGCTATCTCTTCGGCGGTCTGCTTTTCCTCATCGCCAATTTAAGCTTTGGGGCCTCGATTGTTTTTTACAATGCTTTTTTGCCTGAAATTGCTGCGACTGAAGACCGAAACAAGGTCTCTTCACGGGGTTGGGCCACAGGGTACTTGGGCGGCGGTCTGCTCTTGGCGATGAATTTGTTTCTCTTTTCCAAAGCGGAGCAGTTCGGACTTTCCACCACAGATGCCGTCCGCATCTGTCTCGGCTCAGCAGGACTCTGGTGGGCGATCTTTACACTCATCCCGCTTGCAACTTTACGCAATCGTCAGCACAGGAAAGTGCGACCCAAAGGGGAGCACTATTTGAGCACGGGTTTTAAACAACTGCGTCGGACTTTGTCCGATGTTCGGAAATATCCACAAACCTTTCTTTTTCTTGCAGCCTATCTGATTTACAACGACGGGATTCAAACCGTCATTGCGCTTTCTTCACAATTTGGCCAAGAGGCCTTGGGTTTGTCCATTTCAACACTCACCACCGTCATTCTGATGGTGCAATTTGTTGCATTTTTTGGTTCACTCTTGTTTGAGCGCATCGCTTATGCGATCACAACAAAAAAAGCCATCCTCCTGAGTTTAGTCATTTGGAGTGGAACATTAATCTACGCTTATGCCTGGCTTAAAACCGAGGCGCAGTTTTTTGTGATGGCGGCTGTGATTGGGATGGTCTTGGGGGGGAGTCAGGCCCTCAGTCGTGCCCTGTTTTCTTTGATGATTCCCAAAGGACAGGAAGCCGAGTATTTCAGTCTATACGAAATCAGTGAACGCGGAACCAGCTGGATCGGGCCCCTGCTTTTTGGTTTGGCCCTGCAATTTACCGGGAACTACCGCATTGCCTTGCTTTCATTGCTCGTCTTTTTTATTGCGGGTTTGTTGCTTCTACTCAAGGTGGATGTTAAAAAAGCCCTTGCGGCTGTTGGGAATCAAGCGGATTGATTTGGCAATAAAATCACCCATTATTTCAGTAGATAAAGAGGGTATTGGAATATGAACCAGAACATCATTCAAAAAAACCATGAAAGCCCTTTTGTTGCTCATGTGCTTGAGTTGCTTAAAGGCCTTGGAGCCGTTCGAGCCAGAAAAATGTTTGGAGGTTACGGTCTTTTTTTTCAGGATCTGATGTTTGCCCTGATGGCAGATGAAGTACTTTATTTCAAGGTGGATACTCAAACGGAAAAATCCTTCCAAGACTTGGACTTGCAGCCCTTTATTTATGACAAAAAAGGAAAAATATTCTCCATGTCTTATTATCAGGTACCCGAAACATGTCTGGAGGATCAACACAAGATGCACGCTTGGGCAGAACAAGCCTTTGACGTGGCCTTGCGCGCGGCCGTAAAAAAAAAGAAGAAAGCCTCGGCCAAAAAATGAAAACGGTCCGTATTCTGAGTCTTTTCTTATTGTTTGAATGCCTCTCTCTTCGATTAAATGAAACCGTTTGGGCAGAAGATGCAGAAGATGTGCTTGTTTTGGAACCCATTGTCGTTTCGGCCTCGCGCATCCCCTCAACATTAGACAGAACCGCCTCAAGCACCACACTGATGACACGTGAAGATATCGTGGCCCGACAAGCGGCAAATACGGTTGAACTCCTGCGTCACATTCCCGGATTGCACATTGATCAGCGGGGCGGGCGAGGGGGTGGCAGTTCGGTGTATATGCGGGGTGCAGATCCCAATTTCACTGTTGTGATGATCGATGGCATTAAAGTCAATGACCCGACGGGTCGTCGTGGCGGGGCCTTTGACTTTTCTCTGCTCGACCCCGAGCAGATCGAAAGCATCGAAATTGTGCGCGGACCACTTTCTGCACTTTACGGCTCAGACGGCATGGGCGGCGTAATCAATATCATCACACGCGGCGGCACAAAAAAGCTGCAAAGTTCTGCCGAATGGGGCGGCGGCACACAAGGAGACGTTCTGGGCCGATTTTCTGTACGCGGGCCCTTGCGCGCTGCGACGTATGCACTACAATTCTCTTACGCCGATGACGGGTCGCCTATTTTGGGTAGCCGCTTCAAAGGCACAAACATTCAAGGCAAAATCACAGCCACTCCTTCAAAAGACACTCAACTAAAATTCACATCTTTTTATGGAACACAAGAACGGGAAAGTTTTCCTGATGACAGCGGGGGGCCAAACTTTGCGGTCTTGCGCAAGACGGATCAGCGCGAGATCTCGGAATGGCGCAGCGGCGCAGCCTTTGAGCACCGACTCAATCACACTTGGAAATATCAAATTCAGGCGGATTTTTTTGCCCGTCGTGAAACACTGGACTCTCCCGGTGTTGCAGCAGGACTCCGTGATCCCTTTGGCATCCCCCAAAATCGCAGCGACACCACCTTTCGCCGCAGTCGTTTTTTAATCAACACCTTAATTTCCCCCAACACCGCACTCAAGATCAGTGTGGGTGCAGAACAACAATACGAGTCCGGCGAAAGCGACGACATGATTTTCTTTTCAGGTGTTCCGACACCCAGTGCCTATAAGATAAATCGCACGACTTCTTCAGGGTTTTTGGAAACGCAGGTACTGAGCCCACAAGGAATCAGCATAGAAGGCAGCTTACGCATCGATGACCCCGAAGGTTTTGATGTCGAATGGAGCCCTCGCCTCGCTGCGTCTTACCTTATTGATGCAACAGATACGACCCTAAAAACAAGCTGGGGTGAAGGTTTCAAGCTGGCCAGTTTTTTTGCCCTGGGCAATGCCATCGTCGGCAATCCCCAACTTGTGCCGGAAAGTTCTGAAAACTTTGAAATAGGTTTTGTGCAGGGCTTCCAATCAAAACGCCTTGTTTTAAGTGGAAGCTTTTTTCACAACCGTTTTTTTAATTTGATCGACCTGGACGAAGGGCCCCCGCCACGGCTTGTGAACCAATCGGAAATCACTATAAAAGGTGGTGAAATGGCCTTAAGCTTTCAGGTCAATGAAACCCTCTCAACAAAGAGTCACTTGAGTTATAACAAAACAGAAATCAAAAACAGCGAGGACGTACTACGCAATCGCCCCCTTTGGCGAGGCGGCTTCAATCTCTCCTGGCAGGCCAGGCCAACACTCACCAGCAATCTGGCCGTTCTTTATGTGGGCAAGATACACGATTCTTCAATCCCGACAGGGGATCTGAGTTTAGACGATTACACGCGTGTGGATATCAGTGTAAACGGGTCATGGAGACCCAATTGGAATTTTTTACTTGCAGTGGACAATCTATTGGATACGCGCTACGAAGAAGCCATCGGATTTCCTGCCCCCGGAATCAACATCCGCTTTGCTTTGCGTTTCTCAACAAGTCTTCTATGAGGTATAAATCGTAGGGCATAAATCGTCCGGTTTTTTCTGAAAGCAGGGAGGGCTTTTTGAGATACCGATGACTCATATGATTTTTGCCAGAGGAGGGTTTTCCCGTTTCCTTTATCCCTTTGCGATGCCGTACAAAGAATCTGCGATTAAATCTAATTTCCCTTGGGAGGCGATTTTTTCGAGTGCGGCAAAATGCGCCTTTTTAAAAGCAGGCAGCCTTTCAGACCCCAGTTCATCCAACAAACCTTTGTAACCTGCACTGTTGATTAAATCCCACCAACCATTGATACTTATTTGGTATTTTATTTCACGGGAGGTAATTTTGACGGCCTCCACACCTGCGACCTGGGCCAAGCCCCGAATCTCCTCCGGTGTTTGCAGTCGTGTTATTGCAGGTTTTGGCAGCTCGATGCCATAGGGTTTGAGCTGCGAAAGAAACAACTCATTGTAGGGACCGAATGCAGCTTTTGTAAAACTGGAAAAAACAAATGACCCGCCAGGTTTTAAAAAACTGACAAGCTTTCTGAAGGTATTTGAAATGTCGGGAAAGAAAAAAAGCCCGTAGGCACAAGAAATCAAGTCAAAACTTCCCTCATCCTTCGTCAATTTTTCTGCATCCTGAAGGACAAAATCGATGTTCTTTAAATTCAGTGTCTCCATTTTTTTTCTGGCCTCGGCCAACATACCTTCAGAAAGATCAATGGCTTTTATTTTTAGGGCAGGCCAGCGTTGTGCGGCAAGCAGCGCCACGTTTCCTGTCCCCGTACAGACATCCAGCATTTTCCCTCTCCCTGAAAATCCAGCACAATCCAGTAGGTTCCGGGCCGAAATCGGGAAAAAACGGTTGCCATCATAGCGGGTCGCAACATCGTTAAAAATACCTTGAATGCGTTCTTTTCGCTCAAAATCGTTCATGAAGCTTGTCCTTTTCTTTTTTGCCAGACTGCCAATAGCGGCAAATAACCCTCGCGGTAACTGGGGTATTTAAATGTATAGCCTAAGGTTTTTAATCGCCCATTATCGCAGCGTTTATTCATCGTGTCTTTTGTATTTGTTGGTTTTTCCACCGCGCAGCCCAGGGCAAGTTTTTGGGCGAGCCAAGAGACCACTTCCAAGATGGGTGCCGGTTCATCATCGCTGGCCAAGTAGCAGGAGGCAAGCGGACTTCCATCTAAACGTTTCTCCAATAAGAAGGCCAATACCCCCGCGCAATCACTTTGATGGATCCCGTTGCTGTAATAAGGCGGATCAGCCTGTACTGGCGTCCTGTTTTGTGCGATACGAATCAGGCGTTCACGGCCCGCACCATAAATCCCGGAAAAACGCACGATGATATTGTTTGGATTTTGCACCAGCACTTTTTTTTCTGCCGCAAGCAGGAAGTGACCCGTAAACGAGGTGGGACAAAGCGGCGTGGATTCATTAATCCAAGTCCCATTGGTCACCCCATAAACCGCAGTGGACGAGACAAAAATCCAATGGGGTTTTGAATCATTGTTAGAAAAGTGATCAAAAAGATGAGAAAGACCCGCCTCATAGATATCCCGATAATGTGTTTCGTCACGTCGATCCGGGGCAACGGCATAAAACACTTGATCAAAATCCGTGTCGAGTTTTGAAAGACTTTTAACAGAGTTCACATCTGCCGCAAAATAGGGAATTTTGTGTTGAGGATTTTCGGGGGGCCTGCGACGAAGTCCAACGACTTGATGTCCATTTTGAATTAAAAGGCTGGCAAGCCGGGTTCCGACATCACCGCAACCCACAATGAGGATTTTTATTTTTTTCATGAGCTATTTCCTGACCATTATTATGTTATTTCTGTCTGCCTCCCCCGCACGCTATAGAACCCTTCGCATCATTACAGCCCAAACCAAAAAAGTCAAAAAAGGTCTGCCATGAGGGTGTGGGCTTTGGGTTGACAATATAGGGCCTGAAATATTAGCCTGCTCCCGTCGTCCACGAAGGGACACGGAGATAGCAGATTGATATTCTATTGAATTATAGATATCTTATGAAAATCAGGGAGGGATCTATGCTTAAAAAGCTAGCATGTCTGGGGTCTAGTCTTGTTATTTGCTATCTGGCTGATTATCCGGCTAATCCATGAATAATGAAGATCAAAATAGTCTCCGACCTCTTTCATGCTATACCCCCCACTATTATATGCCATTGTAATGGCCACATTCCTTGTAGTAACTGAGTGGTTTTGAGAGCGGTCTTCGTTGTGCTCTTGGGATCTCCCTGACATCTCCGCTCGAAGAAAACTTACTTTGCATTTCATCCACTTCCCATCGGGTGTTTCAATGAGAAGATGGTAGTGATTATCCATTAGACAATACGCATGTCCGCGCCAATTAAATCGCACATGCTCAAGCACGCTTAGAAAACATTCCGTTCAAATAGATGTTTTCACGCCCTCCTCCTCGCGAAGTGACATGATAAAATGCTCCCTAAAAAACCTTTTTCTCAACTTCCGACAGGACGATTTCAAAAATATGCAAACCTTCTTCAGCTTCTTTTTTGCTGAGTGTGAGCGGTGGCATAAAACGCACAGCACTTTCACCACAGCCCAAAACAAGTAAACCTTTTTCAAAACAGCCTTGCACGATGGCATCTCTCTCAGCCACGGCCAGGGATTTTGTTTCCCGGTCTTTCACCAGTTCGGTGGCGACCATGAGCCCCATGCCACGCACATCCCCCATCAAACGATGGGTTTTCTGCATCTCACGGAGACCGCTTTGCAGTAAGTCTCCCATCTTTTTGGCGTTCTCGATCAAGCCTTCTCTTAAAAGTCCGATCGTTGCAAGGGACGCCTCACAAGCAATGGGGTTTCCACCAAAGGTATTGGCGTGGGCACCCGGCTCCCAAAGATCCATAATTTTACTTTTTGCAACAATCGCACCCAAAGGCAATCCTGAGGCAATGCCTTTGGCCAGTGTCATGATATCGGGCACGACATTAAAATGCTCGTGCGCAAACATCTTTCCGGTCCGCCCCATGCCACTTTGCACTTCATCCACCACCAGTAAAATCCCCTGGGATGCCGCAAGTTTTGCGAGTCTTTTGAGAAAATCTTTTGGCGGGACGATATAACCCCCTTCCCCCTGAATGGCTTCGACAAAAATGGCTGCAACTTCTTCTGCCGGGAGAAAATGTTTAAACGCGGTTTCTTCAATCCAATCCAGTGTAAAATCAACACAGCCCTCCGCACTTAGACCTGCGGGGGGACGATAGGGATTGGGATAGGGTGCATGCACGACCGTTGAAACAAGCGGGGCGTACGCCTTTTTTTGGGATGCTTTGCTTCCTGTGAGTGAGAGTGCGCCCATGGTTCTGCCGTGGAATGCACCTGAAAATGCCAGGTAATAAGGGCGTTTTGTGGCATAACGGGCCAATTTCATTGCGGCTTCGACCGATTCGGCCCCTGAGTTTGTAAAAAAAACCTTCTTTTTTACACGGCCCGGTGCAAGCTCGGCCAGGACTTCAGCCAATTCAATCTCCGATGAATAATAAAAATCAGTTCCCGACATATGAATCAATTTTTTGGCCTGATCACAAATGGCTTTGACGACTTTGGGGTGACAGTGACCACTCGCGGTCACGGCGATTCCAGAGGTAAAATCAAGATATTCAAATCCATCCACATCTGTCATTCGGCAACCCTTGGCCGATGCGACCACAAGCGGATAAGCACGGGTCACGGATTTTGAGATGGCGGCGTGATCGCGGCTTACCCAGCTTTTTGCTTCTGACCCCGGAGGTCTTTTTTGCTGTTTTGCTTTCATCTTAAACACCTTTCCGAGCCTGAAAAGGCTCTAGAAACCTCTATAGAAGAGTCATTCTTTCATGGGCTTGCACTCTGCGCTGCACCAGGGCAAAAATCTCGGTGATGATGCGAAGCGCGGCAAAACTGGTGATATCGGAAATATCCAAGGGCGGTGCAACTTCCACTAAATCTGCGCCGACCACGGGCAGGGCATTCAACCGGCGAATTAAAGTGATGACATCTCGTGTGCTCAACCCACCCGCATCAGGAATTCCGGTACCGGGTGCAAAAGCGGGATCCAGGACGTCAATATCGATGGAAAGATACACATTTGAAAGATGCGAAAAACGCGTCACAATTTCATCCGCAATGACGCGCATCCCACGCTCGGCAATTTCGTAGGCGGGAAACATTGTCATATTGTGTGCTGAAATAAAATCCCGCCCCGCAGGCTCAAGACAGCGTGTTCCCACTAAAATCGTCTGCTCCGGCGAAAATTGCTCCAGTTCCATCGCGCGTCGCAGTGGACATGCATTGGAATAAGCAGAACCTTGAAAGGTATCAGAAAGATCGGCGTGGGCATCAATAAAAATCATGCCGACTTCTTCAGAAGCACAGCGATTGATGGCTTGATGCACGGGAATCACAATGGAGTGATCTCCGCCCAATGTGAGCGAAAAAACATGACCCAGGCGTTTTGAAATGGCCGACCCAATCTCAGGATGCGCGGCCACAAAATCGCCTTCAGAAAAGAGGTCTCCCTCATCACATATGGCCAAAGAAGCAAAACTTTCCCCTGTTTCAAGCACAGCGGGGATTTCAGCAGAAAGCCTGCGAATACGTGCCGGGCCTTCCCTCGCACCGGCACGAAAACAAGCCGCACCGTCATAAGGAATTCCAAAGATGCTGATATCGGGCGCTGTGCAATGGGGTCTATTACATCCGGCCCAATAACGATTTTCAGCAATGGCCTCTTTGAAAGTCACAGCTTTTATTTTGTCGTTTTGTGAATGATGAATCGGCGGCATTACGCTTCTCCTTTTTAAAAAGGTTCAGCTCACGCAACAAGATACGCGCCTCTTTTGATTATACCAGAATGTTAGATGTTTGAAGCACGACTACCTTCCCAGCAAGTATGGGAATGCAATGAGATGCCTAACATCAATATTCGGAAAGATAGAATGGACACGGATTCCCAGATTTGTGGGAATGACACGCGAGATCAGGCAGATAAAATCAGAACAAAATTTCAGTTTTTAGAAAATGCCAATGCCACGTTTTCCAAAAGAAAAGGCATCAATTGCGGCAAAGATAAAAATAATCACATTAAGCACCCATGCTTTTGAAGAATATCCTGTTGTCATATACGCAAAGACGGCAAAGAGGATAAAAAATACACCTCTTGTATACTCTCGCACATACAACTGACCAAAACCCGCAAAAGCCAAGGAAAACATGCCCGCAATCACACCGCCTTTCATGCCTTTCTGTTCTTGAATTCCGAGGAAAAAGATCAGGATGACCGCAACAACCAGCCACTTTCCAATCGAAGGCATCAATTCGGGCAGTCGGAGAAAAAAGAGGGACAGCAGGACGGCCGTTATAACGCGTCCCCGAGTGGGTTTTGAAATCTGATCAAACATCTGTTGACTTTGCATGTAGTCGCGCTTCGGCAAGACGCTCTGCCGCCGTAGCCGTTGAGATGGATTCTTTTTGTGCCAAGGCAATGACCCCTTTCATGCGATCATAAATCTTACTGATTTTTTCATAGGCCTGTTCCTGAACATAGCCCTTTAATTCTTCGGCAATATTGATCAAACCGCCCGCGTTTAGAACATAGTCCGGGGCATACAGGATATTGCGATTTTTCAATTCGTCGGCAATATCCAGTGTTTTAAGCTGATTATTTGCCGCACCCGCAATAATTTTGCAGGAAAGGCTTTCGATACTGCGCTCGTTGATGATGCCCCCTAAAGCACAGGGTGCAAAAACATCACAGTCCACCCGGTAAACTTCGTGACCATGGATGGGATCTGCACCGTAATCACGGATCGCATGGGCCACACGTTCCGGGTCCATATCCGAAACATACAGCGTCGCACCTGCCTCATGCAGCAATTTAGCCAAAGCACTTCCGACCTTGCCCAAGCCTTGAATCGCCACCCGTTTTCCTTTAAACGACGCATCCCCGTAAACCGCTTCTAAACAGGCACGCATCCCCGAAAAAACACCGTAAGCCGTCGCAGGAGAAGGATCACCACTGCCGCCATGTGCCAAGGCATGTCCTGCAACATGTGGGGTAATCCGGCGCACGGCCTCAATATCGTCGACCGTAATGCCCACATCTTCGGCCACGATATAACGTCCTCCCAATGTTTCAACATGTTTTGCAAAAGCTTCAAGTAAGGCCGGGGTCTTGTCTTTATCCGCATCGCCCCAAATCACGCTCTTTCCGCCCCCCAAGGGCAGATCACTCACGGCGGCTTTGTAGCTCATTGCCCTTGAAAGACGCAAAACATCGGACAAAGCATCCTCGAAAGAATCGTAGGGCCACATCCGACAGCCCCCCAGGGCAGGCCCTAAAGTCGTATTGTGAATGGCAATCAATGCGCGAAGACCGGAGATCGGATCAGAGCAAATCAAAACCTGCTCGTGTCCCTCCATTTGGATTTGCTCAAAGATATTCGTCATGATGCTGCCAGGCGCTCTAGGCCCTCAAGGAAAAAGTGAACGCGCCTGATGGGCCTTTGATAGTCTCTCGATTCCAATAATCAAGGCCGCCATACGCATATCAAGACCGCTTGAAATCGATTTTGTCAATATTTGCTTAAACGCGGTCGTGATCATATCACACAAACGCGCCTCAATCTCTTTTTTCGACCAAAGAAAGTTCTGAATCCCCTGAACCCATTCAAAATAAGAAACAATCACCTCTCCTGCATTGCCCAATAAGTCGGGAATTACAAAAATATCCCGCGCCTGTAAAATAGGATCTGCCTTCAAATCCGTTGCCCCGTTCGCAGCTTCAGCAAGAATACGGCATTGTAGCGCAGGTGCATTCTGAGCATCAATCGCACGTGACAAAGCAACCGGAATTAAAATCGTACAGGGACACTCCAATAAAGCGTGAGAGGGCATGCTTTCGGCTCCGGGAAAACCCAAGACCGTATTTCGATCTGCCTTGTGAAGATTCAAGGCATTCAGGTCAATCCCTTCTGAACAATACACCCCACCGCTTGAATCCGCCACACCCACAATTTGCATCCCACGATCAAACAAATATTTTGCAAGACGCCGTCCCACGCTACCATAACCGGAAACAATCACTTGGCTACCAGAGACGGGCATCTTGAGATGACGCAGGGCAGACAGAATCGCATAAACAAGTCCCAGAGCGGCCGACTCCCCGCGTCCCATCGTTCCACCAATACTTTCAGGTTTTCCAGTCACAATCCCCGGAACAGAATAACCCACCTGCTGACTATAAGAATCCATCACCCAGGCCATGGTTTGTGCGTTTGTCCCTACATCCGGGGCAAGAATATCTTTTTCGGGGCCAATAATCGGGAAAATTTCAGCGGTGTATCGACGGGTTAGATTTTGTAATTCCTGGCGTGAAAGTTTTTTGGGATCACAACGCACGCCTCCTTTTGCACCACCAAAGGGCAAACCAATGAGCGCACATTTCCAGGTCACCCAGATGGCCAGCGCCGTTACTTGTCCCAAAGTCACACCGGGTTGGTAACGTAGTCCGCCTTTAAAGGGGCCCAAAGCCGGGTCATGTTGAACACGATAACCCCGAAAGATCTTGATTTGTCCGTCGTCACAGCGCACGGGCATATTCACGACCAGTGAACGTTGCGGCATTCTAAATCGCTGAGAAAAACCGGAATCAAGCGCAAGATGCTGGGCCACCGCTTCAAACTGCGCTATGGCAAGACGATACTGCGGCTGATCAAATTCGCCAATGGCCTGAAGCGCTGATTCCTCCTCTGGCTTCGGGGTTCTATATTGTAGGCCTGTCATTCTATTTTCCAGGGTGGGAAGGAAGAAATATGTTACTTTTTTACAAAATCATTGCCAGTGTCTTCCGTTTCAAACTGTATGGCGGCATGGCCGATTTTAAAGCGCTGACAAAGCAGGAAATTGATTTTACGCAATAAGGGTGCGGTTTCTTTTAAAGGCATGTCCAGGGTAACAACGTGGGCCGACAAGGCATACATGCCAGAGGTCAGGGTCCAGACATGCACGTCGTGCATGTCCTCGACTTCATCAAAAACCTTCACAGCATCCATCACCTGAGTGGGGTCAATCTCTTTTGGAACTGCTTCCAATAAGATGTCAATCGCCTCCCAAACCAAGTGAGCCGCCCAATACAAAATCAACACCGAAATCAGCACACCCAAGAGCGGATCCACCCACAACCAGCCAGTGAACATAATCACGACAGCCCCAATGACAACTCCAACAGACGCTAAGGTATCTCCCGCAAGGTGTAAAATGGCTGATTTTGTATTGATGTCTTTTCGCTCGGTTTGTGTTAGAAAAAGTGCCGTCACGACATTTGTAATCAGTCCGATCACGGCAATGATCATCATCTCTGTCGTCGCAACCGCTTCCGGGGCCAAGAAACGCCCATAGGCTTCGTAAAGAATCCAAAGCGTCACTAAAAAAAGAACAAAACCATTTAATAAAGCCGCCAGAATTTCAAGGCGATGAAAACCGAAGGATTTTTCTAATGTGGCCGGTTTGTTTGAAAAAGTCATGGCCAGAAAACTAATACCCAGGGCCAAAAGGTGGGTCAACATATGCCCTGCATCCGAGAGCAGGGCAAGGCTGTTTGTGAGCAGGCCTCCTGCAATTTCAAGCAGCATGACAACACCCGTCAGGCCCATGGCCCAATAAAATTTGCTGCGGTCAGTGCTTAAACGAGCGGGGGAAACAATCTCGCCGGGGTGGCAAAGATCAAGCGCACAACTGGGCGCGTGGAGATGGAGCGTGTCTGCTTTTACCGGGTGCACATGCCCCATGTTTAACCTTTTTTAAGCCAAAGCACCCGCATCCCTTTCCATGAAAAATAAAGCACCCCGAGCAAGAGCATTAAAGTCACAACAAGGGTCATATTCCGAGAAGACTCATAAAAGGCCACGGAAAAATACAGCAAGACCGCAAGCAAAAACTGACCGATCAAAAGATCGCTCAGCCCTTTGGCCCGCACCCTCTTTTTTGATTTATTCATTATGTTTTACCTTTCTTTACTGGGGGGGCGTTCTCAATTAACCCGGTGGCCTCGTGTCCTTTAGGATAACAAAGGGGTTTAGAAGGTGTCAATTTAGAGCCGGTCTTGCAAAAAAGGCCACTTTGACCCAAGACCTGCAACCCTAAAATTCATCCAAAACAATGAGATCCGCATCGATAAAACGTTCGAAACGCTGTCCGAGTTTTTGAAATGAAATATGATAACTCCCCTGGACAAGCACTTGGTCCCCCGCGCGGGCTTTTGGAAAATCCAGCGTAATCACCTCAAGTGTTTGTGGGACGATATTTTCATCGGATAAACGTTCAGATAAGACAATTCTGAGGTAAGGACTTCCCATCTTGCCCTGCTGAAAACACAGAGATTCAATCTGACCTGAAACCACAACTCGATGACCATTGTATTGGCTTTCATCGCTCAATAAGGCCTCAATTGAAAGCAGAATAGGCAGCTCGCGCGACAGGGGCTTTGCAGAAAGACTGGAGGCCTTGAAAAAAAGCAGATAGACCATCAGCAGACCACACAAGGGAAGGAGCCATGACGCTTCTTTAAAAAAATTCGGATTTTTGTTATAATCCGCTTCGATTTTAACCCACGCCTTCCGCGAAAAGACAAACTTTGAGGGCCGAGACAAGTACTTTGAGCGTAAATATCTCAACATTTTACGTGACCATACAGCATTTTATTTTAGAGCACAATTCTAAGGAGAACCCGGTGAAAAAAAGAACCCACATCTTAACAATCATCGCAGGCTTAGCCCTGCTGATCTCTTCCACCCTCTCGCCAAGTTTGGGGCTTGCCGAAACCCCGGAGGAAAAAGGCGAACGTCATTTTAAAAAACACGAAGGGCCCATGATTCCCATGCCACGGGAAGAAATCAAAGTGGAGATGTTTTTAATGAAAGAAAAGAAAAAGGATGGTCCTTTCATTAAAAAACTACTCAAACAAGAAAAAATCGAACGTGTCATGATTCAGTATTTTCGAGCGGGGAACCCTCCCAAGAATATCGTGCTCGGAAAGCGTATTCCCGCAGACGTCGGCCGGATGATGATCGAACTCGCCATTCACTACAACAATGGCATCACTCACCTGGTCCCCGAATTTCGTTTCTATGCCCATTACGCCGCATTTGGAAATTCTTCATTCGACATTCAGGCACAAGTTCCGATTACACCGGAAGACCTCGACAAACTACGTAATCCAGCCTTATCGGATGAGGAATTTCACATCCTCTTTCGTTCTCTCACAGGTGAAGACAAAGGGGTCATTAGCTACATTGATTAAATCAAAAGATATGCTCAACTCACCCAGCAACCCAGAAAAAAGGGCCGAGGAAGTCGAGTACTTCCTCGGCCCAATTGATGCCGACTCAGGCAAAATTTCGATCTGAACCTTTAAGGTAACATCTTCAACCATTCTGTAATCTGAAGAATCTCTTCTTCTTGCAGTTTTTTGTTAAAGGCAGGCATGTTACCACGACCGCTGATGACCACTGCGACAAATTGCTCCGGTGTCAGGTTTTTTACAGACTTCACCAAAGAAGGCCCACTCATTCCACCTCCGCCTAAATCACCATGACATTCCGAGCAGCTGATATTGACATCTTTCAGACCCAGAAAGATCTTTCCCCCTTCATGATCAGGAAAAGGGTTTTCCTTGCTCGAACACCCCGAGAACAGCAACAAAAATACCCCAAAACACAGTGACAACATCTTATATTTTTTCACATTCATATACGCCACAAACCCTTTCATCGTTTAAAAAACCTTCTCCAATAGGTTGGAGGAAGACCTCATCAATTTGCACCTTGAAATAATCCAAGGGACAAGACGAAACAGAAACCATCATAATACAGAATCAAGGTGAATAAAAGGAATGGATGCATTTCAAGACCCAAAAGGCATTTAAGGAACCTTCATCGGCTGTTGCCAGTCCTTTGAAAAAGGGCGTTGAAAATAAAGCTGATACCGCTCCGAGAATGCGAAGGAAGGGCCTTGAGTCTGTGCATCCTTCAGCCCGGGCAAGAGATCATCAACCAGGTACATTTCAAAGGTCTTCTCTTTATTTTCACTCACCTGCCTGTGATGTGTACAGGCAAAAAAGTCCTTCACTCTGGCATAAGTCCGATCTGAAATATTGATTTGATCAGAAACCCCACGTGACTCCATGCGTTTGGCATAATTCACGGAATCGCCCCAAATATCAAATGAAAATTTTTGAATCCCCACCACCCCGGCGATCACTGCGCCCGTGTGGATTCCAATACGAACCGACCACTGCGCTGGGTTTTCTGAGACTTGTCGCTTTTTTACCGCCTCAATCATTTCAAAAGCAGCCAGGATGGCATCCACAGGATGTGAGGGTTTTCGCTCAGGCAAACCCGCCACACACATATAGCTGTCTCCAATCGTCTTAAGTTTTTCGAGACCATAGCGTTCTGAGATGTGATCAAAGGCCGTAAAATAATCATGTAGGGCTAGGACCAACTCGTCCACCGCAAGCTTCTCTGTCGAGGCCGTAAATCCCACAAAATCGGTAAATAAAATACTCACATCCTCAAAATATTTTGGGGCGACACGGTCTTTTGTCTCAAGTTCGTGTGCAATCTCCTGCGGTAGTATATTCAGCAACAAGGATTCGGCATTCTGGCGCTGTTTTTTGGCTTCTTGATGGCGTTTTTCAAGGGCCTCATGTGCCTTGCTTAATGCCATCTGTGTTGAAAGTAGGTTTTGCCCCATTTCATTGAAAGAAGTCGCCAAATCACCCAACTCATCCTGACTCTGAATTTTAATACGGTGCTGCAATGTGCCGCTGCCGATACGTGCCGCGCCCTCTTTTAGTTTGCTCAAACCCTGAGAGATATAGCGTGAGGTAAAAAAAGCAATCGCAAGTGTGATCAGAATCGTGAGCGAAAAAATCACACGTGTCATCTGTTCCGCCCATGCTTCTACCTCATAGTAGCTTGATACGGCAGCCTCAACCCGGAGATGTTCTTCTTCATCAAGACGGGGAAGTAAATCCACCATCAAGTATGTACTGACGGGATCCGCACGAACCGCAAGCTCCGCAATCGCCTTGGCATGATTGATCCCAAAATTTTCGTAGAAAATTTGCCAGGACTGACTCAAACCCAAATAGGTCTGTTCAAAAGATTTAATTTCTCTGGACATCTCAACCTCTGAAAGCTTGCCTAATGCCTCTATTTCAGCAGTAATAGAGGCCGTCTGAGTCTTGAAATGCATCACCTCATTTTCTCCCAAACCTCCCGTTGCCAAAGCAGCCATCACTTGACTCAAGAGTGTGACCTCTTTTTGAAGGTTACTTAACTTTTGTTTGATAGAAGAAAAGAGCACCTGACGCGAGAGCGCCTTTTGTAAGGTTTCAACAGATACACTACGTTTTTGATTACCCCAAGCATAAAGACCAAGGTTTGCACCATACAAAAGCAGGATGAGTAAAAAGGACAAACCCAGACGACGCTGTATCTTCATGTCGTAATCTGCAAATCAAATGCTGTCGGGTCGTATTGTGGAGAAAAAACGTAGCGCACTATTGCAAGGAATAACCGGGATCACCAGGGAGTCGGCCATCAATCTGAATCACTTTAAGGCCCTTAGGGACTTGATCTGCCTTTACAAAAGTAATCGAACCCGGAATAAGCACAAGCAACTCCAGAGCCATATCACTGGAAAAAACAACTTTAGGACCAGAAGTCGTTTCCGCCCGAAAAATTTTGGAAATCCAATGCTGCCGAAATTGCGGTTCGCTCATCTGGTAAAATTTTTTCAAAATAATATCCCGCTCCGGTGAAACCGGGGCTCGGATCAAGAGTGTAACACGCAAGTCAGGAGACCAATATTGATGATTCCCTAACAATATCTTACGGGCCTGTACAAAACTTAAGTTATCAACTGGCACTCCAGGATGGGCAACCAAGGCAATGTCCTCAGCCGCTTGTGCCATCCTCAGCGGAAGAAACAAGGCCGATGAAAAAACCAGAATCAAAAACAGTCTGGACATTTTGTTCAATAAACCAGAGCATATCATTGGCTTATCCATCCTCTAAAAAGTGAAACTGACTTGCGCAAGGCCCGAATTACTCTCTAGGCCACTGTCTCTTTTTTCATTGCGGTATTCAAATTTGAGTGCCGCATAAGTGGATATATCAAAACGCAATCCCGCGATGCCCCTTCTCTTAAATAAAATGGAGGGAGTGAAAGAAGGTTCTGAGCGATCCAGTTCGTTATACTCATAGCGGGTATAGGGTTTAAAACGCGCTTCGAACCAAGGCAAACGATAGGCAATTTGAAGATAGGCGGACTGATGATCAAAGCGCGCCCCTCCCCCCTTTGTTTCATGACGAATATTGGCATACTCAGAAATCACTTCGGGGCTTTCTTTACTCCAAATCAGGTGAGCCGAAAAAATCATCTCATCAAAAACAGCCCCACTTGTTGTTGTAACCTGGTCTCCATAAACAGAAACCCCCACATCCAAACCAAAAAAGCGGTCCGGCTTTGAAAGCACATTCACAAACCAGGCTTTGTTGTTATTCACATCTCCAGCATCCCCTGCTCGCGCAAGGACCTTGCCTCGCCCATTCCCTACACCTATATTATAGGAAAAGTTCATATCGCTCTCTCCCAATGCCCCTCCGACAATGACCCCCAGAAAATGAATGGGGACCAGTGTCCCTAACATCGACGGTCGATCAATCGTCGTCTGGAGCCAAACCCCGTGATGAAAGGTGCTATTCCACCAGTTAATGGGGCTGTGAAAACGTCCGACAGAGATTTTAAGATGATCGCCCTGATCAAAACGAATAATATTCCGCTCAAGTTCTACATCGAATCCGGAAGCCTTAGGGTCTCCCTCTCCTGCGTCTTGTCGCGCAGTCAGACTGATCTCACCAAAAAAACTGACCCGGGGCGACAAAGCAGAACTGAAGTGTAAAACAAACTGCCCCATCTTGAAACCGGAAGTCCTCCCGGCCTCGTCTGTCGTGGAGAATGAGGTACTTCCAAAACCGATAATATTGAGGGAAGGGTACTTTGTCCGTATTTCAGAAATAATTTGCTGTTGTGCCTGTTGTTCCGCTTTACGTTCAAGCTGCTCAATGCGTTCAAGCAGTATTTCGTTTGTCAGGGGTTTGGAGCCCTCGGCCCAAAGGGACTGGGGTACCAGCAGAATACCAAGCAGAAAAAAGCGAAACACAGAAAATATCTTGACAATCCTCCCGGTCACGGCATCGCCTCTGAATCACTCTAAAACCACTCGAAGAAACGACGCAACGGTATCGCTGTTTCGATCTTATGTCAAGAAAACAACAATGAATCTTAATTAGGGTTTGCTGAAAAAGTCAGGCTGGCAATCTCACCCAAAGAGGTTCA
>CAYVHO010000007.1:112500-115765 GCA_964451325.1 uncultured Nitrospira sp. | reverse complement strand
CTACAGAATAAACCTTTTTAAAATCATTAACTTATGACTCTTTCAGCAAGCCCCAATTAGAGATGTCGTTAAGGCCGGGATCGTGACGGAGGTGCACTATCGGCCATCCCATGTAAGCCGTATCCGTCAGATCGCCTCAGACTTATCCTCAAAAGCACAGCGACGGGCTTATGATCTTGCTTCGGGAACAAAAAATGTGAATGCTTTTGCGGGAAAGAACAAGATACGGCAGGATGAATGGCCTCGGACACTCGACCTTGCCTCAGCCTATCTTCACTATTTGGCCATAGGTCGGATCGTCGGCCGCGACGCATATCTGAAGCGATTTCAGACGATGTCTCAGGCAAGAAGCGGGATCAATCCTCCGGTGGAACATCTGATTGAAAAGCCCTCACCGGTTCGCCCAGATCAGGGTCATCTACCCGGTCGAATCGGATTTGGGAGCGGATGCCGCACGGACACCTGTTTTTCAGAAATCAGCTTGCGTCTGGGCTACCATGACTTCCTCGATCATGACGCCGGATACATCAAAGAGACGCAAATCAACTTCATGAACACGATCATACGTTACGAGAGACAAGATCGCCGTTTCAACTTATACAGCCTCCGCATTTTTGAGATCGCATCACTCGCACCGCGGGATATGTTTTTTAAGCCCCTCGCCTGGAAAACAAGCCTGGGGGTCACACAGAAAATCCTAGCGAGTGGGAAAAAGCGCCTGATCACAGACTTCAGCCTTGGTGCAGGACGCGTTGTGTCAATCGGTCCTGCGCTTGTCTATCTTTTAGCCGAAATAGAACTCAACGCAAGCCGATCATTTGACGATAACGTCATATTGGGTGCAGGCGCATCGACCGGAATCCTCACATCACTCACAGCCTGGTGGAAAATCCACTGCTCGCTGAGGAACATCAGGCCACTTTTAGGAGAGCCCTATCCTATTTTAAGGGCCGAAGTGGCTCAAAGTTTTACAATGAGCAAAAATAGCAGTATCTCAGCCCATGTCTTGAGAGAAAAAATAATGGGCTCTGATCGTTCAGAGGTGAAAATGGCATGGAACATCTACTTTTGAAGCCTTTAAAAAAGAGGCTGATCCCACGCTTATCTCTTGAAGTCATGGCTATTTTTCCATATACTCCAGCCAACTTAAAGCAGTATTTTTCGGAGGCGTAATGGCACAGATCAAAAGAGCAATTTTAAGTACATATCACAAAGAAGGCATTGTCGATTTTGCAAAGGGCCTTGAGGCATTGGGGGTCGCTTTGCTTTCAACGGGCGGCACTTATCGTCTGCTTTCAGAAAATGGGGTAAAGGTTCAGGAAGTCTCCGACTACACGGGTTTTCCTGAAATGTTGGGTGGACGCGTCAAAACCCTGCATCCGCTAATTCACGGCGGCATCCTTGGCAAACGAGACGATCCAGAACATCAGGCCCAAATGGCGGAACACAAGATCGGCCCCATTGATCTTGTTGTTGTCAATCTCTACCCTTTTCAGGAAACCATCGCCAAACCCGATGTCAGCTTAGCGGAAGCTATTGAACAAATTGATATTGGTGGGCCCACCATGCTGCGCTCCGCTGCAAAAAACTATAAAGATGTTGCGGTCGTTGTTGATCCCGCTGATTATATGCCTATTCTGAATGAGATCAAAAAACAAGACGGGGCAATCTCAGAAACGCGTCGTCTTGAGCTCGCAAAAAAAGTCTTTTTTACAACTTCAGGTTATGATCAGGCCATTTTTACTTACCTCAATGGCCTGGGGGATACACTGGAAAAGCTGCCCGATTTATTGAGCCTGCAATTTGAAAAAGTACAGACCCTGCGCTACGGCGAAAACCCCCATCAGGAAGCTGCCTTTTACCGCGCGCCCGCACAAGCTGGCACATCACTCCATCAGCGTTGGGGCAAGGAAATGTCCTACAATAACTTTTTGGACATGGACGCGGCCTTTGAACTGGTTCGGGGCTTTAAAGAATGTGCCGCCGTCGTTGTAAAACATAACAATCCCTGTGGTGTAGCAACAGATGATCATCTTGCCGAAGCCTATCGCAAAGCCAGAGCCTGTGACCCCACATCCGCTTTTGGCGGTGTGGCGGCCTTTAATCGTCCCGTTGATGTCGCCACAGCGGAAGAAATCACTTCTACTTTTATGGAAGTCGTGATCGCGCCCGCCATTGATGACGCCGCCATGGCAATTTTTAAGACAAAAAAGAACCTGCGCATTATGACATCTCCCGACACAAAAATGGGTGAAACGGAAGCGGATCGTCTGGATTTACGTCCCATCACAGGCGGTCTGCTCATTCAGGATCACGATACAAAGATTATTTCCGAGATCGGAGAACTTGAGGTTGTGAGCAAACGTCCGCCCAACGAAGCAGAAATGGCCGCCATGCTGTTTGCCTGGCGGGTTTGTAAATCGGTCAAATCAAATGCCATTATTTTTGCAAAACCCGGACAGACCATTGGCATCGGTGCCGGTCAAATGAGCCGTGTGGATTCCGTTAAATTAGCAACAATGAAAGCCCAGATGTCGCTTTCAAACTGTGTCATGGCCTCGGATGCCTTTTTTCCTTTTCGTGATGGCATTGATGCCGCAAAAGCCGCAGGGATTACGGCGGTGATTCAGCCGGGTGGTTCTATTCGAGACAATGAAATTATAGATGCGGTCAACGCTTTGGATATGGCGATGGTCCTCACGGGCATGCGTCACTTTAAACACTAACCCCGTATTTTCATACGGCACTAAAACCTCAATTTAGACAAAAAGGGAAAATTCATGAAAGTTTTGGTCATCGGAGGAGGCGGACGGGAACACGCACTGGTTTGGAAAATCGCCCAGAGTCCGAAGGTCACACAACTTTTCTGCGCACCGGGAAATCCGGGGATGGCCTCAATTGCCGAATTAATCCAAATTCCCGTAGATGATATTGATCGCCTCGTTTCCTTCGCAAAAATTCGCGCGATTGATTTGACGGTTGTGGGCCCGGAACTTCCGCTCTCGCTTAAAATTGTTGATCGCTTTCGAAAAAAGGGCATGCGTATCTTTGGCCCGACACAGGCCGCAGCAGCCCTTGAAACCAGTAAGGTTTTTTCAAAGTCATTGATGGATAAATATGGCATTCCTACAGCAAAATCCGAGGTTGTTTCTCACAAAGACGCTTATGCACGTATTGCCTCAATGGAGATGCCCATCGTGCTAAAAGTAGACGGGCTCGCCGCAGGAAAAGGCGTGGTCATTGCCCAAAATCAAGCAGAAGCGAT
>CAYVHO010000007.1:0-105000 GCA_964451325.1 uncultured Nitrospira sp. | reverse complement strand
TCTTTCGCACACCGTCGGTGCCTTCGAGTAAAGGCATGGTAATCACCACTTGCTGCGCCTGTCCATAAATCTTTTGCAGCGACCGGCCAACAAGCAAGTTAAATTTCTGATCTGTCCCGCCCAATTCAATATCGGCATTCAGCGCCACAGAGTCGTAACCCTGGATCAAGGGATAGAGAAATTCATGTACGGCAATGGCTTGAGATGCCGCATACCTTTTTTGAAAATCGTCCCGCTCAAGTAAACGCGCTACGGTATAATGGGATGCCAATCGCACCATTTCCTGGGACGACATCACATCCATCCATTCGCTATTAAATCGGATGGTCGTCCGTTTTGCATCAAGGACTTCAAAAATCTGATTTTTATAAGTCTCTGCATTTTCCAGAACAAGTTCACGGGTCAAGGGCTTTCGCACTTCAGAGCGTCCTGTTGGATCGCCAATCATGCCGGTAAAATCCCCAATCAGAAAAAGGATCTCATGGCCCAAGTCCTGAAACTGCTTCATCTTCTGTAACAAGACCAAGTGGCCTAGATGAAGCTTTGGCGCCGTGGGGTCAATGCCCACCTTGATGCGAAGCGGTTTTTTTTCAAGATAAGATTTTTTTAGCTTTTCACGTAAACCCTGGGCCTGGAGGATCTCCACCGTCCCTCGCGAGATACGCTCAAATGCCGCTTCAACTTCGGGAAGCGCGGTCTCTTCTAGCGGAAGCATCGTGACGCCTTAATCTTTTACAAGCCATTTGGGCATATCATGCGAACAAAATTTCAGGATGAATCAGCAACATCCTGATTCATCCCCGGAAAACCCTTTCTACGGGATGACAGATTCAAATCGGAGTAAGGGTGAAATTTTTTCTAATTTTTTTTCACCAATACCTTTTATCCTTAATAAAGCGTTGGCATCCTGAAAAGGGCCATTGGCTTCTCTATCCTTTAAAATCAGCTCAGCCAATTTTGGGCCAATACCAGGCAAGGTGATCAGTGCATCAGAAGAAGCCGTGTTGATATCTATCAAGGCCCGATGCCCTGCCCCTTCTTTTGAAGGAGGCGCATCTGGAGCAGCAAAAGCCATCGTCACGCCAGAAACTTGAAGTCCCTGAGTGGAGTGTCTTCCCTCATAAAAAAAATGAGCAGAAAATACAGAAGTAAATAGAATGGAATAAAAGAATAATTTTTGGAAGAACCGTGGGTTTAAAAAGGAAGTTCTATTTGTGACAACTGCTGTATCAATGTGCTTCATTCTCAAGAAATGTTTCATATTCATCCCCCGTCATGAGTTGATTAAGCTCACTGGGATCATCCATTTCAATAACGACGACCCAGCCTTTTCCATACACATCCTCATTTATTAATTCGGGTTGAGCCTCCAAATCAGCATTAACGGCAACAAGCTTGCCTCCCACAGGGGCATACAACATCGACGTCGTCTTGGTAGACTCAATTTCCGTAATTTCCTCGCCACGCTTCATTACACGTCCAAGCTCTGGAATCTCCAGATACACGATATCCCCCAGCGCATCCTGGGCAAAATCTGAAATACCCACCGTGGCTTGTGTACCCGTGATGCGAATCCACTCATGTTCTTTATGATAACGGAGATCCTTAGAGATCATGCAACACCCTCATTTTTGGTTGAAAGATTAGGACAATCCTGAGCACCTCAATCACCCCAGACTTTAGGGCGATAGATATAGCTTAAATCATATTTTTTTTCAAGCAAGGACTCAGTCAAAAGAAAACGCCTAAAATACCCATCAATTCTGTTTTTTATTGACCCTGACAAAGCCCAGCGGTTAAAACCATAAAGAATGAAGCCATTGCCTGACAATCCTATTTCAAAAACGATCCCTCTCGTGCTGAGTATTGCGGGGAGCGACCCCAGTGGTGGCGCAGGAATTCAGGGAGATATTAAAAGTATTCAAGCAAATGGAGCATTTGCCTTATCTGTCATTACGACCGTGACCGCCCAAAACAGCCTCACATTTCAGTCCAGCTACGCACTCCCCATTCATGTCATTGAAGCACAGATGCAAAACCTCCTTGAAGATTTTCAAATCTCCGCCGTCAAAACAGGCATGCTTTCTTCTCAAAAAATTGTAAAGTGCGTCGCGGCGCTTCTAAAAAAAGCAGCGCTCCCGAATCTCGTCATTGATCCCGTAATGCATTCAAAAGATCAGTCGCTCCTTTTAGACAACGACGCCTTAGAAATCTTAAAAAAAGACCTCATCCCCTTATGCAAACTGCTGACACCCAATATTCATGAAGCAGAAATCTTTACAGGAAAAAAAATCAAAACGATTTCAGAAGCAGAAGCCGCAGCACAAAATATTATAGACCTCGGCTGCCAAGCGGTGCTTGTTAAAGGGGGACATCTGGCGGAATCCCCTGGTCACGATATTCTGTTTGATGGAAAAGAAATCACACATTTTCAAGGAGCGTTTATCGACACGCCCCACACCCACGGCACTGGATGCACTTATGCCTCAGCGATTGCGACCCAGCTCGCACTCGGGAAAACACTCAAAGAAGCCATCGCCACAGCAAAAAATTACATCACGGAAGCCATTCGAAACGGCCTCAAAATTGGGCACGGCAAAGGCCCCACCGATCATTTTTACTTTCTACGAAAAAGTAGCACCGAATGATCTCATGACACCGTTAAGAAGGAGACTCAGAGAGAGCCGACACCTCAAGACGATAGACCTCCAGTTCGACACAGGCCCCTTTCTGAGAAAGACGCGCGGATACACACCCTGTCTTTTTCATACCGATTTTTTTCAATAGTCCCCTAGAAGCAACATTGTTCAGCATGGAACGGCCTTCCACAGTTTTTAAAGCCATATGACTGAAACCAAAAGCAATCACCACACGACAGGCTTCACCCATGTATCCTCTTCTTCGCTCCGAATGTTTCAAAATAAACCCAAGCTCCGCCAAAGCCATATCACGCTCCCATCGGATAAACCCGATACTGCCAATCCCCTCTTCACTGCCCTTCAAAAAAATCGTCCAATTGCTGGGTAATCCCGACAAACCCTGGAAGGCACTCTTCTGACTGTTTAAGTGCTCCGGCGGCTCACCACTTAAAGCCAACAAATCCAAGCGTGTTGTACTTAAGGCAGGCGGCGTCCAACTCATCGGTTTTTCTTCCGCAAAGGGGGGCTAATTTCCCTTGCCTTTATTCTCTGGATTGACATAGACTGTCTCCCGGTCATACGAGCAATCGACAATAGAAATAATATGGAGGAACACATGGCTGAGATTTTGATCGTTAGTTCAAAAGTAAAAAAATACATTCAAGAAAAAGCGCAATTTAATACATCAAAAGAATTTATAGACGCCTTAAGCCAATCGGTCGAAGGACTTTGCAATGAAGCCATTGAAAAAGCAAAAGCTGGAAAACGCAAAACCGTCAAGGCACGTGACCTCTCTTAGGCCCGTTCAGGAAAGGGCCTAAGAATCCTTTCCTGAATCCAGCTTCACTTTCCTTGTTTACTGTGAATAAAATAGCTACGTAGTCAGAATGATTTGAGGAAGCTCTTATTCAGGGGGCGTCCAGTAGGCTTCAAACCCTTCTTTTTTTGTCATCCAAACGATATAGGGCGATTCAGTAACATCCCCCTTTTCATCAAAGGCAAGTGAACCCAAAGCGCCCTGATATTTCATCCCTCGAATATGCTCAATCAGCTTTAGTTTGTTCTCACCTTTTGTCTCGGAAAGCGCGGTCAAAAGAATGTTCATCGCGTCATAAGCATAAATGGCGTAGGGTGCGAGGTCTTTGCCATACTTCGCCCGATATTTTTTTAAAAATGCTGCAGCCTGGGGCAGTTTTTCAGTATCGGGGGTGAAGGTCAAATAAGTCCCTTCGGCGGCGGTGCCAGCAATTTCGATGAATTTAGGATCAATGACCCCGTCTCCGCTCATCATAGGAACATTCAAACCCACCTCTTTTGCCTGTCTCACCAAGAGTCCCCCCTCAGGGAACATGCCGCCAAAAAAATAAAGATCCAGATTTTTCTCTTTCAAACGCGTGAGAATGCCACGAAAATCCTTGTCGCCCTGTGTCAATCCATCAAAAGACACAAGCTCAAGCCCACTGGCTTTGTATTGCGCCAAACTTTTACGCAACTCATCAGCAAGACCCTGACCATAAGTCGTCTTATCATGGAGAATCGCAACACGCTTGGCTTTCAGCTGCGTCACAATAAATTTTGCAGCAACACTGCCCTGTTGGTCGTCACGACCCACCACTCGAAACACATTGTTATAACCTTGTTCGGTCAATCGTGGATTTGTTGAGGCCGGTGTGATCATCGGAATCCCTGCATCATGATAAACAGAGGAAGCCGGAATCGACGCACTGGAGTTGTAATGCCCGATCATGCCCACGATTCCCAAATTAACCATCTTATTTGCAACCGAGACCGCTTGTTTGGGATCACGCTGGTCATCTCCGACCTCAAGAATAACCGTTTTACCCGAAATCCCACCACGTGCATTCCATTCTTCCACGGCAAGACGTGCACCGCGTTCCAGATCTCCTCCTAATTTGCTCTGATCTCCTGTCATAGGTCCTGCAACACCGATACGGATTTCTTCCTGCAACACTTCGCTGTTTGTAGAAGACGAGGACTCACATCCCGTAAAAAACAAAGTCATCATCAACAACACAACGCCATTACCTGAAGGAAGACCCCATTTTTTCATTAAGAAAAGAGCCGTTTTAACCATTTCAGAATCCCTCTTTCACAGGTTTTGGTGGGTTCAGTCCCAGAAATAAAGGCTTCTTCGACACCGTTTCTTTCACAAACCACCCCCTTGGCATTCACTTTTTTAAAAACAATACCCGAAGGCACCTCAAAATCACGGGCCTCTGAGAAACTTGCCTTTTTCATAAAATCGGTCCAAATGGGCAATGCCGAAGATGCCCCCGTTAAATGTCCCCCTTGGCTTTTATCAAAGCCCACCCAGACCACCGTGACCAAGTCCGGGGTATAACCCACAAACCAAGCATCACGCAACTGGCTTGTTGTCCCCGTCTTTCCCGCAGCAGGAAGCGCAAAACCCAGTCGCCGCACACCTTGCCCCGTGCCTGAATCAATCACCCCTTCCATGAGGTGTGTCACCAGATAAGCCGCTTCTTCCGAAACCACACGCTGAGCATGAATCCTTCCTTCTTCACGTGCGAGAGAAAGCCCACTCGGATCGATCATACCAGACAAAAAAGTCGCAGGATGAAAGACACCGCCGTCCGCCAAGGTGCTGTAGGCAATGCCCATTTCAAGTGGCGAAACCTCGACGCTACCCAGAGCCAATGAAGGCACAGACTTCATTGGGCTTGTAATACCGATATCTTGAGCCATTTCCACAACAGCATCCATACCAAGCGCCTGGGAAAGCCGTACGGTCGCCGTGTTGCGCGAACCCTCCAAAGCAGCCCTCAGCGTAATAGACCCCAAATAACTGTGATCATAATTTTCTGGAGACCATTCTTTTCCGCCAACAGGGATGGTAACGGGTGTATCATCAATCTCACTAATGGGGGTATAGGGTGCACCGCCATTCGCGGCCTGCTCAAAAGCCGTCAAATAGACGATGGGTTTGAAAAGTGAACCGGGCTGACGTTTTGCGTCCGTCACCCGATTAAACTGACTGCTGCGATAATTCCGTCCCCCCACCATCGCCAAAACAGCGCCGGTTTTGGGATCAAGAGAAACAAGCGCTCCCTGCAAAGCCTTACCCGGATCACTGCGTCTCAATCTGGGATCACTTGCCTCCAATGTTTGCAAACCCTGACGTAAGGCTTTTTCTGCAATCCGCTGTCTTTCCGCATCTAAGGTGGTAAAAATCTGTAATCCACCCGAATTAAGCACACGCGGTGGATAAAGATCCGCCATCTGTCGCCGAATCTCATCTGTAAAATAGGGCGCGGTATTGAGACGTTGTTTCACCTTTTTTGCAATGACCTTTTCTTCTCGCGCGGCAAGATATTCTGATAAAGTGATTTTCCCTTCAGAAAACAAAACTTCTAAAACAAGATTTCGACGTCGGATGGCCTTATGTACGTCCTTAATCGGAGAAAAGATATTCGGGGAACGAATCATGCCTGCCAAAAGCGCGGCTTCACCCAGCGTTAAGTCCGCCACTGTTTTTTCAAAATAAAACCAGGCCCCCTGCCCCACACCATAAATCCCCATGATGCCGTTTTGGCCCAGATAGATCTCATTAAAATAGGCCTCCAGAATCTCATCTTTATCATAACGTCGCTCAAGTAAGAGGGCCATCAAGGCCTCACGTACTTTTCTGTCTAAAGTACGCTCACTGTCCAGATAGAAATTCTTCACCAATTGTTGTGTGAGCGTACTGCCACCTTGAACAATTTTTCCTGCCTGGAGATTCACCCAGGCGGCTCGGAGGATACTTTTTAAATTGATTCCCGGATGCTCAAAAAACCGGCGGTCTTCCGTCACCACCACCGCATCAATCAAGACCTGGGGGACTTCCGAAAGACGGATCAGGCGACGCTCTTCCCATTCAGCTTCATAAAAACCACCAATAACCTCGGGTTCAACAAGGGCATCTGCTTGCTCACGCTGGTTATTCATATTCTCAATCCGCTCAATCCGATTTTCATTCGAAATTGAAATACGAAGCGGACGGGCAACTTGAACATCATTGGGGTAAGTAAAAGCCCTGAGGTAAAGCTGAATCTCGTCTTTGGTCTGATAAAATTCGCCCGGATGCTGCACAGGCTGGGAAACGCGGCGATAGGAGAGACGGACCAGACGTGAAACAAACGCGGCTTTTTTAAGATCAAGCCCCGGTGAGAGTTTTAAAGGCGCCGCATAAATTTTTGAAGGCAGCTTCCAGCGCTGTCCTTCAAACTTTTTAAGCACCACACCATCAAGATAAAAAAGGGTGACTGAAAAGAAAGTTAGGATTGAAAACATAAGGAGAAGAAAGAAACGGAAAACACGATTGGAGCTCCGTTTCTTTCTTCTTCTCGATTTATGACTCAGCCGCTTCATATCAAGGCTGTATATCACACTTGAGGTCCTGCTTCAACGAAGGAAAACGCTTAAGTCATGCAGTCAAACCCGTATTGACCGTGACTTTATTGGACTGCCTGAATTGTAAACTGTTGTTGATCCTGACCCCCTCTTCCATCAACAACTTGAATCATCACCTCTGCTTCCTCCTTTGACACAGGAACAACTTTCCAGGTCAACAAACCCGAGTCAGCATGAAGCGTCATGCCCGCAGGTCCTTTTGTTAAGGAATAGGATAAAGCGTCTTGATCCAAATCTTCGGAGAGGATTTGATAAGAATAGATTCCATTGGTCACATCAGAGGGAGGCTGAGAGGTAATTCGAGGTCTAAAATTATTCACCACACGCATTGCAGCAATCTTGGGCATCCCCTGCGAAAAATCATCCTTTGGCGTCACCATCAATACAATCTTGTCTTGATCACGATACAGAGCTGCATCAAGACGTGCCATGTCATTCCCACTCACAGACTCCCCATTGATTCGCCATTCATAAACATAGTGAATTTTATCCCCATCTAAATCAAAACCCTCCGCTGTGGCAAAAATGGCCGAACCGCGATCATCCTGACGCATCGTAAGATGAAGGTCTGATATCTTGGGCGCGTTATTTCCAATATTAACGGAGGGCGCTTTTACGGCCACACCCATCGTCTTTCCATCAAAAGGCGTGACTTCAACAGAGACCTGATCCCCTGGCTTAAATCGGATCAAAGGAAGATAGTCTGCTTCACTCACGATATTTTGATTTACGAGCCAGCGGTATTGGTAGGTCATCTCATCCTGGTTCACATCCTTCACTTCCGCATGAACCACGAGGGTTGATTGGCGGTTTGGCATCGGAGGGAAAATGGCCACTTTAGACAACTGAGGGGGCTGATTTTTCGGGTCACTCGAACGCGCAAGAAAAATCCCCGCCTCATCCCCAGAAAGGAGACCACCACTCAAGGCAAAATAAGTTAATGCCAAGCATCCAATCGACGCAAAAACCTGCCAAGTCTTCATTTTATTTTATCCTCCGGGAATGCACGATGCAAACAAGACAATGATCGAAGAAAGACAAAAAAGCACCTTAGCGATCTTTCGATTTGCTAAGGTGCTTGGCTTCGGTCTATTCAGATTTTTCTTGAAAAATGCGTGTCCCTTGACGAATATCATACTGAAGTGCAAGGTCCTTAATCTGAATGATCTCTCCGGTACTGCTCTGCACAAATGCAGTCACAGTGCTATCACTCACCACAACATTGACCTTCGAAGCAACACCCTGTCCAAGCGCCCTCCTTCGTGTCACAGTCACATTGTCTGGCTCAAGACCCAAGACACCCACAACATTGCCTGTCACCGCATTGATACTTGGAAAGGCCACTCCCGTTTCAAAATTGACGGCAAAGATGGCATTGGTTCCCTGGGGAACACAAACTTCAACGCCGGGGGTATGTGTTGTCACCGCCAAAATCCCTCCAAGAATGGATGACTCGTGCAGGACACGCTCTCCATTCGTCAAATCAATAAACCACCCTGCTTTTGGAGTAGGTCCATTCATTACTTCGTAAATGAGTTCTTTAACCGTATCCTGTGTACTCGTACAGGCCAAACATCCCGTGATGGTCCCATCTTTTTTCACCACGATTCCTGTCGAATTCAGAAGGTCACTGACTAGAATCGTAGGACAGATGATCTTCCAGTTTGCGGCAGATACGTCCCAGCACCCGTTTGCGGAGGACTCCTTCATTCCGTAGAGGGTCTGAGTGCTCGTATCCGTTTGATCACTCGCAGGCCCTGCACTAAATAATCGTCCTGATCCGAAATAAACCCAGAACCGCCCCTGCCCATCCATCGAAGCCGTCGGTTTCACCAAGACGGGTTTCTGAACATCAAACAACTCAGATATCTTCCAGTTGCTTGTATTTTTGCTACCATAGGTCAGTAGTCGATGCACTTTGCCTGACCACACTCCTGGCGCGCTTTCATAATTTTTCCCGATATAAACCAAGTCCGTGACATAGTTTTTTGGCATATCAAAAATAGCGGGATCTCCCATAAAAGCCAGCGTTTCGGTCCCGACATTTGCTTGATATTTCTCCTTCCCTGTTTTAAGGTCAATCGAAAAGATCTGTCCAAGGCTTGTTGCACCTGAATCAAACTTATTCAAGGCACTGCCAGGATCTCTGTGACCCCGATAGGAAAGCGGCCCGGAACCAAAGACAGCATGCCAGGTGTCTTTATCAAAACGTGCGATTGCCGGCCAGGAACTTGTAAACCCCAGATCTTTATCCGTGTAAACCCAAAGAAGGTCCGGGTTATTCGGATCTGTAACATCCAGTGCAAAATAAGCCGAACGGAAGCGATCATCTCCTTTCCCATCGCCATCAATATCATTGCCACTATCATTTCCATTTCCATCGACATCAACCTTAATCAAACCACCGCCCAGACGCATACTGCCAATCAAGACTGTGCCCCAACCCTTGGGATGGATACAGGAAGCATCCGACCACCCGATAGAGGTACAACTTGGCTCCTCTGGAAAAATCTGAAGGCTGGCAATACGTGGGCTGCCATCAACAAAGTAGACGTGTTTTCCTTTGTCATAATCTGTCCCTGTCAACCACTTCAGATGAGGTAGAAGCTCCTGCGGAATAAAAGACCATAGTTCTTCTCCCAAGGGCGTCCCCCCACTGCCTGTCGGATTTGTCGTGAAATAACCTTGCTCCTTCTTAGGTGTGGACGGGTCATCTCCTGGATGGAAAAACCCACCATTAAACGCATGAAGCATGCCGTCATTTGCACCCACATAAACCACATTACGACGATTTTTGTACTTATCGAAAAAGGACGTAAAACTCGCATCTTCGTATTTCAGGTCATATCCTTCGGCCGGTGCACCCACTGAAACAGGACTGGAATAAATAATATCGCCCAAGCGCCAGGTTTTTTTTACCCCATCCACATCAAGCTCTCTCGGCCGCATGCTGCTAATGGCTCGACCATGAATAAAATCAATAATGTCCTTCCCTTCCGACGAACTCGCGGCCCTCAAATAAGGCCTAAGTGTCGTTTCATTCCCTGTTGAAAAATCAATATATTCACCCGAATCAACACTGCCATCGGCATTTAAATCCACCCAGGTCTTGATCTGACGGGGTGCTGTATCTAAATCTCGTTTCGCCAAGATTTTCCCAGCCTCCCAAGTCGGCTTGAGCTCATCAAGGTCAATAACCGTCGATGTGGACGTTTTATTTCCCGAAGCATCCACGTCAAATCGGCGCACCCGTGTTTCAAGCGTATTCAAATCGAAAAACGTCTCAACAATTTTGTCCTCTGCTAGAACGAGGCGACCATCTTGAATCGTATCTTCTCTGAGCTGCCCCTCGGCATCAAAAAAGAGTCCCTGCAAAAAACCAAGCCAGGCCACTTCGCCTCCCTCACCATCATCTTTAGAAGGAAAAAAATACGCTTGATAGACCGCACCTTCGCCGCCGGAAGAGCTCGCTAAAACCGATACAGATGTACCCGAAGCGCTTCGCTGTAAGATGGCAGTAATCGCCGCGACTAAATTCGTCCGCAATGAGAAGGCATTGGTCGACTCGAAATACGTATCTGGCGTGCCATCATTATCTTTATCCCATTCTGAGGTATCTGGCCCGGGGAAACCGTCTCCATTATGATCCTCAAAGCCCCCCAGTTTGGCGGCATCTTTCATCAGCTGTCCGCCTGAACCAAAAGCAAAAAAGGGATAGAGCGTAATACTTTGTTTACCCTCAAGATCATTTGCATTCCCTGCATCACCAATCCCGGTGATACTACCCGCAGGTCGAAGATCGACCGTGTGCGCCCAATAGGCAACATCATCAAGATAGTGCGATCCATTTGAGCCACAGGAGTCATTTGAGATTCCGCCATAATAGGCCGAACAGTTGTCATGATGCTCAACCAAATTATGATGACCTGGCGAAACATCATGTGCATGTGTATGACCCGTATTATGACCGGTAGTTCTATGCCCCGTACAACCCGCAGCCGCCCCGCAATGTGTGCTATTCCCATGGTTTCCCGCTTGTGCAGCGTGCGCATAGTCTTGGATGGCAGCCGGAATATCCGTGTCTTGTGTGGCTGCACCATCGGTAAAAAGAAGCACATAACTTTGACAACAGGCAACCCATCGGCCCTGGGTTGCATTGATACATCCCGTCTCTCCGGAGGGCGGTGTGAGGCCGGAAAAACAATAGGGATCATTGTTAACATTCACGTTGTAATCATCCGCCTCAAACGCGGGTGGGATTTGTGCAAAGTAACGTGCCGCTTCGTAAAGCGATTCGGAGAGTGGGGTCCAAGTCGACGCAGTAAAAGCCTCAACCGCATTGACCAAGTCGAGCTGATCGGCCCCGATATCACTTACAACCTCACCCCCATTATGGACATTCCCATCATTATCAAAATGCATTAATCCAAAACGCGCCCGGTCTCCAATATCTTGAATCACACCTGTCTGTTTAACCACACCGCCGACCTCCAAGACAAAGATATCCCCTCCATTACCGTCACAACCAGCATGATTCACATAAAAATTTCCATCCCGAACACGAATACAATGCGTCCCGTTATAGGCCGTGGGAGCGAGACCCGCCAGATCAAATTCTTTATAAAAAGTATAACAACAACCCCCCACAAACAGATCCTGTCCTTTGACTTGGGGACACACTTTTGCGGCCGTCCGAGGTGTACTACAAAGACCTCCCGTCATGACCCATTTTGTGAGATCAATACGGCGCATTGTGGCCCAATTCAAAAAATTCCCGTCCCATTCATTTGTACAAGGCTTATTACTAAGACTGGGATTGAAGGTACTTGAACTATAGGTGTAACATTTGTCTTCTTGGAAATATCCAAAATATTCGGTCGCCGCAAGATACTCTGTCGAAGGACTGTTTTCAGAACCCGAGCACGCGAGATCTCCCGTATCGGCATATGCACAGCGGTTCATGCTTCCAGAATTATCAACAAGCAGTAAAATATTCGGTGGAACTTCCGGCCCTAGAAATGGGGGGAGTGCACTGTAATCCGTAATCACTTGTGCCTGGACATTCACGACAAAACTGAATAAAGAGGCAAGGATAAAAAAGATTGTATGGTAAATATAAGTCCGTTTCATAACTATTTCCCTCCTTATTTTGGCAATAGACCGTAAATCGTAACGATGACTACGGCATCGTCTTTAAGAGATAAATCGACCTTCATCTTACGTTTCAATTGTCTCCTGCCCTGTTTAACAATGCCCCCTTCTTCGTCGTAAAATCGGACATCGACAGAAAAATGATAGGCCTGTTGGTCAACAAAAACCTTATGACGCTGAAGGGAAGTCACATGTCCTGTGACCAAATGGGGATCATTAGAACGACCTTCTTCATCTTCGAGGGCAATGACGGGGGACGAGAATAGAGACCCGAATAAAAGACCCATGATCAAAAGACCTGCAAACCATTGTGAGCAATTTTTTTTCATTTTTATCTCCTTACTGACAGCTATAATAAGCGGATCCAATCTTGGCATTTGTTTTATTGCCTCCTTCAGAGACCGTGGTAATTCGGTAGAGCGCTCCGGAAGAACAGCCCGTTCCCCCTGTTTTTTTATGGTGGGCAATCGCAAAATCGAGCAGTTCTGAACCGGGTAAAATGACTTGCCCCTTCTCTTTATCAATATCAACCCGAATCGTCTGACTCCCGTTGAATCCCGTAATGATTAAGTCTGGAACCGCATCATAAACCGAGTCATTTGCTAATACTCCCCCGCCATTGCGCAATTCCTCCACAAGGTCGGGAAGACCTGGATCACCCCCTCCCGTTGCCGAATCAAGCACCACGGATGCCGGATAATTTTTTATTATATTCGGAATATCATTTAACTCGAGTATATCTCTAATGACTTGGTTCGAGGTCTCAGTATTTCCTCCAGCCGATTGAAAGCTTTCAATGGTACGTTGATTGATTGAGGCCATCTTTCGCTCCATGCCACTCAGACTCAAGACCAGTGTGACAAGCGCCGTCACCATCACAATCATCACCATGACGATCATCAAGGCGACCCCTTTTTCATTCTTAATATTCTGAATCATATTTTCATCCTTTAAAATGATGATCGAAGAAACACTTCAAGACCTGAAAATTACAACCCAAGATTTCTAATTTCAACAACGCGTGTCATGCTCCTTCGGTGAAAACGATCTGCCGCAGCACCCGCAGTATGATCTTCTAAGGCAGGTCGACTTGAAATTCTAGCCGTATCATTTGGGTCAGCCCTACGTGCCGAAAGAGACAGACGCACACCCCGTACTGGAGAAAGCGCACCCCCCGGATTATTAACAATCGTCCCGTCATTTAAGAGGTAAGCAATTTGAAGATCTTCGATGCCAGAAGCAATCACCTCATTGTTCACACCATCACTCCGCCAAAGCGCAGATTCACCGCCGTTGGGTGCGACGACATAGGTGATTCTCTCCAGAATAGAGACCGTATTTCCCTGCGCATAGTCCCGATTCAAAGGATTATTGAACGTCAAAGTAAAAATTCCCCCGCCTAGCGCAACTACATCCGTAACAAGATCTGTATAAAATCCATCTATTGTCACTACGCGACCCACAATGGATGGATTTGTCGGATCTGTTCCTGCAAGCGGGGCGATGTTCACCGTAAGTGCATTTGAAACGCCAAGGACATCCAGGGTACCCACGATACGATAGGCTCCACTGATTGAAATGGTATCGAGCTGGTTAGCAAGCCCATCGGGATCGGGGCTCGCGTTGTTCCCTGAGGTCGTAATGGTCGGGAAAGCCCCCGCCGCAGGATGTGGGGTTTTTGTAAGAGGCTTTATGATGCCAAAACCCGCATTGCGGATCTCGCGCGCCATGATATCACTTGCAATTCGGATCTCCTGCTGCATCTCATTGTTTGCACTCTGAAGGAGCGTAAAATTGAGCGAATTGCTAAAAAAAGTATAAGCCGCAAGCACAACCACGCTCGACACCCCCATTGCAATCATGAGTTCTATCATCGTAAAGCCTCTATGATTCACCAAATCCTCCTTATTTAAAAAACAGTCGATACCACGATGCGACGTGAAGCAGCACCACCACAGGGTGGCCAGACAATTGTGGCTGTTGCACTATTCGTTGATGGAATGGGAATACCTGGAGTGACCGTAAGGCTCCCACATGCACCGGGAACACGTGCGACTGTCGCTGACCATTGATCATAATCATTCTGTGCAGTCCCTGGCGTGGCCGGACGCGTGGCAGGATTGGAAGTGTCGAAACCGTTATAGCTGAGCACGTTCGCTTTATTTCGACGCATTAACTCCAGAATTTCCTCTGCCGCCGCCGCACTGGATGAAACATGACGACCTGTACGCGAATTAGAAACAGCCATTATTTCCGCAGAACTAAAGGCCAGTACCACAAAACCGAGGATCGCAACTGCGATTAAGACTTCAAGTAAGGTGAAACCCAAGTCCTGTCGCACATCATTCTTCCTAAGTCTCGCTCTACTTGACATCGACATCTCCCATCATCGAAACAAGAATTTGGCGTTCTTTCTTGCCATCGCCTATAAATAAGTTTGCTGGATTGACTTGAGGTCTGCTTCGTAAACCTCGTCCGTTAAAAAGAAAACCGTTCCCCGCAGCATTGATCGCACCAAAACGCATGTCCTTCGCAAGCGTCCTCTCTATGACCGTTGCCTCATTACCATTTTGAATCATATCTCTGGCCGTCCCACCGCCCTGCCCATCATCAATAAAAATGGTGTATTGATTCGCTCCCGGCGCATTAAATAGAACCGCAATGGGAGCATTCTCATTAATTGCGGTGATACGTGCAATTTGAATATCTCCTTTTAGCTGAAAGGTATCCGCCCTTAGCCGTTGATTCCGCGCCCACACCTGCATATTCGGAGCGGCAATGCCGACAAGAATACTCAAAATTGACAATGCCACGACCATCTCTAACAAGGTAAATCCGCTGCGATTTAATTCCATTTAATGACCCTCAGCTCATATTCTGGCCTAGAGAAAAGCAACCTTCATGCCAAATAATTTGAGATTAGATCATTGCAAATTTACTAAGTAATTACAGTGTGTTATGGACACAATAGAGAATGGGATGGATGTAGATCAGGGGAGCTCTCAGTCAATAGATCGCTCAAAAACTATGTAATGCATTACATAGTTTCATGAGAAGAAAAAAATTGTTTTTCTTAAAACTGAGGGAAAAAATAAAAAAAACGGGGAAGGGAAAACAGCCTAGCGAATCAAACGCTCAGCAATTTGAATGGCATTCAAGGCGGCCCCTTTACGCAGGTTGTCCGCAACCACCCAAAGATGAAGGCCATTTTCACAGGATCGGTCTTCTCTCACACGCCCCACATAAACATCGTCCTGATCTGCTGTATCCAGGGGGGTGGGATAGACCTTGCGGGCCGGATCATCCAATACAGTCAATCCCGGTGCCTCTGAAAGCAGGGCGCGGGCTTCGTTTAAAGAGAGTTTTTTTTCTGTTTCGATATTGACCGATTGCCCATGTGAACGAAAAACAGGCACACGCACGGTGGTGGCCGTCACGGGCAATTGCGCTTCGCCCATAATTTTCCGGGTTTCCGCCATAATTTTGAGTTCTTCTTCCGTGTCTCCGGTCTCTGGATCACGTTCCCAATCCACAATGCAATTAAAAGCAATCTGCTCAGAGTACACATTGCGCTTCGGAGTTTTGAAAGAGAGGATTTCCTTGGTTTGTTGCATGAGCTCCTCAATGGCGTTTTTGCCTGTGCCCGAAACCGACTGAAAGGTAGTCACGATCACACGACGCAATTTGGCCGCATCATGCAAAGGTTTAAGCGCCACCACCAACTGCGCGGTTGAACAATTTGGATTGGCGATAATGCCTTGATTTGTTGCAATCAAGTCACCATTCACCTCTGGCACAATCAAGGGCACCAAAGGCTCCATGCGAAACGCACTCGAATTATCAATCACCACACAGCCCGCCTTGAGGGCTTTGGGGGTGTACATCCTGGCTAAATCCGCACTCGTTGCACCTAAGACAATATCGATTGTCGAAAAGTCGGCCTGGGCCAGCACAGAAACCCTGAGTTCCTCATCCAAAAAATCATAGACTTTGCCTTCAGAGCGCTCTGAAGCAAAAAGCTGAAGTGATGCTAAGGGGAATTTTCGTGAGGCCAAGATCGCCATCATCTCTTCGCCAACGGCCCCCGTGGCCCCGATGATCGCCACGCGATAGTTATCTTTTTTTTGAAGCATTTTTTTTAATTCCTTAGAACGATATTATTTTAAGTATTCGAGTACCCTTTTTCCCATTTCTATCGTGCCGATGATTTTTGTGCCTTCGGCTACAATATCGGGGGTGCGGAAACCTTCTTCCAGTACACGGAAAACGGCCGTTTCAATCAGCTCGGCCTCTTTTTCTAAAACAAAAGAATATTTGAGCATCATCGCTGCCGAAAGAATGGTTGCCAGCGGGTTGGCCTTATCTTGACCCGCAATGTCCGGCGCACTCCCGTGAATCGGCTCATACATGCCTTTTAAAGCACTCGGACGACTTCCGACAGCCTGAGACCCCAAACTTGCCGAGGGCAACATGCCAATGGAACCCGTCAGCATGGCCGCAGCATCCGATAAAATATCGCCAAACATATTGGTGGTTACAATCACATCAAACTGTTTCGGATTACGAATGAGTTGCATAGCGCAATTATCGACATACATGTGTGAAAGCTGAACATCCGGATAATCGGCATGCACCTTGATCACAACTTTTCGCCATAATTCCGTGGACTCCAAGACATTGGCTTTGTCCACCGAACACACCTGTTTATTTCTTTTTCTCGCCACCTCAAAAGCAACACGCGCAATACGCTCAATTTCAGAAGTGGTGTACACCAGGGTATTGTAGCCTCTTTCTTCATCGCCCACTTTTTCAACACCACGCGGTTGTCCAAAATAAATGCCACCCGTAAGCTCACGCACCACCATCAGATCAATGCCTTCAATCACTTCCTTTTTGAGTGTTGAGGCATCCGTCAGCATGGGATGTAATGTCGCCGGACGTAGATTTGCAAAAAGCCCTAAGGATGCACGGAGGCCAAGTAAGGCACGCTCTGGACGGATTGTATAATCCATTCCTTCCCATTTTGGGCCGCCTACGGCACCCAGCAAAACGGCATCGGCATCCATCGCAAGTTTCAGTGTGGCTTCCGGCAAAGGGATGCCAAATTGGTCGATGGCGTCCCCTCCCACAATACCGTGACCCCATTCAAAAGGATGATTAAAACGCGCACCGATGGCTTCGAGTACCGCAAGCGCCTGTGGGACAATTTCTCTGCCGATTCCATCTCCGGGCAAAACGGCAATTTTCATCTTATTTGTCATATTTTCCTCTTAATTCCTTAAACCAAACCCACTTTTGTTTGACCCCTTTGTACTCTTGTCTCCACGGCAGCCAGTTGATTCAAGGCGTTTAAATAGGCCCGAACAGACGCGATGATGATATCGGTGTCCGCACCGTGACCTGTCATACGGCGTCCTGCCTCTTCAATGGTCACAGAGACTTCACCCATGGCATCGGTTCCCCCTGTAATGCCTTTTACGATATAGGCGCAGAGATGGCTTTTTGTGGCCGTCATTTCTGCGATGGTTTGATAAGCGGCATCCACAACCCCATCTCCGTGGCCTGTTTTTTTGAATGTCGTGTCATCAATTGAAAGCTCAAGTGTCGCAGTGGGTTTGATCTGACTACCACTTTCGGCGTGCAAAGAGATCAGACGATAACGCTCGACGGGGCGTGCCATTTCTTCAGAGATCAGGGCTTCTAAATCCTCGTCAAAAATTTCTTTCTTTTGATCGGCCAATTGTTTGAGACGCTCAAAGGCCTTGTTCAAATCGGCATCATTGGGTCGATAGCCTAATTCTTCCAAGCGGGTCTTAAAGGCATGACGTCCCGAATGTTTTCCAAGGACGATGCTGGTCTTCCCCGCGCCCACTGATTCCGGAGAAATAATTTCGTAAGTCGTTTTTTCTTTGAGCAAACCATCCTGATGGATGCCCGCTTCATGCGAAAAAGCATTTGCACCCACAATGGCCTTATTCGGCTGGACAGACATGCCTGTGATCTTACTCACCAATCGACTCGTCCTTGTAATTTCTTCGCTGACGACATCGGTATCAGCACCATAAAAATCCCGACGTGTACGTAAAGCCATCACCACCTCTTCTAAAGAAGTGTTGCCTGCCCGTTCTCCAATCCCATTGATCGCGCACTCGACCTGTCCGGCTCCCGCCATAATCGCACTCAGGGAGTTGGCCACCGCAAGCCCTAAGTCATCGTGACAATGCACCGAAATAGTGGCCTGATCGATATTAGGAACCCGTTTCCGAATCGCCTGGATAAGTCTGAAAAATTCTTCAGGACTCGTATATCCCACAGTGTCTGGAATGTTCACTGTCGTCGCACCTACCGCAATGACGGCTTCCAGGACTTCGCAGAGATACGTTTCATCCGTACGGGTCGCATCCATGGGTGAAAATTCAACATCATCTAAATAGTTTTTTGCCTGTGAAACCGCTTCAACCGCACGGATAAGCGCCTCTTCCCGCGTGAGGCGAAACTGGTATTTCAGGTGGATATCCGAGGTGGAGATAAAGGTATGGATACGAACATTTTCAGCCCCTTTCAGGGCCTTCCAGGCCACATCCACATCCGCAGGTTTTGCCCGTGCAAGACTACAAATGGTCGGCCCTTCGACTTCATGCGCGATGATTTTAATGGCTTCGAAATCGCCCTCAGAACTAAATGCAAAACCCGCTTCGATGATATCAACCCCCAGTCGTGCAAGCTGGCGGGCAATCAATATTTTTTCGGCAACATTCATGGTTGCGCCCGGAGATTGCTCCCCATCACGCAAAGTGGTATCAAATATTTTTATGTTATGAGACATCATGGGAAACCCCTCGTTGATATCCGCTTTTTTTGAGTGGATTGATTAAAAGATTGACTAGCTTTTTTGGAGGACGTCTTTGTCTTCTATATCCTCAATATCATCTCCAGGTGCTTCTCCTGTGCGCCCGCCAGGCTGCTCGTCAAGCTTCCGATAAAGGGCAACAAAGGGTCTTTCCAAGATTCCGAGTAAGACATACAACGCAGAAAGCGTAAAGAGCATGATCCAAGGAATCGTAACAAGCACCATAAAAGCAAGGATAATCCCCACCAAAACATTGAAAGGTTTTCGATCTCTTAAATCAAGCCCCTTAAAACTACGGTAACGGATATTGCTGACCATAAGAAAGGCCATCAGATAGGTCAGGCCAAGGGTTAAGGCGGGACGAACAGCATCTCCAAGTGCAACAACATTCCCGTCAAACATCACCATCGTTGCAACAAGAATGGCCGCAGCAGGCGTCGGGAGACCGATAAAATCGGTACTCTCTACACTGGAAACCTGTACATTAAAACGGGCCAGCCGAAGCGCACTACAAACAATGTAGAGAAAAAGCCCCATCCAGCCCAAACGACCATAGGGCTGAAGTGCCCAGGCGTAGGCCAGTAAACCGGGCGCAATCCCGAAGGAGACCAAATCAGAAAGCGAATCATACTCCACACCAAAACGGCTGGTGGTATTGGTCAAACGCGCCAGTTTTCCATCCAGGACATCAAAAATAGAAGCAATCAAAATGGCCGTTGCGGCGATCAAATACCGATCATGAAAAATCGACATGATCGCAAAAACACCACAGAACAGATTTCCCGTGGTAAAGAGATTGGGAATAATGTAGATCCCTTTTCTACGCAACTCCTGCATGCGCTGCGTTCTTCTTTCTCTCATCGCAGCACCCCCACAACCGTCTCGCCCCCTTTGACTTTATCTCCCACCTTGATCCGAATTTCTGTCTCAGGCGGTAAAAAAAGATCGGTACGCGAACCAAAACGGATCAGCCCAAAACGCTCTCCTCGGTCAAATGCATCTCCCTTTTTTGCCCGGCACACAATACGCCTTGCAATCAAACCCGCAATTTGAATACAGACAATGCGTCTGCCAGAGGTCATTTCAATCAGGAGGGCGTTCTGCTCATTCTCTAATGAAGCTTTTGGTACATTGGCGCTCAAAAATTTCCCCGCATTGTAAAAAACATCCACAATTTTTCCTGCAACCGGAACACGATTGACGTGCACGTTGAAGACATTGAGGAAAACACTCACCTTAATCGCAGGTTTGTTTAAAAAGCGGTCTTCTTGAACAGAGGAGATGTCGACGATCAATCCATCTGCCGGAGAAACAATAAAACCTTCGTCCTGTGGCACCTTGCGCTTGGGATCCCTAAAAAACCACAAACAAAAAAAACTCAGCAAAGCCAAAAAAATCGTCAAACCCTGAGACAAAAAAGCAGAACTCAGTGCCGTTGCAACAACACCAATGGCGATAAAAATATAACCTTCTTTCGCAATCGGTGCTTGATTTTCCAGTGCCATTAAAAATCTCTATTTATTTAAATCAATAAACAAAAGCGGCCTCTTTTCCACTTTTTAAAAAAATAAAAAGCCGAAAAGGGCTACACTCAAGAATGAAAACCCCTTGGGATTTTACCACGTTGTGAGGGAAAAAGACAAAAACCTCAACGACCAAAACAGAGTCAGTTTTTATCGCGATCAACCAAAAGCCCTTTTTTCAACCAGGGCATCATTGATCTGAGTTTGCTCCCCACCTCTTCAATCGGGTGGTCGGCACCTTTTTTGGCCAAGGCGTTAAAAACAGGTCTGTTGGCTTTATTTTCCAAAATCCAATCTCTCGCAAAACGACCGCTTTGAATCTCCTCTAAGATTTTTTTCATCTCGGCCTTGGTCTCCTCCGTAATCACACGGGGTCCACGGGTCAGATCGCCGTATTCGGCTGTATTGGAAATGGAATAACGCATATTGGAAATGCCGCCTTCATAAATAAGATCGACAATCAATTTGACTTCATGAAGACATTCAAAATAAGCCATCTCAGGCGAATACCCGGCTTCGACCAGGGTTTCATAACCCGCCGTAATCAAAGCGGTCACCCCCCCGCATAAAACCGCTTGTTCCCCAAAAAGATCGGTTTCCGTCTCTTCTCTAAAATCGGTTTGAAGCACCCCCGCACGTGTACCACCGATACCCTTTGCATAAGCCAAAGCCACATCTTTTGTATTTCCCGAAGGATCCTGGTGAATGGCGATGAGCGACGGCACACCGCTGCCTTTTTGATATTCAGAGCGCACCAAGTGTCCGGGGCCTTTGGGTGCGACCATAAACACATTCACGTCTTTTGGAGCCACGATCTGACCAAAATGAATATTAAAACCATGCGCAAACGCAAGAGAGGAACCCGATTTGATGTGAGGGGCAACCAAGTCATTGTAGAGATCGCCTGTCAACTCATCCGGTGTCAGCAACATCACAACATCCGCAGCCTTGACTGCATCGGTCACCGGCATGACCTTGAGACCCGCATTGACCGCCTTGTCCCAGGACTTGCCTTCACGTAAACCGACCAACACATCGATTCCACTCTCTTTGAGATTTAAAGCATGGGCATGCCCCTGGCTACCAAATCCAATAACGGCGATCTTTTTATCAGCCAATATGGCGGTGTCTGCATCTGCGTCGTAATAAATCTTCATTCAATTCCCCTTTTGTTGATTTGTTATAAATACGATAAACCACTTAAGCAGAAGCGCCACGACCTTCGGTCACCTCGAGAACGGACACATTTCGCACATCTCCGCGGGCAATCGCAATGCGACCCGTGCGGCTTAGGCTTTTAATTCCCAATGGTTTCAGTAAATGAATAATCGCCTGTATTTTTTTTACACTTCCTGTAATCTCAATCGTGTAGGTATTTTGTGTCGAATCGATCACCCGCGCACGAAAAATACCCACAATGCGCAAGGCCTCTGCACGATCTTCTGCACGGGTATTGATCTTAATCAGTGCGGTTTCTCGTTCGACATACTCTTTCTCTGTCAGGTCAACCACCTTAATTACATCCACCAGTTTATTGAGCTGCTTCGTAATCTGCTCAATAATCCGGTCATCGCCTTCAGTGACAATCGTCATGGTTGAAATATCCGGGTCAAGCGTCGGGCCAACAGAAAGGCTCTCAATATTAAACCCTCTGCCCGAAAAAAGCCCCGAAATACGGGAAAGCGCGCCAAATTTATTTTCGACTAAAACTGAAACAATATGCTGCATCGTTTATCCACCCAGATCAAAAACATTAAAAACTCAAACAAGCTTCTTTAACCTAATGCGAAGCACTCAGGCGGTTAAAATACCCCCGGCTTTTTTAGCCTTTCGGATCTCTTCCGAAGGTCCTGGGCCAACGGGATCACAAAAAACCATTTCATTGATGGCCGCACCCGCAGGCACCATGGGATAACAATTTTCTTCTTCGTCAACACAGAAATCCATCACCACCGGTTTATCAATCGCAAGCGCCTCTTCGAGAACAGACTTAACGTCCTTGACCTCCTTGGCACGTAAACCCACCGCACCAAAAGCCTCAGCCAGCTTCACAAAATCGGGCTGCTCCCCGATAAAACTGCAGGAATAGCGTTTGTCGTAAAAAAGCTGTTGCCACTGACGCACCATACCCAGATAGCGGTTGTTGATAATCGCAATCTTGACGGGAAGCTTGCTTTCAACCGCCGTTGTAAGTTCCTGAATATTCATCACGATGCCACCATCACCGGCAATGCAAAAAACTGTTTTATCTGGAAAAGCCTTTTGTGCACCCAAAGCAGCAGGCAGACCATAACCCATCGTGCCCAGGCCCCCGGACGTCAGGAAGGTCCGCGGATGGTCAAACTTGTAAAATTGTGCCGCCCACATCTGGTGCTGCCCCACATCGGTTGCGATAATCGCATCCCCCTGCGTGGCTTGATAAATTTGCTCGATCACATATTGCGGTTTGATAATGACATCCCCTTGATCGTAAGTCAGTGGATGTTCTTTTTTCCAGCCCTCAATCTGCTCAAACCAATCCTTGTGTTTTTCAGCATTCCCGTTACCAGAAGCACTCATCAATTGATTGAGCTCCGTCAAAATGGTCTTGGCATCGCCCACGATGGGAATATTTGCGGTAATCACCTTATGAATCGAAGTTGGATCAATGTCGATGTGGATAATCCGTGCTTTCGGCGCAAAATCCTTGACACGACCGGTCACACGGTCATCAAAACGTGAACCCACGGCAATAATTAAATCTGAGTTATGGATGGCCATATTGGCCCAATAGGTGCCATGCATGCCCAGCATGCCCAGAGAAAGCGGGTGTGTTCCGGGAAAACTACCCAGCCCCATGAGCGTATTGGTCACGGGGATACGTGCCGTTTCTGCCAGCGCACGCAATTCTTCCGGCGCACCAGAGGAAAGCACCCCTCCTCCTGCGTAGATCACGGGTTTTTTGGCTTTTAAAATCGCTTGAACCGCCTGTTTTAACTGCCATTTATTCCCTTTGCGATTTGGGGAATAGCTGCGAATATAAACAGAGTCTGGATATTTGAAGGTCGCCTTTGCCTGCACCACGTCTTTCGGGAGGTCAATCAGAACAGGCCCGGGTCGGCCTGAAGTTGCAATATAAAAGGCCTCTTTTATGGCTTGCGCCAGGTCCTTCACGTCTTTTACGAGAATATTATACTTTGTGCAAGGCCGGGTAATGCCCACCATGTCGGCTTCCTGAAAGGCATCGTTTCCAATCATTTGCGTCGGCACCTGACCCGTCAATATAATAATTGGGGTCGAATCCATCGCAGCATCGGCAATGGCCGTCACTGTGTTCGTTGCACCTGGCCCAGAGGTGACCAAAACCACACCCGCTTTTCCTGTTGCGCGTGCAAAACCTTCGGCCATATGGGCACCGCCCTGCTCATGCCGACAGAGCACAACATCAATCGCATCCTCATCATAAAGTACGTCAAAAATCGGGAGATTGACTCCGCCCGGATAAGCGAATAAAGTCTTCACACCCTCTTTTTTGAGGCACTCCACTAAAATCTGCGATCCACTCATCTTCATCGGATGGTCTCCATTCTATTTCCAAAACAGGGTCGAATTTGGCGATTCAGACAAAAATAGCGACCAAATCACACAGATAAACCCATCTTTTTTGGTTCAAAAAATTTATTATTTTTAGCACAGCCTTTCGCTTAGAGTCAACTTCATAAATGTTGTAAATTCGTGGACTTAGAGGGTATTTCCAGAAACAATTGAGGCTCAGGCAAAGATCATTAAAAAATATAGCTAACGGAAAGACTCACAAGATGGGCACTCGATCTAAGCTTGCCACTGATGCGCGCATCTGGATTTTCAAAAGTACGGCTTTTTTTCTGTGAAGTAAGATATGCAAAAGAAAAGACCATCCGCTCATTCGGACGATAGCGAATCCCGGTTGAATAAAGGAGTGCATCGGAATCGGGTAATTCAAAATTTAGGGTTTCACCCGGCGCAGGAGTTTCATCAATTGCAAAACCGTAAAGCAAGGTCCATTTAGGATTATAATCATAAGTCAAACCAACACGATAGGTATCTGAATCACTGTAATTTTTTGGAATCGCATCATCGAAAAATGCGGTCTGAACGCCCCCGGACAGCGGGGTTGCGTATTTAAAATCCAGCTGTTTATAGCTTCCCCAGTAGGTTCTCTCATAAACAAATTCAAAAACCGCTTTTCGATAAGTATATGCGCTTGCAATTTGAAGCGCGGCAGGAAGCACAATTTCGAGTTCGACCGGACCGTTATACGGCACAGAACCATCAGTCGCACTTAACTGAGCATCCCCCTCCAATACGGGTTTCACCTCTGAGCGATAGGTGACCGCCATCGACAAATCTTGAATGGGTCTGGCTGAAAGCGCCAAAAAATATCCTGTCGAAAAATCATCACCACCCATTTCGCCATTCACTGTAATAGGTCCGGGCAAAGGACCACGACGTACAACCTTTCCTTCTGAACGAATACCGCGAATACCCCAGCCCATCGCAAGTTGCTCGCTTATTTTAAAAGCAACAGACAAATCAAGTTCTATGGTTTCAAGTGTAAATTCTTCAGCAAATAACTGCTGAAGCGGGTCATTCCAGCGTTTTGAAAGCCCAAAGGGATACACAACAGAAAAACCAACACGAGCCTTCCCCATTTTGGGAGAAATATAGTGAATATTGGGAAGTAAAAAGGTCTCACTCTTTGAATCTGCATTCACCGGATTTCCAAAAACACTGCCTTCAAATTTTGCACTCGGCAAATAAATATAAATAAGGCTCGTCTCAATTTGCGCACCCTCATCACTCCAAACCATATTGGCTGGATTGTAGTAGGCCGAATCGGGACCACTCGCATTGGCAACATAGGCTGCACCCAAACCCACAGAATTGGCTGATTGTTCTGGAATTTTATACCCTGCAGCGAAGGTTTGTCCCGAAAAATAATGGGGCACAGCCATAAAGAAAAATAAGATCAATAATGAACGAAATAAGGACAATTTTGAGCGATGCATCACTTCCTCCTTTGTCTTTTTTCAGAAGAAATCGGACTTCTTTTTTGAGAGGCTTTTTTATCGATAGGCGGAACCCTCTGTTTTTTCACAGGCGGTTCAAAAGGAATACCTTGCACGATGGCTTGCAATTTTTTAACTTCGTAAGTGGTTAAATGACGATAGCTTCCGCTGGCGAGGCCTCTTAGTTTCAAAAAAGCATAGGCAATGCGCTTCAGCTTCACGACGGGATGCCCCACCCGCTCCAAAACACGTCGAATCTCGCGTTTTTTCCCTTCGTGCAGGATCAATTCGACCCAACCATTTTCCTGGGTCTTGTGTAAGGGCCTGATCTTACAAGGTGCGGTCTTGCCTGTCGGCAGTGAAATCCCACCGCGCGCAACCTTTAATAAAGTGGCCTCCGACATCTGGCCCCTGACCTTCGCCCAATATGTTTTTTCAATTTCGTTTTTAGGATGCATCAAGGCGTTGGCTAAATCACCATCATTGCTCAAAAGCAAGAGGCCTTCGGTATCATAATCAAGCCGACCGACAGGAGAAACACGTTCCTTCACGCCTGTAATCAAATCCATGACCGTCTGTCGCCCTTCAGGGTCGCTGCGTGTTGTAATACAGCGTTTTGGCTTATTCAACATGAGATAGACCTTGCGTGAGGGCTTTTTAAGCAACTTGCCATCCACGCGGATATGATCTTTTGCAGGGTCAGCCTTTGTCCCCGCTTCGCTCACAATCGCACCGTTCAACACAACACGGCCCTCGGCAATCATCTTTTCAGCTTCACGTCGGGAAGCCAAGCCCGCTTGTGCAATAATTTTTTGTAAGCGGTCTTCCATCTAAGTTATCTCTTTCCTGGAATTGTCAGCACCGGGCAGTTTGCAAGACGCACCACTTTTTCGGCAACACTGCCAAGCAGAAGCTGCTCCATGCCCGTGCGACCATGTGAGCCAATGACGATTAAATCGGATGCCTCTTCTGTGGCTTTTTCCACAATTTCTTTATAGGCTCTGCCGTGTGTCACAACACCTTCTACAGAAAACCCCTCGGCCAATAAGCGGTTCTGCAGGTTTTCAAGCAAAGCCTCTGCCGTCGCAGACAAAGCCTGATCATGACCAATGACCGTCATACTGTCCGTTAGGCTATAGGTAAATGATTCGATCACATGTAAGAGCAGAATTTCTGAGCCAAATTGTTTGCACAGCACCTCCGCATATTCAATCGCACGGGCTGCATAATCGGAAAAATCTGTTGCCACCAATATTTTTTTAAATCCCATATCGACCTTTTTTTCTTTCCCCGTCATCCTGAACCCCACTTTGGCGTTACTCTACGATAAAGACTTGATTTAATCAAGAAAAACACGGACTTCTGGAGTAAATGTCCTCCGAAATAAAGCGCCGATTGACAGCCTGTTCATGAAAATGATTAAATGCGACACAGAGAACATTGAAGGCAGAACGGGCGACAGATTTACAAACCCAATCCCCCTTAAAAAGGCTTGTTTTTAAAAGAAAATGATTGAAGAATTATGCGGGAGTGGCGCAGTGGTAGCGTAGGAGCTTCCCAAGCTCTTGGTCGCGGGTTCAAATCCCGTCTCCCGCTCTTTTTCAATCCTAAAAGCGGGAAGACTCCTTGTGACAAGAGAACACCATGATTGACCCGAAACAGCTTACTCAAATACTCGAAAAAACCTTTAAAACACCCATAACATCCCTGCAACTCAAAAAATTAACAGGAGACGCCTCAGACCGAATTTATTACCGTGTTTTCTGGAAAAAGGATGAGGCCCAATCCTATATTTTAATGGCAATGGGCAATACAAAAGACGCGGTGACCTCAGAAGAAATCACGGGAAAAACCCCATCCACACCATTCGATCTGCCCTTTACCAACATCCAAGAATATCTGAGCGCTTGCAAGATTCCTGTGCCAAAGATCTTTTTTTACGATAAAAATCAAGCCTGGATTCTACTCGAAGATCTGGGGGACATCAGTTTTGCGGATGAGGTCAATCAAATCATTCAGAACCCCGTAAAGGTCTGTGGATATTACAAAAAGGCCATTGATCTGCTGATCTCCCTCCAACTTCAAGCAACACCCATACTCGCCCGGCAATGCATTGCACACACGCGGCACTACGATCAATGCCTCTTTGAATGGGAGTTTGATCATTTCATCGAATACGGCATTGAAAAACGAAATAAGACCCCATTGGCCCCGGAAGCAAAAACAGCCATTCGCAGCCATTTTGCCCAGCTATCGGCACACTTTGCCGCACAACCCAGCTATTTCACCCACCGCGACTACCACAGCCGGAACCTCATGATCCAGGATGGCCCCGAAAGCCCATGTTTACGCTTGATTGATTTTCAAGATGCCCTGATGGGCCCTGCGGAATACGATCTGGCTTCACTGCTGCGTGACTCCTATATCGATCTGTCCCACGACCTGATTGACACCCTGCTTGATTATTACATTCAACAGTGGAAAAACCGTGCGGCCCTGCCCATTGATGCAGCCCTTTTTAAGGAATCTTTTGACCTCATCAGCATCCAGCGTAACTTAAAGGCAGCCGGACGATTTATTTACATCGAGCAAATAAAAGGCAAAGACCACCTGCTGCCCTTTGTGACCCCCACCCTGCTCAAAGTCAAAAACACCCTGCAAAAATATGAACGACTCAAACCCCTGCACGATCTGCTCGCTGAAGCCGTGCCGGAACTGAGATAAAACCCTGTGTTATTGAAAGTATTTCAATGAAAGCCATGATCCTCGCCGCAGGATTTGGCACACGGCTTCGCCCCCTCACCGATCATATGCCCAAACCTTTGCTCCCCGTCGGCGGACGGCCCATGATCGAATACAACCTGCTACTACTTAAAAAGTATGGCATCACAGAAATCATCATCAACCTCCATCATTGTGGAGATCAAATCATGCAAACGCTGGGAGACGGCGCTAAACTCGGGCTCTCAATTTCTTATTCGCAGGAAGCAGGAGAACCACTGGGAACGGGGGGCGGGCTCAAAAAAGCAGAAGCCTTTTTTGAGGGAGCTCCCTTTCTTGTGATCAACGGCGATATCGTCATCGACATTGACCTGGGCAAGCTGATATCCTTTCATCGCAAAAAACAAGGTTTGGCTACCCTGGTCTTAAGGGCTTGCGATGATTTTTCAAATTTTGGTGCGATTGAAATCGATCACAATAATCAAATACAGAATATTCTCGGCAAACTTGAATCTAGCCACAAACAAACACAAAAATGCATGTTTACCGGACTTCACATCATTGAGCCTCGTGTCTTGAATGGCATCTCTGGAAACATCCCTTACACCTCCATTATCGACCGCTATCTTGACTTGCTGCGTGCGGAGGAAAAGTTATTTGCTTACGTGACAAAAGGGTACTGGAATGATCTGGGTCAACTCGACCGATATCATGAAGTCGATCACGCACTCAACACGGGCGCATTGAAACTCGGACACATGACCTCCTAAATAGAACGAGGGCGACAAAATGAACAAAGTTGTTATTTATGAATATTCAAAATGCAGCACCTGTCGCAAGGCACTGAAATATCTTGATGCCAACAAAATCGACTACAAAAAAATCCCCATCGTTGAGCAGCCGCCGACAGAAAAAGAACTGGAAACGGCCTTGGCGCGACTGGGTGGCAATCTACGCTTACTCTTCAACACCTCAGGGATTCAATACAGAGAAATGCAATTGAGCAAAAAGATCAAAACCATGGACGCACAAGAAGGCATTGCATTGCTCAGTAAAAATGGCAAACTGGTCAAACGTCCTTTTGTTTTAACAGAGCATGAAGCCCTGCTTGGATTTAAAGAGGAGGCCTGGGACAAAACCTTTAAACTTTAATTCTGTTGCATATTGCACAACCTTCACCGTAAATTACGCTTTCCTCAAACCATAAACTCAAAAAAAGGAGCAATTCATGCCACTTTACGAAAAAAAAGAAGAAAAAACAGACATCAAAAATGATCCAGCAGCAAAAGCCTTGCTCAATCAGGCCTTTGATAAAACCTCGCGCTGGAAAAAGGATTTCCCCGGCTTCACGGCAAGCCTCACCTGTAACGACAACGGGACGATTTACAAAGGGGATGTCCGCATTAAATCCAGGAAGGATCTCACAATAAACATGGAACTCCCCGCAGGGAAAGAAGACTTAAAAAAATGGATTGATGACGAAGTCGGCATGATTACCTCTCATCGGGCCTGGAGAACTTTTGACGATGCCGATGGCAAACATGCAGTCACTTTTGGATCGGCAGACGATCATCCGCTCGGCAAAGAAATCCTGATTCACGGAGACGGCATGGCGTCACGCTATCGACTTAAAGACGACCGTATTCGTCAAATCTCCCGAACAACGCCCCGCATGCGCTTTACGATCAACATTGAAGAAGTCATGACCACGGAAGACAACAAATCCCTCACGACACAATATGTTGTTTTTTATTTTTCTGGAGACGGCACACTCAAAGATGTCGACAGTTTTACAGAAAACCCCTGTCTTGTTGCAGGTAATTATTTGCCCGGATCACGACGGGTCATCTCCACCGAAGACGGTGCATCCGTGGTACGAATCTTAGAATTTAAAGACCATCAACTGCTTTCTTAAGGCTGTGAGAGAGAGGCCATCAACTGATCCAATTTTTGCGTAACCGCGTCAATTTTGATCAGGGACATGGCCTCCTCGTAACGGACACGCGTCCCCCAAGGCACTTCATCGACGCTTTTTTTAAGGAAGATACGAACGGCCTCCGGGTATTGACTGACCAGCCATTGTTCACTTAAATATGCCCGGGCGCGATTTGGGTTTGTTGTCGCATACAGACCGATTACCGGAGTCCCAGCCGCATTGGCAATGTGCGCCGGGCCGGAATCGGGTGCAAGTACGACGGTCGCACGACTCAAAAGAGCAAGCGCTTCTTTGAGTCCCGTTTTTCCAATAAGATTGAGAATCGGACAGTGTGCTAACCTTAAAATCTGCTCGCCGTATTGTTTTTCCACCGCTGTCGGTCCACCCATTAAAATCACGCGTAAACCATGTTTCTCTGTCGCATAATCCGCCAAAGCCGCATAGCCTTCAACATGCCAATTTCTAAAATTTCTAAAACGTGCACTGGCACAAGGACTGATGACGAGCGTCTTTTGGCCTTCAGGAATATACTGTTGCGCCACATCTACAGCCTCACCAGGAATCGGAATATCCCACTGAATATTTTTATCTTTAATCCCGAGTGCGCTCAGAAACCCAAAAAAACCATCCATCACGTGTTCACAGGCTGTCGATTTGATGCGATCTGTGGTAAAAAAGGCCTGATGATCTTTTGCGCGCGCAGGATCAAAACCCAAACGCAAATCGGCAGGAATCATCAAACTCGCCATATTGGCTCGCATTGAGGTTTGCATGTGTAACAAAATATCAAATCGCCGTTTCGCCATTTTAGAACGCAATTTTAGATACGCCGACCATCCCGCCGATTTATCAAAGATAATAAACTCAATACCCGGAATATCGCCCACCAACTGCGCTTCGAGTCTGCCAATCACCCAAGTCAGCCGGGTTGTGGGCCAAGTGGCTTGCAAGGTACGGATGACGGGCAGCATATGGCAAATATCCCCCAAGGCAGAAAACCGTAAGATACAAATGGAATCGGGTGCTGTGCTTAAAGGAAGCGGTCTTTGGTGAGCCCTTCGTATCAACGGATTGGAAATCAGCATTTTTTATATGACGCCACACTCATCGAAAAAATCACAGCCGAGCACTTTGATTTTAAGGCTTGGCACGACAAAGGGAAAGTGCTCGGAGAAGCCCGAGGACGAGGCCGTGTGTTGTTTGTCAGAGACGAAGGGCATCAATTTGTACTGCGTCATTATCGACGTGGGGGATTCATTTCTAAATTTTTCACAGATCATTATATCTGGCAGGGACTTCAGCAGACGCGCGCCTGGGCCGAATGGCACCTTTTGAAGCTGATGTTTGAAAAAGGGCTGTGCGTACCCAGACCCGTCGCGGCACGGGTTATTAAGTCCGGCTGGGCCTATACGGCAGACCTGCTCACGCTGACCCTGCCCGCTTGCCAAGCGCTGGCCGAGCATCTTCAGAAAGAGACCTGGACAAAAGAGATGCTTTTTGAAACGGGTCAAACCATCCATCGTTTCCATCACTCAGGTATTTATCATGCGGATTTAAACGCCCACAACATTCTGATTAATCAAAGGGGCCAAATTTATTTGCTGGATTTTGACCGGGGCTGCCAAAAACAAGGACAGGCCTGGAAAAAACAAAACCTTTCGCGCCTTCATCGCTCTTTTTGCAAACTGGCAAAAAAAAACGAATCGACCTCTATCTCCGAAAAAAAATGGGCCTTACTCCTTCAAGGCTATGAAAAGGGCCAAAATCGTTCGGATTTTTAGCTTAAAATGAGTACAGATCAAGCCGATTTTATATCACAAATGCACGGAGGAGAAAAACTGAAAAGACAATTATCGCTGCGAAGCGCTTTATGGAAGCTGTCGTCAAATTCGGGGATAAAAAAAGGCTGGGTCTCTTTAAGAGAACCCAGCCTCAATTCGAACGCTGATTCGTCATATTTAAAATCAATTGTTTATCCCCAATCACGCATCAATGTGTCTGCGTCAATAAAATGCTCTGCCAAATAGCCGCCGTAGCGCCCATGATAATGGTAGATGCCTTGCACGATCACACGATTATTCACAATATTATAGGCCGGAAACGCCGTAAATACCGTTACAATCTGACCATTTTTTCCTAATTCTGTCTTGAGATAATTTGAACCCATACGCCCACGCAGGGTCTCAGCAGAATGCGCCCAACCCATGACAGCCACACGTTTACCATCATATGTCTCATTGAGCTCTGCAACATCAACCAAAATAGGCAACTCCTTCGCGATGATGGTATAGACCATCAAAAAAAACACTGAAATCACGGCCAAACAGACGGCAGTGACTAGTTTATGTAGTCTCTTCATCGTCTTGTCCTCCCACTGCTACTATACCACTTCTTCACGTTCTCGTTGTTTTTACCAACTCTTCCCCGCCTATTTTCGAGAAATCGGCAGAAACAAATACACTTCGACGAAAAAAGTAAATAGAAGGAAAGTTTAAAAAAAAGAGAAAAAAATCTACAAGATAGCTTTATCTTGAGATAACAATAAGTTAGATGTTTTTAAGATAGGTCGTTTCGATATCTTGAAGTTTTTGCGCAACAAGATGTTTTTCTTTTTGAGACAAGGAAAGCTCACTGATTTTAAAAAGAATCTGATTTTCTTTGTTAATGTGGAGACGAAGCCTGCTAATCGCCATATCTCCCAGGGTGAGCACGCGTTTCAAACACGCATCCCGTAGAGCGCCAGACAAAGACTGACTCAAACCTCCCACCTCATCTTTCCACTCGGATAAAAGATTTTTAATTTCAGCATGTTCCTCAATCATGACCTCTATCGGGCCATGCTCCTTGCCGAGATATTCCGACAAAGTCGGGAAGAGCCCCTCTTCCTCCATCAGAAAGTGCAGCGTCATGCGCCCATCAAGCGCATTGATCCAAGTCCTCAAACGAGACTGCTCGATTTTACAGCGTTTCATGGCCGTTTGGCTTGGCAAACTCTCGAGGTATTGCAAACTTCGTTCAATCATCTGCAAACGCTGTATCGTTTCGAGATGCTCAATTTTTAAGGTTTTAATCGGATCTTGATTTTTTATTTCGGAATGGCGATATTCTAATTTAGGATCCATTGTCTCCATCCTGAAAACCTGAATCGAAAAATGACTACGAATTAAAAACCCCGCACAAAAGAAACGGCAGCACAAACAATCAGCAAAGCAATCACAAGGTTGAAGCGCGCGATCCAGCGCACTTTCTTTTGCAAAGGGCTTGGCTGCCCCATCGAACGGCTCAAGGCAATAGATTTAGGCCCGAGGACCAAATCATGTAACAAGGTCAGTAAAATCATAACAAACACGAGAAAAAGCTTCAGATGAAACACCGTACCATAGGACGCCAATGCACGTCCTTCCTGATACAAGCGTAGAAACCCTGTCATTAGAAGCACGACAATCGAAATCCAACCCACGACCCGAAACCGAAGCCCCACGCGCCGCATCACATCAGCCCGCAAGGCCTCACCGAGCCCCGGCTTTAAACAGGGGACAAGCACCAGCGAAAAAAACAGCATTCCACCCACCCACAGCATTGCCGCAATCACATGAATCCAAGTCACCACTAAAATAAACATAAGTCCTCCTTGAATTTAAAGACTGCATTAAACACCGTGTTGTAAAAAAATGCTATCCTTAGCCCACCTCCACCCTTAATTCGTACATAGTTTCAAAAGATCACCCGATATCATCACAAATTCTAAAATTACTCGCCACCGATCAAAATACGGTCATCACCTTCTTGTAGCTTGTGATCTTTCGGAGTCGCCGTATCCAAGCGTGTTTGTTCCTGCGATTCGTACGAAGGCCGCCGGATTAGCTCCGCATTAAAAACAAAATCCATTCGGCTGGTTTTATTGGGTTTCACGGTCACGGTTTTGTTGTAAATCTTTGAATGCGGATGCCAAATACTCACTTCGTAAGTACCCGGAGGAATATCATAAATATGGTAAGAGCCGTCTTTTTCGGTCTTTGCGTAATAGGGATTTCTCACGACAAAACCCCAGCTCTGCATAAATTCATGCATGCCACAGATCATCTGAGAAATTCTCCGACCTTTTTTATAATTTAAAACACCCCCCCCCGTGGTTGATCTGAGACAGGCAAGGGCGAGTTTAAGATGATGTTTCCTTTTTCATTTTGGTAAACCTGAATATTGTGTACGACCGGGTCACGATTGATCATGTTCATACGCTGGTTATTGTGAATAATGGCCACGTTCGGGTGCTGATGACGCAGCTTACCGTCGTCTCCAAGCACAAATTGTTCCTCATCTGCGACATCCGCTGGATGAAACATACAGTCTACTGCAACAAAATCTGTAATGGTCGGACGATAGGGTTTTCCTTTTTCAATTTTTTGAATAGAGACAACGGCTTCCCACAAACCCTGATTCTGTTTATCCACAATAAATTCTTTTAGACGGACGTTCCCCTCCCCGTCAGATATCTTTTTGCAAAAGGGCCTGAAGGGAAACTGAATCAGTGCAAAAACCCTCGGTTTGGGAATCTGCCCTTCTATCGTGATCGTCCCGGAAATCGATCCACCATTGGAAACATTCATCTCTTCATAGGCCGAGGCAGGAAGCGTCTCAGTGATCCCGACAATGCCAAGGATAAAAATGATCAAAGCAAAGTCGCATATTTTTTTCACAGCCTATATCCTCCAAAAAAAGTCGGGGCAGAGGAATGTATCTCCCCTACCCCGACGAATGACCTTCTTACACCTCCTTATTTCTCAAGCATTGAAATCGGGCCAAGTGACTCACTGCCACCAGACAAGACTTCAGGTGTCTTTTCTGCAGGCGCTTCGGCTGTTCGTCCACCGACGCCACCACCTGAATTAAGCGGAAGGATCGACTGACTCCCCGCCGGAAGCACCTTGAAGTAGCCCCACTGTCCCGCAGCCGTATAAGGCAAGCGGTGATTCTGCCAGAGATAAATACCTGGCAGATGGGTCGGGCCACCCGCAGCCTTCACAAATACATCCAAGTTTTCGGAAGAACCAAATTCCTCGGTGTGCATCTGATCCGCACCAGGCATATTGATTTTCAGAGGCCACTGGTGTCCTTCAAGGCTGAACATCTGGTTCTGCTCGTTGAAAGCACCAAAGACATGAATCCGGACAGGATCGCCCGCATGCGCCATGATGGTCGGTGTCACAGGATCACCCGGCGCATCCGCAAGACAAGGCTGGAACATGGTACCCAATTCACAACCATTCTCTTCACGGTACATCCAAGGCTCAATCCGGTAATTCACACCTGTCAATCCTGCAATCTGCTGAATGTAAGGCATAAAGGCCGTTCCAATGATGTTGTCCTCATCCTGGAAATAGAGGGCCACATCACGATAGTCTGAACGTCCGGCCATGGTCGGGTTGCTGCGATCAAGAATCACATCCGCTGCCCAGGCATTTTTCATGGAGATGTCTTCGCCAGTCATCGGGTCGCGATATTTTGCGCCACGGGGTCCGACGATGATCCCGCCATAAAGCCCGTCACGGACGGAATTGATGAAGTTACCCCAATCCCATACGATCGTTGAAAACTCGCCATATTCCGGCGGTGCGTAGAAGGTGTAGGTTCTACTCTTACCGGGTTTGACGGTCTGATCCCCTTTGTTGTAGCCGACATTGACGCCATGAGAATCTTTCGGGTCAAAAGCCAGCATATCCGCACTAAAGGATGCTTTATGATCCTTCAGGTTGTTACGCAGGTTGATCTTGATACAGTCCCCAGAATTGACACGAAGCGTCAAGGGATGCGGATGCTCACCGCCTGCAACTTTGGCCATGTCGCCTTCCAGCATAAAGAGCTTACCGGTCGGGTTTGACACGAGCAGTTTTCGGTCAAAGTCCACTTCGATGGCATCCGGTGCATTGGGATTATACTTCATGGCGTGGTCAGTTGCGACAACGTTGAAGCGTTTCACTGGGGCATCCGGCGGACAAACATTCTTGGCCGATTTTGGAACCTCATCATGTCCAGGCAAGGTTTTTAAATCACCCACCTTTTTATCGAAGACACGAATAATGCCCCAACTGCCTTCGGCTAAATGCGAAGGACGACCATTGAAATGGAGATAGTCTCCCGCCATTTTCTGAGGGCCACCTGCAGTGGTGAGCAAGTCATAGCGTTCTGCAATACCGATATGGTGCGCATTACGCAGATCCGAGTTACCCGCATACCGCTCCGTACGGAAGGCATGGCCTGACAAATGCCAGGTATGGGATTCATTCATCATGGAATGAAGTGTTCTAAACACCATGGTGTCCCCAAGGTAAGCCCGAAGCAGGGGTGTGCCCGGATCTTTTTTGTGTGCGATGGAGGAAAACACCAATGAAGGATCTGGATTGTTCTTCAGACGTTTTGCAATCGATTCCGCCTTAAAGAAAAGTCCACCTCCTGTTGTGTGCGTTCCACCATTCAACATTGGCACAGCCACATAATCCAAATCATAAGGCATCTGGAAGAAGAGCACCTGACCGGCGTCAATCGCCGCACGTTTGGTCTGTCCCGGAGGATTCCCTTCCGTCACCACCTGCGCCGTATAAGGCACGGTGTCATGCAGCATCAGAACCATTTCTCGGAAGCTGCCGCTGTAACCATAACCAACAGGCTCAATGGAATGAATATCCGCGATAGGGCCACTCCGGATTTCTTTACCCGTGACCGGATCATGATACGTTGCTCCGATGGGTTCGATAATGAGCGCACCCACGGCACCGTGCGGCCAAGTGGTTCCCCCCAAGGCATGGTCATGCCAGAAAACCGTCCCCACATCCGCATCCGCCCACAGACGATAGCGGACAAATTCGGTAGAGACAATCTCATCTTTTTTATGAGCATGTTTCAAGGGCTCACTAAAGGTCAGGGTGTCCACACCCGTTTTGGCATCATGCTCGATCTTCCGAATCCAGCGGATTTCGGAGGTCTCCACCTGATGCATGCCCAGCATGATGTCGGTGTTTTCATGGAAAGGCGTTGCACCTTTCCCCATTTTGATTTTGATCTGAATGGCACCAATTTCGGTATCGGCCATCTGGAGGGCATTCATCGGCGCGGGCAGACCCCGTGTTTCTGTTTTACCCAACATCGTAAATGGACGCACCGACTGGTCATAAGAGAAACCAGAGATCACGCCATCAGAGGCCTGATTGTCAAACTGGATGAAGTGCGGATGAATATTGATCTTGGACATCTGGAAGTTGGTGGGGTTGTTATCCACCCACTCACTCTTCAAAATAACGTCGATACAATCATATATATTCGCCCGATAAACCAAAGGTTTGGCCAAATCTGGATTGGCACGTACTTTGGCCACGTCCTCATGCAGCACATAAATCGTACCGTTTGGATCAATCACTTTTTTCTGATCGCCAATGCCATCGTTCATGGTAATCGGCGTCTGAATAAAATGAATGGTGTATTGTTTCCGACCTGCACCTTCAGGACACAGCGACCAACGGCCTTGCTCACCCGGTCTAGCGGGCTGAGTCGTTTCTTCACCCGGCGCGCCAATACTGCCTGGGTCACCGGCCAATGAACCGTTATTTTTGTCCATATGGATCGGCTCTAACCAAGGGGCCGGACCATGATGACGGGCAAAAGGCACACGTTTTCCAAAATGCGGCTTGAAGTGTGGCCACGCAATTTTACCTGTTTTCCTTTCAAACAAAATCGGTGGTCGTTTGCCTGGCATCGGACTTTTATATTTCGGATTTGCGAATTGCCCGGTGGCCTCTTTCTCACCCATGGCTTTCAAACCCTTCCAGGTCCAATCCCAGACCGATGCATCATAGGCCAAAATCTGACCTTTTTCATCCGAGGTATGTCCCGGCTCACCCATCGGAGGGACCATCATGGTGACCCAATCCTTGACTGAAATGTCAGGAATGTCTTTTGACCAATCTGATACTTTTTTGGTGATGTTCCATTTTTTATCAAACCAGTCCATCGTTTTGCCAACCAGTTTGTCAGAGGTCACCGCAGGTTCCATACGACCCACACGATCCGGCAATTCTTTCAAGGGCACCATGGCATCGGTACTCACAAAAGGATAATTCCCAGACTGAATGGTGTTGTATACCCGCCAGTAGCCCCACATGCCTGCCACATAATGGTGTGCGACATGACAGTGAAAAAGAAAATCTCCGGCCAATTGCTGACAAAGCCCTGATCCACACTCGGTCTGGAGATCAATCACTTCAGCCGGCCCGATGACTTCAACATCCACACGGTCAGAAATAGTCCGGATCACAGGAAATTTCACGGGATTGTCCCAAGCAGCAGTCAAAAGCTCTTCGCCTTTGTCATCCGCTTTGGGTTGACGGAGCCAGCGGATCGATCCGCCGTGCGGATGATGAGAGTGAAAAACCTCGCCTCCGCCGTGAATCAAACGAAACTTTGCCGGATCACCCATGTAGGAGCGGGGAATCGTGGTCGGCGCATCACCGAAGGTATAGGAGCTATAAGACATGGACTCATCTTCCATGTGGAAATATTTTTCCTGCATGGCCAAGTTGTTGATCCCGAAAGGCTCTGAACGGAAATTCATCGCACGTGCGGAAGGCCGATAGGCATCCGTATTCGGGTCCCGCTGGGGGATCATTTCCCCATCGCGATTCAAAGGACGAAAAGACTCATCGCCGACTTCGTGATAGACAAGAACAAACTCCCTGAAATCCTTTGAGAGCGGATCAATGATGTCATCATAAGCAATCATCATCTGCCAACCGCTTTGTGCAGGTTTACCCGTAATCGGATTTAGATAGATTGCACCCATCGGTTCAACAATAAATGCACCAATCAAACCTAAGCTACCCGGTTCACGTCCGGCATGGCTATGAAATGCATGAGAACCTTCCTGGTGATCAGGTTGAATGTACCATTCAAAAACAACACTTTTTCCCGGAGCAATATTCGAATCAGGATTGACGGATGTCGCAGGTTGTCCCGTGGATTGAATGATCTGACTGGAGCCATGGATATGGAGTCCTGCATCTTCGTCTTCAACTTCGTTCCGGAAAATAATGACCATACAATCACCCTGGTTTCCTCGAATAATCAAGGGAGTAATTAAATCGGTCTGATGTCCAAGGCTGACTGCACCTGGATTGTAGCCCGGTGTGGTTCTTGCTGTGGCATTTTGTCGTTCTTCCTCCCGAACGGCTTTAATGTCACTCGTCATCGCGTACATGTAGCCTGGATGAAAATCGAGCCACTGATTTAATGTCACTTCGACATTAATTGCCGTAATGTCTAGTTCCTTCACAGGCGCGTTGCTTGGGCAACGTCCACCTGTCGTTACCGATTCCCCGGCCCCCGTAGGGCCTAAGAACCAACTCCGATCCATTTGCTGCATGGTGCTTAGATGACTAAAAGGTCCAGTATTGCCCGTTTCTTCGGCATAGCCCCTGATCTCATTCATCAAAGAACCCATAGCCTTCTCGACCTGAGCACTACGTCCTGTATCTCCTTCTTTACTCTCTTCCCTCTGAATTTGAGCTTTTAACTTCATTTTCCAGTCTGTGGAAGCTACCTTGACCGTACTCGAATCTTCCGAATGCGAATGGCCGTCTCCTGCAGCTAAAGCCCAACCCTGTGCAGAGAAAGTCAGTAAGAGTACTAAAGCGCCTCTTAAGATATTTCTTCCTGATCTCTCCATTGTACCTCCCTCATTTTCCTGGTTGCTAAATTAAACGTTTGTTGGTTCCAGGTGCTTCTCTCAATTTTTGCTATACCTCACATCCCTTCAAGCGAATGCCACACGCGGGCTTAAGACAAAAGACCCACTGACTACGGCAAACGGCTTAAAGACGGAGACGTACTGGTGTTTAGCAAGTGACATGCCAAAACTCAAGACCACAAAAACAGGAATAAAATCAATATGCTTTAGAAATAAACATCAAATAGCAGATAAAAATGGACAAGTGTGACTGTCCAGAGACTTAGACAGCTACACACTTAATTAGACAGTTTCTTACAAAACAGACACTTCACGCTTGACGCGACACTGGGGAAAAATGAACGATTTTAATTTCAGACACACCTACGCTCATCCCCCAACATTTTTTCGATAGCATGCAGTCAAACAAAAGAAGAGCATCTCAAAATTTTCACGCACAGCACGGGGACTTCCCGTGTAGATTCACAATCAAAGTTTTTCCACACAGACCCGCAATGGCACGCACAATAATTGCGCGGGGCTTGATTTTAGCTCTCCATGTTAGTTGAAAACGCCCCCTTGTTATCCCATGCCACATCGGCTATGATGCTCTTACCTTGAACCTACAGGCCATCGAAGTACCTTGAACATATTTTGATTTCTTAAGTGAGCATGTGTCATGACCCCGAGTTCAAACCTTCGCTCCAGCCATTTTTATTCCTCCATACTCAATGGCATCTCTGAACCACTCGTTGTCATCAATAAAAACTTTACCATCGATTATATCAATCAGGCGGCCTTACCTGATTCAAAAACGGATGCCTTGGGTGAGAAGTGTTACAAAGTGCTGCACGGACGTGAAATGCCTTGTGACCCTTGCCCCTGCACGGATGTTTTTGAGCAGGGGAAACCCTTTCGTAAAATTACAATATTTGGCGAAAATGGAAATAATGTTGAAAGAGAACGTTGCGCTTATCCGATTTTAGGACAAAATGGTGAGATTTCTCATGTGATCGAAATGATTCGGGATATTTCAAACCCTTCAGAAAAGCCAGCAGACTTACAGATTACAGTGGGCCCAGGACGGAATTTTAGAGATGTTAGGGCTTCCGACACAAAGGCCGAGACTTCTTTTTGTGGCATGATCGGCCACAGCAAAAAAATGCGGGCGCTCTTTCAAATGATCCGTCTTGTAGCGCCCAGTAGTGCCACGGTACTGGTCTATGGTGAAAGCGGGACGGGAAAAGAACGCGTGGCCCAGGCCATTCATCAAATGAGTCTGCGACGACATCACCCTTTTATTGCCATCGACTGTGGTGCACTGCCCGAAGCGCTACTGGAAAGTGAGCTCTTTGGACATGTCAAAGGTGCTTTTACCGGAGCCATCTCGAATAAAAAAGGGCTTTTTGAAGAAGCTGAAGGCGGCACGGTTTTTTTAGACGAAATCAGTGACACCAGCCTCGTCTTTCAATCAAAGCTACTTCGAGTCTTGCAAGAAGGTGAAGCACGTCCTGTGGGCGGAAATCGCAGTGTCAAAGTCAATGTACGTATGATTGCCGCGACCAACCGCTCGCTCAAAGAAGGTATCGCCAAAAAGACCTTTCGCGAAGATCTCTACTATCGTCTTGCCGTGATGCCGATCATGATTCCGCCCTTGCGCGGTCGTTTGGACGACATCCCGCTTTTGGTGGATCATTTTATCGGAAAATACACCCAGAAAAATGGCAAGGGGCCGATGTCGCTCTCCAAAGAAGCTTCGGAACTCTTGCTGAGAATGCCCTGGAAGGGCAATGTGCGGGAATTGGAAAATGTCATTGAACGCGGTGTACTTGTATCCCAAAATCCAGAAATTTCACTCGAATCCCTCTTAATCGAAGAAGAGGTCACTTCACTGGGATACGCCCCCTCCACTACGCTGTTCAGTGCCACCCAGGAAGTCATGTGCAAAGTGGAACGAGAGCGCATTCTCGAATCTTTGCAGGAATGCAAGGGCAACAAATCCAAGGCGGCACGTTTGCTCGGGATCTCACGCGCAAGCTTCTACAACAAACTCAAACGCTATCAAATCCCCGTCTCATTTTAGTATCGTGTCAAGCATGAACTGTCGGTCTTAGAGACCCTAAATACGCAGGATGCGCCCCTGTGGGTCCGAATAGCGAATAAGCGACCATGGGTGAAGTTGTTTTTGTGCAAACCCTCAAGCGCTGCGATGTTTTTCGTTCCAGATCCACATCTCTCCAAGAGAAATGACAATTTGTAATAACAAAGAAACTCCCATCAAAAATCCCCCGAAGATTACGGTATAGGCGAAGACCGGTTCCAATTTCGTAAACCACCAGGAACCGATGTCGAGCCAGATGGCGATGAAGGGCGTGGCGATGAGCAGGCTGCGCCATCGCACATTGATTTCACTCAGCGCAAAGATTCCGCCTGTCATAAAAAAGATAAAACTCATACCAAAAAGGTGGACGTGGGAGACTCGGACAAGTCCTTTTACCGACTGCCCCATATCCATCGTGGTGAGGATGGCGACCTCCTCAAAAGAAGTCAATGGGGGAATTGGCAACCCGGACTCTGGACTGTGGCAGATTACACAGTTTTCCTGAAAAATCGGTGCAACAGCCGCATAAGCTTCCTCATCCGCACCCCCTTTGATCCAGAGAAAAACCTTTTCCTTTTCAGCAGAAGCAATATTATCCCCCATTGCACCATTCAAAGCAGCACCAAGTTGTGTACCACCTCGTTTTCCGTAATATTTTTCGATGACACCTTGCAACAGTCCGTGTCCCTCTGCATTATGGGGTTCAATTTCAACAAGGTAAAGATAGGTGAGGGCAAAGAGATAGCCGATGCCGAGGGTCAACAGAAGGCAAGTAAATAAGACCTTGAACGGCGTCGATATCCTTTTTAAGCTGAATGGTCTGGGGGCTAGCGAAGCGATGGCCGTCTCCTGTTATTTCTGGGCGAGCAGATAGTCGGCCAAGGCGGCGAGTTCTTTTTCACTGCCCTTGATCGGCATCATCTTTGCTGTCGGCATCAGTTTCTTAGGATTTTTGAAGAACTCCAAAAACCATGCGCGGTCGCGTTTGTTTCCAATTTTTGAAAGATCCGAAGCGACCTTGCCTCCCTTCCCTTCAATCGTGTGGCATAGGCCGCATCGATTCTTTTTAAAAAATGCCTTGCCCGCTTCAAGCTCGGAAGCCTCTGCGGGCAGGGATACAAACATGAGACTCATCCAGAGACCTACGAAAAATATACGTGTTTTTTTCATCATTTTTCCTCCCCATTCCATCGCAACATTACACCAATAACAGGAGAAAAATGAATATGTTTTAGAAATAAACATCAAATAGCGGATAAAATAAACAAGGAAGGCTGTCTACAAACTGAGACACTTAAATCAGACCGTTTCTGACAAAACAGGTACTTTTTCAGGACCTCTGACCGTCGAAGAAATCAATGATTTTACTTTCAAGCACACTCGCTTTCATCCCCCAGCATCTTTTCGATGGCATGCGGTAAAACGGGTAAAAGCATTTCAAAATTTTCACGCACGGCACGCGGGCTACCCGGTAGATTCACAATCAGGGTTTTTCCACGCACCCCTGAAACGGCACGCGAAATAATTGCACGGGGATTGATCTTATAACCTTCCATACGCATAATCTCACCGATGCCCGGGATCAAATAGTCAATCACCTTTTCCGTGACATCCGGTGTCACATCCCTTGGAGAGATGCCCGTGCCACCTGTCGTTAGAATCAAATTCACATGCCATTCATCCGAAAACGAAATCAGTGCTTCTCGAATCGCAGTCCGATCATCGGGTACCACACGGTAGACACTGACTTTGCCTGGAAGTGTTTCGACGAGTTCATGCAACAGCTTCCCGCTGCCATCTTCCCGTTTCCCGACCGAACCTTTATCACTGATCGTTAATACACCCACAGAAAACATGAATATTTCTCCTTTAGGAAACGCTGATGATGAGATGAGGGCTTAGGCTACCAAAGCCGTCCTTGTGGCAAAGGCGCTTTCCGCTTTATCCCAAAATGATCGTAGGCCAAATCCGTAACAATGCGTCCGCGCGGGGTACGCGCCAGAAACCCTTCCTGAATCAAAAAAGGCTCGTACACATCTTCAATGGCATCACGCTCTTCACCTACCGCCGTCGCCAAGGTATCCACGCCGACCGGGCCACCATTAAATTTTTCAATCAACAATAAAAGCAATTTTCGATCAAGCGCATCAAACCCTGCGCTATCAATTTCCATCTGCGTCAGGGCCTTTTGTGTGATGTCTCGATCAATTGTGCCGTCTGATTTAACCTCAGCAAAATCCCGCACCCGTCTTAAAATACGATTGGCGATACGTGGCGTACCACGTGTTCTTTTTGCAATTTCCAAGGCCGCATCTGCATGAAGGGGAAGATTGAGAATTTTGGCCGAACGTAACACAATCTGCTGAAGTTCCTCTGGAGAATAAAACTCCAGGCGATTCACCACGCCAAAACGATCACGCAGCGGCGAAGTCAAAAGCCCTGCCCGTGTCGTTGCGGCCACCAAAGTAAACTGCGGCAGATTGAGCTTGAGTGAACGCGCCGAAGGCCCCTGTCCGATCACGATGTCGACCTGATAATCCTCCATCGCCGGATACAGAATCTCCTCAACCGTCGGATGCAAACGATGAATTTCGTCAATAAAAAAAACATCGCCTTCACTCAAATTGCTCAAAATCGCAACCAAATCCCCCGGCCGCTCAATCGCAGGGCCGGAGGTGGCCTTAATACTGACCCCCATTTCCCGTGCAATAATATTGGCCAGCGTCGTTTTACCCAAACCCGGCGGCCCATAAAAGATCGCATGATCCAAGACATCACCGCGTTTTTTCGCCGCACCAATATAAATCGCAAGGTTTTCTTTGATTTTGGTTTGACCGACGTATTCGGCCAGTGAAGTCGGACGCAGGCTCTGATCGTCGCGGACTTCATCGTCATTGGGTTCAGAAGAGATAATACGTTCGTTAATTTCCATTTTTATTTCAGTCCAAAGCCTGCAAGAATAAACACTTTAAGCTTTAGAAAATAACTGATTTCCGGTTTTCATGTCTAGTGAAAACCTTGTGCTGCTGCTAGAATAAAGCCATTTTTCATAGAGAATATCATCCAAGGATGAAAAAGAAAGACACAAACACCCGCTGGCAATTTTGGATCGACCGAGGCGGCACCTTTACCGACCTCATCGCACGACGACCCGATGGCACTTTAATCGGGCACAAACTGCTTTCTGAAAACCCAGAACACTATCCAGACGCGGCCATCCAAGGCATTCGAGATTTGATGGGACTCTCGGAAAAAGCCACCATTCCCACCGATAAAATAGAAGTCGTGCGTATGGGCACAACCGTTGCGACCAATGCCTTACTTGAACGAAAGGGCGAGCCGCTCTTGCTTGCCATTACTGCGGGGTTTAAGGATGTGCTTCGCATTGGAGATCAAAGCCGTCCCCAGCTCTTCGCCCGTGAAATTATTCTGCCGACTTTGCTTTACAAAACAGTCATTGAGGTTGACGAGCGTATCAGCGCAGAGGGCGAAATACTACACGCGCTCGATTTAAATACCACAAAAAAGCGGCTTCAAAGGGCTTTTGATACGGGCTTGCGCGCCATCGCCATTGTTTGTCTGCATGGCTATAAATATCCCACACATGAAAAAAATATCGCAGCCATTGCAAAAGACATCGGCTTTACGCAAATTTCAACAAGCCATGAAACCACGCCACTGATCAAAGTGGTCGGACGCGGCGATATCACCGTCGTGGATGCCTATCTTTCGCCCATCTTAAAACGCTACGTGCAACAGATTTCAAAAGCCCTCGTCGGTGTAAAAATCCTTTTTATGCAATCCAACGGCGGTTTGGCTGCGGCCCAGAATTTTCGCGGAAAAGATGCCATCCTTTCCGGCCCGGCAGGTGGCATTGTCGGAGCCGTAAGCGCCAGTCAACATGCAGGTTTTGAAAAAATTGTAAGCTTCGACATGGGCGGCACATCCACTGATGTCGCACATTTTGCGGGAGAATACGAACGCACCTTCGATTCAAAGGTCGCAGGTCTGCGTGTGCGTGCGCCAATGATGGATATCCACACCGTCGCGGCGGGCGGCGGCTCGATCTGTCATTTTGATGGCCGCCGTTTTCGCGTGGGACCGGATTCCGCGGGCGCAAATCCCGGCCCGGCTTGTTATCGACGGGGCGGGCCACTCACGATCACCGATTGCCAAGTCATGCTGGGGCGATTGCAGCCCCGCTTTTTCCCACATATTTTTGGGCCAAAACAAGATCAGCCCTTGGATATCGACATCGTACAAAAAAAGTTTTCCAGTACCGCACAGGAGATCAGTACAGCCACCGGCACGCCTATTTCAGCACAGGCCGTGGCCGAAGGGTTTTTGAAAATCGCCGTCGAAAATATGGCAAACGCCATCAAAAAAATATCCGTTCAAAAAGGACACGACGTCACACAATATACGCTCACAGCCTTTGGTGGCGCGGGTGGACAACACGCCACACAAGTGGCTGACCGTCTCGGCATTCAAACGATCCTCATGCATCCATTTTCGGGACTGCTTTCCGCCTATGGCATCGGCATGGCCGATCAAGTCCTGCTGCAAGAACAGGCCATCGAAGCCGAATTAAATGAAACCCTCATCCCAAAAATGAATCAACATATTGAACGACTTAAAAACGAAGGCCTGCGCACACTCATGCAGCAAGGGCTTGAAAAAGACAGGATGAGCACACAATGCAAAGTGGCGCTCAAAGTGCGTGATACCGACGGGGTTTTGTCCCTTGATTTCGATACCGCAGCGGCCATGCAAAAAACCTTTGGAGAATTATACAAACAGCGTTTTGGGTTTTCACGCTCAGAAAAAAGACTTCAGGTGGAAAGCCTCTCCCTCGAAATCATCGTAAAAAACGAATCTAAGAAAATGCCATTGCCCTCTAAAAAAAATCCTCCAACGCCTAAGAACACCGCCAGAAGCACCACCTGTAACATCAGCTTTGCGGGGACGATGATTCAAAGCCCGATTTATGACCGTGCAGCACTCGCCCCGAATCAAATCATCACCGGGCCTGCAGTCATTACAGAAGCTTTTAGTACGCTCGTGATCGAACCCGACTGGCAGGCGGTATTGAGCCAAAAGAATGACCTCATCCTGTCCCGCGTTTCTCCTCGGCCACAAACAGCAGACATTGGAAATAACTGTGATCCCATCATGCTCGAAGTGTTTAACAACCTTTTTATGTCCATCGCCGAACAAATGGGGGCGACTCTGCAAAACACCGCGACCTCAGTCAATATCAAAGAACGCCTCGATTTTTCCTGCGCGCTTTTTGATAAAAAAGGCAACCTGATTGCAAACGCCCCCCACATTCCCGTGCATCTGGGTTCCATGAGTGAAGCCGTGCGCGCCGTCATCAAAAAATACCAGGACAATATTCATCCCGGGAATATCTACATCACAAACGATCCCTACAAGGGCGGCACCCACCTGCCCGACATCACCGTCATCACCCCTGTCTTTTTTGAAAATATTTTGCTTTTTTATGTCGGCAGCCGTGGACACCACGCCGACGTCGGCGGCATCAGCCCCGGCTCCATGCCCGCAAACAGCAGCACACTTGCAGAAGAAGGCGTGCTTTTTGCCACAATTCCGCTCGTGTCAAAAGGACAATTCCATGAAACCGAGATCAGAAAAACCCTCGAGACCGCCAAATACCCCGCCCGGAATATTGATCAAAACATTGCCGATCTCAAAGCACAAGTGGCGGCCAATCAATGCGGACTCAGTGCGCTTCAACAAATGTGTTCACAATTTAGCAGGCATACCGTAGAAGCTTATATGTGCCACGTGCAGGACTATGCCGAAGCCTGCGTTCGGCGTGTCATTTCGGGATTAAAAGACGCACATTTTTGTTATGAAATGGACAATGGCAGCCAAATTCATGTCACACTGAAAGTCGATAAAAAAGAGCGCACTGTTCGCATTGACTTTAGCGGTACAAGCCCACAAGGTGCAGACAATTTTAATGCGCCCAAAGCCGTCACCCATGCCGCCGTGCTCTATGTTTTTCGTTGTTTGATTGACGACGACATCCCACTCAATGAAGGCTGTCTCAAAGCAATAACAATCGTCATCCCCGAAGGCTCAATGCTCGCACCACAATATCCCGCTGCGGTTGTTGCAGGCAATGTCGAAACCTCCCAAGCCGTCACCGATGCGCTCTTTGGCGCGCTCGGTGTGCTCGCGGGATCTCAAGGCACGATGAACAACCTCACTTTCGGCAACAACAAACATCAATATTACGAAACCCTCTGTGGGGGCGCAGGTGCAGGCCCAAATTTCGATGGCGCAAGCGCCGTACACACACACATGACCAATAGCCGCCTAACTGACATCGAAGTGCTCGAATCCCGTTTTCCCGTGCGCGTGGAACGTTTTGAAATTCGCTTAAACAGCGGCGGCTTAGGGCAATATTCCGGTGGCGACGGCGTGCGACGCGAGATTCGTTTTTTAGAAAATATGACGCTTTCACTGCTCTCAAATCGAAGGAAAATACCGCCTTTTGCTTTAAATGGAGGGGAACCCGGCGCTTTAGGGAAAAGCTGGATTCAAAGGGCAGATGGCACAATTCAAAGCCTCGCGGGCGCAGACGAAGTCCAAGTCGGCCCCGGAGACCTATTTGTAATAGAAACACCCGGAGGCGGAGGCTTTGACGTGGTCCAGTAAAAATGGACACATTTCTTAGGCGGCCTTTGCCTAAAGGAGTCTTATGAAGCGAAACACAGTAATCGGTGTCTCCCTTGCCTTTCTTGGCATCATTACGCTGGCTTCTGTTGTTGGTGTTTTCTACCAAGAGAGAGCAACACAAAATGATATGAAAAAATATCTTCCTCCGGGTGAAATGATAGAGGTCGATGGTTTGAGATATCACTTGAATTGTGTGGGGGCAGGGGCGCCAACAGTTATTCTTGAAGCGGGTTTAGGAGAAAATTCTTTAAGTTGGTTCCCAATTCAGGATGAAATTTCTAAGGGAACTCAAGTCTGTTCCTATGATCGTGCAGGATTGGGTTGGAGTGAGGGAACTCAAAAATCATTCTCACTAAATCAGATTTCAGAAACATTGTATAAACTCCTTAGAAAGGGCAATATCGAAGCCCCTTATATCATGGTAGGCCATTCCCGTGGTGGGATATATGTTCGTAATTTTTACCATAATTTCTCCCCTGAGGTTACGGAGATCGTCTTTCTTGACTCCACACATGAACAAACATAAACACTTGCTCCCGTTTCTTTGGGGGCTTTACCGCTCGTTGTATTAACGTCAGGAAAAACGACAAAAAAAGCCGCGATGAAACAAGGCATAATGTCTAAAATCGAGATACGACTTAAAAATGAATTAGTCGCCTTGTCTTCAAATAGTCAACACATTATCGCAAAAAAAAGTGGCCATTTTATTATGTATGATGAACCAAAGTTAGTCATTAAATCTATTGAAGAAATGCTGAAAAAGATCCAATGAATGACTTAGATTTCTCGACAAAAAGGCAGAATTTGGGTGTCATTCCATTCAGGCTAACATGCCCATTTGCATCCCCCTGGCGACTGATGTGAAGGAAATTGTTGGGAGCGCGCAGCCTGCCCTTGGGGTATATGCGGTAGCTGAGAGCTTCTTTGGCAGTCAGAAATGAGAACGGGTGCAATGGCGGCAGTATCAGACCCGCTATCAAGCCCAACAGGACGTCTTGAACTACATCAGCATGTTCTACAATACCGTTCGGCTACATTCATATCTGGATTACAAAAGTCCAAATCAATATGAAAATGAAACAAAACAAACAGCAAAAGTGGCTTAACTGATCTGCCTCAAATACTTGACCAGGTCAACTGCTGAAAGCCTATGGTTTTGAAGGCAGCATGAGTCGAAAAGGCAACTGTTGGGAGCGCGAAGCCTGCCCTTGGGGTACAACGCGGTTGCCGAAAGCTTTTTTGGCAGTTTGAAGCAAGAGCAGATCCATTGGCGTCAATATCAGACCCGATATGAAGCACAGCAAGACGTTCTAAACTACATCAGCATGTTTTACAATGCAACACGGCTACATTCCTACTTGGGATATATTAGCCCAAATCAATTCGAATCGGAGAGGGTAAAAATCAAAAAAATCGCTTAACTTAACTGTCCCATCTTCTTGACCACGTCAAAGTTCTTATTTGCGATGGAGCCCTACAAGGCCTAAGCTGAATAAACGACCGCCTTGTAGAGATTAAAGAAGTTTTGATAGTGCTGTGATGGGGAGCACGAGTCTGGTTTCGGTCGCTTTTATTCTCTTAAAACCGAAGCCCTCATAAAAGCTAACGATCGCATCATTCTTGGCATCTACGATGATCCCAGGAATACCCACCTTCTGAGCAGTTTCCATTGTCGTTTTAAATGCATGGACAATTAAAGTATCACCATATCCTTGTCGCTGATATTTGTTATCAAAGGCCAAGCTTCCGAGGAGTAGATATGGCACATCTCCATATCCGCCAAGATTGATATTTTGAGGCAAATGATCTCTTAGCACAGCATGGGCGCTTATAGAATAATATCCGATTATCCTACTCCCCTCTGCCAAAACATATATTTTTGTTAAGCCTCGTTTTTGATCCTGGTTCGCGTATTTTTGAATATATTGGTTTAATTCTTTCACACCACAATCAAAATCTTTTCGGTTATGTTCTTTAGCGTTCAGAATTTCAAATTTCATCAGATGCGATAATTTTCTTATATTTACGGCTTGCTTTTGTCATTCTTGCTGTAGGTTCATTAGGGTTATCCAAGGTTTTAAAAAATTCGCGCCAATCTTCAGCACTGAATAATGTTTTTTCATATTGTGCCAATATTTCTTGGGCTTTCTCTCTCACACTACGTCGGATAAACTTACTTTTGTCGAGAGACATATACTGACTTGCCTTTTCTAATAACTCAAGCGTTGGCGCATCCATTCTTACCTTTAAGGTATTCCCTTTTGTATGCATCGTCATAATCTCCGTAAAAATTTTACTGTTTTTATATTAATAATTGTGACCACAAATGTGGGCATTGTCAACAGCGTTTTCATAAATCATTTTGTACGGCATAAAATCGACGCATAATTCACGGAAAACGGTCGTTTTTCATCATAGAAGTTGGTACTTTCAAGTACCCTTGAGTCGGAAATAGTCCTCTTTTCACATTTATCAGTGGAGTGAGCAAATTACCTTCTAACGACAATTGTTTTTCCCGATTGATTAAGAATCGCTTATCCAAGTTCTCCAAACTATGGAGGGTTCTGAGTGATCACAGACAATCAAGCGAGGAAGCTAATGAAATACCTACAGGAAAAGAGAAGCTTGGGACTCGCAGCCACCAAGTCAGGGATGAATGAAAAGACAATGCCCTTCTGCATTAAGCGGTCAGATTTTGCTTCGTAACCGGCAGATTCAATGTTATGATTATAGATAAACCGTTATGAACCACCATGAACTAGAAAGGCGAGGGGCAAATGGATAAAGAGGCATTTAGTGTTCGGACGGAGAGCAAAAAGGTTAAACAACTGGACAAGCTTGCAAAACAGATGGACCGATCACGCAATTACATGGTCAATCAGGCGATTGACCAGCTTCTAGAAGTGCACGCCTGGCAGATCGAGCGCACGAAAGCGGGCATTAAGGCGGCTGATGAAGGGCGTTTTGTGAGCGACACCGAGATGGATCGCATCTTCAATAAATATGAAGATGCCTGACCATGCAGGTTAAATGGACGGAACCTGCGGCAAAAGTGCTGGAAAGCATTCAGGACTATATCGCAAAAGATAATCCACGGGCGGCTTTTGAAGTTGCGCAAAAGCTACGTCATACCACAAACCAACTTAGCGACCATCCTAAATTGGGTAGGGCAGGGCGTGTGCACGGTACTTATGAGCTGGTCATTCCAGGTCTTCCGTATATTGTGCCATACAGAATAAAGGGCAAAGAGGTTCATATCCTAAACCTGTATCATGCGTCTCGGAAATGGCCTGAGGCGTTTGAGTAGAGGGAACGGAGAAAAATAATCCGGCAGGATATGGGAGTGACTAAAATATGAAACTTAAATCGGTAAAGATACAAAATTTTCGTTCATGCGATGACAGTGGAAAATTTTCCATTGATGGCACGACCTGTCTGGTCGGAAAGAACGAAGCAGGTAAAACCGCGATACTACAGGCTTTGGAGATTTTGAATTCTTCGGGAGACAGCAACAATAAATACGACAAGATACGAGACTATCCACGTCGATATTTGAATGAGTATAAGGAGCGCCACGATGGACGGGAGGCTGTGGTCGCAACAACAGAATGGCTTTTAGAAGACGACGATTTGGAAGTTGTAGAGGCAGAATTTGGGCCGGAGTATTTACCCAAGGGGCTAATCACGGTACAGAAACACTACGAGGAAAAGAGCAAAACCTGGACCACGCATTTTGACGAGAGAAAAGCCATTGTGCACCTGATTAATGAATCCAATTTCGATGCAGCAGAAAAAGCCGTTGTTGATAAATGTACTTCTGTAAATGGAGTGGTTGAACTCTTGGCCGGACGGGAAAAAAACACAGAGAAGCACAATAGTTTGCTGGAAAAAATAAAGGCATATCGGGATGGTGACCCAAGTCAGAAAGTAATAGATATTCTGAAGACCCGGTTGCCAAAGTTTTTATATTTTTCTCATTATGATCGTATGAGCGGCAAAATTTCTGTTAACCAGCTTGAGCAAGATAAACAGCAGAATACCGTTTCTGAGGGTGACTCTGTATTCCTGGATTTTTTGGAATTTGCTGGGACGGGTTTGGAAGAACTAAAGTCATTCCAGCAATCGGAACACCTGATTGCTAAGGTAGAAGCAGCCTCTAATAAGATAACAGACCGTATCTTTGAGTATTGGAGCCAGAACAAAAGCCTTTCCGTCGAATTTAAGCCATACGAGGGTAAGGCAGCAGATAATCCACCCTTCAACAGTGGTACGGTGATGGAAGCGCGTGTCCGCAATGCCATACATCGTATGACCGTACCTTTCTCGGAGCGGAGTGCTGGGTTTATTTGGTTCTTTTCCTTTCTTGTCCGCTTTTCACAGGTCTCAAAGACAAATAAAAATATCATTATCCTGCTGGATGAACCGGGATTGACATTACACGCAAAAGCACAGGGAGACTTGTTGCGGTATTTCAAAGAAAAACTGGAACCTGAACACCAGGTAATCTACTCAACACACTCACCATTTATGATACCGCCAGATAACCTGATGTCTGTCAGAACAGTAGAGGATATCGTAGAAATTAAAGGCATAATGGACTATGTTGCCAAGGGAACAAAGGTCGGGGATGATGTGTTGTCTACGGACAGGGACACCTTATTTCCGCTTCAGGGCGCACTTGGCTATGAAATCACACAAACACTGTTTATTGGTAAAAATACTCTTTTGGTCGAAGGACCATCAGATATTTTATATCTGCAAGCCGTGTCTGCGGCGTTAAAACAGGAAGGTCGAAAGGGGCTGGACTCCCGATGGACAATTTGTCCGACGGGTGGTATTGACAAGGTTGGTGCGTTTGTAAGCCTGTTAAGCGGTAAAGACCTGCATATCGCGGTGCTGACTGATCTGGCTAAAGGGCAAAAGAAGAAAGTTGAGCGATTTAGGGAGTCTAAAATTCTCAAAGAAGGACATGTATACACAATTTCTGATTTTTGTGATCAGTCTGAGGCAGATGTTGAAGATATGTTCTCTGCTGGTTTACTGGTGTCTATAATCAACCAAGCTTACAACCTGATGGGTGAACATAAATTGACAACCGTGAAACTTGCTGAAGCTGATACGAAAACCGAGCGAAAGGTAATCCAAGCCGAAGCATATTTTCGTCTGTTACCGGATGAAATACCCACATTTGATCACTTCACACCCTCTAACTGGCTTATTCAGCACCCAGACACGTTGTCTGGTACATCCGAAGATGCGAAGGGAACCTTGGCCCGATTTGAAAAACTATTTGAGACATTTAACGGGCTTTTAGAGTGATCCGAGATCACCGTGAGAAAAGAAATTTGACTTTAGTGGCGGGAGTCTGGCGTAGAGAAGCGGAGGCAGTCTCCAGACGCGCTTTTGATTTCAGGCAAAGGGCATCGGAGCTGACATTTGCCCTGGGCCACTCTTTGCTCCCAAGCTCAATATTTTTGGCAATGGCATCTGCTCTAGATGATTCTCCAGGAAAGGAACGGTACAGATCCTCACGTGACAACTCCCCTCTCAGGTGCTCGTAGTAGTCATCGGGTGCTTCTCCATCAGGAAACTCCCGGAAAAAAGATCTGAGTCGAAGGGTTTCCCACGCTTGCCTATCTTTCTCAATAGAAAGACAAACACGAAAAGGGATGCCATTTGCGTGTTTGCGCAGGCTGGAAAAGCCTTCCCCAAGTCCGCCGGGACCCGCGAATATGTCAATGACAGATATCATCAGTATTCTTTGCCACAGTATCGCGACTGTAATCGTCGCTGAATTTCTATAAGATAGCTGAGATCAGGCAATCTTTAAGAAGAGGTCTTGCGATAAAGCAATTTTTTTAATCTTTTGACAATTGTTTCTGAGATTTGCCTATTTCAACCATTGTTTCTAGCCGAACCACACGTTTATCGATATTGATGGTGCGCTCAGAGAGTTTTTCAGTCTGCTGATTCAGGTGCTTTACCTCGCTTGTCAGCGTGAGCATTTCAACGAGAATATCTTTCCAGCCAGACATTATCGCCCTCCCGCATCAAGTATTTTTAATGCCTTGGCAACAACGTCATTAGCGCGTCTGGTTGCATTGATCGTCTCCTTTAACTGAGCCGCCACCAGCGCCATCAGCTCACGAGACTCTAATTCCGGCGTTTCACCCGGCTCATAAGCATCAATGGCAAGTCGCACAACCTCGGCCACCGAGGTGGATCGATCCTGCGCCAAACGATCAAGCTTCTTTACCTGCGCGGTTGATGCGAAGCAGTTTGCATATTGAAGCCCTCCTAACAGAATAAATCAAATAGGAACAATTAAATTACACCCATACACATACCCATACACAAATATTTTTTCATTTCCAATCTCAGCGTTCTGATTCCAGAGGATTTATAGTTGAAATTTCACCACCACATGGCTAAAATACAACCATGTACACACGAAATATCGAATCTGAATTACGCGAGGCTCTAACCGACACGCCTGTCGTTTTACTCAACGGCGCACGTCAAACCGGAAAAAGTACGCTCGTCACGCAGCTTGCTGAAACGATGGGCGCAGCCTACGCCACCCTGGATGACGCAACAACCCTTTCCGCCGCAACTTCAGACCCTATCGGATTTTTGAAAGGCATGGGTCAAACCCTTGCAATCGATGAAGCACAGAAAGCCCCGGCCCTGTTTCCAGCAATTAAAATGTTGGTGGATGCCGACCGACGGCCGGGACGCTTCCTGTTGACCGGATCAGCCAATGTACAAATGCTGCCGAAGGTTTCAGAATCGCTTGCAGGCCGGATGGAAATCATCACACTGTATCCCCTTTCACAAGGCGAACTTTTAGGACGCAAAGAACGCTTTATCGATGGGTTGTTCCTTTTAGAAATGCCAGGCTTAATCGAAGCGGAGTCAAACGATCTAACAGCCCGCGTTGCGAAAGGTGGCTATCCAGAGGCAGTACAACGCACCGAGGGAAAGCGCCGTGATGCCTGGTATAGCGCATACATCACCGCCATCCTGCAAAGCGATATCCGCGATCTCGCAAATATAGAAGGGCTGACTGAAATGCCGCGTCTGCTTGCCCTGCTGGCAACCCGTATTGGTGGATTGCTGAATATGTCTGAACTGTCGCGCGCTACGGGTATTCCACACACCACATTAAAACGATATCTTGCACTGCTTACGGCAAGTTTTCTGATGCAACCGCTTTCCGCCTGGCAGTCGCATTTGGGCAAACGGCTCGTGAAATCCGCCAAAATTCACTTGGTCGATACCGGCCTTGCGACCCATTTAATCGGTCACACACGGAAAGCGCTGGCAAATGACCCAACACTCTTTGGTCATTTGCTCGAATCCTTCGTCGTGGGCGAATTACGCAAACAAGCGACTTGGTCGGAAACACGCGTCGGGATTTACCACTATCGAACAGCGACAGGTCAGGAGGTCGATATCGTTCTGGAAAATGGTGCGGCTGGCCCATTGGTCGGCATCGAAGTGAAGGCATCGGCCACGGTGACAAACAAGGATTTTTCAGGGCTTCGTGCACTGGCTGAGGCTGCCGGAGATCGGTTTCAAAGAGGCGTCGTGCTTTACACTGGCGAGCAAAGTGTTTCATTTGGTTCCAATATGGCGGCCTTACCGATCTCCTCGCTGTGGCGCTTAGCCTGATACGTCATAGACGTCTTTTATTGAGCAAGGGCGAGGGCTCAAATTTCCCGCCATAATCAAAAAAATCCACGTCCAATGCCCGAAGTTTGATTTTGATACGCTGCATCAGGAGTGGCACATCCTTCGAGTCCCTCTCAATCCCCCTCCGTTCTGCCGATCTCCTGATATACTTGGAACAAAACATTTCATCAGGAGGGGTTCTGATATGGAATATCAGCGGACGATAAAAACACTCTTGGCCCTGATTCTATTACCGGTTCTGGCTGCATGTTCGACGCTAGGCAAGCAAGGTTCAATACAGGGTTCCTCGAACATACAGGGTGAACCATGCCAGGGAACCTGCAAAATGACCCTGATGGATGGTTCCCTATATGAAGGGACCTTTGAAGGCGGCATTCCGCATGGTGAGGGAACACTGATCACGGTCAATGGCGACCGCTACGTCGGTGATTTTGCAAACGGACTCATCCATGGGGAAGGAGTCTACTCTTTTGCCGGGGGGGCAAAATACACCGGTGATTTTAGGGCAGGTTCATTCTATGGCTACGGGGTCCTGACACGAGATAACGGGGACAAGTATGTCGGCGAGTTTGAAAACAACGAGTTTCACGGAAAAGGCATCCTTTCATTTATCGACCGAGAGGGCAATGTAAAAACCCTGGCCGGAGAGTGGGATCATGGTTTATTGGACAAAAATACGCAGGTGGTCAAGGAACCAAAAGACGGCGACATCGTCAATCCTGAAGTTGTATTGTTTTACCAATACCAGTTGCTCAGTGAATCCATGGGGCATATCGCGGCTTCAAGACCAGGGGTAACGGATCTCTATCTATTGGCTTTTGGTGGAGACAGCCATCAAGATGTTTTTATGAATGAAGCCCTCTACACCACAGCGCTTTTTGAAACAAAATTCAGCATGCAAAATCGAACGATGTACCTGATCAATCATCCGGCAATTGTAAATGAAGTGCCAATTGCCAGTGTGACGAATTTACGTGTGGCCTTGCAGTTTATCGCGACGCGCATGGAGATAGAAGAAGATATTCTCTTCCTCTATCTCACCAGTCACGGCTCGAAGGAACATACGCTCTCTGTGTCGCTTGGAGGTGTACCTTTGGGTGATTTGTCTGCGGAGACACTCTCGGAAGTCATTGAAGAATCGGGGATCAAGTGGAAGGTCATTGCCATCTCGGCCTGTTATTCCGGTGGTTTTATTGATCATCTCAAAGACGATCACACCATGGTCATCACCTCCGCACGTTCGGATCGCAGCTCATTTGGCTGTAGTGATGATTCAGAAATGACTTATTTCGGACGTGCTTTTTTTCAATATGCAATAAATCAGGCACCGACCTTTGTGGATGCCTTCCTAATGGCAAAAGAAATCGTAAGTGACTGGGAAAATGAGCACAATTTTTTGCACTCGGAACCGCAAATTCACCGTGCCCCACTGCTTGAAGAAAAGCTCAAATCCTGGCGGCGCACCGTAAATCAAAGACTTGCAATCCATCAAATAGATTAGCGGATATCGCCCAGATACTTGAAAGACGGCATTCCCGCGAAGGCCCCCTGTGTCAGGATAGAAGTCCAGGGTCGTTGAGGAAACTCAGTTGAAGTGTTTTTTCATTCATCGGATTTTTCAATACACCCTGAAACAAGATATTTTAGTGATTTAAGCGTCGCCAGGCGATAGGCACTTGATTTTGGCTTGCGTAGCGCGTGAGTTTTTCAAGGAGTTTTTTTGCCGCCTCATCCTGGGTTTTTGCATACTTGAGTTCTTCTCTTACCGGATCAAGGACAGACTGATAGTCCAAACGGTTTTCTCTCAAATAGCGCTCCAGTGAAGCCACATAATGCTGTGATTTTTTGTGGTAGTGCTCAAATTCAGCAAAATACTGCCGCCACCATCTCTCCCCATGACCTCCAAAATGTGGGCTGAGATTTGGCAGCTCTTCGAAAACGAGGACTTGTTTGCGGGGATCAATGCGGATTTTGTAGTTGGACATAAAGTTCATACCCACCACACCCTCAAAAACTTTGGAGAGCGAGGGAACGATTCGTGTCGGGATAAATTGGCTTTCAATGTCTCCAATTTTCATGCGATCCAGAATGGTACGGATGGCGGGGGCGGTGCCACCAAAACCACTCACGGAGACATTCAGTTTTGCATGCTCGTGTTCAAAAAGCCCCAGTTTTTCTGCCAAACCTTCGGAAATGAATACTTCACCTGCGCCTGTATCAAGCACCATGGGAGCGGTAATACGGTCATTAAACCTGACATCAATGATGACCCGGCTTGTCCTGCCTTCAAATGCGGTGTAGGGCACGCTGTGTATTTTTAATGCATTTGATGGGACTGAGGCTTCCGTGTCGACAAACATATTGGATTTTGATCGGGCTTCAAATGATTTTTTCTTGGGCGATTCTTGATCAAATGTACCTTCTAAAGCTTTTTTTCGATATTGTTTGGGTATGCCGGAAATAGAATCTGAGAAATGAATCAAACCATGTTCATCGGTCCAGCGATAAAAATCAGCAGCAAAGAGACTTGTACTTAAAAAAAATAGGCCAAACAGACTCAGAAGGGGAAGGGGCTTGCGCATGAAGCAGTCCTGATACGGAAGGGTGTACTCTTGATCGTTTTAATTCAAGCTTGGGTCGGACGGCATTGTTGCATAAAAGGCCCATCGGTCGCCCAAACGACGCATCATTTGAGACCAGAGAAATGAAGGATCTGCATCAAAAACCAGTGTGGGGTCTGAAGGCAATAAACTCCATGCCCCTTCTGAAAGCTCAATTTCGAGTTGGCCGGGAGCCCAACCGGCGTAACCGAGATAACAACGCACTTCGCCACTTTCTCCTAAGGCCCCCGCAGTTTTAATGCGATCCAGATCTTTGGGAACAAAAACACCGTCAAGAATACTGTGTCCATCTCCCATCATTTCATCACTGCGGCAGAGCACCAGCATGCCGTTTCTGGCCACAGGGCCACCTGCGTAAACCTTTTTTTCACCAGAAACATCCTGGAAGCCATCCATCAGCATTGAAACAGCCATTTCTGTTGGACGATTTAAAACAACGCCCAAGGCACCGTCCTCACTGTATTCACAGAGTAAAATGACGGTTTGGCGAAAATTAGGGTCGTTTAGTTTTGGCATGGCAACCAAGAGTTTTCCCTTGGAAACAGCCTGCACAACTTCTTTACTCATCTATTCTCCAAAACGGCCCCCACCTGACAGAAAAAATACACTGCGGACGAGATGCCCTCCCTCAGTATATCAAAAGATAGGTGAAAAATTTAAGCGATTCCCTTATATTTTAACGCGAGACTGGGACATTGGCAAGCAAGACACAGGGACAAATTCTGGCTGATCACTAAACACAGCATGTTTGACAGAGCAGATATTTGAAGAAAGCAGATGTCTTTTTTGTGGAGATTATTCGATCATCTCAATGACGGCGTGAACAAGCTTGTTAATCCCTTGCTCTATCTCTGAAATGCGGGCAGGAAGCATATAAGCGGGACTAGAGACAATTTTGTGTGTTTTGTCGATCACAATCTCATTTACAGCACTTTTAATATGTTGCACACCCATTTCCTCAAAGGCCGCTGAGGTCTCTGCATCAGTACCGATGGTCAAGGTAATCTTGTCTCCCGTTTCTTGTGCAACTTTTGCCATGACGGCAGGTGCGATACAGATAACACCAATGGGTTTGTCCGATTTTAAAAAGTCGCGGAGCAGGGGAAGCACATCTGCTTGTACCGTGCACTGCGCCCCGTTTAGGGCGAAATCAGAAAGATTTTTTGCGGCACCATATCCACCGGGAAGAATCAGCGCATCTAAGTCGGATGCGGAAACTGTTTCGATATCTTGTATCTGACCTCGGACAATTCGGCTGGACTCGACTAAAACATTACGTCGCTCCGGCATTTCTACCTGACTAATGTGATTCACCACATGCATTTGTTCAATATTGGGGGCCATGCAGACCGCTTCTGCCCCTTCCCGGTCGATGGCCAACAAGGTCAAAACGGATTCTTGTATTTCAGCACCGTCCAGGTAACCACAGCCTGATAAAATGACACCGATTTTTTTTGACATTGCATCCTCCTGATCCCCATTGAAAGTTTTTTGTATCTGCAATTTCACACCTGAGACGACACTAACAGAAAGAAGGAACAAAGTTCAATTGAGGGACTTTTCCAAAATTTTAAGATTACGATATACTAGCGCTCATTTTGAGTACAGTCCTTATATTTGATAGGAGGATTATGAGGTGAAAGGAAATCCATTTCTGGGAGCGCGCTACTTATTGCGTGGTTTTTCCTTAATTTTTAAACCCGGGCTGCGTTCTTATGTGGTCGTGCCGCTTTTGATCAACATTGTGCTGTTCTCCATCCTCATCCTTGTTGGCGCACAGCAGTTTAACCGATTGATGCTTTGGTTGCTTCCAGAATGGCTTGCCTGGCTCAGAGGCTTGCTTTGGCCGCTTTTTGCCCTAACGATTTCCGGGATCGCATTTTTCACCTTTCTGACGGTCTGCAATTTGATTGCGGCTCCTTTCAATGGACTCTTGGCGGAACGTGTAGAAGAAAGACTTCGTGGTCGTGTGAAAAACCCACCGCTTCAACTGACACAGGTTTTAAGCACATTTATCCCCGCTCTAATTTCTGAACTCAATAAAATCATGTATTTTGCATTACGCGCACTCCCCTTACTGATACTTTTTCTAATCCCAGGGGTAAACATCATTGCCTCTGTGCTCTGGATGATATTCAGCGCTTGGATTTTGGCCTTGGAGTATGCAGACTTCCCAATGGGAAATCATGACATAAAATTTGCAGAACAGCGGGTTTTGCTTCAAAAAAAACGGTTTATGGTGTGGGGCTTTGGCGCAGCCATTTTGCTCTTACTCATGATTCCTATCGTGAATTTTCTTGCCATGCCCACTGCGGTCGTGGGGGCCACGGTCATGTGGGTTGAAGAGTTTGATCAGGCCGGATAAAAAAACAAGTGATGGTTGATCAACAAGGGGCTTACTATTACAATGCCTCAAGATCATATCTACACCTATCTACTTGGAGAAAATTCATGCGAATTGTTGCTTTTTTAAGTCTCTTAATCGGGATAAGTGCTTGTACAATGCCCACCCATTTACAGCGTGTCGCCCATCAAGAGGACGAGCTTCTCATTGTTCTGGATCAGCATCCCCTTTCAAACCTGCCGGATTATGAAGGGCCTTATGCCCATCCGGCCAAAATTCCGAGTGCTGATATGAAAAAAATCCTGAAGTCCATCAAGGTGGGGCCGCAGACCGGAATGCTGATGTCCCTTTTTTCAAAAGATGAATTAAGTCCACTCTTCGACGCAGATTCTACCGACAAATTGGCTGAGCAATTATCTCAAGCTTTAGCGGAAGCCGCGCCGCTTGAAAAAATCAATTTCTATCAGATGAAAGCGCGTAACGCAGCCCATGTTGCAGTAACCTCCGGCTTTATTTTTGTCAAAGCAGAAAAGCTTCACTTTAAGGTGAATCAGTATGAGATGCCGCTTCGCAAAGGTCGCCACCCTTCAAGAGCAGGTCTCGGCTTGAAACAGTCTGAAAAAGGACGTTATGCTTTTGAGCTGCTTGAAGGCAAAAAAATGACCTACCGCAGCTATAAAAATGTGTTAGGACTTCCCGGCGCTGACCGACATTGGCTTATAATCGACTATGCAGATTTTCCTGATCCAGCGGTGCAGATGCCTGAGACCATGAATTCTCAACTGAGAGCAACGACACTGGAAGAACGCTTACGGACACTAAAACACCTTCGTGATGAAGGCTTGATTACGGATGCAGAGTATTCAGAGAAAAAACAATCTCTGTTAAAGGATTTTTAAGATGTCTGATTCAGTCAAACCGGGGATTTACCGTCATTATAAAGGACAGGATTACGAAGTTTTTGGGGTCGCTGTGCATACAGAAACAGAGGAGGCGCACGTTGTTTACCGTGCGCTCTATGGCAACTACACGCTTTGCATCCGCCCCTTAAGCATGTTTGTCGAAGACGTCAAAAAATCGGATTACACCGGTCCACGTTTCAAGCAGATAAAGGTTTTCTAATAGCGGGCCCATAAAAACCATCCCCGCTATTTTGTTAGAAGGCAGACAAAAATGTCGTATAAATGGGTGTCTTCCTGTGGACATTTTAAAACTTTAAAGGCCCTAAGTAATTGTAATATAATAATATTTTATAATACACGCTCTTATTCTGAAAACAGGCACGGACATTGCTGTATCCTCGGGTCATTAGAAGACACAGCGTCGTGTTTTTCTTGGCGAGCCTGCTTGTTTCTCTTAAGGGCCGATTGACTAAATGCCGGGTAAAGACTAATGCTGTTTGGACGTTCACAGAAAAATGAAATTCATCTCCCTGTTAAGCCGGTAGACAAGTGGGTTTATACCACCTGCGGTTATTGTTCTACGGGCTGCTCGCTTGAGGTCGGTGTAAACGCCGCAGGAAAGGCCGTGACGGCACGCGGGGTTGCAGATGCAGATGTGAATCGTGGCAAGCTGTGTCTAAAAGGTATTTTTGAGTACGAAGTTTTTGAGTCTAAAAATCGTGGAACGGTTCCCCTTATTCGGAAAGACCGCCGGGACGTTTTTAAAGAAAGTTCCTGGGATAAGGCACTAGACCAAACGGCCGCTGAGATCAGTCGAATACAAGCCGTTTATGGTCGCGACAGTTTTGCCATTGTTTCAACCGGCCAAATCTATACCGAAGAATTTTACACCCTGGGAAAACTCGTGCGCGGTATCATTCGCACCAACAACTACGATGGCAACACCACACTCTGTATGGCCTCTGCCGTTTCCGGCTATAAACGCTCTTTTGGCAGTGACGGCCCCCCAGGTTGTTACGATGATTTTGAACACACCAACTGTTTTTTTGCCATTGGCTCCAACTTACCGGAGCAACATCCCATCATCTACTACCGCCTACAAGAAGCGCGTACACGTCGCCCTTTCCCGATGATTGTGGTTGATCCCCGTGTCACCATGCTGGCCCAGATGGCGGACATCCACTTGCCCATTACACCGGGCACGGACTTGGTGCTTTTGAACGCCATGGCCCATGTCATTCTCAAAGAAGGTTTAGAGGACGAGGACTACATCCGTTTGCACACCAATGGGTTTGAGGGTTTTAAAAAGCTTGTAAACGAATACAGCCCGGAAAAAGCCGAACCTATTTGCGGCATTGCGGCGGAGATGATTCGCAAGGTGGCGCAGATCTACGCCGAAGCCAATGCAGCCATGACCATTTGGACCATGGGCATCAATCAGTCCACACATGGCTCCGATGGTGTAGTGGCCATTAACAACCTCAACTTAATCACGGGCAATATTGGAAAACCGGGTGGCACTTCCCTCTCGATTACGGGGCAATGTAATGCCATGGGCACCCGTGAATTTTCGTCCTGTTCCGGCTTACCCGGCTATCGGACCTTGGAAAATGAGGCCGATCGAGCCTTTGCTGCAGATTTTTGGGGGGTCGATGCCCGTCATTTCCCTGAGAAACGAGGGCTGACTGAAACCGATATCTTCCCGGCAATTGAACGGGGTGAAATCAAGGGCCTTTGGCTCATTGGCACCAACCCCATGACTTCCATGCCCAATAGTCCACAAATCCGTAAGTTGCTAGATCAACTTGAATGTCTTGTGGTTCAGGATGCCTACACCGATGTTGAAACGGTTCAATCCGCAACGATTTATCTTCCCGCCGCACTTTGGGGAGAAAAGACGGGGGTCTTCACCAATACCGAACGTCGTGTGAATCTGGTGAAAAAAGTGGTTGAACCGCCAGGAGAAGCCAAATCGGATCTTTGGATTTTTAGCCACTTGGCCAAACGCTTTGATCGTGCCAAAGAGATGCAATTTGCCGAGACCGCATCCGAGGTTTTTGATGAAATCCGTGAAGTCTCTAAGGGTCAGCTTTGTGACTATTCCGGCATGACCCATGAAAAAATCGAAGCAGCACGCGGAATACAATGGCCCTGCAACACGGAGAACGAAGCGGGCAGTGCCAGGCTTTACACCGATGGTCATTTTCAATATCCCGATGGCAAGGCCAAATTGATTGCTTTACCTTTTGTGGATAACAACGAAGTGCCTTGTGAGGACTATCCTTTTTGGCTTAATTCGGGGCGGGTTGTGGAACATTGGCATACACGGACCAAAACGGGGAAAATCGGTAATCTCAATAAATTCAGTCCCACTCCTTTTATGGAAATGAATCCCCGGACGGCAATGCGAATGGGCATTACTGCGATGGATTATGTTCGGGTCATCTCACGTCGTTCTTCGGCGATTGTTCTGGTGCAATTGACGGAACGTGTTGCCAAAGATGCCGTTTTTATTCCCATGCATTATTACAATTGTGTCAACCGACTGGTCAAAGGGCTTTTGGACCCTTATTCCAGACAACCCGCTTATAAACAGTCTGCCGTCCGGATTGAATGTCTGATGGATCAAGACGAAGCCGCCAAAACCGCTGCAGGCTTACGGGATTATTAAGGAACCCTATGTCAAACCCTACATCATCTAAAACAGAAAACCCCCAACTCAGCCAACACGGGACAAACATCGTGCTAGGAGAAAGCTATCCGCACTTGATGGATGCCCCCCTTGAAATCAATGGGCTTTCCTGTGGAACTGCTGAAGCACCAAACCTCAATCGTTTCAAACAACATGGCTTCCATTTTAATGCCGATAATTGTATTGCCTGTCATGCCTGTGAGTCGGCTTGCTCTGAAAAAAATGACTTGCCCCCCCACATGGCGTATCGCTACGTGGGCAGTATTGAAGGCGGAGAATATCCCGATGTCACGCGGATCAATATCTCAATGGCTTGCAACCACTGTGAAGACCCCGTTTGCCTTAAAGGCTGTCCGACACGGGCTTACACAAAATATTTAGAATATGGGGCGGTACTACAAGATCCTGAGATTTGTTTTGGTTGTGGATATTGTACTTGGGTCTGTCCCTATAACGCGCCTCAGTTGGATACAGAAAAGGGACAAGTCCAAAAATGTAATATGTGTGTGGATCGACTTGAGGCCGACTTGCAGCCTGCTTGTGTGGATGCCTGCTTGAGTAATGCCTTGGACTTTGGGGTGATCGATGAAATTCCACTCAAACAGCAAGAGGCAAAACTTTCAATCCCTTCTTTTACGGATCCCAGTATCTCACGACCCAATATTCGCTTTCAGCTGAATCAGCCTTTACCCGCGTCCTTTCAACGCATGGACGACGTACCTATGACTTACGATCAAACTCCAGCTCAAAAACAGGCCGAACCCCTAAGTGCTTCCGCGCAAGCAGACTTTAAAGTCAAAGAAAAAAAAGCACAGAACGCGAGCGATTGGCCTTGGCATAAACTGAGATCACGAGAAGATCCTTTAGTCCTTTTCACCCTTATTTCGCAATTTGCAGTCGGTGCATTTTTGATGCTTTTTTTGCTGCCGAAATGGAGTTTCTTTTCGGCGGAACTCTTTTTGTCTCAGCAGAACGCGACAGTACTGGCGGGCACGCTTTTTCTGCTGGGAGGACTCCTGTCTTTTGCCTTGCTCTTATCGACCCTACATTTGGGAAAACCAAAATATTTTTACCGCGCCATGAATAACCTGCGTCATTCCTGGGTGAGTCGGGAAATCGCCGCAATGGGTGCTTTTTATGCCTTGATGGTGGGCTATAGTCTTGTCACGGTTTTTCCTATTTTGGCCTCATGGTTGCCTGCGCAAGTGGAAAGGCTTGTTCCGACCTTGCTGGGGTTTGCTGCTTCTGTTCTGGGGCCACTGGGTCTTTATTGTATGTACCGTTGTTATCGCATTCCAGCCCGACCATTTTGGGATCATTGGCATTCCGGAGGTGCTTTTTTCTCCTCTGCCCTTATTTTGGGCAGCACGACCATCGGTGTTATTTTTGGTTTGGCTGGATTGGCTTCAGGGCAAGACATTGCGCAAGTCCTGCGTCTGCTTTCTATCCTTTCTCTTGTTGGCTTGATTCTACAGCAAGTTGCAGGGACTCAGCATTTGAGGCATTTGCTCAAAAGAGGTGAAGAAGCCGCCGTTTCTCGGATGCAGCTGAAAACTGTTTTTGAAAAAATAGATACCGCACGGACATGGAGTTTACGTTTACTCATGGGTGCGGCAGTGTTTTTTGTTCTGTTTCCGCCTGCGGGTGCGCTGGGCATGACCATGTGGAGCGCTGTTTTTATAATCACGGTGGGACATGAAGTTCTCGGTCGGGCACTTTTTTATGTCCTGGTGATCCCAACGACAGTGCCGAGAGGATTCTTCTGGGGCAATCAGGCTTTTGAGTCGCTTGCGCGAAAAAGTGGTTTGGCTGAAAAACCTCAGGTCGGGGTTTTGCCCGATAAACACTGACACATTTCAACATAAGAAGGAGGACTGACAAATGCTTAAAAAAATCCGAATCAATTTAGGGCCGCTTGAGGGTATCCCGATGGGACAGGGACACTGTTTCCGAATTGAGGGAGAAGATATTGCGGTCTTTCGTACTCGGAATGGTGAGATTTTTGCCATCGAAAATACCTGTCCTCACATGAAAGGCCCCCTGGCCGAAGGGATTATTGGAGATGGCAAAGTGGTTTGTCCTTTACACGGTCATCGTTTTGATCTCAAAACAGGTGAAGGCAGCGAGGCTTCCGAATGTGTGCGCTCATTTGAGACTTCTATTGAAAATGGTGCTGTTTTTATTGCCTATGTGCCTGCATCCGAAGAAAATATACATTGTTGATTTGTAAGCGGTTTAGGCCTTATTGCGTTTGAATGTTCATCAGGAGGCTTTGAATAAGTCATGAATTGTTCAGAGCTCCCATTAAGGAGCGTTGTGTGAAAAAAAGATTGGTGGTGATCGGAAACGGGATGGCGGGTGCGCGCATGGTAGAGGAAATCCTCAAACGGAAGCGTGATGCCTACGAAATCGTGATGTTTGGTGCGGAGCCTTATGGAAATTACAATCGTATTTTGCTCAGCAATGTACTGAATCAAAGCCAAGCACCTGATGAGATCTTTTTGAACCCACTCAACTGGTATGTCGAAAACAACATTACCCTGCATACAGGGGTAAAAGTGACCCACATCGACCGAAATGAAAAGAAGGTTTATGCCCTAAAACTTGCGGAAGGAGACGTGCCCTACACAACAAGTGTTTCTGACGAAGCCAGTACAGATTTTATTTCGGTTCCTTATGATGAAGTGATTATCGCGACGGGGGCTCGGCCCTTTGTCCCGCGTATCAAAGGCAGCGATTTCCCCGGCACCTTTTTATTTCGTACGATTGACGATTGTGACCTCATTGCGGACTACGCCAAAAATTGTGAAAAAGCGGTTGTGATCGGTGGAGGACTCTTGGGACTTGAGGCCGCGCGCGGTTTGATGACACACGAACTGGAAGTGTCTGTGATTGAAGCCGCAGATCAATTGATGCCTGCACAATTGGATGTCGAAGCGGCCAGAATTTTGGAACGGGCGATGGGAGCGATGGGCTTGCGTGTGCTCACCAAAACCATGACCTCCCAAATTGTGCAAAAAAGAGGGAAGGTTTCTCGTGTTGTTTTTCGGGATGGGGGAGTTCTGGATACCGACCTGGTCGTCATCAGCGCAGGCATCGTGCCGATTACTGAAGTGGCACAAAAGAGCGACTTAAAGGTGAATCGCGGGATTCTGTGTGATGACCAGATGCGTACCAGTGATCCTGATATTTATGCCGTGGGTGAATGTGTTGAGCACAGAGGGGTGACCTACGGTTTGGTCGACCCCATCTGGCAACAAGTCAATGTTTTGGCGGATATCCTGTGTGGTGTAAATGCCGATGCAGCCTATTTAGGCTCCAGAACAGGAACAAAATTAAAAGTCATGGGGGTTGATTTGGCCTCCATGGGTGAAAAAGAAACAGAAGAAATCGACGATGAAATTTTGATTTATCGAGACCCGAGCCGAGGCATCTATAAAAAATTGATCGTACGAGAGGATAAAATCCACGGTGCAATTTTATTGGGGGATGTGGATCTCAGTGATGGACTCATGCAGCTTTTCATGAATGAGAAGACCCTTCCCGAAAATCGTGGCGAAATTTTATTTGGCGCCGTGGAAGGGGCAAGTTTATTTGATGCCTCAGATCTGCCCGATTCTGCACAAATTTGCAACTGCAACGGGGTCTGCAAAGGAGACATCATTGCAGCCATCGAAAATAAAAACTGTAGCAGCGTGGCGTCAATTGGCACGGAGACAAAGGCGGGACAGGGCTGCGGTTCTTGTCGCGGCGCGATTGCTCAAATCATTTCTTCCGTGGTCGGCGAAGTCACTTATGACGCCAGCGAACATTATTATGTACCAGGAGTACCACTTGAAAAATCACAATTGGTACGAGAAATTCGTTCACAGAAATTAAGATCGGTGAGCGATGTTTTAGCCGTTTTAGGGGAAGGGCCGGAAGATCCCACGACAAAAACGGGTTTGGCTTCTCTTTTGAAAACACTCTGGCCCAAGGTCTATGAAGATCAACGAGACGCACGTTTTATCAATGACCGTGTGCATGCCAATATTCAAAAAGATGGTACCTTTTCTGTCGTTCCACGTATCGTTGCAGGGGTTACCACCCCGGAAGCATTGCTTCGCATTGCGCAAGCCGCCGTAAAATATAAGGCCAAAATGGTAAAATTTACAGGTGGACAGCGGATTGATTTATTGGGCATCAAAAAAGAAGACCTGCCCGATATCTGGAAGGATATCGGTTTACCCAGTGGTCATGCCTATACCAAGGCCTTTCGCACCGTAAAAAGCTGTGTGGGGACGGATTTTTGTCGTTTTGGTTTGGGTGATTCGATTTCACTCGCAGAGCAGGTTGAGTTGAGATTTCAAGGCATTGAAGCGCCCCATAAAGTGAAAATGGCAGTGACGGGCTGCCCCAGAAATTGCGCAGAAGCTTATGTGAAAGATATCGGGGTTGTCGCCATTGAAGGTGGAAAATGGGAAATTTATATCGGTGGAGCCGCAGCAGCAACAATCCGCAAAGGAGATTTACTTTGCACCGTAGGCAGTCACGAAGACGTGCTCAAATATACTGGCCGTTTTTTTGAATATTATCGGGAACACGCCAAATACCTGGAGCGGACTTATGGTTTTGTCGAGCGTATTGGCATTGATCTCTTAAAGGGTATCTTGATTGACGATTCTTTGGGGATTTGTGCGAACCTCGAAGAAAAAATTCAAGAAGCCGTTGACGCCTATCAAGACCCTTGGAAAGAAGCGGAAGATCCTGTTTATCCTTTCCAGTTTGAGGGACCTAAGTTAATTGAAGTGCTTGAGAAAGCAGAAAATAACGGATAAGCCTGTTTTTCATGCTGTGAAGCGACAAAATGGCAAAACCCTACCTGGCCCACTTGTGCGAATTCATCAAGCGCACAGGCCTCATTGATCAGTACGACATCAGGCTTGAGTGCAAACATTTTTTCAGTGGGGCCGCCCTGTATGTGGACGAACGTATCTGTCTTTCCTTGACCCCCTTGGGTTTGGCGCTAAAATTACCGGAGAAAACACGTGCCGTTTTGTTTGAAAACAAAACGGCCATCCCCCTGAGATATTTTCAAAAAGGCCCCCTTAAAAGAGAGTATGTGCTTTTCCCCAAGGATCTGGACATACCCGAGCACAAGTTTTATCCATATGTGGCAGAAAGCATCTCTTACGTACTCGGCTTACCCAAACCAATAAACAAAAAATAGTCTTAAATCACGCATGAACGATTGCTCCCAGTGGGTACCCATTTTTGCAATGCTCACACAGCAGCATCATTCGCACGATGTCACCCGCACGATGTCACCGTAGAACCTCAGTTAATCCTTAAAAAGCCCGCACGGTAATTAAGTAATATTTTTTGTATTCCTTGCAGGATTACAAAAAAGCCGCGTAAATCTTGAGCGAAACAGATTTTCGGGATATACTGTACTTTAACTTGATGGCTGCAAAAACCTACAACAGATAAGGGAGATCAAAATGACTGTGAAAAAGATTTTTCTCGGGGGAGTGTGCGCACTCTTTTTAATGGCTTCGCTTTTCGCAAATGGCATCTTACATCCTTCGGAAGCAGAGGCGCTCACAGAAAGCGAACTGCAGGATAAAACAGAGCACTGGGAAGCCACACGGGTCTCTGAACCACACGGGGGCAAAAAAGATCCTCACACCAAATTCAGAGATGGTTCCATGGGCAGCATGATGGACGCCATGATGGCTGACAACCCACATGCTTCATCCAAAAAAAAATCACCTCATTCAAAAAAAGGCATGCATTCGCCTTTTTCTGCACAAGGTTTGAAAGAAGGCCTTGGACTTGATGATGCCCAGGCAAAAAAAATCAAAGGTGTCATTTCCGCCTATCGGAAAGAAAGCATCCGCAAAAATGCCGATCTTAAAATCGCACAAATCGAATTTGATGAATCTGTTGCCGATAAGGGCTTCAATCTAAGTGATGTCGAAATGAAAGCAAAAAACCGCGAGGCAGTTGCAACCGCACTCACCATGGTCAGAGTCAAGGCCATGGCCGACGCACGAGATATCCTTTCTGGAGAGCAATTCGATAAATTTATGACGATGATCACCCACCGCATGAGCCGACATAAAGGCCGAGGAAAACACGGTATGTCCGGTGGAGGTCACAGGATGAAAGGTGGGCATGGCAAGAGCAGCAGCGCAAAAAACCACCATGGCGGAGGGATGCCTCCCGGCAAATCAGGTGGCAGCCCCCACAGCTACGACGATTAAGGGGAAGTAAGAAACAGACGACATTTTTTCCAATAAAAATTAGGATGCTTAGGTCAGGGTTGAGATGTGATGGTGCCGAAGGGGGGACTCGAACCCCCACAGGGTTGCCCCCACTAGACCCTGAACCTAGCGTGTCTACCAATTCCACCACTTCGGCTTGTAAAACAGGCGGGTTATATCAGATCACATGACCGTGGTCAAGATAAGAGCGTCTCTGTGGAGAGAACATGATGAACGCTGATTTCGACTATGATTTGATCTGTATTGGAAGCGGCCCGGCGGGACAAAGAAGCGCCATTCAAGCCGCAAAACTGGGGAAAAAAGTAGCGGTAATCGAGAAACGACGTTGTATCGGCGGCGTGTGTTTGGAAACAGGAACCATCCCCTCAAAAACCTTTCGAGAAGCCGTCAATGCCTTCGTTTCTCACCAACAGCGCTCAAAGGGGCTCGGCTTCGCCCCGCGCCCCAAAGTCGACATCAGCATCCTTTTAAGCCGCGTGAGTCGGGTCATTCAGGAAGAATCCGAAATCCAGCAGGATCAATTGCAGCGCAATGATGTCGATATCGTCCTCGGTACGGCGACTTTTGAAGGGCCCCACCGTATTGTGGTCAAAACTGATGAGGGCCTGCGCACACTCAGTTCAAAATATTTTCTGATTGCCGTGGGCACACAACCCTCAGTGCCAAAAGGGATTCAACCCGACAATGAAACCATTATTTTATCCGATGGCATCTTAGACCTCAACAAACTCCCGCGCACCATGGCCGTGGTTGGTGCCGGGGTTGTCGGAATGGAATATGCCACAATGTTTGCCGCCTTGGGTATTCAAGTGACGGTCATCGATAAACGAGATCGACCGCTTGGTTTTTTGGATTATGAAATCATTGATGAGTTGATGTATCAAACACGAGACAAACGCGGCACCTTCCGTCTCGGAGAAGAAGTCACACGTTTGGAAATTATCGAGCGGGGCAACAAAAAACAAGGGCTTATTGAATTGGAATCAGGCAAACACATCATTGCAGATTTAATTCTCTATTCCGCAGGCCGCGTGGGTGCCGTTGATCAACTCAACCTCAAATCAGCCGGACTAAAATCCGATAAACGGGGCCGCCTAAAAGTCGATCAGCACTATCGGACCCCCGTGAAACATATTTATGCGGCGGGCGACATTATCGGTTTCCCGAGTTTGGCGGCCACCTCCGCGACACAGGGACGGCTCGCAGCCTGTCATATGTTTGGGGTGAAAAGTAAACCCATGGGTCAATATTTTCCTTTTGGCATTTATTCCATGCCGGAGATTTCAATGGTGGGTGCAACGGAAGAAGAACTGACAAAAGCCAAAGTTCCCTACGAAACCGGTATCGCGCGTTATCGAGAAATCGCACGTGGACAGATTTTGGGTGATAACACCGGTCTGCTCAAAATCATTGTACACCGGGAAACCGAAAAATTGCTGGGTGTTCACGCCATTGGCACAGGGGTGACAGAGTTGATTCACGTCGGACAGGCCGTGATGCAGCTTAACGGAAAACTCGACTATTTCATGCAAACCGTTTTTAACTATCCGACTTTGGCCGAGTGTTACAAGGTCGCAGCGCTCAATGTCTCCAATAAACTGCACTATAATTCACTGACAAAAGCAGTGGCCATTTAAAAAAGCGTTCTGTACTTAGAACCCTCTGATTAAATCATGAATCATTTTTTCAAGGCAAAAACCCCCAAATTCTAGGACAAGAGTGTTGCCGGAACAACAGATCTCAGATCACAGGGACCTGTCTCATCGGGACGTTTCTCAAGCGCATAGGCGGGTAAGTGACTCAAACAGGCATCCATTCCATCCACGAGCGCAAGATAGCGTCGCCCTTCGACATTCACAAAATAGGCTTCAAAACGGGCCTGGGATAAACCCTCGGGAAGCGCTGAAATATCGGGGAAAAACTGCGTTTCTACTTCATTTTCCGAGAGATGATACTGAATCCCTTCCGCCGTTTTGGGATCTGTTGCCACATCGGCAAAACGCACACCCGCGCGATCTGCCGCAAGATCGGCAAAACTAAAACCACTGCCACCCGCTCTTGCATCATACAGTTCTTTAAATTCTCCAATGGCATGACTGACGCCACTTTTGGCTGCAATCTCAAGTGCCGCAGAAATAATAAAATGTAATCTCAAATCCCGCCGTCCCGCAAGTCCCACACCCTTTGTCAAACGCTCGTGAGCCAACATCTCCTCCGTGCGCACCGTGCCAATCATCTGTTCGACCCGCCAAGACCCGAAATAAATACCCAAGGCCAGAATCGCCGAGCGATTTTCATCCACCGCGTCCCCTCCTGTTTGGGACGCAATCTTGAACAAGCGTGAAATATAATATGCGAGTGAAAGGGCCTCGTCACGCGGGGCGTCTTCAGAAAGCGCCATTATACGACGATAATAGACCCGAACCAGCGCGGGATCTCCCATGGGGCGGACTTCATCTCGAAGGTCTCGCACACGCCCCCGCATTTGTTGCACCAGTTGATTCATTCTGGGAATCGACTTCAAGGACACAACAATACGTTTCTCTTCTAAATGCACAGATTCTACTGCACGCAAAAGATATTCCCCCTCGCCCTGACCAAAGACGAGATCAAGACTCAAACGGAGCAAAAAACGGGTCGCCCTATCCGGCAAAACAATCTGCCCCAGTTTTGCCTGAGCAAAATGAAGACCCTGGGCTGAAGGACTTAGAATCAGCTCAAAATTGAGATAGTTTCCAAGTGGATTTTCGGGGAGCTGAAAAGTCCCCGATAGCTCAAGCCCAAGGTTTGAAATCACCGCCCGACCCCGCGCACGTCGGACGGTGCGATGGGCGATTGCAAAAGCGCCGTTTAGTTCGTCTTCTGTCGCCGAGATTAAAATAGGCTGATCGTTTTCCTGCAAGAGCTGCCGTAGGACTTGTTTTGCAAAGGCACGTGTCTTTACGGCATTCTCGGTATTCATTATTTCGACATCGGAAACCATGGGGACAGACTCAACAACAAACACAACAAAGAGGATCGGAAAAACAAAAAAGAGCGCAAACATCCCCCAGAAAAAAAGACGCTTCAGGCCTTTCATTTTTCTGACCGTAACACTGAAACCAGTTGCAACCAATCCATCATCAGCTTCATGTCTTTTTCCGAGAAAACCCGCTGATAAGCAGGCATGCCACCACCCCGCCCGAAAGTCACTGCAGAATAAAAATCAAAATAAGAGATGGATTGCCCATCCTTCGCCAAGGCAGGGGCATGCATAGAACCTTCCCCCATCCAGCCATGACAGCCATGACATTTAACATCCATCCGGACTTTGCCCTGATAAAGCTGTCCACCGCGATGCTCCGGCAACAGCGTCTCCTTTTCTTGACAGCCGAGACCCACAAGGATTAATAGAGAAATAAGCAAATAATGGAAATTTTTGAACTGAAATCCAAGGTTCATGCGCTCATCTTACTTCGGCACTGGGATAAGGTAAAGCAGAATGTGTCTCCAAAAAAGCAGGTTTGCGCGTTCCTATGCGCAAACCTGCTTGCCATTCAATTAAAAAATAAAACCGTTATGGAAATCCGATCCCATCAAGACCTGGGATGAGGCTTGAATCAATCCCCGTATTTAAACCCGGCGTGACAAACATCCCCTCTGATGGAAAGGCTAATTTCCCCGGTGCACCCGCAGGAAAATTAGCAGACACATCAAGATTCAATCCACCGAATCCATCAGCTGCCCCTTGTTTCAACTGCAAACGGGAAACAAGCCCGACATCACCCAAACCACCAGAAAGCTGTGCAGGTGCTGTAAATGGGAGCAAAGTCAAAGGGCCACGAATGGGATCGGGAATCAAGTTCCCCACACCAATCGTTGCGTCACGCTGGACAAAATCCATGACATTTCCACCCCCTAAGTCAATCTGGTGGTCGATCAATTGATCAATGCTCGCATCTCCCGTCGCCGGGTCGAGCGTAAAACGCAAAAACCCATCCGGCATTCCTGCTGTCGTTCCGTCTCCGAGCCTGATATCGGTGTTAATCTGCCCGACTAAATCACGTCCGGTGAAATTGACCCCCGTTTGCGGTCCACCCATGCCACTGGTATTTTGCATTAAATTGACACAGCTCGTGGAGCTGACTGTCGGGCCACATGCAAAATTAGGATTCACCGATACGATACCCAAGGCACTACTCGTGTACGCACCGGGCATCGCATCTTTTCTAAAAAAATCATCATTCGTCCCGGCTATGCCATCCAAGCCAAACAAACCACAATCTCGCGCATCATTCGGCCCAGTGCAAGTCGGTGCAACCGTCGACTGCATGATTACCCCCAAATCCGCCGGACTCAGGAGTGTGCCGAACTGCGTCGAACCGACCGTTGTACTTGTTGTATTTGTGTTTATATTTTGAGCCAACACAGGATCTGCGAAAAACAAAATGCAGCAAAACCCCAGCGTAAGCATGAGATATAGTTTCATTGATTTTTCTCCTTTTTTTTGGAAGCTCAGATCAAACCTTAAACTGGTTTTTCTCAGAACTTCCTTGATTTTATTCATATTCTGCGACGACTGATGTCCCCGCAGTGCATGACCATTCCCATGGATGACAACGACGAAAAATGGACACGCATCAGCAAAATAAGGAGAAAAAAGAAATGGAACCTGTACCCTGGACTACGTTTTAAATAAAAAAAGCCTTTAAGAAAGAGTATTCCTCAAAGTTATTAATCTTTTCGGAAAAAATAATGCCATAGAAAAACGATTCAGGACATCACTCAAACAGATAGAAATAAAGTTCTTGCACTCGAAGTGCAAAATACATGAAACTCCCTGGGGAATAGCTTTGTGAAGAGGGAAAACCACCCGTGATTCAGATTGTTGTGGCATTGATCCATGAAGCCTTACCCCTCATCGCTCACTACAAAATGAAAACCCTTGTAGGCAAACACCCTTTTGTGATCTATACCCATGGGAAAATGACGCTCATTGTATCGGGCATCGGAAAATCTTCAGCCGCAGCAGCGGTTGGCTATCTGCAAGCTTTAAACCGGGAAAAGGGTGCAAGCGCTTGGCTAAATATCGGGATTGCCGGACATCAGAAACAGCAGATTTCAGCAGGTTTTATCGCACATCGTATTCAAGATCAGGCCACTGGACGAAGATATTATCCGCCACAAGTCCTGCCCTTTGCCTTGCCCACGAGCGATTTAATCACGGTGGATCAAGTGGAAAAAGACTATAAACAGAACAGTGCTTACGACATGGAGGCAAGTGGCTACTATGGTGCTGCAATACGCAGCACCACGGCGGAATTCATTCAATCCTATAAAGTTGTTTCCGATCACCCAAAAGCAGACGTGGCAAAAATAACAAAAACTTTTGTAAGCGGACTCATTGAAGACCGGATGCCTGAGATCAAGCGTGTCATCTCAACACTCACATCAGAAATCGAACCCTACCGGAAAATATATGCACCGCACCCTCAGTTTGACCCAATAATCCAGCACTGGCATTTTACCGAGACACAAAAAAGCCAACTCAAGCAATTACTGAAACGCACACAAGTCCTTTTTGGAAAAGCCCTTCCGCCTCAGATTCAAGTCATAAACCATAGAAACGCAAAAACATTTCTTGCCGCACTTTCAAATGCGCTCGCGACCCATCAACTGAGTTTTTAAGACCATGCCCGGATTTTCAGCCCTCTACATTGAAGAGCAATGCCGCAGCTTGCCTCGAGTACAAAACATATTAAAAAAGTGTGAGGCACTCCCCCATATTGCCTGTGAACGTTATGGAGAAGTGTTTAATCCAAAGGCTCAAAATTTTCGTTTGCAAAAAAAACGACCCGCCTTGATTCTTGCAAAAAAACACCAACATTTTGTCTTGCCCGCACCGTCAGGTTATGGTTTTGGCAATGAAAATAGTTATTATTTTTCACATTTACTCAACTGCCCTTACGATTGCCGTTACTGCTTTTTACAGGGTATGTATCGCTCGGCCTACTACGTGCTTTTTGTGAACTACGAAGATTTTGGAAAAGAAATCAAAGAAACGATACAAAAATGTGGAGAAGCCCCCTCTTATTTTTATGCAGGCTACGACAGTGATAGTTTGGCCCTGGAACAATACAGTCAATTTGCCGCCTATTTTGTGCCTTTTTTTAAAAACGTCCCTCAAGCAACACTCGAACTCAGAACCAAAAGTGCACAGATTCGGAGCCTGCTCAAACACGAAGCGGTCAAAAACGTCATCATTGCCCTAAGCTTCTCACCCGAACGGGTCTCAAAACAATTGGAACACCGTGTGCCCGCGTTCTCAAAGCGCATCGCCGCCGCAAAAAAATTGCAGGACGCGGGCTGGTCGCTGGCACTGCGTTTTGAACCCCTGATTTATCACGCGGATTTTCAAGCTGATTACGAAGCCTTATTTGAAAACATTTTTAGCGAACTGGATGCCAGTAAACTCCACAGTGTGAGTACCGGACTTTTCCGAATGCCCCGGACTTTTTTTCGAAATATTACGAAGCTTTATCCGGACGAAGCCCTTTTTGCGAGCCACTACGACACAAAACAAGGTCTCACGAGCTACCCTGCAACGATAGAGGCTGAAATGCTAAAAACCTGTGAAACGGCTCTTTTCAATTATATTCCAAAAGAGATTTATTATCGCTGTAGCTCAGACTGTGAACCGACATGAAACGGACCATTCTGCTCACTGGTGCGTCATCCGGCATCGGACTGGAGACCACAAAAGAACTGCTTGCAGCGGGAAATGATGTCATCGGCATCGCCCGAGACTTTAGCCGCGAAAAAATTGAACACCCAAATTTTAGCGCTGTATCGCTTGATCTCTCTCAACTTGAAACCCTCCCACAAGCCTTCTCCACAATTTGCCGAGCGCACCCCAAAATTAGCGCACTCATCACCTGCGCCGGACAAGGCCGTTTTGGCAGCCTCGAAACCTTTTCTTTTGAACAAATCAAAAACCTGATGGATCTCAATTTCGTGAGCCAGGCCTACCTCGTAAAAAGCCTCCTCCCCCAATTCAAACAATTAAAACACTCGGATATCATCTTTATTGGATCAGAAGCCGCATTAGAGGGCGGAAAATACGGGGCGATTTATTGTGCAAGTAAATTTGCCCTACGCGGTTTTGCGCAATCCTTAAGAAAAGAATGCGCAAAATCGGGTGTACGCCTCACAATGATCAATCCGGGCATGGTCAAAACCCCCTTTTTTGAGGAACTTGATTTCGAACCCGGCACAGAAGAAGAGAACTACATCGAAGCCAATGACGTCGCACAAAACATTTTATTCGTACTCAAAATGCGCCCGGAAACCGTCATCGACGAAATCAACCTGAGTCCCTTGAAAAAAGTAATTGTCCGAAAATCAAAATAAAATGATCAGATTCCCGCTTGCCTTTCCGCTTGGTCTCTTTTAAAATCCTCCCCGATGATCAGCGACTGGACAAAAGAAAAACTCATGACAGAGGTGGAAGCCCTCGCTCAAATTGCCGCACAACCTGATGGCAGGGGGATTGATACGGGCTTTTCACAACGGATTGAAGGCTTGCGTGAAATCTATCGCAGTACACCCGCGCTTTTTGACCCCCCCTTACTCAAGTGGATCCGAAGACTCGCTGAAGTCAAACCGCTTCGCGAAACACCCAAAGCCGTGTTGGAAACAATTTTTGGTTACGCAAGTTTCCGTGCCGGACAAGAAGAACTTATCGCAGCAGTGCTTGCTGGACACGATGCCGTCGGCATCATGCCCACGGGGGCCGGAAAATCACTCACCTATCAGATTCCAGCCAAAATTTTTCCCGGCACCACATTGGTCATCTCCCCTTTGATTTCGCTGATGAAAGACCAGGTCGATGCCTTGACCGAATTTGGCATGGAAGCCACCTTTATCAACTCAAGCCTGGACACCGACGAACGCCGAAGCCGTACGGCACGACTCATCTCAGGCCAATACGACTTGGTTTACATCGCTCCCGAAGGACTGGACGGCAATCTCTTTGATCTGCTCTCACGCAGCAAGATCAATCTCATTGCCATCGACGAGGCCCACTGTATCAGTCAGTGGGGACACGATTTTAGGCCGGCCTATCGCAATCTCTCTGATCTCAAAACCCATTTTGGTCATGTGCCTGTTTTGGCCTTAACCGCAACCGCCACCGACAAGGTCGCCGACGACATTGCACAACAAATGGGCATGTCGAGGCCCTTTCGCTATCGAGGTTCTTTCTTTCGACACAACCTGCATTTACATGCCTACAAAAAAGGGAATGGCCGTCATACCAAAGAAGATATCCTGCACTTGGTGCAATCCAGAAAAGGACAATCCGGCATCATTTATTGCCTCAGCCGAAAAGGGGTCGAGCAGACGGCCGCTTATTTAGCCAAAAATGGGGTGGGTGTCATGTGTTATCACGCGGGCATGCCGCACGAACGACGCGATGAAGCCCAGGAGATGTTTCGACGTGACGAAGTGGATGTGATTGTCGCAACTGTAGCCTTTGGCATGGGCATCGACAAACCCAATGTACGTTACGTCATTCACCGGGACATGCCCAAAAGCATCGACGGCTATTATCAGGAAATCGGACGCGCAGGACGTGATGGTGTGGGTAGCGATTGTATTCTCTTTTATTCCTGGTCAGAGGTCATGAGCTATGATCGTTTTGTGAACGGGAGCGATGAAGTTTTGCAAAACCGGAGCGCAGAACAGACAAGGGCAATGTTTCGGCTGGCAGAAAAAAATGGCTGTCGCCATGAGGCCCTGGTCGCCTATTTTGGAGAAAAAATTCCCGCTTGCGAAAAATCTTGTGATCACTGCCTACAACGTGATTTGCTCAAAGAAATCCGACCCCAGGCTCAAAAGAAAATACGCAGCACACGAATCATCCCCCAGAGGACAAGCTCGGATGATCCTGCAGAAGATGCGGCCGCGCTCGAACTTTTAGGCAAACTCAAGGTCTTACGAAAAAAATTAGCGGATGAAAGAGGCGTTCCCGCCTACCTGGTTTTCAGCGATGCGGTTTTACTGGAAATGATTGCGGCCCGCCCGCAAAGCGAAGACGAAATGCTTCAAATCAACGGGGTCGGCCCTAAGAAGTTGGCTGCCTACGCTGAGCATTTTTTGCCCTTGCTCAGCAATGCCGACCCAAAGGCCTCATCCGGCTGGCGACGCTAAAAATAATCCCCTAAAACGGCAGTGCAAAAGCAGTGCAACAATGAGGAAGCTCTGATGAAGATTGGTATCCTGCAAACCCAGCCCCGGTTTGCGGCAGTTGCAGAAAATGTTGAAAATGCCCTGGCACAGATTGCCTCGAAAAAAGCAGATCTCTGGGTCTTACCCGAGCTCTTCAATACGGGTTATCAGTTCATTTCAAAAAAAGAGGTGCTTGCGCTTTCAGAACCCATTCCCACAGGCCCAACAACACAAAACCTGATTCAGATCGCCGCAGAATACAAAACCACGATTGTCGCAGGTTTGGCCGAGCGTGAGGGAAAGGCCTGCTATAATTCTGCGGTACTCGTCGGCCCAAAAGGGTATATTGCCACCTACCGAAAAATCCACCTTTTTTATGAAGAAAATCGTTGGTTTACGCCCGGCAACAAAACATTTGAAGTGTACACGATCAACTACAAAAGCCCCCGGGGTGGAACGATGAAATGCCGTATTGGCATTATGATTTGTTTTGACTGGATTTTTCCCGAGTCGGCACGAACGCTCGCCCTGAAGGGCGCAGACATCATCTGCCATCCCTCAAACCTCGTCTTGCCCCACTGCCCGCAAGCCATGATCACACGTTGTCTCGAGAACCGGGTCTTTGCCGTAACAGTCAACCGCGTGGGGACGGAAGCACGTCATCAAGAAAAACTGTCATTCATCGGCCAAAGCCAGTTGGTCTCCCCCAACGGCGAAATTCTTTTTCGCGCTTCAGAAAATAAAATATCAAATCAAGTCATCACCATTGATCCCAAAGAAGCTCGAAATAAATCCATCAATGCCTACAACAATCTCCTCAAAAACCGCGCCGTAACTTTGTACCTTTAAACAAAAGGAGCCTTTCACATGGAAGAACGACCCCGTATCGCTGATACTGCCCCCATCGCTGTCAACCTAGAAGCCAATGAAGATTATTACTGGTGTCGCTGCGGACACAGTAAAACCCAGCCTTTTTGTGATGGTTCACACAGCGGCACCTCTTTTACCCCTTTGGCCTTTCAAATAAAAGAAGCCCAGGAAGCTTATCTTTGTATGTGCAAATACACAAAAAACCCGCCGTATTGTGACGGTGCCCACGCGACCCTGCCCCCAGAGGATAAAACCGAAACGCCGTCCACTACGACAGAACAAAACCCTTCGGTGACCCAGCCCACGGCGGTTCAAGCTACACCGGTTAAACCTACAATAGAAGAACCGACCTTAAAATTGATACACGATTTGGCAAAAGACGGTCTTTCAAAAGTCGGGCATCACGGTGAAATGGCGGCAATGGGTGTGCCCCGTCCCCTATTGCCGCAATGGGACGATATTCAGTTGCTCGTGGCACAATTTGCGGCAAAACCCTTGATGGAAGACATTGCAGTGGAAACAGAGCTCATCATTGGGCCCAAAGCGGAAAAACCCTTAAAGCTCAAAATCCCCCTCTTTGTTTCTGATATGAGTTTTGGGGCGCTCTCCGAAGAAGCCAAAATTGCCCTGGCGAAGGGAGCCGAGCTTGCAGGCACCGGAATTTGCTCTGGTGAAGGCGGTATGTTGCCGGAAGAACAGGCAGCCAACTCGCGCTATTTTTATGAATTGGCTTCGGCCAAATTTGGTTATGACGAAACCCTCTTAACAAAAGTACAGGCCTTTCACTTTAAAGGTGGACAGGGCGCAAAAACGGGAACAGGCGGACATCTGCCTGCCAATAAAGTCGTCGGGAAGATTGCAAAGGTGCGGAACCTGCCCGAAAAAACAGCAGCCGTGTCCCCACCCACTTTCGCCGATTTGGAGACCCCGGAGGATTTTAAGGCCTTTTCAGATCGTGTGCGAGAAATCACAGGAGGCATTCCCATCGGCATGAAAATGTCGGCCAATCACATTGAGGCCGACATTGATTTTGCCATTCAAGCAGGCATGGATTACATTATTTTGGACGGACGCGGTGGCGGCACGGGTGCTGCGCCGCTGATTTTTCGGGACAACATCTCTGTACCCACCATTCCCGCCCTTGCGCGGGCACGGCATTATTTGGACAAACGCTGCGTGTCTCACATCACACTCATCGTCACGGGCGGTTTGCGCACACCCGCAGATTTTATCAAAGCCCTTTGTCTGGGTGCAGACGGCGTCGCAATTTCCAATTCTGCAATGCAGGCCATCGGCTGTGTGGCGGCACGCATGTGCCAAACCAACAATTGCCCCGTCGGCATCGCCACGCAGAAACCTGAACTGCGTGCGAAATTAGACATTGAAGTATCTGCCGAAAGACTGGCCCGTTTTTTTGGAGCTTCCGTCGAACTGATGCAAGTGATGTCCCGCGCCTGCGGCCATAATCACATCAATCAATTTAACCCAAACGACATCACGACCTGGAAAAAAGAAATGGCAGGCTTAACAGGAATACAATACGGGGGCTTTGATTCGGGCAGATGATCAATTGCTCAGAAAATCAGAATAAAGACTAGGGGGGCGTTCTCAATTAACGTGGAAGCTCCCTAGTCTGTCTTTTTCAGCCCTGACTGGAGGAATTTGCTTCAAAAAGCGTCAAGGCACTTCCCAGTCTTCAATCCGCAGGCCAGTAACACGGCTGAATTCACCGACATTGTGTGTCACCAGGATGGCATCATGTGCCCTCGCGATTGCGGCAATCATTAAATCATTTGGGCCAATCAGCTTTCCCTGCACACTCAAATCGGCCCGAATCTGTCCATATTCCTCTGCACAGCGATCATCAAAGGAAAGACGGCTTAGCGGTGAAAAAAAGAGCGATAGACGACTTAAGTTTTCCTCCACCCGTTTGCTGTGGCGCGCACCATAAAACAACTCCGCCTTTACAATACTACAGATTGAGATTTCCGAAGGGGACGCACGGCGATAACGCTTTAATATCTTGGGATGTGTGCGATTAAGCAGACGAATACAGGTATTGGTGTCGAGGAGAAACACTGTTACTCAAGGGTCTCGCGTGTTTCTAATTTACCTTGGCTTGCACCTTGTAGAGGCTCGGGATCTCCCGTTTCAAAAATCTGCTCGAAATAGTCATCAGGCCACGCTTGGCCTGTCTCTCGTTTTACCAGTTCCGCCAGATAACGCGAGACAGGGAGATGCGCCTGTTCGGCTTTGTTTTGTATTTTTTTTGCAATGTCATCCGGGACATAAAAGTGAAGTTGCGCCACAACATTTCTCCAAATATATGTGCTGTATTCCTCATTGTAGCACAGGGGCGGTGAAAGACAAAAATAGTATGGTCAACACTTCAGTATTTTTTTAATCTAGGAGCCTGTCGGACTGAGGTGATCGTATGGATTTTTCGCAGTAGATTCATTCTAAGTTCGACAGGCTCCTAGGGAAATAAAACCGTGCGTGAATTCGGCTCGCTCACCACCATCGGCATTGGCATCTGCCGATTTATTCCCCACAGATCTGTACCAATAGACCAGCGCCCCTCAAATCCACTATACTGCTCGGATGCAAAAATACTGGACTGTTTTTCGGGTGAATTGGCAAAATGCCCTGCAATATCGTGGACCCACCCTGATTTCCATTCTGGGAAACCTGCTACACATCTCTGTGCTGCTCTATCTCTGGAATGCAATTTATAAAGACGAACAAAGTTTGGGGCATTATTCCCTCTCCGATCTTATTACCTATTACGTCTTACAATTACTGATCAACGGGATGGTGCTTTCTTATGTCTCCTGGCAAATTGGGAGCGAAATCCGAGAAGGCAGTTTTTCAAACTTTCTGGTCAGACCCCTTAATTACCTGCATTATTGGTTTACGATGAATCTTTCGGGAAAACTCTTCGAGGGGCTCCTGATTTTGGTTGTCGGTATCATGATGTCTGTCGTGCTCATCGACTATATCACCCTGCCCACGGCGTTTTTAACGCTCGTGCATTTTGCATTTGCAATGATACTCGCGGGGGTGCTTGCTTTTGAGTTTGATTTTGCGATTGGCATTCTGGCCTTTTGGCTGGTTCAGATTGATTCCTTCAAATACATGCTGCAATACGGCATGTTTTTTCTCGCGGGGGCATTACTGCCACTGGACCTTTTCCCGACATTGTTTCAAGAAATCGCCCATGCCTTGCCCTTTCGTTTCATGGTTTATTTTCCCATTCAAATTTTTTTGGGCAAAGAACCACAGCCTTACGGAGATTTTATGATCGCAGGGCTTTGGATTATTGCCCTTTATATCGTCCTGCAATTTGGCTTAAAACGCGGCATCGCCCGTTACGAAGCAGTCGGAAAATAAAGGAACCTCTGACTAAAGATGCAAATTCCACTACGACGCTATTTTCTTTTATATTGTTCATTTTTTAGCCACAATCTCAAAAATGAAATGATTTACCGTGTCAATTTCGCCATCAATGTGGGACTTGATGTTTTTTTTACAATGGTCAATGTCATCTTTTTTACGATTCTTTATGGCAATGTTGAAACCATCGGGGGTTGGACTTTTCACCAGACTTTGATCATCGTTGGAAGCGTCGGCATCATTCGAGAGATGGCTTACCTCATCTTTCGTAAAGGTTTTCTGGAATTGGGAGAGTATGTCCGCACAGGGAATTTTGATGTGATGCTCACCGCCCCCATGAATACCGCGGCTCACTTGGCCTTTCGTCACATCTCACTCACCGAAAGCCTGGGGGAAGGTTTAATGGGCCTCATCCTGGTCGGCTATGGTTTTGCCCATTTGGATACAGCAAGTTTTATCAGCATCCCTTTTTATGTCTTGATGTTGATTAATTCGCTCGCCATGTATTACGGCTTTTGTCTCATGGTGAACAGTCTTGTTTTTTGGCTCATTAAATCTCAGGAACTCAATACCTTGGTCTATTATTTTATGAATACAGCGCGTTATCCACGTGACATTTATCACGGTTTGGGAAAGGCCTTTTTTACATTTTTAATTCCGAGCAGCCTCATTGCCACAACGCCTGCCACCGTCCTCACCGGCAAAGTCGATATGGCCTTGATCACGCTTTCTATCTTTGTGGCCATTAGCCTTTTGAGCCTTGGACTCTTTGTTTGGACAAAAAGCCTCAACCATTATGGCTCCGCAAGCAGTTAATACAGGAATAATACATGTCTGCAATTGAAGTAATCGATCTTAATAAAACCTTTAAAACACATAAAAAAGAGGCCGGGCTGAAAGGTTCACTTAAAGGTTTTTTTCACCGTGAAACCCTCTATAAAGAGGCCGTAAAGTCTGTCTCATTTTCACTTGAAGAAGGGGAACTTGTGGGCTTTTTAGGTCCAAATGGGGCAGGAAAAACCACCCTTTTGAAGATGCTCTCCGGCATCCTTTATCCGACTTCAGGTCAAGCACAAGTCCTGGGGTTTACCCCCTGGGAACGCAATCGGGCATACCAACGCCAGTTTGCCATTGTCATGGGACAAAAAAACCAATTGTGGTGGGATCTGCCGCCCTCAGAATCTTTTTTGCTCAATCGTGACATTTACGGCGTGGATCACAAAACCTTCCAAAACACACTGGATGAGATGATCGAACTGCTCGATCTCAAAGCCATACTGGACATCCCTGTGCGACAGCTCTCTTTAGGGGAACGCATGAAATGCGAACTCGTTGCCTCACTTTTACATCAACCGCGGGTGCTCTTTTTGGATGAACCCACCATCGGACTGGATGTCATCTCTCAGGAAAAAATCCGTTCATTTATCAAGGCATACAACCAAACTAAAAAAACGACCGTCCTGCTCACCAGCCACTACATGCAGGATGTGGAACAATTGTGTCAGCGTGTGCTGGTCATCAACCACGGTGGCATCGTCTACGATGGATCACTGAGCGCACTCTCAAATCGTTACATCGACCACAAAATTATCAAAATCCGTTTCGCCGAAACACAGAACCCTGTCGCACCCTCAAGTATAAAAGGTATTGTCGAGTGGGATGAACATCATGCCGTTTTAAAAATACAAAAAAAGGAAGTTGCTCAAATCACTCATAAACTACTGGGCGATTTTCCGATTGAAGACCTCTCAGTCGAAAAAATTGAGATTGAAGAAGTCATTCGTCGCATTTTTGAAGAATCTCCTGGCCCTGAAAAAAGTCCAGAGTAACGATGAAAGCCCTATAAACGCATTAAGAAATCTGGAGAAACAGCATGTCTCATCCCTCATATCATGAAACAAGCCCCGAAGGCATTGATCTTATCCGCTGGCCACATCGGGATCACCTCTTACCCGAATCAGAAGTCATTGTCTTTTTTACCAGTCGAAATATTGAACCTACACGCTGGACAAACGCCCCCAATACAGTTCATGCCGCTCATGCACATGATTACAGAAAGATGCTCTTTTGCATCGCAGGCGGCATTACTTTTTCCTTCCCTGACTTGGATCGTGAATACACCCTGTCACCGGGAGATCGCTTGATTCTCCCCATCGGACTCAAACACAGTGCGCTTGTGGGTTCAGAAGGTGTAACCTGCATTGAAGGCAAGGGTAGGGAATAAAACAATGACGCTTTCCTCAAAATATTTAGTTGTATTTTTGTTATTTACAATTCTTTTTGTATCCCTCAGTCATGCGGAAGACTTTGAAATAAAGGTCGAAAAACTCGAAAAAAACCTCTTTAAACTTGAGGGCAAAACAATTCTCGTTCACACGCAAAATTGCGAGACAATAGAGCAAGATCAAAACCCTTATCTCAGGATCAGCGAGTCTTCAAAGACAATCCGCTTTCGCAAATCAGAAGAGAAATGTGAGGTAAAGACCGCCTACAAACTAAGCGACGACGGCAGGGGGAGTTATTCAGTCATCATCCGACGGGAAGAAAACGATTGGTACGGCATCGCAAGCACGGATTCATTCATCCGCACAAAAGAATGTGCAAGCCTTGCCCAGGGACAGAAGGCCATTTTATCTTTGAATGGTACAAACGGAACCTTAATTATTGCCAAATTGGAATGCCGGATTGAAGGGGTTTACACCAGGATTGAATAATTTGAATCTTGACCTTAGCTGGAATTTCAGGAAACTCGGATTAAGCCTGAGATTTACTCACTTTGGTTTTTCCAGATCTCCTTGGCTTCTTTAAGGTAGTTTTTAAAGGGGTCTGTGGTGCCGAGTACGCCTTTTTCGAGATGGAAAGACGCCCAGTTGATGACATAAGGCGCGGGTTTTTCCATGAGTTTACGGATGAGGTAGGCCCGACCTGCGGCCCGGCTCGCCACCGGCGGCATTGCAGTGGCTTGCTGGATGGCCTCATCTGTGCTTAAGCGTGCGATCTTGCCTTCACTTTCGAGGGCGAGGTGAAGACCCCGTTCTGGATCCAGGTTATGATATTCCAAGTCGAGACTTTTGAGCCAGGGATCATTCCAGTCGAGGTTTTCACTCGCTTTGAATTGAGTGAGCAAGCTAAGTTTAGAGGCCCAATCCACTCGACCGACCAAGACTTCGACATCGTTCTTTTCCAGATCATTCAGCAGGGTTTCCCAGGCTTGAAGTGTCCAGTCTGTGTCGTCATTTTCTCCCGCAAGGTATTTTTTAGCGGCCTCTAAATAAGCGCGTTGTATCTCAAGAGCGCTTGTTTCCCTACCATCCAATAATCGGATGTGCCAGCGACGGGTGGGATCTCTTGAAATAATTTTGAGGGCCATCACAGGTTCGAGTAGATCGAGTATTGGCGCCACACCTTCGTGAATGAGGTCGAGCACGAGTGCCGTGGTGCCGATTTTCAGGGCAGTGGCATGTTCGCAGAGATTAGAATCCCCGAGCAATAAATGGATACGGCGAAAGCGTTCTGGATCCGCCAGGGGTTCATCGCGGGTATTGATGATCGCACGACTGAATTGCACCCATTGGTAGAGGTCGCTGACGATGTGATCGGCACGTTGTGAAATTTGGAAGGGAATGTCCGGAAATTTTTCATCCCCCAAAGAGACAAATCCTTCCGGTACAAAATTGGCCCCGAGTCGACCGGTGCCACTGAAGATTTGACGGGTGGTTAAAAAAGGGACGAGTTGGCCGAGACCTTCTTGTGTAAAGGGAAAATCGCGGGAAACCAGGTAGTTTTCATGCGCGCCGAAGGTGGCTCCGGTTTCGTAATCGATGTTGTTTTTGATGAAACTCGCGGCCTCAAGCAGCCCCATCTCTTGCAAACTCTGATGCAAAAGCAGGTCACCTGCGCGATTAAAGGCGACCAGTTCACTGAGGCTGGTGCATTCCGGTGTGGCATATTCGACATGCCCCATGTCGATGTAAAACCGCCCGCCATTGCGTAAAAACCCGCCATTTCCGGCGGGTTCGTCGTGGGCACGATGATGCATATCAAGCAGACCCACGCGCTTTTTATCGAAGAGATGATCTCGTACCCCATGTGATAAACGTTCGGCCGCATGGGGATCGTCCATATCGGTGTGCAGCAGGCCGTATTCGGTTTCAATTCCGAAGAGGTGAGGCGGTCTCATGCCTAAGCGCTCCATGACTCGGTGAGGGTCGTAATTTCTGCTTTCGAGAGTTGGCGCACTTTAGAGGGGCCGGGTACATTTTCTGAGAGCAGCATGGCTTCGATCTCCCGATCTTTGAGCACCTCTCGAAGATGGGCCTCCCGTTTCTCTTCAGCCACTTCGGCGAGGCCCCAGAGTTTGAAGGCTTCGGCGAAGACCTCGGTCATCGCACGGTTTTCCAAATCCGCTAAGGCCTTTAATGCGGATTCACAACGCTCGGTGGCTTCGCCCGGTGTTGCGAGCACAAGGCCTGTGTGTGTTTCTTTAAAAACACCATCGTAGTTGAGACTGTAAAAGATACGCCTTTGATTTTTGCCTAACTCCGCAATCAAAAGCCGCGCGATGTAGGGGGCGCGTCCAATTTCTTCAAAGGCTTCTTTGACGGGGGGAGCAAGCCCGAATTGAACGAGTCGGCGTGCGCTGACATCTGAAGGAGAGCGATTAAAGCCTTCAAGGTGGGCCATGTCGATGACGATATTTCTGAGTCGTTCTACATCGGCCGGGTGGCCGAGTGCACCTAAAGCCACGCGGTCGTAGATCTCGTAGACTTTTTGTGTGCCTGCCGAGACAGAGAGCAGCAAGATGCCCTCGGTACAGGGCAGGGCAACGACGGGGCTTCCCGATTGCAGTTGGTCTTCCAGATAGTCACGTCGGTTAGAGACGGCTTCGGCCCAACGATAAGGTTCTTCAAACATGGCGATTCTCGACTTTCTCATGGTACAGAGATTTGAGTTGATCTAAGGGCAAGCTGCGTACCCCTTCTTCTGTGATGGTTTTTACGGTCGGAAAGACTTGTGCTGCGGTTTTGATGCCACCCGTGGCCGAATCATGTTCCGCCGCAGTTTCAAGCAGACGCATGGCCAAGACCACCGCATCGTCCTGAGAGAGCGACGAGACGGGTTCGGCATTCCAGCGATTGTAAAAGTGTAATACGCCCCGAATGCCGGGAGAGCCGGAACCGGTCGTCGCAAAGTCGACTACTTCAAATTCGGCACCCAGCATGTCGTAGAAGTAGATGTGCTTTTGACCATTTTCAGGATCAAAAGCAGCAAAAAGGGGCACGACCGTGCCGATGCCCTGCACGGCAGCCGGTACGTTTTCTTTTAATAGCCGGGAAAGCGCACGGACTTTGCCTTCGAGTGAAAGATCTTGTAGTTGACTGCGGCGATAATATTGAAAACTGTGGGAGAGCACACGCGCCATTTCAAAAGCAGTCGCGGGTGAACCTGCGATGGCCATCACCGAATGACGGTCAATGTCGATGACTTTGTCTGCCCGGTCGTACATCACCATATTGCCTGCGGTGGCGCGACGATCTCCTGCAATGAGCAGACCTTCCCGATATTTAAAAGCTAAGATGGTCGTTGCAGAGGTCAGAGGCATTTGCGGCGCGGTGGAAGCGGTGTGAAGCAGGTTTGGCGCTGAAGCAAAAGGGCTGTGCTCTTGTTTGAGTAAGTCTAAAAAATTTCCAGATGTCATTTTTTCTGTATCTCCTGAGTTATTCCCCGGTGCGTTGTCGGTATTTTTCGCTCTGCTTCGGGTCAACCTTTCGCATACGTTTCAGCAGTTTATCCCGCGAGCTATCCGTATCCGGTTTTTTCGGCCCACCTTCTTCCCGAGGTTTTTCAATGGGATCCATCGGTTTTTCACGTCGTTCAAATTGCATGATTTCTCTCCTTAAATATTCATAGCGTTTCGGTATCATTTTTCCATGAGTGCTTTTATGCTACTGCACCCTGATATCCGCTGCATTTCCACTTCAATCTCATCCGCTGTCATTGTCGGGTCAAGTTTGTAAACCCTGGCTTGATCTCCTGAAAAAACAATCTGCTCCCACTGGATTTTTTTGATGTCTTTTAAAAAAGTTTTCACGATGAGACCGCGCAGACCGGCTCGGCTATCAGAGGGACCAGTGCGCATGGCTTTTTTAATGTCGGCATCACTGACAAAGCGCTGCATTTCTCCATCCATTTCAAGACCCAAATACAAACCGCGTTCAGGGTCAATGTTGTGATATTCCAAATCTAAGCCAGGCAGACGGGGATCAGTCCAGTCGCAATTTTCTGCATCCATAAATGTTTCTAAGAGCCACTTTTTAGTGACCCAATCAATACGGTCAATGAGTTGCCTGGGATCGTTTTCGAGTGCATCCAGCGTGCTTTCCCAGTGTTGAAGTATCCAGGATGTTTCTTCATTTTCGTTAAAAAAAGCCTTTGATGCCGCGTTCAAAAAAAGCCGCTGATGGTCGATGGAGGAAATATGCTTCCCATTTTTGAGTGGAACGTTTTGTTTCAATGTGCAATCACGGGAGATGCTTTTCAGGGTGTTGACGTTCTCCCAGAGCGCACTGTTTGTCGGGGCGAGCCCTTTTTCAATGAGTCGCAAGACCAGGGAGGTCGTACCGATTTTGAGCGCGGTCGTATACTCAGACATGTTGGAGTCGCCCAAAATAAGATGCAACCTTCGAAACAGCGCAGGGTCTGCGTGGGGTTCATCACGGGTATTTAAGATGGGGCGTGCGTGCATGGTATCGATGCTGATTTCCGTTTCAAAAAAGTCAGCCCGTTGTGAGAGCTGAAAACCATTTTGAGTGTAGCCCCTGTGGTCTTCAATACCGATTTTTCCGGCTCCAGCAAAGATTTGACGGGTGACCAAGAAGGGAATGAGCTGCTGCACAAGGGCTTCAAAGGGGAGGCTTCTCGGTAGCAGGTAGTTGTCGTGACAGCCGTAGCTGTGACCGTGAAAATCGGTGTTGTTTTTGTAAAGTTGCAGCGCGTCTTCCTGTGCTAAATTTTTGTTTCGGGTGAGGGCACATTCTCTTAAAATGCGTTCTCCGGCGCGGTCGTGTGCGATAAGGCTCGATAGGCTTGCGCATTCGGGTGTTGAATATTCGGGATGGGTGTGGTCATTGTAAAAACGTGCCCCGTTTTCCAACATCAGGTCACTTTTCATTTCGTGAAAGGAAAAAGGACGATGGCGGTCTAGCTTTTCAAAGTCTAATTCTTCCTGCTCTTGTTGCAGGCTTTTGACCCGAAACCCCCGAGCGTCCTGCATGGGGTCTTCGGCACTGTAATCCCAGTCGGCGCGAAAAGGGCGCTTGTGACAACGCACCAATTCCATGGATTCGACAACGGGGTCACTCTCATCCACATCTTCACGGATAATGCCGTACTCGGTTTCGATGCCAAAGAGTTGTCGAAATTCTGGCTGGCCTTCTTTCATACCCTCTCCTCAACCCTCATTCCCGCAAAGGCGGGAATCTAAGAACCTCTCGGACTTAGGCTCAGATAATACTTTTCTGGCTTTGGTTTAATTCTTTTTCTTCATTCAAAAGAGAAATGCCCACCACATTTTTAGGATCGTGGTCGATGAGGGTCAGCCAGTCTTCGAGAATACCCGTGGGCGGGAGGATTTCACCTTCTTTGTATTCGGCAGACAAGGCATCCAGCAAGTCGCTTTTGCTGAGACCTTCTGCTTCGCCTGCGATGGCTCGTTTGATGGCCGTTTCTTTCGCACGCTCGACAATGGAGGCGATAATTGCGCCGTTGACAAGGTCTTTGCGATAGAGGACTTCGCGTCGGTTGCTGCGAAGACGCACTTCAATCATCTTGTTTTCCGTATTGTCTTGAAAGAGTGCTTCTGTACAGCATTCAATCAGCATTTGACGGGCTTTTTCTGAATCGCCCCCTGCTTCATCCAGCAAGTCTTGTGCAAGCGGCAGTTTTTCCGAGAGATAGATTGCAAAAATATCGCGAGTCGACGTTTTATCGGGGCGACCCACTTTAATTTTTCGATCAATGCGACCCGGTCGGAGGATGGCGGGATCAATGAGATCCGGTCGGTTGGAGGCCAAAATAATCACCATTTCTTTGAGCGAGGCAATGCCATCCATCTCTGCACAAAACATGGGCACAAGGGTACTTAAGATGTTTTGTGCGCGTGAAGAGCGTCGGGTGCCTAAGATGGATTCGGCTTCATCAATAAAAACCACGGGCAAGTAGCCGGAATTGGCTTTTTCCCGCGCTTGCGCAAAGATGTCGCGTACCATACGTTCACTTTCACCCAGCCACATATTCAAAATTTCAGGGCCTTTGATGTGGAGAAAATATTCTTCGACTTTTTCTTTCTTTTCTTTTTGAAGTTGTCGCACGATGCTCGTGGCCGTGGCTTTCCCAATGAGTGTTTTTCCACAGCCGGGTGGGCCATAGAGTAAAAACCCTTTGGGTTGGCTGTACTGAAAGCGCTGGTAGAGCTCGGGGTGGAGCAGTGGTTCCTCTAAGGTATCTCGGATGGATTTAATCGCGTCTGTTTGTCCCCCGATGTCATCCCAGGTCGTCGTTGGGCTTTCCTGCAAAAAGTAATTTTTCTTTTGCGAGGCATCCACACGTTCGACGGCGACACGATGACTGGCATCGGTACGAACTTCGTCGCCGACTTTGAGTTTTTCGTCTTTCAAGGAAGCAGCACAAATCAATAAGGTCGAATTTGCGCCTGTTTCCCCTGCAACACGAATACGACCATCGGGCAATAGATCACTGATTTTCATGAGGGCGCCACTTTTGTCATAATCGAGTGTTTTGAGCACGGTAAAGGCCTCATTGACCAAAATCTGCATGCCGACTTCGAGTTCACTCTCTTCAAGTCTCGGATCAATATTAGCGTAATATTCTGCGCCCCCGACCACGATGTGTGCGGTTGTTTCTGTCGGCAGACTGAGCAAGGTGCCAATGCGATTGGCGGGCGAAGTCACTTTTTCAACAACCTCAGTGAGTTTTTTTAGCTCGCTTGTTGTCGCCTCTGCCTGAAGATCGGCTCTGAGGACTTGTTCTCGAAGTCGGCCTAAGACCACTCGAGGGCCCTCTTCGACGACTTCAAGCAAGAGCACATCTATGAGTTGAAGGACCGTCTGCTGGGCCTTTTCTCTGGAGGCTGAACCGACGTCGCTTGCATTAAAAATGTTTTGATCGCTAATGGGAAAGACCTCCTTGAAAAAATATGGGTATGCATTACCTGTAGATCAGAGAGACAAAAATAAATACTAGACTGCCCCTTGTGACCTTGTCAATCTACAAGAACAAGAGAGATCAATCAGTACTTTTTGGTTTTTTTATACGATTGCTCTTTTAAAGGCTGAACCCCTCCTTTTTGATTTTAATCTTGCACCTTTGCAGGCGACTCCCTTACACTTTCCAAGTCACCTCTTTAGATCTGTGTTTATCCTGTTTTCCTTTTTGCGAGATTGAATCAGATGTTCCATCCCCCATTCTTAGTCCGCCTCTGTTTATATAGCGCATTGTTCGTCCCCTCCTTGCTTTTCGCTGCGACAGGAGATCACCCGGAAAGTGAACCAACAGATTTATCCACTGGATTTGATCTCATTTCCGAAGATGACCTTGCCAACAACCCCAAGGCTTGGAATCGACGCGGCATTACATTGCTCCGAAAAGGTCGTTATCAAGATGCACTCTTTGCCTTTAATCAAGCGATTTTACTCAAAGAAGACGATCCCAAAGCTTGGAATTACAAAGGCGAGGCCCTGTTCAAACTGGAACGACAGGAGGAGGCACTCACAGCTTTTAAAAAAGCGCTGGAGATTCGTCCCCTACTCACGCGGGCCTTACACAACAAAGGTGCGGTCTTGCTGGATTTGAATCGTTTGAAAGAAGCGCTTGGCGTCTATAAATTGTTGATCCGACGAAATGCCAGCGATGCGAAGGCCTGGAAGGAAAAAGCCGAAGTGCTGCTCCGCTTAGGAAGAGATTTTGAAGCACTGGATGCGGTTACGCAAGCCCTTGATGTCAAACCCGGGTTTCAAGCGGCGGAAAAGCTCAAGGAAAAACTAGAGGCAAAAATTCAAGATTCACGATTCAATCTTTGAGATGTGAAGCGTAGTAAAGGAACCTCTGATTAAGTCTGGGTTGAATTTTTCATGAGACAAAATTTCCTGGTTCAAGGCGCAAATTGCAGAGAATAGCGCGTTATTTTCAAAATTTGGAACACAGAAGCTGGGGATTTTCCCCCTGAAAAAACAATTCATGACTTGATCAGAGGTTCCTTAAGACCTCAAGATACTGGATACCCGCTTTCGCGAGCATGACTTCTCCTTAAAAATTAAAACGGGATCACGTCCTTAATCTAATAAGCGACAATTGATTTTGAAATGGGGCTTGTAGTATCTTTAGTCAGGTAACAAGCTATCAATCCAAAGTGTAATAGGAGGAGAACATGGACACCATTATTGGAATATTAGAAGTCATCAAAGATGTGATTTGGCTACTTTTTTCCTAAGAAATTAGACCCTTCGGCTTTTTCAAGTTTGTTTGTATCGCCTCTGCCAGCTTCACCCGTCCCATTTTGTCCCATCAAGTAACTTCATGAGATTCCGTTTGCGTTTGTAGCTTTTACGGATTGATCCTAAATAATCAAAAAACTCGTCCTTGCGCTCAAGACGAGACATCAAGCTGTTGATTTTAAGCAAAAGCTGCGTGGCCTCCTTATAGGCTTCATTATTGGCGTATTCAAGAATAGGTGCGATTTGGCATTGATAAATGATCAGGGATTCGTCGGGATGTTTCGTTTGTCTTAAATCAGCCATTTCCATCCAAAGATCGTCGGAACATTCCCATGCTTTTGCTTCGGTCCAGGCCGCTTCGATGTCCTCCTCCCAAAGAAAGATTCGAACCAGTTCTGAATGATCGGTCTCTTGCCCTTGACCCTTCCACTTTGGGTTTTTCATCTCTAATTCGGTTTTATCGTACCTTTCTCGCAGAAGCGCAAGTGCTTTTTCACGATAACACGGCCATTGTTTGTTTTGATGGCTGTGCTTTTTCAAGTCTTGATATCTTGAAAGAAAGGGCCGTTCGTCAAAGGCATTCCACATGATTTGCATTGCCTCATCGTGGCGTTTCAGGAAATGATAAGCATCGGCTAAAAATTCGCGAAGTCTGTCATCCGTATTTTTTGGAAAGACCTGAAGTCCCAGCTCCGCCCATTGAAGGGCCTTGTCATTTTGTTGTGCTGCTTTGTAAATTTCTGCGATTTTTAGATAACCGTAAGCCGATGAAAGGTCTTTCCGTTTCACCGCAACCAGGACTTCAATATCCCCTGAGGCCTCCGCCAGATTTTCCATGATGTGTGTGATTTGAAAGCGTGTGCCGTATCTGCTCCCGTCGTCCTGATTGGGGCCGAGCGGCTTGACCTTCTTCCATTTGGCTTCGGCGAGCTCTTGATAAACGGCCATGCCTTTTTTACCTAAAATATCTGCGTAAGTCAGTGCTGCACCGGAAAAGACACCGTAGTCACTCGCAAGCTCCCAATCAAAGAGCCGCTTTGCCAGTACTTCAACATTGGGTTTTCCTATTTTACAGGCAGTCAGATGCAGTGCTTGAAATTCATCCAGCAACATGCTCATGCCACCGTCGGAGTCATCAATGGATTCTAAGGCTTTTTCGAGGGCTTTGAGTCCGTATTCGCTGAGCACAATGACGGCATCGCCGTAACCCGAATCCAAAAGTTCTGCCACAGAGACAATGACCGCTTGAACCTTTTGTGTATAGGCGTGCGCACGACGGTAGTCCACAAAATCGCTGATTTTGATCGCACGATCCAGCATTTTTTTGAAAACCTGTAGGTCTATTTCCTGACCCGAGGCGGTGCTTAACTTCAAAAAAAGCTGTTCACGAAAGCGTGTGTCTTTTTTTGCCTCTGCGACAATCAGCTCAAGCAGCATTTCTTTTTCCTGACTTTCGAGAAAATCGCGTAGCCCGGTTAATGTGAGCGGTGTTTTTTTAGATGTTTTTGATTTTTTAACAATGGGTTTGTCTTTGGAAAGCCAATAGAGCGCGGTTGCCACACAGTGTTTGCAAAAAAGATCGTCATCCACCGGGCAGGTGCAGGAAAAAGCAAGCCCAGCATTGTGACGCCAAAGGTCAACCCGATAGTCTTCAGCTCCTTCTACGATAGCGGAGACCACCCCCACTTCTTCTGTAAAAAGCCCGACGCGCTCTTCCTCAAAGTAACGTTTGCCGCGCTCAAAAAAACGAGGCCCAGCAATACGATGCAGCGCAGAAGGCGTCATGAGCTTTGACAGAAGCAGATCAGACATCTATGTCTTTTTGAGTTGATGTTTCTTTCGACCCATCCAGCCCGTCAACAACAATAAACCACCCATTACTAAATAGAGCGAAGCCAAATGTAAATGTGCGCGGGGATTGGGATCATTTTCGGGATGGAACCAGACTTTTTGCCAACGATTGCCCCACCAAAGAATGGTGAAAATTGACGAGGCAATGAGGATGCTGTAATCACGAGAGATGAGTTTCTCTTTTTGTTTGACCATCCAAAACAGGAAAAGCCCTATGCTGAAAAAAGCGAGTGCAATCAGGGCATTCAAAACAGAAAACTGGTCTGTCCCCCAGCGTGTGAAAAGGACATAAAATCGGAACGCATAAGACAGAAAAATAATAAGACCCGAAACAATGAGCAGTGCTCGCACTTTTTTAGACATGTGTGGTATTCCTTTTGATGCTGTTTCCCGTAAGGGCGACCCTTGTGGTCGCCCTTTTTTGTTATTCATTGAGCATTTTTGGCAATGACATCTTTAATTAGGCGACCACAGGGGTCGCCCCTACGCAAAGATAAAACCCATCATCAATGCGCCTCGGCCCAATTTTTACCGATGCCGACATCTACGGTAAGCGGAATCTTCAATTCTGCAGCCCCTTCCATCAGGGCTTTGACCTTTTCGCTCATGACTGGAACTTCGTCTTCGGGCACATCAAAAAGCAATTCATCGTGGACTTGCAAGGTCATCAGACTTTTGACCTTTGTTTCGGCCATCCAATGCGAAACATGAATCATGGCGATTTTAATGATGTCGGCAGCGCTGCCCTGTAAGGGCGTATTGGTGGCCAGTCGCTCCCCAACCCCGCGTGTAAAGTGATTCTGGCTGGCAAGTTCTGGAATATCACGACGGCGGTCAAAGAGGGTGGTGACATAACCCTGCTCCGTCGCGGTTTTAAGGGTTTCATCCAGAAAATCACGTACACCGGCATAGTGCTCGAAATAACGGTCGATGTAGCCCTTGGCTTCGGGCAGGGAAACCCCGATATTTTTTGCGAGGCCGAAGGGACTAATGCCGTAGATGATGCCAAAATTAACGGATTTTGCCGCCCGGCGCATGTCGGGTGTGACATCGTCTTTGTGCAGATGAAACAACTCCATCGCGGTGCGTGTGTGGACATCTTCCTTATTTTGAAAGGCAGAAAGTAATGCAGGATCACCCGAGAGGTGGGCCAGCAATCGCAATTCAATTTGATTGTAATCCGCAGAAAGAATGACATTGCCCGGATTTGCAATAAACGCTTCGCGGATACGACGGCCCATGTCGCCCTTTATGGGAATATTTTGCAAATTGGGGTCGGTAGAAGAAAGCCGCCCCGTGGCCGCCACGCATTGATTTAATTGTGTGTGAATACGCCCGGTTTCTACATGCACAAGTTTAGGGAGGGCATCGACATAAGTGGATTTGAGTTTGACAATCTGCCGGCTGTTCAGAATCTCTTCCGGCAAAGGATGGTGTAGGGCAAGCTGTGTCAGCACATCTTCGTTGGTCGAGTAGCCCGTTTTTGTTTTTTTGATGGGTTTTAAGCCAAGACGATTAAAGAGAATCTCTGAGAGTTGTTTGGGGGAATTGATATTGAATGCGCTGCCTGCAAGTTCGTAAATTTTTTCGGTCACGGCGACAAGTTTTGTGCGGAGTTCTTCGGACATCTTGTTGAGTCGCTTGCTGTCTACTTTGACGCCATTTTGCTCAATTTCCGAAAGCACGGGAACAAGCGGCATTTCCATCTGTTCAAAGAGCTTCTTGAGTGACTTTGATTCAAGCTTGTTTTCAAGCGGTTTAGAAAGACGAAGGATGGACTCCGCTTCGCGGCACAACAATGGAGCAGCGACTTCCGGGCTGTGATTTGTATTTGAAAAGAGCGTCGGTGTTTCGGCCTCAAGCTGTTCCTTGAGATATTCAAGGACAAGCGCTTCTAAGCTGTAATCCCTTTTGACGGGATTGATGAGATAGGCTGCGACTTTAAGATCAACAAGGCTGCCTTTGAATACAATGCCCTGTCGTTCAAGTATCGTCAAAAAGGGTTTAAAGTCATGCCCGTAATAGCGTATTTCGCCAGAAGCAAAAAGATCTTTTAAACACTGAGGCAAGGGATTTTTCCCTTGAAGCGGGAAATAGACCCCTTGGCCCGATCGTATCGCAAATGCAAAACCCAAAATCCTGGCATGCATGACATTGGCTTCGCTTGCAAACAATCGGATTGCGGTGGAACCATCTGTTTTGATTTGCTGAATGATGGGCTTTAGCGTGTTTTCATCGACAATTTCAAAACTCAATTCAGGGGCTTTTGGCGCGGGCAGCAAATCTTTGATTAAACCGGGAAACTCTAATTCCTGGCAGAGCGGGAGCAACCGTTCGGCATCGGGTGTTTGTATCTTGTAATCTTCGAGCACAAAACCGATGTCACAATCTGTCTTAATTAAGACCAGGGCGCGACTGAGCAAGGCCATTTCTTTTTGAGATTCCAGTGTTGCTCTGAGTTTTGCACGTTTTATTTTGTGGGTGTGTTCAAGCAGGTTTTTAATACTGCCAAACTCCTGAATGAGCTTGATGGCTGTTTTTTGACCGACACCGGGCACACCCGGAATATTATCGGACGTATCCCCCATCAATCCCATCATGTCCACAATTTGATTGGCGGCGATGCCAAACTTTTCTTGAATCCCGGCCTCGGTCAATACCCTGTCTTTCATCGAATCGTAGACGGTAATATTGGGGGTGATCAGTTGATTCATGTCTTTATCACCCGTGACAATGACGACATCCACCCCGGCCGCCTCCCCTGAGTTTGCCAGGGTGCCAATCAAATCATCTGCCTCCAGTCCTGATTGTTCAAGAAAAGGAATTTGCAGGGCTTGAACCATCTTGTGAATATAAGGGATTTGCGGGCGCATTAAATCCGGCATGGGCGGACGGTTCGCTTTGTATTCGGCATACATTTCACTGCGAAAAGTGGGGCCTTTTGCATCAAAAGCAATGGCCAGATAATCCGGGTTTTTTTCCTTAATGATTTTGAGCAGCATTTTTGTAAAACCATAAGTGGCATTTGTAGGCAGACCGGAGGAATTAGAAAGCTCACGAATTGCGTAAAAAGCACGGTAAATGTAGGAACTGCCATCAATAATATAAAATTGTAAGGCCATGAAATTATCGCTCTAAAATAAAGGAAGCCCATGATACAGGGGCTTGAAAAAGCTGTCAATTTTCAGATTTTTCAAGCTAATCTGCGTTGCAGAGTAGAAGATGACATGGTACATTGGGATATGAGTCTTATTCATGGAGATATCTTGTGGCAGTACTAGAAATTGCGAAATTGGGAAACCCCATCCTTCGAGAAATTGCGGCGTCTGTTCCAGCAGATGCCCATCATGATCTTAACTTCCAAACCTTTCTGGACGACATGATCGAAACAATGGAACAAATGGATGGCATCGGTTTGGCCGCACCACAAGTGGGCCAAAGCAAACAGCTTGTCATTCTAAAATCGACAGGGAACAATCGCTACCCCGATGCCCCCAACCACCCGCTCATGGTTTTGATTAACCCCAAATTGACAAATCATTCTGAAGAAATGATTGAAGGCTGGGAAGGCTGTCTGAGTGTGGAAGATCTGCGTGGAAAGGTTTGGCGTCACAATAAAGTTTCGGTTAGCGGATTTGATCGTGAGATGAACCCGCTCTCTTTTGAAGCCGAAGGTTTTCTTGCAGTGGTCTTGCAACATGAGATCGACCATTTACTGGGAAAAGTCTTTCTGGATCGCATGCGTGACTTTTCAACACTGACCCACCTCGCTGAATTTAGCCAATATTGGTGCGCCCCTCAAGAGGTCACGGTGTAAGATGAAATTAGAAGACAAGCTCTTTCTGGATCAATATAAAGTCGATTCAGAACCCCACCTTAAAATAAAAATTCCCGATGTCTGCTTAGAATGTGAGCACAAACAATGTACGTGGATTTGTCCTGCGGCTGTTTACAAATGGGATGAAGACAGTAAAAAAATCATTGTCGGCTGGGAAAACTGCATGGAAATGGGGGCCTGTGTCGTCGCCTGTAACGAATTCGACAATATCGAAATGCACTACCCCAAGGGGGGTTATGGTATTTCCTACAAATTTGGATAAAACAATTTTTGCAACGACCCTCCCCTTAAAATCTGAGTACGAACCCTTATGCGCATTACGATAAAAATTCAGCGCTTTAACCCCGAAAGTGATGTCAAAAAAGCCCATTGGGTGGATTACACCCTGGATGCCGGACGCGAAACGACGGTACTACTCGCACTCATCAAGATTAAGGAAGAGATCGACGGCTCCCTCTCATTTCGTGCGTCCTGTCGGGCCTCCATTTGTGGCTCTGATTTGATGATGATCAACGGCATTCAAAAACTGGCGTGCAGAACTTCGGTACTCGAAGAGATTTCTCGTCATGGAAAATTGCTTGTCGGCCCGATGGATAAAATGCCCGTGATTAAAGATTTGGTTGTGGACATGGCCCCCTTCTGGCAAAAGCTTAAAGCCGTCACACCTTATGTTGTGAGAAAAAATGACGACGCGCCGATACAAAGTGAGACCTTAACGAATATTCAAGAAGACCTCGAAAATGCAGATGCCTGTATCATGTGTGGGGCCTGCCTTTCCGCCTGTAACAGCTTTGAAGCCTCTTCTAATTTTCTGGGCCCTGCGGCGCTTGCCAAAGCCTACCGTATCCAGGTTGATCCCAGAGACGAAATAAGGAAGGACCGACTGACAGCGCTACAAGAAGATGATGGCATTTGGGATTGTGTCCGCTGTGTCTATTGTGTGCAGGTTTGCCCCAAAGATGTCGCCCCGATGGAGCAAATTGTGCGGCTTCGGCGGATGTCGATTGCCTCAGGCATGACAGAATCCATCGGTGCAAAACACATTACAAAATTTACCGAAGTCGTGGGAGAAGAAGGCCGTTTAAACGAGACAAAACTTCCGCTTCTCATGACCTGGGGTAATTTCAAAAAAATGTTTCAAATGATTCCACTGGGCATTAAGATGTTGATTCACGGAAAGTCGCCGAATCCCTTTGCCGATCCGCCTGCGGGTCACAAAGACGTTCGCGCCATTTTCAAAGGGAGAAAAAAATGAAATATGCCTATTACCCCGGCTGCGCGGGAAAAGGGGCGACACCAGAGCTTCACCAATCCACAATGAAAGTCGTCGAGGGCTTGGGGATTGAGATCCATGAACTGGAAGCTTTTAATTGTTGTGGCGCAGGTGTCATTTCAGAAGCAGACCCTGATTTAGCCTACACCTTAAATGCCAGAACACTTGCAACAGCGGAAGCACTTCAACTTGATATTATGACGGTCTGCGGCACCTGTCAGGGGGTCTTGGGTGGCATTAACAAAAAATTACAAAAAGACGAGGCACTGCGGGAACGCATTAACGCGGGTTTAAAAGAATCGACAGGACTCACTTATAATGGCACGGTGAAAGTCAAACATCTCCAGTGGATTTTGGTCAAAGACTTTGGCCTTGAGAGACTCAAACCCTTTATTTCAAACCCACTCACAGATGTATCCATCGCTCCGTTTTATGGTTGTTATATTCTGCGGCCTGAGTCTGCAACTGGGTTTGACGATTGGGAAAACCCGCAATCTCTCGAAAAATTGATCAAAACAATGGGCGCGTATCCGGTCGAATATGATGGTCGTACAAAGTGCTGTGGTTTCCCCGTCTTTTTGGAAAAAGAAGAAATCGCAACCGAATTGGTTGCAAACCGTGTCGGTTCCGCAAAAAATGCGGGGGCAGATGCCATGGTCACCCCCTGCCCACTTTGCCACATGGGTTTGGATATCTATCAAAAAGATGCCGAAAAAATCCATCAAAAAAAAGAAGGCATCAGCCAACAACTCAACATGCCTGTGTTGCATTTACCACAACTCTTAGGCTTAGCCATGGGTTATAGCCCTGAATCGCTTGGCATGAAACATCATCTCGTGCCGACTGCACCCTTGATTCAAAAAATCAATTAAAAAATAGGAGAAACAATGTCAGAAACAGCACCCCCAATACTTAAACCAGGAGACCAGGCCCCCACATTTATCCTCACTTCGGATCGAGGAGATACAGTTGATCTTGCCGCTTTTAAAGGCAAAAAAAATGTCGTGCTCTATTTTTATCCCAAAGACAGTACACCTGGTTGCACGGTAGAGGCTTGTGACTTTCGTGATGCTTCGGCGCAGTTTGATCAAAAAGAGACCGTTATCCTGGGCGTCAGTCGTGATTCTTTAAAATCACATCAAAACTTTGTCAAAAAACAAACGCTTAATTTCCCCTTACTGAGTGATCCTGATACCGTGGTTTGCAAGTCCTACGGTGTTTTTAAACTCAAAAAAAATTATGGTCGAGAATATATGGGCATTGAACGCTCAACATTTATCATCGGAAAAGATGGTACAATTATCGAAGCAATTTATGGCGTAAAAGTAAAAGGACATGTCAATCAGGTTCTTGATGCGATTGAAGCATAAAAACATCAAAAAAAGGCATCTTAAAAAAATTGACAACCCAGAAAATGCCGTGATATATACAAGGAATCTTGTTTGAACATCTTATTTAAGGAGGAGAAAGAAATATGGCACTTTTGATCACGGACGAATGTATTGCATGTGCAGCTTGTTTGCCAGAATGTCCGAACGAGGCAATTTTTGAAAATCTGGACGATTGCGAAGCCGAAGGCCTACCCATCACCGGGGAGGAAGAAGGCGAAGACACCGAAACCCAAATGTCTTATGTCGATGGCGATAACATTTACGTGATCACCTATGAGCGTTGCACAGAATGTGTCGGACATTTTGACGAGCCGCAATGCGCCGCCGTTTGTCCTGTATCAGACTGCTGTATTTCTGACCCGACCTATGCCGAACCCGCTAAAGTGCTCCTGGATAAGGCCATCAAGCTCAATCCAGACAAAGAAATAGATGCTGATAAGGTTTGGAGCGGCGTTCGCGAATAAAAGAGAACACCAGAACGTTTTTCAAAAAAAGCCGGAGACTTAAAAAAAGTCTTCGGCTTTTTTAGTTTGAGTCTGCTCAAAATAGGCATGCAAGGGCAGTCTCAATACACTATTTTTATGGAATTTATCCTGAGCGTCCTAAATCCTGTTTTTAAAACAAAGCACAAGATCCCGCATTGAAATGATGCCAACAACTCTGTCCGCGTCGGTCACAATGAGGTGCCGCACCCCCTCCTCAGCCATCATGTCATTGGCTTCTTTTGCCGTCTGATCAATATCAATCCCAATAATGGGCTGACTCATAATGGCATCAATTTTTGTATCGGCACTAAGCCCTTTAGCAAACGCCTTTCGAACAAAGTCCTGGTCACTGACAATGCCAATTTTATTTTCTCCATCCGTAACAAGAAGAGATCCAACCGCTTTGTCTCGCATCTGCTCTGCGGCTTCACGCAAACTCGCTAAGGAAGAAATGTGCTCGATGTTTTTGTGCATCAACAGTGCCAACGGCGTCATGGTCATTTTATGCGCTCCTATGGATTTTGTGGCAAATGTCCACCCAAGGCGTCCCCCATAAATTCTGATTCAGGGTATAACAAAACCTGAAAAGAATCAATTGACCCACCTCAGGGCTAGTGACACATTTTCAGGGCTATGCTCGAAAGTGGTGAGTTGGAAAAAAGTTGAACGCTAAAAAAACAGTAGAAGAACTGGGATTGACATAATAATGAGCCTATGGGCAAAAAACAAGACCTGAGCCTCAGAGGTGTGACTAAAAGTACCTGAAGAGTTTACCAGTAAAGCCCCCGAAATTAGTACCAATCATAAATAGGGCTTGCTGAAAGAGTCATAAGTTAATGATTTTAAAAAGGTTTATTCT